>NZ_JBLZOF010000010.1:0-124308 GCF_049199085.1 Ochrobactrum sp. EDr1-4
CAGGATCAAACTCTCAAGTTGAAAATTTGATAATTGGCTATTTTGGTCAAAGCATTCTTCGTTGCCGAAAAACACTCAGAACCGTGGTCACGCTCAAATTTGACGAGAACATATTTACACACCAACTCTAATCTCAAAGGCCGAAGCCTAAGATCAAAGCCAGGTAACATATTCTATCAAGAAACGTGTCCGCCAAAGTTCTGTTCGAATATTCCAAATCCCTCTCAGGACCCGAAACATTCAGCAGACAATGCCGCCCACGTTTCTCTTTCTTCTGTATAAAATTATCAAAGAACAGACAGTTCAAAACCGTCGAAAACTCTTCCGCTTAACTCCGCGCTCCAATCTCAATCACCAGAACCATTCGGCCCCAACTCTCAATCTCGTCTCGCTCCGTCTCTGCGGTGCCGGGTATCTAGTCTACATCGTAAACCGTGTCAACCCATTTTTTTCAAGAAATTCACAGCCTTATCAACCGTTCCTTCCTCATCACATCAACAAGACTTCCATCTCACCAATGCCGCTCAACTAACCACTCTCAACATCTCTGTCAATCGCCATCCGCTGAACTACAAGGACGAAGCAACCTGCCGCTAGCAGCGTCGCCGCCCTCGTTGAATGCCATATAGACCCTACTTCCCGAAACTGTCAACGAACTTTCATAAAAAATCGCAAACTTTCTTTCCACAGCTAAACCAAAGCAATTTTATCAAAAATTAACCAACACAAACAACCCGATTCTGTCGCCATATATATAAGTGCATTCACGGCCCCTCTCCCGCCCTTCTTCGCGGATAGCGCTGCGCTAGATATCTGCAGTAGATCAGGAACAATAAGTGGGAACGCGAACAGGCATAATCCAGGGAAGAGAAATGTAAAGGGAGGAAAGCATGCCAAATATTATTCGCCTGCACCGCGTCATCGCGGCAAAGCCTGAAAAAGTCTATCGGGCATTCATTGAACCAGACGCGATTGCGAGCTGGCTTCCGCCTTACGGGTTCTTATGTACGGTGCATGAAATGAATGCAGAAGTTGGTGGCAATCACAAAATGTCGTTCCGCAATTTTACAACGGGCGAATCGCATTCGTTTGGAGGCAATTATATAGACCTCGTTGCCGGAGAGCGTCTTGTTTATACCGACAGGTTCGACGACCCTAACATGCCCGGCGAGATGAAAGTGACTGTCGATCTGAAAGCCGTGTCTGTTGGAACTGAAGTCACGATCATTCAGGAAGGCGTTCCGGATATTATTCCGCTTGAGGCCTGTTATCTCGGCTGGCAGGATTCACTCGATAAACTCAGAAAACTGGTCGAACCTGAAATCAATCAATAATCACATTCTGAATAAAACAATGCCGCCGCATCATATTTAAGATGCGGCGGCATAAGATCGGGAGTTAAACGTATATTATTCCCACTCAATCGTGCCCGGAGGCTTCGAGGTCACGTCGTAGACCACGCGGTTGATACCACGCACTTCATTGATAATGCGGGTCGCCGCATTGCCAAGGAAGTTCATGTCGTAGTGGTAGAAATCCGCAGTCATACCGTCAACTGAAGTCACGGCACGCAGGGCGCAAACGAATTCGTAAGTACGACCGTCGCCCATCACGCCAACAGTCTGAACCGGAAGCAGAACGGCAAAAGCCTGCCAGATTGCATCGTACAGGCCAGCCTTACGGATTTCGTCGAGATAAATCGCATCCGCTTCACGCAGGATTTCGAGCTTCTCGCGCGTGATGCCGCCCGGGCAACGGATCGCAAGACCCGGACCAGGGAACGGATGACGTCCGATGAAGCTGTCAGGCAGACCAAGTTCCTTGCCCAATACGCGTACTTCATCCTTGAAGAGTTCGCGCAACGGCTCAACGAGCTGCATGTTCATGCGATCTGGCAAACCGCCAACATTGTGGTGCGACTTGATTGTCACCGAAGGACCGCCAGTAAACGAAACGCTTTCGATAACGTCCGGATAGAGCGTGCCCTGTGCGAGGAAGTCTGCGCCGCCCAGCTTGTTCGCTTCTTCTTCAAACACTTCGATGAAAAGACGACCAATAGTCTTGCGCTTCTTTTCCGGATCGCTTTCGCCTTCGAGAGCGCCAATGAAACGGTCCTGCGCATTCACGAGGATGAGCGGCAGGTTATAATGTTCTTTGAACATAGCCACCACGTCGGCAGCTTCGTTCTTGCGCATCAAACCATGATCAACAAGGATACAGGTCAACTGATCGCCAACTGCTTCATGGATCAGTAGGGCTGCAACCGAGGAATCGACACCGCCGGACAGTGCGCAAATAACCTTGCCCTTACCGACCTGCTTACGAATGGCTTCAACAGCCTGTTCGCGATAGGCAGACATTGTCCAGTCTGGCTTGATGCCGACGATGTTGTGAACGAAGTTCTGAATAAGCTTTGCACCATCCGGTGTATGCACAACTTCCGGGTGGAACTGAACCGCAAAATACTTGCGCTTCTCATCCGAAATGGCTGCAAAAGGTGCATTTGGCGATGTGCCGATAACCTTAAAGCCTTCAGGAAGCGCGGTAACGCGATCGCCGTGGCTCATCCAAACCTGATGACGGGTGCCCTTAGCCCAAACGCCAGCAAACAGCGCGCTGTCTTCTTGCACTTCAAGGAAAGCACGACCGAACTCACGGTCATGGCCACTTTCGACCTTGCCACCCAGCTGGGCGCACATGGTCTGCTCGCCATAGCAGATACCGAGAACTGGAATTCCAGTCTCGAAAATCGCCTGTGGCGCGCGCGGGCTGCCAATGTCCGTTGTCGAGTGTGGGCTACCCGACAAAATTACCGCCTTCGGATTGATGCGCTTATAGGCATCTTCCGCAGACTGAAACGGAACGATCTCGGAATAAACTCCGGCCTCACGTACGCGGCGTGCAATAAGCTGCGTGACCTGGCTGCCAAAGTCGACGATAAGGATAGTGTCAGGATTTGCTGTGGTGCTCATGCCGAGCATCTAGATAAAAAGCGGCAAAAATGCAATGGACGAAGTGCCACGTTTCAACAAACAAACGAAGAAACTTGCCCTATACTGACACATCCTTGTCAGGAAGTGTCAGTGCGTCAGCAACAATCGCCGCTTCAAGCGCCTCAACGGCTGTCGCGAGCTTCTCATCGATGACGTCTAGAAACTCGGTCCAATCATCGACATGTCGCAACTCACGCGCACCATCTGAAATGCCACGCAGGCCGATCAGATCAACGCCATGCGCCTGACACGCACGCAGACACGCATAGGTCTCCATATCAACCATATCGGCTTCAATGGCTTCATAGGCTTTACCAGACACGATATTTGCACCAGTCGAAAGCGATGCGCGCGGCAGCCCTGGAATAATGCACGACATGTCGACGACTTTAGGTAAATTGAGAAACGGCGTGCAGCCTTTTTCAAATCCCAAAGGTGACGCGTCCATATCGCGGTAGCTAACGGATGAAACCTGAAACACCTCTGTTTGAGGCAGGCGAGCCGATCCAGCAGAACCGATTGAAACAACAATATCGGGCAATTCGCCTTGCTGTTCAAACACCGTCAGAATACGCATCAGATTGATTGCTGCTTCAACCGGCCCAACGCCGATCATTAACGGCAAAAACAGCGAACTCAAATACGGACCATATTCCGCTTCCGTCGCCATAACGTAAAGAAGACGCTTGCCTGCAATGGTTTTGATCATCCCTGTAGCCCCTTGATCCTGCACAACCACCATGTCTGCGTTGCTCGAGAATGACGGCTTCTGTGTTTTCGACAGAACAAACTTGCCCATCACGAACCATATAATAATGCTCTGGCGTTCTTACCTTACCAAAGCAGATAGCGATCACCTTTGTCGGGGAAAACAAAGTGATCAAAGGCACGTCGCTGCCAGCCAATTCGAGCAAAATCTACAGCATACCGACGTACTTAATATGTTCGCAATTACAGCGCCTGTCTAGCGCCGTAATTACAATTTATTCTTACAAAGCGGGAAGTATCTTACCTTTTTAACTTTGAAATAGGCATCCAGCACCTTGAGTTAAGTATTCCTTTGCAGAACACTCACATAAAACCCATCCGTATCGGTCGATAACGGGGAAAATACACTACCTCGAGCCGGAAAAACGGGTGAAACTGCCCCAGCATTTGGAACGATTGTCTGCCAGAGGTCTTGTGGTGCAGTTTCAGTGAAATTGCTGTTCTCATCGAGAAACCGTTCAACTTGCTGGGTATTTTCTTCAGCAAAAAGCGAACAGGTCACATAAACCAGACGCCCTCCCGGTTTTACATAATGCTTTGCGGCATCCAGAACTTCCTTCTGGTCTTGCAAACGACGCTCGAGTTGCTCGTCATTGAGACGCCATTTGGCATCAGGCCTGCGCCGCCAGGTGCCGGAGCCCGTGCAAGGTGCGTCCGTGAGAACCAAGTCCATACGTTCCATTAATGGCGTAAGCGCGTCGAGATTGCCATGGATCTGCGTATTGCGAACCCCTGCCCGTTGCAAGCGATCATGCATCGGCGAAAGCCGGGCACGCGCGGCATCATAAGCGTGAACCTGCCCACTATTTCCCATAGCTGCGGCCAGCGCCAATGTCTTACCACCCGCCCCTGCGCAATAGTCCAGAACCTGTTCGCCAGGTTTTGCACCTGCGAACAATGCGGCAAGCTGCGAACCCAAATCCTGCACCTCAAACCAACCGTCAAGAAACGACTGATCGGTTTGCACATTCGGATGACGGCCAAGCGCCTCAATGGGAGGCATACGCAAAGCCTGATTAAGCAATGGCGCTTTACCAACGCCCGCTTTTTCTAATGCTTCAATGACAGCTTCGGGTTTTGCTTTCAGCACATTTACCCGAAGATCAACGGGCGGACGTGTCGAAAGCGCTGCAGCCTCATCCACCCAATGTTCGCCGAACTGTGCTTCTAACGAAGCAACGCACCATTCTGGTACGTCAGCGCGAATATAGGCAGGCGCATTAGCGATATCGCGATTTGCCCACGCTTCACGCGGAGCCGCCTCCAACAGGGCAGGAGCAAACTTATCGCCTTCAAGTGCTGCATCAATAGCAGCAAAATCCAAACCGCCTTCGGAGACCAGCGCCCCATAAGCCAATGCGCGCGCATCATCGCTATCCATACGCCATGCGATAGACAATTTACGGCGCAGCGCATCATAAACAATATTGCCAATGACGGCACGATCACCCGCACCGGCGAAGCGATGCGATGCACCCCAATCCTTCAGTGCGTCGGAAGCCGGGCGTTTACCCGCTTCAATATCATTTAAAACCTCTATCGCCGCCTGAAGGCGTCCGCCAAGCCGCATTTCTGCTCCTTCATATTTATTACGTCGGGCATAGCCTTCCTTAATGGGAAAAGGCAATCGGCAAATCAGTTGCAGCGGATTTAAAGTCTTAGTGAAATGCAAAAAGCCGGAGCGGGGGCATCCGGCTTTTCACAAAATGAAGAAAATGGGCGGCTATTCCGCTGCATCCACTTCCTCATTAACGGCAATCGTATTGGCCTGATATCCATGGGCGTTATGCAACGCCTTGCGAACCCCAGCTTCATAGTCTGGATGAACCAGCTTGAAATGCGCCAATTGGCGTTCGACGATAAAGCCCGGTACGCCACCCATCGCGGCTGCAATGTTAGAGAACAGACGAGCCTTCTGGCCGTCATCAAACAGATTAAACAATGCGCGTGGCTGCGAATAGTCATCATTGCCGATGCGATGATTGTAGCGATCTGCATCACCGCTCAAACGCAGCGGCGGTTCTTTGGCAGACGGTTGCTCAACCGGGCCGTTAAACGAGTTCGGCTCATAATAAGCATCCGGGTTACCCGTTGCGATGCCGCCATAGGTGTTCATCTGACCATCACGGTGATAGTGATGCACGGGGCATTTTGGCTGGTTCACCGGTAGATTCTCATAATGCGTGCCAAGGCGATGACGATGGGCATCGGCATAAGAGAACAAGCGACCCTGCAACATCTTGTCTGGCGAATAGCTGATACCCGGCACAATATTGGACGGTGAGAAAGCCGCATTTTCGATCTCAGTGAAATAGTTTTCCGCATTGCGGTTCAATTCCATCACGCCAATATCGATCGGCGGATAGTCCGCATGCGGCCAGACCTTGGTGAGATCAAACGGATTGTAGGGCGTCTTGTCCGCATCGAGTTCCGGCATGATCTGCACCTGAACTTTCCACTTTGGGAACTCACCCTTATCGATAGAGGTGAACAGGTCTTCCTGCGTGGATTCACGCGTACGACCGATCACACGTTCAGCCTCTTCATTGGTCCAATGCTTGTGGCCCTGCAGGGTCTTGAAGTGGAACTTCACCCAATAACGCTCGCCAGCATCATTCCAGAACGAATAGGTATGCGAACCATATCCATTGATGTGGCGAACATCTGTTGGAAGGCCGCGATCCGACATAAGGATCGTCACCTGATGCAAGCTTTCTGGCGAAAGCGACCAGAAATCCCACATGGCAGTTGCCGAACGCAGATTGGTCTTGGGATGGCGCTTCTGGGTATGAATGAAATCCGGGAATTTCACTGGATCACGCACGAAGAACACAGGCGTGTTGTTGCCAACAAGATCCCAGTTACCTTCTTCGGTGTAGAACTTCAGCGCAAAACCGCGAACATCGCGCTCGGCATCTGCGGCACCCTGCTCACCGGCAACGGTCGAAAAACGCGCCAGCATCGGTGTCTTTGCACCCGGCTGCAATGCTTTGGCTTTGGTATATTTCGAAATATCGCCAGTAATGGTGAGTGTGCCAAATGCACCCCAACCCTTGGCATGCACAACACGCTCAGGAATGCGTTCGCGGTTCTGATGCGTCAGCTTTTCGATCAGCTGGTAATCCTGCATTAAAACAGGTCCGCGCTCACCAGCGGTAAGGGAATTCTGGTTATCCGGAACAGGCGCACCAGCGCTTGTGGTCATAATCGGACGGTCTGCCATGGGAACTTCCCTCCTAAAAAATCTATTGGTCGATCCAGCATTCAGCCTGGCTTTTGTGTGTTGCTATTCATCGGGCTCACACACTGGCTGGGTAACGCACGCAGTTTAGACTTATTCCAAATATAATCTCCAATTGCTTTTTTTGTTATTATTGATAAGATTTTCTTATCATGTTTACGATCAGACAAATGCGCTATTTCGATGCGCTCGCCACCACACTGCATTTCAGAAAAGCGGCTGAACTCGTGCATATTTCGCAACCTGCGCTATCGGCACAGATTGCTGAAATGGAAGCTGTGGCGGGTGCGCCCCTATTCGAGCGCTCGCAACGTAAAGTCATTATGACGGAGCTTGGGCGCGACCTGCTGCCCGGCATTCGCACTATTCTGAAAGAGTTGCATGCGCTCGAAGAAATCTCCGCGCAGAGCAAAGGGCTTCTGCAAACTCAGCTACGGTTGGGAATCATCCCCACCGTAGCGCCCTATCTGGTGCCGCATCTCATTCCGCTATTACGAGCGAAGCACCCGTCATTTCGTCTGCAATTGCGTGAGAGTGTGACAGCAAAACTGCTAGATGAGTTAAATGCTGGCGAAATCGACGCCATCGTTGCGGCTTTGCCGATTGCAGATGATCGTCTCGCGCATCTCAAGCTGTTTGATGATCGTTTTCTGATCGCCACCTCAAGCAACGACCAGACGGTCCTCTCATCGCCTATGACGCAGGACAGTGCAGCACTCGACCGGCTATTATTGCTTGAAGAAGGTCATTGCATGCGAGATCAGGCGCTGGCGGTTTGCTCACTGCCATCACAGCGGCAACTGGTGCGGTACGGGGCAACTAGCATGACAACTTTGCTGCAAATGGTCAGCCACGGAATGGGGCTGACACTTATTCCCGAAATCGCCGTTCGCGCAGAAGCACGCAGCAATCATATGCGCATTATCCCTTTTGACGGTGAGCAGCCGAAGCGGGAAATTGCTCTTTTCTGGCGCAGACAGAGCAAACGCCGCAAAGACTTTCAGGCGCTGGCAGACTGCATCGTGGAAAGCGCAGAAACCCTTTTCGTTAATGATGTGGAGCTTGCAAGTCTTGCGTCATGAAAAAGGCGGCCATAAAGGCCGCCTTAATATGTTATAACAGAGGGTATGATATTACATACCGCCCGGATAGTTCGGGCTTTCGCGAGTGATTGCCACGCCATGCGAATGGCTTTCGCGCAGACCGGCATTGGAAATGCGCACGAAGGTTGCCTTCTCGCGGAACTCTTCCAGCGTCTTTGCGCCCACATAGCCCATTGAAGCACGCAAACCACCCGCAAGCTGATGCAGAACGGCGGAAATCGGGCCCTTATAAGCAACCTGACCTTCGATGCCTTCAGGAACGAGCTTCAGTTCATCGCGAACTTCTGCCTGGAAATAACGATCAGCAGAGCCACGTGCCATTGCACCAACCGAACCCATACCGCGATAAGATTTAAACGAACGCCCCTGATGCAGATAAACTTCGCCCGGGCTTTCTTCTGTGCCTGCCAGCAGCGAACCAGCCATGGCAGCAACTGCACCTGCGGCAAGTGCCTTGGCGAAATCGCCGGAGAATTTGATGCCGCCATCAGCAATCACCGGAATATTCTGCTTATGCGCTGCTTCAACCGCTGACATGATTGCCGAAAGCTGCGGAACACCAACGCCTGCAACGATACGCGTGGTGCAGATCGAACCTGGTCCGATACCGACCTTAACAGCATCCGCACCGGCATCAATCAATGCCTGTGTACCGCCAGCAGTCGCAACATTACCGGCCAGAATAGCGATATTTGGATAAGCCTTCTTGATACGAGCAACCGCATCGAGAACACGCTGCGAATGGCCATGGGCCGTATCAACAACCAGCAGGTCGACGCCAGCATCGATCAGACGCTCAGCGCGCTCATAACCATCTTCGCCAACACTCGTTGCAGCAGCGGCACGCAGACGGCCCTGCGCGTCCTTGGCAGCATTTGGATTGAGCTGCGACTTTTCCATATCTTTAACGGTAATCAGGCCAACGCAACGACCCTTATCGTCAACGACCAATAGCTTCTCAATGCGGTGCGCATGAAGCAGGCGCTTGGCTTCGTCCTGATTGACGTTTTCGCGAACCGTGATGAGATTCTCGCGGGTCATCAGCTCATAAATCTTCTGTGCCGGATCAGATGCGAAACGCACATCGCGGTTGGTCAGAATACCAACCAATCGACCCGGGCCTTTCGCACCATTTTCGACAACTGGAATACCGGAAATGCGATGCGCCTTCATAAGTGCCTGCGCATCAGCCAGTGTTGCATCCGGTCCGATGGTAACAGGGTTTACAACCATGCCGGATTCGAACTTCTTAACCTGACGGACTTCTTCGGCCTGACGTTCAGGGGTAAGATTGCGGTGAATAACACCGATGCCGCCCGACTGTGCCATTGCGATGGCAAGACGCGATTCTGTGACCGTATCCATAGCGGCCGAAAGAAGTGGGAGATTCAGTTCAATGTCTTTGGCAATACGGGTGCGCAGGTCAACCTGACCCGGCATAACCTCGGAATGACCGGGCTGCAAAAGCACATCATCGAAGGTGAGAGCGAGAGCGCCGGTGGAAGATTCCACGATTTTAGCCATTGCCAATTCCTTTACCGGTTTTACCGAATGAGAAAAGCCGCCTCCGCCGGAAAGGAATCCGGGAGCTGCGACTGCACTTCGTTACATGTTGAATTGGCACCGGCTGGTAACATGCTTATGACTGGTTGGAAAGTCTTTTGCGGACAAGTTTGAGTTACTGGCTGCAATTTTTATGATAATTCGCTGAGCGTAATTTTCATAATGAGCCCAAAAGGGGCCAAAATGCGTAAATCATATCGTCGATTACCGCTGCTTCGCCGTTCTCATGCAATGTGGATGAACCCACGCTTATGGAAGCCGCGTCTTGTATTCTGGTGCGGTGCTATCGCAATCGGCCTTATCAGCGTCGCCTTCGCCGAAGCTGCTGATATTGCTCAGAGCCTTTTCAAAAATCTGACCGACGGCACAGAAAGCGCATGGCGGGCATGGCTACCACTCATCATTACGCCACTTGGCTTCATGCTTTGCTCGTGGATTGCAATTACATGTTTCCCCGGCTCTGGCGGCAGCGGCATTCCACAAGCCATCGCAGCACGACACCTCAACAATCCCAAAGACCGCTCTCTCCTACTGTCACTCAGAATCGCATTCGGAAAAATCATTCTGACAATTGTTGGACTGTTCTCGGGTGCGTCAATCGGGCGTGAGGGACCAACCGTACAGGTTGGCGCTTCGATCATGTTGTTATCAGCCCGTATAGGTAGCATGGAACATGCGCGCGGTCTCATTCTCGCAGGTTCTGCTGCGGGGATCGCTGCGGCCTTCAACACGCCCCTCGCAGGCATTGTCTTCGCCATCGAAGAAATGGGGCGCGCCTATGCCGCGCGCACCAATGGCCTTGTGCTATCGGCAGTTATTCTCGCGGGGCTGGCCTCACTCGGACTTGTGGGGAATTATAATTATTTCGGCCTCACGACCGTTACGGTAACGACCAATACGGACTGGGTTCTGGTAGCAAGCTGCGGTGTGATTGGTGGCGCATTTGGTGCTGCTTTCAGTGCCTTTGCACTAAGCCTCACAAAGCGCGTAAGACGCCGCGTGCTAAAAGCACCGCTTCGCGGGACAGTGATGATTGCAGGCCTGTGCGGTCTCGCTGTCGCTGTGATCGGCATTGCATCCGGCGGAGCAACCTTTGGCACAGGTTACGATCAGGCACGCTCTGCGGTCGAAGGGCTTTCACTACCGCCCTTCTATTTCGTAGAAAAGCTCGTCGCCGGCCTTCTTTCGATGATTTCGGGCATTCCGGGCGGTATCTTTGCCCCTTCGCTTGCTGTGGGCGCTGGCCTTGGCAGCACCGTCGGACTGCTGCTCGGCACCAGTACAAGCCTCGCAGCGGTGCTTGGTATGGCAGGCTATTTTGCGGGTGTTGTTCAAGCCCCAATGACAGCCTTTGTGATTATTCTGGAAATGACCGGCAACCATAACAATGTTATCCCGCTAATGTGTGCGTCCATGCTCGGCTACGGAACCGCCCGATTGGTTTCTCATGAGCCACTTTATCATGCTCTTTCCCGCACTTTTGTCGCGGACGTCTTGCGTCTTCGTCGTTCACAAGAGAAGAATATTACGACGGATTAAAAGTCATCCGGGGGGACAAGCTATGGACAGACGAACATTTACGAAATCACTTGCAGGACTTGGGACAATACCGTTCATTGTCAGTCAGGCGAGAGCCGAAAGCGGGGGAGACACACAAATGCTGGAACTGATGGGCGGGAGCATCACCGATGTACCGGGAATAAAGCTTGGACATCACACAATGAGCAAGCGTCCGACCGGCTGCACAGTTTTGCTCTGCGAAGAAGGTGCGACAGCCGGTGTTGATGTGCGCGGCTCAGCGCCCGGCACCCGTGAAACTGACCTGCTCGACCCTATAAATCTCGTTGATCGGGTAAACGCAGTCATGCTCTCAGGTGGCAGCGCATACGGTCTGAACGCTGCAACCGGCGTAATGCGCTATCTGGAAGAAAACGGCCTAGGCTTCAAAATCGGCAAAGGCGTGGTCCCGATTGTTCCAGCCGCAGTGCTCATGGATTTGGGCGTTGGTGATTTTTCTGTCCGCCCTGATGATGAAGCAGGATACCTCGCGTGCAAAGCGGCCAAAGCAGAAGCTTCGAACGAAGGCAATATCGGCGCAGGTGCAGGTGCGACCGTCGGCAAAATGTTTGGCATGGACTATGCCATGAAAGGCGGACTAGGTACGGCAAGCTATAAGGTGCCCGGCACAGAGATCGTGATCGGTGCGATTGTTGCCGTTAATGCCGTGGGCGATGTTTATGCGCCCAATTCGCAGCAGATTCTCGCTGGTGCGCGCAATGAAGATGGCAAAGGCTTCCGCAACATTATGAATGCGATCATGCAGGGCCGGAATGTTGTGAAATCGGCAGGTGCCAATACAACTATTGGCGCAATTGCAACCAATGTCCCATTTAACAAAGCCGAGTTGAAAAAAATTGCTGGCATGGCGCATGATGGCTTTGCACGAACGATTAACCCGATCCACACAATGTGGGATGGCGATACTATCTTTGCGCTCTCGACAGGCAAGGCAACTGGGGTTGAAGCTGATGTAACTGCAATCGGTGCGATTGCGGCGACTGTTATGGCGCAGGCCGTGGCCCGTGCGGTCGTACAGGCCGAAAGTCTGCCGGATCTCAACCTGCCTGCCCACCGTGATTATACGTGAGTAGAAAGTTCTCGATAACCACGTAAACATGCAATGATTGAAACGGCCTAAAATATACGCGATAGGAGACGCGGCGCAGTATATTGATATTCATCTCTAAAACAGGTTTGAGCAAGATATGACAGGCAATTCTCTTAAATTCGGCACAAGCGGCCTGCGCGGCCTTGCAACCGAGCTTAACGGATTGCCCGCCTATGCCTATTCGCTGGCATTTGTTGAGATGCTTCGGGCTCGCGGAAGCCTGAACGCAGGCGACAAGGTTTTTGTCGGGCAGGATTTGCGCCCTTCAAGCCCGGATATTGCTGCCCTCGCGATAGGCGCTATCGAAGATGCAGGCTTCACACCGGTTAATTGCGGCGTCCTGCCGACACCAGCTCTAAGCTATTATGCTATGTCGCAAAATGCGCAATGTATCATGATCACCGGCAGTCACATTCCAGATGATCGCAATGGTCTAAAATTTTACCGTGCGGATGGGGAAATAGACAAAGATGATGAGGCGGCGATCAGCGCTGCTTATGCAGCCCTGCCCGATGATGTTGTTGCGCGCAAAGCTGAAAATTTGCCAATAAGCGATCGGGCAATCAATGCCTATGCCGAGCGCTATATCACGCTGTTCGGCGCAAACAGCCTCGCAGGTTTGAAAGTTGGCGTCTATCAGCACTCATCAGTAGCCCGTGACCTTCTCACGAAAGTGCTCGACGCTCTTGGCGCAAAAACTACCACCCTTGGCCGCTCTGATGTATTCGTGCCAGTCGATACCGAAGCGCTGCGACAGGAAGATGTATCCCTTCTCGCAACATGGGCAGGCGAGAATCACTTCGATGCTATCGTCTCAACCGATGGCGATGCTGATCGTCCGCTTATTGCCGATGAACATGGGCATTTTGTGCGTGGCGATCTTGTCGGTGCAATTACGGCAGCATGGGTAGGCGCTGATGTGATCGTCACTCCTGTTACCTCGAATACTGCTTTGGAAGAATGCGGAAAATTCACCCGCGTTTTGCGTACCCGTGTCGGTTCGCCCTATGTGATTGCTGGCATGCAGCAAGCGCTGAGCGAAAATGCCAATAGCGTCGTTGGGTTTGAAGCGAATGGCGGTGTGCTGCTTGGAAGCAGCATTGAGAAAAACGGACATGAACTCTCTGCGTTGCCAACCCGCGATGCGCTGCTGCCAATTCTCGCATGTCTGAGCACGATCAAGGAAACGCAGAAGCCACTCTCTGAAATCGCCCAGAGCTACGGTTTCCGCATTGCGCTTAGCGACCGCTTGCAAAACGTTGCTCAAGAAAAAACTGCCGCATTCCTTTCTGTCATCACGCAGGAGGAGGCACGCTTAAACCTGTTTCCTTTAACGGACGCAATTATTCGTTTGGAAACAATCGACGGTGTGAAACTGTTTTTTGCATCCGGCAACGCAATTCACTATCGCGCATCGGGTAACGCACCAGAACTGCGCTGCTACGTAGAAGCCGCGACTGAAGAGCAGGCCGCAGAACTTTTGACCATGGGACTTGAGATCGCCCGTAACGTAACGAAGGATGAGAACAGCAAATGAGCTTTATTCCGGTTATCATCAGCGGTGGCTCTGGTTCGAGACTTTGGCCGCTATCGCGCGACGCACACCCAAAGCCCTTTATTGAACTGCCTGACGGCGGCACACTCATTGGCAAAACCTATGCGCGCGCATCACATCTTGCAGGTGTCGATCAAATCCTGACTGTCACCAATCGAGATTTCCTGTTTTTGACGCTGGATGCCTATGCCGCAGCGAATGCACGCAAGATCGAAAACACATTCCTACTTGAACCACTTGGTCGCGATACAGCTCCAGCCGTAGCCCTTGCAGCGCTTCAGGCCGCATCGGCCTATGGCGCTGACGCAACCTTGCTGGTTATGCCCGCCGATCATCTGATTGAAGATGAGGACGCGTTTGGTGAAGCAGTGCTCAAAGCTCGCAAGCTTGCAGATACGGGCCGAATCGCCACGTTCGGCATTGTACCTGACCATCCGGAAACAGGCTTTGGCTATATCGAAGTCAATGGCGAAGACGTCCAGCGCTTTGTTGAAAAGCCGGATGCTGCAACGGCACAGAGCTATGTCGATAGCGGACGCTATTACTGGAACTCTGGCATGTTCTGCTTCAAGGCTGCAACCATGATCGACGCAATGCAGCTTCATGCGCCTGACGTTCTCAATGGTGCAAAAGCAGCCCTCGATGCTGCGCGTCGTGGCGTTAATGGCGAAACGAAAACGCTTGAGATTGCAAAAGACCAGTTCGCCGCAACACCCGCAATTTCAATCGACTATGCCGTTATGGAAAAGGCCGACAACATTGCCTGCGTTCCCGTATCTTGCGGCTGGTCGGACATTGGTTCATGGGCTGCAATGGCAGATCTGATTGAGCCTGACGCAGAAGGCAATCGATTGCGTGGTGAAACCGTTCTTGAGGACACCACCGATAGCTTTGTTCTTTCCGAAACCCGGCTTGTAAGTCTCGTAGGCGTTCATGATCTGCTGGTTGTCGATACACCGGATGCACTTCTGGTTGCCCATCGCGATAAGGCGCAAGACGTTCGCAAAGTGTTCAACAAGCTGCGTGCACAGGGTCATGAAGCAGCGAAGCTGCATCGCACCGCACACCGTCCATGGGGCACCTATACAGTCCTTGAAGAGGGCGATGGCTTCAAGATCAAGCGCATTGAAGTGAAGCCCGGCAGTCGTCTCAGCCTGCAGGCACATCACCATCGTTCGGAGCATTGGATCGTCGTTTCTGGAACGGCCAAGGTCGTCAATGGCGAACGCGAAATCCTGCTCACCAACAACCAGTCCACCTATATTCCATGCGGCTTCAAACATCGCTTGGAAAACCCCGGCATTCTGCCACTGGTTCTGATCGAAGTGCAGAGCGGCGAATATCTCGGCGAAGACGACATTGTTCGCTTCGACGATATTTATGGGCGCAGCTGATCAAGATGATGTCGAATTAGCGGTTCTTCGCGAAAGCGAATCCGCTATAATCGCAACATGACGATCCAGCATTTAAGCGAAACCATTATTAACCAGATCGCAGCTGGCGAGGTGATTGAACGCCCCGCCAGTGTGATCAAGGAACTTGTCGAAAACGCAATCGACGCGGGCGCAACCCGCATTGAGGTTGTGACGGCTGGTGGTGGCAAGACGTTACTGCGCGTGACAGATAACGGTTCGGGCATTCCATCGAATGAGCTTTCGCTTGCCGTTTCACGACATTGCACCTCGAAACTTACCGATGACGTGAACGATATTCGTGCCCTTGGCTTTCGTGGTGAAGCATTGCCCTCCATCGGCTCGGTTTCGAAACTATCGCTCAAATCCCGCCCGCAGGATGCAGAATCCGGCTTTGAGGTGACCGTGAGCGGCGGACATCTGGAAGGTCCACGTCCGGCAGCGCTTAATCGCGGCACGATTGCCGAAGTCCGCGATCTTTTCTACGCAACCCCGGCCCGTCTCAAATTCATGAAGACCGACCGCGCAGAAGCGACAGCGATCACCGATGTAATCAAACGAGTCGCAATCGCTTTTCCTCACGTACGCTTTTCACTTGCAGGCACCGACCGTACCCCACTTGAATTGCCCGCAACAGGCACCGGCGTCGATGCAACACTAGAACGTATCGGGCAAATTCTTGGCAAAGAATTTTCCGATAATGCACTGCATATTGATGCCGAACGCGACGGGGTACGACTGGCTGGTTTTGCTGGCATTCCATCATTTAATCGCGGCAATGCACTGCACCAGTTTGCCTATGTGAACGGGCGTCCTATCCGCGACAAGCAGATATTTGGTGCGCTGCGCGGTGCCTATGCCGACGTAATCGCGCGTGATCGCCATCCGGTAGCCGTGCTATTTCTGACAATTGATCCGGCATTAGTCGATGTGAATGTGCATCCGGCTAAAGCTGATGTTCGTTTCCGCGATCCGGGTCTGGTGCGTGGACTAATCGTTGGCTCGATCAAACAGGCGCTGGCACAATCTGGCATTCGTCCTGCAACCAGCGGTGCGGAAGCGATGTTACAGGCGTTTCGGGCTGAAGGTTTCCAACCACGCACAACGACCAACACTTACGCAACACCATCGTGGCGACCAGCAACCACGGCCACACCGCGTAGCGAATGGTCACCGCAGACCGCTCACCCTGCGCATAAGCCGCTTGATTTAGATAACCCACGCGCCTTTCGCGAAGACGAACAGGCTACGATTTCAACTTTTGCAGCGCCTGCTGCCGATGCGCGCGCCACGATCGCGGACGCCCCGGTCGAGTTGATGCAAAAGCCTTTGGGTGCTGCTCGTGCGCAGGTTCATGAGAATTATATCGTCGCGCAAACCGAAGACAGCCTTGTAATCGTGGATCAGCATGCCGCGCACGAACGTCTTGTTTATGAAGCGTTGAAAAATGCACTGCATTCGCGACCAATTCGCGGACAAATGCTGCTAATCCCCGAAATTGTCGATCTGCCAGAAGACGATGCCGAACGGCTCGCCACTCATGCGGAAACACTGGCGCGCTTCGGTCTAGGGATCGAACAGTTTGGTCCCGGCGCAATCGCCGTTCGCGAAACACCTGCAATGCTAGGTGAGATGAACGTGCAGCAACTCATCCGTGATCTGGCCGATGAAGTTGCTGACCATGATACATCCGATGGTCTTAAGGCCATGCTCAATCATGTAGCCGCAACCATGGCATGTCATGGCTCAGTGCGTTCGGGGCGCCGCCTGAAACCGGAAGAAATGAACGCGCTCTTGCGCGATATGGAATCAACACCCGGATCGGGCACCTGCAACCACGGTCGCCCGACCTTTATCGAGCTGAAGCTTACTGATATTGAACGCTTGTTCGGAAGGCGCTAAGACTTTTCTTGCATCAAGGAATTACACAATGAATAAATTTGAATCACCACGCTCTTCAGAAGCCGTCCTGCGCTATCTTGATGGCGATTTTGAAATCGTCAAACACGGCTCGTATGTTGTATGTGCGGTTTCGGCTGTGCAGATTCCGCTTGATGAGCTGAAATACTGGAGCGTTGCGCGACAGGAAGCCTATGCGTCCGGCCTTATTTCCTATGAGCGTGAGCTGGAACTTAATCCTGAACTGCGCAGCCGTAAGAAAGCTTAAACAACGCCTAATGAGCGGGCTTTGAACCGCTCAGCGGCTTTATCAAGAATCTGGCGCAGCGCGTCTTTGCGTTCAAACTCCAGATCGATATCAAATACGGCCAGTTTGCGCATAAAGTCGTCGGGCACGTCACGCATAGTTGCCAGTCGAACATGGTCCTTGGCGGTGGTAATCAGCCCAGTGCCAAGTTTTTCTGCGGTTTCGATTAGTCTACGAATATCGTCAGGCTGATAGCTGTAATGGTCCGGGAATGTCTGGCCTTCTACAACTTCACCACCAGCTTGCTTCACGCTTGCAAAAAACTTCGACGGATTGCCAATTCCTGCAAAAGCCAACCAGCGCTTGCCAGAAACTTCCCCTAATGATGAAGGTATCAACTGCGCGTCGTAGACAGGACGCCCGGCCCGCGATGCCTGTCGCACCGCATAATCAGCCTCACTGCCTTGACCTATACGCAAAAGCGCATCGGTCTTGCGCATCTGATCAATCAACGGTGCGCGCAGTGGGCCTGCAGGAATGACCTTGCCGTTCCCGATGCCGCGCGTGGAATCAACCACCAGCAGCGCAAAGTCAGGATGAAGACGCGCACTCTGAAAGCCATCATCCATAATGATGAAATCACAACCGCGTGCCAGCAATTCCTGCGCTGATTTTAGTCGGTCGGGGCAGAGTGCGACCGGCGCATGACGCGCCAGCAAAAGCGGCTCGTCACCAACGTGACGGGCACTATCATTTGACGGGTCAACAATATGCAGCCCTTTATAATCGCCGCCATAACCGCGTGAAACAATGCCCGGATTAAGGCCACGTTCTTTTGCAGCTTTTGCAAAAGCTATTGCAGTTGGCGTCTTGCCGGCACCGCCGACCGTAAAATTACCAATGCATAAAACAGGAGCTGCGATCTTTGGTGGCTCAGTTTTAAGAAGTCTGCGACCGGCAATGCCTCCATAAACCCACGCAAGCGGCGCGAGACTATGCGCACGCCAGTCAGGTTTTCCCCACCAGAAGGGGGGTGCCTCGCTCGCCATGCTCAGATGCCGCCATGGATGAAAGCCGCTTCATTGCGATTTCCCGGCAATTGCGCTTGCAGCACCAACGGCTGAATGAACGGTTCCAACGAATTGAGCGTGCGGTTAAGCGCACCGCGCATATCTTTAACCGTATCAGCACCCGCACGGATCATCGTGTTCAGGTGTTCGGGATTATTGAAGAGAAAATTGATTGCGCCTGCGAGCATATTGCGATCTTTCACAACACGCGCGCCACCATTCTTAATGAGGCGCTGGAAAGAATCACGGAAGTTCTGAACATTCTTGCCAGTAAGAACAGCAGTCCCCATCATCGCTGGTTCGAGCGGATTGTGACCGCCTTCTTTGGTCAGCGAATTGCCGATAAAGGCAACTTCCGTGAGTTGCAGATAAAGCCCCATTTCGCCGATCGTATCTCCCAGCAGAATATCGGTATCCGCTTCGATCACATCGCCACGGCTGCGCGCTGCAACCTTCAAACCTTTTTCAGCGAGCATGGCTTCAATAGCGGGCGCGCGGTTAGGGTGGCGCGGAACGATTATCGTCACCAAACGCGGATAACGTACTTTCAGCATCTGATGCACTTCGGCGGCGATTTCCTCCTCACCGTCATGTGTCGAGATCGCTGCCCAGGTGCGACGTCCACCAATCTGATGCTGGAATGCAGCCAGTGCCTGCGGATCGGCTGGAGCCGGAGCTGTATCAACCTTAAGATTGCCAGAAACACTGACAGGCCGTGCGCCAAGTGTCCGGAAACGCTCACCATCAAGTTCAGATTGCGCAATCACATGCGCGAAATTTTCAAACAAAGCCTCTGCCAGTTCCGGGCGCTTCTGCCATGACGCGAACGAGCGGTCAGAAAGGCGACCGTTGACGAGAACCTGCGGAATATGCCGCGTGCCAAGAGACAGCACAGTTGCTGGCCAGATTTCAGATTCGCAGCCAATCACCAGATCAGGTTTCCAGTGATCGAGAAAATTATTGACGGCTGGTTGCAGATCAAGCGGCGCATATTGATGAATGACCTGATTGCCGAGCTGATCCGCGACAAGCTTTGCAGAGGTAACTGTCCCGGTCGTCATGACAATATGGATACCCGTTGCAGCAATGCTTTCGATCAACGGTGCCATCGCGACCGATTCACCCACACTGGCAGCATGCGCCCAGATCACAGGTCCTTGCGGACGGGCAATCAATGTCTTGCCATAGCGCTCGCGACGACGCGAGCGTTCTTCTTTGCCACGCGAGGCACGGTAGGAAATGTAGGTGCCGATAAAGGGATAAGCGGCAGAGCCGAGCATACGATAGGCCGACAACATGTTTCGCGCCCATCGTTCACTCATTTACCTGCCTCCAATGCAGCATAGGCTCTGTTCGTCGCGTCATTCAGCTGTCGCGTCAGTTCCATGCGCTTTTCTTCCAGTTGTGCCTCATCGGCATTTTCATCCACCCAGACCGGCTCTCCGCACACAATCATCGAGCGTCCGAACGGTAATGGAATAGTGGTCTTATCCCATGTCTTATGCAAAACATGATTCCGCGAAAAAGCATATGCAAAAGGCATTATTGGCCGACCTGAAAGCTTGGCCAGCAAAATAATTCCCTCGCCAGCTTCCCGCGCCGCACCGTGAGCAATATCGGCAATCATCGATGCCGATTGTCCCTTTTTCAACGCATTTTTCAATGTCAGAAGTGCGCGCGCACCACCTTTTTTCGCTGAATTCCCTTCGCCGCGTCCACCAGAGCCGCGCACGGTGATAAAGCCGAACTTTTCAGCAATACGCGCGTTCAGCTCTGCATCTGCACTTTTAGAAAACATGGCAACGACAGCCAAATCATGCGGACGCACAACCGGAGCCATAATATGCTGGCCATGCCAGAAGGTTATGATCGACGGGCTATTCTCACGCAAAAGAACCTTGATATCCGCCGAGCCTTTGCGCGGCGGATTGGTCAAGCGTACGAATTTCAGATAGCCGGAAATCAACTGCACCAGCGCAGATTTCACGACAGCCGAACGCGCAAGCGGGCCGCGAATGCGGCGCCACAAGCGCTTGGCAAAGCCATCAGAACGGTCGCGTGAACCAGACAAGCGTTTATTCCGCTTTCAGATCAACGCCTTCCGGATCGAGCAAACGATGCAAATGCACGATGAAATAACGCATATGTGCGTTATCAACGGTCTGCTGCGCCTTGGACTTCCATGCAGTCTTGGCCGATTCATAATCCGGGTAGATACCGACAACGTCGAGATTATCGAGATCACGGAACTGAACGGTCCCAAGCTTTGTCAGCTCACCGCCAAACACCAGATGAAGAAGCTGCTTCTTGTCGCCTTCGACGCTCATTATAATATCCCTTGAAATTACTTGTTTTGCGGCATGATTAGCTTAATGGCCAGTCGGCTACAACACTCAACATTTCCTGCAAAAGGTTTCCGCTGGATGCCACCAATGCTCCGTGTTGCAACGTTGGTCCACCATAATGAAGCGGCTGAGCATCGTGATTTAGCAACGCCCCGCCCGACTCACTTAAGATCAGATCAGCTGCAGCCAAGTCCCAATCATGCGAATTTGGCCGAATGAAGGTGCCTGCAATATCGCCGCGTGCCACCATTGCAATCCGGTAAGCGAGGGATGGCACATATGGATGGACGATCACGCGGTCGCGCCAGCCTTCCGGCAGCACATCAACCATGCGTTTTGCCGAAGCCATCGAGATTTTTTCTCCGGGAGGCGGCAAGCGCGTCTGGATCGGCAATCCGTTTTGCGAAGCACCAAAACCTTTGCCAGCTTCAATGACCTCATTGAGCACCGGGCATTGCAGCACACCCGCAATCGGTTTGCCATCTTCGACAATTGCGAGACTCACGCACCACTGAGACTGGCCATTAATGAAACCACGCGTACCATCAATCGGATCAATCACAAAAGAACGTCGACGCACCGCATCCGCACGATCATCCGTTGTTTCTTCTGAAATCCAGCCGTAATCGGGCCGTGCTTCGAGCAAAACCTGCTTCAAATAGGTATCGACCGCGAAATCAGCTTCGCTAACCGGCGACTGCCCTTCTTTGAACCAGACTTCCGGCGACTGGCCGAAATAACGCATGGCAATGCGACCTGCCTCACGCGCTGCGTGACGCAGAAGTTCAAGTTCGTTCTGAATATCTTTTCGTTTCTCAATTTCCGGCAAGGGTCATGCCTTCAATCACGAGTGTCGGGGCGGTCATGCCAAAGTTCCGGTCTATATCGGAAGCGGGCGTCATGTTCAGGAACATATCTTTGAGATTGGACGCAATCGTTACCTCACTCACCGGATAAGCCAGTTCACCGTTTTCGATCCAGAAGCCCGACGCGCCACGGCTATATTGTCCAGTGATCATATCAACGCCCTGACCGAAGACTTCCGTCACGTAAAAGCCAGTTCCAAGCGCACGAATAAGCGCTTCCGGCGTCTCGAGACCCGGCTCAATCGCAAAATTGGTAGATGCAGGTGATACACCAGAACCAGAACGCACACCGCGCCCATTGCCGATGAGGCCAAGTTCACGTGCACTCGAACCCGACAGCAGCCAATGTGCCAGCACGCCATTCTCAACCATTGTGAGCGGCTGGCCTTCAATGCCCTCGCCATCAAACGGACGCGACGACGATCCGCGAATGCGCAAAGGATTATCGGTGACGTTGATGCCGGATTTCAGAACCTGCTTGCCGAGACTATCGCGCAAAAAGCTGGTCTTACGCGCGACAGACGCGCCATTGATCGCACTTGCAAGATGCCCTGCAATTCCGCGCGCCAAACGCGGATCGAACACAACATTGACTGGGCCTGTTTTGGCCTGCCGCGCTCCAAGACGACGAACAGCGCGTTCACCAGCGCTACGACCAATATTTTCCGGCGTATCAAGATCAGCAAAATGCAGGCGCGAACTGAAATCATAATCGCGCTCCATCTTTGTGCCTTCACCTGCAATCGCAGACACCGAGCGACCAAAACGCGTTGCCGCATATTCGCCAGAGAAGCCGGATGATGTGACAAGCACCAGACCGCCCATGCTGCGCGATGCGCCTGCGCCACCCGAATTGGTTACGCCAGCAACCGCACGTGCCGCCTCTTCAGTTGCAAGTGCATCGGCTGTCAACCGCGCGGTATCAATTTCGGTCGCGTCAAAGAGATCGAGATCACGTGGCTGCCTGACGAGCAAATCTGGATCAGCCAATTGCTCAAACGGATCTTCCGGTGCCACCCGCGCCATAGCGACAGCACGCTCTGCCAGTTGATCTGGATTGCTACCTGCATTGGCCGAAACACTGGCGATGCGGCGACCCACAAATACACGCAGAGAAAAATCATCGCTTTCGGACGATTCGGTTCCCTCGACCTTGCCAAGCCGAACAGAAACACTCACCGAGCGAGCGCGGATCACAACTGCGTCAGCATGATCTGCCCCGGCGCGCTTTGCAGCAGCCACCAGCTGCGCCGCGCGATCAACAAATTTACCCGATGAATTGTCTGAAATCATTGTATAATCCAAGATTGAAATTAACGTTGGGTCCAGTAGGAAACCACGCTATGTAACCAGCCGTAATCGGAATTTGCAAAAAACTTATGTCAAATTATTCGACATCGGACTGATTAGAGACATATCGTGTTTCTATATGGCTGAAATCAGATGGCTTCAAGGGAAGCCCTCACATTCTTCGAATTCCAAGAGCATATCATGGTCCCAACTGGCGGAAGTCTCTACTTACAAGCGCTGATGATTCTGGGCGGCGCGATTATCGCGGCTCCGCTGTTCAAACGGCTCGGCCTTGGGACTGTTCTCGGCTATCTCGCGGCGGGCATTGTGATCGGCCCGGTGGCACGTCTCATTTCTGATGGCGAAGATCTGCTGCATTTCTCAGAACTTGGCGTGGTGTTCCTGCTGTTCGTCATCGGGCTTGAATTAAAGCCTTCACGTCTTTGGGCTTTGCGTCATGCGATCTTCGGTTTAGGTGCGGCGCAAGTCATACTGACAGGTTCTGCCCTTGCCGCACTCGGCATCTATCTTGCAGGTTTGACCACTGAAGCGGCGATTATAATCGGCTTTGGTCTTGCTCTGTCATCGACAGCTTTTGCCATGCAGGTGCTGGAAGATCGTGCAGAAACCAACCAGAAACATGGTCAGCGCGCTTTCGCGATTCTGTTGTTTCAGGATCTCGCGATCGTGCCGATTCTGGCAATTATTCCGGCGCTTTCCCCAAATGAGCCGTCCCAAGCCAGCGCCGGGTTTCACCTTGCAACAGCTATCGCAGCAATCGCGGCGCTTGTTATCGCCGGACGTTATCTGATCAACCCGATGTTCCGGATCATCGCCAACACCGGCGCGCGCGAAGTCATGATCGCAGCCGCCTTGTTTGTGGTGTTGGGATCAGCAAGCCTGCTACAAGCCGCTGGACTCTCCATGGCTATGGGCGCGTTCATTGCAGGCGTGCTTCTCGCTGAATCATCCTATCGTCACGAACTTGAGGCTGATATCGAACCATTCCGCGGTATTTTCCTTGGTCTGTTCTTCGTAGCCGTGGGGCTTTCACTCAACCTCACAGTCATTTTGCAATATTGGCAGACAATCCTGATTGCTGTTCCGATTTTTATGATCGTTAAAGCGGCCATTACCTATGTTTTGTGCCGGATATTCCGCTCAAAGCACAATGATGCCATCCGGGTTGCGTTTCTGCTGCCACAGGGCGGCGAGTTTGCATTCGTGCTTTTTTCCGCAGCCGCCGCCGCAGCCGTCATTTCAAATGCGCTGAGCTCTGAACTCGTTGCGGCTGTCACCGTCTCAATGGCACTAACTCCGCTCTCCGTTCTCATCGGCTCGAAACTTCTCATCAAGGAGAAGACAGAGGAGGTTATCGAGGAGGATTTCGATGGTGCAGGCGCAGACGTTTTGATGATCGGCTTTTCGCGTTACGGCCAGATTTCGGCGCAGATATTGCTCGCAGGTGGCATCGACGTGACGGTGATCGATAACTCACCCAATCGCGTTCGTGCTGCCGGGAAATTCGGTTTCCGCATTTATTTTGGCGATGGCACCCGCAAGGATGTGTTGGAAGCTGCTGGCATACGCAAGGCGAAACTCGTCGCAGTTTGTACGCATAAGAAGGAAATCACTAACCGGATCGTTAATCTGATCCAGTCTGAATATCCAGATGTCCGTCTGTTTGTTCGTTCTTATGACCGTGAACACACGCTGCAACTGCGCGCGCAAGGCGTGGAATATGAACTGCGCGAAACTTTCGAATCGGGCCTTTTGTTTGGTCAGCGCACTTTGGAAGGATTGGGCGTATCGGAAGCCGAGGCCTATAATATTCGCGAAGATGTGCGCCAGCGCGACGAGGATCGTCTGCATGTGCAGGCATCAGAAGGAATCATGGCTGGGCGCCACCTGCTCTTCAACAAGCCAGTTACACCGGAACCATTGGTGAAGCCTGCACGCGAAGGTCAGCGCATCGACAAGGGCGGTCACGATATGGATGAAAGCACATCTTCAGCCGCTGTTGCGGCTGAATAAATCAGGAAGCGGCAGCGGCAGGCTTGCCGCTTAAAACTGTATCCAACGCCTGTTTGAGTTCTTCACGAATGGGTGCTGTTTGCGACAGTATCTGTTCGAATTTCAGGAAGTCCAACAGGCCAATCCGCTCGACATTCGGGCGCAAGAAAATATGCGGTGGACGGTTGCGGAACTTGTTCTCAATGATTGAACACATGGTGAGCTGATTGGCTCCCATGACAGCTTCCATCGTGGTCGGCATATAATCATCCGGGCCAACCGGCGCACCAACAACATCAATACCGATAACAATATCAGCCTTTTCGAAGAGCAGATCAAACGGAACCGGATTAAGCAGTCCGCCATCAACGAGAATGCGCCCATCGCGACGCACCGGCCTGAAAACAGGGGGGATAGCGCAGGACGCAGCAATTGCCGAACGCAGATCACCTTGTTCAATGTTGAGTTCTGTTGCGGCATGAAAATCTGAGGCAGTTATGCTCATCGGGATTTTCAATTGCTCGACATTTTCTGGCAATGATGCCGGAAGAAAGACGTCTAATATCTTTTCAAGATTGAACTGGCTGACGCGGAAGCCGCCTTTGAGCAGTTCCACCCAGCGTTCAGGACGCGCCTGCCACATACGACGGGCGACTTCGGAACGGCGATTAAAAATCGCCGCCATATATTCGCGTATTTCAGCGCCACTCATGCCATTGGCCATGCCAGCGCCAACGATCGAACCGATGGACGAACCAGCAATCGCCACTGGCTTGATGCCAAGTTCGTCAAGCACTTCGATAATATGGATATGGGCGATACCACGCGCACCACCGCCGCCAAAAGCGACGGCGATACGCGGAGATGTTGGTGGTGTCATATCCATAAAGCTTTTCTCTCGCCTTATGCGCTTAGGACTGCGCAGGTCCGAAAATCAGAATTGCAGGTTCTGCTTCTAAAAGCTTTTTGGCAATAGCTTTGACCTGATCAAGCGTCACCGCATCGATCAATTCATTGCGCTTGTCGATATAGTCCCGATCAAGGTCCGCTTCCTGAAGACCAACAAGCGTGTCGGCAATCGAGATAGAGGAATCAAGATTGTTCACAGCATAAGAACCCTTGAGGTAGCTTTTAGCAGCCGCAAGCTCAGCTTCCGTTGGTCCATCATTTGCCATCTTCGCAACCTGCTCGCGAATAATCTTGAGCGATTCCTGTGCTTTTTCAGGGCGCGTAGCCGTCGAAATGGTCAGCGCCGAAACATGATCGCGTAACGACATAGACGAGGATACCGAATAGGCGAGGCCACGCTTTTCGCGCACTTCCGCATAAAGGCGCGATGTAAAACCGCCACCCAGAATGTGATTCATAAGGTAAGAAGCGAAGAATTCATCATCTTTGCGCGGCACAGCCGGATAAACAAAGCTGATCGACGTCTGCGGCATGTCAAAGCTGAGGCTGGTCGTGGTGCCAAGCGCGAGCTTCGCATCCGGCACCGGAACCAGTTCCGCCGTTGCTGGCAAATCGCCAAAGACCTCATCAAGCATTTCGCCTAAGTCTTTCGCATTGATCGAACCGACCACGCCAACCGTCAGCTTATCGCGGGCGAAATTCTTACGATGGAAGTTTACAAGATCATCGCGTGTGATTGATTGCAGCGACTTGACTGTGCCTTCGTCCGGTCGAGCATAAGGATGATTGCCATAAAGCACATCTGCAAACTTGCGCGATGCGATGGTTGATGGATTACGCTGAGAGGCTTCAAGGCTTGCAACCACTTGCTGGCGGATACGATCAATCGCGTCCTGATCAAAACGCGGTTTGTTGACCGAAAGCGCCAGAAGATCGGTAACAGGCTTGCGGTTCTCAGCCAGCATACGAATGCTACCGGAAACAGAATCCGGTGAAGCTGAGAAGCTCATTTCTCCGCCGAGATTATCAATGCGTTCCTGAAAGCTATCGGAATCAAGATCGCCAGCGCCTTCATCGAAAAGCCCGGTCATCAGATTGGCCAGACCTTCCTTGCCGGATGGATCCTGTGAAGCCCCGCCCTTAAATGAAAAGCGCATAGAAACAAGCGGCACAGAATTATCTTCAACCAGCCAGGCCTTGATGCCTTTGGGTGAAACGACTTCCTGAATTTCGATAGCGTTTGCAGGCAGGCTAACAGCCACCAGCAACAACATCGAACCGACAACGGCAGCAACAGCATTTTTCGCACGCAGAATGCTCAATACAACAACCTTACTCACTGGATTGCTCCTTCTGCGCCTTGACCAACTGCATCGCCTGCGGCGGCATTAGGGTTTTCATGGGCGTTTTCTGGCTCGGTATCGGGTGGCAGCAGATAGCTCGTCACGGACTGATCTTTGACAAGATAACGACCCGCCGCATCCTTGATCTGATCAACAGTCACCGATTTAATGAGGTCCGGCCATTTCTGAATATCTTCGATATTCTGGCCAATCGATAAGGTCGAACCGTAAATACGGGCCATGCCGGACTGGCTGTCACGTGCAAAAGTAATCGCTTTCAGGAAGCGATTGCGCGCCTGATCAAGTTCGTCTTGCGTCACACCATCTTTGATGATCCGCGCAAGTTCAGCATCGACAGCCTTCTCCACATCGGCGAGTGTTTTGCCATTTTGTGGCGATCCATAGACTGAGAATGTACCATCATCGAGCGGATCGCCGTCGTAGCTCGCACCCGTATTGGACGCGATGCCCTTTTTGACGATCAATTCCTGATAAAGACGCGAACGCAGTGAACCGCCCAAAATTTCACCCAGCAGATCAAGCGCAGGCGCATCGCCCGCTTTTACATCGGGGAAACGCTTCTCATTGGCATAAGACGGCACAAGCCACGACATGCGGAACGAAGGCGTGCTGACGCGATCATCATGCAATGTCACGACGCGCGCTGCGTGCTTTTCCGGCTCCTGTGGGCGCTCACGCGGCAACACATCCGCACGCTTGGGGATTTTAGCCCAGGTTTGCATGACCAAATCACGCACGCGTTCCGGCGTCACATCACCAGCGATGATAAGGGTCGCATTGTTTGGTGTATAATATTGCTGATAGAAATCAACCGCATCCTTGAGGCTGAGTTTCTCCATTTCCTGCCGCCAGCCAATAACTGGCACGCGGTAAGGATGGTTATAGAAAAGCACGGAATCAGTGTTTTCCATCAGCATCGCTGCGGGATTTGAATCCACACGCATGCGACGCTCTTCAAGGATCACTTCACGCTCAGTCGTTACGGCTTCTTCATCCAGCACCAGATTGGCCATGCGGTCGGCTTCATAGCCCATCACCATTTCAAGCGCATCTGGCGCGACGCGCTGGAAATAGGCGGTATAATCATAGGAGGTGAAAGCATTTTCCTGACCGCCAATTGCCGCAATCTTTGCGGAAAATTCACCAGCCGGATAAGTCTTAGTGCCCTTAAACATCAGATGCTCAAGGAAATGGGCAATGCCGGATTTGCCGGGCGCTTCATCAGCGGAGCCCACATGATACCAGATCATCTGCGTAACGACTGGCGCACGATGATCGGGAATCACAACGACCTTCAAACCGTTTTCCAGCGTGAAGCTGCTGATGTCCTCGGACTTTGTTATTTCTGGAAGATTTTGTGCCGGCGGCACGGCTGCGGCTTCAGTGGATACAGCCGGAGCGGGCGACTGCGCCTGAACTGAACCGGCTGCTAATGGCAAAGCCAGTGCGAAACCGATTGCCGTAGACAACAATAAGCGCCGGAGTGAGGGGTTATGCACCAAACGACATCTCCAATCAGTTTTCATTTCGCCCATTCAAAAGATCGAAATGCTTAAAAATCAATATCAAATAATATTGCCTGTCCCCGTCTCCGGGGGCAGGCCGGTTTCAGCCTTGCTTCAACTGGATAAGGCGAATGATGGTGCCACCATAATTGCGCTCTTCATGCACGACGAATCGTTCATCCAGCTCAAGCGATGCTTCTGTTTCCTCTTCAAGCACGATAAGTGCGTCAGGATTAAGCCAACCGCCTTCCAGCGCCGATAAAAGTGCTTTCTCGCCCATACGGCGACCATAAGGAGGATCGGCAAAAATCAGATCGAACGGCTCCATTGTGCCAGCTTCACCGAGTTTGCAGGCATCACGGCGCAACACTTTGGTCTGCCCCTGCAAACCGAAAGCCTCAATGTTCTGCCGTAAAATTCCGCGACCTTCCGCCGATTCTTCGACAAAAACCGCGTAACGCGCACCACGCGAAAGTGCTTCGAGGCCCAGAGCGCCAGTCCCTGCAAACAGGTCGAGAACACGACCGCCGTCTACTTTTTCGGGGAAACTATGTGCGAGAATGTTGAAGAGGCTTTCACGGGTGCGATCCGTCGTGGGACGGATCGCATTTGTTGTCGGTGTAACGAGCGCGCGCCCGCGGAATTTACCGCCGACGATCCGCACCATTGCCTCCAGGCTTGCCACCGCGTGGCTTTCCATCGTTTGGCCTGTTGCCGCTCGGCTTTCCGCCCGAACCGCCACGATCTGGTCCCTTGCTGAAACCACCCGGACCCTTTGACGGGCCACGACCTTCGCCGGAACGTGGTGCACCGCTGCGCGGACCACGCTCAGCATTGCCACCACCGAAACGGCCTTCGCTGCGAGGACCAGAAGGCTTGCCGAAACTGCGGCCTTCATACCCACCCGATGATCTTTCGCCGCCGTCTGCCTTCAGTTCAGCGCGTTCGCGCTTACCCGGACGACGCTCTTGCTTGCGGTCATCGCTGCGACCCTCTGGGCGCGGTCTACGATCGTCGCGACCTTCTGGACGTGGTGTGCGAGGCTCATACCGACCTTCCGAACGCCCTTCTGGGCGACCTTCGGAACGGTTTTCAAAACGACGCGGGCGTTCTTCACGTCCTTCATCACGGCGCTGATCACCATCACCGAAACGGCGAGGGCGTGACTGGAAGTCACCTTCACTTCGCGGGCCACGGTGTGGCGGGCGGCTTTCCGAACGGCCCTCTGGACGGCCAGCTGGCTTGTCAAAACGGCGTGGACGATCCTCACGACCTTCTTCACGACGCTGATCGCCTTGCTCAAAACGACGCGGACGCGACTGCAAATCACCGTCAGAGCGGCTTGCACGTTCACCACGGGCTGTCGCACGCGCTGCTTTTTCGGCAGCCGCTTTTTCGCCCTGAGGGCGCGCGCCAGATGCCATCCAGACATTGGAATTGCCGCGACGACGCGGTTCAACCTTGTCTTCTTTGTTTTCTTTCGGCTTGCGACGTTCTGGCTGGCTGGAAATCCATTCGCGTTGCGGGCGGCGATATTCGCCTTCTGGCTCGCGCTGTTCCATTTCGCGTGCAGTACGTCCCTGCACAACATCGTTAGAGAATTCCGTCATAATTGGCGCATCAAAATCAGCGCCGGATTCTTCAACAAGCTTTTCACCAAGCTGGTCACGCAGAATACGGCCACGAATTTCTCGCACACTGCCTTCTTCAAGATCGCCAAGCTGGAAAGGACCAAAGGAAACACGGATCAGGCGACCAACCGTCAGACCAAGCGCGCCAAGAATATTCTTAACTTCGCGGTTCTTGCCTTCGCGCAAACCAATCGAAATCCAGACATTGGCCCCCTGCTCACGCTCAAGCGTCGCTTCAATACTGCCGTAGAAAATGCCCTCCACGGCGATACCCTCTTTGAGCGTATCAAGCTGCGCCTGTGTAACCTTGCCATGAGCGCGGACGCGATAACGACGCAACCAGCCCGTTGAAGGCAGTTCAAGAACGCGCGACAGACCACCATCATTGGTGAGCAACAGCAAGCCTTCGGTGTTGATATCGAGACGACCAACAGAAAGCACTCGTGGCATTTCTTCTGGCAGCGCTTCAAACACAGTCGGGCGACCTTCGGGATCGCGGTTGGTCGTCACAAGACCAGCAGGCTTGTGATACAGCCAGAGACGTGTGCGCTCAGCCTGTTTCAGCTGCTTGCCATCAACTGTGATGACGTCCGTGCGCTTGACGTTAACAGCCGGTGTCGAAAGCACTTTGCCATTTACGGTAATACGACCAGCCGCAATCATCGTCTCAGCTTCGCGACGCGAGGCAATGCCAGCACGCGCTAAGCGCTTAGCGATACGTTCACCGCTATCTTCACCGTCCTGTGCGTCGCGTGCTCCAAACTTGCGCGGAGCGCCGCGATCATCGTCACGACGTGGCCTATCATCACGGAAGCCACCTTCACGTGGCTTAGCATCACGAAAGCCACCTTCGCGTGGCTTGTCATCGCGAAAACCCGGACGACGCTCACCGCGTTCGCCACGCGTGCCATTAGGACGATCTCCGCGACCTTCGCCGCGTCCATCACGTCCATCACGTCCAAATGGAGGACGTCGACCGCCCTTATTGTCGTCTTCTGTACTCATCTGATATTAGCCTCTCAGCAGCGCCGCCGTGGTGTCTCTGGCCGCTGGGGAGCTGGCAAAGAACGGTCCGGTCAAGAGCGCTGTATAAATCCGTTCGTAAATCGGTTTTGATTTCGTGACTTATGCAGTAACAAATCGCTCATAAGCTTGCGAGCGAAATTTCCCTCTACCGGCCATGAAATGAGGTTGGATTGAAAAAAGTTGCAGATATTTCATCCCCGAACGGCGTTACGTTTATGGATATTGCGCTTGAAGAAGCAAAATCTGCGGCCCTTCGTGGTGAGGTGCCGATTGGTGCGGTACTCGTTCATGATGGCGAAATCATAGCACGCGCTGGCAACCGAACACGTGAATTGAACGATATCACCGCGCATGCAGAAGTGCTTGTAATCCGGCAGGCTGGTGAAACGCTCCAATCGGAAAGGCTTATCGACTGCGACCTCTATGTCACGCTTGAACCATGCGCGATGTGCGCGGCCGCGATCTCATTTGCACGTATTCGCCGTCTCTATTATGGGGCCGCAGACCCTAAGGGCGGCGGAGTTGAATATGGGCCGCGCTTTTATACGCAGCCCACATGTCATCACGTTCCTGAAATCTACACCGGTTTCTCGGAAGAAGAATCTCAGACCCTGCTCCGGGACTTCTTTCGCGAGAAACGCTGAACCAACTTAATTGGTTACGCGATGTCCTGTCATGTGTCGCAGCGTGTCATCACGCAGCACAAAATGATGAAGCAGCGCCATGGCCACATGACCAGCGATCACGGCCAACAACACCCAGCCCAACAGGCCATGCGCAGCATTGCCGGGAGCAGTTAAAGCCGCATCCTGAACACCGGTTTTCGCAAAAATCTCCATCCCGAGAAATGTAAACCCACGGCCATTGCCGTAAGTACGCAGCAGCGCAAGTGCTGGCACGACGAACATCAGCGCATAGATGACCAGATGCCCAAGACCTGCGAGCTTACCACTCACGCCCGCATAAGGCGGGCGCTTGGAAATATTAAGCAACCCCCACACGCCTCTGGCAAGAACCAGTAACAGTAGAGCAAAACCTACCTGATAATGCGTTGGCCAGATGAAATTATAAAGTGAAGTATCTTTGACGAATATACGAAGAATTGTTGAAGTGAATTGCCAGACGAAAATCATTGCCATCAGCCAATGAAGGCAACGACTGACCAGGCCGTAACCATTGGGAGAGTCCCATATACGGTTTAATTTATTCATAATAAGCACCTTACATCCCGAAAAGAAGCAGATTACGCTCTGCCAGAATATGTTCGTTGATTGAAATCAAATATTGTTCAGAATAATCAACATTAAAAATAATTAATATTATAAATCAAACCCATTAAATGTGTCACTTCGATGACGATGCTCCAGATATAAAAAATCAGCCGAAAGATTAATCTTTCGGCTGATAAAATATTCATCAAGAGTATTTTAGATAATCAATTCCAAGGCAGCATATCGCGCCAGCTCTTGCCGCCACCACCAGCGGCTTTCTTGCGCTCACGTTCTTTCTGCGCTTCATCCTGCCCCAGTTCACCTGTGGTCGCAGACGATGCTGGCTCACGATAAGCCAAAGGCGGCTCACTCAAATATTTACGCGTTGAAGAAGAACCCTGAGCCTGCTGCTCGCGCGCCTTCTTCAACTCTGCAATACGTACTGGATCGGCAGTCGGCGTGCGCGTTGCAAAATCTTCGCGACGGCTGTTGCCACCCGGAAGATGGCTGGCATTGCTTGCAATTGGCGCATCCTGCTCAATTGGCGACACGAAGTTCGGATTATCGCGATTTGCTGTAATCTCATCACGCAAACGCTTGCGGCGCTGCTCTGGCGATTCCGGCCAAGAGGGATCACCGGCACTGGCAAGGCTTTCCTGCGGCGCTGGCAGCGAACCCTTATCGCCCTCTGCAGGACGAACAAGATCAGGACGCGGTTTATAATCAATGCGGTCTTTTTTCTTGCCCTGACCGAAGCTTGCCATATTCGACATATCGTCGAGAAGCTGCGCACCTGCGGTTTTGTCGGTGCCATAGGTCGGCGACGACACGCAGCCAGACAGTGCGAGACCCGCAACTGCCGTCATCAAAACCAGAACTCGTCCTTCAATCTTCATTAGCGCCACTTCTTTTACGCCTGTCGATTTTCTCTTTGTCAGAGAAGCTTTCACTCCTCTGCCTCAGAAAACCGGCAACTCCAAGGCAGATTGCAAGTTTATCTTAAGGACAGCCTTTTACATGAGACCATCTCTACGGGCAATCGCGATATTAACCGCTATTTCACCATGTCCTCACATTATAAGGCAAGCGTTATAGCGAAAAAAGCCCGGAACCAATCGTGGTAACCGGGCTTTTTATTATTATGCAGAAAGCTTACCGAGAGCTTTCAGTTCATGCAGGGCAGCGGCATCACGGGCCGAAACTTCCGGAAATTCTGAGTCGGAACCCACATCAGTCGTATAACGCCACGAACGTGCACACTTCTCACCTTCAGCGCGAACAGGAACAACGGCCACGCCTTTAACGTCATCCAGCGTGAATGCGTCTTCAGGAACAGCTGCATCGCTCACCGAAATATCGCTCGTGATGCAGATCTCAGCGAAATCCAGACCTTCTAGCGAATCGGCAAGGCTATTGTCAGCGATATAAACAACCGGAGATGCTTCAAGCGACGACCCAATGCGCTTATCAGCGCGTTCGAGTTCGAGAGCGCCGGTAACAACGCGGCGGACATTGCGCACCTTGCGCCACTTCTCGGCCAGCACATCATCGCGCCATTCAGCCGGAATTGCCCGGAATTGTTCCAGATGCACGGAAGCTGCGTTCGGATAGCGATCAAGCCATGCTTCTTCCGTGGTGAAAGGCAGCATTGGCGCAAGCCAAGTCGTCACACGATCAAAGATCGCACGAACTGTCTGAAGTGCTGCCTTACGGCGAACGCTGGATGGCGCATCGCAATAAAGCGCATCTTTGCGGATATCGAAATAGAAAGCCGAGAGTTCGACATTCATGAAATCAATCAGTGCGCGGGCAATACGCTTGAAATCAAACGCGTCATAGCCGGAACGGACGACTTCATCGAGTTCCGCCAAGCGGTGCAGCATCAGACGCTCAAGCTCAGGCAGATCGGCATGCGGCAGCGTTTCGCCTTCATCATGGGCGAGCGTACCAAGCATCCAGCGGATTGTGTTACGCAGCTTGCGATAGGCATCGATATTGGTCTGGATGATGCTCTTACCGAGGCGCTGATCTTCCCAATAGTCGGTCGTCATAACCCAAAGACGCAGAATGTCGGCGCCGGAATCCTTGATGACGTCCTGTGGTGTCACAGTGTTTCCGAGCGACTTCGACATCTTCTTGCCGTTCTCATCCATGGTGAAACCATGAGTGACGACCGCATTGTAAGGCGCACGGCCACGCGTTCCGCAGCTTTCCAGCAGCGATGAATGAAACCAGCCGCGATGCTGATCCGAGCCTTCAAGGTAAACATCGGCAGGCCATTTCATGTCCGGGCGATCTTCGAGCGTAAAGGTGTGCGTCGAACCCGAATCGAACCAGACGTCGAGAATGTCGCGAACCTGCGTCCAGCTTTCACCGGCGCGATTGCCAAGGAAACGCTCACGCGCACCATCAGCGAACCATGCGTCAGCGCCTTCTTCCTCGAAAGCTTCGAGAATGCGCTTATTGACGGCATCGTCTTGCAAGATATTGCCTTCTTCATCGGCAAACACGCAGATCGGCACACCCCATGCGCGCTGACGCGACAGCACCCAATCCGGGCGGCCTTCGATCATGGCGCGCAGACGTGTCTGACCAGCGGCAGGCACGAAGCGGGTTTCTTCAATCGCTTTCAACGACCGCGAACGCAGCGTGGTGCCGTCGCCGAGGTTCTTGTCCATATAGACGAACCATTGCGGCGTGTTGCGATAGATGATCGGCTTCTTCGAGCGCCACGAATGCGGATAAGAATGCTTGATACGCCCGCGCGCGAACAGATTGTTATGCACAATCAGCTGCTTGATAACGGATTCGTTCGCATCGCCCTTTTTGCCGTTATCATCGATGACGCGTGCAGGACCACCTTCACGATCCGGGCCAAAGCCCGGCGTGTCCTTGGTGTAATAGCCATCATCGCCAACCGGGAACGGGATGCTTGGATCAATGCCGCGTGCTTCTAGTTCACGCGCTGCATCCATCCATGCCTCAAAGTCTTCGCGACCATGGCTTGGAGCTGTGTGAACGAAACCTGTACCCGCATCATCGGTAACGTGATCACCAGATATCAATGGAACAGTGAATTCGTAACCGCCGCCAAAGCCTTTAAGCGGATGGTTAAGTGTCACCGCGCCCAGCTCTTCAAACGACACATCACGCAGACGCTTGAATTCAAGCTTTGCCTTTTTCGCACATTCTTCAGCGAGCTTGTCACCGAAGATAAGCTTTTCACCAGCCTGCGGGCCGAAATCATTTTCAGCAGCAACGACTTCATAAAGGCCATAAGCAACGCGGTTTGAATAGGAAACTGCGCGGTTGCCCGGGATCGTCCATGGAGTCGTCGTCCAGATAACGACCGAGCTTCCGGAAAGATCACTCGCACCTGCAACAGGGAACTTTACCCAGATCATATCCGACTCAATGTCGTGATACTCAACTTCTGCTTCGGCTAGTGCTGTGCGCTCGACAACCGACCACATGACCGGCTTTGAACCACGATAAAGCTGACCGGAGGCTGCAAACTTAAGCAACTCGCCAGCAATGCGCGCTTCCGAATGGAAGTTCATCGTCGTGTATGGGTTTTCGAAATCACCACAGATTGCAAGGCGCTTGAATTCTTCCGCCTGAACCTTGATCCAGCTTCCGGCAAATTCGCGGCATTCCCTGCGGAATTCGTTGATTGCGACTTCGTCTTTGTTCTTGCCCTGCGCGCGATATTTTTCTTCGATCTTCCACTCGATCGGCAGGCCGTGGCAATCCCAACCCGGCACATAATTCGAGTTGAAACCGCGCATCTGGAACGAGCGCGTGATGACGTCCTTGAGGATTTTGTTTAGCGCGTGGCCGATATGGATATTGCCGTTTGCATAAGGAGGGCCGTCGTGCAGCACATACAGTGGACGGTCTTTCGCATCTTCGCGCAATTTCTTGTAAAGGTTCATTTCCTCCCAGCGCTGCACAAAAAGCGGCTCGCGCGCTGGCAAGCCTGCGCGCATCGGAAATTCGGTCTGCGGAAGATTGAGCGTCTTGGAATAATCGATCTTGGCGGTCGTGTCGGTCATTTTATCATTTGCCTGTAATCCCGCACGGCAATGTGGCGGGTGAAAATGCTTGAATATTTAGAAAGTTGCGAGGCATAGCCGGTCGTTCCCGGACCTTCCTGCCATGCATTGCAATTCACGCAACGCCATCAAGGCTTAGAGGAAGGCCGGGCCAATAATTCGTATGGCCGCAATAATATGCCGAAAATCCGTCATCATGGAGATGCTTTTAGCAATGACCTTCGCAGGAATAAAGAGGCAGGGCGCAATAAACTTGCAGCCCTGCCCCAATAAACTTTACAGATTGAAAACTTTACAGATTGGCTTGGTTTGATCAATCCAGCGAGAAATCGAAACGATAAGTTGCCGAAACGCCGACTGTGAACTGGTTTGCAGAACCATGTTCTTTCACGATGCTCGAATTTTTGGCTTTGTCCTGAAGACGGCTATATTCGCCAAAAAGACTTGTGTCGATTTTTTCAGTCGCACGCCACGTCACAGCACCTCCAACACCGACTGATTCCCAACCGCCGCCCGGACGATATTCTTTCAGACCAGAAGCCACGGATTCTTCAGCTGTCACACCATAATAAGTGCGCATATAATCTTTAGAAGCAAAGGTAGCGCGCGGGCCAGCCGAAACACGCACAACAGGTGTCACGTCATAAAAAGCATCTGCCGCGATATCAGCGACAACGCCCTTATGCGCACGGATACCGTGGCGCACTTCACCGCGAACACGCAGCCAATCGGTTGGATATACATCGACAAAACCACCGGCTTCACCACCGAATTTTGTTTCCTTGATGCCATCAATGTCTGTGTCGCGCTTGAACATCAGCTTGCCAACTGCACCTGCACGGAAACGATCCGTGTCGATGAAAGCAAAGGCCGCATTGTCATTGCGCGAGGAAAAACGCTCATATTCGCCCTGACGACCAAGCGAAATCAGCGGCTGTCCTGAAAAACGATACTTGTTTGATCCCTCAAACTTTGGCGCAATCATTCCGGCTGCGCCGACCTTTAGATACCAGTCGCCCGACCACGGATATTTGCGGGCAGGCTTCACTTCCTGAGTCGCATAAACATCTGTCTGCTGCATATCTGCGGCAATGACCGAAAGAGGACCAACGAACAATGCGGCGCCTGTAACAAAGGCGAGAGGGACAATACGCGTCACATGAAACTCCGAAAAACAGTTCCCCATAAAATTTAGGGATATTTATTACTGTTGAACGGAATATGTAAAATTAAACTTAAATCAGAGGTAGAAACATCAGCACATCTTTATCCAAGTGTTGCAAGTAAACACTAATATGCTGGAAATGACAGAAGTCGATCCAGTTCTGACAAGGGTTTTGCACCCGCCAAAATCGCTCGTGATTCTTCTTCGTCACGTTTCATCTGCGCAATCAGCGGATCAAGACCGTCGAATTTCACTTCGCCGCGCAGATAGCCGAAGAAAGAAACTTCAACGATTTCGCCATAGAGATCGCCGGTAAAATCAAAAACAAATGTTTCGAGCAGCGGCTTTCCATCACTTGCCACTGTTGGACGTCGGCCAAAGCTCGCAACACCATCATGCAGCACGCCATCTGCTCTGCGGAATCGAACGGCGTAAATACCGTGTTTCAGACTAACGTGATCGTCAATCACCATATTGGCGGTCGGAAAACCAAGGGTGCGACCAAGTTTCTGCCCGTGGATGACTTCGCCACTCACGCGATAGCGATAGCCAAGCAAGCCTGCCGCTTCCGCCACTTCACCAGCACATAAGAGCGAGCGAACACGCGTTGATGAAACGAGATTGCCACCTTCATCGCTAAATGCATCTACGAGGGACACACTAAAGCCTGATGATTGACCGGCCTCTTCCAGAAATTGCGGTGTGCCCCGGCGTCCTTTGCCGAAATGAAAATCATAGCCAGTCACGACGCGGCTGGCATGCAGCCGATCGACGAGGATATTACGCACAAAATCTTCAGCGGACTGGCCCGAGAATTCAGCCGTAAACGGCTGCTCGACCACGGCATCAAACCCCATCAACCGAAGGATTTCCGCTTTTTCGACCGCATCGGTGAGCCGTTCGATAGGCTCATCAGGTTTGAAGAAACTGCGCGGATGCGGCTCAAACGTCAAAACAACTGCGGGTAGATTATCCCGATCTGCTAATTCCAGCGCGCGCTCTAGCACAGCCTGATGACCGCGATGAACACCATCGAAGTTGCCAATCGCCACCACGCAATCACGCAGCGTAAGCGGCAATGCATCTGTTCCTGAAAGACGCTGAAAAGCAGATTTTGTCATGGTCGAAGCAGATTCTCGAAACAGGTATCAGACAAGAGCATAAAGCGAGGCGATGGGAGAATGTCCATGTTTTTGCAGGAAAGCAGTCATTCTGTCGAGATCAACATGACCATCCAACGCATAATCGGCTGCATGAACACCGCCCGAAATGTAAAGCACGTCGAGACCGTAATCCGCAGCGCCCTTCACATCCGTCAGCACGCCATCACCGATGCCAAGAATACGAGACTTATCAACGGCCTGTCCGCGAACTTCTTCAACGGCTTTCGATGCGGCTTCATAAATTGGGCGATGTGGCTTTCCGGCGATCAGCGTACGACCACCAAGCTGGCTATACTCGCGCGCAAGTGCACCACCACACCAGATCAGGCGCGGACCACGTTCAACCATAATGTCGGGATTGGCACAAATGAAAGGCAGATTGCGTGAGCGGATGCGCTGCAACAACTCAGCATAATTTTCAGGGGTCTCGGTTTCGTCGTCATAAAGCCCTGTGCAGACAACACCAGCGGCTTCAAATTCTTCAACCAGTTCGACATCGAGACCTTCATAGATCGCCAGTTCACGTTCACTGCCGATATGGAAAATCTTGCGCGGACCTTCAATGATCAAATCGCGGGTAACATCACCCGACGTAACAACGCGATCATAAGCGTCTTCTGGCACGCCTAGCAGCGTCATTTGCGCGATCACGCTACCAAACGGGCGCGGCGCATTGGTTACGAGAACAACAGTGATGCCCTTAGCTCGCGCACGTTTAAGTGCCGCGACCGCAGAGGCGAATGCAACTTCGCCATTATGCAAAACGCCCCAAACATCACAGAAGATCGCATCATATCCATCCGTCAGATCGTCAAGGCGTTCAGGCAGCTTCATTGTTTTCCTCAATACATTTCCTCCGGCCTATCACCGGTTAAATCGGAAGATGCGCAGTCGCACCATGCGGTCTCCTCTACAAGAATGAGCCCGCCATGTCACCCGGCTTGAAGCGCACGCGTCCAAATGAACAGCCCCATCAAGGAATAGTGTTAACCAAAAGCGCTATTTCCTGAATATAACCAAGCGCGCGACGTTATTTTTCCGTCCAGCTTGCCGAGGGGCTGTATATTCCCCACATGCTTAGCAAAGCACAGTTGTGCCGCAACAGCGCTTATCGGCGGATTTTATTTTCCGAACTGTCAAAAAACGGCAACGATCCTTGACAAATAATAGGTGCGCTTCTATCTCAGTGGCACGTTAGCACTCAACAAGAAGGAGTGCTAATAAGCGCGGATCGGGTCGATCCGTAACAGGGTTCAACGTCTATAACACCAAGGGTTATACCATGGCTGATATCAAGTTCCGCCCGCTTCATGACCGCGTCGTCGTTCGTCGCGTTGAATCGGAAGCTAAGACTGCTGGCGGCATCATTATCCCTGACACCGCTAAGGAAAAGCCACAGGAAGGCGAAATCGTCGCTGCAGGCGCTGGCGCCCGTGACGAAGCTGGCAAGCTGATCGCTCTTGAAGTGAAGGCTGGCGACAAGGTTCTGTTCGGCAAGTGGTCGGGCACCGAAGTCAAGATCGGCGGCGAAGACCTGCTGATCATGAAAGAATCCGACATTCTGGGTATTGTCGGCTAACGCCTCCGGCTGGGCATCGTAAGCTGATTCAGCCTTTAGAGCGGCTTCGCTCTTACCAGAAATCAATTCACCATAATCTGACCGGGATATTTCCCAGGAGAGTAAAATGGCTGCTAAAGAAGTAAAATTCGGCCGCACTGCGCGCGAAAAGATGCTGCGCGGCGTCGATATCCTCGCTGACGCTGTTAAGGTAACGCTCGGCCCTAAGGGTCGTAACGTTGTTATCGACAAGTCCTTCGGCGCTCCACGCATCACCAAGGACGGCGTATCGGTCGCTAAGGAAATCGAACTTGAAGACAAGTTCGAAAACATGGGCGCACAGATGCTGCGCGAAGTTGCTTCCAAGACCAACGACACTGCTGGTGACGGCACGACCACTGCGACCGTTCTCGGTCAGGCTATCGTTCAGGAAGGCGCAAAAGCTGTTGCTGCCGGCATGAACCCAATGGACCTGAAGCGCGGCATCGATCTGGCTGTGACTGAAGTTGTTGCAAACCTTCTCGGCAAGGCCAAGAAGATCAACACTTCGGAAGAAGTTGCACAGGTTGGCACAATCTCCGCTAACGGCGAAGCCGAAATCGGCAAGATGATCGCTGAAGCGATGCAGAAAGTCGGCAACGAAGGCGTTATCACGGTTGAAGAAGCCAAGACCGCTGAAACCGAACTCGAAGTCGTTGAAGGCATGCAGTTCGACCGCGGCTACCTGTCGCCATATTTCGTAACTAACCCAGAAAAGATGATTGCGGACCTCGAAGACGCATACATCCTTCTGCACGAAAAGAAGCTTTCGAACCTTCAGGCTCTTCTGCCAGTTCTCGAAGCTGTTGTTCAGACCTCGAAGCCACTCGTCATCATCGCTGAAGACGTAGAAGGCGAAGCGCTTGCAACTCTCGTTGTTAACAAGCTGCGTGGCGGCCTGAAGATTGCTGCTGTTAAGGCTCCTGGCTTCGGCGATCGTCGTAAGGCAATGCTCGAAGACATCGCAATCCTCACCGGCGGTCAGGTTATTTCCGAAGACCTCGGCATCAAGCTCGAAACCGTTACGCTCGACATGCTCGGCCGTGCAAAGAAGGTTTCGATCTCGAAGGAAAACACAACGATTGTTGACGGTGCAGGCCAGAAGGCTGAAATCGACGCACGCGTTGCACAGATCAAGCAGCAGGTTGAAGAAACCACTTCTGACTACGATCGTGAAAAGCTTCAGGAACGTCTTGCTAAGCTTGCTGGCGGCGTTGCAGTTATCCGCGTTGGCGGTGCAACTGAAATCGAAGTTAAGGAAAAGAAGGACCGCGTTGACGACGCCCTGAACGCAACCCGCGCTGCGGTTGAAGAAGGTATCGTTGCTGGTGGTGGTACTGCTCTGCTCCGCGCTTCGGCTCAGATCGTTGCTAAGGGTGCAAACGCTGATCAGGATGCTGGTATCAACATCGTTCGTCGCGCTCTGCAGGCTCCTGCTCGCCAGATCACGACCAATGCTGGTGAAGAAGCTTCGGTTATCGTTGGCAAGATCCTTGAAAACTCCTCAGAAAACTACGGCTACAACACAGCCAATGGTGAGTATGGCGATCTGATCAAGTCTGGCGTTGTTGATCCAGTTAAGGTTGTTCGTACTGCTCTGCAGAACGCAGCTTCGATTGCTGGTCTTCTGATCACCACTGAAGCCATGATCGCTGAACTGCCTAAGAAGGATGCAGCTCCTGCTGGCATGCCTGGCGGTATGGGCGGTATGGGCGGCATGGATTTCTAAGAAGTCTATAAAACACGCTCTGAACTATAGAAAAGGCGACCTTCGGGTCGCCTTTTTTACATTGCGTAACTCTTTGTGATTTATAGAAAATTCATCTAAATCGAGCTTTTCCGTAGATAGACCCCGTATTTTAGAATTTTCTGATTTACATTCCCCGGCTTTCATGGTCAATCGCGAGTGTAATACGAGATAGACTTCCTATTTGCCCCCGCACTTGGAAGTCTTGTCTCAGGCAACAGGAAAGGCAGGCGCAAGCCTGCCTTTCCACTTTTATGCCCCTCGCTTATTGATCCCTATTCAGCCGCTTCTGCCCGCACATCATCACCAGCCGCACGTGCGTCATAATGCACCCGCGCCATCATGACATGTGCTTCATTGGCAATGGCCCATTCACCCAAAGCACGGACAGGCTTCAGCAAATCACGGCCCAGATCGGTCAATTCATATTCCACCTTGGGCGGAATAGTCGGAAAAACGGTTCGCGATACGAACCCGTCACGTTCCAAATTGCGTACCGTCGTCGTGAGCATTTTCTGGGAAATACCATTCACCGTGCGACGCAGTTCATTAAAGCGCATCGGACCATTTCCAAGATAGCTCACCACCAGGACAGTCCACTTATCGCCGACGCGCGACAGAATATCAGTCACAGCCCTGCAAGCACTGGTTTCCTCGAAGTCACCGGGTTTCATAAAAGTGCCTCCTTGCGCCTGATCCAGTCACCAGTATAGCGTTAGTTTCCATTGGTTACCATCAAAAAGGAAACACCCATGAGCAAGCTAAAAGTCGCCGTGATTGTCGGCAGTACCCGCGAACAGCGTTTCTCGCCCGTATCGGCAGAATGGATTGCGAAGGTTGCCGCTCAACGCCCTGAGTTCGAGGTTGAAGTTCTGGATCTTGCCGATTACCCAATGGGCTTTTATGGCGATAGTGCAACGACAACCGCACAGGCAGAAACCGCCGATAAGTGGAAAACCAAGCTTCGCACGTTTGACGCTTACATCCTCACTGCGGCTGAATATAACCATGCCCCCACGGCTGTTTTGAAAAACGCCATCGACTATGGTGACTGGATTCAGAAGCCAATGGGCTTTGTCGGCCATGGTGGCGTTGGTGGTGCTCGCGCTGTTGAGCAGCTCCGCATGATTGCCGTTGAAATGTCGTCCATGTCGGTGAAGACTGGCGTCCATATCCTGTTCCCGGATTACCTTGCCGTTGTCAAAAAAGAGAACACGCTGGATGATTTCCCGCATCTCGCTGAAGCGGCAAAGAATATGCTCGACCAGTTGGCCTGGTGGGGCCACGCTTTGAAAGCCGCTCGCCTCGGATAAATAATTGGCGACAAGCTGGGTTCTCCCGGCTTGTCGCAATGCTGTTTCGCCCTATGATTATATTAAGTTAACGGAGATTGGATAATCATATGCGCAAAGAACTACCAATAGCGACGGCTCCGCAAGATGGTCGCAAAGTAACCGTGGTCTGGATCGATGACGACGATCAGCGCAATGAGTCGGTTGGCCAATATCGCTCGCTCGACAAGCTGAAAGCTGGCGGCGGTGATTGGGATGAAACGGACACTGGTTGGTGGATTTTCACCGATAGCAAGACCCAGCAAAAAGTCGAGCCGACTGCGTGGATTTCGGAAACCGATGACGGTGATGACGACAACGAAGATAACTAGGTTTTGATACCGTATAACGCTCAATAAAATTTGACTTTTATAATCATATTTTATCAAATGGTTACGCGATTTCGCGTTACCATGGACGCATGGCGTAGCCTATAATCGCCCAATGCTGTTATTCTCGAATCGATAGGCGGGCGTTTGCTGCCTGAAACCATAGCCGGAGACTGAAAATGACTGCCACGCGTACCGAAACAGATACGTTCGGACCGATTGACGTTGCCTCGGATCGTTACTGGGGTGCACAGACACAGCGCTCTTTGCACAATTTTAAGATCGGCGGCGAGCGTATGCCCCTGCCCCTCGTCCATGCATTGGGTGTGGTGAAGCGCGCGGCAGCAGAAACAAACATTGCGCTGGGCAAGCTTGATCCGGTTCTGGGACAGGTGATTGCCGTTGCGGCATCGGAAGTGATCGAAGGCAAGCTCGACGATCATTTCCCACTAGTTGTCTGGCAGACTGGCTCCGGCACGCAGTCGAACATGAATGCCAACGAGGTTATCTCAAACCGCGCGATTGAACTTCTCGGCGGTGAATTAGGCTCTAAGAAGCCAGTTCATCCGAACGATCACGTCAATATGAGCCAGTCGTCAAACGACAGTTTCCCGACGGCAATCCATATTGCAACGGCCGTTGAAGCCGTTAACCGCCTCTATCCAGCGCTTGAGCACCTGACCAAGGCACTCAAAGACAAGGAAGAAGCGTTCAAAAACATCATCAAGATTGGCCGCACCCATACACAGGATGCGACGCCAGTCACACTCGGACAGGAATTCTCCGGTTATCGTGCAGCACTCGAATATGCGCGTCATCGCATTGAACAGTCGCTTGCCGATGTCTTCCTGCTGGCGCAGGGTGGCACTGCTGTTGGCACGGGTCTCAACGCGCCGAAAGGCTTCGATACCGGCTTTGCCGATGCGGTGAGCGAAATCACTGGCCTCAGCTTCAAGACCGCACCGAACAAGTTTGAGGCGCTTGCAAGCCATGGCGCGCTCGCAAATTTCCACGGGAGCCTCAACTCGCTTGCCGCCGATCTCTTCAAGATCGCTAATGATATTCGTTTCCTTGGCTCAGGTCCGCGTTCGGGTCTTGGCGAACTCTCGCTGCCAGAAAACGAGCCCGGATCATCAATCATGCCCGGTAAGGTAAACCCGACACAGGCCGAAGCTCTGACAATGGTCGCCACGCAGGTCTTCGGCAATCAAACCACTGTGACGGTTGCTGCAAGCCAGGGTCATTTTGAGCTTAACGTCTTCAAGCCGGTTATTGCTTATAACGTGTTGCAGTCGATCCGAATCTTGAGTGATGCCATGGTTTCCTTCGCCGATCATTGCGTCGAAGGCATTGAGGCCAATGAAGATCGCATCAAAGATCTTCTGGAACGCTCGCTGATGCTCGTTACCGCTCTGGCGCCAGCCATCGGCTACGACAATGCTGCCAAGATCGCAAAGACCGCACACAAGAATGGTACGACCTTGCGTGAAGAAGCACTCAGCAGCGGCCACGTCTCTGAAGAAGACTATGAACGGCTTGTTCGCGCTGAGAAAATGATCGCTCCGGAATAACTGTTCACAAAAAACGAACAAACTGTCGAGGAATATCTATCTTTCCTTGACAGTTTGAGGCATGTATTTGGTAGCTCATATTAATTTGGAGATACCCCCTGATGTCCTCGATTACTCCTCAGAGCAATGGCGTTGCCACTCTCGTTGCACGCGTTTTCATTTCCATCCTGTTCATCCTTGCGGGCTTCGCAAAGCTGACAGCAATTTCCGGCACAGCCGGTTACTTTGCTGGCCTCGGCCTTCCAGCGCCAACCATCACCGCGATTGTTGTTGGCCTGATTGAATTTGTCGGCGGTCTCGCCATTCTCGTTGGTTTCCAGACACGCCTTGCTGCTGCAATCGTCGCTCTGTTCACCATTGGCGCAACTCTCGTTGCTCACATGAACTTCGCCGAAGGCATGAACGCTCTGATGGCACAGAAGAACCTTGCCATTGCTGGCGGTCTGATCCTTCTGACATTGCAGGGTGCAGGTTCTATCTCGATCGATGCCAAGCGCGGCTAATCAAAGCCTCTCCACGCAAATTCAAAAAGCCGTGCCTCATCAGCACGGCTTTTTTAGTATCTGCTTTATCAAGACACGCAACTGTTACTTATAAGGCGCAGAGATTGCATCGCGTTATCTTGTAAGTTAATGCAACTGCCTATTTTAATTTTGGAAAGACATATCGTCCTCCCAGACGTGTCTCATAACTTAGTTTGTAGAGAAAAAATGGCCGTTTCCCCGACAACGAACACTCAGCTTCGTGCTGACTCTCATTCGAGCAAAAACTACAGTTTTGCTCTTGCCAGCCTCACCATGCTGTTCTTCATGTGGGGCTTCATCACGTGTCTCAACGACATTCTGATCCCACACCTCAAGGGTGTCTTTCAGCTCAACTATTTCCAGTCGATGCTGATTCAGTTCTGCTTCTTCGGCGCATATTTCATTGTGTCGCTGCCTGCAGGTGCACTGGTTAAACGCATTTCTTATAAATGGGGCATCGTAACCGGTCTTGTGGTCGCTGCCATCGGCTGTGCGCTGTTTATCCCGGCTGCATCTTATCGCGTTTACGAACTCTTCCTTGGAGCTCTGTTCGTTCTGGCATCGGGCGTCACCATTCTTCAGGTGGCAGCAAACCCTTATGTCACCATTCTGGGCGCGCCTGAAACCGCTGCAAGCCGTCTAACCCTAACACAGGCTTTCAATTCGCTTGGCACGACCATTGCGCCAATCTTCGGTGCATTTCTCATTCTTTCAGCCGCAACGTCTGATGCCGCAAGTGCCGCAGACGCAGACGCTGTGCAGTTTCCATATCTTTTGCTTGCACTGGCTTTCGCAGTTCTCGCAATCGTTTTCGCGATTCTGAAACTTCCTGATGTGCAGGAAGAAGAAACGGATGTGATCACCAAGGAAGACGGTTCAGCCTGGCAATATCGTCATCTCGTGCTCGGCTCCATCGGCCTCTTCGTTTATGTTGGCGCAGAAGTCAGCGTTGGTAGCTTCCTCGTCAACTTCCTGAGCGACCCGAATGTCGCTGGCCTCGCTGAAGCTGAAGCCGCTCACTATGTTGCCTATTTCTGGGGCGGAGCCATGATTGGCCGCTTCATTGGTGCAGTTGCAATGCGCTATATAGATGACGGCAAGGCACTAACGTTTAACGCAGCCATGGCAATCATTCTGCTACTCATCACCGTTGCTACCACAGGCCACGTCGCCATGTGGTCGGTTCTGGCAATTGGTCTGTTCAATTCGATCATGTTCCCGACGATTTTCAGTCTGGCATTGCATGGTCTTGGCAAGCACACCAGTCAGGGTTCCGGCATTCTGTGTCTGGCAATTGTTGGCGGCGCGATCATCCCGCTTATTCAGGGTGCTTTAGCTGATAGCGTTGGTATTCATCTGGCATTCCTGATGCCAATCATCTGCTACATCTACATTGCTTATTATGGTCTTGTCGGTAGCAAGCCTAAAAACTAACAATAAAAAAAGCCGGTCTGAATTTCAGACCGGCTTTCTAAATTTGATATAATCTTTGCTAGCCAGCAAGACCCTTGCGGATACGCGAAACGACCTCTGCAACTTTTGCATTGGCTTCGTTGCGACGTGCTGAAACCAGACAAGCCTGCGAGCGCAGGATAATACCATCTTCAAGCACTTTGAGCTTGTTTGCAGTCAGCGTTGAGCCGGTCGATGTGATATCGACAATCATATCCGCCGAACCTGCCGCAGGTGCGCCTTCGGTAGCACCCAGACTTTCGACAATGCGATAGACCTGAATACCGTGCTTTTGCGAGAAGAACTGCTGCGTCAAGCGCCAGTATTTGGTGGCAATGCGCAAACGGCGACCGTGACGCTGGCGGAAATCTGCAGCAACATCATCCAGATCGGCCATTGTGGTCACATCGCGCCAGACTTCCGGCACCGCAACGACCACATCCGCATGACCAAAACCAAGCTCTGCTTCAATGGCCACACGCTCATCGGCATGAGCAAGCGTTTCGCGGATCAGGTCTTCACCCGTCACACCCAGATCAACGCTGCCATAGCCAAGCTCGCGTGCGATTTCCGATGCCGACAAAAACAGAATATCGAGATCATTCTCGCCTTCAACCCGCGCACGGTAATTGCGTGAGTCATCTGGTAGAATGACATTATATCCGGCCTTTTCCAGCACGGCGAGCGTCTGCTCTTTCAATCGTCCCTTGGACGGAAGTGCGAGCGTTACAGTCATGATTGTTCTCCGCTCAGCGCCTCAAGCCTGTCGAGCCAGATCGAAAAACCAACGCCCGGAATATTTTCGGATGCACCAAGCATAGTCAGCAAGCGGTCGTAACGACCGCCACCGGCCAGCACCATGTCTTTGTCGCCACCAGCCTGACGGATTTCATAAACGAGGCCCGTGTAATAATCGAGCGGCCGTCCAAAAGACGCATCGTAGACAATATCTTCGGCAGCAATTCCAGCAGCATAAATCGCATCGGTACGTGCTTCGAATTTTTGCAGGACAGCGCTCAGGTCAAGCGCATTGTCAGCGGCAAAAGCGCGAAGCGTGATGCCCGCAGTTTCAAGCGACACACGGATTGCGAGGAAGCGCTTTAGGACCTCAAGCGCAGATGAAGGGAACCGGGCCGCAGCCAGATCTTCCTTCTCGATCAGGCGGCGAGCGATTTCCGCAGGCGTGCGTCCAGCCCCCGGCGACATGCCGGCTTCGAGCATTTCTGCTTCCAGCATACGCGCCAAACCTGCCTCGTCACCTTGCGCCACGAGACCAGCCAGATTTTCCGGCAACGGGTCACTGCGCTGTTCGCCAGTCAGCTCGGCAAAAGCTGCTTCCATCGTATGTTCATCGCCAAAAGCACGCAGCAGCTTCTTGCGCCATCCTTGCGGAAGGCCCAAAGCTTTCAGCATGCCCGCAAAAACGGATTGATCGCCTAGCACGATTTCGAGCTTTGCATTGGGAGCAGCAGCATGAACACAGGACAGCGCATCAGCAATCGAACGCGCGTCGGATGCTGCCTCGTCCGTTGCACCAAGATCCTCGATACCGGCCTGAAGAAATTCAGCAGCACCATCACGACGCTGACGGAACACCTCCCCAAGATAGGCATAACGCTTTGGAGTTGCAGCATTCAGCGCAATATGATTGCGGCAGACCGGAATGGTAAATTCCGGGCGCAGGCAAAGACTGTCGCCATTTTCATTCTCAGTAAGAAAAATACGGCGGCGCAAATCTTCGCCCGCCATATCCAGAAACGGATCGGCAGGCTGGATCAGCGGAATATCGACAAGCTCGGCTTCGCTGGCACCAAGCTGCCCGCGAAGCGTCGTGAAGACCAAAGATGTACGTTGACCAGCCATGTTATCCGTCACTTCGTCTTCTGTGCGCGATCACGTGCTTGCGCATCAAGGATTTCGCGCACTGCCGCAACAATACCCTCTTCCTTGACCGTGACCTGCGCCGGGCGGCTTTCTCGCCAGGTTGCATTGTCTTCGATCTCGGCAGAGATACGCTTGCCTTCGATCAGATCCTTGATCTGAACTTCGCCCGCTTCACGTTCCTGCGAACCCTGAATGATGACGCATGGCGCATCACGACGGTCGGCATATTTCATCTGCGCTTTCATGCCGGAACCGCCGACATACATTTCAGCGCGGATACCAGCCTGGCGCAGCTGAGAAACCATCTTCTGATAGCCACCAAGGCTCTGCGCATCCTTGTCCATAACCAGCACGACGACTGGGCCAACGACATCGGACACATCCAGCTTGCCGAGGTTTTTCAGCGCCGTCATCAAACGCGAAACGCCGATGGAGAAGCCCGTTGCAGGAACCGGCTCGCCACGGAAACGTGACACCAAACCGTCATAACGACCGCCGCCGCCAACCGAACCGAACACGACCTTCTGGCCATCTTCGTTGGTGACATCAAACAGAAGCTCGGCTTCAAACACCGGACCAGTGTAATATTCGAGACCACGCACAACTGAAGGATCGATCTTCACGCGACCTTCATAGCCGCCAGCGTCAAACAAAGCTTCCATATCGGCAAGCTCTTTCACGCCTTCTTCACCCTTGGCGTTACCCGCAACAACGGCCTGCAAATTGGCGATGGTTTCAGCACCGGTTGCGCCACCGGCAGCGGTGAAGGCTAGAACCTTGTCGACCGCCGTATCATCAAGAAGAGCGCCCTTGGTGAAATCGCCGCTTTCATCCAGACGACCCTTGCCCAGCAGAAGACGCACGCCTTCAGCACCGAACTTGTCGAGCTTATCGATAGCACGCAACACATTTAGACGCTTGCCAGCATTGTCATCGCCTTCAAGGCCAATGGCTTCAAGCACGCCGTCGAGAACCTTACGGTTGTTGACGCGGATCACGTAATCGCCGCGCGCAATGCCAAGGCGTTCAACAGTATCGGCCATCATCATGCACATTTCAGCATCAGCCGAAACATTCGGCGCGCCAACTGTATCGGCATCGAACTGCATGAACTGACGGAAACGACCCGGGCCCGGCTTTTCGTTACGGAAAACCCAACCGTTACGATAGCTGCGATAAGGCTTCGGCAGGCTTTCGTAGTTTTCAGCCACGAAGCGCGCCAGCGGCGCAGTCAGATCATAGCGCAGCGACAGCCACTGTTCGTCATCATCCTGAAACGAGAACACGCCTTCATTCGGACGATCCTGATCCGGCAGGAACTTTCCGAGCGCATCGGTATATTCAATAAGCGGCGTTTCCACCGGCTCAAAACCATAAAGGTCGTAGACTTCGCGGATGGTCGCGGTCATCTTTTCGGTGGCACGCAGATCATCTGGCACCCGATCGACAAACCCGCGCGGCAACCGCGCCTTCATCTTGTCCGCTTTATCGGCCATTTTTCCCGCCTGATCACTGATTTTGTTCATATTACGCCAGAAAAAACCGGCAAATTCATTGCCGGTTTCCTAACGTATCAAACGGGGTGCGGCAAGTGCAGGAAGAGTTTTAAAAAGACGCGCTTAACGCGTGGCTATCGCAACTGCAGCGCCTGCCATCATCCCGGCACTTGTCCGATTGGCAATTCTCATAGCACGCGGACTGCGCAGAAAACGGCGCGCCTGTGCTGCAAGCACCACCCAAGCACTATCGACTGCAGCCAGAACCGCAAACATCACCAGCAGCAATTCGAGCCAGCCGACAACCGAAACATGCGTAATATCGATGACTGTCGGCAGGATCGCTATGTAAAACACCATGATTTTTGGATTGCCGAGCGTTACAGCCAGCGCGCTGAAAAACAGCTTTCTTGCTTCACCATAACTGGGAATTGCGCTTTCATCTGCTGTTGTTTCAACAGGTGCAATCCACATTTTCCATGCAAGATAGATCAGATATGCGACGCCGAGATATTTAAGAACAAGGAAAACAGTGTGGAAGCTGTTAGCAATTGCCGACAGGCCCCATACAGCCAGTGAGAGCCAGATAGCATCGCCGAGCCAAAGGCCAAACATGAATGGAAACACACCCTTGTGGCCACGGCTGATAACCCGCGCAACCAAAGCGCCAACATTCGGACCCGGCGTGCCTGCCGCAACAACCAGAATACCGGCAAAAACCACAAGCGATGTCAGATCCATTTTTTTCTCCTGTCGCGGCTTTCTGCCAGAAAAATAATGCAAACGCAATCAATGCCTAAGGGCGCGCAAACGACGTTCTTAGGTCTTCAATATGCGGGCGACAATGACAGCCTTCGATATGGTCATTCACCAGCCCCATGGCCTGCATGAACGCATAAACAGTGGTCGGCCCGACGAAAGACCAGCCACGCTTTTTCAGGTCTTTGGAAATACGCGTTGAAGTCGCCGTTGTGGGGTTGGCAATAAGGGTTGGGTAATCCACAACCTGCGGGCGATCCTCCGCCCCCGGCTCGAACGACCAGAAATAGGCGGCAAGCGAGCCTTTTTCTTTCACCAGCTCAATGGCTCGATTTGCATTGTTGATGGTGGAGACGATCTTACCGCGATGACGCACAATACCTTTGTCGCCAAGCAGCCGCTCAATATCCGTGTCATCGTAAAGTGCGACGCGATTGAAATCGAAGCCATCAAAGGCTGCGCGAAAGTTCTCACGCTTACGCAGGATCGTTAGCCATGACAGACCCGACTGAAAACCTTCGAGGCAGATCTTCTCAAACAGACGTCGATCATCTGTAACCGGCACGCCCCATTCATTGTCATGATAGGCGATATAATCAGGCAGCTCACCGGGCCAGAAACAACGCATTCTACCATCTGCATTTACGATCAAGCCGGTCTTTTCCTGCACTGCATCGCTCATGTCTGTCCCCTGAACTTTCATCAACTCTTAATCATGTCGCGCAACCTCGCGCTAACCACAACTACAATTTGAAGCCGTCTGTCGATCCAGGCGGCCCAAAATTTACCTTTATGATTCCATTGCCCGGCACAATAGCCTCATGAATTTCGGGTTCGTACTCCTGACAGGACATGTCAGGGATATGAAGGGCAACAGCGTCAGCGAGAATGCAGGACGCAGAATAGACGGATTTGGCTTATGAAACCACGTCATCTGCTTTTAATCGGATCAATTGCGGCAATCACCGTTTCTATCGTCACGACCAGCATGGCTTTTGCCAATGATCGTTATGCAACCCAGCCGCCGGTTCGGGTCGATAGTGAAACATCACAGCGCTGGCTCGCACAGCTTGGAGGCCCTGCTGTACGCGTATTACCACGAGCCGAGCCTGCACAGCCTCAGAAACGTACCATTGTTAAAAAGAAACAGCCGTCTGAAGCTCGCATTCAAAATGTGAGCCAGCAGCGTCCTGCCGGTAATCCGGCAAAGGTTGTGCGCAAGAAACAACAGCTTGACCCGATGTTCCTGCCGCAGGTTGTCTCCTATTCCGGTGGCGAAAAGCCCGGAACTCTCGTCATCGATACCGGAAAGCGCTTCCTTTATCTCGTCGAAGGAAATGGTCAGGCGCGTCGTTATGGTATTGGCGTTGGCAAACAAGGCTTCGGTTGGAAAGGCACCCAGAAAGTAAGCCGAAAGGCCGAATGGCCAACATGGACGCCCCCCAAGACGATGATCGAACGCGAACGCAAGAAGGGTCGTATTCTGCCAGCCCAAATGAAGGGCGGGGTAAACAATCCGCTTGGTGCACGCGCGCTTTATCTTGGCTCCACACTTTACCGCATTCACGGCACCAATCAGCCATGGACCATCGGCAAAGCCATGTCTTCGGGTTGTTTCCGTATGCGTAACGAAGATGTGAGCGATCTTTATGGTCGTGTCCCTGTCGGCACACGCGTTGTCGTTCGCTGAACAAAGCCCTTGATTGATCGCAAATTCAGGCCGTTGTCGCAAAACGCGACAACGGCTTTTTTGTCATCGAATTGAAATTTTTGGCGTTTTTGTAGGAAAAGCACTCGCCTTTACGCACAAAGGTAGACGAAAGGTCTTTCACTTTTCATGCGAACACCCATATGCTGTAAAAGCAAAATGAAGAGTATATATGTAAGAGGGAAGGACTGAACATGACCGTACCGGCGGTAAAACTGAACGACGGCAATCATATCCCGCAGCTCGGTTACGGTGTCTGGCAAGTTGGCAATGACGAAGCCATCGCGGCTGTCAGCGAAGCGCTGAAAGTGGGCTACCGGCACATTGATACTGCTGCCATTTATGGCAATGAAGAAGGCACCGGCAAGGCAATCAACGAGTCCGGCATCGCGCGCAGCGATATTTATCTCACGACAAAACTCTGGAATAAAGAGCAGGGTTATGAGTCAACGCTCAAGGCTTTTGACGCAAGTCTCAAGAAACTCGGCACGGATTATGTTGATCTCTATCTGATCCATTGGCCGTTGCCATCCAAAGACCTGTTCATGGACACATGGCGCGCTTTAATCAAGATTAAAGAAGAAGGCCGTGCCAAATCGATCGGCGTATCGAATTTCCAAACAGCTGATCTTGAGCGCATTCTCAAAGAAAGCGATGTTGTTCCGGTTATCAACCAGATCGAATTGCATCCGCAATTTCAGCAGGACGAGTTACGCCTGTTCCACAGCAAGCATGACATTGCAACCGAAGCTTGGAGCCCGCTTGGACAGGGCACGATTCTGGAAAACCCGACGCTGAAAACGATTGCTGAAAAGCACGGCAAATCGGTCGCTCAGGTCATCCTGCGCTGGCATATCGAAACCGGCAATATCGTTATTCCAAAGTCGGTTACGCCAGCACGCATCAAGGAAAACTTTGAAGTCTTCGACTTCAGCCTCAATGGCACCGACCATGATGCGATCACCAAGCTGGACAAGACAGACGGTCGTATCGGACCGAACCCTGCGACGTTCTCGGTGGTTTAATGGAAATGAAAAGCCCGGAGTTTTCTCCGGGCTTTTTTTATCGCAGCAGTTTCAAGCTGCCCGTTAGCGAGCGCACCCATTTCGATGGGCCTGCAATTCCCAGCCCGTCAATTACCTCGGTCGCAAGTTGTTTTTCAGGAAAAGCCGCTTCATATTCTGCATAAACATGCAGCGAACGCGCGAAGGCAGGGAAGGCAACAACAGCCTGTCGGTCTTCAAAACCCGCTGCTTTTAATGCGATGGTCCGAATAGTTTCCGCATCAGCCTGAAGAATTGGCACCGGACGATCAGAACTGATGTCGATTAAGACGCCCGTTTTATCGACCAGTTGTCGGGCGGCAATGAAGGGCAGCTTCGCACCCAGCCCAATGGAAATTGCGCCAACCGTATTGGCGAGCAGACCCAGCGGCAGTTCTGGATTAACAATGATAGCGAGGCGTAAATCTTCGTGCATAACGGCTCCTGAAACAGAAATCTCTCACCGAGAAGTACACCGCATCACGAGGTCAATCTTGCCTATCTGTCCCGCCTTACATAGATTTCTGGTAGGCTTTACCAGAAAGAGCCGATTCTGAGGTAAATCTACATGGGTACACTCGATACATCTGACATTAGGATTCTTGAAGCCTTGCAGGATGACGGTCGCCTCACAAATCAGGCGCTCGCTGATCAGGTCGGCATGTCTACGTCTCCAAGCTGGCGCAAAGTTCGCAAACTGGAGGAAGACGGCGTGATACAGGGTTATCGCGCTACGCTGGATCGAAAAGCCATTGGACTTGGCGTTCTGGCTTTCGTCCGCATCAAAATCGATAGTCACAGTGAAGCGGAAGCCGAACAATTTGCGGCTGAATTGATGAGCCTTGATGAAGTTATCACTTGTTACAGCATTGCCGGCGACGCCGATTTTCTGCTGCAAGTCGTATCGCACGATCTCGATACCTATGCCGATTTCGCAATGTCCACGCTGCGCCGCCTGCCCCGCATCAAGGAAATGCAGACGACTTTCGTGCTGAAGGAAACGAAAGGCTTCAAGGGCTTTCCACTCAAATATGCGCGGTCAGTGAAGACTGGAACCTGAAAGCACAACAGGCTTTGGCCCGCCATAGGCCCAGTCGAGCAATTCAACCGTGTGCACAATCGGCAGTTTGCTGCCTGTTGCGATCTGCGTCATACAACCAATATTGCCGGTCGCAATCAGATCGGCACCAGTCGCCTCAATATTCCTGACCTTACGATCGCGAAGTTTGGTCGCGATCTCCGGCTGCATAATATTATAGGTGCCCGCCGAACCGCAGCAGAGATGTCCTTCCAATGGCTCTTTCACCATGAACCCGGCTTTTGAAAGCAGGTCTTTCGGTTGACGCACAATCTTCTGGCCATGTTGCATGGAGCAAGCCGAATGATAGGCAACCGTCAGCACCTTCGGCTTTTCGGGTTGCGGCAGTTCGATGGTCGTCAGATATTCGGTAATATCCTTGGCGAGCGATGATACAAGCGCAGCTTTATCCTTATAGGCCGGATCGAGCCGCAGCATATAACCATAATCCTTGATCGTCGTTCCGCAGCCCGACGCTGTCACGATAATCGCATCAAGACCGCCCACCTCAATCTCCCGCGTCCAGACATCGACATTGTGCCGGGCCTGATCGAGCGCCTGCTCCTCGCGCCCCATGTGGTGAACGAGCGACCCACAGCAGCCTTCATCCTTTGGTGCCACCACTTCAATGCCAAACCGATTGAGCAATCTCAGTGTCGCGGCATTGATGCCGGGGTTAAGCACGGGTTGCGCGCAGCCATTCAAAATCGCAACACGCCCGCGCTTTTCGCCCTTGGCTACGCTGATTTGGATAGGATCCGCTTTGGCGGGAAGACTTTGCGGTGCGAGTTCCAGCATGACTGCAATGGGCTTTAAGCGCTCACTTTTGCGAAACAAGGGAGCCAAGGGACGCCCAAGTTTGGCAAGCTTGAGTGCAATACGAAACCGGCTCGGATAGGGCAGAACTTGCGCCAGCACTCCGCGCAGAAAGCGGTTCATAAATGGACGCTTATAGGTCTTTTCAATATGCGCACGCGCATGATCGACCAGATGCATATAATTGACACCCGACGGACAGGTGCTCATGCAGGAAAGGCAAGACAGACATCGATCAACGTGGCGCACAACTTCTTCATCCGCCGGACGTCCGTTTTCGAGCATATCCTTGATCAGATAAATGCGTCCGCGCGGACTATCGAGTTCATTGCCAAGCGTCACATAGGTCGGGCAGGTCGCCGTGCAGAAGCCACAATGCACGCATTTACGCAGAATTTTATCGGCTTCGTTGACACCGGGATCGAGCAATTGTTCGGGACTGAAATGGGTCTGCATGGCTTACGCTCCCGCCTGCTCAGGATACATACGTCCCGGATTAAGAATGTTCTCCGGATCAAACTGATGCTTCAGCCTCTGTGAAAGTGCTGCAAGCGCTGCCGGTTGCGGCTCAAAAACATCCATGTTGGCTCGCAAAAATTCCGGTGCGCGTATCAGCGTTGCATGACCACCGCCATATTTGGCAATCAGCTTCCGCAGCATACCTGCTTCCGGCTCGGCTTCCATCCGCATCCAGATCAAACCACCTTGCCAATCGTAATAGGCATCAACACCTGCATAGCGGCGAAACTCATCAATCATACGCCAGCCTTGCAACGGGGCCATCGAAACGCGCCAGACCGCGCGCGTATCACCTGCCTGCGCATAGGGCAGCACATCGCGAACTTCTGTCCAAAGCTTTGTCGATTGAGGCTCGTCAATTGTGTCAATTGTCCCTGCCCGGCCTAACAGAGCCTGTAATTGCCTGCTCCGATGCGCGACGGACGGCGCGAAACCTTCCAGCCTCAGAATGGTTGCCGCTTCCCAGCCGAGCTTGCCATCGAGAAAACGATTGGCGACAGTGGGCGGTAAATGCGCACTCGATGCCACTTCCTCGCGCGATCCCATCGCCATGGCCATGACGCGAGAAGCCTGCTCGTCATCCAGTCCCCGAACAGCAAGTGTCACAGAAGTCTCAGGCTTAGGCAGAACTTTGAATGTAACTTCGGTTGCCACGCCCAGCGTACCCCAGGAATTGGCCATACCCTTGGACAAATCATAGCCGGTGACGTTCTTGACAACGCGCCCACCGGATTTGAACAATTCCCCACGGCCCGAAACCACCCGCACACCCAGGATATGATCGCGCGCAGCGCCCGCCTTCAACCGACGCGGCCCCGACAGATTAGCAGCCAACACACCGCCAATTGTGCCGCAACCTGCTTCAACGCCAAGCAGCGGACCATAATCCATCGGTTCAAAATGAAAGCATTGGTGGCTTGCCGCCAGCAATTTTTCAATTTCGGCAATAGATGTACCCGCCTTTGCTGACAGCACCAGCTCGTCTGGCTCATAGAGTGTTATGCCTGAAAGCTGCGACACATCTAGAACATGCCCAGCCTGCACCGGGCGACCTATCCCACGCTTTGAGCCGTTGCCGATAATCTCCAGCGGCGTTGACGTGCCGAGCGCCCACTGGACCGCCTCGACGACACCCGATTCATCCTGCGGTATTAAGGTATTTGCATCAGTCATTTTCAAACCACAGATCAGAAACGCGGAAGGTCGGGGAAGGCCAGCTCGCCGCGATGCACATGCATACGACCAAGCTCGGCACAGCGGCGCAATTGCGGAAAAACCTTCCCCGGATTAAGCAGGTGCTTGGCATCAAACGCACATTTCACACGCATCTGCTGGTCGAGATCTATTTCGTTGAACATCACCGGCATCAGATCGCGCTTTTCGATACCCACGCCATGCTCGCCGGTCAGCACGCCGCCAACCTTCACGCAAAGACGCAAAATGTCGGCACCGAAATCTTCAGCAGCCTCCAGCTCTCCGGGAATATTTGCATCATAAAGGATAAGCGGATGCAGATTGCCATCGCCCGCATGAAACACATTAGCGACACGAAGCCCGTATTTTTCGGATAGCTCGCGCATACCAGACAAAACACGCGGCAATTCTTTGCGCGGAATAGTCCCATCCATGCAAAGATAATCCGGCGAAATACGCCCAACAGCCGGGAAAGCCGCCTTACGGCCCGCCCAGAATGCCAGTCGCTGTTCTTCGGAATGCGAGAGTGTACAGGTGGTCGAACCATTTTTGAGCGCGATTGCTTCAACTTGTCCAATCAAATGATCGACCTCAACCGGAGGACCATCAAGTTCGACGATCAGCAGCGCCTCGACATCAAGCGGATAACCAACACGAACAAAGTCTTCGGCTGCCCGAATTGCTGGTCGGTCCATCATTTCCATGCCACCCGGAATGATCCCTGCGCCGATAATATCGGCTACGCATTGCCCCGCCTGCTCACTCGATGGAAAGCCGACCATGACAGCACGCGCGGTTTCAGGCTTCTGCAGAATACGAACAGTGATTTCCGTCACCACTCCAAGCAGACCTTCGGAGCCAGTCATAAGCCCCAGTAGATCATAGCCTTCGCTATCAAGATGCTTGCCGCCAAGGCGCAGAACTTCGCCGGTGATCAGCACCATTTCGATGCCAAGAACGTTGTTGGCGGTGAGACCATATTTCAGGCAATGCACACCACCAGCATTCTCCGCAACATTACCGCCTATCGAGCAGGCAATCTGCGAGGATGGATCAGGCGCATAGTAAAAGCCCTCATGCTCAACAGCTTTGGTAATACCGAGATTGGTCACGCCGGGCTGCACAACAGCCACGCGATTGGGATAATCGATCTCTAGAATGCGATTGAAGCGCGACATGCTAAGAAGCACCGCATCGACCAGCGGCATAGAGCCACCGGAAAGCGATGTGCCAGCACCGCGCGGCACAACACGAATGCCATTGTCGTGACAATATCGCAGAACCTCTGAGACTTGATCGACGGTTTCCGGAAGGACAACGACCAGCGGCAAAGATCGATGCGCTGTCAGCCCATCGCTTTCGAACACGCGCATCGCATTGACGGTATCGACAACGCCCTCACCCGGCACGATATTGCGCAAGTCGGCAACGATGCTAGCCCGCCTTTGCAAGACGGCCGCATCCGGCTCTGGCATGATCAGTCCGCTCATATGCTCCTCCGCCTCCCAGCGACTTCACATAACTGGTAAACTAATTTTACCAATTGTGCCTATGGCGAAACAGTTTTAACGCTGCGGCATAATCGCCTTGCGATTTCTGCAGAGCCTCGGCTAGATGAGCGCATGCATATATCTGCCGGGGAGCATTTGAAACTAACATGATGAGCAGTCTGGCCGATATGGAGATTTTCGCGCGTGTTGTCGCAACCGGCAGCATGTCAGCCGCGGCACGCGATCTTGGGCTATCACCAGCCGTCGTTTCCAAACGTCTCGGCAGACTTGAAGAGCGCCTCGGCACTCGCCTTCTCCAGCGCACAACACGACAGATTGCACTCACAGAAGCCGGACAAGGCTATCACGAGCGCGTACTGGCCATTCTCGGCAACATCGAAGAAGCGGAAGCCTTTGTTGCACGACGGTCAGCCGATGCGCGCGGCACACTGAAAATCTCAGCCCCCACCACCTTCGGGCGCATGCATATCGCGCCTTATCTGGTACCATTCATGCGGGCCAATTCAGATCTCACCGTCAACATGCAGCTTTCGGACGAGATGGTAGATATTGTCGGCGACGGTTATGATCTTGCTATCCGCATTGGAGAATTGTCCGACTCAACCCTTGTGGCGCGCCGCCTCGCACCTGTGCGGCGTATTCTTGTGGCCTCGCCCGCTTATATTGCTGAGCGCGGCACACCACAGACAATCGAAGACCTCTCCGAACACATTTGTCTTGCACCCCATAACAACGATCCTTGGCGGCTTGAAGGTCCGAAAGGTCCGATCACTATTCGCCCGGTCGGCCCGCTTCAGACCAACTCGAGCGAACTGGTGCGCGAAGCCGTGCTTGCAGGTCTTGGTATTGCGCAACGCTCAACATGGGATGTCGGACCAGACCTCGCCGCCGGAAAGCTGGTGCAGGTATTGCCTGACTATGCAGCGTCCCGAAATGTCGCCGTTCATGCAGTTTATCCATCAAAGCAGTTTTTGCCCGCCAAGGTGAGACTCTTCATTGATTATCTGGCCGATCTTTATGGTCCCGTTCCTTATTGGGAAAGTGGCAGCACTCCACAAGGCATGTCTAAATAATAGACGGAGCGGACATGATTGCGTATGAACGCAGTCGGTCGGTAAGGCGTTAGCCCAAACCACGGCCATAGAAAATTAAGGAATGAAAATGAACACAGCTCCCCGCCTTATTCTCGCACTCGTCACCGCCGTTATCGTTGGCTGCGGCTTCATGTTTTACGACAAGTCGCGCGGCGCTGAGTGGGTTGTCTCCCCACAGCAGATCGAACAGGCAAAAGCTGAAGGCAAAACAGGCTTTGAAAGCCGTCCGGGTACTGTCACAGTCCTTCCAATCCGCAGCGAAACCGCCGATGTATTGCCCTTCAAATGGGCGATGTTTGGCCTCGTCGCTGGTTTGGTTGTTTTCGTAAGAACACGCAAGCGCAAGACGGCCTGATCAAGGCTTCAACGTTTTCAAACCCCGGATGCATCGCTTCCGGGGTTTTTGTTTACACATTTCAGAGACCCGTTGCCGTAACCTCCGCTTGGGGCTAGTTTGCGACCATGACCGAACCAGTGTTTTCCCGCATTCTCGCAAGCCGCACGGCAGATGATGTGGTCCATCAAATCGAGAGCCTGATCCTTGAAGGCGTCCTACGCGGCGGCGATAAGCTTCCGGGTGAACGTGATCTTGCATTACAACTCGATATTTCACGCCCTATCCTGCGTGACGCGCTTAAAAGACTGGAAAACGCGGGCCTTCTCACATCACGTCATGGTGGTGGAACATTTGTGGCCGATGTCATCGGACAGGTTTTCAGCCCACCCGTTGTAAAGCTTTTTGCTGAACACCGAAAAGCCACGACTGACTATCTCGAATATCGTCGTGAGATCGAAAGCATTGCCGCCGAATATGCGGCCCTGCGCGCAACATCTGCCGATAAAGCATTGCTCGCTGAAATCATGACGGCGATGGAAGACGCCAACAGCGCCAATGATCTTGATAAGGGTGCGCAGCTCGATGTTGAGTTTCACAATGCCATTGGCGAAGCCGCACACAACATCGTGCTGCTGCACACATTGCGCTCTTGTTATCAGTTGCTCAAAGACGGGGTTTTCTACAATCGAAGTCTGATTTACAGCTATCCCGGCGTGGCTGACATGCTGTTGTCACAGCATCGCGCCATTTACGACGCGGTGATTGCGGGCAACCCGCAAGCGGCACGCGAAGCGGTGCAAAAGCATATCCGCTTTGTCGAACAGGCAACCAACGACCGCGAACTCAACGACGAGCGTGAACGCGTATCGCGATTGCGCTATCGGCAGCGAGCTGGAAAAGACGTGAAAGAGAGCGGCGATTCATGAGTGGCATTACTCTAAAGGACGCAAAAGGCCCGGCAGGTATCCGGCTTTATGCCATTGGCGATGTGCATGGTCGCCTTGATCTTTTGCAGGATATGCATGGGCTGATCCGCGCCGATATCGACCGTAACCCAACGCATGACTGGCGCATCATTCACCTTGGCGATTACATAGACCGGGGACCGGATTCCAAAGGCGTACTGGATTTTCTGATCCATGCCTCAACGCATGATCCGCGCATTCTTTCACTGATCGGCAATCATGATGATGGATTTCTGCATTATCTTGCGACCGGCGATACAAATGGCATTTTTGCATTGCATGGCGGCAGCGACACTGCCCGATCATACGGCGTTGAGGTCGATTATACTGATCCCGCATCGGCGAAAGCCGCATACCCGCAACTGCTAAACGCAATTCCGCAAGCGCATATCGACTATATCCGCTCGATGCCGTCGTCAGTGAGTTTTGGAGATTTCTTCTTCTGCCATGCGGGCGTAAACCCGGTGGTGCCGCTTGATGCGCAGGACCGCGATGACCTGATGTGGATTAGAACCCTGTTTCTGAAATGGACTGATCCAATGGAGAAGGTCATCATCCACGGCCATACGCCGCAGAGCATTGTCGATGTTCAGCCCAACCGGGTTAATCTCGACACATATGCATGGAAAAACGGAAAGCTGTCGGCCATCGTCATCGACGGCCCGGAAAAGCGCTTTCTGGAAGCGACTGGTCCAGCCGCCAAACCAGTAATTTAGCGCGCGCTGGAAATGCCGTAGCCGTCGGTGGAAGTCATGCTGTTACCGGCATCGACGGTAAAAATGCCAACTGCCATGAACACGATCGCAGAAACCATCAGAACTGTGAGAAGTGCAGCATGCTTAGCGGTCATAATCGAAAACTCTTTGGACAGGTTACCGGACAGTCGGAGACCGAGCTTTCGTAATGGGCAAGGTTTGCACCTTGTCCGACCATTTGCCACCCGGAACGTGGCCTCAGTTACACCTGAAAAAAGTTACCCGCAACTGAACGTCACAGTTACAATTGTTGCTTTCAGGCTGAAAAACCCAAATGATTTTCACCTGTGGCAAAGTGGCAACGAATTGTCAGATCAGACTGACCCATGCCCGCGCAAGAGCAGCACCTGCTCTGTCAGCGACAACACCTGACAGTTGCACATTTCGAGGAAACTCAGCCGCCCATTGAGAATCGAAGCCGGCAATAATCTCTCGCAGAGATTCGCTCCATTCCGAGACCAGCTTGGTGTCAGCTTCAAAGTGAAACTGGGTGCCATAGGTCGCGCGCCCGATCCTATACGCCTGATTGACCGTCATATCGCTGGTTGCCATATGAACAGCCCCATCAGGCAACGAAAACGTATCACGATGCCAGTGGAAAATAGGGAACGTCGCTCCTGCTGCCGAAAGAACCGGATCCGTAGCACCTCGCTCTGTGAGCCGAACCTCATGCCAACCAAATTCCATCGGGCGGTTGAGAATATTCTCGCCGCCATAAGCGCGCGCGATACGCTGGCTGCCAAGGCAAATGCCCAAAACTGCCTTATCGTGTTCCCCGAATGCTCGGATCAGATTAAGCAAATTCGGAAAGTAGGGAAACTCATCATCAGCAAGTGCGTTTTGGTCACCGCCCAGCACGATAAGCGCCTTATGATTGCTATCGTCTTCTGGAAGCGTTTCGCCATTATAGGCGTGTATGAGATCGATTGCGTATCCCGCTTCAATCAGGATTGGTTCAATCTGGCCAAGACCCGAGTCCGGATAATTTTGGATGACCAACACACGCATGGCTCAAGCCCCCGATTTTGCATGACCAATCGCTAACATGAAAAAAGCCCGGACAATAGCCGGGCTTTGCTTTCCAATTGACGCACTTTTATTCAACGACAGACACGCTGACGGTGCGACCAGCCACAAGATGTACGCCCGCTGGAATATCTTCCAGTTTCACACGTACTGGAACGCGCTGCGCCAAACGCACCCAGTTGAAGGTCGGTGAAACATTAGCAAGCAGGCTTGTGGAATCAGTGCGCTCACGATCCTCGATGCCACCAGCGATACCTTCAACCTTGCCTTTGAGTTGCACCTTGCTACCCATCACATCAATGACGACCGGATCGCCAATTTTGATGCGCTCAAGTTTGTTTTCCTCAAAATAGCCGGAGACATAAAATGAGTCTGTATCGACCAGCGCCGTCACTGCAGAACCTGCAGTTACATAATCGCCCGGCTGAAGCGAGAAGTTGGTGATGACACCATTCACCGGCGCTTTCACAGAAGAACGATCCAGATTGAGCGATGCCAGATCACGGTCGAGTTCGGCCTGACGATAGGTGGCTTCAGCCTGCATTGTCGTGGTTTCGATCTGCTCCATCTTCTGCTGTGTAACAGTCGTGTCATTGAGCTTGCGATAGCGTGTGAGGTCGCGATTGGCCATATCAAGCGCCGCCTTGCTGCTGGCGAGCTTTGCATCTGCCTGCTGGAGAGCGAGCTTGTAACGCGCCTGATCAATGCGGAAAATCACATCGCCCTTTTTGACGTCCTGATTGTCATGCACCAGAACCTCGGTCACGAGACCCGATACATCGGGCGCGAGACGCACAACGTCCGCGCGGATTTTGCCGTCACGCGTCCATGGCGCATTCATATAATAATCCCAGAGATGCCAGCCGAGGAGCCCTGCCATTGTAACCATGACGAGGGTTAGGAAGACCCGGCCGGAATGTGCAAAAAGCTTCTTCATAGTGGTATTCCGTTCAAGATAACGGCGCTTACGCCGAGAATGCAAAAATACATGGCGGCATCAAACAAAGGCCTGTGCCACACAAAACGATAAAAGCGCACACGCGCGAGCAAGCGTTGCATCAGCGAGTTTGCGAAATAGGCGCCCAATGCCAGAACCGCGAGGCTCGGCAAGTAGATTCCATAGATGTCGAATTCTGGTCTCATAACTTTAATTCCATTCGTCCAGTTCGTCTCAGGCGGCCTGCGGCAGTTCGAGTTGTGATTGTGGTGGCAACTCAAAAGGCGGCGCCTTCGGAAACAGGTTAAAACGCAAGCCAACAAGTGCTATGCGCGGTCTTTTGGATATAGCTGGCGATCCATTCTCAATAATTGCGCTGATCGCATCATCAATGGCCACAAGCAGTCGCACATCGATTTCCTGACGCACGCTTTCGCTTGCTTCACGCGACAACGCTTTATAATGCGCACCCACACCATCAAGCACACGGTCCACTGCCTCGCGTAGCGGCTCTGGCATCTTTGCGCGATACTGCTGCAAGTCGATGGTGTTCATGCCGTTTCGCAGATCGCGCAGCAGATCGACCTTGGCTATGTCTGCAGCTGGTATCAGTGCAAGGCGTGGGGTCATCATGCCAATGCGATCGATCATTTTCAGCAGCAGACGGTTCATCCGCTGACGACGATGACGTCCGGGCTGACGTTCTGTTGCCAGAACAATATCGTTCCAGCCTGTTCTAACGAGACGACGCACACTCCATTCGGCACCCACCGAACGAACAATTGAGGTCACGACAGCGGCAATCACAATCCCAAGAACCGTTGCCAGATTGGCATTGGCGAAGCTGACGAAGTCATGGGTGAGATGCCCCTGCAACATCAGCATGTTTGGCAAGTTGACACAGAGCACCATGCCCAGCAAAAACTGCGATGGAATTGCCAGCAGCAGACCAGCCGGGATCAAAAACAGGCCCAGCACCAATACGAGCGGCAAGAAGCCATCGACCAGCGGCAACAACGCAAATTCAAAGATGAAGGCTGCAACGATCACGATCAGAAGTAACCAGCTGAACTTGCGCATAACCGGAACCGGATCATCCATCGCTGCAAAAATACAGCAGAAGATGCCAGCCATCATTGCTGCCGCACTGCCCTGTGACCAGCCGGTGGCAATCCAGAAAGCTGTTGCAATACAGGTCGCAAGCAGTGCCGAGAAGCCTGACAGGAAAGCCATGCCATAATCTCTATGCTGCGGACGTCCTTTCAGATGAGCATCATAACGACGCCAGCGCAGTGAATGCCGTGAGCCCGAAACTATATCCTGACGCAACGTGATACAGTCGCTCCAAATCTGCACAAGATCACGAACACGGGCTGCCAGATTGAACGGCAGCAATTCGTCCCAACTGTCAGCGTTCTTGCCGTGGCGTTCAATTTCTTCAACATAGCCAAGCAGAACTGCACGGCGCTGTTCAGTCAGACTTTCTCCGCTTTCAAGCCAGTCGCATGCCTCGTCCAGAAGCTTCTGAACTGCTGGATGCCAAGGCTTTTCGCCTTCATCGGGTTTAAGCACAAGCACATCATGCAAGCTTGAAACGATGGGCAAAAGGGCAACCATGCGCTGCTGCATGACATGAAGGAGCGTTCCGACATTGCGGATGGACGATGTATCATAAGCAACATGCGTTGTGAGATTGCGCAATTCGAGCGCATCGGCTGCAAGCCGCTGACGGTCGCGCAGAAATTCAGGGCTATCACCCTCTCCGCGCAATGTGGCAACCGCAAGCTTTGAACCATCGCGCAGCCAATTATCAATACGCGCAACGAGAACTGGGCCGCTGTGGCGTGGAAATACCAGACGATTGACCACTGCAGCACAGATGATGCCAATAGCTATTTCTTCGACGCGGCCTACCGCATAATTGAATGTGGTTTCAGGAGCCGAAACGACAGCAAAACTCGCAATTGCAACCGTATAACCGGCCAACATGAAGAGATAGCTGCGCGGTGTGCCATCAAGCAAACTGATTGCCAGACAAAGACCCATCCACAAGCCGATGGCCAGTGTCAGGATTTCAGGCGAATTGACCAGATGCGGCACAAACAGGATCGTAACAGCACCACCAATGATCGTGCCGATCAGTCGATAAAAGCCCTTCGATGTTGTCGCACCCGAAAGCGGATGCGCCACGATATAAACCGCAGCCACCGACCAATAGGGATTGGGCAGGTCCGCTATTAGAGCGATCCACAATGCAAGCATAGCGGCCGCAAAGGTCTTCAGCGAGAAGACCACGTCCCAAAATCGTGGCAATGTTTCAGCAGGCTTAATCATTTTCTTTACGGCTATGGTTGTTGAAGCGTTTTCTGCTCAGGAAGGTTGGTTTTGAAACTTCTCATGAAGCTTACGCAGCACATCCATCGCGATATCGACAGCCTCCGGATCAAGATCACCCAGAAAGGCTGTGCGCAATCGCGCTGCAGTCTTTTCGACCTTCTGCGCAAGGGCGCGACCCTCATCGGTAAGTTGAATAAGTTTCACCCGGCGGTCCGAGTCGTCTGCGATACGGCGGATCAGGTTTTCTTTTTCCAGATCATCCACCACGCGAACAATCGTTGCGCCCTCAATGCCTACTCTTTCAGCCAGCACACCTTGCGGAATGCGGTCGCCGTGGCGCAGAAGCGTCATGAGCGGTATGGCTTTTGCATCGGAAAGACTGTGCTCTGCCATTGCCGCATCAAAAGCTTTACGCCATCCGCGCGAATTGGCTGAGAGCAGCGGTGCAAATTCGACCCAGGCCTGTTTCATGATTTAAGTTCCATTCAAATAGATAGGTTCATATCTATATGGATACAATCTTGTTTATTTCAACTGGTTTTTATTGGTATCAATTAAACGTGTAACTTCACTCATGACGCTTCGGGTGTAACCAAAAAGCTTGACCATCGGCACCGGCCTCTGTCATCGATGCGATCATGCGCGCAAATTATAAAATGCAACGAATTTACATTGAAGCCCAGCTTGCTGACAGCGCAAGCGTCGAAGCTCCAACCCAAGCCGCCCATTATCTAACCCATGTGCTGCGGTTGAAGGAAGGCGACGAAGTTCTGGCCTTTAACGGGCAGGACGGCGAATGGAAGGTCAAGCTTCGCCCCGAGGGCAAGAAGCGGCTTTTTCTCGAAGCAATTAAACAGACCCGCCCGCAGCCAGAAGCTTGCGATCTGATCTATTGTTTTGCACCGCTCAAACAAGGTCGGCTTGATTATATGGTGCAGAAGGCCGTTGAAATGGGTGCAGGTGTGCTGCAACCCGTGGTTACGCAGCATACGCAAGTGCCCAAACTTGGCACGGATCGCATTAAAGCAAACGCGATTGAAGCTGCGGAACAATGCGGCGTGCTGGCAATCCCAGAATGTCGCGATGCAATACGCTTTGACCGCTTTTTAGGACAGTGGGACCAGTCGCGCCGCCTGATTTTCTGCGATGAAGGCCATGAGACCGATGATCCGCTGACTATTCTGAGCAACTTAAAACCCGGCCCTTATGCTGTGTTGATTGGGCCAGAAGGCGGCTTTTCGGAAAGCGAGCGACAGCAATTGCGCAGCCTGCCTTTTGTGACCGCCATTCCACTTGGGCCACGCATTTTGCGCGCAGATACCGCAGCCGTTGCAGCACTAACGCTTGTTCAGGCCGTGCTGGGCGACTGGAAAGCACCAGCATGAATTCAAGAAAATTCAATCATCAATGAAATTGACTTGCGCGATTTGACAAATTTGTCCAATCACGCTCACAAACACAAATTCGACTAGGGACAAACTATATGGCGCGCGACACGACCGATGAAACAGCACTGACTGGTGTTGAAGAACTCGCAGCCTATCTCGCCGAAGGCAGCAAGCCAAAAGATGCTTGGCGCATCGGCACTGAGCACGAAAAATTTCCGTTCTATGTCGCGGATAACAGCCCTGTTCCTTATGATGGACCGCGCGGTATCAAAGCCATTCTCGAAGGTATGAAAGCCAAGCTTGGCTGGGAGCCGATCATCGATGAAGGCAATATTATCGGCCTCGTTGAACCAACCGGACAGGGTGCGATTTCACTCGAACCGGGCGGCCAGTTTGAATTGTCGGGCGCACCGCTCTCTTCGATTCACCAGACATGCCGCGAAGTGAATGCGCATCTTTCGCAGGTGCGTGAGATCGCCGAACCGCTCGGCATTCGCTTCCTCGGCCTTGGCGGCAGTCCTAAATGGACGCTGGCAGAAACGCCGGTTATGCCGAAGTCGCGCTATAAGATCATGAGCAACTACATGCCGAAAGTCGGGCATGAAGGTCTCGACATGATGTATCGTACTTGTACGGTGCAGGTTAATCTCGACTTCAGCTCCGAAACCGACATGCGCCGCAAAATGCAGGTTTCGATGAAGTTGCAGTCAATTGCGACTGCGCTCTTTTCAAGCTCGCCTTTCACCGAAGGCAAGCCAAACGGTCTTCAATCATGGCGCTCAGATATCTGGCGCGATACCGACAATCAGCGTTCAGGCGTGCTGCCATTTGTCTTCTCGGAAAACTTCGGCTTCATTGATTATGTCGAATGGGCGCTCGACGTTCCGATGTATTTCATCCTGCGTGACGGCCGCTATCATGACTGCACGCATGTCACCTTCCGCCAGTTTATGAATGGCGCGTTGAAGGGTGAAGTGAGCGATCCCGTGCCGAACATGGGCGACTGGACCAACCATCTTTCCACTCTGTTCCCGGAAGTCCGCCTTAAGCGCTTCCTCGAAATGCGCGGAGCTGATGGCGGCCCATGGCGTCGTATCTGCGCCCTGCCTGCTTATTGGGTTGGTCTGCTTTATGATGATGAAGCGCTCGATGCCGCAGAAGATCTGACGAAAGACTGGACCTATGAAGAGGTCCTGGCGCTGCGCAATGATGTTCCTGCAAAGGCACTCAATGCTACGTTCCGTGGCAAGCCAGTGGCACAGATCGCCCGGAAGACACTGGAAATTTCGCGTCTTGGCCTTCTCAACCGCAAACAGCTGAACAGCGACGGGTTTGACGAAACGCATTTCCTCGCACCGCTTGAAGAAATCATAGCCGCTGGCATCACCGATTCCGAACGCATGCTCAAAGCTTACAACAGCGTCTGGGCTGGTTCTATCGAGCCGATCTTCCTCGAATACGCTTACTAATTTTTAAAAACGGTCGAGCTTATCTTCGACCGTAACCAGCGATGCGCCGGGTCACTTTCCCGGCGCTTATGCCATATCTGCACAAAGGGTATCGGCGGCAGTTTCACCGGCACCGGCATCACGATGAGATTGTCATCCGGCGGCAGATTTTTCAAACCACCGCGCGCAATAGTCAAAATCAGGTCTGTACCCGCAATCAGGTGCGGAGCAACACCCCAATGCGGCACGACCACTGCAATGTGCCGCGTGTGGCCTTCTCGTTTTAAGCTCTCTTCAATCTCTGTCGTGGCATCGCCCCGCACAGCCACAAGCGCATGAGGGCGTGCGAAATAGGCTCTCGCATCAAATGCCCGCCCTTCAAGGCTGCGTTGATCCAGAAGACAGACATATTCGTCCTGCATCAGGATATCGGCAGCGATCTGCGCTGGCAGATGCGGAAACACACCAAAGCCGAGATCAATCTCGCCATCCAGAACACGCGCAATCATACCTTCCCGGCTATACTGACTGATCGAGAGATCAATCCCCGGCGCGTCTCTCCGCAATTCGCGCACCAGCCCCGGCAGCACAATGCTGCCGCCATAATCTGACATCGACAGATTAAAGCGATGCTGCGTCGTTGCCGGATCAAAACCTTGCGGCCCTAGCACAGCGCGCACGCCTGATAGCGCTTCCGTCAGAGGCTTTGCGATTTCCATGGCCTTAATGGATGGCACAAGACCAGCGCCTTCCCGGATGAGAAGTGGATCATCCAGCAACTCACGCAGACGCGCCAAGGCATGACTGACCGCGGGCTGGCTCATATTGAGTCGAACGGCTGCGCGAGAGACATGGCGCTCTGTAAGCAGCACATCCAGAATGACCAACAGATTAAGATCGACATTTCTGAGATTATTCATCTGCTGCATAATTGATCCAATAATCTGAATTTCACATTCATCTCATCTATATCTAGATTTGAGCCGAAAGAACACAGGAAAGGCCACTCTCATGCAGGCTCAAGGATCACTCACATTCCTAATCGCCGCCCTTATCGCGGGCGCTGTTGTACCGTTTCAGGCAGGCGCGAATGCCGCATTGGGCCGCGCACTTGGTCATCCATTGTGGGCAACCATCGCTTCGCTCATCGTCAGCATCATTTGTGTGCTGCCAGTTTTGCTGGCGATGAAAACCTCGTTGCCCACATTGACTGGTCTTGCAGGACAGCCAAAGTGGATATGGATTGGCGGTGTTGCCGGTGTGGCTTACATCACGGCAGCTATTCTGTTCGCACCAAAACTTGGTGCCGCAGGCTTTATGACCGCAGTCATTGCCGGGCAGTTGATCGCTGCCGTGCTGATCGACTATTTCGGCATTATGGGGTTTGCTTCAAGAGAAATCACACCATCGCGCATAGTGGGTGTTCTCTTGGTGGCTGTGGGCGTCGTCGTAATGCAGGGATCATCGCTCTGGCGCGGAGCAGAAACAATCGCTGCGGCAACAGGCAGCAAATAAACAAAAGGCGCGGAAATCCGCGCCTTTTGCTGTTGGTTAAGCTGAAACCTGCGTTCCTTTGCTCGGATCAGGGATCACCACAATCGTACTGCCATCGCGCACATTGTTATAAAGATCAATCACATCCTGATTGAGCAGGCGAATACAACCCGACGACACCGCTTTGCCGATACTCCACTCTTCAGGAGAACCATGAATACGATAGATCGTGTCGCGGCCATCCTTGTGGATATAGTGAGCGCGTGCGCCAAGCGGGTTTTTCAACCCCGGGGGCATGCCGCCATTGGCGATGCTATAAGGCTGGAGTGCTGGTTGGCGTGCCACCATTTCATCCGGTGGTGTCCAACGCGGCCACTCACGCTTATAAGCGATGATCGCGCGGCCAGCCCATGAGAAGCCATCGCGGCCCACACCAATACCATAGCGCATGGCGCGACCGTTGCCACGGATATGATAGAGATATTTGTTTGGCGTATCGACAATCACGGTGCCGACTTTTTCACTGGTTGGATAATCGACTTCCTGTCGCCAAAATTTCGGATCGACCTTAGCAACATTCACCGCAGGCAGCGGGAACTGCTCATAGGGCATCGCTTCATACATCGGCGGTACAGCACGAACCGGCGCAGGAGCTTTGGCAACCTTAGCCGGTTCCGGCTGCTGTGCTGTCGAAACACAACCCGAAAGCGCCAATGCACTTGTACCAATCAAAAAGGCACGGCGGCTCGTTACACCATGGCCTTGGGAAAACTTAACCGACATTCAAAAACTCTTTCAGCTTCATCTCTTTGAGCCATGTGACTCGCTGGAATAGCGAAAAAGAAAACCAAACTTAAGTCAGCCTTAAGAGTGCGCAAAGAATTGCTATTTATGTGAAATGGCTTTGGATTTGTTGCTAAAATAACGAGTTTTGGTCATCGGAACCCGGTGTGCTGGTTTTGCTCGCTTTTCCTTTTGAGGTGGCTCTTGAAGCTAAACCTGCAACTGCTGTCACATCACCATCGCGGAATCGAATCGACAAAGCATCACCTTCAGCGACATTCACAGCCTGCTTCACTGGCTTGCCTTCCGCATCAAAGACAACCGCAAAACCCCGATCAAGAACACTTTCATACGAAAGTGTGCGCATCAGCCGTTCCAGTTCCTGCCCGCGTCTTTTGGTGCGCTCAATTAATATATTAATCGCCTGATCGCGACGGCGGTCAAGCTGCTCAACAGCACTCTTCGCAAGCGTGGTGCGCCGCAGCAAAGGCTCCGGTGTCAGCCGGTCGGCACGCCTTGCAAACACTATGCGGCGCTCGCGCAAAAATGCTTCCAAAGCGCGTGGCAAGCGCTGCCCGAGCAGCTTAATATGACGCTTCTGCTCATCAAAGCCGCGTTGAAGCAAGCGATGTGACAGCTGCCTTGCACGACCTTCAAATTGTACGCGTTTCTTTTGCGTGTTCACAAACAGTCCACGCGTGAGGCGCGATGCAGCCTCATCAAAGCGACGACGCGGCAGGGCAAGCAGTTGATCGGCTGATGGCAGCGCACGACCGGCAGCGCGATAAGACTGACGCTTCTGATCAATGAACCGCGACATGGCTGCAGACAAGCGCGCAGATTGCGTGGCAACAGTTGCCACCAGATCAGCCTTCACAGGCACCGCCATTTCGGCTGCACCTGTCGGCGTAGGTGCGCGCACATCTGCTGCAAGATCAATCAGCGTCCAATCGGTCTCATGGCCAACAGCCGCGATGACCGGAATATGTGAGGCCGCAACCGCCCGCACAACGACTTCGTCATTAAAACCCCAAAGGTCTTCAAGACTGCCGCCGCCACGCGCTACGATTAGCACATCAGGCCGTGCGATTGCTCCATCTTCCGGTAGCGCGTTAAAACCTTCAACTGCAGCCGCAACCTCGGCACCGCTTGTCTCGCCTTGCACACGCACGGGCCAGACAATCACATGCAGCGGATAGCGATCCGAAATGCGATGAATAATATCGCGAATAACAGCGCCTGTCGGCGATGTAACAACCCCAATCACCCGCGGCATGAAAGGCAAAAGCTGTTTTGCAGCCGGATCGAACAGACCTTCCGCACCAAGTCTGCGCTTGCGTTCTTCAAGCAGCGCCATCAGAGCACCAGCGCCTGCCGGTTCCATCTGCTCAATCACGATCTGATATTTGGATGAGCCCGGATAGGTGGTCAGCTTACCAGTGGCAATGACCTCCATACCCTCTTCGGGGCGAAAGCGCAAACGCCCCATCGAGCCGCGCCAGATCACAGCCTCAAGCCGCGAGCGATCATCCTTCAACGCAAAATAAGCATGTCCTGAGGAGTGCGGTCCACGATAGCCGGAAATTTCACCGCGCACGCGCACATGCGCAAACGTATCTTCGACCGTACGCTTCAAAGCGCCGGAAATCTCAGAAACGCTATATTCCGCTACATTGGAAGCGGTGCCCTTAGGATCAGAATCGAAGCCCATGCTCATAATGTAATTGGTATCAGTCGCGGAACAGGGGTCAACGGGACAAGACGCCACTATGCATGCTTATGCACGTTCAACGCTCACCAGCCCGGCAATAATTCGTTGCTGCGCACGCGACGCGTTCGGACGGACGGGAAAGATGCAACTTCGGCAGAGGCAAGAGCTGCGGGTGCAGGCGAAGAAATATTATCAAGACTTTCAATAATATGCTGTGCCAATGCATCCACAATTGCGTTCTGCTTGGTATGCCCGCGCATAATACCGATGCCAAATTCTGGCAAACGTCCAAAGCCATCAGCCTCACCCAAAACACGCATTCCCGGTCGCAATGCGCATTCAGGCAAAACCGAGACAGCGAGTCCGGACAGAACAGCGGCGGCAAGAACGGTCGCCGACCAACTCGTGATAATGATCCGGTAATCGCGCTCAGCCTGTTCGAGCACATCAATTGCCGCGTGGCGCCATATGCATGTCGGGCGCCCAACAGCCAATGGTAACATAGCCTCTTCATGCACCGCATGATTGGCCGATGTTACCCACAACAACGGCTCGGTTCGCACCACTTCAGACCGGCGCTTGTCATCGCATTGCGTGACAAGAGCGATATCGAGCGTACCGCGCCTAATCATTTCATCGAGATTGACCGTCGGCTCACAAACCACAGACAGCTCTACACGCGGGTTTGAACGCGCAAATCGCGCCATGATTTCAGGCAAAAACCGATCTGCGTAATCATCCGGCGTACCAATGCGCACATGGCCTTCGAGTTGCGTGTCGTCAAAGGCTGCAATCGTTTCACCATTAAGCAAAAGCATTCGACGCGCATAGAGCAACAGCCGCTCACCATCTTCAGTCAGACGATTAATTCGCCCATCTCGTTCGAATATCGATTTGCCGATGCGTTCCTCAAGGCGGCGCATCTGCATCGAAACTGCTGATTGCGTTTTGAAGACAGCGTCGGCGGCTTTGGTAAAACTACCTGTATCCGCGATGGCAATGAAGGTTTGCAACTGGTCTAGATCTAAAGGCGCACTCATCGAAATGATCCATCACGAATATTGAACTGTTACATTAAAAACATTCGTTGGAACAATCAATTCTATTATTGGATAAAGCTGGCGTCGCAGGGAATGGAGACGCGAAAGCGAATGACCTGACGATAGAAACATTTTGACCAAGCGCGCTTAAAGGAGAGCGGCAATGACAGCGATCAGCAAGACCACCATGACACATTTACCAGCAACCAGCACAACCAGTTCGGTGCTTAGCCAAGTGGTACAATCCGTGTTTACGTCGGTTATGCGTCGCTGGACGCTTTTCCGAAATCGACGCCATGTTGCTCACCTTAATGAACTTGATAGCTACCTACTCAGGGATATCGGGGTTCATAGTGGAGATATTTATACTGCGAACCATACACGTATGACGGATGATCCAACCCGTATACTGGCCGCACTTGCAGATGCACGCGCACGCGTGGAGGCGACGCGCCACATCTGCTGAACGAACATCTGGCGGGCGCCACCTTCACAGCCGGGAACCCTCTCGGCCAGCCTGCCCTTTTGCCCGGCCGCACCTCTGCTGCCGGGCTTTTTTTATGCGCGTTGAGTAAGCTGTAGTACGAAGCGTATGCTTTTGAAGCACAATAAAGAAATAACTGAATTTGCCATATTTTTTTAAAAGAAGGGCTTGCGCTACCCGTTTGAGTTCGCTAGATGGTGGCCACCGACTAATGAAGCATCTAGCTTCTGTCGAAATCGCACTCAGTTACACTGAACTGAAATGCGACCCTGCTGGGGAATAGGTTAACGGTAGACCCACGGACTCTGACTCCGTTAGTCCTGGTTCGAATCCAGGTTCCCCAGCCATTTGATTTCATTAGATAATTTCCGGTTTTTACTCGCGTTTTTTAGCTGTTCTGGTTTGTAAACTGTGCAAACTGAGCCTTTTTGAAAAGCATAAATGACTGTTTTTAATATAGTTTAATTCCAGAACAGCGGTACACTTTCTAAACCTTTTGGAATCAGCCGTTTGCCACTGCTCCCGAACGGCATTATTGGATCTATCTGCTTGTGACTGAGATGTGGTGGGAAGCGGGCCATCCGCATTACGGCACTGTAGTGAGATAACCTACACTTCTCTATTTACATTCATTTCAGCAATTTGAGTCCCTTTAGTATTTTATCGGCGGTCTTACGTTCGCAACGGAACGCTAGCCCAACGATATCAAGGTGCGCAGCCTGAACGCCGGCAACTGCAGCACGATTGTCGTCGTCGTTGAAGGTGCCAAAAAGATCGCGAGTAAAGAGTGAAAATGGCACCTCCCTCGATCTCGCGCGTTCTGCAGTTCGCTGTATTTCCGAGGCGTCGGCTCCAAAGACTAGAACCGCATCTTTGAACATTGGGAGATACGTATTTCCGGACGCGTCAGCGTAAACTTGGCCAGTGGCACCGACCTGTGCGCCAACGCCGCTTATGGTGAATGCGGCAACATTGAGCCTCTGCCAGGGTTCCAGATCATCTCTAAGGACGATTGCTATTTTCATTCCCACCTCGACTTCGTCGAGTGACGGTGAATTTGGGGAGTTTATAGTCATCTTGAATTCCTTGATTGTGTTGTTGTGTGGTTTTGGTCGCTACAGAGCAGCTTAATGTATGCGCTCGACGATGAGAAAGACGGCTATGCCCATCATGGCCGCACCGGAGAACCTTCCAACCATCTGAGCAACGGTGGGACGCGAGCGCAGGACCGCTTTGGCGAAGACTGACACGAAGATATAAATAACTGCGCAGTTGAAAACGTGCAGGAGTCCTAGAGCTCCCATTTGCACTGACACAGGCCAAGAAGCTTCCAAATCCGTGAACTGGGGTAAGATTGCCAAAAACAGCAGGAAGACCTTCGGGTTGAGACCACTGACACCAAATCCCTTCAGCGCCCAGCGCCACCACACCGTCTGTGTGTCAGTGTCCTGATTTGTGGCTTTTGGAGGGTTTCGGAGCATAGCAACACCAAGCCACAAGAGATACGCAGCGCCAACCATTGTCAGCGTCGTGGTTGCATGAGGCACGCTGGTTATCAGTGCGCCAGCCCCTATTGCGACAATAATGGTAGCGACTAAGTGTCCGAGCAATAAACCTGAGACGGATGGAACGGCTGCGCGGTTAGTTAATCCGGCACTGATTGCGTAGGCCCAGTCAGCTCCTGGTGTAATTACGAACAACATGGATACCGCCCAGAAACCGGCTACGGTGACAATTTGCATCAAAAATCTCCTTGGTCAGAAACATATCCGTTGATTGCAGGAATGAGCTTCTGATATCTTCTCTGAAAATATCAATTATAGGGAGAATTTGCGCCTTGGATGACTTTGACCGGAAGATCCTTTCCGAGCTACAAGATGACGGCAGATTGTCGCTCACCGATTTGGCTGATAGGGTTGGTCTCAGCTTATCCCCCTGCCACAGACGGGTGAGATCGCTAGAACAGGCTGGTGTTATTCAAGGCTATAGAGCCCATCTTCACCCAGCAAAGGTTGGCCTGAACTTTTCGGCGATTGTGTTCGTCACATTGCGGGAAGTGAACCGGGATGCTGTGGAGGTCTTTGAGAGAGCAGTTATGGCAATAGATGAGGTCGTTCAGGCGCAACGTCTATTTGGCGATACGGACTATATGCTACATGTCATGAGCAAGGACCTAGAAAGCTTTCAAAAACTCTACGACACCAAACTGACAGCTCTGCCGTCAATATTGCGTCTGAACTCAACGCTGGTGATGAAAACTGTCATACAGAATCGTCGGTTGCCTCTCTAGAATAAATTTGAGGTGGCCTGTTTTCATTTCTTGGAAACCTGAGACGGACACAAAGGGCTGGAATAGGCTTGAAAGCTGACGTTCAATTGACCCGAGGCAGGCTAGCATTTCGACGATAAACAATTGTGGGAAACTGCTACAAATTGGTTTGCATTTCTGAGCTAACATATTGATTCACAATCTGCGTTAAATGCATTATTTTGCAAAATAAACATTATATATCAATATTTTGGCCGGGACTCTGATTCCGTTAGTCCTGGTTCGAATCCAGGTTCCCCAGTCATTTATCTTCCTAAAAAACCATCATTCCAGCCTACGAAAAACGCAGTATTTCTTGAGCGTATAGGCCACCATATTTGTGACGCCATTAGAAACTTAGCAGTTTGCCGCATTATTTGACGGCATACACTTGGCTTGAGACGCAGCATTGATTGAATACTTAGCGCGCTACAACTTACAGAAAACGCGCCAATGCGAATCTGTCACACATTATTCCAGTACGCGATGAAGTGACGGCCGAGTTTGTTCGCAAACGATTTAGTCCCCCAAGAGCTGCCGGTCATCGCCATCACGAGAGCGAACAAGTTCTTCCTTAATCTGTCGAAGAATGCGAACCGCACGATTACGATCCGCGTAGGCCACCATATTTGCTAGAATATCGATAGCCGCGAGATATGCATAACGCGTCGATGTTGGCCTAAAAATATTATTCCCCTCCTGAAGATCAACAGCGATCAACACATCGCAGGCTTTTGCTAAAGGAGAGTGGCTTTGCGTAATTGCGATTGTTGGAATGGATCTCTCACGCAAAAGATTCATACAGTGCAATAGATCCGGATCGCGGCCGGTAATTGAGGAGCCAATAACAACAGTCCCGGGCAAAGCTGCGGATGAAAGCATAATATTCATACTGTGATCATTTGAAGAATGAATATGGCAGCCAAGCCTAAAAAGACGATTATGCAACTCGTTTGCAATCATCGCAGAGTTTCCGCTCGCACCAAAAGCATGAATGAAATTGGCATTACGCAATAAATGAGCAGCCCTATCAATCGCATTCAGATCAAGCTGCCGATGGAGCTGAAACAACGCATTCTGAGCTTTGGTAACAATATCCTCGGCAACTTCTTCAACGCTGTTTGTTTGGGTTTCTGGGGTCAAATACCTCAAACCAACATAAGAAATTTTGGCCAACTGCACCTTAAAATCAGAATAGCCCTGACAGCCTAAATGACGGCAAAATCGGGTGACTGTCGGAGCAGAAACCTTTGCTTTTTCAGCGAGCTCACTAATGGATGACGTGACAACAAAATCGACATTATCAAGCACAAAAGCAGCGAGCTTTTTCTCGGAGCCTGACAGTTTGTTCTCATCATCACTCAATGCATGAATAATATCCATGTGAAAACACAAACCTTCGTTGTCGGTTGATAATGAAAAATAATTTCACTTTTATGAAAAATATCTGCCATATTGTCAATAAGATCAGCATTTTCCTGCTATTTAGGAAAATTATATACATCACCACATATAAAGCGCATGAAAGGTTATCGGATGACGTTTCCCTGGCCCGTAGCTGGCACGCGGATCGAAGAGCTACCCACCCCTCTGCCAATCATTGATGAAGATCGGCTAACGGCCAACATCACACGGGCCCAGATCTATATCGAACAGAGTGGAAAAACTTTCCGTCCACATATCAAGACGCATAAGATCCCAGCCGTTGCCCGTCAGCAAATAGAGGCCGGCGCCCACGGCATTAATTGCCAGAAGGTAACAGAAGCCGAAATATTTGCAGATGCGGGTTTTGATGACATCCTGATTACCTACAATATTCTTGGCTCTGCGAAAGTTGGTCGTCTCAAGGCGTTAAATGAAAAAATCAGTGCACTCAAAGTAACAGCAGATAATGAAACCACCATCAGAGGACTTGCTGATGCTTTCGTGGCTGCTAGGCCACTATCAGTGTTGGTTGAGTGCGACACAGGCGGCAAGCGTTGTGGCGTACAAACGCCTGAAGAAGCTGCGGCATTGGCACAATTAATCAACGCTCAACCGGGATTACACTTCGCAGGAATCCTGACCTATCCCGCCACTGGCGGCGCAAAAGAAGTTGAAAGCTTCATCGTTGAAACTATCAAGCTTCTTAAGCTGGGCGACTTAGATTGTCCAATTAGATCCAGCGGCGGTTCTCCCGATTTATATTCCGCGCATTTGGTACCATCAGCAACAGAACACCGTGCTGGCACCTATGTTTATAATGATCGCAGCATGGTTCGCGCCGGTCATTGCACAACAGATGATCTGGCAATGCACATTTTAGCAACCGTCGTCTCACGCCCAGCAAGCAACCGCGCGGTTCTTGATTGTGGCTCAAAAGCACTGACATCCGACCTTCTTGGCTTTAGTGATTTTGGTATTATTGAAAATTTTGAATCTGCACGCATCATCTCTTTGTCAGAAGAACATGCCGTGGTCGACCTCAGCGATTGTCAGGACGACTTCCCTGCAATCGGCTCTGTAGTCCGCGTTGTTCCTAACCACACCTGCGTTGTCAGCAATCTATTTGACCAAATGGTTTTCCATCGAAACGGTATCGTCACACGTGTAGAACCTGTTTCAGCACGCGGAACAGTTTGGTAGCCATAAGCCACATCAAACACGCGTATGAAAAAAGGGGCCGCTAAACGCCCCTTTTTTTCATAATAGAACTGAGCCTTTCGTACTTTATGCAAGTTTCTCCAAAATCGGCCTGTTACTAAATCATTATTTTAATTGTTCATTTCAATAAACCCGCACATCTACAGCGGGCGAAGCCTATGAAAAAGTGAAAATCAATTTCACATTATTTTCATTCCTCTTAGATTTTTTAGATTAATCTGCCAAAATCGATTGACTTATGTGACGCTTGACGCATTATTAAGAAAATAAATTACAAAAATAGCGGCGGAACATAATAAACGAAATCTGGACCCTTTGATGATTGTCTGAACATCAAACTTAGCGCTTGTGCAGATAATGTGGGGTTCGGGTTCCTGAGTATGGGCATCACATGCGTATTTTTACAGCCTCTTTGGCGACGGAAACGAATACTTTTTCACCTGTGCCAACAGATATGGATGCGTTTAAGGCCGCTTTCTATGCTGGCCCGGGCGAGCATCCAGACACGCCTACACTTTGCTCATCTGTTGTGCCAATCCTCCGACGCCGCGGGAAGATTGAAGGTTTTAGTGTCATTGAAGGCACCTCCTGCTGGGCCGAACCCGCTGGGCTTATTCAGCGCAAAACCTATGAGACCCTGCGCGATACCATTTTGGATGAATTGCGTGCCGCATTACCTGTAGATGGTGTGATTTTGGGCCTCCATGGCGCTATGGTCGCACAGGGCTACGACGATCCGGAAGGAGATTTTCTGGCACGTATTCGCGAAATCGTCGGACCGAATGTTCTGATCGCAGCCGAGTTCGACCCGCACAGTCATTTAACGACAAAGCGTATTGCCAACCTTAATATCATGGCAACATTTCTCGAATTTCCGCACACGGATTTCGAGGAACGGGGTGAGCATGTTGTCGATCTCGCTTTGAGAACGCTTAAAGGTGAATTTGAGCCGGTCATATCCACTTTCGATTGCCGGATGATATCCATCTATCCAACAAATCGCGAGCCTATGCGCTCGTTTGTTGATCGTTTGGTGGCCTTAGAAGGCAAGGACAGCATTCTTTCTATCTCTGTAATTCACGGTTTTATGGCAGGCGATGTGCCAGACATGGGCACGCGTATTGTTGTTGTAACGGACAATGCGAAGACAAAAGGTGATGCTCTTGCGCGCCAGCTCGGACATGAGCTTTACGCAATGCGCAAAACCACGGCGATGCCAATGTTTGATACAGAAGCAGGCCTTGATCACGCTATCGCCGTGCGCAATGCAAATCCCACTCTGCCCGTTGTCATATCCGACATATGGGATAATCCCGGTGGCGGTGTCGCGGGCGATGCAACCCATATTATTCGCCGTATGTTGGAACGTGGTCTGGATAACTTTGGCGTTGCAACATTATGGGATCCCGTCGCCGTTTCTTTCTGTCATGCAGCCGGCGAAGGTGCGGAACTCAATATTCGCATCGGAGGAAAATCGTCTTGGCAAGGCGGTGAACCGCTTGATCTGCGGGTTACAATAATAAAAGTCATGGACGCTGGATGGCAGAGTTTCCGCAATAGCCGCGTCAATTTAGGGCGCGTTGCTGTTATCCGCCCTTTAGGAACTGAAGTTGATATTATTCTGATTACCAGCCGCTCGCAAACCTATGAGCCCGATATCTTCACCAATCTTGGAATTGATTACAGATCAAAGAACTTCCTTCTGGTTAAATCCACCAATCATTTTCAAGCGGGCTTCCAACCGATCACTTCAGAGATCGTCTATATTGCGGCCCCAACATCCTACCCAACAGATCCGGCAACAACACCATACCGCAAAGCCAGCCTAGAGCTCTGGCCGCGTATCGCTGACCCATTGGGACTTGACTAATTATAGCGAAAATGACCGGTACGCCGGTTCAAAAAAGGGGAGTAAATCATGAAAAAAACTTTGTTATTTGTCGCCGCAGCGGCGGCCCTTGCATGTACCAGTACCATAGCGATAGCACAGGCATCTGATGGCATTCTCACAATTGCTACCATAGGTGAACCACCTAGCCTCGACGTCATGCAAACGCCAACAGACATCGTCCTGACGATAGATCAGCATATTTTTGAAACGCTTTTCACTTATGATGATCAGTGGAAATCTGTTCCGCTGCTTGCCGCGGCAATGCCAGAGATTTCAGAAGATGGCCTCACCTACCGCATCGCATTGCGTGATGGCGTAAAGTTCCATGATGGTAGCGACCTGGATTCCAAAGACGTTGTTGCGTCTCTTAAGCGCTGGATGGAGATTAACTCTAAAGGCAAACAAGTTGCAGAAGTCGTCGAAAGTGTGAATGAAGATGGAGACCATGCGGTCATCATCAAACTCAAATCGCGCTATGCGCCACTTCTCGCTACACTTTCACAAGCCTCGGTTATCATTCCGTCAGAAACGGTGGAAGATACACTTACCAAGTTTATCGGTACTGGCCCATATGCCCTTAAAGAGCGCAAGCCTGATCAATATACGCAGCTCGTGCGTTTTGATGATTACAAATCTCCGGAAGGAGAGCCAAGCAACTATGCTGGAAAACGTGCAGCAATCGCTAAAGAGCTGCGCTTCGTACCCGTTCCCGATGCAAACACCCGCGTCGAAGGTCTGATTTCCGGGCAATTCGATTTTGCGGATTCACTGCCTGTAAGCGCCTATCAACGTGTGGAGGCCAGCGACAAAGCAAAACCCGTCATCTTCGAGAATTCCGGCTGGGCTTCTCTCAACATGAATATGAAAGAAGGCGTTCTTGCAAATAAGGAACTGCGGCAGGCCGTGCAAGCTTCACTCAATGCCTCTGACATGATGCTTGCAGCGTTTTCGGATGATCGCTTTTACAGTGTTGATGGCTCTATTTTCCCAAAAGGTTTTTACTGGAATACGGACGCAGGCGTAGTTCGTTATGGAGAAGGTGATCCGGAAACGGCCGCCAAACTGCTCAAAGATGCAGGTTATACAGGCGCCCCTATCCGCTTACTGACAAGCCGTCAGTATGAATTCCACTATAAAATCGGAGAAGTTGCCAAAGCCTATCTTGAGGCTGCGGGTTTCAAAGTGGACTTACAGGTTGTCGACTGGGCTACCCTAACCACCCGTCGTGCGGATCCAACACAATGGGATATTTTCATTACCCATTCCAACTTCCCTGGAGATCCTACAACGATCAACACCATTACGGATTCTTATCCAGGCTGGTACGTGTCTGACCAGAAAACAGCAGCCGTCAAAAACTATATGAATGCCACCACAGACGACGAGAAACTCAAAGCATGGGAGGGAATACAAACCGTCATTTATGACGATGCTCCTCTCTACAAGGTTGGCAATTTTAATGCTCTCTCAGGCATTGCCAACGGAGTGGAAGGATACACGCCTACCTATTGGCCCCATTTCTGGAATGTAACTCCTAAGCAGTGAGGCATGGAAAATGGAACGGATCGCCTGGGCATTGTTGAACCGATTAGTTGGCATGTTAATCGTGCTGGCTCTTGTCGTAACAGTAGTCTTCATCATTGTTCGTGTAACGCCAGGCGATCCGGCCGCTGTCATGTTGGGATCAGATGCCACCCCACAAGACATAGCCGATCTGCGCGCCAGAATGGGGCTCGATGCGCCCATTCTGATACAGTATGTCCATTTCATTATGGGCATATTTCAGGGTGATCTCGGACAATCTATCTTCCTCAATCAGCCCGTTACGACAGCCTTGGCATCTCGCGCCGAGCCCACATTCTTCCTCACCTTATTCTCAATCCTGATAGCAGTCGCCATCGCTCTGCCCGTTGGCATTTTCTCGGCCGTAAAACGCGGTACGATTTTTGATCAGTCCGTCGTTACATTGACCATGATCGCAGCCAGCATTCCCAGTTTCTGGCTCGGCCTTATCCTGATCCAAACTCTTGCCGTGGGGATGGGGTGGTTCCCTGCTTCGGGTTATGGCGGGCCGGATGCGAGTTTTTTCGACAGGTTGCAGCATTTGGTATTGCCAGCACTGGCGCTTGGTATCGTAAACTCAGCACTGATAACCCGCTTCACGCGTGCGGCAATGCTTGATGTACTCAGTGACGACTATGTGCGAACGGCGCGCGCTAAGGGGGCTCGTGAACGCAGAGTAATCCTCAAGCACGCATTTAAAAACGCGCTTGTTCCAATCATTACCGTTATCGGACTTTCAATCGCCATGCTAGTGGCAGGTGCTGTAGTGACAGAGACAGTTTTTGGTCTTCCAGGCATTGGCAATCTGGTCGTGTCAGCTGTTCTCCGCCGCGATTATCCGGTCATTCAGGGAACTTTGCTTGTCGTGGCTGCGATCTACGTCCTGATCAATTTCACCGTGGACCTTCTTTATATTCTGGTTGATCCGAGGGTAAAACTTTGACACTCGCTTCTTTCTCAATGCCATTTATCGATAATCTGCGGCGTCTTTTCGGCAACCGCGCCATTGCGCTGGGCGTAGTCATTCTTCTGGCCGTTATCCTTGCCGCACTCTTAGCACCATGGGTCGCTCCATATGCGCCCAACAAACTCTCTATAGTCAATAAGTTGCAAGGGCCCTCCTGGTCTCATTTTTTCGGAACCGATGAATTTGGACGCGATATTTTCTCTCGTGCTATTTATGCGGGGCGCATATCATTGCTTGTAAGTCTCGGTGTCGTTGCAATATCGACCATTCTGGGCATTTTCCTTGGTGTGACCGCAGGATATTTTCGAAGGCTTGACGCGCCAATCTCCCGCCTGCTGGATGCCATGATGTCATTTCCCGACATTCTGCTTGCAATCGCTTTGGTAGCGGCATTGGGACCATCGCTCATAACAGTTATCATTGCACTCGGCATTACCTATGCGCCGCGGCTCGCACGTATTGTGCGCGGCTCTACTCTTGTTATCCGTGAGATGCCCTATATCGAAGCCGCGATTTCGTTGGGACTACCAACCTGGCAAGTTCTTCTGCGCCACGTTCTGCTCAATCTGGCTTCCCCTATCCTCGTTCAGGCAACTTTCGTGTTTGCATCAGCTATGCTTGCAGAAGCGAGCCTATCCTTCCTTGGTATCGGCGTTTCATCAGACATGCCGACCTGGGGAACAATGCTGGCCGCTGGACGCGAATATATGAACAATGCGCCATGGTTGATGCTGTTTCCGGGTTTGGCGATCATCCTTTCCGTACTTTCACTGCAACTTGTTGGTGACGGGTTACGCGACATGGTTGATCCCCGTCTTGCGAAAGAAAACTGACCATGACCGACAACAATCACAACCAGAAGTCAGTTCTGACCGTTGAAAATCTGACCACTTCATTCAAGGCCGCAGATGGCTGGCGCGCAGTCATACGCGATATAAATTTTCATGTGGATGCTGGTGAAACCGTTGCCATCGTCGGCGAAAGTGGCTCTGGCAAAAGCGTGACAGCGCTTTCGACTATGCGATTGTTACAGAAAGACAAATCGCGCATCGAAGGACGTATTCTGCTTGAAGGTCGCGACCTGTTGCAACTGCCAGAAGCCGAAATGCGCTCAGTGCGCGGCGGTTCGATTGGCATGATTTTTCAGGAACCGATGACGTCCCTTAATCCGGTTTTCACAATTGGAAATCAGTTGGCCGAAGCGCTGGTATTGCACCGAAATCTTAGCTGGAAGCAGGCTGAAGCCGAAGCGATACAGCTTATGGAGCGCGTGCGCATTCCAGCGGCTCGGACACGATTGAATGAGTATCCGCACAAATTTTCTGGCGGAATGCGCCAGCGTGTCATGATAGCAATGGCGCTTGCATGCAGGCCCAAGCTCCTTATTGCAGATGAGCCAACAACCGCACTGGATGTAACTATTCAGGCCGAAATCCTGCATCTCATTCGGGAGCTACAGCAGGAAGAGAACATGGCAGTGCTTTTCATCACCCATGATATGGGCGTGGTTGCTGAAGTTGCGGACCGCACTGTCGTCATGTTACGTGGTGATATGGTGGAAACCGGTGCTACCAAAGACATTTTCGCAAAACCAAAAGCTGTTTATACAAAATCGCTTTTAGCGTCCATTCCACGCCTCGGCACTATGGGCGACACAATAGCGCCGAAACGCTTCCCGGAAGTGGACCCTAAAACCGGAGAGGCCAAAGATGGCCGCGTGACCAAGCCAGTTCCATCCAGTCGCGAACCTATCCTTAAGGCATCCAATATTGTTGTGCGATTTGACCTGCCCAATGGCCGCATCCATGCCGTTGAAAATGTCTCATTTGATTTGCGCCCAGGAGAAACACTGGCACTTGTAGGCGAGTCCGGCTGTGGCAAATCCACAACCGGACGCGCAGTTATGCGACTTCTTGAACCCACTTCCGGCAACATCATTATTGATGGTCAGGACGTCACGAAGCTAAATGCCTCATCTTTGCGTAACATGCGACGCAATGCGCAAATGATCTTTCAAGACCCCTTTGCCTCACTCAATCCCCGCATTCGTATTGGTGCGGCGATTGCAGAGCCGATGATATCCCATGGCCTGATGGACAAGAAGCAGGCGAAGGAAAAAGTTGCGGAACTCCTTGAACAGGTAGGACTTACAGCTTCGATGGCAACGCGCTTTCCGCATGAATTTTCAGGCGGGCAGCGTCAGCGCATCTGCATCGCCCGTGCACTGGCGCTTAACCCGAAGCTCATCGTCGCGGATGAGGCCGTTTCAGCACTCGATGTTTCGGTGAAAGCACAGGTTTCCAACCTTCTGTTGGATTTGCAGGAAAAGCACGACCTCGCCTATTTGTTTATCAGTCATGACATGGCGGTTGTTGAGCGGATCAGTCATCGGGTGGCGGTTATGTATCTGGGTGAAGTCGTTGAGATCGGTCCGAGAGTATCTATTTTCAATAATCCCCAGCACCCCTATACGCGTCGGCTTATTGATGCCGTTCCTGTTCCTGATCCCCTAGCAAAAAAACTGGTGCGCCCTGATCTTGGAGAGGAAATTAAAAGCCCACTCCGACCACTCGATTATGTGGCCCCAAAGAAAAGCTATCGTGAAGTTAGTACCGGACATTTCGTGCAGATAAATGATGAGAACCGCGAAGAAAGCACGGCGGCATGAAATGCGCTCAGTCACCAATTCCAGCCTTCGTTGGCGTTGACTGGGGCACTAGCAGTTTTCGTGCTTGGCTTATGAGCGCTTCAGGCGATGTTATTGCCCAAAGCAAATCTGGCGAGGGTATGTTGCATTGCGCAAAGAGCGGCTTTGCACCAGTATTGGAGCGGCATCTGCGCAAGCTTGGCGCTACAAACGATTTGCCGGTTTTAATCTGTGGTATGGCTGGCTCACGCCAGGGCTGGGTAGAGGCACCTTATCTCCCCACGCCGACAACACTTGATCATCTGTATCAAGGTGCCCAAAGAATAGAATGCGACATGAACGTGCAAATTCTGCCGGGTGTTGCGCAGAAAAATGTTCACAATCCAGATGTAATGCGAGGTGAAGAAACCCAAATTCTGGGAGCAATCGATAATAGCTTTACCGGTCTCGTCTGTATTCCTGGCACTCACAGCAAATGGATCAAGATCTCAAATGGCATTATCCAGTCGTTCCAAACCTATATGACGGGGGAGCTTTTTTCCCTTCTATCGAGCCAAAGTATTTTAATGCATGCTGTTGAATGCGATGACAATCATATTGTCGATGATGCTGCATTTCTGTCCGGCTTTGAGATTGGACTAGAAAGCCCCACGAACTTAACAACAAACCTGTTTCGTTTGCGCGCGAGCCAATTGTTAGGCTTTTCACAGCGTAAGGATGGATACCATTGGCTATCAGGTCTGTTGATTGGTGTCGAGTTGGCTGACGCTCTTAAGGACTGTCATAAAGATATACCACTTATCTTGATAGGCGTGGGTCGCCTCGCCACCCTTTACGATAAAGCCCTGCAACATTCTGGCTATCAACCCCAAATAATCGATGCAGAAGAGGCATCACGTAAGGGACTGCTTAAAGCTGCCCGTAATCTCTAGAATATGAAAGAACAATAAGATGTCTCAGCCGAGTGTCAAATGGCCTGCGTTTAAGCGTTCTTTGGTTGCCATTTTACGTGGTATAAGGCCCAGCGAAGTTGAAGCAATCGGCGAAATGCTTATAGGTGCGGGTTTCGAGGCTATTGAAGTACCGCTCAACTCGCCCAATGCCCTTTCTTCGATTGAGCGCCTGAGCAAGCGCTTTGGTGCGGATAGCCTGATTGGTGCTGGAACGGTTTTAACAGCGGACGACTGTGCCCGGGTAGCAGATGCCGGTGGGTGCCTGATGGTCAGTCCCAACATCGATGCCGATGTGATGCGGATAGCCAAGGAACGCTCTATGGTCACATTGCCGGGTGTATTCAGTCCGACTGAAGCGCTGAAAGCAATTGAGCTTGGAGCATCGGCATTAAAGTTCTTTCCTGCCTCGGTTCTCGGCCCATCGGGTATTTCTGCGCTAAGCGCAGTGCTTCCTAAAAATATAGTGATCGGCGCTGTTGGTGGCGTCTCCCATCAAAACTTCCACGACTATATAACTGTTGGCATTCGTACCTTCGGATTGGGAAGCAGTCTTTATCGGCCCGGACAGAACGCAAAGATAGTTGAGGCGAATGCCATTGAAGCGGTCACGGCCTATGACGAAGCAATTTCTACAGCCAATTCTGGAGTATAGATAACATGACTGATAATCAGATAATTCGGTATGAAACCGCAGACAATCAAGCGGGCGGTCAGCCTCGCCCTTTCGCCAAAGCCGTACGCGCCGGTGACTTTGTTTATGTTTCAGGTCAAGTACCCACAATGGATGGCGAAGTCGTCGCCGGTAATATTGTGGTGCAAACCGAACAAGTCATCTCAAATATTAAGTCAGCTTTGGCGCTTGCAGATTGCACATTGGCCGATGTGGTTAAAGTGAATGTCTGGCTGGATGACGCTCGCGACTTCTCAAGCTTTAACGCAGTTTTCAAGAAACATTTTCTCGACCATCCACCAGCGCGGTCCACTGTGCAATCGCCGCTTATGGTTGATGCTAAAGTGGAGATGGACGTAATAGCTTACAGCAAACCAAAAGTCATTTAATGAAATAATAGACTTACATCCTTATGAAACACAGATAGACCAATTTTGGGAGTGCACAGACAGCAGGTTTTCCCTGTGCCCTTCCATCATTTCCGTCCCTCTTTTACGAGTAGCCAGAGGAAGTATATGCCTCCGATGCTAACAGTCATGATGCCGACGGGAAGCTGTGTTTCGAAGGCGTGCTGAGCGGCATAATCTGCGGCAGCAAGAAGCCCACTGCCTGTCAACGCTGAAGGAATAAGCGCAACACCTGCAGAACGCGTGATCCGACGTGCAATCTGTGGGGCAGCAAGCGCAATAAACGAGATCGGTCCAGCGGCGGCCGTGACAATAGCCGTGAGTGCAACGCCAAGGATCATCAACGCCGCCCTCGTGCGATTGGCATTCACACCAGAGGCGCGCGCTGCATCATCTCCCATTTCGAGTTGTCGCATTGGTCGTGCAAGAAGCATCGTCAAGGGCATGATAATGAGAAGAACAATTGCAACGGGCACCAGCTGATCAAAGCCCAGACCATTGAGCGAACCCGCGCCCCAGATAGCAGCTGACATCGCCACATTAAGATCAGCCGCCTTGATCATCCAACCATTGAAGGCGGATAACATAGCTGAGATGCCAATACCCACAATGATCAGCCGGAAGCCTTGCATACCATTGCGCCAAGCCAACATATAGACAGCGAGCGCTGTAATCACGCCACCTGTCAACGCTCCTGCGGCAACTTCATAATAGCCGCCAGACAAAAGCAGGATGACGATCAATGCACCTGTATAAGACCCCGCCGCAAAGCCAATGATATCCGGGCTACCCAGTGGATTGCGGGTCAGTGATTGGAAGATCGCGCCGCTCATGCCAAGTGCTGCGCCCAATAAAATGGCCAGCAGAACACGCGGCAACCGCCACTCAACAACAATCATCCGCACCATATCCTCACCCTCGCCGCGTAAGGCACGCAGCGCATCGGGGATCGGAATTTGGTAACTGCCACTGGTGAGCGATGCGATTGCAACAAGCAAAATCAACGCAATGAGAGCAAATCCAATCAGCAGTCCACGTCGATGCAGGCGAAGGGAAAAGCGACCTCCAAAGAAGCGAATGACCGCGATATGGCCAGTTCCAACACGTGTTGAAGGTGTTTCTGTCATAGTCCACTCACCTTCCTGCGTCGTGCCAGCGCAATAAGCACCGGCGCACCAATAAAGGCCGTCACAATGCCCGCTTCGAGCTCGCCTGGATAAAGCACCAGGCGTCCGACAATATCGGCACTGAGTAGAAGGACCGGCGAGAAAATCAGCGTGAAGGCAACAATCCGTCTCTGATCAGGACCAGTAAACCAGCGCACCATATGCGGCACCATCAGACCGACAAACCCAATAGGACCACAAGCCGCAGTTCCAGCACCCGCGAGCAGTGTGACAGCAATCACCACAAGAATACGCGCACGCAGGATACTTGCTCCCAATGAGCGCGCAAGATCATCACCCAGTGCCACTGCATTGAGCGGTCGCGCGGCCAACAATCCAATAACAAGGCCAGCGAAGATAAACGGAGCAACGCGCGCCACCACATGCATGTCGCGGCCTGCAAGCGAACCAATCGACCACATACGCAGCGCATCAAAGGTTTGCGGGTTCAGCAACGTCATGGCAGAGCCAATACCACCCAACACGGCTGAGAGTGCCACGCCAGCCAGAACCAGTCTAATGGGCGTTGCACCTTCTCTTCCGCTGGCACCCAGCGCATAGACAATCAGCGTGATGATAATAGCACCAGCGAAAGCCGCCCAGATATAGGTGTCAATCGACTGCCAGCCCAAAAGGCCAACGGCCAGCGTGACGAAGAAAGCAGAACCGGCATTGACGCCCAAGATTCCGGGATCGGCCAAAGGATTGCGGGTCGCAGCCTGTATCAGTGCGCCCGACACGCCAAAAGCTGCACCGCATAACAGTCCAAGCAAAGTACGTGGCAGGCGATAATCAAGCAGTATAATTTGCTCGGCTGATGATCTGTTCTGCCCTGACAAGGCTTGAAGCAGCACATCAGGCAAAAGCATCCGCGTTCCAACAAGAAGGCTGGCAAAACTAAGCGCAACCAATAGACCAAAGCCGCAGAGTAGAAACAGGAAACTGATCCGCATTGTTGGAGCTGAAGCATTGACGGGTAACCGAACGGGCCTGTCTACTTTCAACGATTGGTCCTTTTGATTATCAATCATTGTGCTGACCTAATGGAATACCTGCCGCCGACCAGGCTGGCCATCGCTCTAACCGCTTGCTGCTCTTCTATGCATTGCTTGTTCTTCACGTATCCATCAGACTCGTGCCTGTCCTTCAATCCAGTAACCAATCTCATCAATACGCTTCTTCTCAAAGCTGAACCCATCAAGCAAAAACTTGAAGCAATCGAAAACACAAAGACTTCACCTGCGATATAGAGATAACCCACACCGTAGGGCAAGCATGGAATGTTTCGTGCAAGCCATGGCAGTCCTTCGTGGCGCTGATCTCTATCTCAGAACAAGCTTTTCCCACGAATTGCAAATATTCAGCCGTGGCTTCCTTCAGTCGGCACAAGCGGGACCGTATCTTTCTTTACCTTCTCGCGATGGAAGATAAACAGACCCGCCAAAACGATAATCGCGGCGCCTCCCAATGTTTGCACATCAGGCAACTCATCAAAGAACATCCACCCAAACAGAATAGCCCATAGCAACAAGGTATATTGCAGCGGCGCGAGAATTGAAGCAGGCGCAAGCTTTAGTGCACGCGTTATAAGCAAATGCGCAAGGCATGCAACGATGCCGAGTAAGAGCAAGGCAAGCAACTCACCTGTGTCGAACGATGTCCAGTTCCCTATACTCAGGGCGCCACCAACGACCAGACAGCCTATTGTTTGCCAAGTGACCAGCGTTGTATCGGGCGTCGATCTGAGCACGCGCCCCAGAACCAGTGTCAGGGCAAAGGACAAGCTACCCAACAGACCGAACATAGAAGGCCAGGAAAGCATGGCTGAGGATGGTCGCAATGCGATAATCACGCCGACAAAGCCAATAAATACGGCCAACCAGCGTCGCCAACCGATACGTTCACCCAAAAGAAAATGTGAAAGGGCCGCAACGTAAATTGGGCCAGCCATATAAAAGGTCATCACATCTGCCAGCGGAAGGAATGTAACTGCAGCATAAAAAAGGCCGGTATCCGCTGTTGCAAGCACAACACGCGCGAATTGCAGGGATGGCTTTTCTACTTGGAACAGACTTGCAGCTGGCTTTCGCGCAAGCATCGGCCCAAGCACGAAGAACGCACCAAACGATCGGATAAGAAGGACCTGACCAACAGAGAAACTTGCGACCAGCCATTTACCCATGGCATCATTGAGCGCGAACATGAAATCGCCAAGCAGCATTAACAGGATGCCAACCAAGACTGCATTTCCGCCCACGGCAAGCACCGTTTTTTTGTTCATAATTAATTGGTGGTCCCGGCCACAAAAACCAGCATTCTTCGCGCACAAATCCGTTGCTGAGCTTGGCCGACTATACTGCTGCATGTTGGAGTATTACTCTGCTTACTCCGCACATGAAGGCTTTGCAAGATGCTGCTGCAAGTGCACCCTCTTCGTTACTTTTCAAGTCATGCGCAGTAGGCTATAGCGCTTCACATAGCGTCGCGAGGTCGCGCGTTGTGAGGTCAGCATGAGCACTGAGTCCAAACCTATTGTCGGGATAGCATTAGCTTCAGCAGGCTATGCCTGCTTTGCGCTACAGGACGCGATTGTAAAATGGCTCGTCGCTGATTACGCAGTGCCGCAAATTCTTTTCATGAGAAGTCTGGTTATTGTCCTGATAACCGGCGGGTTAGCCTGGCATTTCCGCCATCCTTCAATATTTAAAAGCAAATACCGGGGAACACTGGTTCTTCGCGCAGCTTTAATGCTGTTGGCCTGGCTGCTTTTTTATAATGCCGCTCGATATTTAGGTCTTGCAGAATTAACGACACTATATTTTTCAGCACCAATAATGGTCATGTTCTTGTCGATTTTTATACTGAAAGAGAAGATCGGCACAGGACGCTGGATCGCTTGTATCGGTGGCTTCATTGGCGTTCTGATCGCAGCAAATCCAACGCATTCTCCAAATCTTATCCCAGCACTGATGTGTGTTGTTGCCGGTTTCTGCTGGGCTCTGAGCACGATTTTGATACGCCTTGTGAGCAGGACTGAAACAACACTGACCCAGATGTGGGCTACAAGTCTTCTGTTCGGAATTGCATGCGCTGTTTCCTTTCCATGGATCTGGAAAACACCTGACGCGACTGGGTGGCTTTTGATGCTCATACTGGGACTGGTCGCGACCGTTGGACAATATCTGCTTTATGAAGGCTTCCGTCATGCGCCCGCTTCCGCTCTTGCACCAACGGAGTTCTCGGCACTGATCTGGGCATTTATCTACGGCTATGTGCTCTGGGCAGAAATCCCCACCGAGAACGTTTTGATCGGCGCAGTATTGATTGTTTTTTCAAGCATGGTTTTGGTCGCCTGGGAGCGCCGTGCTGAACGTGCTGCGCAAGCCGGATAACCGTTTCTCGCGATGTGCTTAACAATCAGAAACCAGTGCTTAACGCCCAGACAAAATAAAAACATTCACTTTGTACTCATATTTATTTAGTAAGAAAAGGCTTGATAGAGAATCGACGCGCATCTCGTTCAATATGCCGATATAACAACTTGAATTGCGTTAAAGCGTCTCTCGTAAAGCTGTTATGGGACCAGTTCGAAAGCGTTATCATGAATTTGAATTTGCTTCCATTTCTGATGGCACGGTCTTTTTTCGTCACGTCTGTTTTGACAGATAGTTCGGGGCGTTGAACTTTGTCGCTCGTTCTTAATTCGGTTTATGCATCGCAACGCCAGTCTGTGCTTAGCACTGTATTTCGGATTGTCCGGGATGCACAAATTGCTGAAGACTTGGCGCAAGAGACATATATTCGTGCAAAGAGAGCAATCGACAGCGCACCGATAGAGCATATCGAAGGATATCTTCACCAGACAGCCCGCAATCTTGCCTTGGATTATCTCCGTCGCAAGAAGACGCGCAGCTCCGTAGAGAGTGAGACAACGGACCCATCCGTTATCGATGTTATCGCCAGTGATGTTATATCTATCGAAGAAGCGATCATTGAGCGCCAGAAATTCCATCAGTTTAAGCACGCACTGGCTGGCTTACCGAAGAGAGCTCAGGCAGTACTGATACTCAGTCGAATAGATGAATGGCCTCAGGCGAAAATTGCTGAACATCTTGGTATATCGGAACGAACGGTATTTAATGATTTGAAATTGGCGCTTGGTCATTGCAGAGATATTTTACAGCGATATGAAAAACCTTAGATCTTTTGGATTTGACCAATCATTTTGCCGGTTACAACAGTGTCAGGCGTCAAATGTATAAAGAGTGCTGCTGCACTGACTATGGGATGGCCTGAGTGGAACGTCGCGATACTGACAAGAATAAGGCTTCAGGTGAGACTTACGCTCATGACGACGCGGTTGTCGACGAAGCTTTGAATTGGTTTCTGAAGCTCAACGACCGGCCGCAGGATGAACAGCTGCAAAATGCTTTTGAAGCATGGCTGAATGTGTCTCCAAGTCATATTATCGAGTTTCGCAATATAGAGAATCTGTGGGGCTCGAAAGTGTTTCAGGCCGCAGTCGAAACCTTGCCGCAGACAAGTGTAAGATCAAAACGGCGGCAACCATGGTTTAGCTTCAGAAATATTGCCATCGCCGCATCGCTTGCCGCAGTTACAGCTGTCGGTGCCATGCGTCTTCCAGACATGATGCTTTGGATGGAAGCTGACTACATGACTGCTACCGGCGAGATCCAGCAACAGAATTTACCGGATGGATCATCGGTTTTACTCAACACCGGTTCTGCAATCAAATTTGACTTTGAGAATGGAAAACGCTTCGTCTCTGTTTTGAAAGGTGAAGCTTTCTTTGACGTTAAACACGATCCAGAGCACCCTTTTCGGGTTAAGAGCGCTTTTGGCAGCGTTGAAGTAAAGGGCACAGCCTTCTCCGTGAAAGAGGCGACAAACCACGTCGATGTGGTATTGGAGCGAGGAGAAGTTGAAGTTCGTTGTGATTGCGAGCAAGGCGCAATGGCTCTTTTAAGACCGGGCGAAACAATCACATTGACGTCAGATTCACTCTCCGCAATCAAACCCATTGATGCAGAGCAAGCACTGGCTTGGCGTGATGGCCGCATGATTTTTACAGACGTGGCACTCTCAGCCGTCCTCAGCGAGCTTAAACGTTATTATTCGGGCAAGATTTTTGTTACTGACGACCGTATCAACCGTTTGATCGTGACGGGTAACTATCGCCTTGATAATATTGAGGGTGCGGTGCGAACGCTTGCTGATGCGGCAGGTGTTTCTATGACCCGCATTCCCGGCGGCATTATAATTCTTCGCTAAATTCTCAAGTTTTTTTTCTGGTTCTCGTTGTCTGCTGCGTCAAACCCTTTGAGAGCGGTGTTCGACGATCTGCGAACGCCCACTGTAAGCATTAAGAGGGTATTGAAATGTCAATATGGCGGGAACATTCTTGTTTGTCACGAAACTCTAACCGACCCGGTTCAAGACGGCTATCAACTACATTGCTGATGGCATCAACAGTGGTCAGTTTAGTTTCTATGAGCACAATGGGGCCAGCTCACGCACAAACCGGACAAGCTTCTGGTGACATACAACAATCCCGCAGTTTTGAAATTGCTCCGCAGCCTCTGTCATCCGCGATTAACAAATTCATCAGTCAAACCGGTTGGCAAATCAGCTACTCGTCAGAACTGGTCCGCGGAAAACAATCGCAAGGCGTCAGTGGTCCGCTGACACCAGCGGCTGCGTTACAGCGACTTGTGGCTGGCACCGGGCTTGCAATCCGCATTGGAGCGCCGGGGTCCGCAGCCTTGGTTGATCCTGCCCGATCAGCAATTAATTCCAGCGCAGCCGATGGCACTCTTTTGCTGGATACCATTACGATTGCAGCAGGTGCAGGCGCGTCAGGGCTTACAGAAGGCAGCAATTCATATACGACATCAGAAGCGGGGATGCTGAAAGGTATCGAAAGCCTGCGTGAAACACCGCAGTCAGTCAGCGTCATTACGCGCAAGCAGATTGAGGACCAAAACCTCACCTCGCTGAGCGATGTGCTGAGCAAAACCAATGGCCTCACCCTGCAACGAGCCAGCAGTTCAGCGGGATCATCGCTGGGCAACGATACCAATTTTTACTCACGCGGTTTTCAGGTTGGCAATATCCGTATCTACGGTGGTGCCGCGATGGACACTGTTCTAAACGGATTTGGATCGATCAGCGGCATTGATATGGCGCAGTATGATCATGTTGAGTTTCTGCGTGGAATTGATGGTCTCTATTCCAGCACTGGTGATCCAGGCGGTACAGTTAATCTCGTCCGCAAGCGTGCCAAGGCCGAAAAGCAGACAACGTTTTCAACGAGTGCCGGGAGCTGGAACAATTATCGCGTTGAGGCAGATACCACCGGCGCTTTAAATGAAGATGGCACTATCCGGGGCCGTGTCGGGGTCGCATATCAAGATCAAAAATATTTCTACGAAACCGCAAAAATGCGAAATGGTCTGGTTCATGGTTCTCTCGAATTTGACCTCACGCCTGATACACTTTTGATCTTGGGCGGCAGCTATAAAAAGACAGATGGAAAGCCCGATTTTGCGGGCCTTCCCCGCTATAGCAATGGCGCTGACCTTGATCTGTCGCGCAAAACATCGCTTATCCCTGACTGGTCCTACACGCACGATACCTCAACCGAACTTTACACACGGCTTGAGCATAATTTTAATGAGAACTGGGCTGTGAACGCCAATGTTCTCTATTCACGTATGAAGCGTGATCACAGCGGAGCTTATGTATTTGGTGGCGTTGATGCTGCGACGGGTGCCGGAGGCTATCTCTATAGTTTTCCTGAAACCAATATCATGAACCGCATAGCCGCCGATATTAATATCAAAGGCAATGTCGAGGCATTTGGTCAGGAGCACACACTCCTGTTCGGTACGGACTATCAGCGCGGCAAAGCTGATTCTGAGCAATATACTGGGTATCTTGGCTACCCAATGGATGTATTTAATCCAGTATTCCCAGATGAGAACCTGCCAGCCTCTCCACTCAAGGATAGCTATTACACGACGGAAAAACAGTCATTCTACGGAATGGGACGGTTCGGCATCGTCGACGGTTTGCACTTGATAGCTGGCGGCAGGCTATCGAACTATTCATATAAGAGTGAATCTTGGGAAACGAACGGAACCGGCTATGTGCAGGGTTTACGCCATCTCAAAGAGAAAAATGTTTTCACGCCTTACGTTGGGTTGACTTACGACGTCATGGACAACTGGACAGCCTATGGTAGCTATGCGGAAACATACAAACCGCAATATATGTATCGTGCTGGCCCTCTGCCGGGAACACCACTTGATGCCGTAGAAGCCAAGAATTATGAGTTGGGTATCAAGGGCGAAATCCTTGGTGGTCTAGCAAACACATCCTTTGCACTTTATCGCATCGAACAAACTGGTGCCGCAGTTGAGAACCCAGACTACCCATTGAGCTATGGCGCATTTATCTGCTGCTATCTCAATCAGGGCAAAGTTGTCAGTGAAGGATTTGAGGCCGAGATCTCCGGCGAAGTTCTGTCAGGACTACAGCTTTCCGCAGGTTATACGTACAACCAGAATTCTGACAAAGATCAAAACCGTTCATACAGCACCATTACACCGAAACATATGTTTAAGCTGTGGTCGACCTATAAACTGCCAGGCAAGCTGGAGGGATTAACCCTTGGTGGTGGAGTGGTTGCACAGAGCAAAACATTCGTTCGTGGTAGTGCTGTAACCTACAATCCCGATAGCGGTAAGTGGGATGGTGCCTCAGTACCGTTTGAATTTACCCAGTCGGGATACTCAGTCTGGAGTACGCGTATCGACTACGAAATAAGGCCAGACTTGAATATAGCACTCAACGTCAACAATATTTTCGATAAGAAATATTATTCGACAGTTGGCTCCAGCTCGACGGGGAATTTTTATGGGGAACCACGCAGCTTTACTGTATCTCTAAGTGGCAAATTCTAAAATGTACTGCTAACACACTGTGTAAGCGAGCATAGCGTAACTTGAAAATGATGATATCGTTTTGCAGCCTGAGAAACCCGGTTTTTGGGCTGCAAAACGAAGACAGGTGGTGAATTTGAGAACTACATTTTCACGCTTTATAGGTGTTTTACTGCTTCTTGTCGGACTGTCGCTTAGTCCAGCTTTCGCGGTAGAACCCAATCATCCGCGCACTGTCAATCATGCTCTTGGCACGACTGAAATCCCTTCTGATCCACAGCGCATTATAACACTTGGCTGGAGTGGTGAAGATGCGGTGCTCGCATTGGGCAAAGTACCAATCGCGATGATGCATTATGGCCTGTTTGAAAGTGGTGTTTCCCCTTGGAATGAAATTAAACTTGGTAACGAAAAGCCAGTCTTCATCCATGCCGGACCGTTGGACTTTGAAGCCGTCGCAGCATTAAAACCTGATCTTATCCTTGGCATCTATTCCGGCATTGACGCAGTTGCATATAAGCGGCTTTCTGCAATTGCACCGACTGTCGTTTATCGCTCCGGTCCGTGGCAGGCCGATTGGCGAGAGCAGACGACATTAACAGGTGAAGCGCTCGGCCAGACCGAATTGGCAGCGCAACTCATTGATCAAACGAACAAGTATTTACAAGAACTCGGTGGGCAGCATCCCGATCTGAAGGGCAAGAGCTTCATTTTCGGCACCTATTTTGCCGGCAGCAACAGTGTGGTGGTTTATCTTCCTGCTGACCCACGTGTGCAGGCGCTAACGGAACTGGGTCTGAAAATTCCAGATGGTGTTGAGGTTCTAGGCCAAACGCACAAAGGTGATTTTTCAACCTCTGTAAGCCTTGAGAATATCGGTAGTATCGACGCCGATATACTTATCATGTGGTATAGGGATGGAGCACGAGAGGCTGCCGAAGCCCAACCTTTGTTTACAGCGCTGAACGCTGTGAAGCGAGGCTCTTATGTTCCACTTGAAGATCCGGTTTCGGTCTGGTCTACATCGGCATTGAGTGTTCTTTCGATTCCTTACGGGTTTTCTAAATTTGTGCCGCATCTGGCTGAGGCTGCACGCAAAGCGGAGCAGCAATAATGATGCATGACGACACACATAATCACGATGCCCACTCAGACGATCATGATCACCACCATGATGAAGATGATGGTCATCATCACGATCCCTATGTGGAAGATTATTTTCTGGGTGAAGCGATAGACGTTGAACAACTATCGCCATCGATGATCCGGGTTGTTCTAAAGATCATAGGCGGAGAACGCCTGATCCCATCGGGCCATGCGGATGAATGGGTGCGTCTTGCGCTACGGCCTGATGCAGATACACCGGTTACGCTGCCGGTTCTGATGGAAGACGGCAAGTGGGGCAGACCTGATGGCTCGAAGCATTGCCCGAACCGTCCTTATACGATCCGCCGCTGGGATGCTTCACGCTGCGAGATGACGATTGATATTGTTGTGCATGAGGGCGGGGTCGCAGCAGGCTGGGCGATGTCTGCAAAAATTGGCGATGTGGTTGGCATTTGTAACCCGGAAGGCCGGTTATGGATTCCCAAGGGCAGCAGCTGGATATTGATGCTGACTGACATTACCGCTCTGCCTGCTGTTGGCCGTGTTCTGGAGGAACTGCCAGAGGGTTTTCAGGCAGTTGTGCATGTAGAAGTGCCGCTTGATGAAGACAGGCAAGAATTGACGACACAGGCCAATGCCAGCATTCACTGGCATGTCTGCCATGGTCTGAAAGCTGAACGTCCGGGCTATACTGAACTGCCACGCATTGCACAGGCTATCGATCACCTGCCGGATGGTCCGGGTTATATTTATATCGCCGGTGAAGCACGCGCGGTATCGGATTGCCGCAAGCATTTCCGCGATACGCTTGGCTTCGACAAAAAGCGGATTGATGCAATCGGTTATTGGATTGAAGGACAAGCGCGGGTTTAATGGTCTCGTAGTGGTGTTTGCTGAGACCCGCAAACACCCACCCCCACATATTTTTAAATAGCAGTTTAGGCGCTTTCTCTTTTCACCACATCATACCCGATATCGATGATGGAATTGCTTACACCTGGTCCCGAAACACGATGGATGATGAGTTCCATACTTCTCTCGCCCATCTCATAGGCATTGGGTTGAATAGTCGAAAGACCTGGTGTGATTTCTGAAGCGATTTCATAGTCCCCCCATCCTGTTACCGCCAGACGATCAGGAACTTTCCAGCCAAGACGCGTACACTCAAAAATTACGCCCGCCGCAACGATATCCGTTGGGCAGATCACCCCATCAATATCAGGATCAATGAGACGCAGTGCCTCCAAGGCTTTCGGACCAGCGCCAAACCCATCAGCTTCATCTACAACACAAACGCGATGGCTTTCTAAACCTGCCACCACAACAGTTTCTGTAAAGGCTGGTAGTCGGTCGCTATACCGTCGGGCAGATGTGCTACCATATCCAACAAACCCGATACGCTGACAGCCTCGCTCTATTAAAAGCCGCGTCATCGACCGCGTTGCATCAGTCATCGAATAACCAACCGCCATATCTAGCGGATCTTGAGTTACCCAACTTTCAACAACAGGTGTTTGGGTTTTGTTGATGAGATCTATTGCCTCTTGCGAATGCTGGTTGCCGACCAGCGCAATACCAGCAACACGTAACCCGATGAACGTCTGAATTGCGGCAGTTTCGTCTTCTTTGGTTTCCGCAAGTTTCAAGATCAATTCATAACCGCTCTCCGTTGCACGATCCTGCATACCGCGTACATATTTATAGAAGCTCGAATTCTTCATCGAAGGAATAACAGCTCCAATCACACGGCTTTGTCCTGATGACAAAATACCCGCTGAATGATTGGGGACATAACCAAGTTCAGCTGCCACCTGAAAAACGCGAAGGCGCGTTTCTTCCAACACCCGCTCAGGATATCGGAACGAATTTGATACAGTCATAGGTGACACACCAGCGGCTTTTGCGACCGACTGCATCGTTATGAGAATTTTACTATGAACCAGATTATTCATGATTAAGGCACAAATTATTACCACAAAAACCTGTTTTCAAGGTTTTATATACTATTGAATTGAAGTTCATAAGAAAATACATCCTTGACCAAAACCGCTTAAAGATTGATTGTAGCGCTACAATATAATGCAATTTCTGGAAATGCATATGGTTTTTGGTTTGGGTGAGAGGGCAGATCGCGAGATGCCCTTATGAATTATCATGCTGAGAATGGAGCTAGTCCACTGGTGCTGCAAGCTGTTACCAAACGGTACGGCTCAGCTATCGCCGTCGATAATCTTGATCTGACGATTGAAGCGGGCAAACTTGTTTCACTGCTTGGGCCATCAGGATGCGGAAAAACCACCACCTTGCGTATGGTAGCCGGTTTTGAGCGCGCAGATTCAGGATCTATCCGCATCGGAAATGCCGATGTAACGACCCTTCCACCGCATCGCCGCCAACTCGGCATGGTCTTTCAAAACTATAGCCTCTTTCCCCATCGAACGGTCGCCGAGAATATAGGATTTGGTCTGAAGATGCAGGGGATTGGTCGTGCTGCACATGATGAGCGCATCAAATCAATGCTTGACCTCATCCAGCTGTCGGGGCGTGGTGATACCTACCCCTCGCAACTCTCTGGTGGTCAGCAGCAACGTGTAGCGCTCGCTCGATCCCTTGTTGTCAACCCAAAGGTTCTTTTGCTTGATGAACCACTAAGCGCACTCGACAAATCTTTGCGCGAAAGCATGCAGTTTGAAATTCGCGCGATGCAGGCGCGTCTTGGCATCACCACTTTGCTGGTCACGCACGATCAGGAAGAAGCGCTGTCTATGGCAGATCAGGTCGCAGTTATGAAAAGCGGTCGAATTCTCCAGCTCGGTACGCCGGGAGACATTTATGACCGACCGCGGAGCCGTTTTGTCGCGGAGTTTCTTGGTGCTTCAAACATATTCGAAGGCACGACATCGCAAGATGGTACTGCGCTGCTTTTATCAAATGGCCAGAGTAAAGTTAGCATTCCGCTTGCCGCTCCTCAGCCTGCTGGGGCGTCAGTGATCCTATCGATCCGCCCTGAACGTATTGTTCCGCTGAATAAGGACGAAGGACTGCTTGAGGGTCGCGTTGTTGGCGCAGTTTTCCGAGGGAATTATGCTGCGTATCAGGTCGATATCCCGGCGTTGCGCCGCGAAATCGTTATCTACAGACAGGCTGAAAGCAATCTCGGTGAACTGGCCTATCATCTGAATCAAGACATTACGCTTGGCTGGAAACCGCAGGATGCGGTCGTCGTAGTGCCAGAATAATTGGAAGACCAGACTATGCAGAAGAACGGCGCACGTATCGGCATTGATGTGGGCGGAACATTCACCGATTTTGTTCTGTTCGATCCCGACAGAAAAAAACTGATACATTACAAAGAACCATCAACACCCGATGATCCGTCAAGGGCGCTGATTGTCGGATTGCAGGCGCTTCTGCAAAAAGCCGAACTTCAGGCTAATGATATCGGCACGCTGATGCACGGCACGACAATTGGCCTGAACGCAATCATTCAGCGTCGTGGCGCCAAAATCGCGCTGATTGTCAGTGAAGGCTATCGCGACATTCTGGAAATCGCGCGCAGCCGAATGCCCTCCTCCTTTGATTTTCATGCCAGAAAAGAAGAGCCGCTGGTGCCCCGGCATCGCATCATTGAAATTGGTGCGAGACTATCGGCTCAGGGTGAAGTCACACAATTCGCAGATGAAGCTGCTATCAGTGACATTGCAAAAAAGTTGAATACGCTTGACGTTGAGGCCGCAGCACTGGTGCTAATCAACGGCTATACCAATCCAGCAATCGAACGCGAACTTTCTGAGAAAATCTCCAAGAAAGCCGGAGGACTTTCTGTCACCTCTGCTGCAGCAATCTGGCCAGAAATCCGTGAGTATGAACGCACGCTTGTCGCCTGTCTTAACGCCTATATTCAACCGCTTATGGGCCACTATTTTGATGGCCTGAAAGAGGGTCTGGCCCGCGATGGCGTGACTGCGCCTATATTGGTGACAGCATCCAATGGCGGTTCGCTCAGCCTTGCATCGGCACAAGAACGCCCGGTCGAGACAATTCTTTCCGGACCTGCTTCGGGTGTTATGGCTGCTGCGCGGCTTGCCAATGCTGCGCAAGTCAGTTCGATTATCACATTCGACATGGGAGGCACCTCCTCCGATATTGCGGTGGCGCAGGATGGCGCCGCACAACTGGCAACGAAAACCGACATTGGTGGACTTCCTCTGGTGCTTCCAGTTGTCGATGTTTCAGCAATTGGCGCAGGCGGCGGCTCAATTGTCTGGGTCGATGATCATGGCGTCCTGAAAGTAGGGCCGCGTAGCGCAGGGGCCATGCCGGGACCTGTTTCTTACGGTCGCGGCGGTACCGAACCCGCAGTCACCGATTGCTATCTGACGCTAGGCTATATCGATCCAATGGGCTTTCTCGGCGGTCGTATGCAGCTTGATAGTCAGGCCGCGCAGGAAGCCTTGGCACGTGTTGGCCATCGCATCGGTTTTAACGGCGACGAAGCAGCGGCGAAAGCCGCAGAAGGAGCGCTCGCAGTAACCACGGCAGGCATGGCAACTGAACTCTACAAAACACTTGCTTCGCGCGGCCTTGATCCGGCAAGCTTTGCTCTGGTGCCATTTGGCGGCGCCGGGCCGACACATGCCAATCTGCTGGCTGAAGAAGTGGGCATCTCTCATATTATCATCCCGCCAGCAGCAGGTACCTTTTGTGCCCTGGGTGCTGCTGCAGCCGATCTGCGTCGTGATTTTGTGCGCAGCCTGCGCCGCTCACTTGATAATGAAAGTGCTGCTTTGCTTGGCGAAACATTTGCCACACTTCAAGCCGAAGGCAGCAAATGGCTTGATGAAGAAGGCGAACAGAGCAGCGGACGGCATTTAGACAAGGCCGCAGATATGCGTTACGTCGGTCAGGCCTATGAACTTCGTGTAGCACTCAACGCAGTTTCCACTGATGCAGAATCTATTGCCGAGGCATTCCACCGCGAACATGAGCGCATTTACGGCTTCCGAGATACGCAGGCAGAAGTGGAACTTGGCACCGCACGACTTGCGGTCATTGGTATTACGCCTGAGCTTAGCGCGCCGGAAATTGCAACAGGTACAGGTGACCCAAAACCCAATGCCTCCCGCCCGCTTTTTCACAAGGGCGCATGGCTTGATGCAGCGATTTTCAGCCGCAATGCACTTGGCGCTGGCGACCAGATAAGTGGTCCCGCCATTATTGAACAGGATGACACAACCACGATCTTGCTGCCTGACTGGATCGCACGCTGCGATACGTCCGGAAATCTGCATCTTGAAAGGCTGACCAAATGAAACTCGATCCGGTCACACTTGCCATTCTCGGCAATAAGCTTGCAGCCATCAGCGAAGAGATGTGCCTGACGTTACAGCGTACTGGCCGCACTCTCTATGTTAAAGAAACGGCTGATTTTGCCTGTGCGCTGGCAGGACTTGACGGGCGTTTTTTTGCCTATCCGCGCTCAATAGGCGTTTCCGGGTTTGTGGGACTTGAATGCGGACCAACGATCAATGCCGTTGGACCGCTGGAGCCGGGTGATGTCATTCTGACCAACGATCCTTATCGTTCCGAAGGTCTTGCAACCCATTTGCCTGATCTGCACATGATCGAACCCTATTTCCATGAGGGCCGTATTGTCGCCTATGGTTGGTGCTTTGTGCATTGCTCAGATGTCGGCGGCCGTGTGCCGTCAAGCATCTCTCCGGTCAATACGGAAATCTTTCAGGAAGGTTTGCGCATCCCGCCCGTCAAGCTGATGAAGCGCGGTGAAATATCGCCGGAAGTTAAGCTTTTCCTTGATGCAAACAGCCGTACACCAGAAGCCAATATGGGCGATATTCGTGCAATGCTTGCAGCGCTTAGCGCCGGTCGTCGCCGCTTTGAACAGGCAATCGCGCAACATGGCGTGGATGCGGTCGCGACCGCAAGCACGGACCTTGTTACTTATGCATCCGAGAAGGCACATGCGGTCCTGCGCAAGGTACCCGCAGGGACTTATGCCTTCTCAGATTATCTCGACGATGATGCTGCCGGAAAGTTACCAGTTCGGATTGCACTAAACGTTACTTTTGAAGATGGAAAAGTCCATCTCGATTTCACGGGAACTGATCCACAGGTCGCAACTGCGATGAATATTCCATCACGCGGCAGACCTCATGCATGGCTCACGCTTCGTGTGCTGGCACTGGTCAACACGCTTGACGCAACTGTTCCGCTCAATGTCGGACTGCTTGATCCGGTGCGCATCACGGCACCTGAAGGAACGCTTGTTAATCCGCAGGAACCTGCCGCTACCGGTGTTCGCCACGCAGCCGCCATTCGTGTCAACGACGTACTCAACGGTGCTTTTGGTCAAGCCTTGCCCAACGTAATGCCCTCCGCATCGTCAGGCACAGTGATCCCGGTGGTTATGGCAGAGCCCGATGGCAAAGGCGGTCGTCGCGTTCAGGTTATTGAACCAATGATCGGCGGCACAGGCGCGCGCAACGGGCACGACGGCGTGGATGGTCGCGATAGCGGCATCTCAAACCTCGCCAACAATCCCGTTGAAACAGTTGAGGCCGAACTCGGCATCGAAATCCTGCGCTATGCGCTGCGCCCGGATTCAGGTGGTACCGGTAAATGGCGCGGCGGATGTGGTATGGAACTAACTTTCCGCATCCTGACCGATGATAGCAATGTACTGGGCCGTGGCATGGAGCGTCTGCTGTTCCGACCATGGGGCGCTTATGGCGGACAGGCGGGACTACCCGGCCAACTGATCGTAAATCGCGGCAAGCCGGACGAACAAAAGCTTGGCAAAATCGATGTTTTGACAGTTAACACAGGCGATACAGTAACATTTCTGACGCCCGGCGCTGGCGGTTGGGGCAATCCGTTTGAACGATCACCTGCGGCTGTCATGCGTGATGTAAAAGACGGTTTTATTTCAGCTGAAGCAGCCCTCACCTTCTATGGCATCGTTATCAGGGACGGCCAGATTGATGACGCCGCAACCGCTCAGCACCGCACAACGCTATCTAAAGCAGCGCCCACTGACGGTCGCGGACCAGAGCGCCAAAGATGGGATGAAGTCTTTGAACCATCTTTGATGGGTCAGCTCAACCACGCGTTAATTGCACTCCCGGCGACCGTGCGACAGCGCCGTCGCACCCAAGTTTTCCAGACCGTGCTCGAGCAATTGCCGGATGGTTTCCCGCGCATCAATGCGACCCAAAATGCTGCGTCTGCGGCCAAAGCAAAGCTCGCAGCAGAAGTTGAAAATTTACTCGAAAATATCTGACATATTCTGATCGGAGAACCGAAATGCCTATTTTGACAAGACGCAACTTTCTCGGCTCCGGCGCTATGCTGGGTCTGGGCCTCGCCACCGGCAATCTGCCTCGCTTTGCCCATGCGCAGAGCGCACAAGAAATTACAGTCACTGCTTTTGGCGGCGTATGGGAAGAGGCCATCCGCAGTTGTTTTGTTGCGCCATTTGAAGCCAAATCGGGTGCAAAAGCAAATGTCGCGCTCGGTGGCCCGCCGCAATGGCTGGCGCAAATCGAAGCAGCGCCGCAGAAGCCCCCGCTTGATGTGCTGATCATGACTCCGGATCTCGCTCTCACTGCCGCCAAAGCTGGTTTGGTCGATGAGTTCACACTCGACAAACTGCCCAATCTGGCAAAAATTCCACAGGAGTTGACTAACTCGGTTGAGAGCAAAGGAACACTGTTTGACTATGGCGTCGCTGGCATCACTTACAACAAAGATAGGGTGAAAAACCCTCCAAAATCATTCGCTGAATTTGTTGATCGCGTCGCCAGCGGTGAATTTGTCGCTTCGGTTCCATCAATCAGCTATGCAGTCACCCCTATCATGCTCATCTGGGCAATGGCCAAGGCTCTGGGCGGTGGTGTGGAGAATGTCGATCCATTCTTCAAAGCTGTTGAGAAGATGAAAGATAATCTCATCTATTGGGCAAGCCCCAACGACTTTTTCAACCACTTGTCCTCCGGCGAGGCCGATATTGGCATTTATTTCGATGGTCGCACCTGGAACCATTATGATGCTGGCGCAACCTGGATTGACTTCATCAATCCGGCAGAAGGCGGATCGCTCAATGGACTTGCCGTGCAGAAGCCGAAAAATGCCAACCCACTGGCATGGGACTATATCAACGAAGTTCTTGATGCCGCAAACCAGACCAAGTTTGCCGACATTATGAATTACGGTGTGACCAATATTGACGTGGTTTATAGCGAAAAACTGAAGCCTCGCATCACTCCATGGCAGAAAACAGCTTTCCCACCTTACGAGCAGATCGCAGAAGTTCGCAATGAATGGGTTGATCGCTGGAACCGTGAAATCGGTCAGTAAGCCTGTGCCTTGGCGTTCTCGGAGTAGAAATATGAACCAGACGAAACCATCCGAGACTGTAGTAGCAAAGGGGCTCGCCTTACCGGGCTGGCTCCTTGCGCTGCCCGTTTTGGCGTTTCTGCTAGTCTTTTTTGTACTTCCGCTTTTTGACAACAGCATCCGCAGCTTTGTTGATGCTGAAGGTGACTTGACGTTCACTCGCTATATCAAGCTACTAAGCGACCCATTTTACCTGCGCATTATCGGCGAAACACTTTTGCTTTCCGGCGGCGTGACGCTGATATGTGTGGTGATTGGCTATCCTGTTGCTTATTTTCTGGTGCGCAAAGCTGGCCGATGGGCCAGCCTCATCGTATTTTTGCTGATCGCACCTCTTCTGACATCGATTATTATGCGTACATTCGGCTGGCAGGTTCTGTTTGCTCGTCGCGGTCTTATCAATAACCTGCTGGTAGACCAGCTTGGTATCATTTCAGCACCGTTGCGTTTCACCAACTCGCCTGAAATCACTATAGCCGCTTTGGTGCATGTGCTTGTCCCATTCATGGTTCTATCTATCAGCACTGTTCTGCAAGGGATTGATCGCCGGCTGGAGGAATCCGCCAAAATTCTGGGTGCAGGTCGGCTGCGTACATTCTGGGAAATAACCTTGCCGCTTTCCCTCGACGGTATCGGCACTGGTGCAATTCTGGTATTCATGATCGCCAATGGCAGCTTCGTGACACTGGTAATGCTGGGTGGCGGTCTGCAAACCTTGCCACTGATGATCTATCAGCAGTTCAACACGACACGGGATTTTGGCATGGCCAGTGCAATGAGTACAATCCTGCTGGTGATAGCTATTGCTTGTCTCTTCCTGCAACTCCGCCTCGTGCGACAACGGGGAGCCTGATCTATTGAAGACTCTTCATAAAGACTGGGCCGGAATTGCCCTCACCACTTTCGTAATCGCGTTCTTCATTTTCATGCTAGCACCTATTCTCGTTGTCGTCGTAGTATCCTTCACGTCAGCGGGCTATGTCTCGTTCCCAATCCCCGGCTGGTCGCTGAAATGGTTTGCAAATATCTTTGCCTATCAGCCTTTTGTAGATGCGATAATCGTAAGTCTTAAAATCGGTCTGGGCGCAACTGTGCTTTCCAGCCTGATCGGCATTCCGGCATGTCTCTATCTTGCAAGATCCCGTGCCGGATGGGCCAATGCTATCATGACTTTCCTGCTATCCCCTTTATCGATGCCGATGATCGTCATCGGCTTCGCTTCACTGTTTTTCATGAGCTGGCTTGGACTTGGTATTTCATTCACAGCTCTGCTCATCACCCACACTGTGGTTTGTCTGCCCTATGTAGTGCGAACGGTCGCCGGTGTTTATGGAAATCTGCCACGGCGCTTTGAAGAGGCGGCTGCAATTCTCGGTGCCAATCCTTTACAGGTTTTCTGGCACGTAACACTGCCATTAATCCGCCCCGGAGTGATGGCGGGGTCGCTGTTCTCATTCCTGACATCGTTTGACAATCTGCCAGTCAGCTACTTTTTCGCAAGTGCTCAAACAAACACCCTACCAGTCGTAATGTTGAGCTATCTTGAACACCAGTTTGATCCAACAATTGCAGCGCTCAGCACACTACAACTGTTTATGGCAATCATTACACTGCTCATCGTGGATCGCATTTATGGCATCAGTAAAATGACCGTGGCAGCGTAATTTCCGTTGCAAACAGCCAGATCAGACAATCGAAGGAACATTCATGCCTCGCGCTGCCGTTATTCAGCTCTTTCACGAAGCCAATGCGTTCACTCCGGTTTGGGCAAATTACGAAGGGTTTCTGTCTGCACAATATTTTCGCGGCGAAGACGTCAGGCGTGAATTTGGATCAACGAGTAACTGGCTTGGTGGTGTCACTGAAGCACTCGATGAATCTGGATATGACATTGCCTACGGCGTCTGCACAGGATGCCTGCCGGGTGGTACATTAGAAACAGAAAGCTATCACCAGCTGGTTTCAGAGATCATTCAATCACTTGGAGATATTGTTGCGGCTGGCCCGGTGGATATTGTGGCGCTCTTGCTGCATGGTGCTTTGGTGGTTGACGGTGTTGCTACACCCGAAACCGATCTTGCACGAAAAGTCCGCGCAATCGTCGGGCCAGATGTTCGCATCGCTGTTCCACTCGATTTTCATGCCAATGTTGAGCCACTGCTTCCTCATGTGGTGGATGTGATTATTGGCGGCAAATTATATCCACATGCTGATACGCATGCGCGCGGCAAGAAGCTCATGCAGCTCGCACTTGATCCAACGAGCGGAAAAACCCGGCGCTTTCGTCTGCCAGTGGCTGCTCCCATGAGCGCACAAACAAGCGATGCAGAACCGTTTAAAGGTCTGGTTGCGCTGTCTGATGAAATTGAGCAACGCGCTGGTCTCGCCGATGTGGTCGTTATGGGGGGATTCCCCTATGTGGACTCTGATGAAGTCGGTAGTTCGGTGCTTATAACCGGAACTGACGCTGACGCCATGAAACAGGCCTATCGCGACATGGCAGAAGTAATATGGGAAAACCGGGAAGCGATTACAAAGCCAGCACCTTCATTCGAAGAAGTCGCAACTGAGATCTATGCGCGTGCCGCAAAGGGACGTCTCGTGATTGGCGATGCGGGTGATAATCCCGGTTCGGGCGGCGTTGCCAATGTTGCTGATATTTTTGCAAGTCTTTCGGCACAGGACTTGCCCTTTGCAGCGGGTTTTATGGTCGATGGCGAGGCTGTTTTGGCAGCGCAGGCAATTGGCGAAGGCAATCGCGGTGCGATTGCGATGGGACGCCTCCAAAATGGATCCCCATTTGTCGTTGATGCATTTGTAGAGCGCATAACCGACGTTCGTTATCGCAATGAAGGTGCCAACTTGCATGGGGAGTTATTAGAGGGTGGTTTGGGTGCGGTCCTTCGGATTGGCGACCATGGTCATATCGTGCTCGTTACAGAGCGTATTCAGGCTTATGACACACAAGCTTTTCGCAACCTTGGGATAAGCCTTGAAAGCAAGGCGATTATCCACGTTAAATCGAGCAACCATTTCCGCACATCATTTACGCCATTGGCAGAGCAAGGCGTCTTTGTCGTTGATAGCGGGGGCTATGCTTCAACGGATGCTACCAAGTTTCCGTTTACCAAGCGTGCAACCCGCATTCTTCCGCTGGCATCACTCGACAAAAGTGAATGGGACCGTCAAGTCGCAGAAGAATGCGAGATCGCATTTCAGTCTTTATGATGAATAGTCTTTGACGACCTTGCCGCCTTTGATGACAATTCGCAGGTGATCAGCAAAGTTTTCCAGAGTGCCTTTATCAAGTGGATTGGCTGAGAGGATATTGAGATCGGCCCGGTAGTTTTCTTTGACTAAGCCGATTTCATTCTCAAGACGCACCAATTTTGCCGCCGTAATTGTTGCTGCGCGCAGCAGATCGAGTGGTGGAACAACATCCGCTCGCAGTGCAAATTCATGCAATTGGCGAGAATGCATTGGTCCGATCAAATCGGTGCCATATGCCATGGGAACACCCGCACGATAGGCAAGCTCTACCGCATAAAGACCGGAGTCTAGCACCAGCTTAATCTTGTCCATCCGATCTTTGGGAAAACCGCTTTCAGCTCCCACTTCAGCCAGCGCACGGAAGCATGAAAGCGTTGGTGTGAGAAAACTCCCTGCCCGCTTCATCAGCGCGACAGTCTCTTCATCGAGCAAATTGCCATGCTCAATTGAGCGGACGCCATTGCGCACTGCACGCGCAACCGAGCGTGCAGTATAGGTATGCGAGACGACATAGAGATCAGCCATATTGGCCTCATCCACGATCGCTGCAATTTCATCTTCAGAGAATTGATCCGACGTGATGCGGTCGGTTGGCGAAGAGATACCACCATTGGCCATGATCTTGATGTGGTGTGCGCCGCGCCTGATCTCATCGCGCGCAGCGCGACGAACCTCGTCAACACCGTCACAACGTCGGCCAAGACTCACCTGCGCATAGGTTTCATCCGTCCGATCCACACCCATAGCGCGGTGATCGCCATGACCACCACTGGCCGAAAGCGCCTTACCGCCATAAAGAAGCCGCGGCCCTGAAATCAGTCCTTCTTCGACCGACTGTGCAAGACCAAAATCCGCACCACCAACATCGCGTACAGTCGTAAAACCACGCGAGAGCATTCCATCAAGTACCTTTGCTGCACGCGCTGCGACATACATAGGAGACTGGCGCGGAAGCTCGCCAAGGTTAGCGGTGTATGCAGTGGCATGGACATGGGCGTCGATCAGTCCCGGAATAACAAAAGCACCTTTGAGATCAATACGGTTTGCATCAGCTTGCGAAAGCTTGCCGGTGTCGATTTCACGGATAAAGCCATTTTCCAGAACAAGATTTTGATCAGCGTGAATAGCTCCGCTTTCAACATCGACAACATTGGCATTTTCAAGGATTGTAATCACTGTAGTTTTTCCTGCCAGAAAACTTGGAAACGGCAAAAGCCGGACTGGTTACCAGCCCGGCTTTTGTTGTGCGATTTGGCTTATTTTTCTGACCAGCCAACACGATTGAGAAAGAGGTTCTCGTTTGGCAAAGGCGTAAATTCTGCATTCTTGGCCGCGCCATAAAGCACCGAAGCCTGATAGAGCGGGATGATGTAATTTTCGGCAGCGACAATCTCGTGCACCGACTTGTAGAGTTCAAGACGACGTTCCGGGTTGATCACGGTTCGCGCCTCATCCAGCGCCTTGTCCAGACGATCATCCTTGATTGTTGACCAACTGCTCGAAGAGTGCAGAAGCGGATAGAGCGTGCCATCGGCGTCCTGACAGCCGCAGCTCCAGCGTCCAAAAGCTGCCGAAGGGATAGTGTCGGAGCCGGATTGCATCTGCTGCATCCAGTTGCCCATATCAGTCGTGACAATTTTCACATTAAGGCCGACATCATTGAGCATCTGCTGAATTGCCTGCACGACGCGCTGATCGTAGGTTGGCGTGGTAAGCAGTGTAATCTCTGTTTTGGCAGCGTCGCCGACTTCAGCCACAAGCTCTTTCGCCTTTTCAGGATTATATTCTGGTGCTTTGATGCCTTCGACAAAGCCAAAAGATACCGGCGAGGTCAGTTCGTCAATCGGTGCATCGTAGCCGCCCAGAATACCTTCGACGATACCTTGCTTATCAATAGCATGGGCAACTGCCAGACGAATGCGCGGATCATCAAGCGGCGCTTTGTTGATATTGAGCGAGAAGAACGCAATGCGCTCGCCGCGAACCGGCAAAACCTTGCCCTGTCCCGAAGCTTCTAACTGAGCTGCAAGATCATTGTCGAGATTGCTTGCAAGGTCGGTTGTTCCCGCCTGCAAGTTGGCGATACGCGTTGAGCCATCCGGCACTGCACGGAATGCAACTTTCGGAAACTCGCCTTTTTTGCCCCAATAATCATCGTTGCGATCAAGCAGAACTTCGACGCCACGGTTCCAGCTCTCAAGCTTATATGGACCTGAGCCAATCGGCTTGATGTTGAACTCATCTTTACTGACAGCCTCAACGACATGCTTCGGCACGATGGAAAGCTTGGTGAACTGAGCAAGCAGAACTGGATATGGACCCTTCGTCGTCACAACAACGGTGGTGTTATCCTTGGCAACGGCGTCAGTGATCTGATTGAACTGACCAATCTGCGGGCTTGCGAAAGCAGGATCGATAATACGTTTGATGCTGAACGCGACATCTTCAGCCGTCAGTGGCTTACCGTCATGGAATTTCACATCATCGCGGATTTTAAACTCGATCTCTGCATCAGAGAGATATTTCCATTCAGTAGCGATCTGCGGCGTGATCTCGCCCTTGTCGTCACGCGTCAGCAGATTGTCAAAAATGTTGCGGTAGACGTTAAAGCTATCAGTATTCCACTGCACATGTGGATCAAGTGAGCTGGGTTCAGCAATGAAATCCACCGACAGCACATCTTTGGCATTGGCGTTGTACGGTTGAGCGGCAAGCGTCGTTGCTGCCAGCATTGCTGCAAAGAGTGCGTTTCTAAAGCGCATCAACATATCTCCAATAGGTTCCCCGATTTTTCGGTTCAATGCGGCATTATGCAAATCAGACTGGATTTTTGACATCTCAGTTTTTATATTTGCAATATTAATATTGAATAGTGTCACCTTATAAAAATCGACGCAACTGGTGGACATTCTAAATCTTAGCTCAATTGAAAAATGTCATTTCATTTTCACACCTGAAAGAGAAACAGTTGATTTATAGGAACTGTAGAGGCAACATGCTCTTGTTTCCTCTTGAGCGCGATATGGAGATAAATTCTTCACTTCAGCGATTGGGAATGGAAAATACGTTCTTTTCTTTGGCCGAAAGAGATTTCAAAATACGCAACTGAGAGGTCAGTTATAAATGTTGGATAATGATGTCTACACGTCTCCTGTTTCGCTGGAAGGCAAGGGAGACCTGGCAGAAAAGGCACTCCGAAGTGCAATTGTGAATTGCGTTCTGGCACCGGGAGAGCGGCTGTCGGAATCCGCACTTGCAAATGAATTTGCCCTTGGACGCGGTGCTTTACGTGCAGCACTTGCGCGCCTTAAAGCAAGCGGGCTTGTTTCATCTTCAGCGCGAAGCGGTTGGGTTGTTACGCCAATTTCTGCAGGAGAAATCCGCGAGTTGAGTGCAGCAAGACGGCACCTGGAACCTTTGCTTTTTGCAGCTGTACTTGATGAAGCTTCTATCCAACGGCTGACCGCGCTTGGTGAAATGCATTCTGCACTCACGCAGCGCAATGAACTTGGAGGCGACATTCTTCCGACAATCCGCCGCTATGAGCGCGAAATATTGGAGCTGCTGGCTACGCGTCTCAATATGCCGATTGTGTCGGGCTGGCTGACCGATCTTTGGGACCGCGCCGTAAGGCTGGTTAACTTCTTTGAGAAAACGGGGCGTGTCAGACTGATCCCTGCCAACCGTTCGCTGCTGATCAGCGCGATTATTGAGGGCCGCAAGAGCGAGGCTCTGGAATTATTTGGTGCTGCCAACACGGCGCTCGAAACCTATCTGCTCGACCGCTTTCTTGAATCCGAAGCTATGGTCGGCACGAAACCTGTCCGCCGCGATGCAGGCAAAAGCAAAACTGAAAAACAAACACGTTCAGAAGCAAACTTAGAGAAACCAGGGGCATTATAGATATGAAAGTAGCGAGCCGTTCGATCCGTTCCGCCATTGCAGGCCTCATTCTGGCCTGTTCACCACTGACCATGACCACAGCCTTTGCAAAGGATCAGCTGGTTATTGATCTCGTGAACGAACCCTCCTCGCTTGATCCACATAAGCAGTGGAACCCGGACAGCTACTACGTTTACCGCAACATTTTTGACAATCTGGTTACCCGCACAGACGAAGGCGAGATTGCACCGCAGATTGCGACCGAATGGAAATACAATTCCGATAATGAGATCGTCTTTAAATTGCGCGACGATGTTAAGTTTCATGACGGCTCGCCGCTAACTGCTAAAGACGTTGCCTTCAGCATCAACCGCATCATCAATCCTGCTTTCGCCAGCCCGCAGCTCGGTCAGTTCAACAAAATTGTATCGGCTGAAGCCTCCGGCGATCATGAAGTGATCGTGAAAACGGATGGTGCTTACCCGGCATTGCTTGCACAGCTTGTAAAGCTGTCAATCGTCCCTGAGAAAGTCGTTGAGGCAAAAGGCGACGATGCCTTCAATGCAGCGCCTGTTGGTTCTGGTCCTTATAAGTTTGTAAACTGGCAACGCGGTGTATCCGTAGCACTTGAACGCAATGACGATTACTGGGGCGAAAAAGGCGCTTTCAAAACCGCTGAATTCCGCGCAGTTCCTGATGCCGCGACCCGCATCGCCAATCTGCAATCTGGTACCACTGATCTGGCTGTTGGCCTCGATGCTGATCTTGCAACCCAGATTGAAGGTTCGGCCAATGCCAAGCCTTTATCCGTTCTGACCGAGCGTGTTGGCTATGTAAAACTTAACCCGAACCTGCCGCCTTTTGATGATAAGCGCGTCCGCGAAGCTGTAGCCCGCGCCATCGACAAGGAAGCCATTACCGAAGGTCTGCTGGGTGGGGTCGATAAGCCTGTCGCGCAAATGGTGACGCCATCGCATTTTGGTTACGTCGAAGGCATTGAGGGATATGATTATGACCTCGAAAAGGCAAAGCAGCTGATCAAAGATGCTGGCGCCACTGGTAAGGCCGTTAGCTTCGCAACCGCACCCACATTCGATCAGCGCATCGTACAGGCCGTCGCCCAAATGGTGGGTGAAACGGGGCTGACGGTTAATATCGAAACCACAGATATGGCGACGTATCTCAAGCGCGCGCAAAGCGAGCCAGCAAGCCAGCCCGCCATTGCGTTTGGACGCTGGTCTTGTGCCTGTCAGGATGCCGATGGCGTGCTCTTCCCGCTTCTGCATTCGTCCAGCTCCTGGTCGTCAACAAACAATCCTGAAATCAACAAGGCGCTGGAAGCCGCACGCGGCACACTCGACGAAAAGACCCGCCTTGAAAACTATAAGACTGTCAGCAGTTTCGTTGCGGAAGACGTACCGCTTGTGCCGCTTTATCAGGCCGCAATTATTTATGGCGCGGCAAAGCAGCTTGAGTGGAAGCCGACAGCCAATGAAAGCCTCTTCCTCAACCGCATGAGCTGGCAGGACTAGAGCGCATCCAGAGATGCACTCCAAACATGAAAGACTGGCGCAGACATGCGCCAGCCTGAAATAAAAATAACAAGGGAACGATAACCGCAATGCCAGCTTTTTTTCTGACCCGCATTGTGCAGGCTCTGATCGCCATTCTTGGCGTAATGACACTGATTTTCTTTCTGCAACGCTTAGCAGGCGATCCCGTTCTGCTGCTCGTACCGCAAAATGCGACACTGGCCGATATCGAAGCAATGCGCACCGCACTTGGCTTTGACCGGCCTCTTGCTGTTCAGTACCTCGAATATCTGCGGGGGTTACTGACCTTCGATCTGGGACGCTCCTATGTCCAGAACGTCTCCGTCTGGACGCTGATTGCAAGTCGATTGCCCTATACGTTGCTGCTAGCGGGAGGCGCGCTTGTGGTTGCGATCGGTCTTGGCATTCCATTAGGTATTATCATGGCCGTGCGTCGAGGACGCGCAGAATCTAAAGCCATTATGGGTATTGTCCTTGCAGGGCAGTCAATGCCGACTTTCTGGAGCGCAATCCTGATGATCATGGTGTTCGCGGTCTGGCTTGGATGGTTGCCACCATCCGGCGCGCGCGATTGGCCAAGCCTTATCATGCCGTCCATTGCACTCGGGCTTTTGTCCATGGCGACTTTCGCACGCGTTGCACGGACTGCCGTTCTTGATGAACTCGAAAAGGATTATGTGCGCACGGCTCATGCTAAGGGCGTGCCGGTCATGCGCATCGTCATCCGTCATTTGCTTCGCAATGCATCAATCCCGGTGGTGACTGTTGCAGCACTTGAGATTGCCAATCTTCTGGCAGGCGCCGTAATCGTAGAAACGGTCTTCGCATGGCCGGGGCTAGGCCAATTGACCGTACAGGCAATTGCAGCGCGTGATTTCATGCTGGTTCAGGGCGTCGTTCTCTTAGGCGCAGTGACTGCGATTGTGCTCAATCTGATTGCCGACGTACTTTACAGCCTGATTGACCCGCGCATTCGCATGGGAGGTCAGACATGACGTCCCTTACATCATCAAAAAGCACATTCGCCAAATGGTCGAAGAGATTACCCCTGTCGGTTTCACCTTTCCTTGCCATATTGATCCTGCTGCTGTTGATCGCTATTTTTGCCCCCTTTTTTGCTCCTTTCGATCCAAACAAGCAGAACTTGCTGGCTCGCCTCAAGCCACCGGGCTTTGAAAGCCGTGGTGTTGTCTACTATCTTGGATCCGATGAGCTTGGCCGCGATGTCTTAAGCAGGCTGATCTATGGTGCCCGGATTTCACTTTTAGTGGCTATTTCATCGGTCGTCCTGTCCGGCATTCTGGGCAGTATTTTGGGCATGCTGGCTGCTTTTTATCGCGGCTGGACCGAAACAATCATCATGCGGCTTGTCGATATGGTTTTATCCGTCCCGGCCATTCTGCTCGCGATCATTACTGTTGCCATTTTGGGGCCAAGCCTTGCGAATGTGGTGATCGTTCTCGCTCTCACACGCTGGCCACGCTATGCGCGTGTGGCTTACGGGCAGACGCTTTCGGTCGCCAATATGCCTTATGTACGTCTGTCTCGCTTCATGGGCGCAGGCTGGCTGCGCCTGTTATGGCGGCATATTCTACCGAATATTGCAGGGGCGCTTATTGTTGTCGCAACGCTCGAATTCGGCTTAATGGTCTTGTTTGAAGCTGGATTATCTTTCCTCGGGCTGGGCGTACAGCCACCAACTGCGAGTTGGGGTGCAATGCTTTCAACCGGGCGCAACTACGTCGCTTCGGCCTGGTGGATAGCGACATTTCCGGGCCTCGCTTTGTTCCTGCTTGTTCTGTCCATCAATCTTATCGGCGATCATATCCGCGACTGGCTCGACCCACGCGGCAGATAGGAGACTACCCATGAATTTCGAAAAAGAATTCAAAGGCAAAAAAGTCATTGTAACCGGCGCGGGTGGCATCATCGGCGGTTGGATTGCCACTGCTTTTGCCAAAGAAGGCGCACTCCTCTGCCTGACCGATCAGGATCAGGCGAAGATTGATGCGCGGATTGCCGAACTCCCCGGCGAAGGGCATTTTGGCATTGTCTCCGACCTCACCGACGGGGCTTCCATCTCAAGCTTTGCCAACGCAGTCGGTACACGCTGGGGTGCGCCAGACATTCTCATCAACAATGCTGGAATTTATCCGTCAGGCTTCTTGCTCGATATTTCGCTTGATGATTGGGACCGTATCATGGGCGTCAATTTGCGCGCACCATTCCTGTTATCGCAGCTTTTTGCAAAACAGATGATCGATACCAAAACGGCCGGTTCTATTGTCAATGTATCATCAGGTGCTGCGCGCAAAATGCGCACAACTGTCGTTCCTTATTGCACCTCGAAGACGGCCCTTGATCGTCTGACAAAAGGCTTTGCACTTGAACTTGCAGAATATGGAATTCGGGTTAATGCCGTCGAACCGGGCTTTGCGGCCGGAAGTGATGTGAGTTCGCTGTCCGATGAACACGTGAACACGGTGACGTCATCGATCCCTCTCGGACGTGCCTCTTCAGCCCCCGATGTGGCATCGGCTGTACTCTATGTAACATCGTCGGCAGCAACCTATGTGACCGGCGCCACAATGACGGTCGATGGCGGCAATTCCATCGGTTCATCGGCTGTTTTCCAGCAGAAAAAGAAGGCGCTATGATCGAAAAACTCGCCATCAAATCGCCATGGCCCGATTATCAATGGCCGTCTGGCAAGCAGTCCGCGACGTTGTTGTCTGTCGATGTAGATGCGCAGGTTCCGTTCATGTGGGCACATCGCGATGCGGTCCCGGATCGTTTGGCAACGCTTGAAATCCGAAGCTTCGGCCCCCGTACCGGGTTGTACCGGCTGGTCGACCTTTTCGCACGATACAACGTAAAAGCCAGCTTTTATGTCCCCGGACTGACCGCTGAAACCAACCCGGAAATTTTGCCAGCATTGTTTGAAGCGGGACATGAAGTCGGCCTTCATGGATATTTCCACGAGATCGTCGCCGATGTATCAGACGCGGAATTTACCGGAGCGCTTGAAGCAAGCATCGAATTGTTCGTTAAACAGACAGGCAAAAAGCCAGTTGGTTTTCGTTCGCCTGCATGGGAATTGACCCCACATATGCTTCGCGAAATCAAGCGTATAGGTTTGGCCTATGACTCGTCTCTTTCGGGCTTTGATCACCCCTATGAAATCGACGGTGTCACAGAAATTCCTGTGCAATGGGCAACCGACGATGCCATTTTCTTCAAGTTTGAGGGCGGTGGGCGCGACAAGTGGCCATTTCAGTCTGGACAGGCAATCTTGCAGGATTGGATTTCCGAATGGCGCACCCTTCACCGCTTTGGTGGGTTGTTTACGCTGACGGTCCATGACTGGATTTCGGGGCGTGCGCAACGCATCGCACTTTTAGAAGAGCTTTTGGACAACATAACCAGTCAAAGCGATGCATGGGTAGCAACTGCTGCGGAGATTGCAGCCCATCATAAAGCATCCGCCAATCTCGGATGTTTTGCTGTCGATGCAAATATCCCCGATGCCATTGGAAATCGTAGATTTGGACAGGCGAATGGCTGAGAGCTGGGCAATCCAGAAAAAGCAGAGCTTAAGTGAAGGCGGCATGGTTGCCTGCCAGAATTGGCTCGCTGCGGAAGCAGGCGCGGCTATTTTGCGTCGTGGTGGCAATGCTATGGACGCTGCCGTAACAACTGCATTGGTCTTAAGCGTGGTCGAACCGTGGCTTTCAGGCGTGGGCGGTGGCGGCTTCTTGCTTCATGCTGATGGCAAAAGCGGCACTGTAAATACGCTCGATTTCAATGTTGTTTCGCCGCGCAATATCGACCCAAACGATTATCCACTTGCTCCGGGCAGCGATGGTGACTGGTTTAACTGGCCGAAGGTGATCGCTGACAAAAACCTGATCGGTTATAGTTCGATCTGCGTGCCGGGTGCGATAGCCGGCCTTGCATCAGCATTGGAACGTTTCGGCTCAATCAGCTTCGCTGATGCGTTGCAACCCGCTATCGAACATGCGCAACGCGGTCTACAGATCGACTGGTTCACCACGCTCTGTCTTGCCATTGATAGCGAAGGTTTGAACCGCTTCCCTGCCTCAAGCGCCCTGTTTCTTGATCAAGGGCGTGCACCGCGTGTTCCTGAAACGGGGTCGCCGCGCCACATTCCGATGCCTAAGAAAGCAGCCATGCTTGAACGACTAGCAAAAGCTGGTGCGCGGGATTTTTATGAAGGCGAAATTGCTCAAAAGCTGCTCATAGATTTGCTAGATGGCGGTTGTCTCATCGACAAAAACGATCTCATCCATTTTGAACCGAAATGGAAAAAGCCGCTCTCTGTTGATTATCATGGCTCAACGATACATGCCATTCCCGGGCTTTCTGGTGGTCCAACGCTTAAACATGTTCTTGATGAACTGAACCGGACCCTACCCCAAGAAAATCCGCTTTCTGGCAAAACGGCGCTCGCCTTCGCGCGATCAATCCGCCGCGCATCTGAAGAGCGTTTGAGAACACTTGGTCATGGCAGCAATGGCGAAAGCTGCACCACACATATCAGCGTTGTTGATCGCGATGGCACAATGGTGTCACTCACCAACACGCTCTTGTCGCGCTTTGGTTCAAAAGTGGTTGCACCGTCGCTTGATCTTCTCATGAACAATGGAATGATGTGGTTTGATCCGCGACCCGGTCAGCCAAATTCGATTGCAGCGGGTGTCAAGCCACTCGCCAATATGTGCCCGATCATTGCCAGCAAAAATGGTGTACCTTATATCGCACTTGGTGCAGCCGGCGGCCGCCAGATCATGCCAGCAGTGGCGCAGATATTGTCCTATATTAACGTTTTTGGCATGTCGCCGGAAGCGGCGTTTCATGCGCCGCGTATTGATGGCAGCGGGGTTAAGCTACGCGTGAGTGAACGTGCACAGCCCGACGTGGCGGCCCGTTTAAACGAAGAATTTCCAGTCGAGATTATTGAGGATACGCTCTATCCCGTGAATTTCTCGATCCCTTCAGTTGTGATGCGTGAAGATGGCCACAATATCGGCATGGCACATCCTTACCATCCTTGGGCAGCAGTGCGCACGGAGGCAGAATGACGAAACCTGTGCTTACAGTCGAAGGGCTTGTCATCGAGATTGCCGGTCAACCCGTGGTGGATGGTGTCAACTTTCATGTCGATGAAAGTGAAATCCTTTCCGTTGTCGGTGAGTCCGGTTGCGGAAAATCATTGACTGCCTTTTCAGTCATGGGACTTTTGCCGAAGGTCGCAAAAGTAGCCTCTGGGAGCATTCGCTTTGGCGAAACTGATCTTTTGCGCGTATCTGACAACAAGCGGCGTCATCTTCGCGGCAACGATTTGGCGATGATTTTTCAGGAGCCTGTGGCTTCACTCAATCCGCTGATGAAAATCGGCAAGCAAATAGAGGAAAGCCTCATCGTTCATCGCAATCTGAGTGGTAAAGCCGCGCGCCATGCCGCTATTGCCATGCTCGAAGAGGTGGGGATTCCAGAACCTGAGATCCGGGCTGGGCAATACCCTTTCGAGCTGTCGGGCGGTATGTGTCAGCGCGCGATGATCGCCATGGCTCTGATCTGTCGGCCTAAACTGCTTATAGCCGATGAGCCTACAACGGCGCTTGATGTTACCATTCAGGCGCAAATACTCGATCTGATGAAGAAACTGCGCGACGAAACAGGAACTGCCATTCTGCTCATTACCCATGATATGGGCGTCGTTGCAGATATGGCTGATCGCGTAGCGGTTATGTATGCAGGGCGCGTGATCGAACAGGCTCCGGTTGAAGCGATTTTCGCTCAACAGGAGCATCCTTATACAAAACTTCTGCTCTCAACCATTCCACGACTGGAGGGGGCACCTAAAACCCATCTGCCAACTATTGAAGGTATCGTGCCCGACATTGGTTCATGGCCCGATGGATGCCGCTTTGCACCACGCTGTCCTATTGCCGAAGATTATTGCAGCGCGCAGATACCGAAACTATCGGCACGCATTGATGTTGGCGCCGCTGCCTGTTGGCGTTCGCAACATGTGGGAGCACTATTATGAGCGACACGCTGCTTTCTGTCGATAATCTCAAAGTTCATTATCCGATTCGCGGTGGCTTGCTGGGCCGTGCTGTTAATCACGTCAAAGCCGTTGATGGCGTTAGCCTCAATATTACTCGTGGCGAAAGTGTTGCACTGGTTGGTGAATCCGGTTGCGGTAAGTCCACGCTCGGCACTGCAATCTTGGGCATGACGAAAGCCACATCAGGCACAATCAGTTTTGATGGAAAGCCAGTTACGCATGGTCTTTCCGAAACCATACGCGGACTATCGCGTGATATTCAAATCGTGTTTCAAGATCCAGCTTCTGCGCTTAATCCGAAACTCACAATCGGCGAGAGCATCGCTGAGCCGCTTGCAATCCATAAGATCGGCACTTCAGCAGAACGTCGCGCCCGAGTTGCGGAATTGCTTAAACTGGTAGGGCTTCATCCAGAACATGCCACGAGAATGCCAGGTGCTTTTTCCGGTGGGCAAAGACAGCGCATCGTAATTGCACGTGCGCTTGCGCTTAATCCCAAGCTGATGATCCTGGACGAACCAGTTTCGGCGCTCGATGTTTCTATCCGTTCGCAGATACTTAACCTGCTTCTCGATCTGCAAAGACAATTTGGCCTGTCTTATCTTTTCATCAGCCACGACCTTTCGGTTGTGCGGCATTTTGCAGATCGTGTTGCTGTGATGTATCTTGGACGCATCGTTGAGACGGGCAAGACCTCTTATATTTTCGATAATCCTGCGCATCCCTATACGGAAGCACTGATTTCAGCCATTCCGTTGCCTGATCCCATCGCTCAACGCCAACGTAAGCGCATTGTCCTTCGCGGTGATCTGCCAAGCCCAGCCAATCCACCAAAGGGCTGCGGTTTTTCCACGCGCTGCCCGATTGCTTTCGACGAATGCCATCAACTGCCGCCGCCGCTCATTGAAGCTAAGGCGGCAAGGTATGTGGCTTGCCACGCTCGATAGTATCAGAGATGGTGTTACTTAACGCTACGGTCTTACAGCACCCCCGCAGACTTCTCCGGCTCATTTAAAGAGTGTTTGCATTTGCGTCATCATGCTTTTCCCGATTTCAGCATCTTATAGCTGCACTATTTCTGGATACCATTTCCTAAAGCAAAAAGCCCGCTCGGGGCGGGCTGTTTTTGGGTGTGTTTTGCCGTTGTAATGATAGGCAGGTAGGCTGGTTGATAAATCTGGGTCGTTTTTTTGGAGATTTTGGTTTTGTGTTCAGGATTTGTGCCGTTCGTGGTGCGATCGATAGTCGATTGATTATCGATTTTGGTTGAACGGGCTTCTCATGTAGCTTGTAGAGGCGGTATAGCTACGAATATGGCGTGTGCATCAAAGGTTTTAGTATTTTTTTTTGAGATTTTGGTTGCGGGGGCAGGATTTGAACCTGCGGCC
>NZ_JBLZOF010000011.1:0-116456 GCF_049199085.1 Ochrobactrum sp. EDr1-4
ACCAGGGCGCAAGCTTTCCGAAACAATCCGGGCTTTTAAATCAGCTGGCCACTGACGATGGCTGTCACGCTTACTCTGATCGCTTGAGAGAAACTCCATTCGAGGCTCCATGGAGAAACTCCGTTCTATCCATTCGCTAACTCTCAATGACAGAGTGCAAAATCAAACAGAATGTGGGGCCAGAACAGCGGTTACGGTTAACCTATTCAGTCTAGGACCGTTTACCAATGAGATCCAAAATCCAGAAGATGCTACCCACAGCTGCGAATCTCTAATTGCACGCAACCCTACTTCATGTAAATTGCACCTACTGAACGCTGGGGGGAAGTCTTGCCGTCAACAACAACGATATGGAATCCCGACGACTGGGAGATATTCGCGCTTGGGTTGCTGAATTGTCGACATGGTGCTTTAAACGTTCAAAAGGTACCCGCCAAAGATCAAGGCGATCTTGGGATCGACTACTACTGCAATAAAGACAGTGTAGCATATCAGTGTTACTCGGTAGAAGAACCTATCGGAGTAGCTGAACGCGCGAAGAAGCAGAAAGATAAGATTACTAGGGATCTGGGTAAGCTTCAAAAAAACAACGTTATCGTATCAAAACTCTTCCTTGGCGCACCGATAAAGAGATGGGTCTTGCTCAGCCCATTACACGATAGCAAGGACGTCAACATACACTGCGCGAACAAGACCACTGAGCTCCGATCGAAAACCCTCCATTATCTCGACCCTGAGTTTGAGGTGCTTATTCATGATCAAGCTTTTTTTGGCGCTGATGTCCTAACGCTCAACGCAGCGCAACTATCATTGATCAAACTCAGCATCCCTAATCCAACTGATCCTCAAATTAGCTCTTGGGAGAAGAAGGAAGGGTCACAGGATTTGCTTTCCACCGCTCGCACTAAGCTTGCAAAGCGAACAACTCCTCAGAAACTCGAAGATGCGGTTGCAGATGCTGCCCGTTATCATCTGCAAGGCGCAGCGTTTATGAGTGCCCTTCGTTCTCAGGCCCCCGAGTTGCATGACAACCTTGCCACAGCGATTGCAAGTCGAAGGCGCCATTTAGAGTTTGCAGGACCCACTGCAATTACAGCCAGCGGCATCTTGAACGATGAGATTGTAAACCTCAAGGAAGCAATTAAGGGGGCGGCGCCAAACCTGTCGCAGGAAAACGTCGATCAGCTCGTGTTCGGAACAATCTCTGAATGGATAATGCAATGCCCATTGGATTTTCCAAATGTCCAGTAAAAGCACATTCTTAGACATTCTGAATACATCCAAATTCACGTTTACCGTACGCCCTGAACCCGTCGCCGGCGATCTGCGGATGGCTTGGGGATTGGCGATACTGCTCCTAAGTGTATTCTACAGTCGAGGGAAAAAGGCGAGTTTTCAGAAACTCCAGTTTCTTGCACACAATGTGCGGCTCGAACAAGGGCGGGAGGAGGCAATTGGATTGATCGCGGGACGATATCGTCCACTAGACGTATCGGTCAGAGTCGAGCCGTGGCTGAACCGCGCGGTGGCGCTAAGTCATTCGATGGGTCTTGTAAGCGTTAACAAAGGATCGGTGGTTGTTTTGACAGATGAGGGTCGTAAAGCAGCTGAGGAAATCGCCAAAGACAGCGACGTGCTACACGCCGAGCGAAGCTTCCTTTCTGAAGTTGCGCCGAAGCTGACAGATAAATTTATGAAAACGGTTTGGCGTCCGGAGGAGCTTATATGACCTTTAAATTGAGACGCTTTAAGCTTCGTGCACTCACAGAGCAGGGCTCGTACGGAGTTGAGCTCGGTTTTACCGACGGGCTAAATGTTCTCTGGGCTGACAACACCATGGGGAAATCAACCTGCCTTCAAGGGATGATTTACGCACTTGGTTTAGAACGGATGCTCAGCCCGCGTCGAGAAATTCCACTACCACACGCGATGACAAGCCATCTTCTAACAGATAGTGGCGCGAGCGTGCGAGTCGTTGAATCTGATGTGATGCTCGAACTGGAGAATTCAGTTGGCACAACAGTAACAGTTCATCGCCCTATTGTCTCAAAACTCGACGATCGCCTGATAACTGTACAGTTCGGCCCTGGACTGTCTGACCCCGAAGGCCATTATCGAACCCAGCAGTTCTTCGTCCGAGACCCAGGTGCGGCTCAACGCGAGGATGGGTTCCATCATTTCTTTGAGAACTTTCTTGGTTGGGAGCTCCCCATAGTTCGAGGTTACGAGAAGGAAGACATTAAGCTCTATCTCGAAACTGTTTTCCCTCTTTTCTGGGTAGAACAAAAGTCCGGATGGTCCTCCATTCCCGCAGCCATACCTACATACTTTCGCATTCGAGAGGTCCACAAACGAGCGGTCGAGTTCATCGCGGGGCTTGAGGCCTATGAATTAGAACGCAAACGTGAACAGTTAAATCAACGCATCAACGTTCTTACGAGCAGATGGGAAACAAATTGGCAAGAACTCAGCCAGTTTCTGAATCGATCTGCCTCACGCATAGAGGCACTTTCTAAGAAGCCTGTCACTGATTTAAATGCGATTACGAGTGGTTTCGTATCAGTAGCAACACAAGGTGGGTGGACGCCACTTGATGAGTATCTTAGGTCGCTGAGGTACGAACACGACTCCATTTCCCAAGCAGAAGTACCCATTGTGTCCGACAATGTGCCAGCCATAGAAGCCAAACTCGCCGAGGTGCTCACGCAAGTTGAGCGCCTCAATGTCCAACGTCTTTCATTTAACGCGTTGAGGCAAGTAAAATTGGCAGATGTTGACGCCCTGACACGGCGAATCCACGCCTTGCGGGAAGATCTTCAGAAAAACCAAGATGTTCAAAAACTACAGCGATTTTCAGGCGTTCAATGGTCCCTTAGTCCTGACCGCTGCCCGACCTGCGAACAAGGATTACAAGATACTCTATTATCTCAGAACGCGCTCGCATCGATTATGCCAATCGAAGATAATGTCTCATACATTAAATCTGAAATCAAAATGTTTGAAGATATACTTCGGCGCGAGGAAGAGGAAAATCAAGACCGTGAAGGTTTAGTTTCACAGCTAAATCGTGACCTCAGCGAAGCCTATACGGCAATTAGAACCCTAAGAGCTGACCTAGTCGCACCAGCGACAAGCGTTTCAGCTTCAGCGATTGAGGAGCGCATTCTGATTGAACAGAAGATCAAAGATTTTTCGGAGCTACAGTCTTTATTTGATGGTGCGGTAAACGGCTTCAGCGATTTGTCCAAGCAGTACACGGCTCTCCTTAAAGAGAGAAACGCGCTCCCTGACGACGAGCTATCTGACAGCGATAAGGCAAAGCTTAACCGACTATCTGAATTGCTACGTGCGCAAGCACAGCAATTCGGTTTTAAAACATTTCGACCTGACGATCTTGCTATTTCCCTTGATACGTATCGCCCCGAAGTTGAAGGTTTTGAAATCGGTTTTGAAACTTCTGCCAGCGATGCAATACGATTAAAATGGGCCTATCAGCTGGGCTTGCTCGAACTGGCCGCATTAAACATTACAAACCACCCGGGTGTTTTGGTCTTTGACGAACCGCGACAGCAATCATCTTCGAAGGTCAGCTTCGAGCAGTTGTTGCGAAGAGCAGCGAAATCAAAGGATCGTGGGCAACAGGTGATTTTCTCGACGAGTGAAGATTTGTCGATCCTTGAACCGATAATAGGCGAAATTGAGTGCACAAAGATCATTCTCAAGGGGCACGTGCTCCAACCAATTTCCTCAGTCGATTGAAGCCGAATTGCTGTGATTAAGCGTGGAATATTAGGGGGTGACTCATATTCTATAAGTTTCTGTTTGAAAGTACTGGGGGTATCGAAAAGAAACACGCTATGGATTTCGGTTTTCATTTGTCGTCCCTTATCCCGGATGGACTAATTGCGCGACGCTTCGACGTGAGTGATGACATTATTACCATTTTCGCGAACGAGTCCGCAGATCAGGGCAGCTGCTCGTCGCACAACGAGGTTTCAGATCGTGTTCATAACCGTTACATTTTGAAATAAGCGGCGTGTCAATCACCAGATGCTGCTGCGCCCTTATCGCAAAATGTTAAAAAGGCAATATCCCGTCGGTGCGCTCAAGGGGTTTCGTCACAACTAGGCGATCTCTGATCTGTAGAGCTAATCAAGGGCCGGCCACGTATCGAGCTCAAAACTAAAGTAACCGACGATGTCGGCAGAGCCAGGAGCCTCCCATTCGGGCGCCGGGCCGCCTTTGAGAACTGATCTGGAAAGTAATAGGTTCGACGCGCTGCATGAGACCTCGCTCACCATTATACAGGCTGGGCAAGCGCCGCCGCGGCTGTCACACAGACTCCCTGAGCCGCATCGAAGCATTCGCGCATCGATCGAGCGCCGCAGGAAGTCCATAGCGTGGTTTCGCCACATGGCCGAGATGTTGGCCAGATCCGGGGTCATCCCCTTCCGGTAGATCGTGAATGCGAGATCGGCGGGGAATATGTACTCGCCGATGCCATCTCGATCGAGGCCGGACGCATCCGCCAGCGAGTGGATTAGTTGGTGGGAAAGGGAGTGGAGGAGCATGTAGACGAACGGCGCAATCTCTCGCGATTTGCCTTGTCGTTCCTTGTTCTTGTACTTGTCGAGGAACTGGCCGAAATCCTGGTAGGATTCAAGATACGCTCTTGCGAGGTCCGATCCGGAGGTTGGGAGACCTTCCACATTGTTTTTCTGGAGCCATTTCAGGACGCGCTGCTCGTCAAGCTTGATATAGAGCGCCTCGTTTTTCTGCTGCGTGACGTAAATCGGCCTGTCACCATCCCGCATCGTATCGAACGCCACCAAGCGCACGGGCATCGGGACTTTGCGGTTGTTAGACTCACGCTGGTAAACTGGCGTCGACGAAACGCGGGTGTAACCGAAACTGTACTCGCAGATTGGCAGGCTGCGGAGCAAATACATCTGGCTGATACCAGTCTTTCCGAATAGGTCCTTGATATCGGCCTGATAGCGCTTCAGCTTGTCTGGGACGCCAGCCTTCTCCATGAGTGTGATATCGGGATTGAGGACATCAACCGCCGTCTTCCGAACCCCCGACTGGGAGTCCTGGATGTGTTCCTCTACGAAGGCTGCGTGTTCAATCGTCAATCTGATAGGGTCGAACTTCCGAGCCCAGTCCTTGCGAATCCCCACGGCGAACTCGATTGCCTGGCTCTGCAGTCTTCCTCTCTCAAGCAGACCTGCGTCGAACCAACCTTCGCGGAGCTTTCGCATCGCATTGCCGAGATCGGCACGATCGGACGCTCCTTCGGCGCGCTTCTGGAACATCTTTCGAAGAGACTTATACTCTTCCCAATCGTCCTGCTTACCATCTTTCTCCAGTTTGGACTCAATCTCCGCATCGGACGGCTCCTGATACGGTATGGAATGAATCTCGGCGAGCTTTTGCAGAAGCTCCTCCGTATGTGTCGTCCTCATCAGCTCGACGACCTTGGTCTCCCGGAGTTCGATAAAGCTCGCGCGCTGCGGATAGAAGGCGCTGCTTGCTCGATACGATACCGGAAGCATGTCGATTTCGATCCACTCGAAGGACTTGCCGCAAGGCTTTAGACTGTCGGTTTTGAGCTTCTGAAGGACATGTCGTTCGGCCTTCTTGAGATCGCGCGGCGTCCCGCATCCCTCGCAGACGTACTTCCATTCTGAAAACACAGGAGCGCTGTTCTTCAGAGTAAATTGCTGCCATCCGCAGGTGCAGTGCGTAATCTGCCGCGTCGCGCCAGCGCGATCGTCGAAGGTATAGTTGTAGGGGCTCAGCGGCTCAATGGTACCGTACCAGTGTGCGTATACGACGTCTACCTGCGTCCAGCGGGATTCGTGGTCCTTGCAGCGAGCAGGTAGTTTCCTATCGGCCAGTTCGGAGACGCTCCTGTATTCTCGAACGGTCCCGCAATCTCCGCACTGAAACAACAACGGGTAAGGGACGTACCCCACGACGTTCGGCTGGTTCAGAACGAAATCCGTCTGGTTGATCCTCACTTCCTTGGTGGCAAGGTCGTAGAAGGCGTCGTCGAGAATGAATTCGTCGAGCGCATCCGGGCACCCTTCCCTAGCTCTCTCCCTCCAGCTTTCCGCGAATTCGCGGACGCCCTCGAAGATAGTGTCGCTGACGTTTCTGGGCAAACGCTGCGAGAACGGCATTCTGATCGGGACCGACTTGCAGATACCCCGCCCTCCTTCCCATGTCATCAGGACACCGGGAGCATAGGATGTTGCGATTTGCGCGCGCGAGCGCTGCATGATTGGCGGCGCCGCCTTCTTCGCCGCTTCCGTTTCTTCGGGAGATGGGCGGCGCTTGCGGCCGCGCTCCATGTCTAGCGTCTTAGCTCCACCGCTCATATCAACTCTCCAGCCTTTCGATCTCGCCGTCTGTTTCCGCGGCATCCCCGCGCTGCCTTCGGATTGACCTCATGACGGCAGCGATGTCGGCGGCATCCATGATGCGGGTGTTTCCTGATGCATTACGGTCGAAGTCTGCAGCAACGATCAGGCCTGCCTCGTCCACGTCGCGAAGGGAGGTCATCGGTTTCTTAAGCGTCGAATCCTGTTCTTCCCAGTAGCGCCGCAACTTAGCCTCGTAATTCAAATCCTTCATCGCTCTGCTGAGGTTCTGAGAAGCTGCGTCGGTACGGCTTCGGTAGTATTCCCCAGCAACGGGCTTGCCGATCGCATCGGGGCCTTTCCCGGCGAACCCCATCGATGCGAGCATGAAGGAGCCGATGTCGTTGGCGAAGCCAAGTGTATCCCTGGTGGCCAGTCGGCTTAGGATCGTGGTCGAGTCCCGGGTGACGAATTCCGACTTCCGATTATCCGGCAGGTTGAGAAAATTGCTGGCATCCCCTAACATCGCCCAAGTCTGGAAGTATGAGGCACGGACCCGGTCGATGGCCGCGTCCGACCACCGTTCCACGGCAGGCGGGGCGATCATTCGCTCCAGGAAGCGATGGAAGATGTCGTGTGTCTCGATCACATACCGGTCGCGCCGGCTTTGCGGGGTGGGAAGCAGCATGACGAACCCGACATGAGTTCGGCCGACACGGCTCGAGGCCTGGATGTACTCTGCGATGTCGGAAGGCAGTCCTGCAAAGAACATGCTGTTGAATCTGTCCACATCTACGCCATGGCTGATTGCCGAGGTGGCGACGATGTTTCTGAGCGTTTCGCCGATCTCTGGATATCCGGTTTGAGCGAATGATGTCTCGGCGTCCTTCATCACGCTCTGGATTTCCTGCATGTCGATGCCGCCGGAGATTAGTCTGCTGCGAAACTTGGTCTGAGGAATCCCTGCTACCGCGTGCTTCTGTGCCACGGCAGAGTGCAAAGCATCGATGATCTGGTCGCCGCCCTTCTTGTTGGTCACGTAGGCAAGCGCAATGCGATGGAGGTCCACAAGTGCCATGATCTCGTCTTCGCGTCCTTCGGTCGTAGCGCGCCCGATGGCGGCACGTCTCCAGGCGCCTAGCTTTCCCGCCGATACCGATGCTGACAGCTCGCCGATGGCGGTCTGAGTTCGGGCGGGATCGAGCAAATCGCACCACAGATGGGAGATGACGGTGTGGAAGGAGCTCAGAACTCCAACCGTGGTCACTGTGTGGGTGGCGTCATTGGTCATCAAGGAGACGTAGAGACGCATCCAAGGTGCCGTCGCCTCGGGAACGAGGTGGCTCGGCAGTTCCGTCGATAGAGCCACGCGTTCGCCATTTGTTGGCGGGGCTCGATCCGGCTCTGCGAAGAAAGAGCGATAGATGTCAGGACCGGGATACGGGTATCGCAGCGGTTTTCGCTGATAGAGTGTCCTGAGCTGTCGATCGGGATCGCTGATGGTGGCGGTTGCCGCCACGATCTTGGGAAGACGCGGAACGAGCTTGTTGGAAGCATCTCTGTATCGGCTTACTGCCAGCTTTTCCCCGGCCATCTGGCTGATTGTCGTGAAGGTGTTGTCGAGCAGGGTGTCAAAAAGACCGCTGAATGTGCCCAGGCTTTCTTCGAGAAGGTGAGCTTCGTCCTGGATGATGAGCGATGGAAACGGATCGACGAAAACACTGCTACCGTTCTCGTAGGCGGGGGCGACGCCACGAAGACCAACGGCCGCGGGACCGTTGAGCAGCGTCTCCCTATCAGATGGGCTGGACAGATGTCCATCCGGACCAATCCATCGGGCCAGTCCGAACATTCCAAGGATTTCCGTAATGGTAGACGTGCTCTGGCCGAGCATTGCCAGCTTGTCGACGGTGCCGAGTACAATCGCGGGAGCTCGCTGGTATATGGTATCGTCGGTTAGCAGAAAGGGAAGCGGACTAACGCCCTCATGGATCTTGTTCCACTCGCATTTCGCATCGAAGCAGATGATGGCGGCAAATTCAGCCTTTCCACCGGCCGCCTTGAACTTCCGCAGCCCGGTGGCCTGCCCGCAGCATGGGCACGTCGGGATCTTGTTGTAAGAAGCCTGTGCTTCCTGATACCGCTTCGCCTCTCTGCTCCGGCCGTACCCGATTTCCTGATCGTCCGGATAGTCGCCCAGATTCGGCAGAGCTGCCTTCAATTCGCTGAAACGGTTTGGCGTGTTAGACGATCCGACCCAGAAGCCGATCTCTATTGGCCAGTTTCCGACCTTCTTTTCCTTGCGAACCACCTCGCTCCACACAATCAGCCGCAGGAGGCGTTGCGCCTGCTGGAGAGTAAGGAGTCTGAGGGGATAGCGGATCATCGCGGTTATGCCGCGTTCCTTGCCCCGAAGTCTATCGAGGAAGACGGCGAACACTAGCGCACCGTAGAACGCTTCTGACTTGCCGCCGCCCGTGGGGAAGTAAAGCAGGCTTACTGCAAGTTCATCACGCTCGACGTCGAAGGCGTCGGAATATTCCTCCATCCGGGACGCAAAAGTCGGAATGTGAGCCAGTATGAAGGCGAGCTGAAATAGGCGCCAACCTCTCTCAGGGTCTTTTCGATCGCGCCGTGCAAAGGATTCATTCATCATTAGCCACGCTTGCCATGGAGCCGCTTTCCGTCGAAGCCTGTCCGCTTCCAGTCCCGTAGCTTGCGTGGCGGCGAGTGCAGCTTCGCGGGCGTATATCAGTACTCGTACGCCCTGCTCGATATGGCGTGCCTCCAGTCGCTGCCCGGCTAGGTCGGTTGCAAACCGCTCCTGTTCTCGTACTGCGTCGTCGGAAGAAAGCCCACGTGCGATTTTCGGTGCGATATCCCTTTCCTCTTCGTCGATCCACTTGCGATACTCGTCGGCGAGATCAAGCAGACGGGAGACGTCATAACCATCGGCCAGCGGTCGGAACCGGTATTCGACACGGTCAATCCGGCGCGGAACAATACGAGGCTGGTTGAAACGCGGTGACCAAGTCGTCGAAAGCTCCAGAAGTCCCTCCTCGATCTCCTGGCTTTCCACGCCGCAGTTTAAGCCTATTGCCGGATAGGTCATGAAATCGCGGAATCTATACGACGCCTCTACGCGGTCGAGCTGAATTGGCCTGTGATCGCCTCTTAACATCTTCAAGGAAATGCTCGTCCCGAAGATGGCATTGCACTTGTATCGGGACTCTACCTTGGAAAGCTCAGTGCAGCCGTTGTCGAGTGTAACCCGGATCGATGCGCGAGACGGATCCGCGAAGTCTCGCTGTCGCTCGGCACGGAGCGCCACTGCTCTAAGGTCAGGGAGTAGCTTCGGATCGGCGGGTGCCTTCAACAACTCGGCAATGAAGTTATTCCAATCGGCTTTGCTGGCCGCGTTGGCTGGCGAGACGGTCTGGTCCCGCCAGGCGATCTTCGCGCCCTCGCCACTGAGCCATTCTGCAAGCTGCGCCAGCACCTCGGTGATCATGGTATTCGAGAACTGTTCGAACTGTTCCTTCAGGGCGCTTCCGGAAAGTGCTGCCGACCAGGTGAAACTTGGCAGCTTCAGGTCGATCCGCTTCCATTTGGGCGGTATGGCCGCGGGCGACAGCAGGGCTGTCGGGATCTGCGCGCCGCCAGTCACAAGCCTGCCTATGGCCGGTGATGGAGCGGCATCCGGATCTTCGGCGCCGTCGACGGGAGCAGCCTCATCCGTCTCTTCCGTCTGACTACCCTCGGAGCTTCCGAACCTGTCGAGGCTCGCCTTGTCCAGGATGATGCCATGCTTCCCGTATACGCTGTTGCGAAGGCTGTCGCGGATCTCGCGTCTGCGCGAGTGAAGTGCCTCCCTCTCCTCCTGTGACAGCTCGTTCCAGTCCGAACGATCCAGTTTCTCCTGGGCATAAAGTTCCTGGCGACGTCCGCGGATCTCTTCGTCGATCTCCTGCTTCTTGTCCTTTCTCAGCTTGAAATCGATTGCGATACCGAACCGCTCGGTGGAGATCTCCTCCCAGGTGGGAAGGACGCGCACATAGACGGAAAACCGTGGGGCTACAGTGATCTCGGACGAACTCTCTGCATCGATATTGAAGTCCATGCCGATTGCGGCAATCTTGATGTCGGACGTTTCGTCCTCGTTTTCCCTCGACATTCTGGGCAACAACTGGCCGGAGAAGACGCTTCTGCGTGGGCTCTTGCCATATACGATCCGACCCGCCTCGTCGGTCCCGCTTGCCCGCCGGGTGATCATGTTAACCAGCGCGTCGCAGACAGCTTCCTTAAGTTCGACATCGATGCTAGAAAGTTCGCTGGGTGTCTTGGCCTTCATCATGGCTTGAATCTCCGGATGGCTCTGACTGGCGAGACGTATTCTTCAGCTAGGCGTATCAGCTGGGCGATTTCGTTGGCGCGCTTGGTATCCCTGGCAAAAGCGAGGGACGCGTCTGGATCGGTCAGGATGTTGAGGTAGGCGTCGTGGAATTCCATTCCGGCCTTCATTCTGAAGCTACGCTGGGCGCGGACGCCCCAGTGCCAGAAGCGGTTTGCAAGATTGGCGGTGATCCCCAGGGCAGCCGTGAACTTGGTGAAGGTTTCGGGCTGTCGTGGGGCTTGGGTGACCACATCCTCCAGTCGGGCCTGCAGCTGCTTCTGGAGGTGAACCCATCGACGAACCGTTGCGATCTGAAGATTGGGATCGCCCATTTTGTTGATGAGAGTCCGGATCTTGTCGCTCTCATGAAGCCCGCTGAGCCTTGCAAAGCGATCCATCACCTCCTCGTGGTAGTCCCGGATTGCTTGTGATGCATTGGCCCGGATGCTTAGAAGGAGGCGTGCGCGGTCAACGAAGCTGGAGCTAATGACGCATATGTTGTCCCGCTCATGGGCATCCTTTGCGGCTATCCGTCTGAAAGTCTGGATAGACCGCGAGGTGTCCAGGCGCACGAGTGCCGAACCCGGGCGAGCGATAATCGTCTGACCGCCTTCCATCGTGAGTTCAATCAGCTCGCCGTCGGTTTTGCTGTACGCCCCGACGAGGTTGATCACGGACTCTGACGGAAAATGTACTTCTTCCGGCAGCTCGGGAGTCTCGGAAAGCTCAATCGGAGCCATGCCCAGACCAGCCACATCCTTCTGGGCATTGTCAGCGAACAGGCGAAGTCTGGACGCTATCTCCGGCTCCCTGAGCTGCTCTGCCAATCGGGACGCATCGCGGGCCGAATACTTGAGCGTGTCTCCGTCGGCGAGAACGATGACCTCCGCGGGCAGCCATGTCCGAGCGAAGAAACTGAGAACTCCATCGCGCGGTGGAGATACAACGAAGATCCTCTTGAACCTGTTTCGCTCGGACGGAGCGAAGCCAGCGATGTCCGTGAGACCGCCGGGGCCGGAGAAGACGATCATCTCGTTGTCGAGCTTGGCACGCAAATTCGGAATAACCCGGCAAAGATATTCCTCCGCAAACTCGGCAAGTGTCTGTTTTCGGAACATGAAGAGTGTCTTGGACGACGAGTTAATGACCCTGCCGACGGCATGCTCCAACATCTTCGACATCGGCGTTGCTCGATTGAACTCCGTCATCGCCGTCGCGGCCTCCTGCAGCGCGGCGGCTAGCTCGGACCCACCGACGACGAATGCTCGATGGGACGGCTGCTGAAGCATCTGCACTTGCGGTGCAACGCGGTAATTCTCAATCACGTCCGCCGCGGCTGCCTGGCCGTGCTCGTTGAAAAGATACTGGTTGAAGGCTGAAAAGGAGCCGGGAAGGCACGAGGTCCGACGCAGCTTCGCGATGATATCGTTGATCGCAGCAAGCCCGGAGGGATCGCCTCCCCGCTTCACCCGATGACGCACCGCCCGCAAGTCATCTATGATCTTCCGGCCGGGCCCATTGAAGCCCTTGACTTGGACAGTCTCTACTCCGGACCAGGCGATCGCTTCTTCCCGGGATTCGAGAACCAGCGAAGATAGTGCCGTGATGGTCTTGGATTTTGCAGGCTGGAGTTTCCGACTACGCGGCTCGTTAATCTCACTGAATATCTCGAACCGTGTCTTGTCGAAGGTCCACGGATCCTCGGTGATTGCGACGAAGCCGGTGCGGGGAAATGCTTTCCGCATCAGCTTGTATATGCGGGCGGCCCGATCGACCCAATCGTCGCCGAGCCTGCCTCTTCCTGTCCGCGTGAGGTCAAAGAGGATCAGGTTCAGGCCGCCGCGGACCTTTCGCATCGCGTGTTCCTCTCCCCGTTTGAGGCCGTAGAGGAAGTACTCGGCTTGATTTCCGTCGTTCGCGTGCTTGCTGACGGTATTGTGTTCCCTTAGATCCGTTCTCGACGCTGTCCGCCAGAGAAGCGAACCGTTGGAGTGGACGATCCCGTCGCAACCGCCGTGGGGGAGAATCTCATCCAGGGTCGGGTGCTCGAACTCCGCACGTATTGTGCCGTCCCTGCCCTTTCCGGAAAGGGTGGAGACGCGGCTCAGTATCTGATGATAATCCTTGAGGGATCGGGCATCGTCATTTTCGACACTGTGTCTGTGCAGATGATCGAGATGGGTGCGATGAAGATATTTCCGGTCGACCTGGATATCGCGGGCCAACTCGTGGGTGGTCCTGGCGTATGGATAGATCATAGCCTTGAAGCCCTTGGGCCGTTCAAATGACTTCACCTTTACGCCGTACCTGTCGATCATGGTTTCCTTAGCCACCGCGACGTCAGCAAGGGTAAGCAGCGACGCAATAGCCGATAGGCAGATGTCCCGTTCCGGCCAGGTCATCAGGACCGTCGGTTCGCCCTCTTCCGATGCCTCGATCGAGGCTCGGAGGATCTCGTTATAGACATCGGAGAGCGGCTGAGGGTCTTCGCCGATCGGTCGAAGCGGAACGTTGGCAAGCGCGGCAAGCCGCGCATCAGCAACGGTGGCAATTCTGTAATTTTCACTGGCCGGATCTTCGCCCTGGAAGCATTTTGGCTCCTTATCGGTTGAAAGAGCGGCAAGCAGAGCGCTTCTATGCTTCGCGTTCTCTTCACGCTGGCGCAGGCGGTCGGACAGCGATGTGTTGGGGGCTCCACGAAAGCTGCCTCTCATCACGACGCCTCCGAAAACGATTGAACATTGCCGTTTCGGTAGGCAATGACCGCCGCCTCCTCTATGTCGTCCGTCTCCTGCAATGCAGTTCGAAATGCGTGTGGAGTTGGGAGATCGAGCTTACGGAGGAGCTTCACCGAGACAGTGGCGGTTCCCGAAACGGCCCGGTAGCGTTCGTCCACCGCCTTGGTATTGAGGAGCGACACCAGAAGATCGAGATGCGTTGCGTTGGACGCGGAAAGGACGATCGTATGGTTCTCGGATACGAATCCTTTCCAGGGAGCAATCGATTCTTGGTCAACCGTTGCGGCTACGATACGACGTGGCTGGCTGCTGTTCGTAATGCGTTGCACTATGGCGGCAGGTCCGTACACGATCGCAGTGCTACCGGGAGGAACGCGAACGAAATCAATGCCGTCGCCGCTGCGGTTCAAAGGACGGCATAGGCTCTTTGTCTTAACGTTCTTTGCCCAAAACAAGGGATAGGCGTAGCCATCTGCCGAATCACAAATTCTGTCCCATTCCCTATTCCAGACGAAATATCCCGCCTTTGCAGAAACGCCGTAGTCCGACAGTGTTGCGCCGCCGTAGTCGCTCATTGCGTCTGTTCGAGCCAACCACGGTGACGACATGTCATCTGGAAGTAGGCCGGCCGGAACAGGATGAGAGACGCCGACTCCCGTGATTGCTGGAAATTTCACTCGGTGGTTGGCACGATGCGGCGGGCCCTTTCTCACCAATAAAACGCTTACATCTTGTGCCACGTCAGCGAAAACGTCCGCCCGATTCGTGACAGTACCCAGTACCAATATCTGTCCTTGGCTTGCAACAAACGACCTCATGCGGTCATAGAGCGGTCCTCCTCGGAAACTGGAGGGTATGACGAGTGCAACCAGACCATCTTTTCTAGCGACGCGAAGACAAAGTTCGGTAAAGATCGCGTATTTGTTGATATGATTGCGATATGCGACCTTCCCCCACCTGGCTTCTGGAAGATCATTCGGTCTCATGCGGCCATAGGGAGGATTAGCGATTACCAAATCATAGGACACATCCGACTGTGCATAGATACTATTTCCGACCCTAACAATCTGACGGCTCCGAAAGCCCTCAAGTTGTTCGGCGATTAGAAATTCCGACATCTGCGCAAGTTGTTCATCGATCTCGATGCCGTTCAAACGATCGGCGATATCCTTCTTCGGTAAGCCCGCACGATGCATCCTATCTGCAATTAAGGATAGAAACGCAGCTCCTCCCGCTGCCGGGTCAAGGACGTGGTGCTTCTCGATATCAAAGCCATGTTCCAAAGTCATGTCGATGACGGCGCTCGCCAGATAAGGTGGTGTGAAATAAGCGGCTTGAGCCCGCCGGTCCACAGGTGACATCATAAGGGTGTAGAGGGTGCCGAGCCAATAATTGCGATCGTGAACAGGTAGGGTTGCGAGCCTAGCATTGAAGCTCGCGACTTCCTTGCTTTCGAAATGGTCCAGATCAATGCAGACGTTTCCGATGTCCTTGTCGTCTGGCAGACATTTGAGAAGCGCGCGCGCAGCAGTTTTCGCTAGTGTAAGTATCGGCAACGCCGAAAGTCCCCTCGCCTTCAATTCCCCCACCTCGCATTTCCTACATACAGGAGTCGCCACTTGCACCATTCGAAGCAACCGTCACGTCTTCCCGCGACACTTGAGTCACCATGCGCGAATCCCACAGCCCAAAGTAGTATTTTCGATTTCTTTAATATGTCAAAGTCAAACTTGATTTGATGAACGCATTTGTGCGAACTGGCGTTAATCCGTATTGAGTAAGCCTTAGTTTAATTGGGATCTCGAACATGCGTAGCACGGATCGCTCAATAAAGCGATTTGCCCTCTCGGACGCGTAGGCTTTTGCTGACGCTCCTCCGAGACCAGTTGCTTAATTAATCCCCCACGCGCGAAACCGCCCTCTGCCGGTCATTTCGCGGAGGTTAAGCTCTTCGACGAGGCGAAGGGCGGCGCGGGGTGTGATGTCGAGTTCTTTGGCTATCAGGCCTGTCGACACAAGTGGCCTGGCCAACACAAGTTCAATCATACCCGGCAGATTTGACGAGGCACGCCGTCCGGTCAGCCGTCGTTCCAGCATCTGGCGTGCCAGCAACAGCCGGTCATGCTCCTTAAACCCAAGCTCGACGCCAGCAATCAGGCCGTCGAGACTGGCGTGCAACCGGGTTTCGAAATTGCGATGCCGCCGCCGATCAACGCGGATAGTTTTGAGGCCAGCATTGAAGGCCACAAGATGTGCCTGAGTGGTCAGACCTTCGCGCCGTAACAGAGATGCCGCCAGCAAACGACCCAACCACGGCGCCCGCTGCAACACCGCGAGCTTATTCCAGGCATCGAGCGCCAGGATAGCCTGCAACACCGGCGGCAGATCCCGGATCGAACGCAACACGGTTCGCCATTCGTTGAGCCGTTCCTCCTCATCCCAGTCGGGTTCGCGGATCAGCGGGTCTGTCTCCGGCTTCGCCAGCCGTTGCGGCTGCTTCACCCTTGCCAACACGTCGTCGGATCGTGTCAGCACCGCGTCAATGGCGTCGAGATCAATATCGTGCTGCTCGAGCCCATCGTCCAACCAACCTTTCCTCCCCGCCCCGTCGCGGTGGTGCTGATCGACCGCCGGGTCGTGCTCCGCTGCACTTTCGCTCTCTGCGGCGATGCCGCCATCACCAAATGGCGCTACAGGCCATGCCTGTCGCACACTGCGCAAACCGTTTGGGCTCAACGCCCATCCAGGTTCATGCGCTACAATGCGTCGGCGCGTCTGCAACACATCCCGGGCAATGGTCAGCGCGTGACTGGGCGAGCGGATATCACGGGCCGCGTCATGCAGGATGAGATCCTCCATCTCGACCAGTTCGCCATCGAGCCACAGCGAGGCGCAGGCATCGGCAAAATGCAAACGCTCAATCAGCCCTGTGCCAACCGGCGAATGGGCAAGCCGCTCGTCAAGCCGTGCCAAAGCCGCACCGGCGAGCGCCAGAGGCTGCAACAGAGTCTGGAGAGGCAACTGGTCGAGATCATAACGCATTGAATTTATAGTAAATGAATTGTTAAACGGACGCCAGTATCTATTTAATGTCCGGCACTGGTGATAGCTTGAGGGAAGGTCTATAACATCCGATAAGTATATGTTATCCGAGGTCATGTGTACGAGGCATTTGTACGTGTTGTGAAACAATGGTATCAATGGCGTATGACCAATTTCGGAGGTCCCGATGCCCCAGACAAGCTACAAGATCAGCGAAGCCCGCAAGAATTTCGCCGAAGTCCTCGATCGCGCCAACAAGGGCGAAGATATCGTCATCATGCGTGGCAACGAAGTTTACGCCCGCATCGGTCCGGCAGCAGACGGTGGCAAGCGCCCTTTTGGCCTATTGCGCCATCGTGGCTTGCCCGACAACCTGTTGGATACAGTTGATGCAGAGCAGGCGGCGATCGATGCCGGAGACTGGAATGATGATACCGGCGTCTGGCAAGGCAAATCCAACAATAGCGAAAACACGAAATGAAAATCCTGCTCGACAGCCACGCCGTCTACTGGTGGACAATCGGTAGTGATCGCCTGTCCCCGACGGCACGGTCGCTGATCGAGGACAAGGCAAATGCTATCCTCGTCAGTGCGGTCACGTTCTATGAGCTGGACAACAAGATGCGCCTGAACAAGCTTGATCTCAAGCCCCAGGAACTGCGGGCAGCCGTCACGGAAAGCGGCCTGCAAACACTCGCCATCACCGATCTGCATGCCGAACTTGCAGCAAATTTTGATTGGGAACATCGCGATCCGTGGGACCGGATTCTTGCCGCTCAGACGCGGCTTGAGCACTGCACTTTTATCTCGACGGATCTGGCGTTCGACGCGGTTCTGCATGAGCGCGTCTGGTAAGGGCAGTGGCGGTGAAGATATTCGTGGACATTGCAGAGGCGGCGGAGCGATTTGACGAATTGATTGACTTCGTTTTGCGCGATGACGAGGTCGTCATCTGTCGAGCTGGCGATCCTATTGCCGCGATCGTGCCAATTTCGCAGAACGGCCAGGGCACATGGGATGAATTCCGGGCGCTGACGCTTAAGGGAAGACCTGCAAACACGCAACAGACTTCGAACCACGATGAACTATATGACGAGAACGGACTGCCGAAATGAGCAGCTCGTCGTCAGGTTCGATCGAAAAACGCGCCGAGACTTTAGATATGATAGCGGCTGTTCTGCCGCTGAACCGCCGCGAGAGGCTCGCCGGGCTATTGACCGATCAGGATATCGAAACCCTGCGCCACCTGGTCAATGAAGGCATGGGCGAAAACACCCTGCGCGCGCTGACTTCTGATCTGGCCTATCTCGAGGCCTGGTCAATCGCTGCAACCGGCAGCCGCCTGCCCTGGCCAGCGTCTGAAGCTCTGTTACTGAAATTCGTTGCACATCATCTCTGGCGGCCGCAGCAGCGCGAGATCGAACCCGATCACGGCATGCCGGCCGACGTGGAGGAGGAATTGCGTCAACGCGGGTTCCTGCGCGTATCCGGGCCGCACGCGCCGGCAACCGTCCGTCGTCGTCTCGCTAATTGGTCAACACTCAACCGCTGGCGCGGTCGTGAGGGTTCGTTCTCATCTCCGGCCGTCAAATCGGCGATCCGGCTTGCCGCGCGCGCCATCAACCGGCCCAGAGCTCGCAAAAGTGCCATCACCGCCGACATTCTGGGCAAGCTGCTGGCAACCTGTTCCAGTGAGGATCTCACCGCGCTCCGCGACCGGGCCATCCTTATGGTGGCCTTCGCCTCAGGCGGACGTCGTCGCAGCGAAATTGCTGGTCTGCGCACAGAACAGCTCGTCAAACAAACGCCCGTCACCGCTGAAGACGGTGCTCCCCTCCTTTCACTCGCCATTCATCTTGGCCGCACCAAAACCAGTGGCATCGCACAGGACGACGTCGTTTATCTGAAGGGCCAGCCCGTCGACGCCCTCACACGTTGGCTGGAAGCGGCAAAAATCGATAAGGGCAGCGTGTTTCGGAAGATCGACCGATGGGGGAATGTTTCGGCACGCGCGCTTGAACCGAGTGCAGTCAACCGGATCGTCAAGCAACGCGCACAAATGGCGGGGTTAGAACCGGATGAGTTTTCTGCGCATGGTCTTCGTTCCGGCTACCTCACCGAAGCTGCCAATTGCGGTATTCCGCTTCCCGAGGCTATGGAACAATCGCGCCATCGCTCGGTGCAGCAAGCATCCGATTATTACACCAGTGCAAAACGGAGCAGCGGACGCGCATCCAGGCTGCTTTAATTATAATTTCGCCCGTATTGGGCATTGTGATCTATTTTACAACCATCATTGCATAGGATTCTGGTAGCAGAGCACCCTTGGTCGCATGAATGGAAAAATCCCTGGCGTGCGGAGTTATCACACAGTAATTCGCGTGAAGATTGATCGCAAAAGCGTGGTGGCCGGAGGAGGCTGTGAAATTGAGTGAAGGCACGGCTTCTGTTTCCATCCAGTGACGGCTCAGCCACCACATAGCGGCTGAGACGGCGATAATCTGTCTTAGGCTCGCGGCCGCAGCACGGGAAGCGGTTCCGCCCGTCCCACGATAAAGGCGTAGGAAAACGCCCCGACCAAAGCCATGATTGCTGCCATTAGAAAGGAGGGGGTATAGCTGCCCCCGAATTGATCGAGCAGAAAGCCGAACAGGAACGGGCTGAAGATCCCGGCAATATTGGAAGCAAAATTTTGGATGCCACCAATCGATGCGACATGGTGCGAGCTTGGTGCGACATCGGCAGGCAACGACCAGATCGCGGTCGCGGCAATGGCCAGACTGCTATAGGAGACCGCGAGGAAGAAGAGCGCAGCATAAAGGGATTCAACCATGGCGGCGGGCAGAATGGCGGTGCCACCCAGCATGCCGCCTACCATCACAGTCTTGCGCACGGTAGTGACATTGGCACCGCTGTGAATTGCCCCGTCAGCCAGAATACCGGCGAGCCAGGCTGTGACCACCGCCGCAAGGCCGGGCAGCATGCCGTAAAGCCCGAGCTCGGTGATATTAAGCCCCCGGGCGGTCTTCAGATAGGTCGGAAACCAGGTCAGGAAGAAATAAATGACGAAGTTCAGGCAAAAGAAGCCGAGCATCATCCCCCAAACGGTGCGGTAGCGAAACAGATCGATCCATCGGATATTGTGGGCTTCCATTTCGTCATTCTCATCGGTACGGGCGCCGTTCTGGATGATATATTGACGCTCGAGATCATTGGCACGTTTATGGTCGTTGGGATCGCGATAGGTTTTATACCATAACAGTACCCAAACGATGCCGATGGCGCCCAGAATTATGAAGGAATAGTGCCATGTCGCAAATGCGATGATCAAGGTGACGATGGGCAATGCCAGGACTGTGCCGACACGCGAGCCGGAGTCGATGACGGCTGCCGCGAAAGCGCGTTCGTTTCTGGGGAACCAGCGCGATGCCGCTTTGGTTGCTGCGGGATAGGCCGGCGCCTCGCCAGCGCCGAGAAAGAACCTTACAGTAAAAAAGCTCCAGAAGCTGTTGGCAAGCGGTGTCAGTGCGGTGAAGACCGACCACCACACTGCAGCGAGTGAAAAACTTTTGCGCGCGCCCAGCTTGTCGGTAATCCAGCCGGCGAACAGCATCATGCCGTCATAGGACCAGAAAAAAGCACCCAGGATCAGACCTTTCTGGGTATTGGTGAGGTTGAGTTTGAGTTCCTGATCAATAAAAGGCAGAGCAACGCTCATATTGGCGCGGTCAAGATAATTGATCGCAATGCCAATAAAGCACATGAAAAGAATCAAATAACGGAAGCGCGTGGCCCCAGAAGGAGCATTTTTTGAAGTGTCCATTCCCAATTTCCTCCCGGGATGTATCTTCGCTCAGCAATGGGGGCGGGCGCTGATCAGCCCGGTTGTATTATCGGCGCAGGCGGAGCGATGCAAAAACGCGCTGCGAGATCGGCAAATGACTTGAGCGTCACCGGATCCATCCTCACACCTTGCTGTTCGCGCTGTTCTGCAACCCGCCATTCGCGATCACCCGACGCCATGACAGTTAAGGATTGTCGAGCTGCGGAGTGCGCAACGTATCAGAATAACGGGTTATGCCGGCACCGATCACCGCATGATCAATAAAGGCGTCCGGCTTGAGCGCAAAGACGAAGGTTTATCGCAACAACCTGATATCTTTGCACATTATAATCCATGCTCTAAGAGGTGACCCATCACTGAATACTGAGACAACATCACCATGCGTCCTTCGGTTGTTTGTTCCAAACAACAATAAATGTTATAAAGACCTCTTCTGGGTCACAACCGAGAGAGATGAGAGTAAATTTGCGAGAGTTGCGATCATCTACCTGCAGCGATCACAAAAAAATTAACAGTAAATCCTTGCAGTCTCTCTCTTACCATCATGGGTGTTTTTGTCTTTTGCACCCATAAATATTTGATAAGAGTTTTCAAAATGGAATTGTATGGATTGTGTTTAGAAATAATAATCTGGGAATATTTAACATCCCATCCGTTACACCCTGAAGAGTTGTATTCATTTCTATATTTTTTAATTGTCTTTATATAGTCCATAATTTTTGACATTTGCTTGCCCGCTTCAATGAATTTTCTGCAAAGTAAGCCGTAGTTTTAATTTAGCTATGGGAAAAGAAACCATATTGGTAGTAAATCAAAAACAGCCGCACAGAGTCTGATATAAGACAATAGAAACAGGTTTTTATTCTTTCCAAAATGAGAACGATTTTGTTTGAATTGCCATATATCCCTGTCCCGCATCATTGCCCATGAGACCAAATTGGATGGATTGGTCAGGCCGTGTGGGCGGATTACCTCAGTTCATGGAAATTGGGTTCCCTGACTGAACGTTGTCTGATTCATGAATGCCAACGGCATCGTTACCTTAACCTGAATGTTAATCTTTACCGCGATAACGGGTGATACCTGAACCTCGTTCTTCGCCTTGTCATCCCCATCGCTATCCATCTTAGATACTTGCCGAAGCTGTATGGTTGTATTTTCGCTTTCCACTGAGCTTTCGAATGGTTGAAGACATGCTTGGCTTATCGCGGGATCTTCGTCACACATAAGACAGTGTGTGAATGTGCTAAAAAATTCCGATGGCCTATGCCGAGGCTATCCGTCGTCGCAAACAGCGGCTCGGCGATAAATGACACTTGGATGAATGCGTAATATCTATCAAAGGTGAGCATCACGTTCGTTGGCAAGAGGCTGACCAGGATGCTTTTGTGATAGATGTTCTGGTTAAGAAACGCCGCAATACCAGGGCGGCCAGGCGCTTCATGCGCAAGCTGTTGATTCTCACCTCTTTTTAGGCCAGTTTTCCATTTCGAGCTAACTTACAAAAATTCGGAAATCAACTTAGGTTTCAACCATTTACATGTGGATTGGCTGATCAACACCAAACAAAAAACGGGATCAAATCCAGGTTAAATTCGACATGCAATGTTTTATTATGATCGGATGGCCAAAACTAACACATCGCTTATGCGAAACAATTTCTCTGCGAGAGTAAACGCAACAGAACCTGCCAGCAAGATGCAACATCCCAGAACGCTCATGGCACCGTCGTAAATAGTCCCTAAACCAACAACGAAAAGCGTAGCGACAAAACCTGACCCCGGCTCAATTAACAACACGCCGCTGCCAAACCCTTGCAACAAAAATCAAAAGTCACTTTTACAGCCGTTTTGACCTTGCGTCGCGCTCCTTCTCCCGCCCACTATGGACCCGCACAACTTTTTGGAATCAATCAGATGCGCTGTAATTAGTCGCTCAGAAAAGAGTGATCGCGTTAAAATAAGGGATGGAGTTTGATGAAAAAGATTGGGAAGCTACTTTCTGCAGCGCTCGTTGTTGCTGCATTCAATAGCACAGCGCTGACACAGAGCTTTGCAAAGACATTGGTTTATTGCTCGGAAGCATCGCCAGAGAACTTTGACGCGGCTCAGACCACCTCTGGTGCTGTGTATGATGCATCAGCACGCAACATTTCAAACACCCTTATTAAGATCAAACGCGGTGCCACAGAGCTCGAGCCGGGACTTGCAGAAAGCTGGGATGTTTCTGAGGATGGAAAAGAGTATACTTTCCATTTGCGAAAAGGCGTTAAGTTTCACGCGACCGATTTTTTCACGCCCACGCGCGAATTCAACACGGATGATGTAATCTTCACCTTCGAGCGTCAGGGGGATGAGAAAAATCCTTATTACAATCAGGGAACCTGGCCACAGTTCGGCGCTTATTCTTTTCCCACGTTGATCGAGAAAATTGAAAAAATCGACGATCACACCGTTAAGTTTGTGCTCTCGCAACCTGAAGCGACTTTCATCTCGACGCTTTCTCTGACGTTTTCAGCAATCCAGTCGAAAGAATACGCCGATAAACTGGTCGCAGATGGCAGACTGGAAGACCTCAGTCAAAAACCAGTCGGCACTGGACCATATCAGTTTGTAGCTTATCAAAAAGACAGCGCTATTCGTTATAAGGCCAACCCTGATTATTGGGGTGGAAAGCAGAAGATCGACAATCTTATCTTCGCGATAACACCAGATGCAGCGGTTCGACATCAAAAACTAAAAGCCGGAGAATGCCACGTTATCGCAGCGCCAAATCCGGCAGATATTGCGGAGATGAAACAAGATCCTTCGATAGCTATGCTGAGCAGAGATGGAATGAACCTTTCATTTCTTGCATACAATACGCAGCAGAAGCCATTCGATGACGTTCGCGTGCGCAAAGCACTCAATATGGCAGTTAACAAGCCGGCAATCATTGATGCGGTTTATAACGGCTCAGCTATTGTTTCAGTAAATCCGCTTCCACCAGCTGTTTGGGGCTATAACAAGGACGTTAAGGACGATCCTTATGATCCTGATCAATCGCGCAAGATTCTGGAAGAAGCAGGTGTTAAAGATCTGAAGATGAAAATCTGGGCAATGCCCGTGCAACGTCCTTATATGCCAAATGCTCGCCGCGCGGCTGAATTGATACAATCTGACTTTGCCAAAGTGGGCGTTAATGCAGAAATTATCACTTACGATTGGGGTGAATATCTCAAGCGTTCACTGGAAAAAGACCGCGATGGCGCCGTCATGCTCGGCTGGACGGGTGGTATAGCAGATCCTGACAATTTCCTGGCTGCTCTTCTCGGCTGTCAGGCAATTGGCAGCGCAAACCGCGCCAATTGGTGCAATCAGGATTTTGAAAAGCTGATCCGCGCAGCCAAACTGACAACAGATCAGGCCGAGCGGACAAGACTTTATGAGCTGGCACAGGTCATATTTAAAGAGCAAGCGCCGTGGCTGACCATCGCACATCAAGTTGTAGAGCAACCTGTGAGCACTAAAGTAAAAGACTTCAAAATTGATCCATTTGGTGGATATCTTTTTGAAGACGTCGATATTGAGGAATAAAGGCCCATACCTTTACTCTAATAAACAGGCAAGAAAGACCGATTTGCGAGCGACATGAACGCTCGCAAGTTGCGCTGTGAAGGCACCTTTGCTTACATCTTTCCTGTGCAAGCTCTGAGAAGATTTATCATGAATATCGTAGACCGCTTTCTGAACTACACACGCATTAACACAACAGCTGTGGCAAATGCGGGTACGCTGCCCTCCAGCGAGGGACAGACACAACTAGCGACATTACTTGCTGGTGAAATGCGCTCGCTTGGCTTAGAAGTCGAAGAGCGAGACCACTCAATTGTGGTGGGCACACTCGCCGCCAATGTTTCGAGCAAAAAACACGAGTTTCCCACGATTGCCTGGGTTGCGCATCTGGATACTTCTGCAGAATACTCAACAGATACGCGAGCGCATATTGTTGATTACAAAGGTGGCGACATCGTTCTTAACGACGAAACGAACGTTGTCATGCGTTTGAATGAGTTTCCAGAATTAGCCCATTATGTGGGTGATCGTATCATTGTGACCGACGGGACAAGTCTTCTCGGTGCTGACAATAAATCAGCTATAGCCGAAATCCTGGATGCAGTTCAGTATCTCACACAACATCCCGAAATTGAACACGGGCCGGTGAAAGTGGTTTTCGTTCCTGATGAAGAAATTGGACTCCTGGGCGCGAAGGCACTTGACGCAGCTTCATTGAACGCTGATTTCGCCTACACCCTCGATTGCTGTGCCATTGGAGAGATCGTGTATGAGAATTGGAACGCAGGGGAGTTCCGTATCACTTTTACGGGGGAACCGGCACATCCAATGTCTGCCAAAGGCAAGATGCAGAATTCAATCCTCTACGCACAACAGTTTATCGCTATGTTACCGGGCGGTGAGCGGCCGGAATATACGGAAGGGCGAGAGGGTTATTACTGGGTGAAGGGAATAGAAGGCACAGTCGCAAAGACAACTCTGACGATCGATATCCGTGACTTTACCAAAGAAGGATATGAGAACCGGCGCCAATTCATTGATAAGCTAGCCTCCGGCTTCAATCAGCTACACGGTAGACACATCGTTGATGTGCGTTACAAGCCGGTCTATCGTAACGTTGCGGAAAGCCTTGAAGGCAAAAACCGATACCCGGTTGAATTGGCGTTGAACGCTATGAGAACTATTGGCGTAGAACCAAAACCAGTACCCATGCGCGGCGGTTATGATGGTGCAGTTTTGTCAGAAAAGGGCGTACCATGTCCTAATCTCTTTTGTGGCGCGCATAACTTCCACTCAATATACGAGTTCTTACCTGTGAACTCGCTTCAGAAAGCATCCAAAATGGTGGTGGAGATTATCAAGACAGCCAGAAGACTTGGCTGACATACCCCCAAATCAAATCGGTGATTTAACGGCTGCTTCCTCATGGGGCAGCCGTTTATGTTGGCTCCTTTGACCACTGCGCTATCGTTACAAATTTCAGAGACGTCCTTGACCCCTGAAGTCAAATATTTGGCCTAAGTTAAGCGAAAAGTTACGTTCTTGACTAACCGTCAGACCTCACAGATTGCCGCCATCCTGCACAACATGCTGTTGCTGGTTGGGGTCTGGTAACTACGCTCTTTTATTGGTTATCGTAGTTGATTGATTTCAGGCCAAAAATCAGTGTATCGGTCGGTGAGGATTGGCGGACCGTTGTCGTGGCGATCGCCGGTGCGTTTCCAAATTCTGGTTGAACGTTCCTTACAAAATGATACGCTGACTGCACTCCAAACCTATGCTCCCTCGCCTTGTCTAAGGCGTTTCTGGTTATTGTGATCCAAATAGCCAGCTGTAGCGCATAGTTGAATTCTTGTGCTCCAATGTAACCATCTTGCTTGTTAAACAAGTCGCTGGCGTGGCTGTAACCGACATATATTCTACGCTTTCATTCGATCATTCATCCGTAACTTCGGTATTTGCAAAAGCAGCTTGCGATCACAAAACATGTCGATATAATCCGATTTCATCGACATGTCATTGTCACATGTCGCTAGCAACGACATATCCAATGCGTCATGTCGTCTAAATCAGGATTGATCGACATGCCGTTTCGTCCAGACCACCCCCATAACGACCTTCCATCGCTGCCTCCGAGAGAGGACATAGAGACGAAGGCCGTCCTAAAAGCATGCATCGCGGCCAGGGCCTCCCTCGCCGAACTTCGCGTGTCGGGACAGCTCATCCCCAATCAATCGGTCCTCATTAACTCGATTCCATTGCTTGAGGCGCAAGCGAGCTCGGAAATCGAGAATATAGTTACTACGACCGATCGGCTGTTCCGCTTCGCCAACGAGACTGGAGATCAGGCCGACCCTGCAACGAAAGAGGCGCTGCGGTATCGCAAGGCGCTAAATGAAGGATTCCAATCGCTCAGAGAGCGCCCGATTTCAACGTCCACTGCGGTAGCCATCTGCAGTAGGATAAAGGGGGTTGAACTCGACATCCGCTCGACACCCGGCACGGCGCTGATGAACGAAGCGACAGGCTTGGTGATTTACACTCCGCCAGAAGGACAGGAGTTGCTCCGAAACAAGCTAGCCAACTGGGAGCGTTATATTCATGAAGCCGAAGATATCGATCCATTGATCCGTCTTGCAGTAATGCACTACCAATTTGAAGCTATCCATCCCTTCATCGATGGCAACGGACGCACTGGCCGTGTCCTCAACCTGCTCTACCTTGTAGATAAAGGTCTTCTGGATATTCCAGTCCTTTATCTCAGCCGATACATTATCGACAACAAACGCGCCTATTATGATCGGCTACTGGCGGTAACAACGAAAGGATCCTGGGAGAACTGGATCCTTTATATGCTCGAAGCCGTCCGTGAGACTTCTGATTGGTCAACGGCCCGGATTCGCGCCATTCGTGATTTACTTGATCAGACCGCAGTACACATCCGCCGCGATCTCCCGAAGATCTACTCACGTGAACTGGCCGAAGTGATCTTCGTCAATCCTTACTGCCGGATCAGCGATCTTGTGGATGCCGGCATTGCGAAGCGTCAGGCCGCATCGGTCTACCTGAAGGCACTTGTTGACGCAGGCTTACTTGAAGAGGTGAAGGCTGGACGAGAAAACCTTTACATCAATCCTGGCCTGCTCGCGCTTCTTCGCGATCGGGCTCCTGCTCGGTTTGAGTAATGACCCTGAAAAACAAAGCCAGGCCTGATCGGCTATGCCCGTGTTTCAAAGGACGAGCAAAGTGTTCAACCAGCCTTTGCGTCAGACAAATGGCTTGAGGGCATAACTGAAGGCGCTGCTTAATGTTGCACTCCCGGTGCCTGATCATACGACTCCGAGCCGCCGCTGCACCGATCTCGCGATTTCCAGTTCAACCCGTCATGCAAAGATAGATGCAAACGATGCGCCCCGTCATGTGATCGTCGATAGCACTGGCGTGAAGACTTATAGTGATGGGCCTTCTTATGACAGCGACGCGCCAAAAGCGGACTGACACGCATGTTTTTGACTATGAGCCAGGCTCGTCAGCATTTTAACTATTCTTGATATTTATTCCCTGATTAAAACTCTTGTCAGCTGCAGTGAGCCCCGAAACTGCGAACAATACTTTTATATTGCGAGCAGTATATCTTTTCATCCCAGGCCAAATTTCCAATTTTCCGACCTCAATCGCAAGGCGCAAAGCTGGCCAGAATATTCCAGCGCTTTTCGAATACGCCCCCAGTTATGCCGGATGGGTGAAAGGGCAAAAGCTGATTACAAGACAACCAATTCTATCGCCCCTTTCAAGCTGTCACTTACCGGGCGATGCTATTACCGGTTCGTTTTAGCAATGGATAATTGATCGGTATCGGGCTTCGCGAGGTCCAGATTAAACTTGACAATTATAATCTAGTATTTATGCACTGAAGCTAGTACCAACGTTACGATGATTGGTTTTAGAGGCTGGTTCGGCTGCGGGCATTGAAATGGAAAAAGCGAAAGCTGAGCAGCTAGAGCTCTTGTATCGAAATGAGTATCGCCGCCTTGAGCGCATAGCCATGCGCAAAGTGAGCCCGTTTAACGCACCAGATGTCGTTCAGGATGTATTTGCCGCTCTTTGGGCTAAAGCCAAAGCGCATGTGACGCTTTCCCCTGCTTATCTTTCGCAAGCTACAAAGTTCGCAGCGATTAGTCGGTTTCGTTCAGAGCGTCGACGCCAGAATTTTTTGGATGGCTTGACCGAAGAACAATATGCATCCCCCGTTATTCTGCCGGACCAAATCGTTGCAGCGCGCGAAGATCTCAAGCGATTAGAAAATACAATTGCATCTTTGCCTCTGCGAACGCGGCAAATCTTTCTACTCAATCGAATGCGTGGCTGTACCTACGAGGAAATTGCTGTCGGATTGGAAATATCCTACAGCACGGTTGAGCGGGAAATGGCCAAGGCAATAATGGCATGTAAACATTCGCAATAGAATGTTGCATGGTTAAAGGATTAGGTTACTTGCTAATGGTAATATTGCCTCGGAAGTGAAGCGACTTCATGGAACGCCAAAAAATAACCGATAATCGAGATATTTCTCTTATCGAGAAAGAGGCTGTTGCATGGTTTACGCGTATCAATGGCAAACCGACGCGCAGAGAGAAACAGGATTTTGCTCAGTGGCTAGAGCTTAGTCCTCAACATTACGCAGCTTATGAAGAAGTAAGCGCATTATGGTTGGATATTGGTGCAGTTGCCAAGAACGCAGCCACGAATACCAATACTGATCTCGATCTTCCTATGAAAAAAATCGAGAATTTTCGCAGGAATAAATGGAAATCCAAGACAGGAGCCGTGATAGTCAGCGGCTTGTCAGTTTTTGTTCTTGGCACATGGATGTGGGTTAATGATCCAAACATAATCCAGAACCTGACTGCCGATTATATCACGTCCAAAGGTGAGCGTCGCCTTGTGACGTTGCAAGATGGATCAACGATCCTAATGAATGCGGATTCGGCATTTGATGCTGATATTTCATCTAATGCCCGGAGCATTCATCTTCTGCGCGGTAGCGCATATTTTACAGTTCAGAAAAACGGTGCGCCTTTTGTGGTGAGGGCTGGCAATGGCGAGGCCCGTGTATTGGGAACACAGTTTGACGTTATCATGAACGAAAATGACAATGTCACCGTCACACTTGCGGAAGGCAGTGTTGAAGTATCAGCCATTGATGAAGCTCAAAATGTTGTTCTCCAGCCCGGAGAAAGCGTTGAATATGACAAGGTTGGCCTTGGGAGCGTCGAGAAAGTAGACATTGCTGAGCGCATGGCATGGCATGAGGGCCGATTGATCTTTGAGAATGCGCGTCTGGGCGATGTTCTCTCTCAGATTGAACGATATTGGGATGGCCGCATTGTTGTTCTTTCTTCTGAGCTGAAAAACAAACGTGTCAGCGGCAATATTTCTCTCGATAAGACGGCGGCCACACTTGTAGCAATGCAAACATCTGTTGGATTTCCGATGACCAGCCTCGTGGGCAAGGTCATTCTCATTGGACCATAAAAATAATTTAGAAAAGTTTGCTTTTTTATGAGGTCCTTCCTGCTCCACTGGCGATAGCAATGTTGAGAGTGCTACAAAATTCATTGCACGTGATCGCGCAACTGACCGCCTCTCGCACATTGTTTTGTTGAGAGGGTATGATTATGGGCAAGGATTCAAGCCGCAGAAGATTAGTTGTTCTTCTGACATCGACGGTTTTGACTGCGACTATTACAGCTGGTGCCTTGAATCGTGCAGCATTTGCGCAGACAGCAGAACAGACGTATCAGTTTAACGTCCCTGCCAAGCCCATTCGCCAGGCAATGAATGATATTGTTCGTGTCACAGGCATTGATGTCGTGTTTCCTGAAACTGGCGCAGCCGCTGCTATGGGGCGTCCTGTCAGGGGAACAATGACGCCCCAGCAGGCTGTAGCAGCGTTGCTATCGGGAACAGGGTTATCGCATAAGTTTACGAGTGCCAAAACCGTTGCAATTTCGGACCCGACGATGGGATCTGCGCTACAAAGCGCGCCGTCCGCCGATGGCACAACGGTTCTCAACACAATTACGGTGAGCGGCGGTCAAGGTGCATTGGGTAGCTATGATGATACCTACAAATCCGCCGGCTCTGTTGCTTACATATCGAGCGAAGAAATAGAGCAGAAAAGGGGTAGTTCCGTTGGGGATTTTATCGGGGGAATACCCGGTGTCCTCAATGGGGATAGCCGGAATTCCGGTGCGCTTGATGTCAATATTCGTGGCATGCAGGGTCAAGGCCGTGTACCCGTTATCATTGATGGCGCTTCTCAAGAACAAACAGTTTATCGCGGTTACAATGGTGCGCGGTCGGGCAGCTATGTTGACCCAGACCTGATTGGCGAAGTTGCAATCGAAAAAGGCGCAAGCTCAGGTGCTGACGCCACGGGCGCAATCGGTGGCATCGTTCGTATGCAGACGATTTCAGCGGATGACATTTTGCTTCCCGGAAGACAGTTCGGTGTACGTTTGCGCGGAGGCTTTAATAGCAATAGCACTTCCGTACCGGCAGTTCTCACTCAAGGCGGTATGTTAGGCGGTCGTTTTCCTGAGGGCACAACACCGGTAGTACGCGATGGCGGCAATATGGATCGGCCCGGTTTGTTTGACCCTACAGGCGGAAACGGCAGCATTGCAGGCGCCTTTACCTCCGAAAACGTCGATTTGGTTGCGGCTTATGCACGGCGTAAAAATGGCAATTATTTTTCCGGCGAACACGGCAAGGGGCAACCACACTTCGTCGATCTGGGAACTGATTACGGCTATCAGACAATTGGTTACGAAGGCCTGTCTCCCTGGAAGGGTGGCGAGGAAATCCTCAATACCTCTACTGATAATAAATCACTGTTGTTTAAAGGAAATTTCCGGTTCGGAGATGATCATGCGATTGAGTTGAGCTATATGGACTTTGATAGTACCTATGGTGAAATCATGCCGACGCGTCTTGGCACTCACACCAGTGCTGTCGGGGGGTATCAGTCGGAACTTGACAAGCTCGATCTTAAAACCTGGACAGCTCGCTATCGTTGGGACCCGGAAAGTGACTTGATTAATCTCAAGGTCGATCTATTCCGCACAGACATGGACCACCGTGCCACCAACTTACTGACTGTGAGTGGGATCACCACAGAAAGTTACAGCTGGTCTCAGACCGTTCGTGACGGTGTGACGGTTTCAAATGAAAGTAAAATTGACGTCGTCCCTGGAGACTTTAAGCTTGAATATGGTGGAGCCTGGCAGCATGAAAAAGTTGGCCTGCCGGATGGCTATGAAAATGATAAATGGACCATCAATCACATTGAATTCCCGCCCCGAACAGGTTCCAGAACCCAAAAGAGTGCGTTCCTAAACTCGAATTGGGAAATCAATTCTCAATGGCAGTTGAAGACTGGCCTTCGTTATTCAGATTATAAGACCACAGATCACAACTACACTCTCAACGCACTGACCTTTTGGCCAAATGCGACATATGAGTTAGTTCCCGGACAGCACACGGACCGGTCGGGACATGGCTGGTCGAAGAACATTTCGCTTAGCTGGACACCAACCGACAGCATTCAGCTCTATGGGCGTTATTCTGATGCAATCAGATTGCCGACTATATTTGAATCAATCAAAGGCTTCTCGACGGGTTTGATGCCCGATGAACTGTTGCCAGAGCGCGCCAAGACGTTTGAAATAGGTGCCAATAAGTCTTTCGAAAATGTCATATCCGAAAATGATCTGCTTCGAACACATATTGTATATTATGATAACGATATTGATAATTATCTCACGCGTTCAAATGTGCCTTATAATATCCCCGGCGGCACAAGCGTGATCGGTTCGCTGGGCATGGTCAACCTGGAGAATGCGCGCATGTCGGGCATTGAGGTGAGTGCGGACTATGAACGTGGACCACTGTCGGCGAGACTGTCTTGGAACCATGCAATTAAGTCTCGGTTCTGTGCAAAGCCCGGCACTCTTCACAGGATTGATAATTTGTGCACAGAGGGCGGTTTTGCCAACAGTTACGCATTACAACATGTTCCACCAAAGGACACCGTTTCGATGCAGATGACTTACAAAATGTTCGAGGAACGTCTCACCTTAGGGACACGCGTAAGCTATTACTCAAACCGTTTTGTGAAGACAAAGGTAGCATCAACAAGTGAAATTCAGCCCGGCAACTGGAATCCGTACACGCTCGTTGATGTCTTCGGCAGTTACAAGTTCAATGAATCCAAGCAAATTGATTTTGCAATCGATAACCTGACGGACCGTTACTATATGGATGCGATTAACGCCGCACTCATGCCCGGCCCTGGACGTACGTTCAGGCTGAACATGACGGCAAAATTCTAACGATATAGAGTGAAATATGCGGGACATATCTGCGCTTAAAAGCAAGATTGTCCCGTAATATTATGACAACTCTCAGGAGTAGCTTACAAGTGGCAGGCAAAGTTTCCTGCAATCTGTATAAGAAGGAATAGACGCTCATATGCGACTTGTCTCTTGTCAAGCACCTTTGAACGGCTCGATCTATTCTATAGTACTTTCGGTATTTGTGTGGGTACCACAGTGATCATCGGTTCAACCGTTATAACTGACTTATTACCGTATCCTAAACACAGTCAGCGTCTATAGTGATGCATCGCCTTGTCTGGCTCTATCCCCTACTCCCAATAGCGTTGTATCCCCGGACAACTTTAAGTCGTCCGGGGATTGATTGTTTTAGCTATTGGGACTTACCACTTAACACGCAGGTCAGTCGTTTCTTTGTAGGAGTAAAACTGTCGCCAAAATGACTGAAGCTCGTATTCACTGAAGCTCACCAGAGATCAAGTATTTGTCATCGTTCCAATTATTGGAACCATTTAACCCGAGACCACGCCAAAAGCGCTCGCTTCTGTTGGTGAAGCTCACTTCACTCCCATTCACCTTCGTGCCATTGAGGAATTCATTATAAATATTGGCAATGCCATAAACCGCAGAGCGGTTCGTCAAGCCTTTCGTGTTCCACTCTAAATACGCGGCGCGCACACCAACCCGAGTACGCAACCTCGTCTCACGCTCACGACAGGCATCCTTCGTCAGCTCCCTGTTAAAAGGTCTCTGACGCGTATCTGCTCACAACCGGTGTAAGCCTCTACCATAGCACTAGCTTCACCCTTGATGGCCAGTTATTGATACTTATAGACACGCTTGCATCTAGTGCTTTTGTAATGCACTTTAATTGTACAAGCCCGCAAACGATGTAAGATCATATCCATGTCAAAGTTGCAGCCACCAAGCTCTCACCCTCTTCCCCAACGCCTCATTGGCTATGCGCGCGTATCGCCAGTGGACAATCAGGTTCATGACACACAAATGGATGAGCTGCGCTCTGCCAGGTGCAACCGGATTTTCGAAGAGCAAGGATCTGGCGCAGTGAGGGACCGCCCGGTTCTGACCAGACTACTCTCAGAACTTGCCGCAGGTGATGTACTCGTCGTTGTTAGCCTTGACAGGATAGCTATGTCGCTCGGCCATCTTCTTGAGATGCTCGAAAAGCTTGCGCAACGGGGCATCCACTTTCGATCCATCCACGACCCAATCGATACATCAACACCGCAAGGTATGCTTGCGCTGGAAATCCTGCGCTCTGTTATAGAACTTGAACGCAGACTTGCTGCTGAGCGATCGAAAGCCGGGATAAAGGCTGCGAAGCTACGCGGCAAGCTTCCGGGAAATCCAGGACTACGAGAACGCAAACCAGAGGCGATCAGGGCAGTTTCACAAGCACGCGACAAGCGCTATCTTGATGAGCTGCTCGCTTCAGCGCCGACATGGCTGCCGGTCGTACAGCAACTGCGCCCCACCCATGGCTGGGACAATGTGGTTGAGGTGCTTAATCGCCAAGGTCAGGACTGGACGATTGAGCGTTTGCGCCGCGCCGTGCATCGTCTGGTTCGGGAGAACATGGCAGACCAAAAACTTCTTATCCGGTCCACCCGCCGCATACCGGCCAATCGGTTGATGAAACTGGTCGCTGCAATCACGATCGCTGATCCAAAATTATCGCTACGCGATATTGCAGCACAGCTTGATAAACTAGGAGAGAAGCCAGTGCGTGGAGGACGCAAATGGCAACCTTCATCTGTTCGCAATCTCCTTGATGATGCGCATCGCTTCGGCCTCATTCCCCGCTAAGCATCTCGCTGGTCGGTCAATCAGACAGACCGCCCGCCCCAACCGGGCAATTTTATTGCTTGATCTTCTGCCCGACACATCCTCTCCTGCCAGCTGGTTGTCAGGAGAGATTATGATGCAAACTTTTCTTTTCGCCTGCGCGCCATACTTTACTTGAGCAGAAGACAACCAGCGCAGTGGGAAGAGAGACATGTCTTATCAAAAATCCTTGAAGGGGGCTGCCCTCGCATTCTCCATTTTCGCCAGTGCGACAGCGATGTTCGCGGGTATGGCTCAAGCACAGGTCGTGGTTTCGTCCAAAATCGACACCGAAGGCGGTGTTCTGGGCAACATCATTCTCTTGATGCTCAACGCCAACGGCATTGAAACCACAGATCGAATTCAACTTGGTGCAACGCCCGTTGTGCGTCAGGCTATCACGGCGGGCGAAATCGACATTTATCCGGAATATACCGGCAATGCTGCTTTCTTCTTCAACAAGGCGGATGATCCCCTCTGGAAGGACGCTGCGAAAGCTTTTGAGACGGCAAAAAAGCTGGATTACGATGCCAATAAGATTGTCTGGCTTGCCCAATCGCCTGCCAACAACACGTGGGGCATCGCCATTCGCAAAGATGTGGCGGAGGCAGGCAAACTTGCAAACCTCAGCGATTTCGGGAAATATGCCGCTGATGGCGGCAAGGTGGTGCTTGCGGCATCGTCCGAATTTGTAAACTCAGCGGCAGCTTTGCCCGCCTTTCAGACGGCCTATGCTTTTACTCTCAAGCCCGACCAGTTGATTACGCTTTCGGGAGGTGACACGGCAGCAACGATTGCAGCGGCAGCCAACCAGACCAGTGGTGCCAATGCTGCCATGGTTTATGGAACAGATGGCGGTATCGCGCCTTCCGGCCTTGTTGTTCTTGAAGACGACAAGCATGTGCAGCCAGTCTATCAGCCAGCGCCGATTATTCGCGAAGAGGTTTTGAAAAAGAACCCGAAAATTGAAGAGCTTTTAAAGCCGGTCTTTGAAAAGCTCGATCTCACCACGCTTCAGGATTTGAATGGTCGCGTGCAGCTTGGTGGCGAACCTGCAAAAGCTGTCGCGGAGGATTTCCTCAAGAAAAATGGCTTCATTCAATGAGTCTTCACGCTGACAGGACCGCGTAATTTTGTCAGACATCATCACGAAAGATCGTTCTGCCTATAACGGCAGATTGCATGTCTTTGACAAGCTTGGGCTGGCCTTCGCTCTTTTGAGCGGAGCAAGTTTTGCTTTGCCTTTTGCTCTTTTTCGAGCCAATCGCATTGTGCAGGGCGAGGGGCAATATCTGCTCGATGCTTTACCGACTATGGCTTCCGCATTGCTTGTTGCAGCCATCGTACTTGGTATGATCGTTGCGATTTTTGTCCGTCGGCCAGCGCTCAGGCTTATGGCGAGTAGTATTTTGCTTGCAGTTCTGCTCGTGATGATCGGCATGTCCGCCTCATATCTCTCACCCGATGGCAACTCATATGCACGCGTGTCGCCAGCGTCGGGTTTCTGGCTGCTGCTTTTCGCGAGCGCTCTTTATGTTGCCGACAGTCTCGTGCGTCTTAACGTGCGCCCGTCGTTGCGCATAGGATTGCTGCTTATAGCAACGCTTCTTTTTGCTATGTTATTGGGTTCCGGGCTCTGGGACGATATTTCTTTCATAAAGGAATATCAAAGCCGCGCAGACAGCTTCTGGAACGAAGCTCAACGTCATGTCGCTCTGGCGCTGGGATCGCTGATTGCGGCAACCATCATTGGCATTCCCATCGGGCTGATGTGCTATCGACTGCCACGCGTTCGGGCCTCGGTTCTCAACAGCCTTAACATCGTCCAGACAATTCCCTCCATGGCGCTTTTTGGCCTGTTGATCGCACCAATGGGTTGGCTTGCCGTTCAATTTCCCTGGGCCGGGCAGCTCGGCATTCGCGGCATTGGAGCAGCACCAGCGTTCGTGGCACTGTTTCTCTATTCGCTTCTGCCTATCGTCGCCAATACGGTTTCCGGCCTCACCAATGTGCCTGACGCCATAACTGACGCTGCGCGCGGCATGGGCATGACACGGCTGCAACGTCTGTTCAAAACGGAGTTTCCCTTGGCCTTTCCCGTTATCCTCACCGGCATCCGTATCGTGATGGTGCAGAATATCGGGCTGACGACCATCGCAGCCCTGATTGGAGGCGGGGGATTTGGTGTGTTTGTTTTTCAGGGCATCGGACAGACCGCCATGGATCTGGTGCTGCTGGGCGCGCTCCCGACAGTTCTGCTGGCCTTTGCCGCGGGCGTCATTCTTGACGCCGTTATTCAGATAGCCAGAGGGCAGACCGCATGATCGAATTCGACCAGATAACCAAACGCTACAATGGCCGTGCGGCGGTTGATAATGTGAACTTCATGGTCGAGCCGCGCAGCATTGCAGTCATTGTAGGAACATCGGGTTCTGGCAAAACGACATTGCTGCGCATGGTCAATCGGCTCGTAGAGCCCGATGCAGGTGAAATCCGCATTGATGGCAGAAGCAATCACGATAAACCCGGCCATGAACTACGCCGGCGTATCGGTTATGTCATCCAGCAACATGGACTTTTTCCGCATCGGTCTGTTGCGAGCAATATCGGCACGGTTCCCGCGCTGCTTGGCTGGACAAAAAGCCGTACTAACGCCCGTATCGATGAATTGCTCGATCTGTTTCAGCTCGAACCCAGGGACTATCGCGATCGTTATCCGCACGAGCTTTCCGGCGGTCAGGCGCAGCGTGTCGGCGTTGCACGCGCCCTTGCAGCAGGACCGAATATTTTGCTGATGGATGAACCTTTCGGTGCACTGGACCCAGTGATCCGGACCAAAGCGCAGGAAGACCTCAAAGCCATTCAAAAACGGCTCGGGACGACTATTCTGCTGGTGACCCACGATATGGAAGAAGCCATTTCACTTGGCGATCATATTGCGGTGATGGATGAAGGCAAGCTGCTGCAATATGGCACTCCGGCAGAAATTCTCGCGCATCCTGCAACGGAATTCGTCGAAAAGCTCGTCGGCACTGGCGAGCGGCCTTTCCGGTTACTGTCCCTGGCGAACCTCAAAACTGTGCTTCAATCGGGTGAAGCTTCGGGCGCGCCCATTGTCGTCAGCGCATCGCAGCGCGACGCACTCGCAGAGCTTTTGTGGTCAGGAAGAAGTGCACTGCCGGTTCAGGATCATGATGGCAGGCTATTGGGCCGCGTGACGCTGGAAAAGCTTCTCCATGAAGCCGAGCGCCCCGCATGAAACTGGCTTTGTCACTCACGCCTCGTTTATTGCTTTTGCTGGTGTTGCTGCTGTTTCTCTCGCAGCCGCATCTGTTCGAACCGCTGTTGCGACCACTTGTGAGTGAAGGAACGCCCGTCATTTATGATCGTGCAAACCTGATGACGCTGACACTTCAGCATGTGGGGCTTGTTGCGGCTGCAACATTCGCATCCGCTTTGATTGCCATTGCAATGGCAATCGCCGTCACCCGCTCATGGGGAGCCGAGTTTTTGCCGCTATCGCGGAGCCTCGTGAATATCGGGCAAACATTTCCGCCCGTTGCGGTGCTGGCACTCTCAGTTCCGGTTTTTGGCTTTGGGGACAAGCCAACGCTGATTGCACTGTTTCTTTATGGAATGCTTCCGATATTCGAAAACACATTAACCGGCCTGACAACGCTGCCCTCGCCCGTTGTGGAAGCAGCCCGCGGCATGGGTATGACGACCGGCCAGCGCCTTGTGAAGATCGAAATCCCGCTGGCAAGCCCGGTTATTCTTGCGGGCATCAGGCTATCCGCGGTCATCGGGCTGGCCACCGCAACCATTGGCTCGACAGTCGCTGCAAAAACGCTTGGTGAAGTGATTATCGCAGGACTGATCTCCAACAACATCGCTTTTGTACTGCAAGGCGGTATGGTCGTTGCGGCACTTGCAATTCTCATATTCGACGCCTTTCAGGCCATCGAACACTATCTTTTAAAGCGAATGAGGCAGTGACGCTTCGATATATGTTTTTCCTTAAACAAAGAAATAAATCAAAAGATAGGTAATTTAAGCCCATTCCTTAGCAGGAAAAGCTATAATTCTCCAAACTCAATGACGACGTCAGGTAAAGAATGCGCCTTGGTTGCCCGGGTGCGCCCGTGAAGACACGGTATTGCGACCACCGGCTGAAAACATCAATGGGGAGTTTCGGCTCCCCTACCCTCAAAATTTCACTCAACTGAAATCATTGACTTAAATCTTCGGGCACTATCTCCCTAATCAGAGAAGCCGTCGAAATAGGAATGTCTGATGCCTGACTTAAAATCCAAGAAAACCTATATTGCTACTGCCGCAACCGTATTCCTTGCACTATCTATGCAGCCATCATTTGCTTCAAGTGACGATGCCTGGAAAGAATTCCAGCAGGATGTGAAGAAAGCATGCACTAAAGCCGCCAGCGCAAATATGAAGGTTAAAGCGACCAAGGTCGATCCGTTTGGATCCGAGACATATGGCTATGCCATTATCAATGGCTTTGAAAAGGGCAACAAAACTGAGCAACAGGTTATCTGTGTCTATGACAAGAAGTCTAAAAAAGTTGAGATCAGCGGCTTCTTCAAAAAGTAGTCCGAGACCAATTCATCTCAGACATCAAAGCTTCTGAGAGATCAGGAGCTTTTTTATTACCCCTTTCCTGCTCTTCATTTTATATTATTGAAAACACTGCCAATTCGCGATTTCTGCCGGCTAATCCCATCAGTTTGTGTCATTCATAGAACGAGCTCACACTGTATCTCTAAGCATTTTCACAAGGAGATACATTGATGCAATTTATAGTCGGAAACCAGGGTACTTTAGAAAAATTTCATTACTCAAATGCTGGATTTCAACACGAGATCAGCTTTAACCGTGCGCATGTTTTCTCAAAAAACTTATATGATGGCGGCAAAAAATCACGCAGAAGATCATGATTTCAGTTTATACAGCGGACGTGGTCTGGAGTGTTACTAAATCATTCAAAGACATTGAAGAGATCGAGCGTGGAACTGCTAAGACGTTAGCTAAAGCTGTTAATGCCTGCGAACAAAACGCCACTGTTATGTTGTGCAATATTAAACCAGAAGATTTTATGGATTATATCAATCACGAATTCGAGCATAATCAGCCGATATCGGTCTACAGTCATTTTGCGATCTCAATGATGGCTTTCACGATTGCAGTAATTCTATCTGAGGTCTTTGGCTTTATTGTTGGGCAGACACCCGGTTGACTTGGGAAATCCCGCTTATCAGAAAAATGGAGAGCGCTCCTTCTCCCAATCTTCTCCTACTCGTTCGTAATTGCGATTGGATTAGGCGATCATCGATAATCTGTGACAGAAACTAACTCGTACAAACCGTTGTCAGCCGTACAAATTGAATTTACTTATATAGAACAATTAGTTGATGATAATCCGTTAAATTTCAATGATCCAACCGTTTCAATTTCACACAACTAACGAAATTGCGTTAACCTTCTGTTAACCTTAAAGTTGTTGCGAGGATTTCGGAATCGGTTCATACAGTATCGATAATTTACTTATGTGAACAAAATAATCGCTACTCAAGGGTTCCGACAATGGATATCGCTTCATCACCGAAACAGCATTTCGCTAAGACGATCTTAGCGCAAGGTGAAGAAATCTCAAGTCGTCTGGATAACCTTCGTCAGCGTAAGTTTCCTCCTCACGCTCAGAAAAATTTACGCCAATTTTCGATCGCTGAAGTTTCAAACTTCATCGGCGTATCTCAAAGCTATATCAAGAAATTACATCTTGAAGGTAAAGGCGGCGTTGAGCCTGAAACCTCGGCAACTGGTCGGCGTTCTTACACAGCTCAACAGATGCACGATCTTCAAAATTATCTTGAGCGCTCACCTCGCCGCAGACCTGGTGATCCTTTGAAGGTTATCTCTGTAGTCAATTTTAAAGGTGGAAGCGGCAAGACGACTACTGCTGCTCATTTAGCCCAACACCTGGCGCTGACTGGTCACAGAACTCTTGCTATCGATCTCGATCCACAGGCTTCTCTGACTGCTCTGCACGGCATCCAGCCAGAACTTGATCGCAATCTTTCTTATTATGACAGCCTGCGATATGATGACGAACGAAAACATCTTTCAGAAGTCATACAGAAAACCAACTTCCCACTACTCGACATCGTTCCTGCAAATTTGGAACTGCAAGAATACGAGTATGATACCCCGCTTGCTATGCAACAGAATCCTGCTGCAGGCAGAACCTTCTATACCCGTATCGGGGAAACGCTTGCTGAAGTTGACGACCAATATGATGTCGTCGTTATCGATTGCCCTCCGCAGCTTGGTTATCTGACGCTGACTGCTTTGACAGCATCAACATCAGTTTTGATCACTGTTCATCCGCAGATGCTCGACCTCATGTCCATGAGCCAGTTTCTGCTTATGCTCGGCGGCATTCTGACAACGATTGAATCAGCTGGTGTCAAAGTTGAACTGGATTGGTTCTCATATCTCGTCACTCGTTTTGAGCCTACTGATATTCCGCAGGCGCAGATGGTTGGCTTCATGCAGTCTATGTTTGTTGAGCAGATGCTGAAGAATTCAATGGTAAAATCGACAGCTGTATCGGATGCAGGTCTCACTAAGCAGACAATGTATGAAGTCGAAAGAAGCTCAATGACGCGCTCTACCTATGATCGCGCTATGGAATCTCTTGAAGCTGTCAATTCAGAAATCACACATCAAATCCACAAATCCTGGGGTCGTAGTTGATTGTCAGCCGTACACTTTCCAAAACGGCAATGAAAACAACTAACTGAAGCGAAATGGATATAAAAATGGCACGCAAAGACATCTTCTTAGACCTCACCTCTCCTGCTCCGGAGCGCGATAAGGAAAGTGGATCTTCTAACTATGCGATGCGGGGTGCCACCAAATCCATGCTTTCGTCTATTGGTGAATTATCAGCGCAGGCCGCTCGTGCAGACAGGCTTCTGGAAGGTGCATCTGTTGTCGAACTTGATACAAACCTCGTTGACACTTCGTTTGTGTCTGACCGCATGTCTGGAAGTGATGAAGCCTACACCGAACTCCTCGAAGCTATTCGTGAACGCGGACAAGACACCCCAATTTTAGTTCGTCCTCATCCTGAAGACGAGAACCGCTATATGGTTGTCTTTGGGCATCGCCGTTTACGTGTTGCTAAAGAACTCGGAAAGCCTGTTAAAGCTGTCATCAAGAAGCTGGATGATGCCGTTCATGTAATCGCACAGGGACAAGAAAACTCTGCACGAGACAACCTGTCTTTCATTGAAAAGGCCGTCTTTGCTCAAAAGCTTATCGATCTCGGATATGAACGTGAAGTTGTCCAAGCCGCTCTTTCGACCGACAACCCAATGCTTACCCGCATGCTGTCAGTAACTAAACGGGTTCCAGCTTCCATCATCGAAGCTATCGGATCAGCAAAGAATGTAGGCCGTGATCGTTGGATTGATTTCGGAGCGCAGTATGAGAAGGCAGGGGAGGGGTGCCTTGGCGACTTAATCACTTTACCTGAATTCACTGCAATTGAGCAATCAGATGACAAATTCTCAAAGGCTTATGCGCTTCTAAAAGCCGCGAACAAGCCCGCTTCGAAAAAGAAGAGACTGGAGACTGCGGCAAAGTCCTGGAGATCCAAAGATTCATCAGTTGCGTTCTCGATGAATCGGAAGCCTAAGAAGACATCAATCGAGCTAACTGACGCAAATGCAGGAGAGTTCGGTGACTTTATATCTACCCGTTTGGACTCTCTGTTTGATGAGTTTGAGCAAATGAAAAAAACACGAACCGGAGACTAAACCGCAAAAGAAAAAAGCCCCCAAGACGTTTCCGTCGTGAGAGCCTTTCAAAAGTCTAAGCACCTTCTGAATCGCATTTCTCAGAAACGTTGTCAATGATTTTAACGACATTTTTGGCGTGCTGGACTCTTTTGCCTAAATTTAGAGGGCAAGGAAATGCAAATTCTGGAGGCTGTCACGGCTGCATTACGCAGTCGAATGACTCAACGCGTCTCGACATCTGAGCCATCAGGTGAGGGCATAAAGAAATGGGAACTGTATCGGCATCTCTGCATCGCAAAGGCTGACTACAGCCTGAACGACCGTTGTCTGACTGTTCTCAATTCTCTGCTGTCATTCCTTTCCGATGACACAATCACATCGAAATCAAAGCTCGTTGTTTTTCCATCCAACAAGCTGATTTCGCAGCGCGCGCATATGATGCCTGAATCCACATTACGTAGACATCTGACATCATTGATCGCCGTAGGTATTATCACACGCAAAGACAGTCCAAACTTTAAGAGATACGCGTACAAGAGCAGGGAAGGGGAGGTCGAGCTGGCATTCGGTTTCGATTTCTCACCGTTCTTTGCAATGGCATCTGAAATTAAATCTGCAGCAGACCGCATTCTTGATGAACAGAGAGTTGTGAAGCGCTTGCGTGATGAAATCTCGATCACAGCAAGAGAGATGGCAAAAAACTTCACAGATGCCGCGGTAGACGGCTCTGACAGCCGTTATATGCAATTCCGCGATGTCGTCAATTCAATCCCTAGAAAGGCTTCTCTGAATAAATTGAAGGCGATTAAGGCTAATCTCGAAGCCGTTTTTTCAGAATTGGCTATCACACTGAAAAATATCAATAATGCTAAAGAAATGAGCGGCAATGGTGCTCAAATTGAGCGGCATATAGAGTCCCTTACTGAACCCCTTTTAGAAGAAAAAGATGATTTTTTAAACGTGAAAGAGATGACATCTGAAGCTGCTGATCAGAAATCGGATGCCTCAAAAGCTGGAACCATTTCTCTTGATCTCGTTCTCAGAGCTTGTCCTGATATCAGTGCTTATTCACCAGCTGGCATAAAGAGCTGGAGAGACCTCACAGATGTTTCAAAGCTGGTTTCGGGATTTCTTGGAATTTCACAAGCTGCTTATATCGATGCTGTTCGGATTTGGGGCATTGAGAGCGCTTCAGCGGTCATTGCTGGCATTCTTCAGAAGAGCATTGGGATCGTGTGTCCTGGTGGGTATTTGCGGTCTCTGGTGCAGAAGACGAGGGCAGGGGGCTTTTCGGTGAGCGAGATGCTGATGATTGAGTTGAGAAATCGGGTTTATCAGTGAAGTCGATTTTGCGTTGAGCTTGCTAACGATGATCTAAAGTGTAGTCTGATCAACATCACTGGAAAAATAACGGGGCGGGATATGTCTGATATCATCAAAACAGAAGTCGAACACATCAAAGCTAAGATTGAAGATATTAAAGCTAAAATTCATGCTCGCGCTGAACAGCCAGATCATGAACGAGAACAAGAAGATGCAGCAATACGCATGCAGCTGAATGATATGGTCGGCCAAATTAATGCAATTCTTCCGCATTGAAATTGTCGATAATGATGGCGGTTAAGCTGCGTTCTGCGAGAATTAACTATTGAATAGTCATCTAAATTGACATGCTTCAGGCCGCAGTGTGAAATCAGATTGCTTGGACATTAGACAAGGGGGGATTGAATGCGTAAAATTGGATTGTGTTTGATTGCATTGATGGCCATTTCAGGATGCACATCAACTGAAAAAGATCTCAGCATCGGTACAGTTGCAGGAGCTGCCGTAGGTGGTATCGCTGCCGGCGGTGAAGGCGCACTCATTGGAGCTGGCGTAGGAGCTATCGGTGGACTTTTGGTTCGTGACCTCCGAAACGGTAACTGCCAATACCGTAATAGCAGGGGTAAAATTTACACTGCACCTTGTAAGTAACGAAACTTACGTTGTGTATTGGAGCGGTAGCTCGGGAAAATTGCACAGCTAAGATAAGTGGCATTTCTGCTTAACTTCGGCTTAGATGCCAAGAAGCGGAGATACCATAACGAGATGCCGCAGCCCAAAGCATAGCCCAGCTTTTAAGGCAAAAGTTGGGCTAGCTGCGATAAGAGGCGAGCCGTATTATCCCAGCAGTTTGACGTGTATCCACGCCTACAAAGCGTATTCGCAGTGCGAACTGGCATCTGCCAATTTGGCCCTTTACAATAGCCGACGCTCACATTGATCGCTTGACCGGCAAACACCGGCGCATTGCATTAAAAAATCCCCTTCTTATCAGGCTGTTGAACGTCTTTCCTTTCCATGGGGAAATCGAACAGGATTTTTGGCCATAGACTTTCATGCTGTTTACTATGGCAAGACGTATTGAAGGGCTGAGGCTAGAAATTGCCCGTTTAAGTCATTGTCAAATGCCCGATTACATTTGACGCTGGGTGGTTCCGAGCATTGATGAGGCATTATAGTGCGAGTGGTAATGATAAAACACAGGTAGTTTTGGTGGCTGTCACATTGTTACTTGGAACTGGAAAAATGCTCTGTGATGACCATGATGAGGGTCTCGTAGAGTTCAGCATTGTGAGCGGTGCTGATGGTCAGGATATGACCAGGCGTGGCAAGATGTGGGGGAACAAAAAGGCCGTTGTGGCTGCAATGAGTGCAACGAAGATAGTGCTTATCCTGGCTGACTCTGATGAAATGCTTCTCCTCGATGTTCGGGATCTGGATCGTGACGGTGGCGCGTTTTTCACGGTTTTACAAACTGATCCGGTGTAAGTCACACGGCCGTAAACATCAGTTGATCACGTGGTCGAAGATAATCGATTTGAACTCCGAATTCAGTAAAATCGGGATTTTGCGGAAAAATCAAGGTTTGAAGAGATACTTCGAGGTTGGGGGAAAGTTCCTTGCCGTACAGTCAGCCAGAGAGGTTGGATGAACCAGGGGCAGCGACCACTATGCGGAACAAATGGAACAAACTGGACAAATGAGAGTAATCGCTTTATATTGAGCTGCAGTAATATGGAGTTTACCCATGGCTAGTCCAAATATGCAGGCCAACCAGAGTGGCCGCACTGACGTAGCAGATCGTGTCACCAACAAAGTCACAAATGCTCTTAAAGGTGATAAGGCATTTGAGGCCGGTACGCTTGCGCTTTCGGCACATATTGCTGGAGCTGCATCGGCAGCCGTTCTTGACCTTCCGCTAGAAGCACGTCAGGAACTTCGGAAGCGTCAGGCCGAGTTGACGCAGGGTATCAACCGACTGATTAAATCCTTTGGCAATAAATCGAGTTTCGGCAAGATTAAGCTCACGAGACCTGATGGTTTCGAACCCTCCAGGGGGGAGGGTCTTGGTGCGGTCGTGTCCGAGGAAGAAGGACAGCGACTGCTCGATGAAATCGCTGTTGCCCGAAAAATTGAAGACTGGGCCGGAGAAGCTATAGGCGCAACTGAGCTCAGTCGCGACTATGGTATCGCGCGCTCGACGCTCCATAGGTGGCAGCATTCTAATGAAGTAATTGCCCTTCTGAAGGGGACTAAAAAACATGTCTATCCGACGGAACAGTTTATTGATGGGCATCCTGCAAAAGGAATTTCCACCATTATCGATCTGATCGGCAGTCACCGAATTGCCTGGCTCTGGTTGCGTCAGCCGAATCCGGTGCTGGGCGGACGTAAGCCAATTGATCGCCTCAAGCAGGATCGCTTTGATGAAGTGGTCGATGTTGCTCGTGCATATTTCGATCCGCACTAATGCTCGATCCACACATACTTCAGCAACTCGCCGTTCGAGTAGATGTCACCAATTATGTGCGCATTCTTCCGCGCATTTTTGCAGCATCACCATTAGGAATGGGGTTTGGTCTTACGCGTTTTTCTAGTTCGAAGAATAAATTCCAACTGCTCTACCTTGCGCAAAATCCGATTACCGCGGTCGCGGAGACAATAGTACGAGACAGGTTTGAAAAGACAACGGACCGGATCCTTCTTCGTGAAGAGCTTGATCGCTATTCAATTGCCCTGATCCGTAATCCAAGACCGCTATTTCTGCTCGATTTGCGCTTTGAGGGTGCCAGCTTGCTAGGAATATCAACAGATACGGTGCGTGCAAAAGCGCAGGCGGCAGGTAGACGGTTAAGTCAAGAAATCTACGATCGTACCGAATTCGATGGCATCATTTATATGTCACGTATTACAAACAAGGAATGTGTCGCGGTCTACGATCGGGCTGTTGATCCCAACCTCGCAACCGACGCTTCGGCCTTGAACTTAACAATGTTATCAAGCTTGAGTGATATTTTCGAAACGTTGTTCGTGACCTTAATCGCAGAACCATAACATACGATATTCAGACCGGCTGAAAGCTTCAGCACGTTCAGCTGCGCCAGATACCAAATTGCTGGTGCGTCAGTCGGTCCGCGGTCCAGCCGCCATCGAAGGTCCATTTGATGGTGCGATGTGCCTGCCAGGATTGCTGGAAGCCACCCAGTTAGCAGAGAATGAAGGGGCAATGGCGCACATTATCGCCTGTTTCGATGATACCGGGCTTGACGCTGCCCGGGCGCTCTCGCACCGGCCTGTGATTGGCGTCGGAGAAGCCGCTCTTCACTTCGCAAGCCTTGTTGCGCAGGAATTCTGTATTGTCACTACACTGTCCCGCTCTGTTCCCGTCCTGCGAGCGAATGTATTGCGCTACGGCTTCGAGCGCCGATGCCCGCAAATTCTTGCAAGCGATATTCCCGTGCTCGATCTGCACCGCCCTGAGAGCGGCGCCAAAGAGAAAATCGCTGAGCTCATCGAACTAGCAGTTAATAACGGCGCAGAGGCTGCCATCCTAGCCTGCGCCGGGATAGCCGATTTCGCAGCAAGCTTGCAAAAGAAACTTGGCATCCAGGTGATCGACGGGGTGAATGCGGCTGTACGTATGGCTGAAATGCTTGCCAACTCCGGGCATAGCCCCTCAAAGCGGGGTGGCTGGGCCTATCCCGTACGGGCGGCAGAGTTTCCGACAATCTAGCGACGCGGCGTTTCCCTTTTGGGCGTCGATACATCATCGATAAGCTCGACCATATGGTCGATCCTGCGGAAGCGTTCTGCGCTGAGATCATCCAGCCGGGCTGCAACAGACCATGTCAGGTAATCTTTTATCGTCACAGCTGCTGGAAAGGAATTGAACGGTGCCAGCGAGTGACAACGGCAACGTATAACGTGATCGGCAGCTTTTGCGCTCTCAGATGCACTTATGTCCGTGATCAGCACTACTCCACTTCCGCTTGCGCGAAGCTCGTTCAACAGAAGGGCAAGTTTGCGTGGGCGGCGACGAAAAGAGAAACAAATCACCAGGTCGCCTTCATGGATACCTGATAGTTCATGCGCCATTGATGTGCCTGTTGCGGGCAGAACGCGAACGTCTTCTCTTATTAGGCTGAAATAGTGGGCTGCGTAGTGTGCGAGGCCAAAACCATTACGCATGCCGACAATAAAGATTCTCCCAGCCTTGATACAGCGCTCGTAGATCGCTTCCAACGTTTCCTGAGGAATGCCATCGGCGGTTGCCCTGATATTGTCCATATTCGTCTGGACCACTATAGCCAAAGAGGGTTCATCGTTTGCATTTTGTGCTTTATCGATGGCTCCGCCCTGAGGCGATCCCCAATGGGAGGCCTCGCGGATTTGCCGTTTAGCTTCCGGATACGATGAATAGCCAAGCGTTCGAATCAGCCAGGCCGCAGTTGCCGAAGAGACCCCGCCTTTTGTGCCAACTCACCAGCAGTGTAGAGCCCCAATCCATCTGATGCTCGAGCATGACGTCCGCCAGACTGCGCTCCGAGGGAGTTAGGCCCGAATATACTGTATAGATTCATGCCTCCAACGATTTTGTCGATTGAGCAGTTTGCATAAGCAATGATCCATCTCCAATAAGTTCAGATTCCATCTCTGTGATTTGATTGTCGGGAGCAATAAGGCAGAGAGGGTACGTGTGGCGAGCTTGACGTGATAAGAGCTATCTTCGTGTGGTGTCTACGAGAGTCAGATTTAGCAGATGGCGGAAAGCATGCCTGCCCTTTAAAGAAAAAAGGGTGGCACGGAATGCATTCTTCCAAAGAGAGGCGACGCTACCCCGCACGTCAAGACTTCATGATTTTGGAAAAGCGGTTGTGTTGCAAAAATTTGATTTGTTTTGAGTTCCTGAGTTACAAGTTGGCCACACACCGAATTTATGGGATGCAGGTACAGATATATTATATTCCGCGTCAGTACCAAAGAGGTGAATATATGGCTCGTTCGAAAGACGTCGTCTTCACGATGAAACTCGAAAATGAACTTCGTGATGCGTTTATGGCAGCTGCCGATGCTGAAGACCGCCCTGCTTCGCAAATTGTTCGCGAATTTATGCGCCGATTTGTAGCGGAGCGTAAGCTTGCAGCGGAACTTACTTCAGTCACGCCTGAGTATAGGGAATTTCTAGAAGCTAAGGTTATGAAAGCTCGCTCTCAGATGAAAGAGGGTTTAGGCGTGCCAAACGCTGAAGTTTCGGCTCATTTTGCTAAGATGCGGGAACAGCTTGCGTGACAGTTTATTGGCTTCCGGAAGCCATAATTGACCGCCAAGAGATATTTGACTACGTTTCAACTCGTAATCCTGCATCGGCTATTGGGTTAGATAATCGTTTTGAGAAGGCCGCTAAAGATCTTGAGTTCTTTCCTGACATGGGTGCACCCGGCCTAATGCGGTACTCAGGAGCTCTATCCCCACGCGAACTATCAGCTCGTTTATGAAGTTCAGGGATCTGACGTCTTCATCCAGGCAGTCGTACACCGGGCACGTCAGTGGCCGCCGATTAGTCGGGGTTAGCTGACTTAGCCAAAGTCTTTGGAAATCGCTTGGTGGCTAATTCACCTAGCGCTTTCCAATCGACATCGGGTGGTGGCTCCTTCGTCCTGTCGTCAGATGTTTTTTGGGCATAGTACGTGAGTGATAAGTCACGCATGGCAAGCATAGGACACGGAGAAGATGACAAATCATAGCATTGGCGTCGACATTTCCAATTCCCATCTGGACGTTTAAAAGAGAACCGCCCAATATGGGCATGGGCGGCATAGCACCCGCACAGAAACTGAGAATGGCTACGTGAATTCCATCCAAAAGCCCCATTAAATGAGTGGGCGCTGCAGTTAACCGGGGCTTGATTACCGCCATGAAACGTCGAGATTTTTTGTTCGGAGCCGCCGCCATTGGCGTGACGGCTCCCTTACTGTCGAAGGCCGCCATTTCACCGCTGCACGCCGCACCGGCCGCGCCGCAGAATGCCAGGATTGCCCGGTTAGCGATTTTTCCGGCCATCGGCTTTTCGCGGGTCGGTAATTCGCCGCAATGGTTTGCCGCGCCGGAAGTGCCCGGTTTGCTTGATGAACCGGAAGGCGGGTTTAAAGATGACGCGGGTCGGCTGAAAAAACAGGTCCAGCGCTTCCGCATCTTTGCTTATGACGATCAAGGTCGCGTTATTCGCGCGCTTGGAGCCGCTGATGGCATTGAGTGGAGTGTGCATGTCGCCAACAGCAAGGCTGCTTGGTATGGATTTTCCAATGCGCTGGACCGGGACAGTGATGCGCCCGGCATTGCCGAACCGTTGCGCAATGCACCGGTCCCGATGGATCAGCGTGCCGGCATGCTGATCATTGATCCGGGTGTGGTGACAATTTCGGGTCCGTCCCGCAATACCGCCGGTGATGATGCCACCTGTCGTATGGCGGGTAAATTCTGGCAGCGTATGGATGTTACGCTTGGCCATTTGCGCACCGATGATAATGCCCATTTGCTGGTCTTTCCGGGCGATGGTGTGTCGCGCACTGCTATCGAACAAAACCCGGTCCGCGATTTTACTAATAATGATGGCTGGCATGATGACTGGTGTGATGGCTGGGTTAAGGCCAGCGTAGTTATTGACGGTGTGCGGCATGATTGCGACCCGGCCTGGGTTGTGAGTTGCGGACCGAAATTTGCGCCGCAGCTGGAGCCGATTGTAACGCTCTATGATGCGGCGCGCAGCGCCATGGAAAAGCTTGGCCAGATGGAGCCGCCTGCCGACCGGGTGTCGTTCCGGCGCGACGTATATCCGATCCTGCGCCGCACAGGCAGCCTGCAATGGGTGGCAGCAGCTTCCTTCCTGGGGGCTGCCTGGACCGACATCGAGGACCTATCCGACCTTGACGTGCTGGGCCGGCTTAATCAGGCGACCCCGGCGGCGCAACAAGCGCGCGAAAAAGTGGTTGCTGCGTTTCGCAAGCCGGGCGGTGAGGACCGCCGCCCTGATGCTCTGCCCAAAATGCTTGGCGATGGTGTCAATTACCCTGACAGCGCCCATGCCTGGCTGACGCTGACCAATAGCCAGTACCACACGCTCGAACTTTGGGCGGCTGGCAATTTCGACGATGATCTCGATGATGCGGAGGCCAATGCTGTACTCCGCATTGACGATTTGCCGATCGAGTTGCAGCCGGAGGCACTGACCCGGGCCGCGTTGGATGCCTGCTCGGGCGGCGCCTTTCATCCGGGCGTCGAGATCACCTGGCCGATCCGCCATCCGGAACTCTACCTGGGTCGCAATGAAACACCATTGCCATTCCGGATCGCCATTTCGTCGCGCCCCGGCCTGGTGCAAAATCTTGGCCTGCAGCTCAATCCCGTCAATGTGTTCGCCGGCAATGCTGCGGCGCCGCACGATGGGGCACCTATTGGTGCGCAGGCTCCCGGCGATCTCACCCGCTGGATGGGCGTGCCCTGGCAGGGCGATGCGTTCAGCTGTCAGGCAGTGCAGACCGCCGATGGTTTCCCCACCCCGGTATGGTGGCCAGCCCTGTTACCGGTCGATGTGCTACCCGAAGCTTTCTATCGCCAGTTGATGCGCAGCGATCTCAGTGATGAGGCGCGGCTGCGTTTTTATCATAGCCGGGTGGCCTGGGCGCGCGGGGCGTCCGGCATCGGCCTGCACGTTGAGGCCGGTTATACCGATGGCCTGCGCCGCATGATCGAATTGTGGACGCGCATGGGTGTATTGGTGCGCCGCCCTGGTCCGGCCGGACTGCCGGGCGTGCCGGAAAATCTCTATGTAGAAGTGCAGCGCGGTTCCATGGATCTTTATGCCGGCAAATAGCACCAGGCAGGCACGAGGTTGATGGCATCGGTCATTGTCGCGGGTGACGGGGTCGCTGGTATGACGGCTGCACGCTGGTTGCAGTTGCAAGGTGTTGCGGTCACGCTTATCGCACAATCGGCCAAAATTATCAGTCGCGGCGAGACCCTGTCGCCGCGCGCCCTGCCGCTTCTGCAGCGGCTTGGCTGGGATACGCTGCTTACGTCGTCACGGGCACTCGCGAACGAGGGACGGTTTTCGGTATGGGGCGATGACCGACTGCGCAAAGCCGATCTATCCGGCGAAGGGACGAGTTACCATATTGACCGGGCAGGGCTGGAAATGCAGATGGCGAAGGGGCTTGCCAGTGTTGAGCGCTGCCACAGCAGCGTCCAGTCGATCCGGCACGAGCCCGAGGGCGTGACTTTGCGGCTTGCCAATGGTGAAATCCACCGGGCTACCGTGCTGATCGATTGTAGCGGTCGTGCCGCGCTCAGCAGTGGAGACCGGGCTAACCGCCGCCGTCTCGACCGGCTGGTGGCACTGTGGCGGGTTTTGCCGGTGGCCGATGACGTGGACATTGCACCGGTCACTCTGGTGGAAGCAACGCCATCCGGCTGGTGCTATTCCGCTCCCATGCCCGGCCAGCGCCTCATCCTTGCGGCTTTTACTGATACGGATCTGGTTCCTTCCGGCGCAGGCCGCACGGCGCGCCCATGGAAGGCACTGCTGGCAGCTGCACCTGCGACGGCGCAGAGGCTCGCCAGCCTTGCCACGGATCTGGATGATTTGCCGCCGTCACTGGCAGCGGCCTCGACGGTTATTTGTGAAAGGCTGCTGGAAGGCCGTATCATCCGGGCTGGCGATGCGGCAGCGGCTTTTGATCCACTGGCTGCCAATGGACTGGTAACGGCATTTTGGAGCGGCATGCAGGCGGCCGATGCAGCAATTGCCCTGCTCAACGGCGACAAGACCGCTGCACAGCGTTATGAGGCGGCTTTTCTCGATGGACTGGCCACCACGCTGATGACGGGTCAATCGCTCTATGCAAACGAGCGGCGTTTCAACGATCAGCCGTTCTGGGCCAGGCGGCACTGACTGTTGAATGCCACCACCATTCGAGAGTGGATAGTGCTCGTCACAGGGCGCTGTTACAAAATGGGTCTGCTGGGATGGACGCCCCACGGACGGCCTTGATGTGGCAAAATAGGTTTCTTAAGCACGGTGTTGTCACGTTAAGTTTTTTTGGCCGGAAATCTCAGCGGCTCGTAGATCTTCAGGCGACACAGGCCGCAAGTTTCGTGCGATCTGAGGTCCGAACCTTGCGATCCAACGACGAACTGTTTCGTTTGACACGTCAATGCCGCGCTCCGCCATCATTTCCTTCAGACTGCGAAGCCACCTATTATAAACCAGATATCATCGAAAACACAGCAGGATGACAGATTTATCAAAATGGAGACCCTTGAACATCCGAAATACTCAGCTGATCAAAAGCCAGGATACTATCACCTCATCCATTGACGGAAAGTTTGAAACACAACCGTTGGAAGTTGAGTATAGATATTTATTGAAAATGTATCTTCAAAACATAACATCAGTCTAACTCAGCGCGAGGCTTCATGGCACCGGTCATCAGAGCAACTGCATCCGACATCGAATATTCTTTTGGATCCACCACTGTCAATCTACGACCAAGACGATGAATATGGATGCGATCAGCGACTTCAAACACATGCGGCATGTTGTGTGAAATCAGAACAATCGGCATGCCGCGCGCCTTCACGTCCTGGATAAGCTCCAGAACGCGACGAGATTCCTTCACACCAAGCGCTGCGGTTGGCTCATCCATAATAACAACCTTGGAGCCAAAGGCTGCAGCGCGCGCGACAGCAACACCCTGACGCTGACCACCTGACAGTGTCTCAACCGCCTGACCAATATTTTGAATGGTCGTCAGACCAAGTTCGGAAAGCTTTTCACGCGCGATCTTTTCCATCGCGCCACGATCCAGCATGCGTAGCAATGAGCCAAGTGGACCTTTACGGCGAATTTCACGCCCGAGAAACAAATTATCCGCGATGGAAAGTGCCGGAGAAAGAGCAAGGTTCTGATAGACAGTCTCGATACCCGCTTTGCGCGCTTCCATTGGCGAATGAAAATTAATTGGTTTGCCGTCAAGCATGATCTCGCCCTCGTCAGGGCGTACAGCACCTGACAAAGCTTTGATAAGCGACGATTTACCTGCGCCATTGTCACCGATGACGGCGAGAACTTCGCCCGGATATAGGTCAAAATCGGCATGATCAAGAGCGGTGACGCGTCCATAGCGTTTGACAAGACCACGTGCAGAAAGAACAGGTGTAACGGAGGTTTTCATGCGGCAGCCTTTCTAATCCACTGGTCGATAGCAACGGCAGCGATAATAAGAACGCCAATCAGCAAATAGGTCCATTGCGGATCAGTTCCCCACAGGCGTAAGCCGAGTGAGAAGACGCCAACAATCAGCGCGCCAAACATCGTGCCGAGGATGGACCCGCGTCCACCGAAAAGCGAAATCCCGCCGATCACCACGGCTGTGATAGATTCGATATTCGCAAACTGCCCGGCGGTCGGCGAGACAGAGCCGAGCCTTCCGATCATAGCCCAGCCAGCCAGTGCGCAGATGAGACCCGCCAATATATAGACCGACATCAGGATTGGTTTTACGGAAACGCCCGATAGTTTCGCCGCTTCCGGATCGTCGCCTATAGCATAGACGTGGCGTCCCCAAGCCGTATGGTTGAGAACAAACCACAGCAGCAAAACCAGCAAAACCATGGCAATAACACCATAGGTGAAGACCGCACCACCAACGCGAATACTCTCACCAAAGAATTGCAGTATCGGAGCTTCAGCAGTGATTTCCTGCGCGCGAATGGTTTCATTCGACGAATAAAGGAAATTCGTTGCCAGAATGACTTGCCACATACCGAGTGTGACAATGAAAGGCGGCAGTCGGACATAAGCAATCAAAAATCCATTGATAAAGCCGCAAAGCGCGCCTGTTGCGAAACCAAAGAGAATGGAAAGTTCAGCTGGCAAACCATAGCGGAACGTAAATTGCCCCATCACGACAGAAGACAACACCATGATCGCACCAACAGACAAATCGATGCCCGCAGTCAGGATCACCAAAGTCTGTGCCGTTGCGATGATACCTGTAATCGCAACCTGCTGAAGAATGAGCGTCAATGCAAAAGCTGAAAAGAATTTTCCGCCAAGCGTAATGCCAAAAATAAGCAAGGAAATAACAAGCACAATCAATGGCACAGCTGCTGGATTGTGATGCAGGAAATGCCGCAGGCGATAGAGAACAGAGTGATCGCCAGCATCGAAAGATGCGACATCGCGCACGCTTTCAGACAGCGACTTCTCATATTCTTGCATTGATGGTTTTACGGAGGTGTTTGTCACCTGAGGCTCACTCATGTCTATCTCCTGCTTAATTGCGCAAGAGCATCCGGCAAAAACTGCCGGATGCATTCAATCGAGAAGCCTTTAGCCCCAGCATTTACCGAGAGCCGTTTTGGTGTCGATTGACTCCACACCTTCAACCGGCTTGTCAGTGACGAGTGCCACGCCCGTATCAACGAAGGTTTTGCCTTCCGTTAGTTTAGGCTTTTCTCCGCTATCCGCGAACTTTTTGATCGCTTCAATGCCAAGTGCAGCCATCTGCAACGGATATTGCTGTGACGTCGCACCAATTACACCTGCTTCAACATTCTTGACGCCAGGGCAGCCACCATCGATCGATACGATCAGTACGTCTTTTTCGCGGCCTACCGCCTTAAGCGCTTCATAGGCGCCGGCAGCGGCAGGTTCGTTGATCGTGTGTACGACATTGATGGTCGGATCTTTCTGAAGAAGATTTTCCATGGCGCGACGGCCGCCTTCCTCATTACCATCCGTCAAATCACGACCGGCAATACGTGGATCATCTTCGTCGCCGAGCTTGGTTTTGTCCTTCGGATCAATACCAAAGCCTACAGCAAAGCCCTGATCGCGCAAAACATCAACGCTTGGCTGCGACGCGGTCAAATTGAGAAAGGCTACGCGTGCATCTTTGGCCTTATCGCCAAGCGTTGCTGCAGCCCATTTGCCAACCAGTTCACCGGCAAGGAAATTGTCTGTTGCAAATGTTGCATCTGCGGCATCTGCTGGTTCAAGCGGCGTATCGAGCGCGATGATCAGAGCACCGGCTTCGCGCGCTTTTTGCAGTGCAGGTACGATACCCTTGGTATCGGAAGCCGTAATCAAAATACCCTTTGCACCATCTGCAATACAAGTTTCCACCGCAGCAACCTGGCTCTCGGAATCGCCATCGATTTTGCCCGCATATGTCTTCAGATTAACGCCAAGCTCTTTAGCTTTCGCTATCGCGCCTTCCTTCATCTTGACGAAGAAAGGATTGGTGTCAGTTTTAGTAATCAGGCAAGCGCCAACATCGGCGGCATTGGCTGGACCAGCCACAGCAGCAGCCACACCAAGCGTAAAGGCAGCCACGGCTGCCGAGAGAACTGTCTTCTTCATAAACTCCTCCCAGAGTGAAACCGGTTCCTCTTCCCCCGGCGTGACCAAAGCAAAACACGGCTTTGCAAGAGAGTCAATTAATAAATCCACTTGATTTATTAATCTGGTGTGTCACTCTGTCGAGGGGGAATTCCACTTAGTGTTTTTTGTTCGCGCACATGGAAATCAGCTAAGTTGATGTTTTTATTTAACATGTTCTAAAAAGAACGCTTTTTCCATTGCCTCGAATGAGATAGGCAAACTCAAGTTAAATATCCGGGACACTGGGAGAGGATATGGTCAGGCACACTTCAGAACGTGGAGCTGAGCAACGCGGCGATCTCGCCGCCGCAGGACCAGCTTTGCCGCAATTTGCGCAAACAGAAGCAAATATTGATCGTGGATCCAATCAGATCGGTGTCCGCGCTTATAACGAGCGTCTTGTGCTTGCCTTAGTGCGCCGACACGGTGCAATGGCGCGTGTCGACATCGCTCGGAAAACCGGCCTCTCCGCGCAAACAATTTCAGTGATTATTCGCGAACTGGAAAAGGACGGACTTATCACGCAAGGTGAACGCGTACGTGGACGCGTCGGACAACCGTCCATGCCTATGCGACTTGCCGCAGATGGCGTTTTCTCATTCGGCCTTAAGATTGGACGCCGAAGCGCTGAAATAATCCTGATGGATTTTCTGGGCCAAATACGCCAACGACGCCACATCACCTATGCTTGGCCTGTTCCCGATAAAATCCGCAGATTTGCTTTCGATAGTATCGATGAATTTACTGCCGCGCTTGATGCAGACAAACGCGACCGTATTGCAGGTCTGGGGATCGCACTGCCTTTTGAGCTTTGGAACTGGGTCGAGGAAGTGGGCGCACCCGCCGCCGATATGAACGCCTGGCTAGATGCCGATCTGATCAACGATTTCGGTTCATCTCTGCCTTTTCCAGTCTTTTTGCAAAACGACGGTACAGCCGCCTGTGGTGCAGAACTAACTTTCGGACGCGGACCTGAATTTACGGATTTCGTTTACTTCTCAATTGGATCTTTTATAGGTGGCGGCGTTGTGCTGAATAACACGCTCTATCCCGGCAGAACCGGCAATGCTGGCGCTCTGGGTTCCATGCCGATACGTATGCGTGAAGCAGACGATACGCGTGAAGCAAGCCAGCTCATTGATACAGCATCGCTTTTCGTTCTTGAACGGATGTTGCGCGAACAAAATATATCGTCTGAAGATTTATGGTTGTCGCCAGAACAGTGGCCAGATTTTGGACCATTGCTTGATGAATGGATTGCGTTGGCGGCACGTGGACTGGCACATGCCGCAGTTGCCGCCACAACGGTGATTGATTTTCCCGCAGCGATTATTGATGGTTGGCTGCCCACGGATATCCGTCAAAAAATTGTAGAGGCAACGAAAATTGAGCTCAGGCATATCGATCTGCAGGGTATTTCAGCACCTGAAATTCTTGAAGGGAAAGTCGGCGTTCACGGAAAGGCAATGGGGGCTGCCAGCTTGCCGCTCTCTCATCGCTATCTATTCGATCAAAGGGCAGTGTTACTTTAACGAGAGTGCCGAGGTCACTCATTCTTTGACGCATCTTTTGTGCGAATTCTCAGCCAAATTGGGAAGTTTGTAAGGCTTTTTGCGGGACAGAACACTAGACAGCCTGGAGTTACAACACCTCTATGTCCGGGATCGCTCCGATTAAAAATCGAAAGAGGGTCCAACCGATGCCATTGCATCGAGAAAGATATCGATCAAGGCTCCCAGCAGCAGGTTATTGAAGGTACAGGCTGCAGTCCTTTATGGCGTCTCGTTGGGACAAACTATTCTGAACGTCAGGCCGCGGAGGGATGGTAGTTCGGCTGTCACCTCACCCAATCATGTGCACCTAAGCGACAGTAACGCAGCAGAAATAAAAAATTCCGACAGAACCTGTATGGGTACGGAGCATGCCTCGACTGCTATTGTGTGGATTCCTCAGAGACCAGGGACCAGTCGCCTGGTGCTATTGGCGGTCTCTGACCCAGAAGGTCAGGGAAGCGGGCTTTTCGATCAATAGGCTTCTGTTTTCTAAAATGAAGGCAAACCAAGCATTAGGCCCGGCATGAGTGCGAAACATTTCTTGAATATTGCTTTTAAAATAGCTCGGGACTCGTCGTCGGAATGGATTTTCTGTTTAGTTTGGGAGAGCTCATATAGCGCCGAGGAAAAACCAGGACTATCGTAGAGGTAGTTCATGCATTCCTACGAATACTGGATGCGAATGGTTGCTCTCTACATGAGGTTTGACAAGCGTGCGAAGGCAACTATTCGCCAGCTGGGCTATGCACGATGTTGTAGCATTCAGCAATCAGTCCACACATGGGGCAATGTACTTCGCTCTCCTTCCATAGTTTGCGGGCGGACATCGATTTTTATGAAACCGAAGAACTCAGTGTTACTCATTGATAGTTCTGGCTATCAGCGTATGGTCATAGTGTCGTCACCGACGAATTTCCGTAGGCAGTGGCGGTTGTGGGATAATAGGTGCTCTTGCCTGGTATCAGGAGGAGCGTTTGAGGAAAAACCATCTTGCCCGTGATGTTTCCGCCGACCAATTTGATGGCCTTCGGTCTTTTTTCTAAATTGCCGCAGAAAGATTTACGCCTTGTGAGCGGTTGCGATTAAATATAGCTGAAATGGCTATTTGGCTTGCCGTTGAAAGCATGGAGGAACTTTTTCCAGTCAAACCGACGTGCTTCCTGAAGACGTTCTACACAGAGCCGTCATTGCAGCACTCAATGTTCAGGCTAAACAGCACGCGGAAAGGAAGAATAATTCCTCCCATTGATAGTCATGGGGATGCTCGAGCTAACTGATTTAGCCTGTAGAGAAATCCGGACTGCAGATATCTTACTAAGGTTCCTCTAAACGACGTACCAAGGCCATTATACCATGAGAGCCAGCACGCGACGTATTTCGCGCAAATCGCGTGCTGGAAGGAATAGTCTGGTCGAGATTAGGACGTTTAAATTTTCCCAAGGCGTTTGCGCAATTCCGCGTTCTCTGCGCGAAGCTTCTCAGCAAGCGCGTTGCGGAGCTTAAGATTTTCTGCTTCCAGGGCTACCAAAGTGGTGAGATCATCACCTGTATTCTTTGATGCAGGGGTGGACGATGCTTTACCGACTGCGTTCTTCCAATTGTAATAAGTCTGTTCACTCACTTCAAACTGCTGCAACGCGGCTTTAAGGGTGGTTGCTCCATCTTTGATTGTTTTTTCGATTGAAGCGAGAATAGATGTTCGCTGAGCTGGTGTATATTTCTTACGCTTGCTCGCAGCAGGCTCTGTTGTATCGGCATTTGATGCAATCACAGATTTGCTGGTGACTTTTGGTGCTACAACGGCTGGTTTTACTTCTGCCTTCTTTGTTTTTGAAACTCTGGCTTTCCGCGTAGCGCTTGCCTTTGGCTTATCTCCCGCGGGACCAGCATTTTTGATTTCAGTTACAGCGGAATTTGTATCTGCGATTGTTTCATCAGCCATTTAATGTTTCTCCGGTTTTATTAATCGGGCATTTCTCGATGGTATAGATTACAGATCTATGATAATTATGAGAATATCATCAAAATGATTTAAATCTATCTAATCAGGATACCTGATCATGTAGCATTTTGAGTTGGTGGTTAGTGTGGCAATTTTTCGAAATAATTTTCAAAATCGGTGCTTAGCGATCAGAGATTTATAAAATCAATTTATCTTTAGCGGAGTCATGTAAAACGGTGAAAAATCCAGTTCGCAATGTTGTCGTTGAATATAAAAATAAGCGTTCGCGCAAGGCAAATGGATCCTTATGGGGAGACCTTGATTTAAAATCGATTTCTCGTGAAGTCGAAACGGTTCTCCCACAGTCCGAGGTCAAGGGTTCAGCCCATTCTGATGTTTCTGAGTCGCTTGTAAACAAAGCGAAAAACACTGTTTGGGTTGATTTGCCAGTGATCGTGGCGGATGAGAAGTTTGAAGACGATCAAACCACAAGCGAGCCTGATGTTGTTGAAGCTGTAGAGTTTGAAATAGAGGTACCTGTTACGCATCCGTCGCCAAAAGCAGAGCCTTCTGAAAGCCCGTCCATCGAGCATAAAAATCCATCTGTTGAGAGCACAGGGATTGCCACCTCTCAACAACACCATAAAGTGACAACACTTTCGGTCACAGATATGGATCTGCGCACTGAACTAACGTTTCTGGAAAGTGAAAATGTTTCTTTGAAGAGAGAGCTGATTACCAAACTGCGTTTAGAGAATGAAAATTTGTCCGCGATGCTCGCACAAATGAGGCGACGGACAGCACATGAGACATAAGGCCGTCCCGTTCGGCCCGACAATTCCAGTGAATTCGTACTTATCGCGCAAAGATGACAAAAGTTCCTCGCGCTCGGGGTATAAATAAGCGATCATTCATTAATATGCTGGCTGCCGTTGTTGTTGGCATCCAAAGTTTTCTGGTACAAACACGGAGGTTGGTTGATGGCGAAATCTTGGGGAGCTCGTATCGTTGGGCGTCTGTTTGGCTCGCGATCGCACAAGAAAGCTGATGCTGAGGGAAACGAAACGCCCACTCTCGAGGATTCAGTCAAAGATAGTCTTCTGCAGCACGATTCAGAGCCTTACGAGGCGCTGTCAACCAAAGACAGTGAAAAAGACCTGAATCAATTTGAGCCAGAGACTGGCGATGAAGCTGCACCGACCAAAAGTCCTTCAGAGGCTCAATTGAATGTCGGCAAACCAGATACGGGTGAGATCCCAACCCTATCTGAAGAGCCGGGGAAAGAAAACGCAGACGAGCCCTTAACACGATTAAGCAATTCCGCACCAATGCCAAAGCCATCCCCGGTGCAGGTACACAAATCCCAAAATGGACCGCTGCTTGATAAGGCATCAGGAGTGGGCGTGGGCCCAGTAACCGATGAAACGTCCGACGGGAAAAGCGTCATCAGCAATAGTGGACGGAGGCGCAAACGTGATCATGGTGCGCAGAGGAAGGTTGCAAATGAGGTTCCAACAAAAGTACCTGCTAAAGCAGACATTAAAGCGCTCACTGATTTCAGGCTCGAAACTAGCGCAGATGAACTGGCATCCACTAAAGATACGGTGAAGGCTAAGAAACTGTCACCTCACGGGGATCTGCCTAGGGTCGTAGAGGAGAGAGAAGAGAAATCAGCAGCCCCTAAAGCCAAACTTTCAGCAATGAAACGCTCTCACACACAAAAGCCGAAGGCTATGGACGGACAGGTGACAGATGAGGAACTGGCAGAACTGGAAGCAGAGAATGCCCGGCTTAAGCTTCTTCTGCACGAAAAGCTTCAATCTAACGCTTTGCAATCATAAATAAGGAGCAGACTTTTTCGACAAAAATAGCGCGGTTGCTCAGGCGGTGATCTGCTACGTTTCCTGCATGTTTAAGCTCGGAAAGCAGCGCTCCGTGCTCAAAATTTTTGTTGTAAAGTCAGTCAACATCAATTTAACCATATAAAGTTTATATACTATGCTAATCATGTTTGGCTCGGATTTGATCGAAAACATTTTTTGCGAACTCAAACTGACGCGCTGTTCCACGCCCCATTGAGTTCTTTCCCAAAGTTTCTGTCAGAATGCCGCGTTGAACGAGCTGGTCCATGGTTTCAAGGACTCCACCGCGCGTCATACCCGTAATTTTTATGACGGATGCCAGTGTCAAAGGCTCATGTGCCTGATGCATCATGTAAAGCACATTCAACATACCAATTTGTTTGATGCGCGACTGAGGAGTCTCATCCTCTAGCGGCTTTTCCAGGATTTCCTGAACGCCAAAAAGGGCGAGGGCCTGATTTTGCCATCGTTCACTTAAATTGCTTGCCATTCTTTTAACTATCAATTATTTGTATAGTATGGCGTTGCGGCACATTGATATTCGCGAACGTGTCCAGCAGCAATTCGGAGGATGGGTGGCATGATGAGCTTTCTCTTTCGCTGTGCAATGGCAGTCTTCGGGTTTGGTTCATTGTATCTCATATCTGACCAAACGGCTTATGCCGATAACTGGGGTTGTGAGGTTATCCTATGCTTATCCAATCCGGGTGGGCCAATGCAATATACACAGTGCCGCCCACCAGTACAAAAACTATGGCGCGAACTTGCAAGAGGAAAGTCGTTCCCAACTTGTATCGGTGTTGGATTTAAGGCATCGCGCCCGGGCTATGATCCGTTCTACTGCAATGGGAGTTACCGCCTTACCATTTCACATTCAGATCGCGGGCGGAAAGCGGCCTGTGTTTCCAGTTCCAGGCAGATCTTGAGCCGAAGCCTCTGCCGGCAAGATCGCAACGAGCAAAGAAATAGCAGTAAGCAATTGTCAGACGCGCAATGGCAATCGGTCAATGGCCAGCTGCGATGCATGGGCTATACGACGGCCCGGCCGCTGGTACGTGAACAGCCAAACTATATTGACGTCACGATTGACGGTGCTGGCAAACAGCGGGTGTGGTTTTGATGATGTCCGAACCATTTGTTGATCTTGCACAAAGCTGCGCACCCATGATCGCTGTCGAAACGCTGGCTGGCATTGTCAGTCTGGAAAGCGGCTTCTCACCGTTTAACATTCGCACTGACAGTGACTTGCCGCTTAAAACGCAACCAGCTTCGAAATCCGAAGCAGTACAAACGGCCACAGAGCTTGCCGCTCAACACCAGGATATACAACTCGGCCTTTCCGGGCTCCGTATTGAAGATCTGGAAAAGCTAAACATGTCAGTCTCCGACGCCTTTGAACCATGTCTTAATTTGAAAGCCACGGCGACCCTTCTCAAAGGCTACTACCGATTTGCGATCAGACTTGGCGATGATGAAGCGCAAGCCCACACAAGCATGCTGCAATCGTTTTACGGTCAGGGAGATCCCTCTTTGGGTGCTGTTGTCAAATATGACAGCCAGGTCAAACATGAGATCGACCGTTTGAAACCGATAATGACAGAATTAGTCGTGAGCGCGCCTCTGCATGGCGACGATCAGATGCACTCTACTGCTGTGCCGGGCATGGCCAGCGATATTGCGGCTGAAAATTCCATTCAGCCGGAAGCCATAAAGCCAGCATCCCCTTCCTGGGATGTGTTCAATCGCCGGTGGCAATCTTCGATCCTTGTTTTCCAGAATAAGAATGGAGCAAATTGAAATGAACTATTCTTGTCGTGTGCGTTCAGCCGCAACGTCGGCCGCTATGTCGCTCGCAATCGTAGCAATTCTTGTAGAGCCTGCATTTGCTCAAGCCGCAGGCATTGAGAGCATCCTTCAGAACATTGTTGATCTCCTGACAGGCAATATCTTCAGACTGATTGCAACAATTGCCGTGATCCTGATCGCGATAGCCTGGATGTTTGGCTACATGGATCTTCGTCGCGCGGGCTACTGGATCATCGGGATCGGCGTTATTGCAGGCTCTTCCGAGCTGGTGAGCACGATTGTTGGGAACTGAGCGCATGTCACTTCCAAAGCCAGTATTTGAACAGGACACACTGTTCATTGCCTGTACGCGACCTGCAATATTTGCTGGCGTGACTATGGAGGCGATGGGGATCAATGTCATCGTGACAACGATCTTTTATCTTTCAGCCGGCTCCATCGCCTATGCACTTGTTGGCGTCGTTTTTCATTTTATCTTTCGGGCGCTTATTAAGCACGACCACAACATGTTCCGCATTGTTGTCGCTTGGGCAGAAACACGTGGCAGATCGAGAAACACCCACTTTTGGGGCGGTAGCTCGGTCTCTCCGCTAAAACTCGTCCGTAAACGCGATGGAAGGGATTTTGATTTTGCCTAAGCTGGACAAACTCAAATCACGTGAACTGGGCCCGGAGACTTTCATCCCTTACGTGCGCCATGTCGATGAGAATACGATTGCTTTAAAATCGCGCGCGTTGATGGTCGTGATTGCGATTGAAGGTGTGTCATTTGAGACTGCTGATGTTCTTGATATCAATGCCCTTCATCGTGATCTCAATACACTCCACAGAAACATCGCTGACGAGCGTCTTTCCTTTTGGACCCATCTCATCCGCCGTCGCGATAGCAGCTATCCTGATGGCAGTTTCAAAACATCTTTCTCCGCTCAGCTTAATGAAAAATATCGCTCCCGGATGGTGGATGAGGATCTCTTTTGTAATGATCTTTATCTGACAATCATCTGGTCGCCACTGAGCGATCCCGCTGAAAAGGCGGCAAAACTATTTTCGCGCCTTAAACGTGCACATAGATCTGGAATTGAACTCGATGAGGAGGCCTTATCGCAGCTTCGCGACAAAGTCATCGATATTGTTGCGGGCCTGGAGCGGTTTAAACCGCGGGTTCTTGGCCTTTACGAACATGGTGGGCTTTCATTCTCTGAGCCAAGTGAAGTTTTGCACCAACTTGTTGGCGGGCGATGTGAGCCGGTTCCATTAACAGATGGACTTATCGCAAGCGCGATTTATTCAGATCGTGTCATTGTCGGACGCGAAACAATTGAAATCCGCCACGAAGCTGAGAGCCGCTTTGCAGGCATGCTGAGTTTCAAGGAATATCCTGCCAGTACAAGGCCAGGGATGTTGGATAGAGTGCTCACAAGCCCCTTTGAATTGATCCTTTCGCAGTCCTTTTCCTTTGTATCCAAATCTGACGCTCGGTCCATCATGGGGCGTAAGCAAAATCAAATGCTAAGCAGCGGTGATAAAGCAGCATCGCAAATCGATGAACTCGATGATGCAATGGATGATCTCGAATCCAACCGGTTTGTTCTTGGCGAACATCATCTCTCGCTTGCAGTCTTTGCACCCAGGATAAAAGATTTAAGCGACCATCTCGCAAAAGCGCGCACGAGCCTTACCAATGGTGGCGCTGTCGTCGCAAGAGAAGATCTTGGCCTCGAAGCTGCATGGTGGGCACAGCTTCCGGGTAATTTTCGGTTTCGTGCGCGCTCAGGCGCAATCACCTCACGCAACTTCGCGGCCATGTCGCCATTTCATTCCTATCCTTCCGGTCAAAAGGATGGAAATGAATGGGGTGCAGCCGTTGCTCTTTTAAAAACTGTATCTGGTTCGCCCTACTATTTTAATTTTCATGACAGTGATCTTGGCAATACGTTCATTTGTGGCCCCTCAGGCGCGGGCAAAACGGTATTGCTTAACTTTATGCTGTCGCAGCTTGAAAAGCATGATCCGCAAGTCGTCTTCTTTGACAAAGATCGGGGCGCTGATCTTTATGTTCGTGCAGCAGGTGGCACATATTATCCTTTGCGAAATGGCAAGCCCACAGGTTGCGCACCGCTAAAAGCCCTCGATCTGACGCCAGACAACAAAGTCTTTCTGGCAAACTGGGTCGGAAGGCTTGTGGGTTCAGCGAAGCGAGAATTATCAGTCATAGAATTGCGGGATATCGCTGCTGCAATTGACGGGTTGGCTGATTTATCCGTGGAGCAGCGCACGATTGGCGCACTTCGAACCTTTCTTGATAATACGAACCTTGAAGGGATCGCTGCCCGGCTTCGTCGATGGGAGAGGGGCGGCCCGCTTGGCTGGGTGTTTGATAACACAAATGAAGAGATCGGGTTTGGCACGTTAGATGCCGGTGGAACGATCGTCGGGTTTGATATGACCGACTTTCTCGATAATGAGGAAATTCGTACGCCGCTGATGGCTTACCTGTTCCACCGCGTTGAGCAACTGATTGATGGCCGGCGTATTATCATCGTTATCGATGAATTCTGGAAGGCCTTGCAGGATGATGATTTCCGCGACCTCGCACACAACAAACTAAAAACAATCCGGAAGCAAAATGGCTTGATGCTGTTTGCAACACAAAGTCCACACGATGCTATCGCTTCCCCCATCGCCCACACCATAATCGAACAATGCCCGACACAGATTTTTCTGCCGAACGCGCGCGGAAATCACTCGGATTATGTGGGCGGCTTTAAACTCACCGAGCGTGAATACGAACTGATTGCGCGGGAGCTTTCTGTCGAAAGCAGGCGCTTTGTTCTCAAGCAAGGCCACCGAAGTGTCGTAGCGGAATTAAACCTCCAGGGTTTTGAAGACGAACTCGCTGTTCTTTCGGGGCGCACAGCCAATGTCGAACTCGCTGACGCAATTCGCATCGAGGCGGGGGACAAGCCAGAAGATTGGCTTCCCATTTTTCACGAACGAAGGAGTGCAGGTTAATGACTATGAAGAGATTGCAAAGTGTAGCAGTTTTAATCGCGTTGACACTTTCCGCTCCTGCAGCTCATGCCCAGGGAATTCCGGTTATCGATCGAAACGCAATCCTCAAACAGATAGAGAGCATTACCCAGTTAAAATCCCAACTTGATGCGCTCCACCAGCAAATCGATCAGGCGCAGCAGCTCTATGGTTCGCTCAATAAGCTGACGGATATGGCTGATGTGGCCCAAATCCTGAATGATCCTGCAATAAGGAAAGCATTACCTTCCGATTTTAATTCAGTAGAGCGCCTTTTTAAGGGTGGTGCATCTGATGCTTTAGCGCAGTCCGCTTCAAAGTTCCTTGAGCGTAATTCGACTTACCGGACGAATGCCGATGATTTTTACGCAAAGGAACTCTCGCGTCTTCAAACCAGGAATGCTGGCCAGATGAGCATTGGGCAACAGATCTACGATGCTGCAACAAAACGCATCGATGGTATCGATGAACTGCGTGAGAAAATCACATCAGCGGGTGACGCTAAAGAAATCGCGGATCTTCAGGCCCGATTGCAGGTGGAACAGGCCTTTCTTCAAACCGATCTCATAAGAATGGAGGGACTTAAAATGGTGCAGCAAACGCAGGTTCAGGTTGATAATCAGCGAAAAGCTGAGGATTGGCGTCAGCGTATGGACGCAATGAAAGCGGCATTCAAATGAGGGTCGCTGTCATCGTTGCTCTCTTTGTTTGTTTAATCAGTTGCTCAAACGAAAACAGCTCAACTTATAACGTTGAAGAACTGATCCGGGATGAAGGTCTGCTGAGCCGCATTCTCACTGCGTGCCGTAATGATCCCGGCGGTCTGCAAAAGACGAGCAATTGTGTGAATGCGGAAGCTGCTGATTTCAAGCTTCGTCTTCAGAAAATGCGCGAAGCACTCAGGAAATAAAGCAATGTATCAGGTCTTTGAATTCATTGACGCGCAGTTTAAAGAACTTTTGGAGACCTTTGTTTCGGATGGGACGACTAATATTGCTGCGTGGGTTACGGGCCCGCTTACCGCTGCGGTCACACTATACATCGTTCTTTATGGTTATCTGGTGCTGCGAGGTTCTGTCAGCGATCCGATCATGGAATTTGTTTTTCGTGTGATTAAGCTTGCGATTATCGTCATGCTTGTAAAGAACGCAGGCGAATATCAAAGATACGTCACGAACACGTTTTTCAATGTGCTCCCGCATGAAATCGCTCAGGCGTTAAATTCAGGTGCTGCGCCAGGTGCCAGTACCTTCGATAGTCTTCTGGACAAAGGTCAGGCATCTGCATCCCATATCTGGTCACGCGCGTCATGGCCGATTGATATCGTCACTGGCCTATGCGGACTGATGGTTATCACTGTCAGCTTTTTGGTTTCTGGAATTGGGTATGTTGTTTCGCTTTATGCGCGCCTGGCGCTAGCCATTGTGTTAGCGATTGGCCCCGTGTTCATCGCGCTTGCTATGTTCCAAACGACAAGACGCTTTACGGAAGCGTGGATCGGACAGCTTGCGAACTTTGTTATTCTGCAGGTTCTGGTGGTTGCTGTCGGATCATTGTTGATCTCGTGTATGGCTTCAACCTTTACAGCAATTGACGGCTATTCAGACGTTCTCATGCGGCCTGTCGCACTTTGCGCTGTCGGGATCGCTGCTTTGTATGTTTTTTATCAACTCCCTGGAATTGCGTCAGCGCTCGCTGCGGGCGGGGCATCACTAGCCTATGGTTATAGTGCTGCGCGTGACGCAGATGAAGGCAAGCTCGCGCGTGGTACCAGAGGTGCAGGACGAGCAATCAAGCAAACAGCGCAGTTTGTTGGGCAAACGCTCAGATCCAAAGAAACCCGATCATGACGAGCTTTAAACAGCGGCTCGTTCTGCTGTGTCGTTAGAGCAGAGCTAAGCCACTGTTTTCAATGTTTTTATGAAGGAAGCGATTGCTTTTTCTGCGCGTCGATCGTTTCAAATAATCAAAAAAGGACCCTCAAAAATGCTCAGGCTAACCTTTTTATTTACGATAGCACTTGTTCTTGGTGGGTGTGCTTCGCTTCGCGATCCTTTGCCAAAATGTGATGGATATTCCCGTCGGCCACTTAATCGCGCGATGTGGCAATGGGACGGAAATAGCAATCCGCAACTTCACAAATCTGATGCCGAATTATCACCCTTGATGACGCCTTTTCTCGATCCGCCAAAGCATCGGGAGGCGTTCGCCCATCTTGACATTGACGGGTCGCACCGTCCTTGCGCGGAGTGAAGCCATGATCAAGACAAATAATCTTAAGAGCTACTTTGAAAAAGCACGTCGTTTTGATCAGGACCGCATGATGCAGGTTGAACGATCAAATCGTATTGCATGGTCTGTTGCGATCGTGGCCAGCGTTGTCGCGCTTGCTTCTGTAACAGCACTCGTTGGTCTGACGCCTCTTAAAACGGTAGAGCCCTTTGTCGTGCGGGTTGATAACTCAACCGGCATCGTTGATGTCGTTTCTGCATTAACGTCAACTGCTGGCACCTATGATGAGGCGGTGACCAAATATTTTGCTGCAAAGTATGTGCGTGCTCGTGAAGGCTACGTCTGGAGCGAGGCGCAGGAAAATTTCAGAACAATAGCTCTGTTATCAACGCAGACAGAGCAAGATCGCTTTGCAAGCCATTATCGGGGAAGCAACTCAGACTCCCCTCAGGTGATCTACGGCCATAGTGCTACTTCTAAAATTAACATCGCCTCAATTTCCCTGATCAATCCAAATGTCGTTTCGGTACGCTATATGCGCCAGGTCACCCGCGGGGGTGAAATGCGAAACACGCACTGGGTCGCAACGCTTACCTTTTCTTATGCCAACTCTCCGATTTCCTCGACCGATCGTCTGGTTAATCCCCTGGGCTTCGCAGTGAGCGAGTATCGCTCTGATCCGGAGGCAATCAATTGATACGAAAATCCATAATGCTTGCAGCAATAGTTGTCAGCCTGAATTCGGTTGCGCATGCGCTCGAAATCCCACGTGGTGCGCAACAAGATAATCGCGTTCGGTTCGTTAACTATCAGCCCTATAACATTACCAGAGTTGTCGGCTCCCTTCGTTCATCGGTGCAGGTTGAGTTTGCAGCGGATGAAGAGATAGCGCATGTGGCGCTTGGCAATACGGTAGCCTGGGAGGTAGCGCCGGCTGGAAATATTCTTTTTTTAAAACCACGTGAAAAACAACCAATAACCAATATATCCATTATCACCACAAAGCGCGATGGGTCCAATCGCAGTTATCAGTTAGAGCTAACGGTACGCGATGGAACAGTGGAAGCAGGGCAGAACACATATTTTTACGTGAAATTTCGCTATCCTGGCGATGAGGCAGAGGCACGTCGCAGACGTGCGCAATCGCGTGCGCAGGAGGCGCAGGCAAGAGCCGCTGATGATGTATTAGCACTTCATGAGGCCTATGGTCCGCGCAATTGGCAGTATTCTGCACAAGGTTCAGAGGCGTTAGAACCCCACAGTGTCTATGACAATGGCAAGGTTACGACTTTCGCATTTGTCGGCAATCAGGACATGCCAGCAATCTACATTGAAAACGCGGATGGGTCCGAGAGCCTTGTGCCGAAATCTGTCGATGGCAATCTCGTTATGGTTCATGCAATCAGCGCCAAATTCATACTACGCAGTGGCAAGGATGTTTTGTGCGTTTTTAACGAAGCATACAATCGGGTCGGCATTAATCCAGAAACCAGCACGACATCGCCGTCAGTCGAACGTGTTGTAAAAAATGACAGATCAACGCGATAGGTGCGGGGTTAATGGCATGACACAGGAAGAAGACATCCAGATCCCTGGTGAACGTGCTGAGACAACGGCTAGTCGGCGTATTGATAATAACCCTGTTCTTAAACGTGGGGCCGTTGCGCTCGCTGTCGTTGGTTTTGTTGGCTTTGCAATATGGTCGACTTCAGGAAAGAGGAACAAAGATGATCAGATATCGTCTGAGCGTGTTGTCATCCGCCAGACCAATGCCTTTGAACCGGTAAAGGAAAAGACTGAACCGGAACTGCCCAAGCCTGAAGCACAGGTGACACTTCCGACTCCAGGTCTTGAGCCGGTTGTTGAAGAAAAAGATGAATTGCTCGATTCTGCAAGGCGCGCTCCTGTGATGGCTTATAGCAGGGCGCAGACGAGCGGGTATGAACAGCGGGCATCTGCTGATCGCTCAGGTTCGACTGATGACGACTTTGTTGCATTTTCAAACGGCCTGACGGGGGAGAGCCCGGCGAATAATGAACAGCAGCGCTTTGACGGACTTCTTCAACCAACCCGCCTCGAAGGCTCACGCGCCGGAACTTTGGGAAATCGTGATTTTATAGTCGCGATGGGAACTTCTATTCCTTGTATCCTGGAAACCGCACTTTCATCAGATCAGCCGGGCTTCACAAGCTGTATGATTAATCGCGATATTCTTTCTGATAATGGCAGAGTGGTCCTGATGGAAAAGGGAACGCAGGTTACAGGTGAATATCATGGTGGACTTCGACGCGGTCAAAAGCGGTTGTTTGTCTTATGGAATAGGGCAAAAACACCAAAAGGTGTTATTGTTACGCTCGCATCACCTGCCACTGATGCACTTGGTCGCCCAGGTATGGGTGGTCATGTTAATACCCATTGGTGGGAGCGGTTTGGCAGCGCGCTTTTATTATCGATTGTCGGCGATGCTAGCAGTTATGCTAAGAACCGCCTTCAGGAAACCGGTTTTGATGCGCAGAGTACCGCAAGTTCTGGCCAGCAGGCCGCAGCAATCGCGGTTGAGCAATCAATCAACATTCTACCGACGCTCAATAAGCATCAGGGAGAACTCGTATCAATTTACGTTGCTCGTGATCTCGATTTTTCTGGTGTTTATCGACTGCGTGTCACTGAGCCGCAAAACCGCATCTTTGATAGAGCGGTGCTTGGCGACTTTGTCCCGGATCCAAATATCGTCACAAAGTAGGGCTGTGTAATGAGCGATAAAACGGATGGAGTTGTTGTACGTGAACTCCTATCACCACTTGCAGTCTTCCTTGCAGATCGATCGCTTTATGAAGTGATTGTCAATCGGCCAGGTGAAGTGCTCACGGAAGGGCCCAAAGGCTGGAGCGTTCATAGTGTACCAGATCTGACATTTGAAAAACTCATGCGTCTGGCAAGAGCCATTGCGACTTTCTCCAATCAATCCATTGATGAAAAACGCCCCATTCTTTCGGCAACACTGCCCAACAATGAGCGCATCCAGATTGTGATACCGCCGGCGACGACGAACGGTACCGTCAGCATCACGATCCGTAAGCCATCGTCGCTTGATCTCACACTCACAGATCTGGAGAATGGTGGTTTCTTTTCTGAGGCCATAAGCTGCATGACAGCAACTAAGCAGGATACAAACCTTGCTGCGCTTTATAAAAATGGCGCTTACATGGAGTTCTTACGCCAAGCAGTCATTGCCCGAAAGAATATTGTTATTTCAGGCGCGACAGGGTCCGCTAAAACCACGCTTTCCAAAGCTTTGATCAAACATATTCCCAATAATGAAAGGGTGATATCCATCGAAGATACACCGGAGCTCGCTCTTCCCCAGCCCAATCACGTGCGCCTTTATTATTCCAAAGGCGGCCAGGGCCTTTCCGGGGCAGGGCCACGTGAACTTCTGGAATCGTGCCTGCGTATGCGCCCGGATCGCATCCTTTTGCAGGAGCTTCGTGACGGAACTGCGTTTTACTACATTCGAAACGTCAATTCTGGCCATCCGGGATCAATTACTACCGTTCATGCAGGCTCCGCAGAACTTGCATTCGAGCAGCTCGCCACACTGGTGAAAGAGTCTGATCCAGGACGCGATCTGGAACGCTCAGAAGTACTTGCCTCGCTACTAATTGCGATCGACATTATCGTTCAATGCAAGCGCATTGATGGTGCGTTCCGGGCGACAGAGATTTACTATCGAGATGCCGCCATTCGGCAGTGCGTGAATTAGCACGTCCGGATGGCGCTTAACGAAGCTCAGCAACAATGTTTGAATTGACCAGATACTTCAGGACAAATCTGCTCAGCGCGGCAAGTGGGATATAGGGTTTAATATCAAAATCGTTGTTTGCAGCCTCTGGCATAGCAAGCATCTGAAGAATGCTCTGTTTCCGCCCGGACAACTCCCTGAATTTTTCTATGCTCATGAGCACATGAGCAGGTTTTCCTCTGTCGAATATATATACAATATCATCGCCTTTCTCAGCCTTCTTAGCTGCCGCAACGTTTCGATTAAATTCTCGACTGCTGAAATTGGAAACTTGCATCAAGCACCTCCGGTTTTTGTATGTATCTCGCTGCAACAATGCGAAATGCAATAATATACAATCAACGTATATTGGAGTTTGATATCTCACTGTGCAAACAAGATTTCTGCGTAATTCATCGCTCTATGAAGGACATACAGAATGATAAGTTGCTCACCTTCATACCTGTAGAAAATCAGTTAGTTTGCATGAACGCAGCAGCGAAAAGCAAATTGTTCATAACGCGGTATCAATGGAAACAGCTTGGGAGAATTGGCAATCATCCGGCATTTCTGCTCGTGTTCTTTTACCAATGATAAAGCCCGGGCCGGACTATCTTTAGCTATGTAATCACCGGTCTGCTCCACACAGGCCCTTGCCTCAGCGGTAAACCGAATGTTTATTCAGCCTTGTCCGCAAGCATAGAGTTATAGCGGTTGCGCAGTTCACAAAAGACATCGTCCGCAGCATGAGTGCGACCAGCATCAGCATCTGCATTTCCACGATTGATCAATGCATCAAGTGCAACAAGTCGTGTTTCTCGATCCTCGATCAGGCGAACGCCTTCACGTGTTTTACCCAACTCAGCGCTGATCATGACCTGGCCTTCCTATACGCGTTTATAGTTTTTGATATAGCAGTTTTATCAACTATTATTCATGCGCCAGAAGATCCCGTTGGTCCGGCAGTACGTCAATAAGGCAGCTCTGGAATGTTTTCTTTGCCGACATGCCAAATCCACGGTGTGATTTCGGGCCGGGCATTAATCATATCCTGAAGCGCATTTTCATATTCATCTCCCACATCCGCTCGCACGATAAACATTGCCACTGGGGACGGTTTCTGTTCGGGAAGTGTTATCGAGACAATCGGTTTATTGCGGGGCAAGTTAAAGCGTAAACCTTTGACGATTTTCCGTTTCAATCGTGCAAGCTTTTCCAGCAATTGAAGTTCAACCATATCCTCGAATGGCAACCAGTTTTCATTGACAACCATCAGAGCAATTTCGTCAACAGATGCAATCCCGGCACTGGAAATTGCGAACGTTGCGATGACAATCAGATGAAACGCTTCATTTGAGCGCCAAAGGTCCAGTTCTGTCTCATAGCGCACTGTTAGCCGTCGCGTAGCACTCTCATCAAGCAATAGCGGGAAGGGCATATGACGAACAGTGATCTTCTGTCCTTCCCGGGCGCAGGAGAACTCTTTTACCTCGGCGACGACCATCATGAGCTTTCGGGGCCCGGACTTAGGTGCGAGAGCTTTTTTAAGCGATTGCGTGCGTCGCGCGCTAATTGCATCTTTGTCCGGTGTTCTGAACACTTCCGGTATGTAAAGCACGTCGTTTAGCGGTCCGCTTCGCGTGCTCATTTGCGAGGCTGCATTGATTAAACTGGAGCGTACGCGTCCCCATCCACGTCTGCCTGTCCAGGCTGAGCGCCACTCAGTCAGCTCTCCCGCTTCCCAGAGATAATGAAGCATGGCGCGGAGTGTCAGTTTATCAGACGTATGGCGAATAGCGGATTCTGCTGCTATTTTTGCTTTAGGGAGCGCCGGTCGTGGCCCACGCCTGGTCATTGAGAAGTCGAGTTTAAGGTTTGTCTGACCGCTGTTATCGAACTGAATAGCAGTTCCTATAAGGGGACCAAGTCCCGACAGTTCATAGGGCGGTTGATGTGATGGGCAGTTGGAATCATGTTCGCACCCAGTAAGAGGCATTCGCTTGATCAGATATTGGTCTTCAACCCGCGCTATATACATGGGGATGTGATTTGTCTTGCACATGCACATTGGGCGAAGATGCTGCTCATATGCGTTAGCAAGAAAAGCACGCAATTCTTGAGAGGATTCTTCGAACACCTGATTGTCGATGGTGAACTTTCGCATGAGGCTTGTCCTCCCGCTTCGCTAAATAGCATTGAAACTACATTTTACTATCAAAAATATAAATAGTAAAAGCAAGGTACTGCTTCAGCATTTTTGTTTTAAACGCTTAAGAAGCATGTGTCCGATCAGTCGACGAGGATGAACGGATTTCATGTCTGTTGGCCGCAAATGCCGGGGTTTAAAGGCGTGGAGGGAGAGGGGGGAAGGAAGTTTCGTGGCGGTTTGTGGTGGTCGGAGAGAGGCTCCGGCCAAGCTGCCACGGAGAAATGCTATGGCACATGCCAACCAGAAAATATCGCTCAACGCTGGCCGGGAAATCCCTTTCAATAAACTCGTACTTAGCCAGCAAAATGTCCGCAAGACCAAAGCGGGTCTTTCGATTGAAGAACTTGCTGATGATATTGCACAGCGGGGGCTTTTAACCAGCATCAATGTGCGCGCGGAACTTGATGCTGAAGGAAGAGAGACGGGCGTTTATCGCATTCCAGCTGGCGGAAGACGCTATCGGGCACTTGAATTGCTTGTTAGCCAGAAGAAGCTATCTAAGACTGTAGGCATACCCTGCATTGTCAGCTCTGGTGAAACTCTTGAGGTCGAAGACTCGCTTGCTGAAAATCTGAAACGTGTTGACCTGCATCCGCTTGATGAATTTCGCGCAATAAGAGAGCTGCAGGAACAGGGCCTTGATGATGAGGAGATCGCCGCCCGCTTTCACTTGCCAGTATCGACGGTAAAGCAGCGTCTGCGTTTGGCGTCGGTTTCGGCCCGGCTTCTGGAACTTTATGCAAATGACGAGATCAAGCTTGGTCAGATCATGGCGTTTTCAATCACCAATGATCACGCCCGTCAGGAACAGGTCTGGGATGTAGTGTCGCGTTCCCACAACCAGGATCCTTTTTACATCCGTAGAATGCTGACCGAAACTGCCGTTCGGGCAAATGACCGTAGAGCGCTTTATGTCGGCGTTGCAGTCTATGAAACTGCTGGCGGTATCACCATGCGTGATCTCTTTGAGCAGGACGGAGGCGGTTGGCTTCAGGATCCGGCACTGCTGGAGCAGCTCGTGTTCGAAAATCTGAAAGCGCATGCTGAGGCTTTGAAGCTGGAGGAGGGCTGGAAATGGGTTGATGAACGCATCGATTTTCCATACGGCCACACATCTGGCTTGCGGCGATTTTACGGGCATCAGCCTGAAATGACAGAAGACGAGCTTGCACGCTATAATGATTTAAAAGCCGATTATGATCGACTTGATGCTGAATATGCTCAGGCTGAAGAATATTCTCAGGATACGGAAGCTCGCCTTGAAGAACTCGGGCATGAAATCGATGCGTTCAATGATCGACCCTACCAGTTTAACCCTGAAGAAGTCGCATATGGTGGCGCGTTTATCTCGCTGGATGTGAATGGCGAGCTGAAAGTCGAACGCGGGTTTGTTCGCCCGGAAGATGAGCCTGTCGTTGCGGAGAAAAGCTCTGAAGCGGATAGTTTCGCAAATACCGGTGACGGTATGGGCGATGATCCAGCTTGTTTATCGCACCATGGGATTACAGAAAGCGACCAGCCATCTCACGCCAATCATCTGGAAGAGGAGGATGAGACAATCCGACCTCTATCCGAGCGGCTTGTTGAGGATCTGACCGCTGAACGAACCGTTGCACTGCGCAATGCGCTGGCCAACAATCCTCTGGTGGCATTCATTGCAGCACTTCATGCATTTGCGCTTAGGGCGTTTTATCGCTCAAACACGGAATCGTGCCTTGAGATTTCGATGCAGAATACAACCTTCGCGCAAACTGTCGGACTTAGTGAGACAGTCTGGATAAAGGAGACTGAGCAGCGGCAAGAAGCTTGGGGACAGGATCTTCCAGATAATTCTGAGGCGCTTTGGGATTATCTGGTGGCCCTTGATGATGCGAGCCGCATGGCACTCTTCGCACATTGTGTGTCGCTATCGCTCAATGCCAGTGTTCAATCATGGAACCGTCGACCACGAGAAAATGCGCACGCCATCGTGCTCGCGAATGCACTGGGCTTTGGCATGGTGGATGCAGGTTGGGTTCCTTCTGTCGAGAATTATCTTGGACGCGTAACAAAGGCACATATCCTTCAGGCAGTTCGTGATGCGAAGGGCGAAAAGTCCGTGCAGCTCATTGATCATCTCAAAAAGCCGGATATGGCCCGTGAGGCTGAACGATTGCTTGAAGGTAGCGGTTGGCTTCCGCAAATGCTGCGGTTTCCACTCGATGAATTGATCCTGGAACCGAACGAAAACGAGGTTGCTGACCCTGTCGGAGACAGCACAGTTCTGGTGGAGACTGGTTCTGAATTGCCTGCGTTTTTAGTGGAGAGCGAGCAGCCTGACGACGAAGACCAGGAAGCAGCAGAATAGCGATCATTACGATGTTCGCACTTAAAGCAAGGCCCGGCGCATGTCGGGCCTTGCTGATTTGAGACCGAGTGGTTTTGGCTTCTCGTCTGAAGCGTAGATGAGAGGAGGAGTTGAGCTGGCTCGTGGTGAACCGGGCGTTTGGAAGAGAGCTCCGGTTGAACTTAATTCCCTGAGGAGTAACACCAATGACCATAAATGAACTCGTTCGCCCGCATGCAGCACGTGTTCCTGAAGCACGCCGTTTACAGTTTTTGCCAGCAATGTTTGGGTGCTCATTCGTGATTATCGCGGAAAGTAGCGTTTACAATCTCATGCAGCGGCTTAGTCCGCTCGATTATAGTGGTGGGCTCTGGGAGTTTTATGAGCACGATAATGAGCCGCTTTATTTGGCCCCGAAATGCGACCGGCGATTTCGGATAACGGGTGAAATCACGGGATTTCGTGGTGAAGTGTCGGCTGATGCAGCCGGTATTATCGCAACCTTGTTTACCTTTTCACATCTGTCGTTTCGCTCTCAATCTGATCTGCTTTGCGACGGTTATAGTCGTCTTTATGCCTATGCGGCTTATCATGATGAAGCGGCAGAGATTTTTCAGGCCATTGACTGAAAAACGACATTTGACCGGCTCTGACGCCGTCATTCAAAATCACAAAATTTACTCTCTCTCAGCCCGACTGTCGCCCCGACAGTCGGGCCTGTTTGTTTCAGGAGATGACAATGAATTATACGATTTCCAACCCCTTGAGCTTTCCCTCAGGATATAAAGTCGATATTTCGCGCGGTGAGTGGATCGGGCGTGTTTCGTCTGAATGGTTTTCACGCCCGGACGATCAACGTTTTCTCTCACTTACCGATCTTCATCGCGCTGTCAGCGCAAGGACTGAGCATGCTCGTGTCCGAATTGTGGAAAGCTCTCAAATCCGTGTTGATGCAGCCCGTGATAATCCTGAGCGGCTGTCACTGTTTGTGCCGGGCAATAAAAGCCCGATTGCACCGACCCACTGGAGTTACGGGCAACTCTGCAATCTGGTTGGAGCCCCTACAAGCTATATGCGACAGCTGCCAGCACCATTGGCCGCGATTAATCTGCAGCACGGTCTGCTTAATAACCGGGAGGAAATGGTCAAAACCCTGGAAATGGATGATGGATCGGTCCAACTGCGCGCTGTAACCGGCCCGCAATATGGGCGTATCTGGGATAAGGACCTGATCGAAGCTATCATGAACATTGCAGGCAATGGAACCGGCGAAACCCGCTGGAAAATCCCCGGCGTGCTTGATTGGTCTTCCATGACGCACAATCCCTATGTCGATGTCACCAGGGATACGACAACGCTATATGCAAGTGATCGCGATGTATTTGTCTTTCTTTGTGATGATGCCAATCCGATTGAAGCTGGTCGCCTGCCAAACGGTGACCCTGACTTATATTTCCGCGGCTTTTATGCCTGGAACAGCGAGGTTGGGTCAAAGACCCTTGGAATTGCGAGCTTCTATCTTCGTGCAGTCTGCTGCAACCGAAACCTTTGGGGTTGTGAAAACTTCCAGGAGATAACCATTCGACATTCCAAATTTGCGGCGCAACGTTTTGTGCATGAAGCGGCACCCGCGTTGGCCAGTTTTACAAACGCGTCGCCAGGCCCATTCATTGCCGGCATTCGCGCAGCGCGTGAACGGGTCGTAGCCCGTAATGATGAGGATCGTACCGACTTTTTGCGTAAGCGTGGGTTTTCGAAAGTCGAAACCAGTCAAATCATCCAAACCGTGTTTCAGGAAGAAGATCGCCCCGCCGAAACGATATTTGACTTCGTGCAAGGCATTACAGCATTCGCGCGCGGGAAAACGCATCAGGATGCGCGGTTAGAACTCGAAGGCAAAGCTCGAAAGCTGCTCGAAAATGCTGGGTGATGCGGATTGTAATTAAAAAAAGAGGGCCATCGGAGACCGAGGCCCTATAAATTTTGAAGGTTAAACCTTCAGAGGGGAACAGCTGGACGCGGAAATGGGAGGAACGCGCGTCACAGCTGCCGTCCTTATGCCTAAATATTTATCATATTGCATCTAATATTTGTGCAATTCAGCTATGAGCTTTAAGCAATGCTTGGGGGATACGACTCTTATGTTACCGAAAATCCAGTCGTAGGCTCGATTCTATACCCAAAGGGTCGGACACACGCCGACCTCACTTTCTATGATTGCAATGGGCCGACTGCGGTCTTCCGCTTCGCGTGCAATGTCGGCATTCGGGTTCCCAAAAGTTTGCTGAAAGCGGTCGTTTCGCTTTTCATAGTGCTAACGACCGCGAAGGGAGACCACGCCATGGTCAGAAACCGAAGTCGTTGATGTGCGAGAATCTGGCAACAAACTCTCGAAGTTTCGGCGTGATGTATCCTGCCAATGGTTCTGCACGACGCCGCTTCCTCAAGGGGAGCGGCGGCGCAGAAATGTGGGTCATTAGTGGTTGGCGGTGTCAATAAGAAAGGCGAATGACACGCACCTACTGTATTACCTAGAGGGATGGAACTTCGCTATTCGCCGCCTTCGGTGGCAGTTTAAGTGTTGCCCCGATTGGGCCGACGCTTATTTCCGGCCCTAGTCCCATGACCGCACCGAGCGCCGCAAGCGAGCTAACATTTCCGTCACCTTTCGCGCCCATCTGGAAAAGCACAGCACAGGCGCCTTCGACTCATTTTTCTGGAAGCTGTGCGCTTTCCTTGTTGGTTGTCCCCATTGCAGTCTCAATAACCCAGCTCGCGCGGTTGATGTCCATTCCATACCGCTGGAGTTCCTGCATAGTAGCTTCGTCAATTGCGGACAGATCGAGAAATGCCCGCGCTTTGAAGGGAATGAGGAGTGTTTCGTCGATGACTGTCACTTGCTCGATCCTTCGCTTCGCGGAGTTCAACGCTTCATAATATCCGTCGTCGAGCAGAATGGCCGAGAGGCTGGCGATGTCTTCCTCGACCGGAATGGGGGTGCGTTCTGCATTTTCCGGAAGGTCGAGCGTGCCGGGCTTGCGGGAAAACAGCTCGATCATGAAGGGGAAGCCCTGGTCCGAAGGCTTGTGGAAGCGGTAAATTTCTTCTTTTTTTAAAGCTACGTTCGCGTGCCTGATAGCCGCCAGCATCCAGAAATTCTTTGAAAGCGGTGCCGAAGGCGGCATCGACCACCTCAACGCAAAGCCCCATGTCGATATGCTTGGTGGCCCTGAAATCGAGGCCAGCTTCATCGAACAGGAGGTCGCAGGCCGCGCCACCGATGATGGCGTAGTGGTCCTCATGGCCAGCGAAGTATTTCTGAAACTTATCGATGCCGGTTACCAGGTTAGGTTCTCCAAAAGTCCATCCGCAGCCATGGCGACACGCTCGTCGCGATGACCCGGGAATTGTGCGTACAAGGATAGGACGTCCACTTAATGGGTGTCGGACAAGGCGGCCGGATCGTAGGACCATGTCTCGATGATGCAGTTAGCTTCGTCGCGGTTAGTTTCAGCCAGGTTCGCAGTTTGCGAAATTGCTTTCCAGTCGCTGGCGGCGAAGGCGAACGTCTCGATACGTGGATTAGGCCGCACACTCATAAACCGGGTTTTCAAATTGGTCTGATTTTGATTCACTGAAGCCTTGATTTGGAGGCTTCTCATGACCCGTCGCCGGTTTGATCTCACCGATTTCAAGTAGTGTGTTATTCAACCGTTGCTACCGAACAAGCCGCGCGGCGTGCCCCGTGTTGACGACCGGCGTGTGATCAACGCTATCTTGTGGCGGTTTCGGACAGGCTCCCCATGGGCGGATGTTCCGGATCGATATGGTCCGTATACCACATGCTACAACCGGTTCGTGCGATGGCGCAAAGCGGGTGTCTGGGATCATGTTCTGGGCGAGATTTCCAAAGCTTTCGATGACGATATCGTCATGATCGATAGCTCCTGTGTCCGTGTTCATCGACATGCGGCGAAGGGAAAAAGGGGGATCAAGACGATGGCTGCATGGGACGTTCCCGTGGCGGCCTAACCACCAAAATCCACGCAGTTGTCGATGCTGATGGTCGATCGATCCGTCTAGCACTTACAGCTGGCCAAGCCCATGATGGCCGTATGGCGGAACCGTTGTTACAGACAATCTCCAAGGGTGCGATCCTGCTGGCGGACAAGGCCTACGATACCAACACTATACGAGCATTTACAAAGCAACGGCAAGCATGGGCCAATATTCCGGCCAAAAGCAATCGGACGGGACGCTATCCTTTCAGCCAATGGGTTTACCGACAACGCAATCTCGTTGAGCGTTTCTTCAGCAAACTCAAACAGTTCAGAGGTATCGCCACCCGTTATGATAAAGACCCGATGAACTTTCTCGCCGCCGTCAAATTGGCAGCAGCTAGAATTTGGATCAGATCTTTATAAGTCTACGGCCTGGAACAAGAGCAGCAGCAAAAGAAGGGACGCGACGAGCACGAGCGTTAATCGGCTATGCGACACGATTACATTTATAACTCACCTCCCGATCCGAAGGCCCACGATGCGTTTGCAATCTTGTTTTGGCTCGTGCTTGGACTGGTTGCAATCGTGTATGTTGCTACTGTCATTCGGGACTGGTTCAATGCAGCCGTTGCCTGGATGACTTTTACGATCAGTTCCATGGCGAGTTTTTGGCCGTTCTGAACCGAGCATTATTATCATCGAGTTTTTTGAGGCCTGTTATTGAGTTTCAATGACAAAAGGTCGTTTCCCCGTTTGAGCGCTCTATCTCGATAGACGCATTAGCGTATATAAATTGTTTATACGTCTTAGCGTATATATCTCAATAATTCGAATTCGCGTATATTGAAAGAATATACGATGACGCGTATACTATGGCCTGGAGGCTCGATGAACCAACAGATCGCCCGTACAGAAAAACAACTTGGCGCTATCATACGACGTGCCCGCAAGCAGGCAGGTCTGAGCCAAGGTGTGCTTGGTGAACAAATTCATATGCGTCAAGGTACGGTTTCACGCCTTGAAGCTGGTGAGCCAGCGGTACAGTTGCACACCTTGATGGAAGCCCTTTCTGCACTTAATTTAGAATTGGTTGTCCGGCCACGCAGTCAGAGTGATGCCTCCGACATTGAGGACTTGTTCTGATGACGCGAAAGCGGGTCCACGTTCCTCTTAATATATTCCTGAACAGCCGACATGTCGGCGTACTACGCCGCGAAGCTACAGGCGCAGTCGACTTTCAGTACGGATCAAGCTGGCTGAATTGGCGTAATACATTCCCGGTGTCATTGTCACTGCCTTTGCGCGAAGACCGGTATATAGGCACTCCTGTCATCAATGTGTTTGATAATCTTCTTCCTGACAACGACGTATTGCGCAGGCGTGTCGCTGAGCGTGTTGGTGCGGACGGTATTGACGCTTTCAGTCTCCTGACTGCGCTCGGCCAGGACTGTGTGGGCGCACTACAGTTCTTGCCCGACGGTGTAGATCCGGGACCTGCCGGCAATAGCGAGGGTAAACCGGTCAGTGACGATGAGATTGCTGACATCATCAAAAACCTCGCGTCCGCTCCGCTTGGTATGGGGGAAGATCAAGATTTTAGAATTTCGATTGCGGGAGCACAGGAGAAAACTGCTCTGTTACGCAAAGGTGGCCAGTGGTTCAAACCTTTAGGTACTACGGCGACAACTCATATTCTCAAACCACAGATTGGTCAGCTTCCAAATGGGGTTGACCTTTCCAATAGTGTTGAGAATGAGTATCTCTGTCTGAAACTTTTGCAAGCAATGGGTGTCCCCACGGCTAACGTTGAAATCACAGATTTCGGTGGACGCCGCACGTTAATCGTAGAACGTTTCGATCGCCTTTGGGCGAAAGACGGAAGATTGCTTCGATTGCCACAAGAAGATACTTGCCAAGCGTTGTCGATCCCACCCACCAGAAAGTATCAGTCCGATGGTGGCCCAGCTATGCGGGAAATCATCAATCTGTTAAAGGGCAGCGACACGCCCGATGTTGATGTTACGCTATTCATGCGCGCCTGCATCTTGTTCTGGCTACTCGGCGCGACGGATGGGCATGCAAAAAACTTCAGTATTTTCCTCGGGCCGGGTGGCCGTTTCAGAATGACGCCGCTCTATGATGTGCTTAGTGCACAGCCGAGTCTTGATGAGAGGCAGATTTCGCGCAAGAAATTTAAACTCGCCATGTCGATTGGCAGAAACCGGCACTATACGATTTCGGACATCGTGCCGCGTCATTTTATTCAGACTGCAGATCTTGCCGGTGTTGGTATCTCAACGATGAATGCAATCTTCGAAGATATTGTCGAAAATGCTGAACTGCAGGCTGAAGCCGCTATTGCTGCGTTACCCGTTGGTTTTCCGGATCAGTTAGCAACTTCAATTATGGGCGCTTTGAGCTACCGCATCCGACTTGTTGCTGCCTCACTTTCGTGAGTGTTAAATTCGGATGTGAGCGCATTAAGATATTCATACATGCCGTCTGGGAAGCCTTCAGTCGCCACATAACATAGGCTTAGTCCCTATCCAATGAGCTGCGCTATTCGGATATTGCTACAACGGCCATGGCCAGATCGATGTCTTCCGGGACTGGCACTGTAGCGTTGAATATGTCGAGATAGCTTTTTCGTTTACGAGGTGAAGCGCTGCCGGCTTCAACTTTCTCATGCACCACCTTCAATAATCGTTTTGCACTAGATTTTAGCTGAGCTTCGACGTCCATTATGTGGTTATTGATATCAGCGGGAAGAGCAGACGGTGACGTGCGGTTGCGCTTGGATGGCAACTTGACGCTCAGATTGACCTTTCTGCTATCTGGCTGTTTCTTGTAACGACCTTCTGCAACGGCTTCTGTATCTCCACCGCTACTATCTAGCTGAGGTTCCTCATGCAGTTGAGGCTGAGAAGGACGGGCGATGATATTCTGCTCTGGGGGCTTGCTGCCTTCAACCACATATTCGCTCGTGAGTGCTGGTATTGGCCTATGGGGCAAATATTCAATCGTCGGGACATCAGGAACATGCGATTGCGAATAAGCTTCAGCGGACTTAAAGGGCTGTGTGTTGAAAAATCGCAGCTTGTCGCCATAGATTGGTCGTTGTCCTTCGACTAGCAAGATCATCTTGCTTTCTGGCATTTGCAGCACTTCTTGCGGCATCATCAAATCGCGCTCGCGAATTTGCTCAACCTTTGTACGACGGGGTAAACCGAGAATTTCGATGGTTCGGGATGCATATTCCGCTGTGGCCTGGTCGTTGGCACCCAGCACCAGCTGATAACCACAGTTGCCAAGAAGCGAGTGACGCGAAGTCTCGCCATAAATCTCATCGAGATTTTTGAGATCCTGAATGATGATAGCAAGCTTGATATTATAGCCGGCCACATAGGCAAGCTTCGTCATAATCTCATCCATCTTTTTAAGCTGCCGAAATTCATCAAGCAAAAAATAGACAGGGAGCGAATTGGGATCGTGTTCCAGTGTCAGGATGTTCATGACTTGCTGCACGAACAATGTGAGAAGCGGGCGCAAGATCGTAATATCGGTAATACCGGGTGCCAGATAAATAGGGTTGTGTTGGAAAAATTCGAATTGAACAGAGTGCGGCTTAATTCTGGGCGCAATTATGCTGCGAGTGCTTCGAGCTGTTGTTTGATTGAGCATACTTTCTGATCTGCACAGACGCCTTGCTGTTTGCGCATCATATGAATGAGTTCAATGCCAGAGAGCGTGATGCCGGCTGAGGTTTCGGATTTGAAACCAAGCATGGAGCGTGTGCGTCGTTTGATGCGGCGATGGTCCTGCTCGATCATGTTGTTCATATATTAGCTGAAGCGAATGGCAATAGGTTTGCTAGGCCGCACACTCATAAACCGGGTTTTCAAATTGGTCTGATTTTGATTCACTGAAGCCTTGATTTGGAGGCTTCTCATGACCCGTCGCCGGTTTGATCTCACCGATTTCAAGTAGTGTGTTATTCAACCGTTGCTACCGAACAAGCCGCGCGGCGTGCCCCGTGTTGACGACCGGCGTGTGATCAACGCTATCTTGTGGCGGTTTCGGACAGGCTCCCCATGGGCGGATGTTCCGGATCGATATGGTCCGTATACCACATGCTACAACCGGTTCGTGCGATGGCGCAAAGCGGGTGTCTGGGATCATGTTCTGGGCGAGATTTCCAAAGCTTTCGATGACGATATCGTCATGATCGATAGCTCCTGTGTCCGTGTTCATCGACATGCGGCGAAGGGAAAAAGGGGGATCAAGACGATGGCTGCATGGGACGTTCCCGTGGCGGCCTAACCACCAAAATCCACGCAGTTGTCGATGCTGATGGTCGACCGATCCGTCTAGTGTCAATCAGCGTGCAAAAGTTACCAGGTTCCGGGCGGAAACAGCGATTAAAAGTTTCCACCTGGTTGTGATCCAATCCGGATGAATATCCGGAGAACCTGTGGTGATAACAATGGAATTGATAGCCGAGATACGTCGCCGACATTTTGTTGGTGGCGAGAGCATAAGTGCGCTTTCTCGTTCAGTCGGTCTTTCACGACCGACGGTGCGCAAGCATCTGTTGACTACGACAGCGCCTGTATATTCGCGGGCTGTTAAACCCGGTCGGCGGCTAGGTTGTTTTGAAGATCGATTGCTGAGTTGGCTTGAACTGGAAAAGCGTAAACCTGCTCGTGAACGGCGCACAGCGCAGCGTCTTTATGAGGGGTTGCGAGAAGAAGGGTATGAAGGCGCTTACGATAGTGTGCAGCGTTATGTGCAGCGCTGGAAACGCAACAATCACTCTGGTGCTACGGCTTCTGGAACCGGCATCAAAGCAGCATTTGTTCACTTGCCTTTTCGCCTGGTGAGGCGTGTCAGTTCGACTGGAGTCAAGAACGTATTGAGATTGGCGGAGTTGTCCAGACCGTCAAAGTCGCACATTTCCGTCTGGCGCACAGCCGCCAGTGTTTTGTGGTTGGCTGTCCACGGGAACGCCAAGAGATGGTGTTTGATGCTCATGCCAATGTTTGAGTAGGGGCGTTTGCATTCTTCGGCGGGGTTCCTGTTCGTATGATCTACGACAACTTGAAGCCCGTTGTAGACTTGATCTGCGTCGGCAAAGAACGACAGTTTAATCGCCGGTTCTTAGCTCTCGCCAACCATTACTTGTTTGAGCCTGTTGCATGCACACCCGCCTCTGGTTGGGAGAAAGGCCAAGTGGAAAATCAGGTCGGCAATCTTCGTGAGTGGCTTTTTACACCGATGGCGCGCTTTGCAAGCTTCGATGATTTGAATGTATGGCTGTCTGTTCGTTGCCTGGAACTGGGAGCTCGTAAGCATCCCGCTTATGGCGAACAGACTATTGCCGAATGTTTTGAGCGTGAGAAGCAAGATTTACGTCCTGTTCGCGCAGCCTTTGATGGCTATGTCGAGCAAATGATGCGTGTTTCCAGCACATGCCTGGTTCGTGTCGATCGCAACCGCTATAGTGTTCCAGCTGATTTTGCCGGAAAGATCGTTTCCGTTCGAACAAGTGCGACAAGGATCAAAGCTGTCGCAGACAACCGGGAAATAGCTGACCATCCCAGAAAGTTTGGCCGTGATCAGCTTATCTGTGATCCGTGGCACTATCTCCCTGTCCTGGAACGCAAACCCGGTGCGCTACGCAATGGCATTCCATTCAGGGAGTGGGATTTGCCCAGTGCAATCAGGACTGTCAGAGATCACATCCTTGGTCAGTCGCGTGGTGATCGTGCATTTGTGGAATTGCTACAGATCGCTAGTCAGCATGGGTTGGAAGCCCTCGACATTGCCTGTCAACTTGCGATGAATGCGGGCACCGTGTCGGCCGGTGTTGTCATGAATGAGCTGCGACGCCTCGTTGAACCACCGAGACCCCAAGCTGATGAGGATAATGACAGGTTGCGCCTGACCATTGAGCCTTTGGCCGATTGTGCCCGCTACGACATGCTGCTGGGAGCTGCTAATGCCTATTGATAAACTAGCACAACTCAAGGCTATGCATCTTTATGGAATGGCCACGATCTGGAGCGAATGGTTGGCGGAAGAGGTTAGAAAGCCGGTTCAGCCAGACATCTTTTTGGAAAAACTCTTTGAAGCTGAAATCGTTGACCGGCAGGTAAGAAGCCTGAAATATCAGCTGAAGGTCGCCCGCTTTCCGGCCCACTGTGACCTTGCCGGGTTTGACTGGAAAGAGGCAACAGTCTCGCGCTCACAAGTCGAGCAACTGGCAACTGCGGCGTTCATGGAAACAGCGCACAATATCATTCTAGTTGGTGGAACCGGAACAGGCAAAACTCACCTTGCGACAGCAATCGGCGTATCTGCCGTGCATCACTCCAAACGCATCCGTTTCTTCAATGCCGTTGATCTCGTCAATCTCCTGGAAAAGGAAAAGCGTGATGGAAAGGCAGGCAATCTCGCAAAGCAGTTACAACAGATCGATGCTGTTATTCTTGATGAGCTTGGCTATTTGCCGTTCCCCGCAGCCGGTGGTGCGCTACTATTCCATCTCATCAGCCAGCTCTATGAGAAAACATCGCTCCTGGTCACAACAAACCTCTCGTTTGCCGAATGGGTCACCGTATTTGGGGATGCCAAGATGACAACCGCTCTACTCGACCGCATTACCCATCACTGCGTAATCATAGAAACCGGAAATGATTCATTCCGATTTAAACAGCGCAAAAGAACAACCCAAATTACCAACTAAAACTGGAAACTTTTAAACGCTGATTGACAGCTTGGCGACATCGATTCCGACAAAAGCTTCTTTATAATCTGCCATGGCTCGTCCTCCTGTGATGAGGATCAGCTCGGCCCGTCCGAGCAAACCTCGGAAGACCAGTGTAGGGCGAGCCACCTCAGGCGCAAAGACGGACATACGGTCTTACGTCGTAGGCTCGATTCTATACACAAAAGGTCGGACACACGCCGACCTCACTTTTTATGACTGTAATGGGGCCGGGAGCGGAATGTCGGATTCTGTCCCGTGGGCCCTTGAAGTGGACATTAAGCTCTGACTAAGCAGCCTGCCTGCTGGCAAAATGGTCATCACAATACGTTAACAACAACCTTCCCCTTGGCGCGCCCGGTTTCCACGTACGCTAAGGCATCGGGCGTCTGCGCAAAGCAAAATACCTTGTCCACTACCGGACGGATAGTGCCAGCGTCAATCAGCTTGGCGATCTCAACCAACTGCCGCCCATCGGCGCGCATGAACAGGAAGGAATATTCAACACCCCGGCTCTTTGCCTTCTTCAATACTCCCCGGCTCAGCATTCGCATGACAAAGAGAAGGAAAAGGTTCAGCCGCAGAGATTTGGCGAAGGGAACGTCCGGCGGGCCAGAGATCGAGATCAATCGGCCACCTGGTTTCAGCACGTTCAGTGATTTGGCCAGCGTCTTCGCATCCTGACTGTTCAGCACCAGATCATAACCGGACAGCACCTGTTCAAAATCATGCGTCTTGTAATCGATTACTACGTCTGCGCCGAGGCTCGTGACCAGCTCTGCATTCGCGGGGCTCGTGGTGGTTGCGACGATGGCGCCGAGATGTTTTGCGAGCTGGATAGCGAAAGTACCCACACCGCCGGAGCCGGCTTGAATGAACACCTTCTGGCCGGGCTTAACCTTACCCACCTCAACAAGCGCTTGCCAGGCGGTCAGTCCGACCAGTGGGATCGAAGCGGCCTGCTCCATCGATAAGCTTTTCGGTCTCAGTGCTATGTCGTCCGCATTAACCGCAATCATCTCCGCAAAGGTGCCAGCACGAAGATCGCGCGGCCGGCCATAGACCTCATCCCCCAACTTGAACTGTTTGACATTGGCGCCAACGCGCAGAACCGTTCCGGCCAGATCATGGCCCAGAATGAAGGGCGGGCGATAGGGCAAGAACAGTTTGAATTCGCCGTCCCTTATCTTGGAATCCAGAAGGTTTATCGCTGTGGCGTGGATGCGAACCAGCACATCATTTGCACCGGTCCGGGGTTCGGGTACGTCGGCTAGGCGCAGCGGCCCCTTCTTCTTGTACTTGTCGACGACGAAGGCTTGCATTGACTTTCTCCGCTGTGAAATTTTGATGAGATCAGGCCGCCAGAAAGCTCAGGGCTTTCGGCACGAACTGGGCATGATATTGAAATATCCCGCCATGGCCGGCATCCTCATAGACCTCGAGCTCGGCATTGAGGATGCGCCGCGCCATATCGCGACTATTGGTTGTCGGCACCATGATGTCATTGTCTCCGTGGGCCACGAGAACAGGAATGTGGATGCGCCCCAGATCCTGAGGTGCCCGACGACCCCAAGCTTTGATGGCGCTAAGCTGACGCAGGAAGGCACGCGGTGTAGGCCTTTTGTCGCGATTGATCTTACGCTCTTTGAGACGTGCCAGAAAGTCATTCGCTGCGCGACGACCATTGTTAGTCGAGGTGAAGAACAGGAAGGTCTTGGGGTCACGAAACGTCACTATGCCCTTGAACATCAAAGGCCATGAGACGGCTCCGACGCGTTCAATACCAGCTCCACCTGCAGGGCCGGTACCGGTCAAAATCAACTTGCGAACCAGATCGGGCGCTTTCAGAGTGATATCCTGCGCCACGAAGCCGCCCAGCGAGAAGCCAAGCAGATCGACGATCCGGGGATCAAAATTATCCAAAACCGCACCCCAGTGGTTCAAGAGTACCAATGGCACACCACCGCGTGGACCGAGTTCGCGATACGCGAATTGAGTCTTCCCAGCCGTGATGAAACGGTTGGGCGCGTCGGTATAGCGGTCTGCCGCGACTGCCGCTGTGAAAGCGTCTGTCATGATTGCTCCTGCTTGCCGCGCTATTGCGGCCCATATTAGTTTGCTTGTGGATTCAGGCGATATTGAACTGCTTGCGCAGGATTCGGTCGAACAGCGTGCGCGGCAGGAAGCGCCGGGCAAAGGACGTTTGGCCAGCCGCCTTACCCGAGGGGTAACGCAAACGCGGCTTCCTGGCCTGTGCTGCCGCAAGAATGGTCGTCGCGACATCATCCGCCGTATCGCCTGCCGCCATCGCCGCATTGAATGCAACTTGGTATCTGGCAAATGTCTCACGATAGGCTGCAACCGGGCGGTCGCCCTGCGGTGAGTTGGTTTCGATGGCGGTCTTGGTGGCCCATGGCTCAATTACTGCAACACGGATGCCGAACGTCCGCACCTCATGGTCAAGGGATTCGGAATAGCCCTCAATAGCGTGCTTGCTCGCCGTGTAATAGGCACCGTATGGGCCCGGAATAAGTCCCACGACCGAGCCGATGTTCAGTATCCTACCATAACCCTGCTGACGCATGATCGGCAAAACCGCATTCGTCACCCGCACCACGCCCAGGAAATTGGTGTCGAACAGTGCGCGGACCTGCTCAATCGAGCTTTCCTCCGCTGCCCCCGATACAGCATAGCCGGCATTGTTGACCAATAGGTCGATGCGGTCGAGTTCTGCATGTGCCAAGGCCACAGCGGCTGCAACGGAGGCAACCGAGGTCACATCGCAAGCGATCATACGTATGCCATCGCGGATCTCGCCGATTGCCGCCTTGCGGCTTGTGCCGATCACCAGGTAACCCGCCCGGCTGAGCGCCAATGCTGTTGCCTTGCCGATGCCGCTGGAAGCGCCGGTCACGAATGCAGTCTTCAGTGTTGCTGATGCAAAGGTCGTCATTGCATTCTTCTCGATCTAGGGCGTGGCGCCGTGCCCCGCAGCTTTGGGAGTTATCAGACATTAATGGTGGGCGGTCTTGCGGAAGCCGCACGTAAGTGCGGCTCCTTTGGCTCAAGTAGGGGAAGTCTCAGTAACGCGCGGATAGTCCGTATAGCCCGCAGCTCCTCCGCCGTAGATCGTCGCCGGATTGACTTCGGCGAGCGGTGCGCCGCTTTGTAGCCGTTCCACGAGATCCGGATTGGCAACGAATGGGCGTCCGAAGGCAATCAGATCTGCTTTGCGGTCGGCCAGATGCGACGTCGCTAGCCCAAGATCATAACCATTGTTGGCGATATAGGTCTTGCTGAAGCGGCTGCGAAGCGAGCCGTAATCAAAGGGTGCGACATCGCGCGGTCCACCGGTGGCACCTTCAACGACGTGAATGTAGGCGATGCCAAGTGCCTGAAGCTCATCGACGATATAGTCATACTGCGCTTGTGGATCACTGGACGAAATGCCGTTGGCGGGCGAGACCGGAGAAATCCGGATACCGGTACGCTCAGCACCGATTTCCTGCACAACCGCAGCGGTAACTTCGAGCATCAGGCGCGCGCGGTTTTCCACAGAGCCGCCATAGGCGTCTGTTCGAACATTGGCACCATCCTTTGCGAACTGCTCAAGCAGATAGCCATTAGCACCGTGGACCTCAACACCGTCGAAACCAGCCTTGATGGCATTGGCTGCCGCTTGCCGGAAATCGTCGATAATGCCCGGAAGCTCATTAAGCTCAAGAGCACGCGGCTCAGATACGTCAGCGAAACCATTATTCACGAACGTCTTGGTCCCGGCACGAATTGCTGATGGTGCAACCGGCGCTTCACCGCCAAGAAGATCGACGTGGCTGACGCGACCCACATGCCAGAGCTGGACGAAAATCCGGCCGCCACTGGCATGAACCGCATCGGTCACCTTCTGCCAGCCAGCAATTTGCTCCGGTGTGTAGAGCCCTGGCGTATCCTGATAGCCCTGTGCCTGCCTGGAGACTTGTGTCGCCTCGGTAATAATGAGTCCGGCGCTCGCGCGCTGGGCATAATATTGCGCAGCGTGCTCACTCGGCACGAGGCCAGCACCAGCGCGATTGCGCGTGAGGGGCGCCATGACGATCCGGTTAGATAACGTGATAGCACCGAGAGCGTAGGATTCAAAAAGCGGGTTATTGGTCATAGTTTTACCTCTGGTATTTCTTCTGCAGTTGCCTTGACTTGCTAACTAAATGCTCAGGCAAGCGTACGATACCGTTCGGCTGGAAGCGCGTTGACGAGGTTGCCGAGCATAGCTTTGCGCGCGCCGTCAAAAGCATCCCACTGTCCAGCATCGTGAAGCGGCGGGATTGTCACTGGTTCGCGACGATCAAATCCTACCAGGGCGGCATCCACAAGATCGCCCACTTCCATGACATTGCTCATGGCGTTTATGTCTGCGCCGACATGATCCCATATTTCGGTCCGTGTCGTGGCGGGAAGCACGGCCTGAATGTAGACACCTTTGGATCCAAGTTCATGTGCAAGCCCCTGTGACAGGAACAGGACAAAAGCCTTTGTTGCCCCGTAAACCGTCATACCAAACTCCGGTGCGAGGCCAACGACTGAACCGATATTGATGATTGCACCCTCACCAGCCTTAGCAAGACGTGGAGCAATGGCGCTGGCAAGTCGGACAAGTGCAGTAGCGTTGAGAGCAACGAGCTTGGTTATATCGTCGACACTCTGGTCTACGAAGCTTCCGCCGATCGCTGTTCCGGCATTGTTGACGAGAATGCCGATGCGCACATCATCACGTAGTCTGGTTTCAACTTTTGCAATATCGGCCAGCTGTGTGAGGTCGGCCTGAAGAATATCGATAGTCACGCCGCTTTCCTGGTGCAGACGGCTTGCAAGCGCCTCCATACGTGCCACGTCTCGGGCGACCAGCACGAGATTATGTCCGCGACGTGCGAACCGCTCCGCATATGTTGCGCCAATGCCAGTGGAGGCGCCCGTTATCAGGACTTCAGGAATTCGGCTCATCGGATTGCTCTTTTCTATTATTGATCGTATATTCATGACAACCATCATGATTGCTTTTAAATATGATGAGCATCATGTAAATGTCAATATCCGTTGCGGAGAATTTTAAAAATGAAGGTTAGTCGCGAACAAATGGCGCAGAACAGACGCCGGATTCTTGAAGTCGCAAGCCAGTTGTTCAAGGATAAAGGGTTTGATGCGGTGAGCGTCGCCGAAGTTATGAAGGCCGCCGGACTTACCCATGGCGGCTTCTATGGACACTTTAACTCGAAGGACGATCTGGTGGCGCAGACGCTGGGTCACGCGATTGCAGCAGATAGTTTCGGAGACGGCAAGTTCAGTGATTTCACTCGCTCCTATTTGACGCCTCGGCACCGTGATAATCCAGGTAACGGCTGCCCGACGGCAAGCCTGAGTGCTGCAATTCGCCACCAGACACCCGCGGCGAAGGCCGCTATGGCTGAAGGACTGCGCGCGCAGATTGTCCGTATTGAGGGGGCGCTTCAGGAGCAAGATGCAGCCAACAAGCGCCGTGCAGCGATAGGAAGCTGGGCAGCAATGGTGGGAGCAGTCATTCTGGCCAGAGCGGTCGATGATCCGGAATTATCAGACGAGGTTCTTGATCAGACGCGCGCTTGGATTGATGCTCACGTCGGCTAGGAGTATCAGAGAGAACGCATTTGGAGCGTCTGGTCTATGTCTGCTTCGAGGAAACGATCGAATTTCACATGAACGTCTGAAATGAGGGCGCAAAGCGGCAGACGCCTCTCATCCCTTTGCGGTCATTTGCGGCGTCCGGCTAAAAACGCCATAACTGCCAGAAACTGGATCGCCACCGCCAATATAAAAACGGCGGGATCGAAGATCGTCCGGGCCATTCCGAATAGTGCGGGAGCGAGAGCGTAGGCCGCTTGGCTGAGAGCCACGATCAGTGGCACCACGCGGGAGACATCGGCTTTGTCGAACTCCGCCTGAGCGATGAGAGGCGGGAGCGACGTGGCGTTGCCGATGCCGAGGCCGAAAAGCAGCACGCCGACAACCGTTGCAGCAGTATTTCCTCCACCCGTCGTCAAAAGCATCAGGGTGCCGATGATCTGAACGCCATAGCTGGCGGAGGCAATCAGACGGCGGTCCGCCGAAACCGGCATCAGCCAGCCGATGCCAGTGCGCCCGAGGATTGCCGCAACAGTAGCCCCTCCCATGAGCAGGCCCGCCGACCGTGATCCGAAAACCGGAACCATGATCGAGAACAGATGGGCCAGCAGCCCGATCTGCGCAAACAGCCCGGCTGCCATACCCGCTGCCAGCGTCAGGAATCGGCGGTCGCGCCAAAGCAAAGCGCTTGCTATGGGCGCAACGAGCAGTGGAACCGTCGCCTCGCGGTCCGGCCGTGCTCCGTCCGGAAATTGCCCCAGAACGTCGGGAGATTGGGAAAAAGCCAGAACGGACAAGGCGACCACAGTGGTGACCATGGAGATGCCAACGACGATGGCTGCCTGTGCAAAGCCGATTGAAGCAATGAGCATAACCCACAGGGGGGAGAAGATCACGCCACCCACACTCGCCCCATTGTAGGCCATGGACAGTGCCGCCGGGCGGGCGCGGACAAACCAGGGGGCGATGATGGCATTCACCGCCGCGGCGCCCATTGCAACCCAGCCTGTTCCGCTCAAGAGAGCGGCGACAAACAGGTGCCACGGCTGGTCGGCTACAGACCAACCGACGACGCCGATGGCGAGAAGAACCGCGCCGATGGTGGTGATCGCAGCTACGCCAGCAAGCCGATACAGTCGGGGAAGGTTTGCCACGACGGCCGCGCCGACCAAAAAGTGCAGTGTTACGGCAGCCGAGACAAGCGCGACGGACCAACCCGTTCGCTGGACCACCATCTGCAGGTAGATCGGTGTTCCGTAAAAACCAACGCCCCAGCCAAAGACTGCCAGCACGAAGGTCGCAGCGACCACATGCCAGCCGAAAAAGGATGCGTTCGTGAATGGTGGGAAAGACATCATAACCTGGGCTCCAATGGCGACGGATCCTTATGGCAGCTTCCCGGAAGAGATGCTTCGCTCGCGATCGAAGTGTTGGGGGCTTGGCGGCTATTGGGGCAGAGGCGACGTGCCCCGTCCCGGCGCGATATCTGCTTTTTGGGAGGGGCGATAACGACCTCTATGACCGGCTTGGAGGCGCTAAACGGTCCGACGGCTTGCGACCCTCAACCAAGTCATAGCCGACGATGGCCAATCTCTCCCTAACCGGACACTGATATCAGTGTGGATTGGGCGCTTGAGTCAGCTCGCCTCTTGACATGCAGGTATTTACCTGCATATTTATACTCTGGTAAAGATTGAGACCATGCACACTGACAAAGTTTTCAAAGCCCTGGGCGACCCGACACGCAGAAAGCTGCTCGACCTTCTGTGTGAGAAGAACGGGCAGACGCTAGGCGCGCTTTGCGAAACCCTGGACATGGCCAGGCAATCCGCCGCGCAGCACCTCGGGATATTGGAAGATGCTAATCTGGTGAGCACGGTCAGGCGTGGACGCGAAAAGCTGCATTTCATCAATCCGGTGCCGCTGCACGAAGTCTACGAGCGGTGGGTGCGGAAATTCGAACGCCAGAGGCTCATTCTGCTGCACGACCTGAAGAAAGAACTCGAAGGAGAATAGCAATGACCACAGAGACAACCAGCTTTGTTTACGTAACCTATATTCACACGACGCCGGAAAAGGTGTTCGAGGCTATAACGAAACCAGAAATCGCAAGGCGTTACTGGGGTCACGAGAATGTTTCCGACTGGAAGATCGGATCGAAGTGGGAACACATTCGTGCCAGTGATGAACGCACCGTCGAACTTGTCGGCAAGATCATCGAGGTCTCTCCGCCGACCCGTCTGGTCATCTCCTGGGCCAATGCTTCGCAGGTTGCCGATCCGGCCAGCCACAGCCGCGTGACCTTCGAGATAATAGAGTACGACGAGATGGTCAGATTGACCGTCACCCATGACGACCTGATTGCAGGTAGCGGTATGGCGAACGGCATCAGCAAAGGGTGGCCGATTGTTCTCTCCAGCCTGAAATCTCTCCTCGAAACCGGCAAGAGTCTGGACGTCTTCGCCAAGCCAAAGGCGGTCTGACTTCAGGCGGCGTCAAATCTCACATCCAGAAAGAATAATCATGACCAAAGCCTACCGGCGGCCGCGCCTGTGGTGCGATCCGCTATGAAACGACCCGCGAACCGATCTTCGAGAACCACTGCCAATGCGGCGATTGCCAGAAAAGCAGCGGCACTGGGCATGGATCCTATCTGACGTTCCCGCAGCGCGCCGAAGTGACAATCATGGGTGAGGCCAAAAGCTGGCCGGTCGCGGGCGACAGTGGAAATGAAAAGATACACGCCTTCTGCCCGACCTGCGGAACTCCAGTTTACCTAACATTTGCCGCGATGCCGGAACTGATAGCGGTCCACGCTTCCAGTCTTGACGATCCAGGCAGGTTCAATCCGCAGGTAGTCACATATAGTGTGGGCGGCCATAGGTGGAACAAGATGGATCCCTCCCTGCAGGCATTCGAGCGAATGCCGCCCGCATAATTTTTGTTGGAGCAGTCCGAATTCGCGAATGTTTTAACGGGTCCACTAAGGGTTCGATCAGGACATCTAGTCATTAAAATGAATGACTGCTTTCTTGTGCGGCCTTCCTAAAGACGCCAGTTCAATTTCCACCTCATCATGGTCGTTAGCAGTATGAAAAGCGAAACGACCGCTTTCAGCAAACTTTTCGGTACCCCTAACGTCCAGCATTACGCGCAATGCCGTCCGGCAGCTTCCGACCCTTAAGTCAGCCCTTGGCTGTCGAAATACGAAATACTGAAAGCGGTCTCTGTCAGATCACGCCAGTACGGTTTCCACGCTGTTGGAAATATTCCTTGACGGCGATGGCGATGGGGCCCGATCCAGCGCAATGAGGAGACATCTGCTTACTCGGCATGGCCATCCGGGAGCCGCTTGAACGGGGCATACGCTAAAGCATTGACGCGATAGGCATCAACCCTGTCACCTTGCGGCGTAACATATAATCGGATAGTGAATAGCTACCCAAATTCGAATTGTGGAGTCATCAGATGGAAAATTCGAAGTCAGCAGACAAGTAAGCCGCAACAACCAGTATTGTTGTTGCGGCGCTCTGTAAGACCAATCCCATCTGATTGCTCACGAGCAGACGCCGCCCGGTATTCCTTAATCGAGCGGTTGATTTATCATGACCACCACACGCCCTGCGTGGGCCTATACGCTGCCGGCAGCCCTAGTGCTGATGGCTCCCTTCGACATTCTCGCTTCATTGGCGATGGATATTTACCTCCCTGTCGTTCCAGCGATGCCTGACATCCTGAACACGACGTCCTCCACGATCCAACTCACCTTGAGCCTCTACATGGTGATGCTCGGGGTGGGCCAGGTGATCTTTGGCCCGCTCTCAGATCGCATCGGACGGCGGCCAATCCTGCTTGCGGGCGCAACGGCTTTTGTCATAGCGTCTGTGGGAGCTGCTGGGTCTTCAACTGCATTAGCCTTTGTGGCTTTCCGACTGCTTCAAGCAGTTGGCGCGTCGGCCATGCTGGTGGCGACCTTCGCGACGGTTCGCGACGTTTATGCCAATCGTCCCGAAGGTGTTATCATCTACGGCCTTTTCAGTTCGATGCTGGCGTTTGTGCCTGCGCTCGGCCCTATCGCCGGAGCGTTGATCGGTGAGTTCTTGGGATGGCGGGCGATATTCATCACACTGTCTGCACTGGCATTGCTTGCTCTGCTGAATGCCGGGTTCAGGTGGCACGAAACCCGTTTTATGGATCAAGCGAAGACACGACGATCCGTTTTGCCGATTTTCGCGAGCCCAGCCTTTTGGGTCTATACGGTTGGCTTTAGCGCCGGCATGGGCACCTTCTTTGTGTTCTTCTCGACCGCCCCCCGCGTCCTCATAGGTCAAGCTGGCTATTCCGAGATCGGATTCAGCTTTGCCTTCGCAACCGTCGCGCTCGTCATGATCGTGACAACTCGTTTCGCGAAGTCCTTTGTCGCCAGATGTGGCATCATGGGGTGCGTGGCGCGAGGAATGGCGTTGCTCGTTTGCGGCGCGGTTCTATTGGTAGTCGGCGAACTCTTCGGCTCGCCGTCGTTCCTCAGCTTTATCGTGCCAATGTGGGTTATGGCAGTCGGTATTGTCTTAACAGTGTCCGTTACCGCCAACGGCGCACTTGCGCAGTTCGACGACATCGCAGGATCGGCGGTTGCGTTCTACTTCTGCATCCAAAGTCTGATAGTCAGCATCGTCGGGACATTTGCGGTGACGCTACTAAACGGAGACACAGCGTGGCCGGTGATCTGTTACTCAACAATGATGGCGGTGCTGGTGTCGTTAGGGCTAGCGCTCCTCCGGTCCCGTGAGTCTGCCGTCGACAGGTCGCCAATAATCTGACCGACAAAAAGCAGTATGCCCTTTATGGCGGCGCACTAGGCATCAGTGCCTCGTGAATGGCGGTATCCTGTCCCGCAGGATACCGCTCATGTCTCTTTTCCAATTCTTTGCCTATGCTACTGTTCAGAGCGGTCTGCTTTGCCGATCTCATTACCGAAAGCTGCCAGTCTGTTTCCACCCCATCATGGTGGTTTGCAGCAAAAAAAGCAGAATGACCGTTTTGGAGTGCGTGTTAATTGTACCGTAATGTCTACAATTGCGCGCTAAGCGGACCGACAATGATCGTGCCTGAAAAAGAAATTGCCAGGACCCAGCGAAGCTTTTCTCTAACGCAGATCCGATCACAAAAACCGGATAGCAAGATACCCGCACCAGCGCGCATATGTGCGGCGCAGTGCGCCACGCACGCACTTCGCGACGTCGGATTAAACAGACTATCAGCCTGCCCCGAACTTTCTGGCCATATCGCTTAGTCTTGCCAGTACTTCGTTGAACCGCCCTTCGGCTTCAGCGTGTCGCTGGAATGCCACGCGAGAAACAAGTATTTGGGGGTGCGGACATGCTCCCACTATCCGGAAGCGGCCTTTTTTAAGCAATTGGCTTTTGGCTTAAATAGTCGTTGAGCTAAAGTAAGTGCTCTTAAATAACGGTCGACAACATTATGGCGCGTACACGCAAAAGGTTCGTAGCAGTATACTTCCCGTCTTCAATGACGGACCCCCCTGCCGATCGCATTCGCCCTTTGGCCCGTCGCCGACAACACGGTCTCTCACGAACAACCCATCAAGATCATTATCGCTATAGACGCTGATATGTCGGACTTTAGCGTAGAAACGGCCGTGATCGGCGGCAATATCGCGCTATAGAGGGCAATCGGCCGGTTGGCGCACTAACTCCGATCAGAGCAGCAAGCGGATAGTAATGTGCTTCACACTGCTATCCGAATTGCCCTCCCAAAAAATCGCTTGTCATATTCTCAGCGATGGCATCGTGTTGGATCAGCAAGTACTGCCGTGGTTTCCCAGGACAAGAACGCGCGTGCTCGCTTGCCCATGCGCACCATTGAACGGCCACGCTGCGCTTCGCGAGCACGTCTTTGTCCTGGATTTGGGTAGCCATTTTAGGCTCCAACATGAGGATACGATCTGCCGTTTCTGCTACGAAATCGAGCTGTTAGCCTTCACGCCGTGCGGGAGGCGCTTGGCGATGAGGCAGCGGAACGGATCGCGGGCAAGAAGAAGCCGGAGATGGCCGAAGCCGCAGAACAGTTTCTGGCAGGAACCGGATGGCTCCCGCCGATCCTGCGCACCGAGCGGCCCGCATGGCTGGTGGTGTACGAGCAGCGGCCATCGTGGCGATTGCATGCAAGGGGGTGCCGTCAGCAAAGGTGAAACATCATGGTCGTCGTCATGTTCATGAGCGTTGCCCTGGGCGCGCTTCTCTGCATCCTCGCCTACAATCTCGCCGTCTATGCGCTGCCTTTCACGCTTGGGCTGACCGCAGCACAATTCGCCTACGGGACAGGTGCGGGCCTGATCCGTGCGGGACTCGTCGGCCTGTGCTCGGCTGGTGCCGCCTTCGGCATTCTGGCCGGACTGTTTGAGACGATCCGTTCACCTGTCATCCGCTTAATTGTTGCGCTGATCTTCGGCGCGCCCGCCGCCGTCGCGGGCTATGCGCTGGTCTATCGCGTCACCGGGGAAGCTGTGCCGTCAGACATCTGGCGGCACTCTTCAGCATCGTCGGCGGCACATTCGTCAGATTCTCTGCATTGGCGCGTCTGGCGGCAGGTGTCGGACATCCCGCGAACTAACGGCGCCGAACCGGGCGGCGGAGCAAGGCGACGGCCAATCTTGACACAATAAGGAATATTCCTTACATTCCGTTCGACCGATTTATGGAGGCCCGCCATGGGAGCCCTGCTGAAAGAAGAAAGCACTATCACCGCCAAGGGACAGACCACTGTGCCGAAATCCGTTCGGCAGGCCTTGGGCGTTGACTATGGCGGACGCATTGCCTTTCTCATCGATGAACAACACCGCGTCTATGTCCAGAAGGCCGAGATTGAAGAAACCGCTGATCCCGTGATCGACCGTTTTCTCGAATTTCTTGCGCGCGACATGGTCAGGCAGCCCGAGAAATCTGTTCTCCCGTTCCCGCAATCCTTACTTGACCGGGCTGTTGCCCTGACTGCGGGCATGACGGTCGATCTCGATGCCGAGATCGAGGGGGACGTTTCGATCTGATATGCTGACGTTCAATGGCTGGACCGTCCTCGCACACCCTCTCTTTCTTGATCAATGGGAAAAGCTGATCGAAGCGGTCGACGCGCTCAAAGCAAAGAAACCGGACGATTATCAGAAATCCGCCGACGCTAGGTTGCTCGCGTCCCTGGTACAACTCGTCACCGTCAATGTGCCATCGGACCCGACAGCGTCCATCTATCGTCAGGGCGCGACCCTTGGCGACGACCGCAAACACTGGTTTCGAACCAAGTTCGGCAATGGTCGTTTCCGACTCTTTTTCCGCTATAGCAGCACTGGCAAGGTCATCATCTTCGCCTGGGTGAACGACGAAAACAGCTTGCGAACCTACGGCTCCAAAACGGATGCTTACAAGGTTTTCAAAGGGATGCTGGATGACGGCAATCCGCCCGACGACTGGGACGCGCTGCACAAGGAGGCTTCCGATCCCAAGGCCGTTGCACGGCTGGATAAAGCCTCGCCTCCGAACCCATAACGAATGGTATTGAACGTCACAGGATTGGGCGTTGCCCTACGGGCCGTCCTTTCGCGGCACACCGCGCGCGGCTGGCCCAGCCGGACACGGCCAGCGTCGGGCAAGCCAAGTGCTAATCCGTAATCGGGGGTCAATATTGGATAAGTAAACGCGGTGAATATTCCGTTCCGATTGACAGCTTTCATCGCAAGAGAAAACTTTCAGGTAGAACCGGACAAGCGCTTGAAGCTCATCCGGTTCCTGATTGACTAAGCCGAACCGCACGGTGAATTCACACAGGAAATTGCAGAAAAATATCTGAGCTCAGCGATATGAGTAAATCGAGCTTCGAAGAGCAGATAATGCAGGGCGCCTCCGCCCTCTGCCGTCAGCGCGATCAATTGGCATCCGAAAAACGAAAATTGGCAAGGCAATTGCACTACGCCAGGCATTCGGCCCGGCTCAAGAGCCTTTCAGAGCAATATGATTTCGGGATGGTCTTCTTAGCTGCAATGGGAGCCGTTTCGCTCATCTTGTTCGACGCAAACAGCGGCTCCGTAGCCTGGATGAAACCGCTTAGCCTGTCGCTCATCCTGTTCGCGTGCGGCAGTGCATTGCCCGGCCCGAAGATGGTCAGCCGGATCGGAATCTTCAATGACCATTTTGGTGGCCGGCAGTTCTGACGGTAATTATTCAACCCACATTGATGGGTTGAATAACGTTGAGTAATGCATTATTTGAACCATTAAAAGGGTCAATTCATGCGCTTAACGCTCCAAACCCATTTTGACCGGAAGTGGCATCACGCTGCGACGTTGGAACTCAATGACGACGCGGCCGGCTTCCAGGGCGCGTCGATCGTCGATTACGATCTCGACTATTTCGTCACCGTGGCATCGGCGGAGTTTTCTGCTGGAAAAACGGTCCGGGGCCATCGTGCCTTATCCGTCCGTTGCCCCGTCGATCTGGAAAATCGATTTAGCCGCAAGTGGCCGCCCTTCCTCCTGGATCTTATGCCCCAGGGGCATGCACGGCGAAGGCTTGCCGGGCACCTCGGCCTTATTGAAGGCGCGCGCGCTTCTGATCTGCCACTGCTTCTCCGATCGGCGACTGGCGGCATAGGCAATATCCGCATCAAAGAAGCGGCAGCCGCCGAAGCGGAACGGCTGAGCGGTGTTGAGCGCCAGGGAGTTACAGAGGCGGAAATCCTTGAGCGGTCGGATCGCTTCATGGAAGTCGCCGACCGCTTTGGAATGCTGGCCTCCGGCTCAAGCGGCCTACAAGGCGAATGGCCTAAGGTCTCTATGACGCAGGCGAATGACGGGCTCTATTACCCCGACAGCTTCGTAACCGATGATGAGGCCGTGCGCCACGTCATCGTCAAGCTGGTACGCAGCAACGAGCCCGTGGACCGCCTGATCCTCGAAGGCGAAGCCCTCTATTCGCGGATCGCTCAGGAGATCGGTCTGAATGTCAGCGAACCTTCGACCTATACCGAAGGTATCCTTATCATTCCCCGTTTCGACCGGAGGACGAGAGAAGGCGGCGGAACCGTCCGGCTGGGGCAGGAAAGCCTCGTGTCCGCGGTCGGCGTTGCCGATTTCGGCCATGTCGGCACGCATGAGGCCTATATCGACGTTCTGCGCCAATATTCGGCCGATCCCTTTGCGGACATTGTCGAATACCTGAAGCGCGATATTGCCAACCTTGCGTTTGGCAATCTCGACAATCACGGCCGGAATTCGGCACTCAGCAAGTATCACGACGGTACGATCCGCCTGTCTCCTCTGTTTGATTTCGCACCCATGCGGCTCGCCAAAGAGGGGATTGTTCGCTCCACCCGATGGGCGATGATGCGTGACGGCGGTGGCGATCATCTTCCCGATTGGAAGCACATTTGCGGTGAACTAATGCCTGATCCAGCTGAGCAGGAAGCGCTGGCAGCCAGGCTTGTCATGTTTGCCGAATGCCTGCGCCAGGCTCCGTCCATGGCGAAAGATATGAGCGCGCCTCCGGACATTCTGGATCGCGCGATGGGGCGCTGTATCGCGATAGCGGACAGTGTTCTGGCAGCGTGTCAGTGATGCGGGAGGACAGCTAAATGGCTCGCTGGAAGAAACCCACGAAAGACGAAATTCTTGATAATCGGCGAACACTGGCGGAGCGTGCTCGAACAGGGGATTTGAGGCTGCCTGAAGCCGTTGCAGATATCCGTAAAGGGTTTGGCATGACACAGGAGGAGTTTGCCAGGACGCTTGCACTTACAAGGCGTCAAATCGCAGAGATAGAAGCTGGCACAGCAAACCCCACGCTCGAAACATTGGCAAAAATAGGCAGATTATTTGGATTTGGAATTGGTTTTGTCCCGAGAGAGACGGATACAACCCAGGGGTATGGCTAATTAACCACCAGATCTTCCAGGATTCGCGTTCAAATCTTTTTTGACAAGAGCGATAGACCGACAAATATGGGCACTGAAAATTGACCAGTCCTGACATTGTTGATTTTTGGGGGGCGGACGAAAACTTGGACTATCAGGGAGTTAGTTCATGTATTCCTACGAAGACCGGATGCGAGCCGTTGCGCTCTACATCAAGCTGGGCAAGGGACCAAAAGCGACTATTGGGCAGCTGGGCTATCCAAGCAAGAATGCTTTGAAGGGCTGGCACCTGGAATATGAGCACCATATTGATCTGCGTTTAGGATTTGGACCTCGAACCCCCAAGTTCACACAGGCGCAGAAGGAAGCGGCTGTTGAGCACTACCGCACGCATGGTCGTAAAGCCACTCAAGGATGACCAAACTTTTCCACTTTGTCAGCTCCCAGCTTTAAAGCTGCCATTCCGCTGTCGGCCCTTAAATGTCCTTCACGTGTTTGCTTGAACATCGGCAACTATACTAGCAAAAGCCTTTGCCGCAGAATTTTGAGCGTTCACCATAAGGCAAAGATCGAACGTCGATTCTGCTCCTTTGATCTCGCGGTAGACGATCCGATCAGGTCGGAAGCTCGCCATGCTTTGCGGCACGATAGACACGCCAGCTCCGACCGCAACCAGCGACAGCACGGCATGCATGCCATGAGCTTCCTGAGCTATCTGGGGCGCGAACCCAGCAGCGGAGCAAATCCGGATAACCTGAAGGTGGAAACCGCGCCCCTCGATCATCGGCCAGAGGATGAACGGTTCCACTGCTAGATCAGCCACCGTCAACCCACCTTTGTCAGCAAGAACATGGTCGACGGGCAGCGCCATGCAGAGGCGATCCCGGTCGAAGCTGTGCAACACAATGCTTCCCGCATCCGCCAGTGGCGGGATCACCACTGCTGCATCAAGTGTTCCATTGCGAAGGCCGGTTATCTGACTGGCCGTTGTGGCCTCGCGCAGTTCCAGCCGCACTTTGGGGCGCGCCAGGCGGAACGCCCGGATCGCGTCCGGCAGTCGCCCGTAAAGTGCACTCCCGACATATCCGAGCCGCACGAGACCTGTGCGACCCGCTGCCGTCTCCCGCGCCATGAGGATCGAATGGTGCGCCTGTCGCAGCGTCTCGCGCGCTTCGCGAAGAAATGCGCGACCGGCATCCGTCAGGCCGGTAATCCGGTTGCCGCCCCGCTCGATCAAGGCCACGCCCAGATCGGCTTCCAGCCGCTGTATCGCCACCGTCAGGGGTGGCTGCGACATGCCAAGGCGATGCGCGGCGCGATGGAAATTTTCTTCTTCGGCAACGGCAACGAACTGCTCCATCTTACGCAAGTCGATCATCCCGCGCGTGACTTCTGATACATCTGTCATATCATGGCTCCATCCATTCAGTATTGGACGTATCATAAGGGTGTCGCCATCTTCCGCTCAATAGAGGATGCCACAATGAACCAACAAGATTTCACCGGACGCACGGTGCTGATCACCGGCGCGGGCCGAGGCCTTGGACTTGCTTACGCGCGCGCGGTCGGCCAGCTGGGCGCAACGGTCCTGCTGCACGATGTCGGTGCCAACACAGACGGAACGGGAACGGACACGATGATCGCCAAAATCGCGGTCGCGAACCTGCGTCACGACGGGATCGACGCACATTCGTTCCACGCCTCAATCCACACCCGCGATGCCTGCCATGATCTGGTGCAAGACTGCCTTGCAGTGAACGGATCCCTTGATGCCGTGATCCACAATGCCGGGTGGGTCGGCTACGAACGCGTCGAGGATGTGCAGGAGTCATCCTTCGATCACATGATGACGGTCATGGCGAAGGCACCGCTGTGGATCGCCCAGGCGGTATGGCCCGCGATGCGCGAGGTCGGATACGGCCGGATCGTGCTGACGACCTCCTGCCGCGCGCTTTATCCGCAATATGTCCAGAAGGGTCTTGTCTCCTACGCCGCTGCCAAGATGGCCGCCGTGGGTATCGTGAATGTACTCGCAGATGAAGGGGCCGAACACGGCATCGTCGTCAACGCGGTATCCCCCGTAGCAAAGACGCGGATGTGGGGAGTAGAAGGGGAGACGGAGGACCTGAAGCCCGAGGCGGTTGCTCCGGGTGTCGCCTTTCTGGCGTCGGAGGCTTGCACCGAAGGCGGCTGGATCTTGCGGGCCGCCAATGGGCAGTTCCATGCCACCCGCGCGGCTGAGGCCGAAGGGGTGGACTATCCGCGCGACCTCCGCGCCGTTCGGGCCGGCTCGCCGGCGGCAGTGGCGGCAGCATGGGACCGGATTGCCTTGATGGCACGGGAGCCACGGGCATGACCGGCCAGATCAGGATTGCAGCCGCCACGCAGGCAATCATCGGCGAAAGCCCCGTCTGGAGCGCGCGGCGTAAGCGCCTGCTCTGGATTGACATCCTTGGTGGACACCTCCACAGCTATGATCCGCTGAGCGGACAAAATACTGCTACCCCTGTTCCCACGCCTGCCGGACTTCTGGCGGAGGATCCCGAGGGTGAAATCGTTCTCGGCCTCGGTTGCGATCTCGCGCGTCTTGATGCGAATGGTGGAGTTAAGCTGTTTGCACGTGCGCCCCAGGCCGATCCCGCCTTCCGGTTCAACGATGGCAAGTTCGACAGGCAGGGCCGCCTGTGGACCGGGTTGATGAACATGGAGGGAAAGAAGGGGCGCGGAACCCTCTATCGGTTTGATCCGGACGGAACATGGCATGTTGCGGACACCGGCTTCGATTTGCCCAACGGCTTGGAATGGAGCAAAGATGGCAAAATCCTCTATTTCACGGACTCGCACAAGGGCGAGATCTACGCCTATGATTTTGACCCGGCCACAGGCGAGATCGGCAACCGCCGCCTGTTCTTCGGTATGGACCCAAGGGATGGAAAGCCCGATGGCCTCACGCTGGACCGTGACGGCCACCTTCTCAGCGTTTTGTTCGATGGATCGGCCCTCGCCCGCATCGAACCGAATGGCTCTCTCGAACGGCTGATCCCGCTGCCGGTGCCGCGTCCGACGAGTTGCGCCTTTGCGGGCGACGACAGAGCTTTGTTCATCACCACTGCGCGAGTGGGGCTGAGCGAAGATCAGCTTTCCTGCGCGCCGCAATCGGGGGTGCTTTTCGAGATCAATTACGACATTGCAGCGCAACAAAGACGTATTTCAGGATAATGTGAGGGTCTGCTTTTGCGCACAACGCGGATTGGCTGCTTCCCGGCTTTTTCCGAGCCGTGAGGGCGATCACAATGATTTGGCCATGCCGGGTGCGTAGGTTATTGAAGAGGCTCTTGCCAGACGGGGCGGTGTGTAACCCGTGGTGATTGGCACACCGGAACCTTTTTTAAACATTGGTTGGAAAGAAGAATTGGATGCTGTATTGCAAGCACTACGGCAGGTTCGGGAACGGTTTGAGGATGTCTTAACAATCGGTGCTGTCTCCATTGCTGCGACAAGTCGCTGTGCTGTCGCGCTGGCTACCCTTCCTATCATCGCGAAATATAATCCGTCCGCATGTGTTGTGTGGTTTGATTCCCATGGTGATCTGAACACCCGGCGGTCACATCAACTGGCTATCTGGGTGGACTGGCCTTTGCCGGCCCTGCAGGCCTCTGGGATTCAGGCCTGAGATCGGCCTTGAAACTGGATCAGATAGTGCTTGTTGGCTAACGCGATCTGGGCCCTTACGAGCAGGAACTGATTGATAGGAACGGCATCCCTCACATCAAGCCAAATGGTAATCAGGCCTCCGAACTTCGCGCCGCGATGGGAGGGCGCCCGGTCTACGTTCATCTCAATTGCGATGTGCTTAATCCGGGCGTCGTTCCGACCGACTATGTGCATGAAGGTGGCTTCTCCCTCAATGATCTTAGCATTTGCTGCGACGTTATTGCGGGATACCCATTTATAGGCATAGAGATTGCCGGGTTTCAGAATTCCTGGGAAACAGGTGGCGAACCGGTGTCACCAAATCTGTTGCTGGACGCGCTAGAAGCTCTTTTAACAGTCAAACCACGACGGTTGCAGAAGGCGGAAATTCTGCAACAGGCGCAAAAATTGTCAAATATCAGGTAGATTTTTGCGGCGAAAGCCGGGTGTCAAAGTTCGGCTTATCCTCTTTTGCTTTCACGTAACAAACAACTACGTTCTCATCGCTGATCCACGCTAAGTTTTTAATTTATTTACATATTGAAGCGGGACATATCCTAAAAAAACAACTATCAGTCCGCCTATCGCTGTATCGACGAGACGCTGAACTCCATAATCAATATTGGCAGTTCCTGGAACTATGACATCAACAAGCATTAAAATCAGTGGTGTTAGAAAAACGGCTTGCAGAATGTAAGAACGCTGCATTGCCCACGGCAACATAGCGCTCAAAGCAGCCATCAGAGCAATGAACAAAGCGCCTTTTGGAACGGCTGCTAAGATTACAGCCCCGATTATGACGCCAAGGATTGTTCCGATGGTGCGTTGAATTGCACGGTCTCGAATTGATCCAAACTCTGGCTTCATTACCAGGCCAACTGTGAGGGGGATCCAGAACCAATGGGCATCATGATCAAACCAATGGGAAGAATAAGAAACACCAAGGCAGACCGAAAAAGCGATTGCGGTTGCTACAATTGATCGCTGAGTTGCAGCACGAGTTTGGGCTGAGGAATTATGAGTTACCTTTTTTGATTGAGCATCTTGTGAATGCCAACCGCGTATCAACGCTTCCAAACCGAGGACTACTGAATAGAGAAGAGTACCCACCAGATAAAGAGCCGCAGGCTGCCAAAATGGTTTAATAGCAGGAACTCCAAGTGCGATTGATGCTAAAAGTAGTGCCTGGAGCGTGCCGATGGATAATGTGCTGCTTTTGTTACTCAAATATGCTGCGCAAAAGCCGACAAGCATCATTGCAAAAACAACGAAAGCCCAAGGCAATATCCCAAGATAACCGAGGAGGTAGCCTGAAGCGCCGATTGGCGCAGAAATCAGCATTTTTTTAAATATTGAACTATAGCTGCCTGAGCCTTCGCCGGTCGCCATCATCAGGCACCCCATCGCGACCCACATGCCGGTCATTATATCGTTAAAGAACAAACCAACAGCAAAAGGAAATCCGATGCAAAAGGCTGTTCTTATCGCGCGCCAGGAGTTCCAGGTTGCTGGCTTCAATTCAAATAATTCTGAAGCAATATTATTTCTTGCTGATGCCTGATCCATGTCCCCACCCCAAAGCTAACTTAAAATAACTAATTATCATGTCACGGCTGAAATAATAAACATTCAGAATGAATTTTGTTTAAGAAAATCTTCGCACATTGAAGAGCATGCAACATAAGAGAAAACGGCTCATGTTCAGAATATTACGTTGAGCCAGAAATGGGCTTCCCCTTCAAAAGTGAAGGCTTCTGTTAGACAAGATTGACAGGAGACTTAGAATTGAAGCAGCGAGAATTTAAAGAGTAATTCAAACGCGAAGCCGTTCGGATTTTAACGACGAGTGGTCGCAGCATTTTATCGGTCGCGGCCGACCTAGGCATTGGCAAGTCAACGCTTGACCGCTGGCGTAGCATTTTTGCTGAGCAAGATTTGCTCTCTGGTCCGCATGAGGACATGAGCCAGGAACTTGCTCGCCTTCGCAAAGAAAACGAACTCCTGCGCCAGGAACGAGATTTATTAAAAAAAATAGCGACGGCCTTCTTCGCTCGGGAGACAAGTCGATGAAGTTTGCTTTCATCGATACGGAGAAGGCCCACATGTCTCTGTCGCGGCTGTGTACTTTTGCAGGCCTCAGCATCAGCGGTTATTATGCATGGAAGCATCGGCGCCCCAGTCGCCGTCAGCTTGATGACATGATTATCCTGGCTCATATTCGCAATCAGTTTGCGCTATCACGTGAAACCTACGGCAGCCCTCGTATGCATGTCGAACTGAGCGAAGAAGGCATTCGAGCCGGACGCCACCGCACAGCACGACTGAGTGCCAAGAAAATGGTTTGAAAGCTCGGCAGAAAACGCGCTTCAAACGCACGACCGATAGCAGTCATGGTGAGCCTGTCGCTCCCAATGTTCTGGATCAGGACTTCACTTGTGACGGGCCAGATCAGAAATGGGGTGTCGATATCAGTTACATATGGACCGCAAAAGGATGGCTGTGTCTGGCAATCGTTGTCGATCTTTTCTCTCGTCGTATTATCGGCTGGGAAGCACGGGACCGGATGAAAAGGATCTTGCGATTTACGCTTTGAAGAAGGCTATTGCAATCCGGCAACCAAAGCCGGGACTGATCCAACACTGGGACAGGGGAAGCCAATATGCCAGTTATGAGTATAGCAGAATTCTCGAAGCGTACAGCATGCTTCCATCCATGAGCGGAAGAGAAAATTGCTATGATAATTCGATGGTGGAAACCGTCTTCAAGACGATCAAGTCAGAACTGATATGGCGAACTGTGTTCTACACACGTAAGGTTGCCATCAACGCCATTGGTGAATACATTGACGGCTTCTATAATCCTGTGCGCAGACATTCTGCACTCGGGTATAAATCACCGATCCAGTTCGAGATGATAAACCGTATATTAGTGACAGAACCTCTCCACTAAATCAGGGCAAGTCCATGACTGCGTTAAGTGCGAATTTATTCAGGGAATACTCCCGACGACGAGTCGAGAAGAGGTATTCACGATACTCTCACGAGCCCGGCTTGAACGTGATGGCATATCGACTAAATTGATAGCATAGATGTCGATCTGCAGGAGGTGCTATCAGATGCCCGCCGTCACCATTCGAAACCTTTCCGAAAAGACCCACCGCGCCCTCAAGGTGCGCGCGGCACATCATGGCCGCAGCGCCGAGGCGGAAATGCGCGACATTCTGGATGCGGCGGTTCGCCTCGCTAACCGCACACGCATCGGTTCCGCTCTTTCGGCCTTGAGCCGCGATGCCGGGCTTACCAACGCCGATTCCGAGGTGCTGGAACAGGCTCGCGACCGCAATCCCGCCAAGCCATTGAGCTTTGAATGATTGTTCTCGACACGAATGTCGTTTCCGAGGCTATGAAACCGGAACCGGCTCCCGTCGTGCTTGGCTGGCTGGACGAGCAGGCCGCACTGACCCTTTATCTCTCCAGCGTCACCGTTGCGGAACTTCTTTTTGGCACCGGCGCATTGCCTGAAGGGCGACGGAAGTAAAAGTTCGCCGCCGCACTCGAGGGATTGCTTGATCTGTTTGAAGGCCGCATCCTGCCCTTCGATACTGAAGCCGCTCGTAACTATGCAGACCTGGCGGTCACTGCGCGCAAGGCCGGCAAGGGCTTTCCGACGCCGGATGGCTACATCGCTTCGATAGCCACCGCTCATGGTTTCTCCGTCGCCACACGGGATGCTAGTGTCTTTAAAGCAGCGGGTGTCCCCATAATCGACCCGTGGACGAACGAACACTAAAGACCGGGATAAAATCCTTCTCCAAAAAGCCCAGCTCATGCTTAAGGTGATCGTTCAGGACTTCATCAAGCCGGAAGCCGTGGATCGTTGTGCCGCTTTACCACGAGCTGGTCGAGAAGACTCGGCAGGAAGAGCTTTGCATCGCCTAAGATGTTGATTGCCATCCCATAGCTTCTACGTTGAAATCAACAGGAAGATGTTGGAAAGGCCGACGTCGACACCCCACGCCGTGCTCTTGGTGGACTTTTAGGGAATAGCGTCCGTTTCAATTGTTCAGATCGAGCCCTCACAAGAGCAATAGACCGACAAACAAGGGCCCTGAAAATTGAGAAGTCCTGACATTGTGACGTAAAACCAGTCCAAGTTTTCGTCCGCACCCCCCTTCAGTCGTTTCTGCTACAACGAGTAAATTTCAATAAGCAACTGCATTGTTCGGAACAAGCAATCTTATCAGTTTCCACAAATGCCCCGTTGACTGTACTGGCGGAATTTTATCGGTGGTAGAATGCTATTTTTGAAAATAAGTAATTAAATCTCTTCTCTAAAAATTGGTGTTTTTTGCCAATTTCCATTCATCGGCCGCGTCTAATTCTACTCGCTTATTGCCGCGATAGAAGATCGGCAATCCGGTTTTTCTATCCAATGAGAAACGAGTTGGGGCGAGTTTATCGTCTTCGTGGCCATTAACGGCAAGAGCGAGGGCTTCCTTGAACTTCCCTGCCTTACACAAGCTCTTGAATAGGGGCTGGTCCATAATTGTTATTTGTATCCTTCTTAACCACTTCAATGACCTCTTCTAACGGTTATTCCAGAATTAAGCCATATTGCCGATGAGTGGATCGGTTTGTTGACACTTCTAAAGCTTTATCGGGATGCATTCTTACCTTGCTTATTGAAGCACTCACCCTGTCATTATTCCGATGTCTCCCAATATGGAAGTTTGCATTGTAAATACCCCTGTAGGTTAAGGTTGTGTAGGTAGGCTTTGACATCCTTCTTACTCCAACTCTGATCGGTTTCGTCCCAATCAATGCGGGAGGCATCATCGCCAATCAGTAGAACCAATGGCGCTTGGTAGATCGCCGTCACACTCTCCTTCGGCGTATACGCAGTACTGAACGGTTGCCATAAAGAAACCTAGTAGAAGGCAGGATAAACAGTACAACGAGAATAGGCCGAAAAAGTTTGCTAAAGTACCGAGCAGCGCGCCAATTAGACCCACACAGCATCCAGTTATGAATGTAGTCAGCCATCCATACTTATGAATAAGATATTACGTCGGCTAAACGGAAATAAACGTGCCAAATATAGTTAATGATGACGCACTAACGACTTTTGCGTTCAACCAGTGTCATGGCATCGGTTTCGTCAAGATCATGATCAAAGATAATCAAATCACCGTCCCAATTTCCAAATTGGTGGTGATTGCCAATAAAAATCAAACCGTTATGAATGCGAAACGCTTTTGGAATGCGGGAACTGCTCGATCGCCTGGTGCCACGTGGGCAGCACTTTGTTCGCATCTCGGCCAGGTGTTCATACAGCTTTAGCCCATATTCTTCCTTGGAATAGATGAAGTGATAGATGGTTTCTGCGCATAGACGTATCGCGCTCAGGCCATGGCTAATGAGCCGGCCACAGATCTGTTCCGGCGACCAGTGTGCTTCCAATTGTTCTATGACACACTTGCGCAGCTCTGGATAACGTCTGAGCTTGCGCAACCGTGTTCTGCGGTCTTTGCTGATATTGTCGGCAACAACGTTATGATAACGGTGCCAAGCCGCCAACACGGCCTGACCAATCCATCCAATTTGGTTTCTTGGGCGATAATTCAGGACGGGGATACATTACCATACAAATAAAATCGTTCTCATTTTGGAAAGGATAAAACCTTGTTTCTATTGTCTTATATCATGCCATGTAAGGATTTTTTTGATTTGCTACCATTATGGTTCCATTTTCGATAGATTAATTAATACTACGGCTTATTTTGCAGAAAAATTCATGAAAGCGGGTAAGCACATGTCAAAAATCGTTGGTTATCAAAAGATAATTAAAAAATACAGTAAAGAATACATAGCTTCATCTGCATTGTGTGGATTTTTATTCTTTTCTGTATTTCCAAGCACGTCATTTTCACAAGTTTTTGTAAATGATGGTAGGGATGACAACTGTTTTGTAATTGTGGATAATGGTCTGAACACGCAGATCACTAATACCCGTTCTTCTTGCAATAAGAATCTGACCAGTCAAACGGATCACTCAACATTTTTTGGTAATGTAGGATCCAAAGGATTATTGGGCTCAGCTAATCAATCTAAGAACTTAAGTCTTGGTGGCGTTCTCTATGTTAATGGCGGGGGAATAGGGCTAACTGACCAACAAGACAAATCATTTGCCACCCGAATTGGTAGCGTAGCCACGTTAAATGCTCGTGCTGGTCTTAATGCTATCGCGATTGGAGGATTCCAAACCTCTGTCAATGACATTGAAAATGCAAGGGCTACGATTGCGTTGGGTGATAGGTCAATTGCAGTGGGCTCGGGTGCAAGTGCTTTAGGTAAGTACTCATTGACTTTGGGAATGTACTCTACCGCTAAGGGTAACAATTCCATTGCAATTGGAAGCAATGCAGTATCTCAGTTGGATAATAATGTCGTTATAGGTGCAAATTCAACTGATAAGGCAGCAACTATTATTGATAATGTTACAATTAACTCGAAAACCTATCAATTTGCAGGTGTTTCCAAAGCTGGGGATGGAACATTCAGCGTCGGTTCTGCCGGTAAAGAGCGTCAGATCGTTAATGTTGCGGCCGGAGAAGTTAGTAAAAAATCAACAGATGCTGTAAATGGATCCCAGCTTTTCAGTGTAACTTCTGCCGTCGATTCTCTTGGAGAATCCGCCGTAAAAGTCTTTGGCGGCAATGCTGCTGTAGGCGCTGATGGCAGGATCAGCATGAGCAATGTTGGTGGAACCGGCAAAAACAACGTCAATGATGCCATTGAACATGTGAACCAGACAGCGAATGCGGGATGGAACGTTAAGGATGGCGCCGGCCATTCAGCGAATGTCGGTGCGAATGGCAATGTGACGTTCAAGGGCGACCGCAATGTTACAGTCAAACAGTCAGGCACAGATAATAATGGTAAGATCGATGTTGCGCTGAACAAGGATATTGATCTTGGCAAGGATGGATCTGTTACCACTGGTAAGACATCTGTGAGCGATGCGGGCGTGCAGGTTGGCAAAGATGTTAAACTCACCGATAAGGGCCTGGAGCTGGAAGGCGGAGTAAAAGTCACCACCGACGGTATCAATGCGGGCAACAAAAAACTTACCGGTATTGCGTCTGGCGAGGTTAGCGCGACATCCAAAGATGCGGTTAATGGTTCGCAGCTTTTCAGTGTAACTTCTGCCGTCGATTCTCTTGGAGAATCCGCCGTAAAAGTCTTTGGGGGTAATGCTGCCGTGGGCGCTGATGGCAGGATCAGCATGAGCAATGTTGGTGGAACCGGCAAAAACAACGTCAATGATGCCATTGAACATGTGAACCAGACAGCGAATGCGGGATGGAACGTTAAGGATGGCGCGGGCCATTCAGCGAATGTCGGTGCGAATGGCAATGTGACGTTCAAGGGCGACCGCAATGTTACAGTCAAACAGTCGGGCACAGATAATAATGGTAAGATCGATGTTGCACTGAACAAGGATATTGATCTTGGCAAGGATGGATCTGTTACCACTGGTAAGACATCTGTGAGCGATGCGGGCGTGCAGGTTGGCAAAGATGTTAAACTCACCGATAAGGGCCTGGAGCTGGAAGGCGGAGTAAAAGTCACCACCGACGGTATCAATGCGGGCAACAAAAAACTTACCGGTATTGCGTCTGGCGAGGTTAGCGCGACATCCAAAGATGCGGTTAATGGTTCGCAGCTTTTCAGTGTAACTTCTGCCGTCGATTCTCTTGGAGAATCCGCCGTAAAAGTCTTTGGGGGTAATGCTGCCGTGGGCGCTGATGGCAGGATCAGCATGAGCAATGTTGGTGGAACCGGCAAAAACAACGTCAATGATGCCATTGAACATGTGAACCAGACAGCGAATGCGGGATGGAACGTTAAGGATGGCGCGGGCCATTCAGCGAATGTCGGTGCGAATGGCAATGTGACGTTCAAGGGCGACCGCAATGTTACAGTCAAACAGTCAGGCACAGATAATAATGGTGCGATCGATGTTGCGCTGAACAAGGATATTGATCTTGGCAAGGATGGATCTGTTGCCACTGGTAAGACATCTGTGAGCGATGCGGGCGTGCAGGTTGGCAAAGATGTTAAACTCACCGATAAGGGCCTGGAGCTGGAAGGAGGAGTAAAAGTCACCACCGACGGTATCAATGCAGGCAACAAAAAACTTACCGGTATTGCGGATGGTGAGGTTAGCGCGACATCTAAAGATGCGGTTAATGGTTCGCAGCTTTTCAGTGTAACTTCTGCCGTCGATTCTCTTGGAGAATCCGCCGTAAAAGTCTTTGGCGGCAATGCTGCTGTAGGCGCTGATGGCAGGATCAGCATGAGCAATGTTGGTGGAACCGGCAAAAACAACGTCAATGATGCCATTGAACATGTGAACCAGACAGCGAATGCGGGATGGAACGTTAAGGATGGCGCGGGCCATTCAGCGAATGTCGGTGCGACTGGCAATGTGACGTTCAAGGGCGACCGCAATGTTACAGTCAAACAGTCAGGCACAGATAATAATGGTGCGATCGATGTTGCGCTGAACAAGGATATTGATCTTGGCAAGGATGGATCTGTTGCCACTGGCAAGACCTCTGTGAGCGATGCGGGCGTGCAGGTTGGCAAAGATGTTAAAATCACCGATAAAGGCCTGGAGTTTAAAGGTGGAGTAAAAGTCACCACCGACGGTATCAATGCAGGCAACAAAAAGCTTACCGGTATTGCAAGCGGCCTGGTCGCCGATGGCAGTCTGGATGCAATCAATGGCGATCAGTTGTCCGGTGTTTCAAAATCCGTGACGACAGTGTTGGGCGGCAATGCTGCTGTGGGCGCTGATGGCAGGATCAGCATGAGCAATGTTGGTGGAACCGGCAAAAACAACGTCAATGACGCCATTGAACATGTGAACCAAACCGCGAATGCGGGATGGAACGTTAAGGATGGCGCGGGCCATTCAGCGAATGTCGGTGCGAATGGCAATGTGACGTTCAAGGGCGACCGCAATGTTACAGTCAAACAGTCAGGCACAGATAATAATGGTGCGATCGATGTTGCGCTGAACAAGGATATTGATCTTGGCAAGGATGGATCTGTTGCCACTGGCAAGACCTCTGTGAGCGATGCGGGCGTGCAGGTTGGCAAAGATGTTAAACTCACCGATAAAGGCCTGGAGCTGGAAGGCGGAGTAAAAGTCACCACCGACGGTATCAATGCAGGCAACAAAAAGCTTACCGGTATTGCAAGCGGCCTGGTCGCCGATGGCAGTCTGGATGCAATCAATGGCGGTCAGTTGTCCGGTGTTTCAAAATCCGTGACGACAGTGTTGGGCGGCAATGCTGCTGTGGGCGCTGATGGCAGGATCAGCATGAGCAATGTTGGTGGAACCGGCAAAAACAACGTCAATGACGCCATTGAACATGTGAACCAGACAGCGAATGCGGGATGGAACGTTAAGGATGGCGCGGGCCATTCAGCGAATGTCGGTGCGAATGGCAATGTGACGTTCAAGGGCGACCGCAATGTTACAGTCAAACAGTCAGGCACAGATAATAATGGTGCGATCGATGTTGCGCTGAACAAGGATATTGATGTTGGCAAGGATGGATCTGTTACCACTGGCAAGACCTCTGTGAGCGATGCGGGCGTGCAGGTTGGCAAAGATGTTAAACTCACCGATAAGGGCCTGGAGCTGGAAGGCGGAGTAAAAGTCACCACCGACGGTATCAATGCAGGCAACAAAAAGCTTACCGGTATTGCAGGCGGCTTGGTCGCCGATGGTAGTCTGGATGCAATCAACGGCGGTCAGTTGTTCGGCGTTTCAAGATCCGTGACGACAGTGTTGGGCGGCAATGCTGCTGTAGGCGCTGATGGCAGGATCAGCATGAGCAATGT
>NZ_JBLZOF010000012.1:0-105155 GCF_049199085.1 Ochrobactrum sp. EDr1-4
GCATGCTGGACGCTGCCGATCTGCCTGACGATATTGCTGAGTTGAAGGCGCTTCTGATCGCAGCAACAGCGCTCGGTCTTCGTAAAGATGATCGGATTGCGCGGCTGGAGAAGCTGGTTGCAGCCTTTAAACAGGCCGCTTTTGGACGCAAGTCAGAGAAGATTAATCCTGAGCAGTTTGATCTGGCTCTGGAAGATCTGGAAACAGCTATAGCGGCGATCCATGCAGAAGATGAAGCGGATACAACTTCCACCAAGCCTGCCTCAAAGCCACGTGCCATCAATCGCGGTTCTTTGCCAAAGCACCTGCCGCGTATCGATGAAGTGATCGGGCCGGAAAGTCTGATTTGCGCCTGCGGTGGTTGTCTGCATTGCATTGGCGAAGATGTTTCTGAGCGACTGGATGTGATCCCTGCGCAGTTTCGTGTCATTGTCACGCATCGTCCTAAATACGCATGCCGCGCATGCACTGATGGTGTTGTGCAAGCGCCAGCTCCAGCGCGATTGATCCCGTCAGGCTTACCGACGGAAGCAACAGTCGCACATGTTTTGGTTTCCAAATATGCCGACCATCTTCCGCTTTATCGCCAGGCCCAGATCATGGGCCGTCAGGGCATCGACATAGATCGCTCGACACTGGCTGACTGGGTGGGACGGGCAGCCTTTGAGCTGCGCCCTGTCTTTGATGCGCTGATTGCTGATCTGAAGCGATCGAACAAACTCTTCATGGATGAGACGCGTGCACCGGTTCTTGATCCCGGATCAGGAAAGACCAAAACAGGATATTTTTGGGCTTTGGCGCGGGATGACCGACCATGGGACGGCAATGCCCCGCCCGGTGTCGCCTTCACTTATGCGCCCGGACGATCTGGCCAATATGCCGAACAGATATTGCAGGGCTTCAACGGTATCCTGCAAGTGGATGGCTATGCAGGCTACAATCGGTTGGTCGCGCCAGATCGTGTTGGTCCGAATATACAATTGGCTTACTGCTGGGCTCATGCGCGTCGCAAGCTTATTGACATCACGCGCACAGGCTCGTCCCCGATTGCTGAAGACGGTGTAAAACGGATCGGCGAACTCTATAAGATCGAGGCTGGATTGCGTGGTCTCAATCCAGAAGCGCGGCTCGCAGTTCGTCAGGCACAATCAAAGCCGCTGATCATCGATATGCAAACATGGCTTGCGCATCACCGCGCACGCGTGTCGGCAAAAGCGCCATTGGGCGAGGCGTTGAAATACATCGCTAAATACTGGGACGGCTTGTGTCTGTTCCTGTCTGATGGTCGTGTCGAGCTGGATAACAACAGCGTCGAAAGAACAATCCGGCCAATTGCGCTCGGCCGTAAGAATGCACTCTTCGCAGGTCATGAAGCAGGCGCTCATAACTGGGCTACGATCGCCTCGCTGATCGAAACGTGCAAACTCAATTCAGTCGACCCGCAAAAATGGCTGAGCAGCACGCTCACTGCAATCGTTAATGGCCATAAGCAGAGCCAGATCGACCAACTATTGCCATGGAATTATACCGCCAAGGTGTGAGTGAGACACCGCTTACCATAAACCGTTACTTCACAATCGATTCAACTTCTGCTGACGTTTATGGTGTTAGCCTTGCGTGTAGTTCATAGCTGCGATGCACAAAAAATGGATGCTTCATGATAATTATTTAGGCATAAGCGCGTCAGCTGTGACGCACTCCTCCCATTTTGCGTCCAGCTGTTCCCCTCTGAAGGTTTAACCTTCTAAATTTAAAGGGCCTCGGTTTCCGATGGCCCTCTTTTTTTTGCCTTAGTAAAGATCCGCATTGCGCTGCGAATGTCTTGTCGATCTTGCTCGCCGGGCAGCGAGTGGTGCTGATTATGCTTTTAGTGTTCGAGCATAACTATTGGGGATTTTATAAATGTTAGTCATCATTGACTTATATAAAGAATCGCGCAAAAAAGTGTAGAAGTGGAGCTTGAGGAAGTCACAGGAGCTTGGGATGTTAAGACTACGGGAGGAGAGCCTTCGCAGGTTGGCAACTAAGCCAGAGTTTGACGTTCTTATTATTGGTGGCGGCGTAAATGGCGTTGCCGTTCAGCGCGAACTTTCACTCAATGGTGTGTCCTCTTTCCTCATCGATAACGGTGATTTTTGTAAAGGCGCAACGGGAGCGTCGTCTCGAATGGCGCATGGCGGCTTGCGTTATCTTGAAAACAGAGAATTCAAGCTTGTTGCGGAGTCGTCACGCGAACGTAATTTGCTGTTGAAGTATGCACCACACTTCACCAGACCATTGGAAATCGTCGTTCCTCTTTCCGGATACATTCGTGGTATCTCTGGGTCGGTTTTAAGATTTCTAGGGTTTAAAACGGTCAATGGCCCACTCAGTGCAGCAAGCCTGAAAGGAGCACTTTTTCTTTACGAGTTCCTTGGACGTATTGAAAAAGTGCTGCCGGATCATCGCACACAACTGTTGCGTCGTAGGTTTCCAAAAGCAATCGCTGCTCGTTACAAAGCAGTTATCAGCTATTTCGATGCGCGCATCCGCAATCCGGAAGCGCTCGTTCTGGAGATGATCGCTGATGCTATGCAAGCGCATGAGGGAGCAGTTTGCCTTAATCATGTTGATTGGCGTTACGATGCCGATGGAGGAGTCGTTGTAAGTGACCCGATTACCGGGCAAACGGCAACAGTTAAGCCCCGTTTAATAGCAAATGCGTCAGGTGCCTGGATCGATGTTGTGAACGGTTTGCTGGGGAAAAAAACCCAATATATCAGGCCGGTTAAGGGCGCTCATGTTCTGCTCCGCCACAATGAACTGCATCAACGGATGGCTGGCCGTGCTTTCTATTTTGATGATGGAACAGGCCGGATGGTTATTTGCTATCCACTTGAGAAAACGATCCTCCTGGGCACAACTGAGATTCAGGTTTCCAGCGCCGATGATCATTCCATAGCACCATCTGAAGTCAGCTATCTTCTCAGTGCTCTGTCAGATCTTTTCGACGACATCAGCATTACAAATGAACATGTTGTTGCTTTAACGACTGGAATCCGGCCTTTGCAGGCCGGAGGTAGTGGCAGCGCCAATCAGGCAAATCGTGACCATCGTATCGCGTTTGATGAGCTAAATGATAACACGCTGTTGTTGTCGTTGGTCGGTGGAAAGTGGACAACGTTCCGTGCGTTTGGAGAACAGGCCGCAAGCCTTATTCTGGATCAACTGCATGTCCGCCGGACTGTTACGACGCGGGAACGGATATATCCAGGATCTGTTGGGTTAGTTGCCGGTGATAATGCAGTAGATAAGCTCGAAGCAGCTATCGCGGAAACGTTTGGTCTGTCCCGGAAACGCGCCGGTGATCTTGTCGCAAGATATGGTGCGCTTGCCAATGTGGTTGCAGACTTTTGCAGTTTAGAAACCGATGAATTCCTCAAAACTGTTCCTGACTACAGCGGACGGGAGCTTCGATGGCTGATCGAGTACAGAGCAGCACTATTTCTCGATGATGTTCTGCTTCGGCGCACACAACTCGTTTTAGAAGGGCGCTGTAGTCGTGCTGTAGTCGAGGAAATTGGGCATTTACTCGCAAATATAAGAGGTTTGGACGAGCACTGGGCAGAGGAGGAAGTTGCCCGTTGTCTCGAAATGCCGACGATTATTCCGCGCTAATTGTGCGAAACAATAAAGGGAGGTGTGTCGATGGGAGACTTGTTTCTCGCTATCGATGCTGGAGGAACAGCGGTAAAAGCGGCTGTTTTCGATGCAAGAGGCAAACTTGTCGCTCTTCGCGCTGTTGATGTCACAACGGTGTATCGTGACAATGGCTGGGTTGAGCGTGAACCAAAACGATTTTGGGAGAATACAGCGCAAGCCATTCGCGAGCTCACGACAACCGTGGTCAAGCCGGAGCGTATAGCGGCGATAACCTGTACAGGTTTTGGCAACGGTATCTTCCTTGTTGATGAAAATGGGCGAGCGATACGAGACGGCATTGTCTCGGTCGATCAGCGGGCACAGCCGATTGCTGACGCTTTTTTTGAAGACCATACAGCAGTCCATATGGAAGCAACCACAGGACATCGTGTCTGGGGCGGGCAAACGATCATGCAGCTGATCTGGCTTGCGCGAAATGAGCCCGATGTTGTTAAAAAGACGCGTTGGGCACTGGCATGCAAAGATTATGTTCGCATGCAATTGACGGGTATTGCGGCGACGGACCCCACGGACGCCAGCGGTGGGGGACTGCTCAATCTTACATGCAATGCCTATGACGAAGCATATTTTGAGATGCTCGGAATTTCATCACTCTTTCGGTGCATGCCGCCCCTGCTGAATAATTCTGGTATTGCAGGGAGAGTAACGTCTGAAGCAGCAGCGCAAACTGGATTGCAAATTGGAACGCCTGTCGTTGCAGGAATGATGGACGTCAGTTCCTGCGTTATCGGGTCGGGTGTTATCGGCAGTGATGCTCTGACGATGATAGCTGGCACCTGGTCTATCAATGCAGTTGAAACCCAACAGGCAATAAACAATGCGCCGCCTATCCTTAATATGCTTCATCGCGACCGTGCTTGTCGTCTGATTGCAGAAGGAAGCCCGACCTCTGCTGGTAATCTGAATTGGTATCTCTCTCGAGCAGTCGATGGTCTAGTCAATATTGATACTGCAAATGCGCTTGTTGCGGGCAGCGCGGTTGTAGGCCGTCGCTGTCATTTCATGCCCTTTCTGAATGGACCTGAGCCACGTCAGGGTGCTTTTGTTGGCCTTGGTAGTTCAGACGATCAGGGGTCAATGCTGCGCGCACTTTTTGAAGGGGTCGTATTCCAGCACCGCCGCCATGGGGAAAGTATATTGGAATATGTTGCTCCTCAGAGGCCGGAAACAATTCGTCTGGCTGGAGGTGCTTCCAAAAGCGATATCTGGTCCCAGATTTTCGCAGATATCTGCGGGTTACCTGTCGAGGTCTCGGAAGGCGAGGAAATTGGTGCATTGGGAGCGGCGATTTGTGCAGCCGTTGCGACAGGTTTTTATTCAGACATCTCTGAAGCGACAAAGTCCATGTGTCGCATCACCCGAACAGCGTTACCAAACCCCGAGTTGCGTGAGTTTTATGAGGGCCGCTACCGCCAGTTCTTAACACTGGATCATAAAATCGCAGGTCTTTTCACCTGAACTTTAACGTCATGAAGTTTTCTTTGGAGGAGGAATGAGAATGAAACTACAAATGATTTTACTGAGCTCCGTCTGCTTGCTAGCTGGTATGGGCCTGGCAAATGCCAATGATGATATGTGCGTTGGGAAAGTGCCGGCGCTCAACGTAATCGGTCAGGGCATGCCATCCGTTACAGAGCTCGACAAATATGTTGGCGAGTTTAATGATAAATGGAAAACAACAGTTAAAATCAATCTGCTTGGCGAAAACGAGCGGCGCGCCAAGGCGCGTCTTGATGCCTCAACAGGTGCAGGTGCCTATCAGGTGCTGTATGTGGACGAAGCCAATACACCTGAATATGCAAGCGCTGGCTGGTTATACCCTCTCGCAGATGTTTTGCCCGAAGAATATGATATTGCCGATTTCCGCATAGATCTTGCGAATGTTGCAAGCTATGAGGGCAAACAATATTTCGCCCCGCTTGTCGGTGGCGGCGACATTCTGATCTATCGCAAGGATGTGTTGGAAAAGGCAGGATTGCCTGTGCCAAAGACGCTTGATGAACTCGTCACAGGCGTGAAGACAGTGAACGATCCTGCAAATAAGTTGTACGGATGGGCTGCTCGTGGCCAGCGTGGCTCAGGCATGAACGTATGGCGCTGGACGCCATTCTTCCGTGGCCTTGGTGGCCAATGGCTTGATGGCGATCAACCGGCGTTCAATTCTGAGATCGGAGTGAAGGCGACCGAACTCTATATCGATCTTTTGAAGTCTGCTCCTCCGGGTGCTGGTACATTCAGCTGGTCAGATGCGGTTGAAGCATTCCGTGGTGGCCAGGTTGCCTATCTGATTGAATCAGATGTTTTTGGACCCTGGATGGAAGTTGCAGATAAGTCGGTCGTTGCGGGTAAAGTGGGATATGCTCCACCGCCTGAGCCTTTGGGATCTGCTGGTTGGGCGCATGGTTTCGCTGTTTCCGCCGTGGGTGCAAAAGATGACTGCACCAAAAAAGTAGCCGCGGATTTTGTCGGTTGGGCCACGTCAAAAGACATGGAAGCTCGTCGTCTCTCCAATGGGATCGCTTCAGATATAGGTCGTCAGTCCAGCCTTAAAAGCGAAGCTTTCAGCAAAGCCGTTCCTAAAGAGTATATTGAAGCACTTCTTGCGACGGGTTCGCGCACGCAGTTGCTCATTATGGCCAGCCCAGCATGGCCGGAGATTGGCGATAATCTTGGTCTCGCGCTCGAAGAGTTGTTTACGGGCACTAAAGCTGATGTTCAAGCGACATTGGATGAGGCGGCTTTCACCGCTGAAGATGCACTTCGCCGCGTTAAATAAACAAAGGTTTGACCGGGTGTCTTGTACGACGCCCGGACACACTTTTCAATTCAAGAGCAACGGAATGCATAAACAAAAATTCGTATTCTGGACGCTTGCACCCGCGTTCAGCATTCTGGGAATTCTCGCCTTCGTTTCGATCGTTGGTGCTATTTACTTTTCGGTGATGGACCGATCACTGCGATATGCCGATTATGACTTCGTTGGGCTTTATAATTACCAACGCCTTCTTGGCGATCGAAGGTTTCTGAATGCGCTTAAGATTTCGGCCATATGGGAACTTGTAACAGTAATTGGGACGCTTATCGTAGCGACACTATTGTCCGTGCTGATTTTCGAGAATGTAAAATCGTCGCGTACCCGCAATCTGATCTGCATCGCGTTTCTCGCTCCGGTTTTGTTGCCTCGTGTGGCCGCAGCATTCATCTGGCGGTTCCTCTATTCGCCTTCACTTGGTCTTATCAACTATCTTGCAGATATCCTGGGACTTGGCCCGATAGAATTCCTCGCTAATCCGTCACTGGCCCTTGTTTCAGTAGCTGTTGTCGATATTTGGCAATGGGGACTGTTCTTTACAGTTATAATGCTCAAACTGCTGGAAACACTACCCAAGGATCCAATTGAGGCGGCCCAGCTTGATAATGCCACGACATGGGAAATTCATGCTTATGTGACGCTGCCTATGTTGAAAGCCCCGATCATAAGTCTTGCGCTGGTGAAGGCTGTGGAGTCTCTGCGCTCGTTTGACCTGATTTACGTGATGACGGGTGGTGGCCCGGGAACTGCGACCGAGACGCTCGATCTTTATGCGTATCAGGCAGGTATTAATCTTGGTGGGCGTGTCTCCTACGCTTCAGCAATGTCTATTCTTTTACTTTTGATCACAACGGTTGTCTTTACATTGATATGGCGAGGTATCCGCAAATGGTCGGTTTGATCCAACGTATCTTTGCACGTGCAATTCTCTCGTTCATGATCCTGATTGCTCTCATACCTATTTTGTGGACGGTTCTTGGCTCCTTTAAACAGCTGAAAGATATTGTTACGCCTGTTCCTAAGCTGCTTTTCACTCCGACGTTAGAGAACTTCGGCGTTATCCTGCAAAACCCATCTATTCGTGACGGGCTTCTCAACTCTGTTGTGGTGGTAGGTACCTCAGTACTCCTGGGTGCGCTCTTTGGTATACCAGCGGCTTATACGCTGGCGCGTCATGTGAGGCGTAAAAAGGACGACTTGCAATTTTTTGTCTTGTCGTTGCGCTTCATGCCGCCTGTTGCAATCGCGATACCGTTCATCGTCCTATACTTAGACTCTGGTCTCTATGACACGCTATCAGGTTTGATCTTAGTATACCTTATTTCGACGATCTCGACAGTTATCTGGTTATCGGTACCAGCATTTGAGCGCGTTCCAAAAGAGATTGAAGAAGCCGCAGCTATGGAAGGTTGTTCGCAAACTGAAATCTTTCTGAAGTTTGCCTTGCCCGTGGCCGCCCCCTCGCTCTTTGGCGGATTGGTTTTCACATTTGTCCTTATCTGGAATGAGCTTTTACTCGCGTTAACGCTCGCCGCGGAAAACTCAACGTTACCAGTCGTTGCCGCTTCAATTACGTCGCTGGGCAAAGAAGTTCCATGGGGTGTGATTAATGCCTCCACCGTTATTCTCGTATTGCCACCGTTGATTTTCATCGGGCTGTTGATGGGGTTCATCAATCGTATGGTTTCTACGGGTCGCAAATAGGATACCCATTATGGCAAATATCAAATGTACGCAAATTCGTAAGTCTTACGGCAACACGACCGTTATTTCAGATCTCAATCTCGATATTGACGACCATGAGTTCGTTGTATTCTTGGGACCATCCGGTTGTGGTAAGTCGACAATGCTGCGAATGATCGCGGGACTTGAGGAAATCTCGGATGGAACTGTCACCATTGGCGGCAAAGATGTGACCCATCTCCCTCCAGGAGAGCGCGGTGTTGCCATGGTTTTCCAGTCTTATGCGCTTTATCCGCATATGACCGTTTTCGATAACATCGCTTTTGGTCTGAGAAGACAGAAGGTGGCTGCCGAAGAAATCAATCGCCGTGTAAAGCAAGTATCTGACGTTTTAGGGCTGGCACAGTTTTTAGACCGGAAGCCCAAGAACCTGTCGGGCGGTCAACAACAGCGGGTTGCAATGGCGCGCGCCATGATCAAAACGCCAAAGTTGTTCCTTTTCGATGAGCCGCTTTCAAATCTTGATGCTAAGCTGCGGGAAAAATTGCGGACAGAAATTCGTCGTATGCATCTTGAGCTCAAGACAACGACAATTTTTGTTACGCATGACCAGCTTGAAGCGATGACGATCGCGGATCGTATTGTGCTGATGCGAGCTGGCGCAATTGAGCAGCAAGGAACACCATCCGAAATTTTCGATAGTCCTGCCACACGCTTTGTCGCGGATTTTATTGGTTCGCCAGCAATGAATTTCCGAGATTGCACAGTTCAGAGTACCGGCGACACGGCGGTACTGGTTTCTGGATCAATTCGCCTGCAAGTCCCAGTCAGTTCATATAATGGTCTCGCTACTGGACTTCAGGTTGAAGTTGGACTGCGTCCATCGAAGATGGACATTGCCGCCCCTGGAGATGTGAATGTCATAGCAGGAAGCATCGTTCTGGTTGAAAATATGGGCAGTGAGGCACAGGTGATTGTGGAGGTAGACGGGAGGGAAATGTCGTTTGTGACCAAAGCCTTCCGATCTTTGGAAATTGGGCAGACAGTCAATTTCTCGATCGACGTGGAAAGTATACACCTCTTCTCTAAAGAAGATGGGCGTTCTCTTTTACGTAAAGCTAACTGATAATTCTGAAGACAGATGGATGATAGACAATGACAACTACGCGGTATGACCAGAAGATTGAACGTATTCGTGCGGGCCGCTATACAAAAGGCGATTTTCTGATCGCTGATGCGAAGGATGCTGACTTGTCTGGTGGGATTTTGACCGCTGGAGTGAAACGTGATGACAAGGGCAGAGCAATAGGTAATCGGTCCCGCACAGAGTTTCTGGCCGAGATAGAAGCATTGATCGAACAAGATGTTGTGGACATTATGCTCGCATCAACATCGAACATCGAATATCTTCAGAATAAGGATGCCTTCAAAGGCACTGGTGTGACGCCAGCGTTCAGAGCGAATGACACCACAGATGTATGGGGTGTCATTCGCGGTGGGGCTTATCGATCATTCTTATCCAAACCCTATAGTGGAACGGACCTTTCGAAAGCGCAGGCTGATCTTTGCCTTTATTCGATGACATTCAACAATGATGCAGACGCCGACATGGCAACACTTGAAGCCTATCGGGATTTCAGACCGCGCGCGCGCGCAGCAGGTAAGCGTCATTTTCTGGAAGTGTTTAACCCTAATATGGCGACAGGATTCACTGCTGCTGAAACGGGGATGTTTGTGAATGATTGTATCGTTCGCGCGCTTGCCAGCCTCACGATTGAGGAACGTCCGGAGTTCTTAAAAGTGGCTTATAATGGTGCAGCAGCTTTGGAAGAGTTGGCAAATCATGATCCATCTGTGATTATTGGGGTTCTGGGTGGCGGAGCAGGAACGCATCGTGATACATTTGAACTTGTCTGGCAGGCTGAAAAATATGGTGCTCGACTAGCTTTGTTCGGGCGCAAGATTAATTTGGCCGAACATCAACCGACCTTCATTCGATGGATGCGATTGGTGGCTGATGGCAATGCAAAGCCTGAAGAAGCGATACGTGGCTATCATGCAGATATCGTTAAACTGGGTCTTGTGACGGATCGCTCTATTGACGATGACATTCGGATCACTGAAGACGTTCTTATTCACGCGTCAGAAAAATAAAGTCAGAAGAAACGATGTATAAAGCACAACATCCATCCAGCAAGATTATCGCCGAAGTTGCATGGATGTACTATGTGAAAAATCTTAATCAGGGTGAGATCGCGGATGTTCTCTCCCTGTCGAGACCGACGGTAATCAGCTATTTGAAGATCGCAAAAGAACGCAATATCGTTTGTATTCAGGTTGCTCCGGAGCATTATCGGTTAAATAATATTGCAGACACACTCGCGCAAAAATATAACCTTAAGTCTGTACATGTCGTACCGGATGAAGGCCTTGAAGGGGAGATGCTATCACGTCTCGTCTGTGAAGTGGCTGCACAATATTTGCCTTTCTTCCTGAAAAAAGGTGATACTCTTGGTGTGTCGTGGGGGCAGACGATTTCGTTCGTCTCCGAGTATGTCCCGCATTGGCCAGTTGAAAACCTGATTGTGCGCCAGTTGATTGGATCGATTGCCAATCCGCTATTGAGCACGTCAGAAAGCTGTACTACCGAAATAGCGAGCCGGCTTGAAGCTTATTGCGTGAACTTAAACGCTCCGGCGGTTTGTTCCAGCGCATCTTTGGCCTCGGCGTTAAAGGCCGAACCCATTATAAAAGAACAGCTGGATGCTCTGCAAACTTGCAATAAGTCTATTTTCTCACTCAGTCCATGCACTCCAGATACGCACGTGGTTCAGTTCAAGATTGCGAGTGTAGACGACATCGAATTCTATCGCAAAAAAGGGGCGGTGGGTATAATTGCAGGCCGGTTTATAGATGCAGACGGACAACCTGTGCTTGGTGAACTCGACGAGCGTATTATCGGAGCGGACCACGCCTTGTTGAAAAAGATGGAAGGCCTCATGGTTGTAAGCGGCAGCTTTAAGCTTGATGCAACTTTAGCTGCTCTTAGAGGAGGATTCGCCGATCATTTGGTCATTGATCAACGAACGGCAAGTGATCTCTGCTCATAAGGCTTCTTAGGGTCTTTATTTTTGATGAATTGATTGCTATTTTTAGCAATTATTTGTTCATAGAAGGAGCCTGGGAAAACGTCGGCAACTCATGTTCAACACCATTGCGGAGTTTGCAGACTGCTCTGCGTGTAAGGAGCAGGCCCAATGAACATATGGCGACCGTTTTGGAACTGAAAGACCAGATGCGCCTGACTGATTGAAAGATCTGCCGTATCGTCAGGATAAGCAAGGCCCATTTGTCCGTCAGTTCCGAGAAAATAGGAGCCGTTCACGCCGCGATTGATCGAGGTGCGCAGATCTGAAGCAACATCGCGGAATTTGCGCGGTTGGCCTGTGCGAAGCCACGCACCGCTGAGTAGCGTAACCCGGTCATAGGCAAGTCCAGCCTGAGACTGGCCGGGAAGGGTGGAAAAACGATGCTGATAACGTTTGCGGAATCCCTCACCGATTGCATCGGTATAAAGGCCACTTGTGGGAGCACATCCAGTTCGCGGGGTGTCAGTTGATGGGATGGTCGGATCAGGCGCAACTGGAGCATAGGCCCCATCTATTGTTTAGTTTCATATAGCGTATATTGCCCCTCCAGAATTTCGATTAAATTTCATGCCGATCGTGAAACAAACTTCAAAGCTGGATTTATAATTTTCGATATGAATATTACAACTGCAGTACCTAATATGAACCCAAAAACTCCATCAGCAAAAGCTGTAGCAATCCAATTTATCATGCCTGCAAGATTTGTGGTTACCTGGCCGGACAACATAGCTGCTAAAGTAGAGATACCTTCAAAGGGTTGGTGAATGCCAAATTCGTGGAGACTATGTATGAAGATGTTACCACCAACCCAAAGCATTGCTGCCGTTCCAATGATGGTCAGAAGGTGTAGCAATTTTGGTACTCCATGCACTGTCAATCGGCCGATGGTTCGCGTTACCGAAAAACGCCCCTTTGTAGCCAATAAGACACCGAAATCATCAAGTTTAACGATGACTGCGACAACGCCATAAACCAAAACGGTAATCATGATACCGACCGTAAGCAGGGTTCCAATCTCGACCCAGATAGAATTTGTTTCGATCATGGAGAGCGCCAGCGTCATGATTTCCGCAGAAAGAATAAGGTCGGTTTTAATGGCACCTGCAACGCGCTTCTCTTCAAGTGCAGTAGGGTCTTTATCGAGACTTCCTTCAGCATTTGCGTGGTCGTGGCCAGGAAATATCTTGTGCCAGACTTTTTCAGCACCCTCAAAACAAAGATAAGCACCACCGATCATCAAAAGTGCGGTGATTGCTATCGGCATGAAATAGTCTAGCAATAAGAGCGCAGGGATCAGCAAAGCCTTGTTACGCAAGCTCCCGAGCGCGATTTTTCCGACCATTGGTAATTCGCGTGCAGCCGTTATGCCAACGACATAATTCGGTGTAACAGCTGCGTCATCAATCAAAACGCCAATCGTCTTAGTGCCAGCTTTTGCAGCATTTGCCGCTATATCATCAACAGAGGCTGCTGCAATTTTAGTAATCGCCGCGACATCGTCTAGAAGGGCCAAAAAGCCACTCATCCTATTCGTTTCCTTATTAACCGATGGCACAAGGATTAGCACATCAAGAGATAATTTGCTTTGAGTATCACAACTGACCTTAAAAAGCTCGAATCTTACCGCTAAGATTAATTGATATCCTTATTGTAACAAGGGTGATAAATCAGCTTAGTGAGATTGACATTCGCCTTATCTGGTCGAAATCCTCGAAAAACTGTGCTAGCGCATCGTTGCGTTTTCCGCTGTCTGGTATTCGTAAAATGTAAGAAGGATGGACGGTCACAAAAAGTGTCCGTTTATCTTGCATGGCTATCGTCTGACCACGTATATCCTCCAACCTATCTTTCTGGCCGGTGAGAGAAAATAACGCGGTGGAACCCATCGCTACGATTAGCTTTGGCTGCACATTTTTTATTTCCTGTGTCAACCACCAGCGACAGTGCTCAATCTCAGTGGTATTTGGCCGCTGGTGGATGCGTCGCTTTCCGCGCGGTTCATACTTAAAATGTTTAACTGCATTGGTAAGGTATAGCGTATTTCGCTCTAAACCCGCTGCCGAAAGGGCTTCATTCAAGACGCGCCCGGCAGGTCCGACAAAAGGCTGCCCTGCAAGGTCTTCCTGATCACCCGGTTGTTCGCCGACAATCATGACACGCGCACTGGTTGGACCTTCGCCAAACACCGTTTGTGTAGCACGGCAATGAAGATCGCACCGATTACAATATCGCGCACTTTTCTTAAGAGCGTCAATCGTATCGACCTCATCGACCGGCGCGGTCGGAATACGGACAGCAGCTTTTTGCAGGCGATCATGGAATGGCAATGGGTTAGTGGCTTGCTTCTGCCCCATCTCAACCACCCTCGCTTCGGCACCTGCAATCAGGTCAGGAATGAGGTCTGCCTCTGGAAGGTTCTTCCAATATTTCTTCGGCATTTCCGTCATCATCATCTTTACCTTCAATCGCGCTGGGTTGAAGGTAGATGCATAGTAAGTACGCCAAAGCTGCTCCGTTTCATCATTAATGTCTGGCTTGATAGCTGACTCAGATGAACAACGCAGGTTTTCACCATCCCAGGAAGCGGATCCGTGGGGCGTAGTGATTATCCAATCCATATCATTGAAACGACGCTGGAAAAACGGAGCAACTCTCTCAACAATGAAATGATCTGGTTCGAACCATGCCATAAATCGTCTACGACCTACGACGTCTATTGGAAGTGCTATTTCCTTAAACCGAACAAAGGCTGTCATTTTATGATAATCACGACTAACAGATTTTAGCATGCGATGTGCAACTGCAACGTCTGCGTCCGACTTGAAATCCAATAAATGTCGTTCTGACCTTAAGCGGTAGAGAAGCTTATACAACAATCCGAAGCGGCTAGGGTCTGAGTGACAAATCACGGCTTCCGCTAGCCGAAGAAATGCCGGAGGAACATTGATTGCGGCAGCGCCACTCTGCTGAGCAGTTTCACCAGGTCTTCGGTTGTCATCCTGCTCAAACAATCCCTGACGCTCATCTTGAAGTCGCCAGTCAATATGTCTTGGTTGAACATTCGCGAGAAGAAACTGTCTCGCAGCATCCCGCCACTCGGAAAAATTCCCACGCCCCTCAAGGAAGCAGGTTTCTATCATAGCAGCGACAATTGCTGTGGCTTAGGCATGAACATTGACCTTAGATCTGTTCGATCAATCAGCCGATGCGGCGACCAGCCTTCCGCTAAAATAAAGGTCTGTACCTTTTTCAAAGATACGCCGAGCCGGCCTATATCTTCGAGCCGCAGGCGCTTCAAACGCCGTGATGATACAATAGAGTTTACCGTTTTCGTGCCGAAGCCTGGCACACGAAGCAGAGCCTCTTTGTCGGCACGATTTACATCTACTGGAAAATTTTCACGGTGGCCAAGTGCCCAGGCCAATTTAGGATCTATATCCAAATCAAGCATTCCATCGGCCGATGATGAGGTAATTTCGCTGATATCGAACCCATAACACCGATAAAGCCAGTCGGCTTGATATAGCCGATGCTCACGCATGAGAGGAGGCTTGATCAGCGGCAAGTATTTTGAAGAATCCGGGATTGGGCTGAATGCTGAATAATAAACGCGCTTCAATCCGTAACTACCATAGAGCCGAGCACTTGTACCAAGTATGGTCGCATCGTTTGCAGCATCAGCACCGATAATCATTTGCGTGCTTTGACCTGCTGGCGCAAATCTACGCCGCCGCTTGGTTTGTAGGCTCGGTTCAGCCATATCCTCAATTTTCATACGCAGATTTCCCATTGATCTGCGAATGTTTTCTGGCCGCTTTTCAGGCGCGAACTTGCTGATACCAGCATCCGTCGGCAATTCGATATTAATCGACAAACGATCCGCATATAGACCCGCCTCATCGATCAGTTGCGGCGAGGCTTCCGGAATGGATTTAAGATGAATATATCCCCGAAAATTATGCGTGGTGCGGAGCTCTCGGGCGATGCGCACCATTTCTTCCATGGTGTAATCAGAAGAACGAATAATACCCGACGAAAGAAACAAGCCTTCGATGTAGTTGCGTCGATAAAATTCAAGCGTCAACCACACGACTTCTTCAGCCGTAAACCTCGCACGCTCGACATTGCTCGATGATCTGTTGATGCAATAAGCGCAGTCGTAAATGCAAAAATTTGTCATCAAAATTTTCAGAAGCGAAATACATCGGCCATCTGGCGCGTAAGCATGGCAGATGCCGGAGCCTTCTGTCGAACCAAGTCCGCCAGATGATGCGGAATTTCGTTTAACAGTTCCACTCGACGCGCAAGAAGCATCGTACTTTGCAGCGTCAGACAGAATGGCCAAACGTTCTTTAAAAGACTTTTTCATCAATTTGTTCACTATATGTTCCGATATGAAATGTCAAGACACGCGCCGCGCTCGTTTGAAGCGATCCGATAAATAATTGGTCATTGTTTCAGCAATTATTGTGCTTGATCTATTTAAGCGTTTGGGCATTGTCAGTCATGAAACAATCTATCACTTTTTGTAATCTGCTGATGATCGATAGTGGATAGGTTGATTAGGCTACTACAACCTGTGCCAAATGGTCCCCCGATCAGGGACACCAAATCTTTCTCTTGCTCAAGATAACGTTAACTCAGAGTTTCGCGGCAAGTACAATCAATCCCTGCAGTGTGGTGCCTATATGGGAAACTTCACAATTCTAGCCCAAAAAATTGACGACCAAAAACTGGCGGTAGCTTTTGAATCCGTAACTGAACGTTATATGTATGAGATTGTGAATTATGACGGCAAGCTGGGTATTACAAAAGATGATTCTGTTGACGAGTTGAAGATACTGGCTGCCTCGCTTGAAAAGGGCCGATCTGGTTACAGCGAGAAAGAAATTGCAAACATGACGAAATTTTGTGCGCCCGAAATTCTTCCGCTTCTCGAGTAATTTGCTTATACGCGCTGAACGCCATCAAAATAGTGCTTTCCTGCAAAATATTACTTAGTTGCTAAGCACTCGCTGAAGCCCAAAATATAGCAAAGCTGCCGCGAGCGCAGCTTTAAATTTTAGGGCATTATTCAAAAGCTCACGTTCTCCAGCCGACCCAAAGCTATAAATGTTATACTAAAGGGTGACGATGGCCTCAGTTCATCCAACCCGAAATCGGCTTCCGAAATTGACGGTTAAAAGGAGGCTGACATAAGCGGCGATCGCTGCTTTGATCAAATCGCCTGGTACAAAGATCAGGTTGCCTATAGTTGCCTCTGCGAGTGTCAGACCTGCCGCAAAAGCAAGCCAGGCGATCCCGAAAGCGTGATCGATAACAACACCCAGGGCTGCTGCAACGAAAAAGCCAAAGGCCAGTTTCCCGCGGCCAGTGATGCGATGAGCCACCTTGTCAGATAACCAGCCCGTTACAAACGCGGCCGGCAGGAAGCCGACAAGATAGCCGGCTGTCGGGCTGAGGAATACTGCAAGACCGCCTCGTCCTCCAGATAAGACTGGCAGGCCGACTGCGACAAGCACCCAAAGCAGAAGCACGGTCAAAGCACCGGCGCGGGCGCCCAGCACGGTTCCGGCCAAGAGTACACCCATGCTTTGCGCATGAATGGGGACGGGAAAAAAACCGATCATGATGGGCGGGATCAGCCCCAAAACGACGATGATTGCTGTAAACAGAGCGATGAGAACCAGGGACCGGGTGGACATTCTTTGAACCTCTATTTGCGCTTTGGTGCGGTAGTGCGAATATTACGGGCGTCAATGGCATTGGCGATTTCGTCGGCGCTCATGATAGTAGCGATGATGATTGGCCCGATGATAGTGGATGGGCGCAGCTTAAGCCCTCTGGCGCGATGCGCATCGACGACATTCCGGTAGCGCGCATGGATTTCGGGCACGAAGCGGACGACGAGGCCTATGGCCAATCCGATGTCTCTTGCATTGGCAATGCCGAGCTTTTCCAGTGGACGGGCGAGGCTTGTAATGGTGTCGATAAACTGTCCGGCTGTCGTGGTTACTGTGACGACAGTAGCAAACAGGCTGAGTGACCCCAGCCGAAGCAATATGATCGAGGTCGCTTCCGGACCTCGAGCAAACAATGTCCAGATGCCCAACGCGACAATAGTGAAGAGGAGTGGCCAAGCCTTGATCCACTGTACAAACGCGGGGCGGCAGCACAGCAACGTTACTGCGACTAGCGTACCAGCCAGCCAGGCCAAGACGAGAGGGGAAGCCAGCGCGAACAGCAGTACGCTATACGCGAAAAGCGCAAAGAGCTTGGCTTCCGGTGGAACTCGGTGGATCAGACTTTTATCCAAGGTGTCCAAGCTCATCACGCAGCGAGCTTCAGATAACGGCCGACAGTTTCTGCGGCGGAGCCATCATGAACGAGAGTACCTTCGTGAAAGAGGAGCACGCGCGGGAAATCCGCAACAAGCGCCAGATCATGGGTTACGACGATGACATCCTCGTCGAGGGTTTGGATCGTCCGCTCGACAAGGTTTCGGTTGCGAAGATCAAGTTGATTGGTGGGTTCATCCATGATGATAATGTCAGGAGCAGTCGCGAGTACTGCTGCGAGGGCCGCAAGTTGCACTTCCCCGCCCGACAACTCATGCGCTCGTCGCTCCAAAAGGTGAACTATACCGACACGCTCAAGCGCATCCAATACGGCTTGATCGATCTCAGCCCTGACAAGACAGCGCGACTGGAGGCTAAGTGCAATGTCCTCCTTTATTAGCGGCAGCACGATCTGATTTGCCGGGTTCTGAAATATGTAGCCAACTGCTGCACGGGCTTGGGCGGCATTCGTTGACGTATCATGGCCGTTCGTGATGACGCGGCCAGATGACGGGAGCAGAAGCCCGTTAATAAGCCGTGAGAATGTACTTTTCCCAGAGCCGTTTAAGCCAATGATGCCAATGCGCCTCTCGGTCAACCTCAACGACAGCGGCTGTAGCACCACGCGCCGATCAAAAGTCACCTTGGCGTGATCAAATACAATGTCCATTGTCGGAACCCAATTGTTGCGTGATTGACCTCGCTTGTCGTGGTAAAAAAGTCAAGGTTCATGTGCTGGCCAGCTTTGGAAAAGCTATCCCAGGTGCATCATGCCTGTGGTGAGGGTATCTGATTATGCTGCATCCTGCAAAAATTTAGAAAAGCTCTCAGTGGGTGTCTTAAATCCAGGACACTTGCGCGGTGTTGTATTGAGATTATGGGCGAGGGCGGTCAACTGCGCCTGACTGACCTGCGCCAGGTCAGTGTTGCTGGGTAAATACCGTCGAATGCGCTTGTTGATGTTCTCAATAGCACCTTTCTGCCAGGGTGAGTTTGGGTCGCAAAACCAGCTTCTTGCCCCCTTTCCATCCTCCAAAGCCCTATAACCCATAAACTCGGAACCACGATCAAAGGTAAAACTTCGGCGTGCGTGATGAGGTAGCGCTGCAAAGGTCTGAATGATTTTGTTGATGATCAGCTTTGAGTGCCGGCTGTTGTTTTTAATGTTAACTCAATAACTGCTCTTGCGTTCAACATGCGTCATTACACTGGCTCGTCAAAGGTCACGTTCAAAGATAATCAAATCACCTTCCCAATTTCCTCTATGGCTAACCACTTGAATTCATTGGTATGTTGCAGTTTAAAATAGAATTTACCCCCCGACTGCTGCAATCCACTCCCGGAGTGCCTTGGCGATGAACCCCGGGCCGCTGTGCGTGCGATCCTCGACCAAGCCGTAGGACCAGACATGGTTGGGATATTCCCGCCAAAGCCAGATGCACGAACTGTCGTTCAACCACAGCCGACCGCGCTTCGGTTGACTCTGAGACATTCTCAGCCCCTCCCGTCGTCAAATGCGTCCCAACCGCTTGACGTTCAATATCCAGCCAGCCTGATGCAGCATTGCCATTATACGACGATAGCCAAAGCGGCCATGCTGGAGAGCGAGTGCCGTGATGTTTGCGGTCAAGGCCGCTTCGTCATCCAGGGGCTTGGCGATCTTGCGCTGAGGGAAACGATGCTGGTCAGGAACCCGGCATGCCCGACGTTCGCAAACCTTCAGTTCAGCAATCACATCATCCACGCAAGCGCGGCGAGGGGCGGGGATTAGAAGTTTTCCTTCGCGACCGCGGCTCAAATCAGCTTGTCGCCCTCAGCCCATTGTACTCGGACCGCCACCGGTAGTATGTAGCTTTCGTCACACCTATTAACAGGCTCGCCTTAGCCATTGATTTTCCTTGCGTATTCAGCACGTCAACTTGACGGATTTACGTAACCATCTCTTACGCTTTTTGTCTTTTCGCTGCCATTCAATATCCTTCTTAGGCTTATAAGCCATACTTCATGAAGGATCACTTTGCAGGGGCAGACCGCTGGCGGAACCGATCTGCGAGCGGCTTGCCATGAGCCTCGCCGTCGTGCAGGCGCGAAGTACACCCGATAAATTAGACCATTCAGAACTGGAATTTTCCACTTATGATCTCTTATCTGGGAGAAGAAGAGTTCCATGAAAAGCATCGAAGTTGTCAGAAGCACAGATTGCGTTCGTATTGAAGCAAGCAGAGGATGGCACGCCTATTGATGAGGTCTGTCGTAAGGCCGATATTTCTTGCCATCGCATTTTTTTGCCGTGGCAGTGCAAAAAACAGTGCCGTCAAACGTCTTAGTAATAGAGAGCTGATTTCTCAGCCAAATTGGCAGAAATATCTGCTCGCTACGAGGGACAAACGACATGACTGATGCTGTCATACAGGGGCACCTGGTTAACCTGCTTCGCGCTGCAAGCCTTAAAGTGCACGCGATGCTTAGTCACGAGCGTTATGCGATGCTTGTAAAAAAGCAGTACCAGTTTCATCGAGACAGTGATGCTCTTTATGACGATGCGGAGTTTGCATTTTGCAGCATTCATGCTTTGGCGAGCGAAAAACTCTCATGACCGTATCAGATCTAACCGCGAATGATACCAGTGTGCCTCAGTCGACATATCCCAATGATCGCCAACGCGCAGGCTATCTCTCATTGGGGCTTCTATCGGTAGTAGCAGCATTAATTGGCCAGAGACTGCCTTTGATGCCGTCTGCCATTTTTGCCTTTTATGCTTTGCTTTGCTTTTTGCAGCTTTCACCCAAAATATTAGCTTGGGTTCGAGCGACAAGTATTACGCGTCGTATCATGAATGCATGGAAAGCTTTGAACGCTTTGCCTTCGGCATTCAGGTGCTCCCTGCTTGCAATCGTCGTCCTGATTTGTCTTACAGGGTTGGCTTTTGACCCGCGTATGGCTGGGCTTGAACTTTCGATAAATGGGCTTCTATGCGCTGGTCTCCTGCTATTTATGGGGCCGCGGGATGGTAATATAAGAGACGATACAGAGTAATATGTTTACGATGAAATTTGCCAGAAATGTTGAGTTTTTAATTGAGATCCTCGTTCTTTGCGTATGGGCAGCCGCTTATAATGCCGTAAAAACGCATAAGGTGGCGCTGGCGACCAGCGCCACGAAAAATCATGCAGCGCGGATCGTGATGAAGCTAATCAGCCATGGATTTCTCGTCGACGCATGCGGACGTAGTATTCTTCTGGAGCGTCCGGTAGATTCAGGGGAGGGCGCATAATGACCGGTGGTGACGATAGCGTACAAACCGTCAGCCGGGCTGCAGATATCGCTCTTTGGCTGGGAGCAGGGCTGATCGTGTTGCCTGTGCATATTGGAATAGCGATGTGGTTGTTGCGCGAGCCTGAAATGCTGGCCGCTGATAATACGCCGCCAGCTGCCATTATGATTGAACTCGCCGACACTCCGGAAGCGGCCATGACCGAAGAGAATGAAATCTCGCCTGATCAGGAAACTTCGGATGCTAGCGCTCCGGCTGAAAAAGTTGAGGAACCTATTGATGAGCCGGAGCTTGAGCCGGTTGAACCGGAAGTCGTTCAGGACGAACCGGAGCTTGTTGAACAAGAAGAGCCTGAGCAGGAATTGACGCAGCTTGAAAACGTCCAGGTTCCGCTTCCAGTTGCTAAACCAAAGCCACCTGAACCAAAAAAAGAAATCGTTAGAAAAGAAAAGCCGGTAAAAAAACGCCAGGAACAGCAAGTCGCTTCAAAGCAGGCCGTGCAGGCGCAAGCACAGGTCACTCAATCAAACCGCAATGCGGCACGGCAAACGGCCTCTGGATTGTTTGCATCTTCCGTGACACCGGCGCGTTGGCAATCCCGCCTTATGGCGCATCTTGAACGCAGAAAGAAATATCCTTCCGGTGCGAAATCACGTCGTGAAGAGGGGGTGGTATATGTTCGCTTTCGTATAGACGACACTGGCAAGGTCTTATCGACTTCGCTGGCTAGATCCTCGGGCTGGCCGGAATTGGATAACGAAGTTCTTTCGTTGGTACAGCGCGCTTCACCCGTTCCTGCGCCACCGCCAAGCGTGAACAAGACTATCACTGCCCCCGTTCGCTTCAATAGGAGATAAGAGGCTTTTGCTTAAACTGCTATTGATAAAGTAGTGACGTGGTAGCCCGCCGCTTTTCCCTTCAGCAATGCATGCGGGAGGATTCGGACATATGGGCATGAAGTTAATTGAAGGTTGAATTGGCTGTCTCAGAATGGGTGAATTGTTGTTAAGCGGCTCAGCCATTCACCACATCGTATGACAGCGCGGTCGGGATGACGAAAAATTCTAAGTTTAAGACATAGACATAATTCGTATATAGAAAAGGCAAAGCCTTGCGATTTATACCTATGCGATCGGCAAGAACAAAGGCGCAGTTATACACCAACGCCTTGTGCGGCTGGTTTTTACCCCTTCTTAAAATTTTCAAAACCGTTACGATCAAGAAGTCCGAATTATAAGTTGAGTTAATTGGTATTGTATTGCGAAGTTCATTCGTTTGGATTATGAGCGATGCTGGTTGTGATAATCCTCATCCAGGGCATCTCGTACAAATGAAGCTAGATTCAACAGACAGCGCCGAAGAGCTTATTTCGGTTTATTTCCGTCAGTTGAAATGGCTGCGTGACACACTCAAAAGGCGAATAAGTTCGCATGAGTTGACGGAAGATGCCTTGCAGGAAACCTGGCTAAGGCTCGCATCATTAAAAAGAAAGCCGCCAGAAATTCGTGACCAGAGCGCATTTATCCTCAGAATTGCTGGTAATATCGCGATTGATTTGCTCCGAAAAGACAGGCGCCATAATTCGGTGTGCATTAGCGACGAGGAAGTTTTAGATGCAATAGCTGATAGCTATCCATCACCTGAAACTTTTGCATTGGATCGTGACAATCTTCGGCAGCTTGTAATTGCGCTTATGCAGATATCGCAAAAGGCACGTTCCGCTTTGCTTCTCGCCCGATGCGATGGGCTATCACATCGGGAAATCGCAGAACAGCTTGGTGTTTCTGAAAGTATGGTAGCTCGCTATCTCGCACAGGCACTTCGTCATTGCCGCGATCATTTCAGAAATCTGCAATAATTTATCCCTCCTCTGTGTAAGATTGCTCTTTGTGTTTCGTCTTATAAGGGTAAGTTCATGCGACCGCTTTCCAAACTCTTTGGCAGCGTCGGTTTTTAGAGCGCTGATCAATTGATGAATTCTGCAAGAAAAAAATTTGATACTGATATTGGTCTCAGTGACACCGCGATTGATTGGCTAGTGAAGCTGAGTTCCGGGCGTGCGACGACAGAGGACAGAGTACAATTTGATCTATGGCGACAGCAGAGCGATGAACACGAACTGGCAGCACTGGAGGCCGAAAGCCTTTGGTATGGCATAGGTTCGACGGGTAGCCAGATACGCAAGACGGAACGCAATACCAGAATTACGCGCCGAACCATCCTGGGCGCAGCAGTGCTTGGTGCTACTGGCATAGCGTTTGAGCGTGTCGGCATTGTTGGCCCACGCCTATATGCCGATTATGTAACCGGCTCAGCCGAACAGAAAACCGTCCTTCTACCCGATGGCTCGACCGTGCTTATGAACGGAAATACGGCGTTTTCAGCACGCCTTACGGGGGCCGAACGCCGTCTTTTCTTATTTGAAGGGCAAGCCTTATTTAAGGTGGCGAAAGATGCGTCGCGTCCGTTTATCGTTGAAGCTGGTGGCGGCGAAACGCGTGCCATCGGGACAGAGTTTGATATCGATATCCGCCCCGAAAACGTCGCAGTGACTGTCACAGAAGGAATTGTAGGCGTTTCCAATAGTTCGAAGCCTATTGAACAAGATAGTGACAGTGTCCAAGCAGTTGCAAATCAGCGTGTTACGTATCAGGCGGATAAAACGCCTACGGTACCGGAGGATATTGATGCGGAAATGGAAACGGCTTGGCTTCGTGGCAAGCTGATATTTAATTCAAAGCCCTTGGGTGAAGTTGTTGCTGCATTGTCGCGTTATCAGTCCGGCAAGATTTTCATCGCCAATGGTCGGCTTCGATCGCTCAATGTCACCGGCGTTTTTGATTTAACACAGCCTGACACAGTGCTCGATACGGTTGAGAAAACATTGCCTGTTACAGTGACACGCATGCCTTTTGTCACGATCCTTCGATAAAAATTTAAAGCTATGAAATTAGATGATTATAATAATCAACTTTTTGAGATTTGCGGTGTAAGATTCAGAAATTGATTTCGTCCTTGAAACTGAGAGGGCTGTTGAAGATGCGCAAGCACCGGATATCAGCTGAGAATAATGATCAGGACGGGCGAAATTTTATGCGCAGTGTATCAACCACAAATAATAAGCGGTCTCTTTCAAGAGGTGTAATTAAAGCTGGCCTATTCGCGTCAGTTGCAATCATTGGCACAACTCCAATGGCCCAGCTTGGTGCCGCATATGCTCAACAAGCTTCTGCACAAACAATTGCGTTTAACATTCGTTCGCAAAGCATGGGCGGTGCTTTGACTGCCTTTGCGGATCGCGCCGGTCTGAAATTGCTGCTGCAATCGAGTGTGGTTGCAGGAAAAACAAGTCCGAGTGTCCAGGGTAACTTTACAGCAGAGCAGGCACTTTCGCGGCTGCTTACAGGTTCGGGTCTCAACTATCGTATTAACGGAACAACAGTGACGATTGCTGACCCGGCTGGTGAAACTCAGCTTGCGCCGGATCTTTTGAACACCACTCTGCTCGATACAATAACGGTGAGCGGCGGCAACGGCGTTTCTGCTGTAGATGCACCTTATTATACGCCTGCACCGACGGCATTTATTTCTGAGCAGTCTATTGAGCGGTTTCGTGGTTCAAGCCCTGCGGATATTTTTAGGGGGACAGCAGGTGTCATGTCTGCGGAAGCGCGCAATGGTGCAGGTTCCATTGATGTGAACATCCGCGGCATGCAAGGCATGGGGCGTGTCGCAACGACAATAGACGGCGCGGAAAACGCAGTTAATGTCTACCAAGGTTATCAGGGCATTTCGAACCGCACCTTCGTTGACCCAGATTTTTTGGGTGGTGTTGACATACTAAAAGGTTCTGACGCTTCGTCGAGCGGCATTGCTGGCACGGTTGCGATGCGTACGCTTGAAGCGAGTGATATTGTTAAAGAAGGAAACCGTTTTGGTCTGCGTGTGAAAGGCGGCTTTGGTACGAATTCCAGCAAGCCCGAGGCCGGTGATAAAGCAGGATACTATATCTGGAACAAGACGGATCAGTCGACTGTTACTGCCTCAGAGGACACGATGAACCGTCCCGCCTTCCTTAAGCCGACGAATGGATCGGGCAGTGTTGTAGCTGCGATGCAGGACGAAAATATTGAACTACTGGCCGGCTATGCCTATCGCAAGCGAGGCAACTATCATGCTGGTAAAAACGGCCCTGCTGCTGACACTGAAGATCTGGGGGGTATGACAGCATGTCTTAACTACTGTACTAACCCACCATTTAATTACTACTGGTATCCGAATTTTATAAAGAACACTGGTATTGCCAATTATCGCCCGGGCGAACAGGTTTTGAACACTCAGTTGGAAACCAAATCAGTTTTGTTAAAAGGCAAAGTGATGTTCGGCGACGGACATAGTATTCAACTCGGATACACCGGCTTTGATAGTGAGGCAGGCAATTTCAAAGCGAATGCTTTGAGCACACTCAATTTGCAAGCCGTGCAGCAGCCGCTAACAACTGATGTCGAAGCACATACCGGCACATTTAAGTACCGTTGGGATCCATCAGATAATGAACTGATAAATCTGAAAGCTAATCTCTGGGCCACCAAACTGAAGCAACGCAATGCTGCAGATTGGGTTGCAGAAGGTGCGCCAAAAGATTTTAAATCTGGGCCAGATTTATGGACATGGGGCGGCGATATTAGTAACCGCTCTCAGTTTAGCACAGCTTATGGTGATATCGATATGACCTATGGCGCGTCTTACAAAAAGGAAGATACCAAACCAACAGACGCCACCCGGAAATGGGATACTTTCCTTGATTTGCGCGATGGCGAACGGGAAGAAGCTGCAGCCTATGTTAAGACGGCATACAAGCCCGTTGATTGGCTAACGATTAATGGCGGCATGCGCTATACGCAAATGTGGTCACGCGATCGTAGTCCTGTAAAAATGGTTCACCCCGACATGGTGTATGGAAAGGCCCGCCTTAAACAAGACGGCTTTAGCCCATCGGTGGGAGTTACTGTAGAACCAGTTAAGGGAACGCAGTTCTATGTCAATTATTCCAGCACTCTGCGCGCGCCGAGTATCATGGAATCGGTCTCAGCCTTTAATATGACCGTCAATGAAGACACTAAGGCAGAACGTTCAAATAACTGGGAGATTGGTGCCAATTTCATTGAAAATGACCTGATTGCCACTACGGACCAAACGATGATCAAACTTGGATATTTCAACTGGGACGTAAAAGATTACATTGCTCGCGAATTCCACGTTTATTCAAGCTCTTCAAATGTGCGCATATTCAACATTGATCGTGCACGTTTCTCGGGCCTGGAACTATCCGCGAACTATGCCATTGGTGGCTTTGAAGCAACATTGGCAGCAAATTACTATCTGAACGTAGAGTTCTGTCGCACAGCCGAGACCTGTGAAAACAAGTCCCTTTATGCAGACTATGCCACCAATCAGGTGCCGCCTAAGTATGGGGTTGATCTGACACTGACGCAGAAACTGATGGAGGACGCACTTACCGTCGGTGGACGTATCTCATACACGGGATCGCGTGCCATTGGGCACGGAGACGTGACGGGGCAGGGCATGTCACAATTCATCACGATGATCGACTGGAAGCCATATACACTGGTTGATGTTTTCGCAGAATATAAGCTCAATGAAAATTACACAGCCAGCGTACGTGTGGAAAATCTGACAGATCGTTTTTATGTCGATCCACTTAGTCTCGCGCAGCAGCCGGGCCCTGGTCGCACATTTTACGCGTCTTTGACAGCTAGTTTCTAGCCTTTCTAAGACCGAACTTCCACGCGTAATCGCGCGGAAGTTCGTGGCTAGGTGGATGAAGTACGTTTCGTTTTTCAAGCAGACTATTATCTATGGCCAAATGTGGTTAGAGGTTTGTTTCGATATCTCATTTGACTCAAATATCATTCTTTTCAGAGGCGACGGGCTCTCAAACTACCGATGCTGATCCCTCAAAGTGCTGTCGTCAGGAACTGCGGCAATACTTTTTTTATCATGACTTGCTTGAATAGAACAAACATGATTAAAGAGGTTAACTTTAAAAAATGGAATTGCCAGACGAGATGCAGTCATTATCCATCTCGGGTTTTAGGTCGTTTGGCTCAGAGTGTAGAAATGAATAATTGGAGCCATCGACTAACGCTTCTCTTTCAAGATCATCGCAAAAGATTGGAAGCCATTGTCACGAGAATGACGCGCGACAAGGAAGCAGCCGCTGATATCGTTCAGGATGTTTTTTCAAAGGTAGTCGATGGCGGATTCGATAAAAGTCAGGATGAAAACGTTAAAATACTCTATGTAGCAACGCGAAACGCCAGTATTGATCACATAAGAACATCCCGTCGGCGCCGTGAAATTATGGAATTAATCGTTCCCGAGCAGATCAGTGGGTCTGTACTTTCACCTGAGAAAATCCTTGAGGGCCGTCAATCCCTTGAAAAACTCGATGCTATATTAATGGAATTGGGCAAAACTCCGCGCGATATATTTCTGCTTCGCCGTGTCAATAACATGTCGAATTCCGAGATTGCCAAACGATATGGAATTTCCATCAGCTCCGTAGAAAAGTATATCGCGAAAGCGATGAGGCATTGCCAAAATCAAATGTCAGATTTTGATAAGTAATGTTTTCTTATTTAGCCGATGAGGAATTCACCTCGTGAAACGTTTCTAAATTAAGAAACACCTATATAAACGGCTTTTACGGTGTCGAAAAAGATAGCCATTCAAAAAAGGTCAGCCAGCGGATAATGTCGCAAAGCCAGGAACCATCTGAAAAGCAACGCGATATGGCGGCAATCTGGCTCGCTAAGCGTACTGGCGGTCATTTTTCGACCAGCGATCTCAATGAGCTTGAAGAATGGTTGAATGCAGATCGCCTCAACCGTCTCGCATGGGATGAGATGCGGGTGCTTTGGGCGCATCTTGAAGAACCATCAAAGCGTGTAATACGCCTGGCACCGCCCAGCACTTCTGTTGCAAGACATCTTACGAGGTCTCGAAACTGGATAGGTTTCGCTGGAGCGGGTATTGCAGCGACGCTTGCTGTCTTGATAATTGACCCCAATTTCATCCAGAATTTTCAGGCCGATATTGTATCAGGTCGGCACTATGTGACTTCACAAACACTTCCAGATGGTACGGTGGTCGAAATGGGGGCAGATACTGCTATTTCATTTGAGATTGACCATAGCCAAAGGCACGTACGGTTGTTGCGCGGTGAGGCATTTTTTGAAGTCGCTCCGGGTTCAGCACCTGACTTCCAGATTGATATCAATGGAGACTTAATTCGTGTCATCGGAACACGCTTTAACGTCGACCATGCATCCAATTCCACAACCGTCAGCGTATCAGAAGGCATCGTTTCTGTTAAAGGAGCCAACGATGAGAAGCCTGATCGCTTGGTCGCGGGCGAGCAAATAAGGGTATCTGCTGGCTCAGCAGGAAATGTGCAACCGGCCAATACAGACGAGACAATGACCTGGATGTCAGGACGTCTGGTGGTCAATCAAGCCGATGTCTCTGAAGTTGTATCCACCCTTTCACGCCACAGTACTAAAAAATTCTTCTTACGCAGAAGCTTCGCCGGCAAGACCATTTCGGGCAGTTTTTCATTGACTGACATTGATGGTTCGGTTGATACCTTGGCTGCTGCGCTCAATGCAAATGTTGTGCGTAGCGTTCCTTTTGTCACACTGATTTTTTAACATGACTTTTTTTGTAATAATTTTGTAAATGCGATGAGGTTCGTCGGCACTCGCTCGTTTACTGAAATAAGAGACAGCCAGTCTCGCTCAGGACGGAGAGTTAACAGATGGCGCGGCCACTTCATAAAAAGCATCAAAATAAACTGGCAATGACTTTGCTGTGCACGACAGCAGCTTTGGTTCATGTGCCCTTTGTAGTGGCATCACATGCGCAGACAGTTACTGAAGCGGGTATATTTAGCTTTAATATTTCGGCTAAGCCGCTTGCATCGGCAATTGCAGATGTTGGAGCGGTCAGTGGGTGGCGCATCGCTTATGCGTTTAGTCTCCCCAAGTCTGCTTTAAGTTCAGCCGTTGTTGGTAATATGGCACCGGAACAAGCAATTTCACGCCTGTTGCAGGGCACGAATATCACCTATCGCGTAACAGGCGCTCGTTCCATCATCCTGGAGCAGAGAATCGCGGCGACATCTGGCGATGTCGTGGGGGCTGGCACAACAGTCCTTGATACGATCACCGTTACGTCAGGCGCTGGCGTGAACCCGGCAAATGTGCCTTACGAAACACCCGGTTCAAGTGTTTACCTGTCGGCTGAACAAATCGAGCGCAACCGAGGCACCTCACCCGGTGATATGTTTACAGGCATCGCGGGCGTTATGAATGCCGAAACGCGCAATTCGGGCGGCGTCGATATTAACATTCGCGGCATCCAAGGACAGGGTCGCGCTCCTGTGGTTGTTGATGGCGCGACGCAAGAAACGACAGTTTATCGCGGGTATAATGGCGCCCAGTCGCGCTCTTACATCGATCCTGATTTTATCAGCTCGATGTCAATCGAAAAAGGTTCAAGCACGGGTGCTGATGCCAATGGTGCGATTGGTGGCGTCGTGCGTATGAGCACGATCAACGCTGATGATATTCTGATACCCGGACAAACCACAGGCGTTCGTATTAAAGGCGGCTTCAATACGAATAGTGCGCCTGTACCGGCACTGGGTACTTTGGCTGGTCAGCGTGGAATTGGTACATTCGGCGATTCCGAAATTCCTACAACGTTCGGCGGCAGTGCTGGCATGGACAGGCCGGGCTTTCTGACACCAACGGGTGGATCGGGTAGCGTCGCAATTGCTGCAAAGACGGACAATTTCGAGATCGTCGCAGCACAAGCGCGGCGAAAGAACGGCAATTATTATGCGGGAACGCAAGGTAATGATGCTGCTCATCCAGTCTACACATCGCTTGGGGATGGAACAACACAAGTAACCAATGGCGGGCTCAATCAGTATCGCGCTGGCGAAGAAGTCCTCAACACGTCGAACAGCAACGACAGCCTGTTGCTGAAAGGCAAAGCAAAGAGTGACGACGGTCATATGCTCGAGTTGGGATATAACAGCTATAGAAGCACCTATGGCGAAATCATGCCAACACAGATTTGGACAACGTTCGGCAGTGGTCCCTATCAGGGCTTCCTGCACAATATATCGCTTGATACCTATACTGCCCAATATCGCTGGAATCCAGACGACAACGACCTTATCGACCTCAAGGTCAATGCCTATTATACCGATCTTCAGCTGAAGATGAATGCAGCCACAATGAACGGCTCATCGGTCAATCCGATTAAATGGTACAGTGCGAATATGCGCAAAGGCATAACGGCAGAAAATACCTCGAAGTTTGATACAGCTCTTGGCGGAATCTCGTTCAACTATGGTGCGGGATATGTACGGGAAGATATGGGCTTTCCCGATGGATACGAATATCAGCCAAGCGACAATGATAGTTTTGGTCCATCTCGCGAAGGCAACCGCAAAGAATGGAATGTCTTCGCATCTTCTGAATGGAAGCCCACAGATTGGCTGACCTTTTCGCCAGGTATCCGTTACTCGCATTATGATTCATTCGATCGCAATGCGGGGATGAGCTATAATTATGAAGATAATAGTTACGACGTTGTCTACGGTGAGCCTATCGAGAATGCCGCCGGAGGCTGGTCGCCAACTGCAACGCTAACCGTTGAACCAGTTGACGGATGGTTGGTCTACGGCAAGGCAGGCAGTGTTTTACGCTCTCCAAGTGGTTTCGAAACACTCAAAGGCTTTTCAGTTGCAACGACATTGCAGGAAGTTGCAATTGAGCCCGAACGTAACAAGAGTTTTGAGCTAGGTACGAGCTATCTTGGCAAAGATGTTTTCCTGGCAGGTGACACACTCCGCCTCCATGGCGCGTATTTCGATAATCATATCGATAATTTCATCTCGCGTGTCGGCAAATCGACCCAAATTTTCCCGGGCTTCTATGCCGAGACAATCACCATGGTCAATCTTGACTATGTGAAAACACGCGGTCTTGAATTGAATGCCGATTACGATACCGGAAAATATTTTGCAGGCATTTCTTGGAACCATTATCTGGAAACGCTCTATTGCGCAAAGCCGGGAACATTGAAATCTACCCGTTCGCAATGCGCGGAAGGTGGACTTTACAACAGTTACACCTTGCAGCAAGTACCACCCAAAGACACCATCACGGTTAATCTTGGGGCGCGTTTCCTGGATGAAAAGCTGACCGTTGGCGGGCGCGTTATGTATGTCGGCAAGCGTAACGTTAAAGATATCGGCGATGGTAGCGATGACGCCTATATGGGCGGACAGATTAATCCGTCGATATGGAACCCATATACGCTGGTAGATCTTTATCTTAATTACAAACCCAACGAAAGCTGGGAATTCAACGTCGGGATTGACAATCTGACGGACCGCTACTACATGGATGCACTGAACGCATCGTTGATGCCTGCTCCCGCCAGAACCTTCCGTTTTGATGCGACGACGAAATTCGGCAGTAACGCTCCTTTGTTCTCAACGGATATGTGGTCGGACTTGTTGCATTATAGAAAGAGTAAGCACAACTGGAGCGGTTTCTATTTCGGCGGCAACATCGGTTATGATATGGGCCGAAGCGGCGGCACTACAACAGATTCTGATGGCTCGACAAATAGCTATACGTTGGATGAATCGGCCAACTTTAAAGCTGAAAATGCATCATTTGGTTTGCAGGGCGGCTACAATTACCAGCTGAGCAACGGATTGGTTGCTGGTTTTGAAGCCGATGTATCACGACCAAATCTGACGTCTTCGACGCGTTCATTTACCGATGGTTCAGAGCGCTCAACCAAGCAGCTTCAGTCAATTACGCAATATAATTATGACTGGTCAGCAGGCCTCAAGGGTCGGTTGGGCTACTCCTTCAACAACGTGCTGATTTATGGCAGTGCGGGACTAGCGCTCCTGAACGAGCAACAGGTTCGCAGCCAATATAGGGGAACAGATGCTAACCTTACTCGTCCAGCTGGCAATGTTACTCAATTCTCCTTTTCGGAACAGGACGAAAAGCTGCGTACGGGTCTCCTGTTGGGTGGCGGCGTTGAATACGCATTAAGTGACAAATGGTCAGTACGTGCTGATTACGGATACACGCGTTTCGGGCGATCAACATTCGAGTTCAAAGATGCGCGAGAAGGCACAACTCCAGAATTCGATGACAGTATTTTCTGTACAGATGGCAACCGCCCGGAGGGTTGTCCAGCAGCCGGTGACTGGTTTCTGCCGGTTCATATCGATGGAACTTACAAAAACGTCAATGGTAAACAAGCTTCAAATTGGATGGATTTCCATTCGGTGAAGATCGGGTTGAATTATCATTTCTAATCGTCCTTAATAATACATAACCGGCTGTGCTTTGATAGCGCTCAGCCGGGTATGTGAACCTAGAGCATCAACTGCTCGAATTGATCGCTGACATTGTAAATGGAGTGCTATTCGTTAGATTTGTTGGCTTTGAGTTAGATAATAATCGTTATTCCAAGCGTATGATAAAATAAAGAAAGGCGCGATTTTCATTTATTGCGCTCAATTATTGCGTAAGCGAGCAATGTTCGTGTTGCTCATTCATCAAATCTGGCGTTTCTCTCGCTAACATAAATGCAATTAAAATGATTAGTTGTTATGTGCAAAAAACTGTGATCATAAAGAGTATTGTTGCACACTAAGATATCATTCCTTTGTCAGGTGCGGTTTTGGAGATCTTCCTGACATCTATCCAAAACGGAATAAACACAGTTTCGGAGTTAGGGTTGGACCAGATATTTGTAGCCTATCAGTTCTGGTCTGAGCAGGATTGTGTCGATGAACCAACGACTGATTGGCCGTATTACTGCGCTATGGAGTTGCTTAAACACCCCGTAGATACCGCTATTTCTGAGTATTTGAATTTTGTTGGCAATGCATCGCACTCGGACCGGGCATGGATGATAGAATACGGGAAGGATATGCTGCGGTTTCGTAACACACATGAGTGGTGTCGTGGAGGTACGACATCATTTCTTGAAGAATTACAGGAAGCTCCCACAACGCTTATCGGATGGCTGCATCGGCACCTGATGGATGGCAAAGCCGTCGCTGTTAATGATATACATGGCTTGCCGCGTGTAGCACGCACAATTCAGGTCGAATTTGTACGGCAGGGAAACAAGAGCATACTGAGCATTCCGATTAGCCATCAGGGACGGCTAAGGGGTATTATTGGCTTCGATATGACACGCGAGTATCGCTGGTGGTCAGGTGCTCAAATCAAGGCGATGTTTCAATGCGCCAGGCTGATCGCTCAAGCTAAGTACGGCACGAGCACCTATCAGATTGCGAATATTCCGGAGGATGAAACAACGCCGGTAGTTTATCTGCGAAAACGCGGCGTTGTGCGCGGTGTCGAACCTGAAACTATCGTTGGCGTCCGTTCGGCGGGAAATTATAGTGAAATTTGGCTCAACGATGGTTCGATGGTACTCGATTCACGCCCGCTTGGCATCTGGCTAACCATATTACCGGATAGCTATTTCTTTCGTGTTCACCGCACGGCTTTTGTCAATGCGCTGCATGTTTCAGACGTGGACCGCAGCAAACCAGACAAATGGCTGATCAAGATGCGTGCAATCAAGCAATCCTGGCCAGTTTCGCGTGTTTATCGTAAACCCCTGCGCGAACGACTGGGCGTTTAATACAACCTAAATCCTTGATGCCCAAAACTTGATGGTCACTCATCCAACGGGTAGGTTGATTCATCCTTCTGTCATTGCTCAGGGCGATGCTTGTTTTCAATGCTTGGAACATCAAAATAGTAACGCCAGTCTGTGTACAGGGGATCAAAATGCGTTCGAGCCAATCGTTTGACTATCGCACTTCAAGCATTATTCGCGCTTTGCTGATATCGAGCAGTTTGGTCGTCATGGCGACCCAGCAATCCAGTGCTGAGGACCTTGCTTTAACGGACGCCGTTTCCATGACCGGTATGGCCCTGTTTCTCAATTCCGGCGCGCCAGCACTCACCATCGCAGTGGTTCGCGGTGATGAAAGTATCGTACAAGGTTTTGGCGAGACTGTGCCTGGCAACGATACGGAGCCAAACGGAAAATCGATATTTCGCCTGGGGTCCATATCGAAGGTGTTCGCAACCGATGTGCTTACCTCGCTGGCAGCCGATGGTACATTGAAGCTGACAGACCCGCTCGCGAAGTACGCTCCAGATGGTTCAACCGTGAAGCAGACGGGTCGGCCAATTACATTACTTGATCTTGCCACGCATTCTGCAGGCTTGCCGCGCGAGCTTGCAGATCCAGGAGCAAAACCCTCCGACAATCCGTTTGATGCCTTTAATCGCGACTATTACTGGAAATGGATCGGATCAAATGCACCTGCTTACGTGCCCGGCACGACCACGCTCTATTCCAATTTCGGTTATGGACTTATGGGGGATGCACTCGCCAAAGCAGGCAATAGCAGCTTTGCCGATCTGCTGAAGAGTAGAGTATTTGAAGCTGCGAGCATGGCTGACACAACAACAGCGCTGAACGACGAGCAGAAAAAGCGCATGATGGTTGGCGTTGATCCATTCAACAAGAATGATCCGAACAACATCGTACCAGACATCATGTATGCCAGTGCCGGTGTTTATTCGACAGCCGATGATATGGTGAAGTGGATGCAATGGCATCTCAATCCAACCGCTGCAACAATGGAAGCACATACGCTCGATCATACAATGTGGCTGCCTTATGACGGTCTCGAACGTGTCGTTGGCACGGAAGTCACCGGCGGGGAAGGAATGGGCCTCGGCTGGGTTGTAACGATGCCGCGCAATGGTAAACCTATGCTTCTGGGTAAGAGCGGCGGCCTCGGCGGTTTCATGACTTATGTGGTACTTTCACCCAACCGTAAACTCGGTATATTCGTCGTCGCAAACCGCGTTAATTTCGGGATGTTCAATGATATTCGCTCAAGCGTTCACGAACTAGCTGCAGAGCTTGGGCCACAATAGCCCAGGCTCGTGTTCCTACCATTTGTAACGAAGCACGCCTTTGCCAGCATAATTGGCGCTGGAACCTGAAAACTCGGCATCAAAAGCTGCTCCGAGTGAAAGGCCATTGGTCCAGCTCATCTCGGCCGAAATGCTGGCAAGTCCAACATCTTTGGGCTGCGATGCGCCATTGACCACAAATCCCGCTCTCGGCAGGGCGTTTATTGCAGCGAAAACATTACGTTCATTGTTGAAATTACGGCCCCAGGCAAGGCGGCCACGCGTTGTAAACACACCATCCGAGAGTGCGGTGAACTTGTCGATGCTCAAGCCCAGTTCGCTGCGTCCAACCGTCTCCTTTTGAGAAGAATAGTTAAGCGCATAGGTGTCGCTGCCTGCGTATGCTTTTTCCGAATAGGATGGCAGATCGAAACTCACAAACTCGCCTGCAGCATAAGCCGTTATGCCGAGCCATGGCGTCTCAAAGCGATAGCCAGCCTCAAGTCGCCCCGACCATGAATTGGCACGATAGCTGCCATTGAGCTGATCCGCTTCGTAGAATGAAACTGTACGTTCGGTATCAATGCTCTGCCCACCATAAGCAAGCGCACCAGTGATGTAGGCATTGCCAATATTATGTCTGCCGTAGAGACCTGCCTGAAACAGATCGGAGTCACCGCTACCCATGCCATCTGTGAGGCTGAATTTGGTGCCGCCGCCAGCAACTGCAAAGCCGATGATAGTATCGGGCGAAACCAGATAGTCCGCGCCAACAGCAACGCCATAAACGCGAGCACGGGCATCATGTGAGCCTATAGTCGCATTGCTATCGGTTGAACGAGCGCCGCCGTAGCCAGCACCCCAAACACTCCAGCGATTTGCAAAAGTGCTCGCATCTGGTGTTTGCGATGTGGTGATACGTCCGGCTCGACCCGTTACCAGTGGATCGGCAAGCGTATTCATAAACTGACTCATAGCATCAACGGTGGTTTGCTGTGCTGCTGTTGCTAGTTCTCCGGAAACCGCGCTTAGCCTGTCCGCGTCCAATGCTCCGAAGGCGACGGGGATCTGGCCGTTCTCGTCAAAGTAGTTGACGAGCGCTGTCGAAACATTTTGCTGGTTTACATTCAAACCACCAATGCTCATTTCGAGATCAAGATAAACATTATTGGCATCATAGCGCAGAAGCGAGGCGAAATTCTCTGGCAGATCTGTTGTCACTTCTTCGCCAAAGGTTGTGCCTGAAAGGCCTCCATCCGCGGAGAGAATATTGTAACGCTTCATTATGTAAGCGCCCGGGTCAAACATCGCGCGGACGGTGGCACCGCCCAAATCCGCCTGGCCTGAAACATTGACCTTATCCGAATTGGTCGGTGAAACCTCAACCTGATAAGTGGATGATGCTGTAAGCTGCAGATCACCTGCCACGTTTAAGGTGCCGATTGAATTGCCGGGAGCAAGTGTGCCGCCATTGACAAAGGTTTGCCCTACAATACCGTTGCCGCCAAGCTCTGCGCCTTCGTACACTCTTGTCAGTATCGAAGAACCGATGGAGCCATTAACGGCGAGTCGCCCGGCCAATACATCGGTTGCCCCTGTGTAACTGCTATCTCCTGTGAGAATGACAGTGCCTTCGCCTTTCTGTTGAAAGCCGCCGGTCCCGCTGATTTTCCCTGTAAATACAAATGCGTCAGAGCGATTGAAGGCCAGCGTCCCATTATTGGCAACATCGCCTGTGATCCAGCCTGATTTGCCACCGCTGCCGATCTGAAGCGTACCGCTCTCGATGTTCGTGCCGCTGGTGTAGTAATTATCGGCATCAAGGATGAGTGTGCCGGACCCAGCCTGCACCACTGCGCCGGTGCCGACGATCAGGCCTGAAAAAGTATAATCATCGCTGCGATTGAATGCGAGCGTACCATCATTGAGCACGTAGCCGCCGATCGATCCGGTTTCGCCGCCGTTGCCGACCTCTAACGTACCTGAAGTGATGAATGTGTTGCCGGTATAGCTGTGATCGCCGGTCAGGATGGTTGTCCCTGAGCCCAGCTGAAGAACCGCGCCTTCTCCGGAAATGATGCCGTTGTAAGTATAGGTGTTTGAACGATCAAAGGTCAGCAGACTGTTATTGACGATATTGCCTGTAAGGGAGCCGGTCGTGCCGCCATTACCAATTTGCAATATGCCGCCAGCAACTACAGTTCCCTGACCATAGCTGCCATTGCCAGAGATGATGAGCCGTCCGGCGCCATCCTTGTGGAGCGTGCCCAAAGATCCGGTTACTGGGCCGCTTAATTCGAGCGTTGTGCCGAAGATTGTATTGATTGTGGCATTTCCAACCAAAGTCACCTGACGATTAAGTTCGATATCGGCAAGAGTTATCAGCGCAGCGTGATTGTTGATCTCAAGTCTGGAAAAGCCAGAGTTCAGGCCGATGTTCTGTGCATCGGAGATCGCAAGCGAACCACCGTAAATTGTGGTGCTGCCGTAATAAGAATTATTGCCAGTAAGCACGAGCATACCGCTGCCGGTCTTGATCAGATTGCTGTCAAAGTTGTTACCGGTTATTCTTCCAGCGAAAATAGTATCGGTATCCTGCGCGATTGTGAGGGTGGACGCATTAATCGAAATTTGACCGTCACTTCCGGTCAGCGAACGCATCCGCAGATCCATACCGTTCAGGTCGAGCAAGCCGCCCGTGACCACATAGTCGGAGTTGTATGCGATTGCTGAATAGTTATTTTCTTCGATGCGCAACGTACCGTCGTTAATCCAGGTACCACCGGACCAGCTGTTAGCTCCACTAAGCAGAAGCGTACCGCCGCCATCCTTGAACAACATGCCACTGCCGGTAACGCCACCCGAAAGCTTCATTTCTTCGCCAAGGAGAACATTAATCGTCGACACGCCGCCAAGCGTTATGGCCTGGGTCATGTCAAAGCTGTTCGCCGTTCGCAGCATAGCATTGTCGATAATGAGAGTATTGCTGGATGCACCAAGGTTCTGCATCGAGGCTATTTGAAGTATGCCACCGCTGACGTAAGTATTACCGCTATATGTATTGTTTCCCCATAGAACGAGCAGGCCATCTCCGGTTTTTTCAAGGCCTGATGTGCCGGTAATGTCGGCACTGATCACAGCCCCTTCATTGTTGAGGACACGTATTTCTGGCACATCGATTTCAAGACCGGGACCGCTATAGCCCACCAGATTAAGCGTTGCACCCGCACTGCCATCAATTCGGTAATTGCCACCCGAAAACTGCAATCCGACCGCCGATTGAGCGCCTTCAATCGTGACCACACCGCCCAACCCACGGAAGATGGCATAGCCATGGCCCCATGTGGTGTCAGCCGTACCGCCAATTGGATCTGACCAATTTTGATTTGCAGTGTTCCATGTACCATCCTGATTACTTCCGCCAGGAATACCACCATCCCACAGCTGAAGAATGTTCAGCCCCTGAGGACTGACAAGCAGGTCAACTGCCCGTGAAACGGAAGTGTCGACGGTGTAATTGTAGCCAAAAGGCGTGGTTTGAGGCGTTGAAGCGATATTCAGCCCGCCATTTTGCTGCGTAAGGCTGCCGGTATAGGAAATCAAACGATGATAGCCGATCGCTGGTTCACCTGAGATATTCAAGGTCGTACCATTCAAAGCAACGTTACCGTTAACGACAGTTGTTGCGCTGATTGCTGTTCCGCCAACGACGAGATTATAATTATAAACCCCGCCGCTATTGAACGTCGCCTTGCCGTTGACGATGAGCGATGCGGCATCGCTCGGCAAGAATGTCCCGCCAGAATTCAGTGTGAGATCGCCATTGATAGTCATCGACCGCGTGCCGGTTGGTGCGAGAATGCCACCTGCATCAATAATTGTCGTTCCAACCTCACCTGAACCCTCCAGCCGTCCGGCATTGCTGAGAGTCAGCGTGCCTCCGAGTTTGGCTCTTTCGGCCATGTCTAAGGTACTGTTGGTGACAGTCGCATTACCATTGAAAAGCGAGCTGTCGCCAGTCAGCTTGGTTGTTCCTGAAAGAAATTTGAGGTTCGCAAAACCCGATATCGAAGCATCAAAACTAAAGTCAGTCGCATTATGATTAAAGACTGCGTCTGTAAAGGGCGCGAGCATGAGGTCATTTCCGACAAAAAAGCCGGGTGCCTCCGCATCCTCTCCTTCAACAGCACCAATATTCACAACCCCATAGGCTCCGTTGTCACCAACATCTATATAGCCACGCGGAGCACCGACAGTCGCACCATCTGAAATAGTCAGTGAGCCATGTCCGCCGTCATTATCAGCGTTGCCTCCGCTGACGTATATTTCCTGCGCTGTCCATTTTGTTCCTGTACCCGTGACAACAGCAGACCCGGTTGAACCGGAGTTTCGACCGATGGCAACTTTACCGGACTGAACCTGTGCACCGCCGGAAGCAGTCATGGTTCCCTGACCGGAACCGCCGACAATCACCATGCCATCTACAGTGAGTTTCGACTGCGGGCCTGTAATGCTGGCCATACCCGAGACCGAGCTATTCTCGCCAATCAGCAGATCTTTTCCAACTTTGACAGTGCCGCCATCGGAAATCTCAAGGTTGCCCGTGTTGATATTGCCAACAAGAAGAGACTGATCCACAGTCCATTTCGCGGAATCTGCAGTGCCGTTTCCCTTGACGACAACTCCACCTCCATCAATGAAACCGATATCGGATAGTAAATCAGATTGATTTCCAAGAACCAGTCGGCCAGCATTAACGCTTACATCTGCAAAGCGCGAGCTCGTTTTTCCGCTCAGCGTCCAAATGCCTTCATCCTGCTTCATAAGATGGTTCAAACCAAGATACTGGGTTCCGATATTCGTGAGATCAAAGGTTGCATTCTCATTGCCAGACAAAGATAGTAAAGCGTCAGTACCCAGATTGACGCCACCGATAAATTGATAACCATTGCGAAGCTGGAGAACATTATTGGTGCCGTTGATGGAAACAGCGTTTGCGCGCGTTCCATCAGAACCAAGACCGCCGGAAATCATTCCTGCAACATTGACGATCGATTGAGATGCAGAGCCTTCAATCCCAATGCCACCAGTGGAACCATCGCCGCCCTGAATAACCGCGCCCACACCGACCTCTATTCGCAGGTCTGTGCCAGAGTCGATCCATATGCCCTGACCGCCTTTGCCCGCGACGCCTGACTGACCGTTGCGGGGGGACATATTGCCTTTGTAGACTGCTCCCCGGCCTCCGCCTGCTCCCCGATCTCCGCCTTGTCCGCCTCTTACGCTTGCGCCTTCGCCAAGGATAAGGTGGCTATGATCCGCATTCTGTCCACCCAATACGATACCAGTTCCACCGTCTCCGCCGTTACCGCCATCGCCACCATTGCCGAAATTAGAATTGTTAGCGTAATCGCTGTTACCACCCCAGCCACCCTGACCACCTTTTCCGCCGTTGCCGCCGAAAACGGCAGTGTTCGGTGTAAGGTAAATGGATGCAAGAAAGCCTTCAGCCAGAATGCCTGCGCCGCCATTGCCGCCGTTACCGCCTGTGCCACCATTGCCACCAAAGGCATTATTCAGGCTGGCATCGGTTACTCCTGCGCCTCCGTCGCCACCATAACCGCCATCACCACCGTTGCCAGCGCTGATATTGGCCGAAATGTTCGCGGCAACCTGATCGGTAGGGAGTAAGCCCGTGTTCGATGAGGTGAAGGCTAAGCCTGCACCGCCGCCGCCGCCGCCGCCACCGCCTCCACCGCCGCCGCCTGCTCCATCCCAATGAAAAGTGAACGGGTAAATTGCTGCTGAATATCCAATGCCGCCTATGGCGCCATTGCCACCCCTGCCACCGCTAACGCCGATAATCGAAGTTGAAATGTTATAGAGTGAACCAGAAGATAGGCGATTTATTGCCCAGCCACCGGCACCGCCGCCGCCACTACCGCCATCATGTCCATTGTTGAACGGAACTGGAACCCATCCTTTTCCGGCCCCATTCGCTCCTTTTGTGCCGTCCGCGCCAGGATAGTTTGCTTGGCCGCCCAAACCACCGCCCCAGGCATGTGGCCCGCTGCCTCCCCGCCCGCCGGTTTCGGCGTTTGCAGATGTTGAGTTTCTGCCGCCGCCGCCACCGCCACCGCCACCATTGAGATGAGACGCAGCGCCGGAGCCGCCATTAAGAGGTGAGCTGCTGGCATGTTTTCCGCCGGCGCCACCATGGCCCGATGTTTGTTGGGCAAGGGCTAGACATGGTGTAAACAGGAAGCCGGATATGAGTGCCGCACCCGTCATTGTGGGAAGTATGCGTGCCATCGCTGTCGAAGCAGACAGAGACTTCGTTCGCTTTTGCCTGCTCTGCCTTACTTTTGAGGGTTGTCTTTTGTTAAATCCGACAGTCAGAATGAAAGTTTGGAACCCCAAGTCAAGAAATGTCATCCGGTTCGCCCAGCGCCGAGTTTAAAAACAGATGCACAGTTCATCTTTGGTTTTTGAAAATCAGCAATCGCTTTAGGACCAATCGACATATGGGTTCGATGAATCAACAATTATAGCCTGCTAATTCATCGTAAATTCGGACGTAACTCATGACGCTTCGTATCTTTCAAACATCATTTAGATGTCGCGTCTGAGGTTATGCTGAAGTGCGACTTTTGCAGTTTGGGCTTACGCATAACCGATTCAAGTAAATTTGAAGTTGAGTTCATAGTTTTCTGGCAAAAGTGCAGCTCCTGTTGGCTATCATCGAACGAAAAAAGGCTACTTCTATTTCTATGACCATAGGAAGCATTTTTCCACTTCGAAGCACACCGAAGGTTTCAGTTTAAAACTGCTTCAAAAAATGCAGGAACTGAAAAGCTGGCACAGATTGCATGCGAAGACTAAAAGTTGTCGGGTCTGTATCCATTTTTGAATTATGTAATTACAAATGATACGGTGGGCATGTTTTCGGAATGCATTTGATTTTTTGTAAATATTACTAAATGATACAATTAGGACGTATACATAACATGGGGGGATGTATGCTAAATTCTGCAGGAAATTTGGTTTCATCTCATAATATAAGTTCCGTTGAAGCTATTGAAATTATAAAGACAAGCGCTGGAAATGGATGGGCAAACCTGCACGCTTTCACTGTTAAAGTGCAGCCCTTCAGTTCTTCATTTACTGCTGTTGATTCGCTGCTTGTTTCCATGGTTCTTAAGGGGCATGCGCGAGGCAAATGGAAAGTAGATGGGGTGGTATCGGAAATACTCCTTCAGCCGGGGTCGTTAATAATTCTTCCTCCTGATAAATGTGTCGAGATTGATATTAAAGATCCTGTTGAGTTTATAAATATTTATGTATCTAAAAGGCTTCTCAGTGACATCATCATAGAGTTTTCTTCCGCGGGCAGTGGCCTCTTGCGATTAGATCACAGCTTGTCGGTTTTTGACGATTTTCTTGAGCAGACAATAAGTTCTTTAAAAGAAATACTTTATTTTGGCGGGCGGTTCTCTGCGATAGAAGTGCAATATATAGCACGTGTTATAGTGGCGCGGGTTGTTTCAAAATATTCAACAAATACAACCGAAGAATTGAACACGGAAGGGGGGTTGTCTGTTTCTGTTCTGCAGAAAACTTTCGACTTCATTGATCAAAATCTGCACCGTCGGATTGTTATCGAGCGATTGGCTGAAACATCTGGTGTCGGTGCTGCACAGTTTGCGCGATTGTTTAAGCGTGCCACCAATGTGACGTTGCATCAATATATTATAAAACGTAGGGTGGAGCGTGCAAGCGAGCTTCTTTCTGAAACGCAGATGCCAATAGCTGAAATTGCGCATGAGTGCGGATTTGCGGATCAAGTTCATTTAACGCGCTTTTTCGGCCGTATTATTGGAACTAGCCCCGCATCTTTTAGAAAAAAGAAGCGTCGATCAAATTGAGACGTAGCTACATTAATTAAAAAAAATTGCAATTATCATACAAAAGCCGTCGATATCAGCATAGACAAAACATCGTCTGTAGATAAATTCTAAAATAAATAGTTATCGTATTTGAGGGGGTGATTCAGCATTAATTATGAAATGAAGATTGCTCGCTTTATTGCAGGCAAAAATTCTTGCTATGGGTAGTGTGTAAATTTGTTACCATAATTCCGATAGCAGCGTGCGTGCTACGGTTGATCTTGGTCAAACCGGCACTGCGACTTATATTGTTACTCCTGGTAACGGTCAAAATGTGACTGTGACGCAAACCGATGCGGCTGGCATTGTGTCGGATGCAACGTCTTCAACACTACCCGATACGCTGGCGCCTGATGCGCTCTTGGGTGGAATTGACGAAGTCGTTCTGTTTTCGAGAGTGCACGCGATAGCGTCACAAATAGCTAATCAAAATTCATTTATCCAATGAACTCGCGGTTTGCATAAAGAGATCTAGCATTATTTCGCGTTTTTTTACTAATTGCAGTAAATTTAGTAAGATAGGTTAATTTAATATTGATGAGATTAATTAATATTTTCGTCAAATAATATTGACATTTTGTCAGTGTTGGAAAATATTATTATAAGTGCTGGTCTAATATATTATTTTATTAGAGGGGTGGACAATTTCGTGCAAAAAAGCGCAATTTTATACAAAGTTGGTCTTGGTGCTGTTTTGATATATTCGTCTTTATATCCCGCTACTGTCGATGCCCAAACCAATATCAATGGTAATCTTAGTGTTCAAATAACCATTCAAAATGAATGCTCGCTCGGTGCTATTGCGGGTGTAAATTTTGGAACTACGGGTTTGCTTGCTACAGAAAAAGCGCAGACGGGCCAAATTACTGTAACTTGTACGAAGGGTGCTGATTTTACGCTTACTTTGGATAAAGGTTTGGGAACGGGTTCCACAGAAGCGCTGCGGCTTATGACGAAGTCGGGTGGTACGGATACAGTACAATATTCGCTCTATCGCGATGCGCAGCATACTCTACTCTGGGGAACGACGACGAACGGTTACTCCGGGTCGGGCACTGGGACATCACAACAGCTGAATGTTTATGGTCGTGTTCCGCCTCAGGATACGCCTTCGGCTGGTGTTTATCAGGATACAGTTCAAGTCACATTGACGTATTAAGACGCGTCGCGTTGTGTTCAAGTTAGCGCGTCGAGAGATTGTAATTCCTACCGCATGTTTCAATCTTCGACGCTGTTTACTTCGGACCAACATGTATTGACGGATGTATATTATGAAATGGTTTATCCAGGCATTCTTTGTAGCGCTGCTATGTTCTGTTGTGTGTGTCAAAGTTAGTTTTGCAGCTAACCTGCATGTCACCCCCGTCGGACTGAATTTAACGGCACCCGTTGGTGCGGGTCTCGTGACTATCCGTAATGATGGTAAAGCACCAATTACTGTTCAATTGCGCGTCTTTAAGTGGGACCAAAAAACCGGTGAAGACGTATATCTTCCGACCAAAGATGTTGTTGCAAGCCCACCAATGGTGAAATTGGCTCCGGGTGCGCAGCAAGCAGTCAGGGTTGTGCGGACGACAAAGGGTATAAAGGGGCAGGAGACCTACAGATTATTAGTAGATGAGCTTCCAACGGCTTCAAATGCAACGCAAAGTGGCGTTCGTTTTCTTGTCAGGCAGTCAATTCCGGTTTTCTTTAACGACACGTCGGTATCCGGTTCGAAAGTCAAATGGACCGCATCATCTAATGGGCGACAATTGATATTGTCAGCACAGAATAGTGGGGCGGACCGTCTCAAAGTTAGTCAGCTTCTTCTGAAAGATCATAACGGTAAAGGAGTTGCACGCATTGATGGCCTTGCTGGCTATGTTTTGGGTGGTCGCACAAAAAAATGGGTTTTCGCCATTCCTGCGGGTCTTGCCGTTCCGGGGCGTAAATTCACTTTGACAGCAGAAGATGACAAGGGACCAATCCGTGCCAGTGTCTCGATTAGTTCGGGTGGCTAGTTTCATTTGCTTGTTTACTTCATTCTGGGCGTTGCCTGTTGCATCGGCGCCCCCAGAGATAACTCAAGGCGATGCTAGCGCCGAGACTTCAGCTCAAGATCTCTATCTTGAGGTTTATGTGAATGGTGCTTCCACTGAGATGGTCGCAGCTGTTCGTAGAGCGCTGGATGGTCAGCTTTCTATGCCTGCCGATCAGTTGAACGGTGTTGGACTTCAGGCTGGTGAGGGTGCCAAACAATCCGATAACTATGTCGCGCTGGATGATCTAAAAGACGTAACCTATCGCGTGGACGATGCCACTCAGTCAATCTATTTCGATGCAGCAGATGATGCGCGTGTTGCACGGAAAATTGGTGATATTTCGGAGAATACCGAAGCATTAAAGCTTAAGCGCGATTTTGGTGGCCTTCTCAACTATTCAGTTTTTGGAAATTTCTCTGGTGATAATCGGTTTGGTTCGCCCCAATATCAGGGACTTTCTGCCTCGTTTGACGCGCGGATGTTCTCTGCATTTGGTCTTCTGGAAAGTGGCTTTATTGTCACGTCGGCCCCCAATGAGACCTACGCTTCTAGACGGTTGGCGACGAGTTGGAGTTATTCTGATCCGGAACGCTTAATGACTTATGCAGCGGGTGATATCATTACCGGAGGTCTGTCATGGACACGTCCTGTCCGGCTTGGTGGCATGCAGATCCGCAGAAGTTTTAATCTCCGTCCAGACTTAGTAACTATGCCGATGCCGGAGTTGACTGGCAGTGCGGCGGTCCCATCAACGGTTGAAGTCTATGCAAACAATCTGCGACGGTTCACAGGAGAAGTGGGTACAGGCCCATTTCAGGTGACAGGCGTCCCATTTGTCAGTGGCCCTGGCACTGTTCAGGTCATTGTTAAAGATCAGTTTGGCCGTGAAACAGTAAAAGAAATGCCTTTTTTCGTTTCATCGCGCATGCTGGCGAAAGGCCTGATCGACTTTAGTTTCGAGGGCGGATTTGCGCGCCGTGATTTTGGGTTGAGAACGGATAATTATGATGATCGCTTTGTCGGTTCTGGCAGTATACGTTATGGGCTTACGCAGCGCCTGACGCTTGAAGCCCATGCGGAGGGCGGTGCTGGCCTAATTTCGGGAGGCGCGGCTGCGCTCTTTAATGTCGGCTCATTTGGTATCGTATCGGTGAATGCTGCTGCAAGTCATGCAGATAGTGTTATCGGATATCGTGTGGGCGGTTCGTTGGAAGTGTCGTTTTATGACTGGCGATTTTTTGCCAGTACCCAAAGAACCATAGGTGACTACAATGATATTGCTTCTATTACATCAAGGATCAAGAACCTTTCCGAGTTGACAACCATTCAAAACCCTCGCTCTGTCGATCAGGTAACGCTTTCGCCGCCGATATTTCGTGACGGTTCTTCGCTTAATCTGAACTTTGCCCATCTCAAGGATTTTGATGGGCAAAGTTCAAGTATCTTAGGTCTGTCGTATAGCCGTCCGTTTGTCGGGAAAAGCACGCTTTATGCGAATGGTTATATGGATGTTGCCCAATCTGGTTCCTTTGGAATGTTTGTCGGCCTCTCGATGCCACTAGGCGGGGGCTCCGTCTCCTCTGGTGTAGAAACGACGGATCAAGGCACGCGGCTTCTCACAGATTACAGTTATCCACTTGGACCTGACCCGTGGAGCGTTGGATGGCGGCTTCAGGACTCAGAAGGATATTTCAATGAGAGGCAGGCTGGTGTCACAGTGCGTACCCCTGTTGCACGTGTGGAGGCGACAGGCCGTCAATATGATTCCGGGAGTGGCGGTACATTGGAAGTCTCAGGTGCTATCGCTTCCGCCGCCGGCGGAGTATTTCTGTCAGATCGAATTTATGATGCTTTCGCTGTCGTCGATGCTGGCGCACCAGATGTTCCTGTAACGGTTCACAACCGATCTGCTGGTAAGACAGGGAGAAATGGGAAGCTCCTTGTTCCCGATCTGCTGTCATTGCAAACAAATCTTATTGAGATCGATCCAAGCAACCTTCCAGTTGATATTGATATCCCCGCGACACGAGCGGAAGTGACACCAGCGGAAAAAGGAGGTGTTGTCGTTCGCTTTGGTATTAAGCCCGATAAAGCGACAGCACTGGTAACATTTGTCCGTTCAGATGGTTCGGCTATACCTGTTGGGGCAGAAGGTCGACTTGCGGGAGCAGATGAGCCATTTGTCGTTGGCTATGATGGGCAGACTTATGTCCGCGGCTTAACTAACAGCAACAGTGTTGAAATTGAACTCCCGGATAGCGTTGACGGTAGCGTGACTTGTCGCGCAGACTTTCCGTTTCATGCGGTCAAAGGAAGCCAGGTCACTTTGGAGAACGTGGTATGCCGATGAAAATTATCATGAAAATCTGTATAGTCGCTCTGCTCGGGATGCCATCGTTGATGTTTTCTACCAATAACTCTGACGCATTGAGTTGCACAGCTACTATATCAAGTCCTATCAATTTTGGTATAGTTGATACATTGGGGAGTACTGCAACCAATACGCAGGGGTTGTTGACTGTGACCTGTTCGGTAACCGCGCTTGACCTGGGTAATTTGCTTCTTGGTATAGCTATTTGCCCCGGTGTTGGTAATGGGTCAGGTGGTGCATCAACTGGTACGCGCTTATTGACTGGACCAGGTGGCAGCCTCCGATATCAAATATATTCAGACGCAAACAGGCAGGTTCCGTGGGGAGGGTATACAGGGGGGCTTTTGTTTGGTGATGCGCCCTTATTTCGCATGACGGCACAAGTGGGCACTGTATCACAAAGCTGGCCAATTTATGCATCTGTGCCGGGGCAACAAAACATCACGCCAGGTCAGTATGTCAGCACCTTTAGTGGAACTGCGGGCACTCAGATACGCTATGGTTCTTTGGGAAGTTTGCTCGGTTGCAGTTCTCTTGGTGCTACATTGTCTACGACTGCGAACTTTACTGTTCAAGCGACAGTTAGCCCGAAGTGCAATGTTCTTGCACCCGATAACATCAATTTTGGTACACGTGGACTACTGAAAAATAATGCCGCTGCGCAAGGAACGGTTCGTCTCTCCTGCACACAAACTACGAATTATGCAGTCGCTTTAGAAACAGGTGGTGTTTCACCAACCGCGCGACTTATGAAAAACGGAGCCAATAGTGTAATCTATGGACTGTACAAAGATAGCCAGCATCTTCAGCCATGGGGAGATGCGGCGGGACAAACCTATAGTTCTGCGGGCACGGGAACCACAACGTCAATTCCCGTTTACGGGCTGGTTTTGCCACAGGCAACGCCACCTGCAGGTGTTTACACCGACACGGTTATTGTTCGGATAACCTATTAGGTGCGGCTGATATTCTCCGCCTGATTGGTATCGTAGGGTGAAGATTGACTATGGTCTCCATGTTTAGATGAAGTTTACATATCTTCATTTGCATCATGGTTTATTCGACTGCAAACCTCTCATTCCACCCACGATTAGAGCAGAGATTGAAAAGTGTGAATCGGTTTCGGACTAAGATGTGCGTTAGAATAAATATTTAAAGCGCCGGTCTGCGTCAGTCAGGCCAGTTGTCTATCAACTCAAAACGGCGCGCTTTCCATCTTATCGCGATCTGAACAGCTTTAATTTCGTCAGTAGCGAGATAAACGAGGCCTTGATTCAACAGCTTCATCGCGCTGACATTCTCAATGATGCACATAATATCGCTTTTGGTTGGTGGACCCGGAATGGGTGAGAGACATATCGCCACCGCCATTGGTGTACAGGCGATTAAACTCTACCATATCCTTGAAACTGAAAATGACATCTTCCCCTTCAAAACAGTTCTGTACAGGAAGCAGAACGAGCAAAGAAAAATTGAAATTTGACCGTGATTGAAAACCTCAACATTACTTCAAAAGTGCATTTCTTTACAAATGCAATCAAAGATTGCGTTTGATGTTACAAGGGAAACAGAGGTGCGGGATTAGCCCCTTCCACCTCTGAAAGTGAAGGACACGTATCACCAACGTTTCAGCACGATCTCGTCCGATGAAGTGTAAGCATAGAATCCTGCGGTGGGCCCATATGCATGTGTTGTTGCAAGAGCTACCGCAGCGCGGGCACCCTCTTCGGGCGAATGCCCGGGTCCGTTTCCGGTCATGTCAGTCGACGTTAGGCCAGGGTCCACTGCATTCACTTTAATTCCTTCCCGATCCAACACCTTCGCGAGCTTGACAGTCAACATATTCAGTGCCGTCTTGGAGGCGCAGTACCCGCCAAAACCGACCGACCAGGTTTCGCTCCGCATGTCGAGTGCATCTGTCAAGGAACTAAGGCCACTGCTCATCATGACGATCCGAGCCGCCCTGGATTTGCGTAACAACGGCAAAAAGGCTTGAGTAACGCGCATCACCCCTAACACGTTCGTATCGAACATTTGCTGCATCTCATCAATTGACTCCTCAGCAAGTGAAGAAGGTGAGACGAACATGAGACCGGCATTGTTGACCAATACATCCAGACAACCGCTCTCGCTCTCGACCGTTTTGACGGCGTTGGAAACACTGGCACCGTCTGTAACGTCAAGTTGAAGGAGACGAGCATCAATCCCATCGCCACGCAGTGTGCGAGCTGCAATCTCACCGCGTGAAATGTCCCGGCAACCCAGCCAAACGATATATCCCGCTTGACCTAGTTGCCTTGCAATTGCGTGGCCGATCCCCTTGTTTGCTCCGGTGATGAGAGCGATAGGCGAGGTATGAATCATCAGAATGTCCCTGATTGTTTTAGATTGCAGAGACGTACTACGAATTTCGTATTATTCAAATATCGTATTTTGCGATTTGCTGCGTCAGCCGCAAAAAAATAGCCTGGTCAGCCGGATCGAGTGCCTCAAGCATTGCTTTGCAAGAGGCGCGATATCCATCAATATAGCCTGCGACGGCTTGATGCCCCTTATCGGTCAGCGATAAGGCAACCGACCTGCGGTTCGTCTCGGGCCGCTGCCGTTCAATTATCTCCCGACGCACCAACCGGTCGATAGAAGACGACATTGTTGTGAGTGCCACCTGAAGATGCCGGGCAACATCGCCCAAATTACAGGCGGGATGCTCATCGATAAAAATGAGCGCCTGAATGTCGAGGGCGTTGAGCGAATATTGCATCGCTGCCGCAGCCTCAGTGACCTTGAAGCGACGGGTAAAGCGCTCAAACGAAACAGCAAGTTGTTCGATCTGGTCGGATGTCGGTTGTGTCATTTCCGCTATTAAGCATTTTCGGCCTTTGGATGTAAGCCGAATAGGCCAAAAATACGCTCGGTTGTTGTTGCTTCTCCCGATTATTTAGAAGGTCACGGCATACCGCTGCACCCGCTTGATCTGATGAAGCACCATTGCATTCGCGCCAGAATGGTCAGTGGTCGCTATTACCCGTGGGAGTTCGAAAATCAGGGCGAGGAACTGCGCGTCGATCTTCCCGGTCAATTGGTTCTTGATGAAAGCGGCCTGATGCTCGAAGCTGCTCTTGCAGGTGCGGGACCTGCATATCTCTCTGAATTCGCGGTAGAACCACACCTGAAAACGGGTAAACTCATTCAGATCCTAAATGAATGGACTCCACCTCACGATGGATTGTGTTTCTACTATCACGGACGCAGGTATGTACCGGCCAAGCTTCGTGCATTTATCGAACTTGCCAGAAGCTATGCATCATCCCGATAAATAGAAGAAAACGGCGCTGATTACGTATTTCGGCGCCAATATCTTTCAGGCCTTTCGTCTGAGATCAGCCTGCACCTGTCAGCAAGCTGAAAAGACCCGCCAGCGCTGAAGGTTCGTCAGAAGTCAGGTACAGCGCAGATTTCACCCCTGTCGAAAAGGCATTGTTACGTAAGGTTTAAGAGAAAATTGCCACCGGGCTTTAACATCGGAATGGAAAGCTGGTTAATCTCGTTGGAATCCCAGAGTGCAAAAATACTTCAATTTGTGTGGTTGCGATCCATTATGAAAAGTAAGCGCTATAAACAAATTAGAAATGCCGTCAGTTTCAAATCAGAGTGCATGCTCTTAAATACTGCGAGTGCCTTAAATTTAGCTTGCTGCCTATTTTCTAGGCAGCGGAAGGCTGACATGGGATCATTGCGTAATTGGCGTTTAGCTATTCTTGCTTGCCCTTACCCAATTTGAAGCCATCTTCAGCGGCTAATTTACTAAACCAGCTCGTGCTCATCAGAGAAGTGTGAAACTGGCACGACATTTGCTTTGTCTGTTTCAGATATAACGGCAGCCTCCAAAGCCGTCGTTAGACAGTTAATGATTTGATATAAAGAGACTGGACGATGACCAAATATAAGCTCGAATACATATGGCTCGACGGCTTTACTCCGACACCTGGCTTGCGTGGCAAAACACAGGTCAAGGAATATGATGCGTTTCCAACGCTTGAACAATTGCCGTTTTGGGGTTTTGATGGCTCGTCGACCATGCAGGCAGAGGGGCGCAGCTCTGATTGTGTGCTAAAGCCTGTCGCTGTTTATCCCGATCCAGCACGGTCGAATGGTGTCCTTGTCATGTGCGAAGTCATGATGCCAGATGGCGTTACACCGCACGTTTCCAACAGCCGCGCGACGATCCTCGAAGATGAAGACGCATGGTTCGGCTTCGAGCAGGAATATTTTTTCTACCAGAACGGTCGCCCTCTTGGATTTCCTGAACAAGGTTATCCTGCTCCACAAGGGCCATACTATTGTGGTGTAGGATCCAACAGCGTTGGACCAATCGCGCGCCAGATCGTCGAAGAGCATTTAGATCTTTGCCTGGCCGCTGGGATTAATCATGAAGGCATCAATGCCGAAGTCGCTAAGGGCCAGTGGGAGTTTCAGATTTTTGGCAAGGGCTCGAAAAATGCGGCTGATCAGATGTGGATGGCTCGTTATTTGTTACAGCGTCTGACCGAGAAGTATGGCATCGATATTGAATACCACTGCAAGCCGCTCGGTGATACGGATTGGAATGGTTCGGGTATGCATTGCAACTTCTCAACGCAACACATGCGTGAAGTTGGCGGCAAAGATTATTTTGAAGCCTTAATGAAGCAGTTCGAAAAAAACCTTAATGAGCATATTGAGGTTTATGGTCCGGATAATCATATGCGACTTACCGGCAAACACGAAACAGCTCCGTGGAATAAGTTTTCCTACGGCGTTGCAGATCGAGGCGCATCTATCCGTGTTCCTCACTCCTTTGTTAAGAACGATTATCGAGGCTATCTGGAGGACCGTCGCCCAAATTCACAGGGTTGCCCGTATCAGATAGCTTCGCAGGTTCTCAAAACTATTTCTGAAGTTCCAACACCTGAAGCTGAATCGTTGGCGGCTTAATTATATTCAATATTTTCTATGTGCATCAATGGTCAGTTGATGCACATAGTTCCGTTTCGACCGCGGCTGCATAATAATTCACCCAGAACGTGATAGATACACTGGTGTGAGCAGCCTTTGTTCCATCTAAAGATCTCGTCTTAAGTAAGTAGGCTTGCTCTGGTGCTGATTTGATAGAGCGAAGCGGAAACGTTGCGTTGCGTTACGGCAAGGAATGGCGCTGTAGCTCATCAGCAGCGTTTCACGATAAATTTCCGAATACGAACCGTTGTGTCGCCTCGTGACGGAAGCGGTGTTAGATTATAATACAAAGCGGTATTAGAGCTGTTGCGTGATCCCGTTGCGGATGCGCTTGACGACCGTCATAATCAAAAGCAGACAAAGAACCGGCTGCACCCAGAATGCCCAATCTGGTAAAGCCCCATCAATAGCGACCCACGCGCCAAGCACGCCGAAAACTACAGCGCGGTCGCTCTTGCCCATCGGCCCATCATAACGGCGGCTAGATCCGAGTGAGGCTGCCGTCACGCCGACAAATTCAGTCAGCGTGGCGATAAAGATAATCGCGAAAATCCAGAATGCAGAAAACGGCGCGATGATCGCAAAAGGTGCATAGAGCGCGGCATCAGAAATCACGTCGCCAATCTCGTTGAGATAGGCACCGAGCGTGGATTTTTGACCATGCTCGCGTGCCAGCATTCCATCAACCGCATTGAGCGCCATGCGCAGAAATAGCCAGACTGGCACCAGTGCAAACCAGAACGCATTCCAGTTCAGGCCAAGAAAAGCACCAAGAACAATTGAAACCAGTGCAGCTGCAATCGTGACCTGATTGGCCGTCACACTCTGCTCTGCAAGCCGCACTACAAGCGGTCGCAACACGTTCTGAAAGCGGGATTTCAATTGGTAGACAGACATAAGAAACCTTCGGAAATGACGATTAATTAGAAATCAGCTATTTGAGACCAGCTTTAGCTCGTTTATTCAAATATTCTATTCTACTCAATAATTATTGAGGAGAATAAGTTAGAGGACTTACTGAGAGGAGTGGGAATGAACCAGCGTGCAGGACTGACGGGGCATGAGGCCGCATCACATCGTGAGGCGCAGGAATCCCATTTCGTCACCCATGACGGCACTTCGCTGTTTTATCGTTTCTGGCCTGCGCTGTCTGAAAAGCCCAAAGGCGTGATTGTGCTGCTGCATCGCGGGCACGAGCATAGCGGACGAGTGAAACATCTCGTTGATGAGCTTGGCCTTGATGATTACGCCTTCTATGCCTGGGATGCACGCGGCCACGGAAACTCGCCGGGCGTCCGCGGCTTTTCACCGTCCTTCGGTGCGTCGGTCCGCGATCTCGATAGTTTCGTTTCCTATATTCGTAATGAAACCGGCGTAAGAAACGAAGATGTGGCGTTGATTGCGCAGAGCGTCGGCGCGGTTCTTGCAGCCATATGGGTGCATGACTATGCGCCTAATATCCGTGCGCTTGTCATGGCGTCGCCAGCCTTCGACATCAAGCTTTATGTGCCTTTCGCCAAAGAGGGCATCGCGCTCTGGCAGAAACTCAAAGGCATGTTCTTCGTCAATTCCTACGTCAAACCGCAGTTTTTGACCCATGATCGGGAGCGCATTGAATCCTATCGCAACGATCCGCTGATTACCCGGCCCATCGCCTCGCATATTCTGCTTCAGCTTAATGAGGCGGCGAAGCGCGTGGTGGACGATGCGCGGGCGATTACAGTTCCGACACAGCTTCTCATTTCTGGCAGCGATTTTGTCGTGCGGCCAACGCCGCAGCATCGCTTTTTTGAAAACCTCGGCAGCCGCGTGAAAGAGCGCCATGTGCTCAAAGGTTTTTACCATGACACGCTCGGCGAGCGCGACCGCAAACCAGCGCTCACGCTGATCCATGATTTTATCGAAGCGCGTTTTGCAGTGGCGCCACAGCGCGCTGATCTGACGGATGCGCATATTGCAGGCCACACCCGCGACGAGGCAGACAAACTATCCAGCCCGCTGCCGCTGCTTTCACCACGCGGGCTTTACTGGGCATCAACGCGTGCCTCCATCAGCTTTGGCTCGCTTTTATCGAATGGCCTGAGTGTTGGTCGTCGCACCGGCTTTGATTCCGGTTCCACGCTCGATTATGTCTATGAAAACGAAGCGCGTGGCATAGGCCCCGGCGGCAAACTCATCGATAAACAGTTTCTGGAAGCAATCGGCTGGCGCGGCATTCGCCAACGCAAAGTGCATCTTGAAGAACTGATCCGACATGCGATCCGGCGGCTCGAAAACGAAGGTCGCTCGACCAACATCCTCGACATTGCCTGCGGTCATGGCCGCTATGTGATTGATGCCGTGGTGCGTGCTGGCGAATTGCCGAACAGCATTCATCTGCGCGATTATTCACCGATCAATGTGCTTGCCGGACGCAAGCTCATCAAAGAGCGCGGACTTGAGGCCATCGCTCATATGGAAGAAGGCGACGCTTTTGACGACGAAAGCCTTGCAAGCATCACGCCGCAACCAGATCTTGCAATTGTTTCGGGGCTTTATGAGCTGTTTGCGGATAATGCGCTGATCAACCGTTCGCTTTCGGGCCTCGCCCGTGTGCAGAAGCCGGGCTCACTGCTCATTTACACCAACCAGCCATGGCATCCGCAGCTTGAAATGATCGCGCGTGCGCTGACGTCACATCGCGGCGGACAGGCTTGGGTCATGCGTCGCCGCACGCAGGGAGAAATGGATCAGCTTGTTGAAGAGGCAGGCTATCGCAAGATCGAACAGCGCATTGATCAATGGGGCATTTTCACTGTCTCGATCGCCGAACGCACCGGAGACAATGCAGCGTGATCACACGACTGGCAGACCATGATGGTTTCTCTCGGCGGGCTGTCATCCGCCGTTCAATCCTCTGGCTGTTGTTTCTCGGCCCCTTTTTCTATCTGACCTATGGCACCGCCAACTGGCTTGCATCACTCTATCATGATGTGCCAAACCTCGCTTTCAACTGGGAAGGCCATATTCCCTTTATCGCGTGGAGCATCATTCCCTACTGGTCGGTCAATCTGTTTTACGCAATTGCGCTGTTCATCAATGACAGCCCGGAACAGGTAGACAGACTGGCAAAACGTTATCTCACAGCACAGATCATCGCTGTTCTGTGTTTTGTTGCCTTTCCGCTGACCGCCACTTTTGTTAAGCCTGAAACGTCCGGGCTTCCGGGCTTTATGTTCAATGTGCTGGGCGGATTTGATAAGCCGTTCAATCAGGCACCTTCACTGCATATTGCCCTGCTGATTATCATCTGGGATCAGATGCGCGGCGTGATGAACTTTGGCCTGCGCGTGATATGGCATATCTGGTGTCTGCTGATCGGATTATCGGTGCTGACCACCTATCAGCATCATGCGGTTGATATTCCGGCAGGCGCTTTGCTCGGGCTGTTTGCTCTGTGGCTTTTCCCACGCAATACGCCATCGCCTTTGGCAGATTTTCAGCTCACATTAGACCCGAAATCCCGGCGTATCGGCTTGTATTATCTTGCGGGGGCGTCAGTTTTTCTTGCGCTGGGCGTCCATGGCCTCTGCATAACTGGCTATGCCATTTTCTGGCTCTGGCCTGCAACCGCACTTGCAATCGTGGCGCTCGGCTATTTCGGTGCGGGTTCTGGCATTTTTGAGAAACAAACTAACGGCTCGGTCAGTTTTGCCAGCCGCCTTTTGCTCTGGCCTTACCGCTTCTTTGCCCGGCTGAATATCCGCTTGTGGACGCGCAAATTTCCAGCCCATGTCGAACTTGGCAACAATGTTTTTCTCGGACGCTTCCCCAAGGCTAAAGACCTGCATTTTTTTTCGACCGTTATTGATCTCGCATCCGAAATGGTGCCACACGCGCACTCTATTGATTGGAAAAGCTACGGCACGATTGATCTCATCAAGCTTCCAGCAGAAAAGCTTCGGCTCGCATCGGATGCGGTCGAAGTTGCACGCCATCACGGTCCGGTACTCATTTGTTGCGCGTTGGGCTTTCAACGCAGCGCCACCGTTGCAGCCCACTGGCTTATCAACACAGGCCGCGTGAACAATCAACGCGAAGCCGAAGCGCTGATCCGCGCAAAAGGCTGGCCGGTGCATCTCCACTCGGCTGAGGTGCATCAATGAGCGCGCAGGCATCAAGCATCGCGGCAAGTTTGCAGCGCAACGCCTATCTCGGCATTGCACTGGCCGTATTGATATTGGCTATCGCGCCGTTCTTGCGTGCTGTCCATGATCTCACCTTCTGGCTGGTGTGGCCGGTTCTGCTTTTGAGCACACTGAGCGCTCTTGGAATTGCAGCGCATCTGCTTTTTGATGCCGCACTTTTCCGACTGGTTGCTGCAAATCCTGTTGAAGAGGCAGGGCTGATCGAACTTGATAAGGTTCTTGAGAAAATGGGTTTGCGAGAAGCTATCGGCCCCACCCGTTTGCTTTCTGAGCGCATCGCCGGTTCTAGGCGCATCATCATGCGGATGCGGTTTTTTCTGATACTGGCTATCGCGCTGTTCTTTCTTCTGGCCTTCGTGCCACATGGTCAGGGGCTTTGACATGCGGGAGCTGATCCGTCATCAGGTGCAATCGATTTTCGGCTCGTTACTCGCGATCCTCTCACGCGGGATCACCGGCGTGCGGCCCATCTGGAACGGCACCGGACCCTCGCGCAACCAGCGCATATATTTTGCCAACCACACCAGCCATGGTGATTTCATTCTGCTTTCCTCCTGTCTTAACCAGGAAGAACGCGCCCGGACCCGTGCTGTCGCTGGTGCCGATTACTGGCGCGGCAATGCCGTGCGCCAGTTCATGGCAGAAGTGCTGCTGCGAACCGTGCTTGTGGAACGCAATTGGGTGGAACGCACGCAAGACCCGATGGAAGTGATGCTGAAAGCGCTGGCCGATGGTCATTCGCTCATCATCTTTCCGGAAGGCACACGCAACATGAGTGATGAAGCGCTGCTGCGTTTTCGCTCCGGCATCTACAATCTTGCGCTGGCGCGGCCCGATGTCGAACTGGTGCCATGCTGGATTGAAAATATGTCACGTGTGCTGCCAAAGGGCGCAATGCTGCCTGTGCCGCTGCTTTGCCGCGTCATTTTCGGTGCGCCGGTTAAACTCAATATGGGCGAAGATCGCAGGGATTTCTTGACCCGCGCCCGCCAAAGCCTTCTCGATATTCAGCCTCAGAATGGTAATCACCCATGAGCGAAACAACCCAGCTTTTCCTTGGCCTCATGGGCGTTCTGGTAACAGCCAGCACTGTTGCCGGTGTATTGTCGTGGCGCGCACCAAAGCCGCTTTCATCCACACTGGTTAACCTCAATGCCCGCATCAAAGCATGGTGGATCATGGTCGGCGCCATGTGCATCGCCTTCCTGTTCGGCAAAGGCGGCGTGATCGTGCTGTTTGCACTCATTTCTTTCGCATCCTTGCGCGAATATGCAACGCTGACACAAACCCGCCGCGCTGATCACCGTGTCTTGCTCGGCATGTTTCTGCTGGTCATTCCGGTACAGTATTATCTGATCTGGACCGACTGGTATGGCCTCTATTCCATCTTCATCCCGGTCTATTGCTTCCTCGCCATGCCGGTGCTGACCGCTCTTTCCGGAGATACATCGCGCTTTCTCGAACGCATCAGCGAGCAGCAATGGGGAATCATGCTCTCGGTCTATTGCATCAGCCATGTGCCTGCGCTGATGACGCTGGATATTGCGGGCTATGACGGCAAAGAACTGCTGCTGATAGCCTTTCTGGTTGCGACTGTTCAGGGCAGCGACGTGCTGCAATATATTTTTGGCAAGCTCTTCGGCAAACATCGTATTGCGCCCAATATCTCCCCGTCCAAGACATGGGAAGGGTTTGTCGGTGGGATAGCTGCCGCCTCGCTGCTGGGTGCTGGGCTTGCATGGCTTACACCTTTTTCGCCCGTTCAGGCGGGTGCGCTTGCCGCAGCTGTCTGCATTATGGGCTTTTTTGGCGGGCTGGTCGCATCGGCCATCAAACGTGACCGCGGGGTGAAAGATTGGGGGCATATGATTGAAGGTCATGGCGGCATGCTCGACCGTGCCGACAGCCTTGTTTTCTCAGCGCCTGTCTTCTTCCATATTGTCCGGTATTTCTGGACCTAACAGAGTGGGGCGAGTGCTTAAAGCGGTTTTTTGAATAAGATACGCGAAAGCTATCCTAGCCAGCGGCATCCAAATTGCATGTGTATTGCACGCCTTGAGTTGTAAGGAATATCTGGTTCATATTTTCAAAAGATATTTCATATCCCTGCTCCCCCTTGAATAAATTGAGGGGGGTGGAGCTAACTCTTTCAAAAATACGCTCTTTACTGAAAGCATTGAGTATTAAGCTATCTGGCTTATCCTGTGCAATAATAATCTCAATGGCATTATCATGGTCGCAGATATAGGAATAACGATCTTCATCGCTATTTGCGAATGCGACGCCCGGCATGAGTAACAAAAGTGCAATTATGTACTGGCGCATCAAACATTACCTCAAAGTCGGACAAACGGAACCTGTTCTATATCTTCTACAACAATATCTGCATAGACGAGATAGCGTAACGACCCTTGCGTGATGGCATCAAAAGGATAACACGTTGCAAGAACGAGATGCGAGCCCGATGCATGAATATCAACCTGGGCCTCGTCCCAGCGCGTAATTGTCATATGGGTGGTGCGATAAGTATATGTCTTTCCGTCATTGCGCGTAACACGGATAAGGTCTCCTTTTTCAATATCTTTGAGAAAAGCAAAATGCGTATCACGATGCGCCGCATAGACTGCGGTTCCGCTATCCCCGGCCTGCGGGGTATTTTGTAAATGGCCGGGACCAAAGGCCAGAGATTGTCCACTCACATCACTCAAAGCAATAGCGGACATTTCCAGTCGTGGCGCTTCGATACGTGCGACCGGCCAGGTATCAGCCCAACGCCATGGTTTTACCTTCTCACCAGAGTTGATGCTCTGTGAAAAAGCTCGTTCCAGAAGAATTTGTGCTGCATAGGCCTTTGCATGGATCCAGAGCCCTTGACTGAAAAGTACGAGGCCGCAGACAATTATGGTAATCGAGACGAGCTTTATGGAAGCGCGCAACATAGCGCGCTCCGTTGGTTTGGGTTTCTGAGCTATAATCATCTTCATTGTGCGTTCTTTCTGCGAAGGGAGAACCAAAAGGCCAAAAACCCAATGAAAATCGTGCCTAAGCCCTGAAGCATATTGAGGGTTGCGGGTGTGGCAGTCTGCGGCAAACTCATTGTTGGTGCCGGAAGATTTGGCGCGCTGATGGCAGCTTTTTCGCGAAGCTGTGTTTTTTCAACGCTGGCATCAGCGTGATCCGCAGGGCTTTGTTCAGTACGAATGCCAAAGAGAGAATCAAAGTCCCATCCAGCTGGCAGTTCGAGTGGAATTTCTGCACGGGTAAGCGGGGTATTTGAGGGACGTTCTGGCGTCTGATCTACGGCTACCAGACTTGTAAGCCGTGTTACGAGATGATGTTCCAATGCGAGACTAAGGATACGTGCATCAGCTGCGCGCGGTGATACGCGGTTCAGTTTTATGTCAACTTCTGCATCATCGATTTTTCGCCGAGCCCATATCTTAGAAATACCGTCTGCATTGCCCACCGCATCAAGTGGCAAGGTGATCGTCCAGGGGCGGCTTCCAACATTGCCTTCAATCGTTAGTGACCCAGTTGCATGCTTTAACCGTGCAGCAATAACGAGGGGTTCGCCGTGATAGATGTCTGGAAGCATACCAGGGGTTTGGCTGGCACCGTCCTGTGAAAATTTCGCTGTCACACTCGTTACAGCCGGGCTCTGCAGCTTATCAAACAATTCACGCATACGTTGCTCCACCTCATCAGGCGAACCGATATGTGTGAACGTACCGCGACCAAGTTCAGAGGCTTTATTCATCAGATATGTATTGGGGGCCGATCCGATGCCGACCATGAAGAGACGTGAGCGGTCGCGACGCGATGCAATAACATCAAGCAATTGCTGTTCATTGCTGATTGCGCCATCCGTCAGGAACACGATCTGGCGCAAACCATCTTTTTTGTGGCTGTCATCAAAAGCCGCGTGCATTGCGGGCAACATTTCTGTTCCGCCGACAGCTTCGAGGCTGGCAACATACTGGCGGGCATCATCAATATTTTGCTCTGTGGCATCGACAGAATCCTCGAAGAACTTGGTGAGTGTGTTGTCAAAGCGAATTACGTTGAAACGATCTCCGGGGTTAAGTCTGGAAAGGGCATAGCGGAGACTGGTCTTGGCCTGTCTCATTGATGTGCCGCCCATTGAACCAGAATTATCGATCACGAAGATGATCTCCCGCGACTGAACCGTGTCGTGTTCAGCATGCGGTGGAGTTACATATGCAAGTACATAGTCATCATCGCCAACGCGTTCGCGAAACAATCCGACGTTTGGCATATCTGTCTTCGCGGCTCGCCATTCGAGCACAAAATCACGGTCCGCTGTGGTTTCACCATCCAGAGTGATTTTAGACGTCTGCGGGCTCTGCTGATCAATATGAACCTTATGATAAAGGCTACTAATCTCAGTTGTAGCAGAGCCAGGTTTAAGGTTGATGCCGATTGTGACCAGGTTCATGCGCTTTTCACCCGGCATAATAAGCGACGTTTTGATAGGGCTATTATCAGGACCAATGATTGGCTGTGTTTGAGTATTTCCCCAGCCGCCATCAATGTTGACGGCTTGTTCAATGGGATGAACGTTTTCTGGATTGTATCGTGGTGCAGCCACAAGTGGCAGGCGCAAGGAAAACTGATCGTCATTCAGGCGGACAGGCTGTTGATATTCGATTTGTACAACGACTTTCTCGTGAGGTCCGAGGTTAGCAACCGCATTGGTAAAAATGTTAGGTCGTTGTTGCTCAATGAGTGCTGCCTTTTTGCCTTCACTCTTTGCTTTTTCGTAAATTTCGCGTGCTACCTGCTTTTCCTTGATATCAGCGACAATAATTCGGTCACCAACAATCATTTTCAAAGAATAGACCGCACTATCTTCGGGCAACGGAAAAACATATAGCCCCTCTACCCAGCCGTCAGTCGGATTTTCAAAAATCTGGCTCAGACGGGCGCGAGCTGTCGGGCCGCTGACATCAATGTCGTAATCTGTTGTAAGGCGAGGTGCTTCAATATACTGGCCCTCCTTACTGCTTTGCAGCAGAAGGCTACCGCTTTGTACCGCATTCGGTGTCAGATATGCGGGCTTTTCTGCTCGGGCTGAGGCGATATTCAGGAGTGAAAGAATAACCGCCACAATCGGTAATATCAGCATATTCATCAACCAGATGGCTTTGCAGAAATGCGACAGACGCGTTGATTTCTCGCTCGCGTGTAAGTGTCTGTAGGCAGGCAACATGATGCGCTCCTGTATTGATCGTTTAACTGGAGGCATTCTTCACTGTTCCGCTTGTTTGGCACCAGCGTAAGCTTTGCCAAGTTTTATCCGCCGTTTGCCGCAAACCACCTTGCCGCTTGCGCCGTTGTGTGGAATTGTGAAGGAAAGTACGTATTCAGGAAGATTTCATGTCTCAGCAAGACGCTGTTTTACCCGATCAGATGAACAGCCATGTCGCTGAACGTGTACGAGAGGAGATAGCGCGTCGCAGAATTTCCCGTCAACAATTGGCAGACGAGGCGCGTATTAGCCTATCGACGCTCGAAAAAGCTCTGTCGGGTCACCGTCCATTTACACTCGCGACAATCATCCGGCTTGAGCAGGCTATGGGGCTGAAGCTGCGTGATAAGCCAGAGACGGAAAAGCCAATAATAATCCCCCCTCAGGCACATGCTCATGAAGATTTAGGGGCATATTCGCGTGCTGCGGTCTCCTGGCTGGAAGGCACATTTTTAACGCTTCGCCCTTCCTTTGGTAAGAGCAGTGATATCTTTGCTTACTGCACTGATATTGGCTGGGATTCTGAAAATACGCATTTAAAGTTTGAAGAGCGGGAACGTATCGATACGTCGTTCTCGCAACATGGACGTGTTTCCGTTCCCCATCTCTCGGGCCATGTTTACCTGGTCACTAACACATCAGGTCAGCATCGAATGGCGGTTTTATCCCGTCCCAGTATTTCAGGTGAAATGTATGGGATTCTAACGACCTTGCGGGCGGGGCAGGGAGCGCAGCTAACGCCTGTATCAGTGCCGCTGGTTCTTATACCGATGAGGGTTTTTGAAACGCCGATCTTTGGGCGCGTTTCGCCAGAAGATAAAGCTTACGATCATTATTCAGGCTTTCTTAGCAGAGCGATTGGTGACGGCTATGCAAGCTTCATCACATCACACCAAACCTGAAACTGGTTGCTCTCTCCGAACCCTGGATCCCTGACCTTATAGAAAATACGGCTCTATCTTAGCGAAGTAAGTAGCCGCTCGTGTGTATATTCTCGGAAAGAAAATCTATGAAAGCGCGGATACGAGCAGCGAGATAGTTGTGCCCCAAAAACACGGCATGTATCTGTTCAATATCTTCTGCGTTGAAGTCCTCAAGCACTGGAATGAGACGGCCAGCTTCAATATCGGCTTGCACATGAAACTGCCCCACTCTTCCCAGACCTGCTCCTGAAAGGCAAAGTCTGCGGATGACCATTCCACTGTTCACCAGGGCATTGCCCGTAATTGGTATGCGATAAACCTCTGACGATCCCGGATTTCGGAATGGCCATTCATTAAGGGTGCGACCGAAGTTAAAACTGAAGCAATTGTGATGAGCAAGGTCTTGCGGCGTTAGCGGGACTGCTTTCGATGCTAAATAGTCGGGGGATGCGACGACAACACGTCGGCTTTCAAAAATTTTTCTGGCCTTGAATGAGGAATCGGCCATCAATCCAGAACGTATTGCAACATCCGTGCGTTCTTCGATCAAGCCAATGATGCCGTCTGTAAGTGATAGATCGATCTGGACATCTGGATATTGTTCAAGGAAGGCCGGCAGGAGTGGCAATAATATTACCTCTCCAAACCCGACAGAAGCACTGACCCTGAGCAAACCACGAGGCGTATTATCACGCCTATTAGCGATGCTCTTCTCCGTATCATCAATGTCAGACAATATCTGTCGAGCCCGGGCCAGATAAGTTTCTCCCTCTGGAGTCAATGTCATCATTCGTGTCGATCGATGCAATAACCGCACTCCGAGACGATCCTCAATACGCGTAACAATTTTGCTCACCGCAGAGGGGGATATGTTCAGCCGTCTGCCCGCAGCTGAGAAGCTTTGCAGTTCCGAGGCGACAACAAACACCTCCATTTCCCCGGTACGATTATCCATTGGTGCTACCTGTGAATTTTTTTCATAAATATTAATCCAACAATGCGGATTATCAATCAAGTCCTCCAGGACCATATTCCGGCCAACTGGAACCCTCAGATAAATAAGCCGATAGCGATCTCAAAATCGCCATCGACGAAGGAATGGTCATGCCATTAGCTATATTTGCTCTAACAATCGCAGCCTATGCGATTGGAACTACAGAATTTGTAATTGTTGGCCTCTTACCCACTGTTGCGAGTGATCTGCATATTACATTGCCATTGGCAGGTTTAATCGTCAGCGTATATGCACTGGGCGTTACGTTTGGTGCACCCGTTCTGACCGCACTCACCGGACGCGTCGAGAGAAAGCCCTTACTGCTCGGGCTGATGGCGCTTTTTATTGTCGGAAATGCAGTAGCAGCAGTTTCACCAAACTACACGTTGCTCCTTGTTGCCAGAGTATTGGCCGCATTTGCACACGGTGTCTTCTTCTCAGTTGGTGCAACCATTGCAGCTGATCTCGTACCGCAAGATCGTCGCGGGTCTGCGATTGCCATGATGTTCATGGGGCTTACAGTAGCAATCGTTACTGGCGTTCCTCTTGGCACTTACATCGGTCAGGTGTTTGGTTGGCGCGCGACATTCTGGGCTGTTGCTGCCCTTGGTATTATCGCTTTTTTGGCAATCCTGACACTTCTTCCTAACAACTTGAGGAAAGCTGCTCCGGTTAATATTCTTGATCAATTGAAAGTGTTGAGCTCAGGAAGGCTGCTCATCGTATTCGCAATGACGGCATTGGGCTATGGCGGAACCTTTGTTGCCTTTACCTATCTCGCACCGATCCTCCAGCAGATAACTGGATTTTCTGAGAAAAGTGTAAGCCTCGTATTGGTGCTATACGGCGTCGCAATTGCTTTAGGCAACATTGCTGGTGGGCGGATTGCCAACAAGAATCCTGTGAAAGCCCTGATAGGTCTCTTTGCCTTACAAGCCCTCGTGTTGATCATGTTGACATTTACTGCCGTATCTCCGTTGCCTGCAATTGTAACATTGGCTTTGCTGGGGTTTCTTCAGTTCGGCAATGTGCCGGGACTCCAACTTTATGTCGTTAAGCTTGCTCAGGAACACCGCCCAGGTGCTGTAGATGTGGCCTCCGCATTAAACATCGCTGCTTTTAATCTTGGTATTGCCATTGGAGCCTGGCTTGGTGGCCTCGTTGTGGAATCCTCGCTAGGCCTTGGATCGACACCTTGGGTTGGTGCCATTCTAGTGACTATCGCTCTAATCCTGACTATTTGGAGTTCCTATCTTGATCGGAACGCCATTCGCGTCCAGGCAATATTCAGGACTTCTTCGCAGTGAGAGAGCAAACCACAGTTTTTGACTTTTTTGGAAGAGTTAACTTCGCACCCACAAAGCCGACTCGGGTTCAGTAATATTGCTCAGGGGTGAACCGATAGCGCTAATGGCTGCAAGTAAGGTTGGCCTGCATGGCTGCGCGGGCCTGCTCTGCATCGCGTGCGCTGATTGCTTCACAAATGGCGCGGTATTCTATAACCGTGTTTTGTATGTATTCCGGCGTGATCAGAGCGTGATTGAGATTGCGTGAAAATGCTGACTGCCGCAGCATTTTCATGCTGATCCAACGCCGCTTCGTCATCCTGCGAGCCGTCGAACTGTTTTAGTGCCTCCCACATTTCAGCTTCCTGGGCCCATGATCTGCGTGGTGCTGCCAGTTGCGCCGTATGTAGCTCAAATGCCATTCGTAATTCCAGCAAGTCCATAAAATGCCGAGCGGCTCCATAATGGTGGAGGCTTCGCCGGGTGCTACAGTTAGCTTTGTCCTGATCACGAACAAGGGTAACGGTACAAGATCGGCGCGCCGAGTGGCCAGGAATCTACATCGAATATTGTGCAGGCTGGATATTGGGCCATGTATCGGTCCAGGCGTTTATCTGCCCATCACCGTTATCAGCTCTCATTGGCAATCAACGGCGTGGTTTTCAGTCGTTTCACACCATGTTTCGGAGCTGTTTCGACGCTGATGATATGCTGCTGCGGATTTGAGGGGTACTTTCTGAACCTTGTTCTGGCTCGCCGCTTCGCTCTACCAGCTTTCGTCAGCGCTATAGCCACTGACGAATGTCAGCCTCAATTGTCCTATTTGTTTAGCAATTTGTTTCTCTGCGACATGAAACGACAAAACGTCAGGTTCTTAATAGCTGACGATAATTAGCCTATAAATTTTATAGGATTTAATTGTCGAGAGCGCATTATGACTATAACGCAACGCGAACAGGAGTTCTGGCTGCAAGCCGGTGAGGGCGCTCATAGCGAGCAGGCTCCTCGGGACGTTTTGCGTAAGCTGCCGCGTCGTCGGCGTGACATTCGCCCGTCTTTTATCCTGCAAAGGCTTGGTGCGACGGCTATTTCTGTTCTCGGTTCAGTGTCTCTGGTGTTCTTCCTGATTTTTGCAACGGGCAGCCCGGCAACTTTGCTTGCTGGCGGGCAAGCGACGAAGGAAGAAGTCGCAGCGCTGAACGCAAGCTATGGGTTTGATCGCCCTGTGATCGAGCAATATGGGCAGTTCCTGTTTAATAGCCTGCGTGGCGAGTTTCCAAAGTCCCTGCGTTTTGACACCCCGGCGGTTGATGTTCTGGCGCCTGCGATACCACTGACGCTCGTGCTGGTTTTGACGGCGCTTTTGATCGGTTCGGCATTAGGGTTGCTAGCTGGTTATCTGTCGGCCACGTCATCAAACCGGTTTCTTCGTGAAGGACCGTTGGCACTTTTAACGGTTGTGCAGTCGACGCCGGTTTTTGTGACGGGCATCCTTGCGGTTCTTTTCTTCTCTTTGACGCTTGGCTGGCTCCCAACGGGAGGCAGTGGTAGTCTACGGCATCTCGTTTTGCCTGCTTTGACTTTGTCTTTGTTAATTGCTCCGCCCGTGGCACGGCTGTTTCGCACCAGTCTTAAACAGCAGCAGGGTGCCGACCATGTCCGCACTGCTTTATCGAAACAGATTTCGCTCGGTCGTCTGCGTTTCAGGCACATCGCTATCAATGCCCTCGTTCCTGTGATTGCCCTCTTGGGCACGCAAACGGGGGCACTGTTGGGCGGAGCTGTTCTGACAGAAACAGTCTTTGGCTGGCCGGGTGTTGGCACGGTTCTGGTTAGCGCCGTTGGCATGAAAGATTATCCAGTCATTCTGGCGGCAATTGTTCTGATCGCCCTGACTGTCAGTTTCTGCAATCTGCTCGCCGATCTTTCCATCGCTGTTGTCGATCCACGAAGTGCGGTGACAAAATGATCGAGATTTCCAATCCAGAATTCGTTGATGGCTCTCGTGAAACTCCAACGCCAAAGCTGGCTTTGAGAGGCAAGATCGGCTTGCTGATCCTCCTGCTCTGGGTGGTGGCTGCCATTTTTGCACCACTCCTCGCACCTTATGAGCCCAACTCCAGTGATCTGATGGCGTTTCTGCAAGAGCCGTCATTCAACAGCGGACATTGGCTCGGCACCGATGATCTTGGTCGAGATATTTTAAGCCGGGTGTTTTACGGCGCACGCCCTGTGCTGCTCGTTGCAACCATTGCAACGCTTCTCTCTGCCTTTATCGGAAGCCTGCTGGGTATTGTTGCAGGATTGAGCAATCGTTTGCTCGATCAGATCATTGCCCGGATCGCTGAAATTCAGCTAACAATTCCCGGTCTGGTTTTAGCACTTCTTGCGCTGGCCTTGTTTGGTTCAAGGCTTGAGAACCTAATCCTTATTCTGGCGCTTGAAAGCTGGCCTCTGCATTTCCGTGTCGCGCGTTCCTATACGCTGAATGCGCGTAATCAGGGCTATATGGAAGCCGCTTGGCTTGCAGGTGTTCCGTTGTGGAAGTCCGTTGTGCGCCATATCGTGCCGGGGCTGTTGCCGCTGCTGATTGCAACTTCAACAATAAGCGCTGCCTTCATCATCATGACAGAAGCCGGTCTCAGCTTCATTGGTTTGGGTATTCAGCCGCCAACTGCCGATTGGGGCCTCATGATCGCTCAGGGAAAATCGCAGCTCGGTGCCGCCTGGTGGCTGTCGCTTATGCCTGCTCTTGCTCTCCTCAGTCTTCTTTTTGGTGTGCAGCTTTTGGGCGACGCTCTTTCAAGCAGGCTTTCTGCGCGTGAAACAGGAGCGCCGGCATGACATTCATCAACACGCTTCTGTACGTTGAAGGACTGGTTGTCAGGTCAAATGAAACGGCGCTTGCAGGTCCGGTGTCATTCACGCTGAAACAAGGCGAAACGCTTGGGATTGTTGGTGAATCCGGTTCCGGTAAAACACTCACAGCAATGGCTGTTGCAGGTCTTCTGCCCCAAAGCCTTCATGCTGATGGACAGGCCTATCTCGATGGAAGACCACTCGCATTTGGCATATCTGGCCAAGGCCGTGACTTCAGAACGTCACAGATTGGTGTGGTTTTTCAGAACCCGACAACAGCGCTTAATCCGCGGTTGAGCGTTGGCGCTCAGCTGTTTGAAGCCCTATCGCCTGCCATGCGCCGCGATAAAGCCAAGGCTGCGAATATCTGCCTGCGCCTTTTGGAAGAGGTGGGCATCAAAGAGCCGGTAAAGAAACTGACCGCGTGGCCACACGAACTTTCGGGCGGGCTGGCGCAGCGCGTTGTCATTGCCATGGCTTTGGCACGGCAGCCGAAACTGCTTATCGCGGATGAGCCGACGACTGCACTTGATGTAACGGTTCAGGCGCAAATTCTTGATCTCATTGCCCGGCTGCAAAAACGTCATGGGTTCGGCATTCTCCTGATTACCCACGACATTGGCGTGATCCGGGATCGAGCGGATAGTGTTGCAGTCATGGATGCCGGGGCGATTGTTGAAACTGGCGCTACGCGCGATCTTTTTGCAAATCCGACCAGTAGCGCGGCGCGATCACTTCTGAAAGCAAGTGAACTGACTTTTGCGACTGCGAGCATCGCATTTGACGACCTTGGTTCCGAACCTCCACTTCTTGAAGTCAAAGCTCTTCAAAAGACATTCCGCAATGGTCCGCGCGCGCTTGGTGGTGTCGATATTGCGGTGCATGCTGGAACGACACTGGGGATTGTTGGCGAGAGTGGGTCGGGTAAAACCACGCTGGCGCGGATTATTGCCGGACTGGAGCGCGCAGATGACGGCCATATCCTGATTGACGGCAATGTTCGACCTCCACGGACACGCTCAGACCACGTGCAATATGTGTTTCAGGACCCGTATTCGTCTCTCGATCCACGCATAAGCATTGTGGACACAGTGGCGGAACCCTTGCTTGCCAGAGGGCTTCGCAACGCTGAGGCCGTGAGAGTTGCGCAAGGCTTACTTGAAGAAGTTGGTATCCATCCGTCTTTGTGGCATAGCTTGCCGGGGCGTCTATCGGGAGGACAGCGGCAGCGCGTGGGTTTTGCACGTGCGATTGCGCCCACCCCCAAACTTCTCATCGCCGATGAGCCAGTTGCGGCACTCGACTCCACATCGCGTGAGCGCGTGCTTGCCTTGATGGAAGATATGCAGCGTCGGCGTGGCACAGCGCAACTGCTCATTTCTCACGATCTATCGGTCATTGCACGGCTTTGTCGCGAAGTCGTGGTGATGCGTGGCGGTGAAATCGTAGAGCGCGGCGAAACCCGCCGGATATTTGAGGCTCCGGCTCATCCTTACACCCGACAATTGCTTGCGGCTATTCCCGGTCGAAAGACGCTTGTCGCTCCCAAGCCCTGAATCTGAATACAAACACTGGAAGAAACACATGATTGTAAGACGATCATTGAACGCATTGAGACTGATGGGAGCAAGCCTGCTTCTCATGTCAGCAACGCTATCAGTAACCCACGCGCAGGCACCTGCGGACTATGGCAAGACCCATGAATTGGTGGTGGCGCTGCCTTATGCCTTGCTGACCCTTGATCCAGCCGTTGGGGGCAATTTACGCGGCGATTTGAGCATCATCGCCTCGATCTATTCGCCACTGACACGCCTTGATGGTGAAGGCAAACTGGTGGGTGTTCTGGCTAAAGACTGGAAGCAGGAATCGGATACACGTTGGGTGTTCGATCTGCGCGACGACGTGGTTTTCTCCAACAATGTGCCATTTGATGCTGACGTCGTTAAGTGGAACATCGAGCGCATCCTGTCGTCGGAAAAGCCAAGCTGGATCGTCTCGTCGATGAAGGCGGTTGATAAGGTTGAAGCCCTTTCACCGCATCAGGTTGCCTTCACGCTGAAGGCGCCTGACATTGAGTTTCCCAAGCGGCTGGCAGGCATTTTCTATCTGGAACCGGAATGGGCCAAGTCACACAATCCGGCGATTGAGGCTCTTGGCACCGGCCCCTATAAGCTGGTTAGCTATAATCCAGAGGGCGAAGTTCACCTTGAAGCCAATGAACATTATTTCGGCAAGGCAGCACCCTTTACCAAGGCGCAGTTCCGCGTTGTGGTCGACGCCGCAGCCAAGATTAATGGCCTGAAATCCGGCGAGATTGATGCCGCAGCGGTTATCGCACCGCAGGATCTCGCGCAGCTTGAAAGCAATGGTAATCTTGTGGCAGGTGCGCGTCCGAGTACGCGCGTACAGATCATCCGTTTCAACACCAATATCAAGCCGCTTGATGATGCGCGTGTGCGGCAGGCTTTGAACTACGCCATTGATAAGGAAGCAATTACCAAGGCGCTGTTCAAAGGATTGGTAAGCCCAGCCAACAGCCAGATCATCACCAGCTTTCATGAGGGTTACAACACAGACCTGAAGCCATGGCCGTATGATCCCGATAAGGCCAAAGCGCTGCTTGCGGAAGCAGGCTATTCGGATGGCTTTGATGTCGAGATGGTGTTTGGCAAAGGCACCTATGTCGGTGGAGAGCAGGCAGCGCAGATTATCGCGGCCCAGCTGGCAGCGGTTGGTGTCCGTGCGCAGCTCAATATTCTGCCCGCTTCGTCCCATGCCGAGCGCGCGGCATCCGACAAAGCCGCTGGCCTGACGTGGTTTGGTTACGCCGATACGGCAAGCATTGCGGCCGAAACACTGACCTATCTCGGCAGCACGCATTTTCAGACAATTGGACCCGTCCCAGCCGCCTTTGACGAAGCGGTAAAACAGGCGAAAGGCGCACTTACCAAGGACGCCGAGCTTGCATCGGTCAAACGCGCGACAGAAGTAGCATCTGACGAAGCACTCGCTGTCTTCCTTTGGGATCTGCCGCAAACCTATGCCTACAGCAACAAAGTCGTATGGGACATCCGCCGGGATGACTGGACGCTGCCATACGAAATCAAACCTGCTGAATAAGCCTTTCTTCCAACATACCGAATACAGGAAATACCTATGACCAGTGGTCTGACAAAATATATCCGACACAAGAGAAAGCTGCACGACGCAAAAAAGGGACAGCCAGCAGGCACTGGCCAGCTTTCCGCCCGCGTTGTTGCCGAAGGACGCAGCGGTATCCGACGTCTTTTCATTCGTGATTTTCAGATTATCACCGATGGATCGCCCGCTGGGGGTGGCTTTGATCTTGGTCCGGCCCCGGGTGAATTGCTGATCGGCGCTGTTGCTGGTTGCCTCAATCATGGCTTTCTTATTCAGGCGTCACTGCTCGATATCGAGATCGATGCGCTGGAAGTTGTTGCCGAAGCCGTTAGCAAACCGGGACAAACCGGAACAGGCTCAAGCGAGCCCGTCGATCTGGAATTTCGCTACACCGCGAAAATCCAGTCTCCCGCCTCTGACGCTGAGCTGGAAGACCTGCGCCAGCGTGTTGAGCTTAATAGCTTTGTTTATAACGTCGTTACCCGCGGCGCGTCGATTGCAGGACGTCTGGAAAGGATCACCGCATGACCATTCGAGTTATTGAGACAGATAGAGCAACGTCCGGCGGTCTGCGTTTTGCAACGCGAGCGACACCTGAGCCGGGCTATGGGGAAGTTCTTATCGATGTCACACATACTTCGTTGAACTTCGGTGAAACCCGACGTGGTGCGCGCGGTCTTGAGGCTGATGGTACAGTTCTTGGATGGGATGCGTCCGGTGTGATTGTAGCCGTTGGCCCACAAACCAAAGCGCCGCCCATTGGAACATTGGTTGTCACACGCGCTCCACTTGGAGCCTGGGCTGAAAAGCGCATTGCGCATGTGGAAGATATTGCGGTCATTCCGGAGGGTGTCGATCCCGCAGAAGCTGCAACCCTGCCAACGGCAGCTGTTACGGCGCTTGCGACCTTGCAGCTTGGTGGGCCAATCTTAGGCAAAACCGTTCTGATCACCGGTGCTTCTGGCGGTGTAGGCCGCTTTGCAATTCAGCTTGCACGGCTGGGTGGTGCGCGCGTTATCGCCTCTGTGGGATCAGAAGCCAGTGCAGCGGGTCTGAGCGAACTTGGCGCGGACCTTGTTGTGACCAGCCTTGATGATGTGAAGGAAGGTATCGATCTGGTGATCGAGAGTGTCGGCGGGGCGCAGCTCGTACAGTCCTTCAAGCTTCTTAACCGGCATGGCAATGTGCAGAGCCTCGGCTGGGCTTCAGGGGAAGACGCCGTGTTTGGTCATCTCGGCACAGTTGGCCCGGTTGGGCGTCACATTCATGGCTTCCTGATTTCCGAGTATCGGGTGGGCTCTTATCTCACGGCACTGCTGCGATGGCTGGCTGAGGGTAAGCTCAAGACAGAGGTAAAATGGCGCGGTGACTGGAACCAGTTTGACCAGGCTGTTTCGGCGCTTCTTGACCGGCGTTTGCATGGTAAGGCCGTTCTGGATGTGAAACCATGAATGCACATGCGCACTCCTTCCGGCATACGCAATGGTTTGATCCGCCAATCGAAGCGGACATCCGGGCGCGTGTCGAGCAGGTGAAAACTGAGCTTGCGCCGCATGTGGTAGAGCGGGACCGTAAAGGTTCCGCCCCCGTTGAGGAAGCGTCGCTTTTGCGCCAGTCCGGCCTGGCAGCGCTAACCGTTGATGATGATCTGGCGCTGTTTCGTAACGCTGAAAGCCGCCGCGAAGCGATAGGTGCGCGCTGGCAACATGCGCTTTTTGCGATCCGGGAGATTTCACGCATCGATTTATCGAGTGCAGCACTTCTGGGATATAATTACATGCATCTGCTGCGCATTGAGATTGCCGGGCGTGGGCCGGTGTTCGCAAAAGCCGCAGCAGATACGTTGCGGACGCCTACACTTTGGGGCGGTGCCAACAATCCGGGCGGTCCTAGCGCAGACCTAAAGCGGGTTGATGGCGGATATATTGCCAATGGCAGGAAAAGCTTTGCAACCGCCGCACAAACGGCTGACCGTCTGGTCGTCGGTGAAACCTATCGCGCGCCCGATGGTAATGAGAAACGTTTGACGTTCGTTCTTGATGCGTCAACGCCGGGCATTGTCCATGCGGATGACTGGGATGGTATCGGTGCGCGTCGCTCAGCCTCAGGCAGTCTGGTATTTGAAAATGTATTTATCCCGGATGATGCGATTTTCAGTACATCGGCAGCCGATCCAACAAAACGACCGCTGAATGAATCGATAGGCTCGCTGGCCTTCCAGATCATGTTCGTCAATTTTCTTAATGGAACGGCGTTAGGGGCAATTGATACTGCGTTGTCGCAATTGCACTTGCGCAAAAACGGCCAGAACACATCAGTGCCAGATTATATTGCCGACAGTATTGGTAACTCTATCACCACAGCCAACGCATCTCTCGCGCTTTCAACTGTCGCCAACAGGGCTTTTGGCGAACTGGTCGCAGATATCGATGAGAACCAACTCACACCGGAACGCCGGGGCGAGATTGCTGATCTCATATCACAGGCCAAGGTTGCTTCGGACGCAGCAGCGCTCTCAGTAACATCGCGCATTTTTGAAGCCGTTGGCGCGCGTTCCGCGACTTTGAAGCAGGGGCTGGATCGTTATTGGCGTGATGCTCGCATTTACACGCTGCATGATCCAGTCGCTATAAAAATACAGGAAGTTGGCAGATATGCCGTTGATCTTGAGTTGGCGACGCCTTCAGCGAACAGTTGATTTTGCTAGCGCTTATCTCATAAGTATCGTCCGGCTTTCAAAGCTGGACGACTTGTCATGCAAAGAGTGAGCTGATGGATATAACCACCGCAAAAGCCGGGCATCCAAAAGAGCGCCGGAAAAAAGGAAGCTGGCGCTTCCTGTTCCGCTCGGACAGTGTTGCACTCAATCTCGTTGCGACCGTCGCAGCGTCAAAAGATAGGACAAAAGGCGTTGATCGGTTCTCAGAGCCCTCCTTGCTCGATAGGTGGCTTTGCGAGGCCGAACTACCGCCGCTTGCAGGTTCTGTTACGGACGAAGAACTCGCAAAGACAAAGTCTTTGCGAGAGGCAATATTCAGGGTGGCGGATAATCGTATTAATCAGAGCGAAATATTGGTGTCGGATATCGCGCTTATCAACGCGCATGCGCGCTCAGGTATGCCGGTTGTGCGTATCGCCTGCGATGGATTTAACACAGAGCCGCCGGACGTAGCTCAAATGGACGAGATATTGGGCCTCATTGCACGCGATGCGGTTGGTGTTTTCACTGGACCCTATCGCAATCGAATAAAGCAATGTGCTTCGCCACGTTGCCATGTAATGTTCGTTGATAAGTCGCCCGCTGGAAATAGACAGTGGTGTTCGATGTCTCCATGCGGCGATCAAGCGAGCGCTCGTGCGTATCGACAGAGAAAGCGTAGCCAAGAGTGTTGATCATCCTGTCAGGCAACTGTGTAATACTGGAATTTATCTATAATCTGATCAAACGAATATGAGAGAGGTAGCTACTTGGTTTGCAGCGTTCCCGCCAAAAAAATGTGCGGATTAAAACAGTCTAACTGTATGTAGCTACACCGAAACCTCCGTCAAGCCGTTCCAGAAAATGAGCAGAAATTATCGGAGTACCATCCTATTTAACTGCTGCATATTCATTGCTTAGCATTGTTTAAATTTGTCTGTTCTGAAATTGTCCGGGGTTGTTATTCACACTCCAGTTGAAATAATTTACCGAAAAAGCCATTGTAATTTTAAGAAGAATATTTTTTTAGCACCAAAAATTTTAGTTAATTGATGCGTGCTTCAGGTCCCTTTGATGTGAAAAACTCTAATCAGTTTTTCATTGGTGAGAGGGTCCCCAATTGCGATCAAACATACTAAGCCTCGTAGCAGCGACATTGATTATTGCTTCCTCAACACAGTTGAGTAATGCTGAGACATTGCGCTGGACAAGAGCTGCTGATGCACTCACGCTGGACCCTCATGCACAAAATGATGGCGTTACGCATGCGGTTCTCAACCACATTTACGAAAGCCTGATATGGCGTGATGCCGAAGGCAAACTTGTACCACGTCTGGCGACTGAATGGAGTTTGAAAGAGGGTGACCCCACCACGTGGGTCTTTAAACTACGCAAGGATGTTAAGTTCCACGACGGTGCAGATTTTACCGCCGAAGACGTTGTTTTTACGCTGGATCGGGCGCGCTCAGATAAATCCAATCTCCGTCAGCTTCATGCAGATGTGGAAAAGGTGACGGCTGTAGATGACAACACGGTTGAGGTTAAGCTGCGCGCTCCCAATGCGATTTATCCCAATAATCTGACCGGAACTTACATTCTGGATAAGGGATGGGCGGAAAAGCATGACGTGACAGATGTTCAGGATATCGCGGCAGGGAAGGACAATTACGCGGTTAGAAACACCAACGGCACGGGTCCATATACGTTAAAATCCCGTGAAGTCGGCGTCCGAACTGTGCTTGATGCAAATCCGGCATATTGGGCGGAGAAGAAGCCGGAAATTACAGAGATCGTCTACACGCCTATCGCCGACAATGCGACACGTGTTGCAGCTCTTCTTTCGGGCGAAGTGGATTTTCTGCATGAAGTGCCAGTACAAGACATCGAACGGCTAAGAAATACGCTGGGTATTAAAGTCTCCGTTGGTCCAGAAAACCGGTCCATTTTCCTTGGCTACCGGGTTGATGATGCACCGCTGGCGTCATCTGACGTCAAGGATAAAAATCCACTGAGCGATGTGCGGGTGCGCGAGGCTTTTGATCTCGCAATAGACCGCGATGCAATTAAGACGGTTGTTCTTCGTGGTAATTCTGTGCCAACCGGCATCATCGTGCCACCGTTTGTTCATGGCTGGACGCAGGAACTTGATGCCTATTCCAAGCCCGATGTTGAGAAAGCAAAAGCGCTCTTGAGTGAAGCGGGTTATCCGCAAGGCTTTACGATTACTCTCGACACTCCCAACAATCGTTACGTCAATGATGAGGCAATCGCACAGGCAGTTGTCGGGTTTCTCGGACGCATAGGTGTTAAGGTAAATTTGGCATCGCGTCCCTATGCGCAACACTCGCCGTTAATTGTTGATCAGAAGACAGACTTCTATCTCTTTGGTTGGGGTGTGCCCACATTCGACAGCGCTTATAACTTTAACGATTTGGTGCATACAAGACAGGGACGTTATGGCGCCTATAATGCAACCGGCTACTCAAATGCAGAGGTTGATCAGAAAATTGAGTCACTCGGCGCTGAAATAGATCCAGCGAAGCGCGATGCTACGATCGACGAGTTATGGAGGCTGGTGAAAGCAGAACATTTATATCTGCCGCTTCACAATCAGGTGGGAGCGTGGGCAGTGCGTGACAAGTTTAACCTTGAACATCAGCCAGATAATTCGCCCAAGATCGGACAGGCAACGATCAATAATTAAGCACTCAAAGCTTTCGCCCTCGCATGCGGGGGCGAAGCATCATCATGAATAACAGCCACACGGTGGCGGTAGAGCTCGGGCTGAATATATGACCAGTTTCATCATCAGGCGTATTTTCCAATCTGCAGGCGTCATGCTGACCGTGGCCTTGATGGCATTTACTGTCATTCGCTTTGTTGGCGACCCGCTGGAATCCATTGTCAGTCAGGAAACACGGCTGGAAGAACGACAGGAACTGAAAGAACGCCTTGGATTGAATAAGCCGGTTTATCTGCAATTCTTGTCTTTCATACAGCGTGGTCTGGTGGGCGACTTTGGCCTCTCATACAAACAGCAGGAACCCGTCAGCCGGATGATTATAGAGAAACTGCCCGCGACGATTGAACTTGCAATTACCTCGTCACTGATTGCGCTTATCGGGGGTGGCATTTTGGGTGTCTATGCTGCATTACGCCCCAAAACGCGTCTGACTGCTTTCATCATGACATCGTCGTTGATCGGCGTATCACTGCCAACATTCCTGATCGGGGTGGGGCTGATCTACTTGTTTTCTGTCGAGCTGGGCTGGTTGCCATCTTTTGGGCGAGGGCAGGTTATTGAGATCGGTAACTGGTGGACGACGGGCTTTCTGACGACATCAGGGCTGCGTTCATTGATACTGCCAGCAATCACCTTGTCTCTGTTTCAGACAACGCTTTTAATGCGGCTTATCCGGTCGGAAATGCTCGATGTTTTGCGGCAGGATTATATCCGTTTTGCAAAAGCGCGCGGTCTTTCCAGCCGCAGTATCTATTTCGGACACGCGTTGAAAAATACCCTTGTTCCGGTGATTACGGTGGTCGGATTGCAACTGGGATCAGTCATCGCCTTTGCTATTGTGACCGAGACGGTGTTTCAATGGCCGGGTGTGGGTTCACTCTTTATCAACTCCGTACAGGCCGTCGATGTACCGGTTATGGCTGCATATCTGGTCTTTATCTCATTGCTTTTTGTGAGCATCAATCTCGTGGTTGATATTCTCTATTTTGCTGTCGATCCACGTCTTCGTTTCGACCGTATCAAGACGGGAGCGAAACGTGACTAATACGCCTTTTTCTTTAGAAGCCGCACATAATCGCCACTCAGTGAGAGCTAAAATTCCGCGCTTTAAACGGTTGCCAGTGGTTGCAACGATAGCTGGGGTGCTTGCTGCAATACTGGTATTGGGTGCAGTATTTGCACCTCTGATCGCACCATATTCACCTTTTGATCCGTCAACCTTGAACCTGATGGATGGTTTGAGTGCGCCTTTGCAGCCAAGTGCTTTCACAGGCAATACCTTTCTGATGGGAACGGATCATCAGGGGCGGGATATATTTTCTTCCATTCTTTATGGTAGCCGCGTTTCATTGTTAGTGGCTTTGTCTGCAACCGTTGTGTCGTTGTTCATAGGTGTTAGTGCCGGGCTTATCAGCGGATATGCAGGTGGACTGCTCGATACGATAATCATGCGTATAGCCGATACGCAATTGACCTTTCCTACAATTCTTATTGCACTTTTAATCTTCGGTCTCGCGCAAGGTCTTTTCCCTCCTGCGCAGCAGGAGGCTGCTGCTGTGTGGCTGCTTATTTTTGCTATTGGTCTTTCAAACTGGCCACAATTCGCGCGGATAGTTCGGGGCGCAGTGCTGGTCGAACGACGAAAGGATTATGTGGCCGCTGCAAAACTAATTGGTGTTCGTCCTGCTCGTTTGTTGATTACCCATATTTTGCCAAATTTACTTGGACCAACTCTCGTCGTTGCAACATTGGGGCTGGCTCTCGCAATTCTCGAAGAAGCCACTTTGTCTTATCTTGGGGTAGGGGTTCCACCCACGCGTCCATCATTGGGCACACTCATTCGCAATGGCCAGCAGTTTTTGTTTTCAGGAGAGTGGTGGATACTGCTCTTCCCTGCGGTCACATTGGTGCTGCTTGCTTTATCCATCAATCTGCTGGGTGACCGGTTGCGAGAGTTTCTCAATCCGAAGAAGCAAGGGCAATCCTAATGCGTGAAACATCAATAAAAGAGCCCGTGCCGGTTCTAACCATGCGCAATCTGCAGGTCGACTTCCCTGCGGATGGCCATGTCTTTCACGCCGTTAATCGCGTGTCTTTCGATATCCATGCCGGTGAAGTGCTTGGAATGATTGGAGAGTCCGGCGCAGGGAAGTCGATGACCGGATCGGCGATTACGCGTCTTCTTGATGCTCCTGGATATGTCTCAGGCGGCGAAATTTATCTCAAAGAACAACGCATTGATAATTTGCCAGACAAAGAATTAGCAGCCTTACGTGGCAAAAAAATTGGAACTGTCTTTCAGGATCCGCTGTCCAGTCTCAACCCGCTCTATACGGTTGGCCGTCAATTAATCGAGACAATACAGCGCCATCTCTCCCTTTCTCAATCGGCAGCACGAAAGCGTGCAATAGAGCTTCTCACTGAGGTTGGAATCCTGGATGCCGAGAGACGGCTTGATGCTTATCCGCACGAGTTTTCTGGAGGTATGCGTCAGCGTGTTGTGATTGCTCTGGCAATTGCTGCCGACCCGGAACTGCTTATTGCCGATGAGCCAACCTCGGCTCTTGATGTCTCAGTTCAGGCGCAGATTGTTGCGCTTCTGAAAAAGCTTTGCGTTGAGCGTGGCTTAGCTGTGTTGCTAATTACGCATGACATGGGGGTCATTGCAGAAATTGCTGACCGTGTTGTGGTGCTTCATCATGGACGCGTTGTGGAGGCAGGTTCCGTCCGTGACGTGATACAGACACCGCGTGAGGGTTACACCCGCAAGCTGATCGCCGCCACTCCGTCAATTCATCAAAAAAATATCCGTAAAACGTCAAAGTCATCAGCCGAAGAAATATTGCGGGTGGACAATCTTGCGCATGATTTTCGTATAGGGAGCCGTAGCTTTTCCTTCTGGAAACGTGGGGAGAGGCAGAACATGCTTCGTGCCATCAATGACGTTTCGTTTCATATTCGGGAGGGCGAAACCTATGCGCTTGTGGGCGAATCCGGTTCCGGTAAATCGACAATTGCGCGCATAGTTGCCGGACTTTTGCCGCTCGGCGAAGGACTGATCAGGGTTAATGGTGTTGGCCGTTCTGATGGCGCGTCTGTTGATCATAATGGCGCGGTGCAGATGATATTTCAGGACCCCTATGCGAGCCTCAACCCACACTGGCGTGTCGGCCATATCATTGCTGAACCTATCCGCCGTTTGAAGCTTGAGCGTGACCCATCTGTTGTAAAGGCTCGCGTAAGTGACTTGCTGGAAAAGGTGAGATTGCCACAAGATTCTGTGCGACGTTATCCGCACGAGTTTTCTGGCGGACAAAGACAACGCATTGCAATCGCAAGAGCACTCGCCAGCCGTCCACGTTTTATCATTTGCGATGAACCCACATCCGCTCTCGACGTTTCGGTCCAGGCTCAGGTTCTGGATTTGATGACGTCATTACAAGCAGAATTTAATCTGACTTATCTGCTCATAAGCCATAATCTTGCAGTGGTGCGACAGATGGCTGATCGTGTTGGCATATTGCGTCAAGGCATTCTCGTGGAGCAGGGGCAGGTTGAAGATATTTTCGAAAACCCAACCCACGACTATACAAAAATGCTGATCAGTGCAGTGCCGGATATCAATGAAGCATTGGCTCGACGCAGCTTACATTAGGATAGAGGAGGGGTAGTACGCATTCTGCTTTAGCTACCTCTCTTTGGAGTTACAAACAGATTATTGGCCATGAAGTCGACAAATACTCTAATTTTGGGCGATAAATATCTGTTTGTCGGCCATAAGACCCGGAAGATACCAATTTCTGCCAGGTATTCATCAAGTATCGCAACCAGCTTGCCTTCTGCAATCTGCTGCTTGACTGCGAAGTTAGGTAAACACGTGATGCCAAAGCCGTTTTCTGCGAGGTGGATAAGCGGCTCCAAAGTGCTGGCAACAGTGGTCATTGGCAATATAATACGTGTCTCAGTTTGGTCTGCAATGAGTGGCCACGGCTCAAGCTTTCCCGAATTGGCATAGCGGTGATGCATACACCTATGATGCAGTAAATCCACTGGTAAACGTGGCGTACCCTGTCGTAGCAGGTAGTCGGGTGATGCGACAATCCGATGCTTGAAGGTTCCCAGTTTACGGCTCATCAGCCGTGTATCGCGAACTTCGCCGGTGCGCACAACGGCGTCAAAACCTTCCTCAATCACATCAACCAGCCGATCGGTGAAATCCAATTCGAGATCAATTGCAGAATAGGCCTTCATAAATTCAGAAATGGTCGGCATGAGCAGCATTCCGGTAAGCGGAAAGCTCACACGTAACAGGCCACTTGGCGTGCTATGTGATCGCGAGAGTTGCGCTTCTGCGGCATCCAGTTCCGATAATATCCTTTTACAAGTATCGAGGAAGAAACTCCCTTCTTCCGTAAGCGTCATGCTGCGGGTAGAGCGATGAAACAGAGAGACGCCAACCTCATGCTCAAGGCGCGCCACTGCTTTGCCGACAGCTGAACTGGTGAGCCCCATGCGTTGGGATGCGGCGACAAAGCTACCACTTTCAGCGGTTTGAACGAATATCTTCAAGGTTGCCAGCTTATCCATAGCGCTCTCTATTACGGAAATTAATTCCTGTCTTATCAGAATAGGAGATTATTTATCGCTTATTTGGAAAGCGATATCCAGTGTGTCTCAAGATTAGTGAGCTGTCTTTTAAAGGGAATACACAATGGATATGAAGCCTTCAGCCGGATTTACGTCTTCGCCAGTTCCAACCACATTCATCGTCAATGTAATTCATGCCTTTCCCGGCAAGCAGGATGAGGCGTTTCAAATCATTCAGGACGTCGTTCACTATGTCGCGGAGAGAAAGCCCGGTTTTCTGTGGAGCAATCTTGCCAGGAGTACGGATGGGCTAACGGTCGTTAATATCGAAGCTATTCAAGGTGCAGGCAACGTGGACGAGTTCTTCTCTGATCCCGTGTTCGTTGAAAAGTTTCGGAAGTTAGATACCGTCTCAACAAGTGAGTTCCATACGTATCAAGTGGACGATCTGGTTTTGCCAAAGCTTGGGCTTGAGGGCTAATAGTGATGCCCAGTAGTATCTCAGAAAATCACGATTGCGTTCAACTGACTGATGAAACCAGATTGCCGATGGCCGCTTTGCTAACCCTGGCTATGGCAGGTTTCATCACAATCCTGACGGAAGCATTGCCTGCTGGTCTTCTTCCTTTGATGAGCAAGGACCTCAGCGCCAGTCCTTCCGCGATTGGTCAGCTCATCACAATATATGCTGTAGGCTCCCTTATCGCGGCTATTCCGCTAACAAAGCTTACACAGCATTTTGCACGGAAACCGGTGCTGCTTTGTGCAATTGCCGGATTTGCCGTAGCCAATAGCGTGACCGCGATCACAGCAAGTTATAGCATTATGCTGCTGGCGCGGTTATTCGCCGGAATTTGTGCGGGGCTTCTTTGGGCGATGCTGGCGGGATATGCAGCTCGTATGGTTTCGGAACAATTGCGAGGCCGTGCGATTGCTGTTGCTATGGTTGGAACTCCCCTTGCCTTGTCATTGGGCATTCCTGCGGGCACGATGATCGGTTCCTTCATTGGCTGGAGAACGACATTTTTGTTGATGACGGCTCTCACCCTGGCTTTGGTTATCCTGGTCCTGATAAAGGTGCCCAATTATCCCGGAACGACCCTTCGTGATAAGGCGTCTATAGGAGGGACGTTGGCGATCGGTGGCATCAAGTCAGTGTTACTTGTCACCCTTTTATTCGTGCTCGCTCATAACATTCTTTACACATACATTGGCCCACTTGTTGAGCCTTCCGGATTGTCCTCTAAGCTCGATCTTGTTTTGCTCGTCTTTGGGGTAACGGCAATTGTTGGAATCTGCATTATTGGCTATTTCATCGGCCGATGGCTTCGAGAGTTGGTCTTAGCAAGCATTCTGCTTTTCAGTGCCGCAGCATTGATGCTGAGCATATGGGGTGATGTGCAAAGTCTATTCTGGTTGGCGACAGTTATGTGGGGGCTGGCTTTCGGCGGAGCTGCAACGCTGTTCCAAACAGCTGCAGCAAACACGGCATATGAAGCATCGGATCTCGCACAGTCTATGATCGTCACCGCCTGGAATCTTGCAATCGCTGGCGGCGGGCTTATCGGTGGATTGTTACTTCAACATGCAGATGTTGCATGGCTATCATGGTCGGTGTTGATGTTGTTATTGTTGGCCTACGCTATAGCTTCTCTTGCCAAAGAGCGCGGATTTCCGCCTAACGCAACATGACCGCACGACATTTCCTATTAATGCTCTAACGTGATTGGTGCATTTTGTTTCAATCAGATCGAGATACGCTCTAAAATATGCCGGGCATATATGTCCGGCATATTTGTCTGAAACAGCAACCAACACCCACATATGATATGTGTTTATTTATAGTACGCTTCTATTGTACGTGATAGTGGGAATGTCCTGATGAAGCGCTGCGATCTCAGCAGCAACAAGCTCTTGCAGCTTCCAAAGATTGCGGTCGCGAATGCCTTTTTCTTCAAGGTGCCTGACTGTGTGATAAAGATACTCGGCGCATGATCCAATATGACCACAAGCGCGTGCCAAAACATGCGCCACAGACTCCAGCGATAAGCCGTTCAATACGCGGTCTCCACGTGGCCCCGCCCAGAACGTCAAGGCACGAACCGGACCTTCCGGCGTATCGACCACAACCCAGCGAATACTGTAAGCGTCACTCATTGAGCTGATCTCTCGGCGGATCATGCGCTGGATCTGCGCAAGCCGATCCTCTTCCGATAGACGAAAGACAATACCGTTACAGCTGCCACCCGGCCTTAGCGCGAGCATTAATCCGGGCTGGCTTTGAGTACCGCGCCAGCGGGTTAAACGAAGGCAGAACGAGCGATGCCACCCTTTTACACCGCCATAACGCCAGCCAATGGCATTAAAATCCGGCTTCCAGATGAGCGAGCCATAGGCAAAAACCCATAGGGGCGTGTCACCGCTCTCGCGAAAAAGCTTTTCAGACAGCGCCTCAACATCCTGATCTGTCATGGGAATTCGATTGGGCTCTGGCCCTAGATCCACTTCAGTCCGAATGCTCAGTGAGACCAATTCCTCAGTCAGTGTCATTCTGGATGCAAAATCACTCAATGCGCTTTTCCCGCTTAACCCAACTTCACCTTCGACAGTCCACTCGGGGATTATGAAACGAATTTGGCATTTTGCTCAAGCCCTGAGAGATGCTTTTGCATCATCCAGTTGGCGGATGCTGGAAAATAGCGTTTCACGATCATACAAATGCCGCTCGAACAATGCGATAAAGGTCGTATTATCGGCGATATGTGGAAGAGGAGCCGATTGCGCGCGGCGCAGACTTTCATTTGCAGCCTGTTTTGCAGCTTCAACGGCGGCCAATAGCGATGCTATGGTTCCGCGCTCCTGCATGCATTTACCATAGACCTTTGATAAAGAATGCTGATTATCTGACTGATTTTGCATCGTGATCACATCTCCTATCAATTGCGTTATGATCTATTGGCTATGTGCTCATTGTACGTTCTTAATCACCTCCGAAACGAGGCAATCAAAGCTATTTCTTGGCAACAGTCTGAAATATCGACGCTTTGATTATCAGAGTTGGTAGAAAAACGGCCTCTGGCTCAACCGCAAAAGCAAAAGTGGCAGCCTAGGCTGCCACTCTGTTTCGTATCTGGAGCCAAAGCTTTCCTGATCAGAACGAACGCTGGAAACGAACAACGCCCTGCCATGCATCCTGACCTTTGAGAATCGACTTGCTGTCATCCCACTTGGTATAAGAAACCTGTGGCGTGATCGTGAAGCCCGGAACGAGCTGATAGGCAACATTCGCACTTGCCGCAAATGTGTCGGCTGCTTCATATGCCAGCTGTACGTTGAAGGTCGCTTTGTTTGTAGCCTTAAATTTTGCGCCGCCCCATACAGCCCAATCGCCGCCCCATGTACCGAAGAAACTGTCGATTACACGCACGCCGCGATAGGTGCTGCTGCCTCCATCATGAACGATAACACCGCTGCCGTTGTAATGCACATAATGGTCTTTGTTGGACTTATATGCACCCTGTAACCAGACGGAAAACTGGTCTGTTACATTGACATCTGCGCGGATCTTTCCGGCCCATTTTTCGTTGACTGCATCATAGGCCGCAACACCGGCAATCGAGCCCCAGCTTTGCGCATATTTAAGACCACCAACGACGTGCGGTGTATAGTCATCAATCACGCCATTCCAATCGACATCGGAATTGTTGCCCTGTTCAAGAGACAGAATAGCTGAAATGCCATTGCCACCCTTGAAGGTGTAGCTGATCTGGTTGGTGCGATAGCCGCCTGCGCTGATAACGTCATCATTCAGCACATCACCGAAATATCCGGTAAATGTATAGAAGGCCGAGTCATCAAGGCCAATGCGAAAGCCACCAAGCTGGATGTAAGCGCGGTTGAGCGTTGTCCCGGCATCAGCACCGTTACCAAAGTTAAAACGCGATTCAGTGAACGTCGAAAGTGTTCCGAGTTCCGTTTCAGAAGCAGTCGATGTGCGCAGTGTGAAACGCGTATTGTTGTTCCATGTCTCATAAGACTTGCCACGAGGGCTAAGATTAAAGGCGCTGCCGTCAGGAGCGCGGCTAACACCTGCACCACGATAGTAGACGTTATCACCCGCCCTCAAGTCATAACGTACATAACCATGAATGCGCAGGCATGTTTCGGTGCCCGGAATATAGAAATAGCCTGCACCATAAGCATCGCAAACGCGTACATATTCTACAGCTTCCGGTTCCGGTGCTACGACCGCATCCGCTGCATTTGCATTCGTCATCCCCAGAACTACAAATGCAGAACCGATGACTGTGTTTTTCAGAATCATAATTATCCCCAATAACAATAGACAAAATCGTTTTATTTCAGAGGGATAATTCGATTAAGGCAATTATATCTAATTATTGTAAAATATATGACAAATAATATTTCATATAAAAATAATCAATATTGATATAATTGACGATACTATAGTAATATTTACCTTTAATCTGACAATTATGGTTAAAATATATTACGTTAGCATATGTATATATCGCAATAATTATTCAATTTATAAATCGTAGATGTTTTTACTAATCGGTTATCACCGGCTCCTGAAACAATGACAAGTAGCGCTCTCCGCTATCAGGCAGAACGGCAACGATGGTCTTACCTGCATTCTCCGGGCGTTTTGCAATTTGAAGAGCTGCTGCAATCACCGCACCAGAAGACGTTCCGACCAAAAACCCCTCTTCGCGTGCAACTGACAATGCGGAACGTCGAGCCTGCTCTGTCGTCACGGCAACGATTTCATCTACAATGGCCCTGTCGTAGTTCTCTGGCAAAATCGTCTCATCAACTTCTGTGACTTTATGAACGCCTTCAATGGTTTCGGCTTTCGGATTATCGGCAGAAGGCACAGAATCTGCCGTCGGCTCCACCAGAACAACGCGAACGGAGGGCTTCTTTTCTTTCAAATATTTTCCCGCCCCTGAGATGGTCCCGCCAGTGCCTACGGTACTGACCAGAATATCGACCTCGCCATCCGTGTCGCGCCAGATTTCCGGGCCGGTCGTTTCAAAATGAATTGCCGGATTTGCAGGATTGGACCGCTGACCCGTATAATAAGCGCCCGGATTTTCGCTGCGAATACGATCGAGCACCTTTTGCAACGCCCCTATTTCCAGCAACTCATCATTATCAATCAGCACGATTTCTGACCCGAACTGACGCAGGATATTGATTTTGTCTTCGCTGATTGTATCACGCAGGTAAAACTTCGTTCGATAGCCCTTTGCGGCAGCAACAGCCGCAATACCAATGCCGGTATTTCCGCTCGTCAGATCTACCAGAAGATCCCCTGGCTTAATCTTACCTGCACGCTCGGCATCCCGAATAATCCCCCATGCTGTACGGTCTTTGATGCTGCCAGCCGGATTGAGATACTCTATTTTTGCGAGAAGACGCACAGAAACGTCATTGCTCTTCTGAAGGCGTGAGAAAGCAACCAGAGGCGTATTGCCGACAAGCTCCGAAAAACCATTGCGTATGTTACCCATGTTCCACTCCCTTTTGCCAACAGGTATCAAAATTCAACGTCTCATTTTCACCAGCCGCTAAATTTTATTAAGAAAATTATTCACTTAGTTCGCCCCTCACATAGATTTGCTATCCACTGCAGGAGGCCTCTTTGCATTTATATTCGCGTAGCAACACTACCCGGAGCATCATGAATGATGTCCCCTATTCGATAGACTGACGGGATTTGCACGAGCCTTGCTGATTGCTGTCTTAAGGATTAAAGGTTCCAACTTCTCATGCCCTGACCACCGAAAACGTATCCAGCCATTCTGATCTACGAGAAAGCTTGTCCCATCGGCAGTTGGTGTCAGAAGCTGCATAGCCACAGCCGCAGTCTGGTCGGAAACATCGCATTGTGCCGGGATGCCATTGCTATCAACAGCAAAGGCTTCCAGCTCTTCACCCTGAAGATGAAAGAGCCAGAAATTGTCGGATTGTCGACCGACCTCACGCCGACTAGCCCCGCAATAGATCGTAATCCGCGGGCTGGCAGCCGGGTAAACCGCACCATCAGGCGCGGGCAGACTGGTCGTTCGGGCAGACGCAATCGTTCGGATATAATCCACTAGCGACCACGCGGCTTTCGCATCCAACACCGTTTCAAAACCGGGCATGGATTGCCGACCGTCTTGCAACTTTCTGCCATGCATGATCGTCCGGAAGATTTCGCCGTCACTGCGATCCGCAAACAAGGGTGCTGTCAGATCGGGTGGCCATACCGGATCGCCTGTTGCCTGTTCACCGCGCCCGCGCCCGTCATTGCCATGACAGGATGCACAATTGCCTCCGAAAGCCGTAGCACCCCGCGCAATTGCGATGGACGTGTAGGATGTGGACGAGCGCAAAAAGCTTGCTTCATTAGCATCCTGAACAAACAATCCGATGCGTGGTGGCTGAAACAACGCGAACCCGATAATTGCCACGATAACAATAGCCTGCCATCGCCATTTAGACAGAAAAAGGCACCCAATACCGATCAGAAATGCCAGCAGAAGTGGCTTGAAACTCCGCCATGCAGCATCGACGAGAAACGCATCAGCCAGAATATTGTCGCGCAAACGATAGGCGAAAGGCCACATGATGTTTTCATGTACGCCGGGCGGTTGTGTCGCGAGAAGTGATGCCGCGAGAAACACTACAAGACCAATTGTTCCCTCAAAGATGAGCGCATAGCCAAGTCCACGCCCGCTGCGGCCAGCACGGCTCAGCCAGAAACGATTAAGTGCTGCAAGTGTCAGCATGGCTACCAGAAGCGCGATCTTCACGATCATGATCCTGCCGTAAGTGGTACCAACCAGCCCCGGCAGACCACCAGTCAAAAGCCATCCTGCAATTACGGCACCAATAACAAGAATGGTAACAAAAATAATGCCATTTAGCGAAAAGCGCTGCGCTGCCTGCAAACCCTCATCCCGCGAAGCACGTAAAAGAAGATAGAGTGGAGGCAGTGAACCAAACCATAGAGCACCCGCAATCACATGGGCAAAAACCGCCAGTGGCAACCAGATTGTATCAGCTGCTGCCGCGTGCCCCATGCGCATCTGAAGACCAAGCGCGAAAACAGTGATCAAAAACAGAAGGATACGGATGGCTTGAGACTTTATCGCGTGCGGCAGAAGCAATGCAGCAAGCAAGATTGCCAATGCACGCAAGCACGATGCAATGCCAAACGCTGTGCCGAAAAGTCCGCTTGGGAGAAAAGCCAATGCATCAGAAAAACTGTTCGCACCAGACAGCAGTGAGAACTGAAGTGGAACCCATAGAACCAGTCCAAAGGCACTGATTGCCACGGAATAGCTGCAAAGTTGATACCAGATTCTCACAAAAGACGTAGGTTTGCCGTCACTTATTTCGCTTGAAACAAGAAAAATTCGAAAAAATAGCGCGCCTGCGAGCAGTGCGAGGCCCGCAAGATTAAGGCATCGCACGAGCGCAATGACGATATCAATTCCAGTCATTGCGCCCGGCAACCTTAATTAGCAATCTTGAATTTGAACGCGCCTTCGGTGCGGTGCGTATCGACTGACGCAGCACCCCACTCGACCGTATAAGTACCCGGCTTCAAGGCTGGCGGTGTGACCGAAAGCGTCTTGGTATTGCCGTCAATATGTTCAGGCTTACTGGCCTCGATAGTCGCCCCGCTCTCATCCTTGAGGACGAGTTTGCTAAGGCCGAGTTCCAGCGCTTCGGTATATTCGATGGAAACAATGGCAGGCGTTTTATTGAGCACAGCGTCCTCGGCTGGCTCGGATTGTGCGAGATGCGCATGCGCATAAAGTTGCGTCATCGAGCCCAATAAAAGGGCCGTTGTGAGAATTGCTTTTTTGAACATTTTTCTTTCCTGATTTTACCAGTCGGCATCAAGTCCCAGATGCGCAAGTGCCTGCCTGCGCAGTTCCGCCAATCGCGGATCGCCGCGATGGCGCGGATAGCTTAGATCCACTTTAAGTTCGGCTTCTATGCTTGCCGGACGGTTGCCAAAGATGATGACTCGCTGCGCAAGGAAAATCGCTTCCTCGACATCATGCGTGACGAGCAATGTGGTAAAGCCGTTGCGTTGCCAGAGATCCAGAAGCTCAGCCTGCATGGCAAGCCGCGTCAGGGAATCGAGTTTCCCCAATGGCTCGTCCAGAATGAGCAATTTAGGGTCATTGACGAGCGCACGCGCCAAGGCTGCACGCTGCGCCATGCCGCCCGAAAGCTGGCGCGGATAGGCATTGGCAAAAGCCGACAATCCCACCAGCTCAATTGCTTCATCGATGCGGTGTCCCTGAGTTTTAAGCACGCCACGCGCCTGAAGCCCCAAAGCCACATTGTCCCGAACCGTGCGCCATGGATAAAGTGTGGGGTCTTGGAAGACCACCACGCGCGACGGATTAGGACCGAGGATTTCCTCACCATCGGCCAGAATTCGCCCTTCACTTGGCGGCTCCAGCCCGGCAGCGAGCCGCAAAAGCGTACTCTTGCCGCACCCCGATGGACCCAGAATGGCAACAAATTCACCCGGTTGCACATCAAGCTCAATGTGGTTGAGAACCGGCAGCGACTTGCCTTCAAGGCCAAAGCGATGGCTTACATTCTCAACCTGAATATGGAAGCCACGGCTTTTATCAGCGGTGGCGGCAGGCGTTTGTTTGAGGGCAGCATTCACCATTTCACATCCCCCTTCTGCCAGGTCAGAACGCGATCACGCACCGTAAAGAGCAGCGTAATCAGACCGGAAAATACAATCGCCATGATGATGAGCGCGCCATAGAGATTGTTGTAGGCCGCCCAGCCTTGCGCCCATTGCAGATACCAGCCGAGACCGGACTTGACGCCCATCATTTCGGCGGCGACCAGCACCGAGAAAGATGCACCCAACCCCATGAAAAGACCGACAAAAACATGCGGTAACGCTGCGGGAATTGCGACGCGCAGGATCAGGAACAACTGACTGGCGCCCAAAGTGCGGGCAACATCGTAGTAAGCTTTATCGACACTCGCCACGCCCGACCATGTCAGAACTGTCAGAGGGAACCATGTTGCAAGCGCGATGAGAAAGACTGCTGCTGAAAAGCCTGACGGGAAGAAATAGAATGCCATTGGTAACAGTGCAGTCGAAGGAATTGGCCCGAGAAACCGCAAAACCGGATGAACCCAATAGCCGATTGCCTGTACCCAGCCGATGGAAACACCAGTCAGAAAGCCCGCAATCGCACCAAGCACAAAACCCGAAGCCAGCAACTTGAACGAGTTATAGAGGCTGTCGAGCAGACGCGGCCAATCATCAAGATAGACTTCGAGCAGAGACGAAGGTGGTTGAAAAAACGGCACAGGGAGCCATGCGAACTTGGCCGTAAGCAATTCCCAAACACCAAAAAATATCGCCAAAGCCGTCAGCCATGGCGACCAGTAAATAAGCCTTTTGCCAATTGCCGGATAGACCGCAACCAATGCTGCAGCGACTGCCAGAAGGATCGTCCAGCCGATGAACAAGCCATTGGTTTCACGAACATAAAGTGGCTCGGCAAAGCCGACCACCACATTTGGAAGGAAGACGGAAATCGCACTAACGATAGCCCAGGCGACCACCGCCACAAACGGCCATAGCGAACGGCGAAGCGCGGAGGGCAGAGCCTCCCGCGCGTCCTCCTTGGACGAGATATAGACTGTGTCAGGTGATGACATTGGCGACGATCTTTTCGGCAAATGCATCCGTATTGGTATTTGGCCGGATGACATTGATGATCTTGAGCTCATCCACGAACAAAGCGACATCGTTGCGTAAGGCATCACCCGTCGAATGATGGTCGTGCGTGTGGCTGCGCAGGATACGCGCCACGTCCGTTGCAGAGACATTGCCCGGAACGAAAGGCGCAAAGATTTCGGCGCTTTCATCTGGATGCGCTGCAGTCCAAGCCTGTGCTTCTACGATTGCACGCGACAGGGCGCCCGCCACTTCCGGCTCATCACGAACCAGACTTCCGCGAAGACCCAGCACACAGCAGGCAGAATTGACATACTGCCCATCAAGATTGGTCGCGACTTCCTTGAGGCCATCACGCTCGCGTTGGAGGAAGGCGTGCGGATCATCGCCAGCCACGGCCTGCACTTCGCCCTTCTTCAAGGCTTCCGCAAAAAGATCAGCCGGATATTGCAGCCATTCGATTTCGGTATCCGGGTTGATACCCTGCTTGGCCGCCTGAATGGCGAAGAAGTTGCGGATCGGGCTGGCCTGGTCGCTGACAGCGACCTTCTTGCCCTTCAGATCAGCAATCGAATTGATACCTGTATCTGGCGCTGCCAGAAGGCGCATACAGCCGCCATGCGTTCCGACCGTCAGCGATACGTCAAACCCTTGTTCCAGAGGTTTGAGCCAGCGCAGTGCCATGCCAATACCGCCATCTGCCTTGCCAGTGGCAATAGCCTGTAGCAGCTGATCGGTTGGACCGGAGAAATTAACCGGCTCGACAGTCAGGCCATATTTCTCAAACAGACCTTTCTTGAGCGCGACCGAAATTGGCGACTGACACACAGCCGTCTGCCCCCAGGCCAGCTTGATCACTCTCGGAGAAGATGAGGTGCTCTGTGCGAATGCCTTGCGCACAAAGCCATCGGAGCCACCAATGGCTGCCACACCAACACCAACTGCGGATGCCCCCAGAAAAGCACGCCGAGACAGATAAGATTTCTTATTTTCGGAAGTCATGCAATCACCCTGCTTATAAGGAAAGATGATTGACCATATTTATAGTGATAAATTAAGTTCAGAAATTGTAATTCAATTTATTGGTGAAACGTAAAAATTATTACTCATAACAAATTGAAATAATTTACCAATCTTCGATAATTTTAAAATATTAATAATAATTAATACAAATTTATATAAAAATATACTGCAATATGTAAAATCAAGAAAGAGATTTTTTTGATATTCGCCGATATTGGAATCCTTTTATTTTACTCATCCATATCCGCGAATGTTTCAAAGACAATAAAATGTATTATACCCACCATTCGCGCGGATCATGCATATAATTGTATAGTCTTCACGGATTGCCAGCGCGACCTGCCGGAGCCGCTCGTCATGACGTTTCGAATTTAACCTCTCGCAATGACCACTTGCTTAGAGATTGCCCGGCATGATGTAGTCGATTTCGCCACCAACTGCTGCAATACACTCGCACGTGAACTCATCAATCACATGGACCACGTGAGCGCGGCAACGGACGGGATTTAGAAGTTTTCCGTGGCGGCCTTCGCATGGAACGTCTTGCTATTGTGAGGTCAGAAACAGTCCCCCTAAGCCAGGCATTTGCTACGCGCAGTTGCTTCAGCCGCATAACCCAATCGCCCTTCAATCCGCGGTATCCGGACCGCCACCAGTAAGATTGCTTCCGCAGCACCTATCAAAAGGGTCAGTTTGAGCAATCGATCTTGCCCGCGCATTCAACACGTCAACCCGACCGAGCTTCGTGACAATCTATTATGTCGTGTATCTCTTTGTTGCTATTTCAATGACGTTCTGCAGCGCATAAGCCATACTTCAAGAACGATAAATTTTCAGGGTGCAAACTAAAAGAGCATGCAGTTGCATACTTGTAATGTATGGAGAGGTTTCAGGAGCACAGCGCCCGGCGCTAAAATGTTCGCGCCTATCATCGCTTTTTCAGCCCCATATTCAAACACCTCGCATGGGTCTTAAAGGAAGACACAGGCAAGGTGCTTGATAGATCAGATATAGTGTCTATAAACTGCGCTTAAGAACGTCAGCCTCAGAGCTTGCCAAGACGACGCCGCAGTTCGGCGTTTTCTTCGCGGAGCTTGGTAGCCAGTTCTTTGCGCAACTTGTTGTTTTCCGCTTCCAATGAGACCAATGATGCGAGATCATCGCCCGATGCAGTTTTCACCGCCTTTGAAGCTGGCTTCGGAGCCGACTTTGGAGTGGACTTTGGAGCAGACGTTGGAGCTACTTTTTCAGCGGCATTTTTCCAATTATAGTATGTCTGCTCGCTCACTTCAGCTTGCTGCAATGCAGCTTTAAGTGTCTGCTTGCCATTTTTTGTCGCAGCTTCAATGGACGACATGATAGAGGCGCGTTGTTCTGGCGTATATTTCTTACGCTTAGCTGTTGTTTTTTCTTCTACAACAGGGGCTGCTTTCGCTGCCGTTTTGCGCGGCTTAGCAGACTTAACAGTTGCAGGTGTCTCTGTTACGGTAGAATTTGTATTTGAGGTATTTTCATCTGCCACGATAGGTGTCTCCTGATTTAGCTTTCGATGATTATCGGTCTTGAATCTGAATATATGAAGAGGATATCATGATTTATATTGGTCTAACAAATGCTGATATTAAGTTTCAATCAAAGCCTGTATTATAGGATTAATATCTGATACAAGTTAACAAAGAGCACCTAAAAATGCTCCTCCTATCTTACTCTAATTTTTCATTAGGAAAACAGTTTACGGATGAAAACTCCAAACCGCAATGTTGTTGTTGAATATAAGAACAGGCGTAGTCGCAAGGACAGCGCATCCCTTTGGGGCAACCTTGACTTGAAGTCGATTGCAGAAGAGGTAGATGCACTTATTGTCACATCGCCTGCTGAGAGTGACGCAGTGCAACCGTCATCGAAAAAAAATGACGTTGAGACCACGTCCAAACTAGCGAAAACTCCACCGCGTATTCTATCCGTTAAAGAAGACATCGCAGAGGCTGCGATTAGAGATGACATATCAGTTGTAGATACTGTCGCCATAACAGCCACTCCAGTTCCAACGCCACCAGTGCAGATCGCTTCTGAAAAAGCCGAAGCGCGTGGTGTCGTTGAAAAGAAACCATCGCAAGCGCGCAACAAGAAAGCAGCTCAACCCAACGAGCGAGTTATCGAACGCGTCTCAAGCGACGACGAAATTCGCGCTGAGTTGTCTCATCTTGAGATGGAAAATACTGACCTCAAGCGTGAATTGAGTACGAAGCTGCGAAAAGAAAATCAGGCCCTTTTGACGATGTTTAAAAGGCTGGAAATACGGACCAGGCGCAAGATTTAGAATGAGTCGATTGATTTATTTTTCGCAGGCATGGTGGAGATCAATGCGGGTTCCATCCGAACGTAAATGCGCTTTAGTGTTGGTGTTGCCGTAATTTGATTTAGCTCTGTCAGCCTTACTCAAGGTCGCTCTTATTAAAAGCGAGGATATCTGACCATGAAGTCTTTAAGTGAGCGTCTCGTTGCAAAGTTGAAAAGCTGGAGACTGCGCAATAACGACACTGAGGTTGAAGACGCCGTAAGCGTTGAACATGCCGTGAATGAAGATCCTACATCGCCTGGCAAAGACAATAAGCGAGACCAACCGATTGAGCCCGCGTCGGAAAGCATTGACGCGATAGCTACAAAACCCGTTTCACCGAAGAAGTCTGACGATAGTTTTGATGTCCCTCCAAACGTTGAGAGTGTGGTAGCAAGTAAGTCTAAAGCCAAATCCGGTGCGCGCAAATTGCTCAACGATGATACCGCTGTTCGCCAGGTCCTCGCAAACAGCGATGAGACTTCCGCTCAAAACACGACAGAAGAATTGGATGTGTCGCGTGAGAACACGCACGCAGCTTTAGCTGTCGGAGACGACGAAGCGGTTCTCAGGGCCGTCAACAAGCAAGAATCCAGTCAAACGCCAGAGACCAAATCGAAGAAGCAGGCGGTTAAGCAACGAACCACAAAAAATGTGGTTGCTCCCCCCGCTCTCGCATCAACTCAAAAGCCCAGTCGTTTGCCCAAGCAAAATGTAGCCGATGCACTTGTTACCGATCAGGAACTCGATGCGCTTGAAGCTGAGAATAAGCGGTTAAAGCTGCTGCTTAGTGAGAAGCTAAAAGGCAGTAATGAAGGTTAGTCCGATAAAACAGCATTTTAAAAAATTGAGCCGATGACCCCAATTGGGTTGGGCTTCTTTTCCTCCAGATATGGCCTCGATTAGTTTTCGAGGTCTCCTTTAACGCTGCCTCGCCAATGATCAGTTTCGATATAAATTGGGGGGAGGGCGGTAGTCTTTTCTTTTGTGGGTCCCAATCTGCGTCGCGAACTCAGACAATCGAAATTGATTGCTCTGTGCTGGACCAAATTTTCTACATCTACTGCCAATTTGATAGAATGTAAGCGTACGTGTCCTGGCTGGCCTGTTGTTCAACAAAAAGCCTCCGCGGTGCATTGGCGGGAACGTAGGCTTATAATTTTCTTTTGAAAGATGGGATCGTTTGAACATTATCAAACGAAATAAATGCACAAATCATAACAATCTTGCGTTTTGAAACTTGACACTAAGCATCATGTTAAATTAGGACAACAATGCTGACCAATTTCAGGAGAAAGCATTGTGAACCAGTTGGAACCGCATCTCAGCCTTTATGATCTGTCCGAAGACCGGAGCAGTTGTGGTGTAGGTTTCATTACGCGAAAAGACAGCGTGCAGACGCATGATGTGCTGCTCAAAGCCCATGAAGCGCTGTGCGCAGTACCGCATCGCGGTGGTATGTCGTCGGAAGGCGTTGGTGATGGCGCGGGTGTTTCTGTCGATCTGTCGCTTGGCTTTTTTCGCAAGCTCACAGGCAAGGATGATCTGGCGCACCGCCGCTATGGTGTGGGCAACTTCTTCCTGCCAGCAGATACGTCTCTGCATCCGGAGGCAGAAGCAATCATTGAAGCCGCTCTCACTGAGCAGGGCATTACGCTTTTTCTTAAGCGTAATGTGCCGGTCAACAATGATGTCATCCGCCCGAAAGCAGTGCAGTATCAGCTTCCAATTCGCCAATGGGTGTTCTCTATCCATGACGAGATGGCAAGCGAGGCTGAATTTGAACTTCGCATTCACAAAGCGCTGCTGACCATTGAGGCGCAGGCTTATACGCGCCCGGAGTTTACCGGCTTTTATCCGCTGTCGCTGAGTGCGCGCACTCAAGTGTTCAAAGGACGGCTTAACTCTGACGAGGTCATTCCTTATTTCTGTGATCTGGTCGATAGTGATCACACGATCCACACGATCTATTTCCATACGCGGTTTTCGACCAATACCGATCCCCATCCATCGATGGCACAGCCGTTCCGCTTTATGGCGCATAATGGCGAATTAAACACCGACCGCAAGAACCGCTTGTCTGAAGCAGCGATTGCGCTGGCAAAGAACGCATCCATCATTCGCCCGAAGGGCCAGTCCGACAGCTGCCGTCTCGACCAGACCTTGCAGATGCGCGTCGTTGAAGACGGGCTTGATCTGGTCACGGCTGTTGTTTCGATGATGCCGCCCGCATGGGAAAATGACGAAACCTTGTCGGCAGGCGTGTTGGCGATGCTCGAATTCTTTTCGCTTCAGGAAGAGAAGAATGATGGCCCGGCAGCGCTGATCTTTGGCGATGGCGACATTATAGGCGCACGTCTTGATCGTCTCGGGCTGCGTCCGCTCCGCAGCGTCGAAACGCGTGATTATCTTTGCGTCATGTCGGAAGCGGGCCAGATTGCTTTTCCGCCGGAAACCGTCATTCGGCGCGGACGTATCGAAGCGGGCGGCATGCTTTATTATAATCATGCGGAAAAGCGTGCCTTTGGCACCAATGAAGCGCTGGAACTGCTCGCCGCCCAGCGGCCCTATCAGGCGCTTCTGCGTGATGCGCGTGTGACGCTGGAAGAACTGCCGGAAATTCCCGCTGAAAAACAGGGCTCACCGCTCCGCTATAATGGCGATCTTGAACGGTCTCAGCGTTATGTCGCCTATTCGCTCAATCAGGAAAGCTTCAAGTTTCTGATGGACCCTATGCTGGCCACGGGTGCCGAAAAGATTTCAGCCATGGGCTATGGCAATGCGATCAATGCGCTGTCTGATCAGGAAGGCGGCGTGGCGAAATATTTCTCACAGCGTTTCGCGCAGGTGACAAATCCTCCGCTCGATTCTATCCGCGAAGCTGATGGTATGACGCTCCGTGTTGCATTGGGTGCAAAGCCAAATCTTGGGACAAAGACTGCGCGCCAGATTGTCGTGCAATCACCGATCCTCACGCATCTCGACATGCTGCGGCTGCGCGAGCAGCAGGAAACGCCGCTTAAGCGTTTTGAAATGCTCTATACGCCTGATCTCAACGATGCGGCGGCCAATGCGCAGGCACTGGAAAAGGCAATTGACGATCTCTGCTCCGCTATTGCCAATTTTGCGAGCAGCGAGGGTGGCATTGCGGTGGTGACGGACCGCCATGTATCGCGCGAGCGCGCTGCTTTGCCGATGATTATTGTGGTGTCGGCCATCAATCAGAAACTGATTGAAGAAGGTCTGCGCTTGCGCATGTCTTTGATTGTTGAAAGCGGCCAGGTAGCCTCGTCGCATCATGTGGCGACGGTGCTGGGCTTTGGTGCGGCGGCAGTCTATCCGCTCGGCGTGCAGTTCCGCGCTGAAGAAAAATTCGGCGAGGAAGCCGACAAGGCTTTCAAGCGTTTTGCGAAGGCGTCTGAAAAGTCTCTGATGAAGACCATGGGCAAGGTCGGGCTGTGCACGGCGGAGAGCTATATTGGCGGCGAATTTTTCGAGCCGAATTTCCTCGATACCAATGATCCGGTTTTGCGCCGTTATTTCCCCAATGTGAAAACCTCGGTCGGTGGCGTGAATTTCAAGGTCATTGCGCAGGCGGTTGCCGACTGGCACGCCAAGGCACTGACGGTCGGCAGTGAAAATGAAATCCCACTGCTTGGTCTTTTCAAGGAACGCGCAGAAGGCGCAGGACACTCGTTCGGTACCACGGCGGTGCGCGGCTTCGTTGATATGACCGAAGAAAAGATCAGCTTTGATGGTGCGGTAGCCGAAGAAGATCCTTTCCTGCGCTTACTTACGCTCGGCCGTCTGGAAGATGCATTCGGCATCAATGATACGGCTTATCGTGCCAGTGGTTATGACCGGCTGTCGAATGATGCGATTGACCGTTTCAGCATTACGCCGGGTTATCGGTCCTTCATCCGCATGATGAGCGAAGAGCGTGCACGCCGTCCGGCAGCTTTGCGCGACGTGCTGTCCTTCCCGGCAGATGTGACCTTCTTGACCGCGCCTGAAGATTTCCGAAAAGAAATGGGTCGCTTTTCGCGCAAGGGCAACAACAGCTTCATGGTGCGTGGATTAAGCTGTGAGACCCTGGGCGATGATCAATTCCGGCTGAAGCTTACGGGCCTTCTGGGTGGTGATCTTGCACGACTTGCGGCGCTTGGTCAGTCACTGGTGATGCGCTTTCAGTCTGATATTCTCGGTCACTGGCTTGAAGGCGGTGCGCTGATCGTTCATGCGGCAGGGCAGGCGCTTGATTATCTTGGTCTGATACGTTCAGCCCCCGACAGCATCGGGCTTGCTGCCGTGCAGGCGGCCTGCAAAATAACGCCACTTCTGACATCGGGTGCCATGAGCCATGGCGCTTTGGTCTCCAACGCCCATGAAGCGGTTGCGCATGGCACCAATATGGTCGGTGGCATGTCGAATTCGGGCGAGGGCGGGGAACATATTTCACGCTATGGCACGATCCGCGCCTCGCGCATCAAGCAGTTTGCTTCGGGCCGTTTTGGCATTTGGGCTGGCTATCTTGCCGATCCGATGCTGGAGGAGCTGGAAATCAAGATCGGGCAGGGGGCAAAGCCCGGCGAGGGCGGTCAGCTTCCAGCCCAAAAAGTGACGGTAGAAATCGCGGCAGCGCGTGGCGGCACTCCGGGCGTCGAACTGGTGTCGCCACCCCCACATCATGATACTTATTCCATCGAAGATCTTGCGCAGCTGATCCATGACTGTAAGGCAGCGCGCGTTCGCGTCATCGTCAAGCTTGTATCATCGGAAGGCATTGGCACCATCGCAGTTGGCGTCGCCAAAGCGGGCGCAGATGTTATCAATGTCGCTGGCAATACCGGCGGCACGGGTGCTGCGGCCGTGACCAGCCTTAAATATACCGGTCGTGCGGCGGAAATCGGCATTGCAGAAGTGCATCAGGCGCTTTGCGCCAATGGTCTGCGGCAGAAGGTCAAGCTGCGTTGCTCGGGCGCACATCAGACGGCCAGCGATGTGGTGAAGTCGGCGCTGCTTGGCGGTGACAGTTTCGAGTTCGGCACCACGGCACTGATGATGCTCAAATGCGTCATGGCCAAGAACTGTAACGTCAAATGCCCGGCGGGCCTTACCACCAATCAGGAAGTCTTTGGCGGCGATCCGCGTGCGCTTGCGCAATATCTGATGAACATCGCCCATGAAACGCGTGAAATTCTGGCGCAGCTTGGCCTGGTATCGCTGGCACAAGCGCGTGGCCGGTCCGATCTGCTGCACTTGCTTGATCATCCGTCGAGCGTAGGCCAGCTTGATTTGCGCGCCATGCTTGCTGTGGTCCATGAAGTTCGCATCGATGATCCGGTCTATATGGAAAAGGACTACTCGGTCGATGATGGCTTTATCGAGCTGCTGCGTCATGCGTTGATTGATGGTGAGCGTGCATCTGTGACGCTCGGTGGCAATCGTTTCCTCAACAATCGCAACAAGAGTGTTGGCGGCCAGCTTGCGGTCGATATTGAGCGGATGCTCAATTATGAGATCAGTGACGAGCAGGCAGCCAAAGCGCCCGCGGTTCTGACCGATAAGCGCGGACGACGCTATCTTGATGCTGAGAGCGTGAAAATTTTCACCTCCGGTTCTGCGGGGCAGTCCTTTGGTGCCTTCTGTAACGACGGCATGGCGCTCACCCATATTGGCACCTGCAATGATGGCGTGGGCAAGAGTGCGGGCGGCGGCACCATCGCTGTTCGTTCGCCGGGTGGCGGTTCGGAAGGGCCCGAGGGAAATGTCCTGATTGGCAACTTCGCGCTGTTTGGCGCAACTGGTGGCAGGCTGTTTGTCGAAGGGCAGGCCGGTGATCGTTTTGCCGTGCGTAATTCCGGCTCTTTGGCTGTGGTCGAGGGGGTTGGCGATTTCTGCTGCGAATACATGACCAACGGCGCGGTGCTTAATCTTGGCGGCTTCGGCAAGGGTTTTGGTAACGGGATGAGCGGCGGTTTTGCCTATCAATATGACCCTTATGGCGAACTGGGCGCTAAGATCAGCCATGACTCGATCCTGATCGGACGTCTGGATGTTGAAGGTGATCCGCAATGTGCCTTCCACGCCGATGCCATTTATCAGATGCTGCAATGGCATGTCGCAGCCACAGGTTCTCAAAAGGCGCAATGGCTGATTGAGAACTGGGAAAGCGAGAAGCACAATTTCGTCTATGGCATGCCTCGTGCGCTGCTGCTCTATCAGGATAGCGATGCGATCCTTAAAGCAAAGAGCCGCAAGGATCTGGTTGAGGAACTCGCAACCGCCCTGTCAGCGCATCAGCTCCGTAAGTTCAAGCTTGCCTATCGCAATCGCAAGGCGGTTCTGAACGGACGTGTTCCTGGTTATGGCGAAACCGATACTGAGGAAATGTACACGCTTCTCAACAATTACACGGTGCTGAGCATGGCGCAGGCTGTTGCCATGGCGCGTGTGCCAAATGCCAGCGGACCATCTGATCCGGCGGTCGATAAAGCCGTGCGCAATCTGGTGCTGACCGAAGACTTTTCGCTGTTACACAGGCTGAGCCGTTATTCGCGCGAAGCAGTTGCCGATTATGACGATGAAGCACTCGCTGTCATGGTCGCAGCCAAGCGGTTGCGCGATTACAAGGAGGCGCTGCAAGGCCGCAACACGCTTTCCATTGATAGTCTTGGCACCTATGGCTGGATCATTCATCAGACACAGAAAAACATCGAGAGGATCGGGCGCATCCCAAGCTTTGAGGAGCTTTTCGCCCGCCAATCGATGGAAAATCTGACGGTCGCAAAGAAGCAGGTGTGAGGCAGATCATGAAACTCCCATATATCCCGGAAGATGCTCCCTTCAGCACCGATCAGCGCGCATGGCTGTCCGGCTTTCTGGCTGGTCTGCATTCACGCCTTGCAATTGCCGGTGAGACCAGTGCAGTTGCTACATCATCGGCTGCAAAGTCTGTGACGCCTCTGCATATCCTGTTTGGCACACAGACCGGCAATGCCGAAATGGTGGCAAATGACGCCGCCGCCGCGGCGCGTGGTCTCGGCTTTGCGCCTGAAGTGCTCGGCCTTGATGATATGGACATGGCGAAGCTTGCCGATGTGAAACGTGCGGTCATCATCACCTCGACTTATGGCGAGGGTGAAATGCCGGACAATGCGCAGCTTTTCTGGGATGCTTTGTCATCGTCAGATGCGCCGCGTCTAGAGAACCTCAATTTCGCCGTGCTTGCCTTGGGCGACACCAGCTATGATGGGTTCTGCCAGGCGGGCAAGCTGATCGATATGCGTCTCGAGCAGCTTGGTGCAACGCGTCTTGCCGCACGGCTTGATTGCGACATCGATTTTGAAGATGCAGCTGCAAGCTGGCTCAATGAAACGCTGCCGCTGGCCTCAACGGGCGAGCAAGCACAAGCCGCACCACAAGCGGCAACAGAGGCAGCCACTCCCGGTGCAGCTTCAACCTGGAACCGCAAGAACCCTTATGCTTCGCGGCTTGTGGTCAACCGGGTTCTGTCGGGTTCTGCCTCGTCGAAAGAAATCCGACATTATGAATTTGATCTGGCAGATAGCGGGCTCAATTATGAAGCGGGTGACGCGCTGGGCGTTGTTCCGGTCAATGATCCGGCGCTGGTCGATCTGCTGATCAAACGTCTTGGTGCCGATGCGGAGACGCCGCTGGGCGACACGACCCTTGGCGCGGCTTTGTTGAGCAGCTTCGAAATTTCAACGCCGTCTCGTGATCTCATTGCTGAAATTGAACGCCGTGCGGGCAATGACGAGCTGAGCTTTGTTCTGCGCAATGGCGATAAGGAGGCGCTCGACGCCTATCTATGGGGCAAGGATATTTACGATCTGCTGATGCTCAATCAGGGGGTGGCAATATCGCCCGCCGAGCTTGTCGCTTTGATGAAGCCATTGCAGCACCGTGCCTATTCCATTTCATCCAGTCCGCATGCAGCAGGCACGCATGTGCATCTGACGGTGGCAAGCGTGCGCTATCATGCCGATGGCCGCGATCGCGGTGGTGTTTGCTCAACCTATCTTGCCGATCGCATGGCAAGCGATGCCACGGCTGGCGTTTTCGTGTCACAGAATAAGGCGTTTCGTGTGCCATCGAACAATGACGCGCCGATGATTATGGTTGGACCGGGCACCGGCATTGCGCCGTTCCGTGCCTTTTTGCAGGAGCGGCGCGCGCGTGATGCAAAGGGCCGCAGCTGGCTATTCTTTGGCGATCAGCACAGGGCCAATGATTTCATCTATGAGGATGAGCTGAGCGATATGAGCAGCGACGGTCTGCTGACCCGGCTTGATCTGGCTTTTTCACGCGATCAGGACGCGAAAATCTATGTCCAGACCCGCATGAAAGAGAATGGCAAGGCGCTGTTCTCATGGCTGGAGGAGGGGGCGTCTTTCTATGTCTGTGGTGATGCAAGCCGTATGGCGCGTGATGTTGATACGGCACTGACGGAAATCATCGCGACACATGGCAATATGAGTGCAGATAAAGCCACCGATTATGTCGCTGGCCTGCGTCGTGAAAAGCGCTATCTGCGCGACGTTTATTGATGCCAATCAGACCAAGCTGTTATTGCGAGTGTGTTGAATTTGGTGTTCTTATCATCAGATTATTTTCTCATGTTGGAACTCCAAATACACCACTAATTTGAATCAATCTTGCTCAATTGATTCAAAACATTCATTGGATATTAGCGAGGGGATGAATCACATTCCTTCGTATGAACACACTAAACTCATGGCAGATTGATCTGCAACGCCGCTATCCATCTCAAAATATGGCTCGTTTCTATGGCTTGTCTATTCAGGTCGATTTTTTTGGTATCTGGATTCTATCACGCAATTGGGGGCGAATTGGAAGTGTTGGGCAATCAAAGTACCAGTCATTCGATAACGCACTAGATGCATATATAATTCTTGATCGATAGCATCGTCAAAAACTCAAGAGAGGCTATACACCAGTCAGAACAAAGACTTCTTAGATTCAGTCCTTTGTTTGAGCGATGATCGAATTGAGGAATTACTTGGCGTCTGGCTGCGCTATAGAATCGCAGCTTATCGATGACGATACGTTTAGGTGCACAACCTTGTTTCTTCAAAAACCGAACCAGTAAACGCTTGGCTGCCTTGGCGTTGCGGCGGGCTTGAACTATCTCATCGCGTTCATATCCATCTTGATCAACGCCGCGCTTAAGCATCATTTTTTCAACTTCACGCAGGCTGAGATTGAAGTGAAAATATAGCCAGATTGCACGCGCTACGATTGAGATTGAAAAGCGGTGATTTCTATACGACGTGGCCTGCTCATTCATAGACATCAAATACCGCAATAACCTTGACGACGGACGAAATTATTTCCGTTATGCCAATTCAATCAAAATATATGGAAAAAGTGGGGTTTTGCCATATGTTGAAACCTGGATTGAAGGCTTATGTCTTCAGCGGGACCTTACGATAAGTTCAACCGATATTTTGATAATTGCAAATTATTTACGTATCGAATATGGTACTGAAAATAGTGTTATTTATTTCACTGGAGTTAATTATGCAGCGTGTGGAAGCGAACGTCGCTGTAAGCGTATCTGATCTCAAAAAAAGCCCCTCGGCCGTGATGGAGCAGGCGCAGGGCGAGACTGTAGCTGTGCTAAACCATAACCGGATCATGGCATATATGGTCCCGGCAGAAATCTACGAGGAAATGCTCGAGAGATTAGACGACTTGTACCTTTCAGAAATTGTTATCCAGCGCGTAACGGAAAAAGGTGCGCCGGTAAATCTCGATGACCTTTAAGCTCGAGATCATACCATCGGCACGCAAAGAGTGGGATAAGCTCGGATCCAGCATCAAGGAACAGTTCAAGAAAAAGCTTCGTGAACGCCTTATCTCTCCGCGCATGCCAAGTGCGGCCCTTCATGGCATGAAAGATCACTACAAAATTAAGCTTCGCCAGCTTGGATATCGCTTGGTTTATAGAGTGGATGACGAGAAAGTTACGGTTTTGGTGATCGCGGTTGGTAAGCGCGATAAAGGTGATGTGTACAAAGTTGCGAAAGAAAGAGCGCAATAACAGAACGTGTCTCATCAAATGTCACGACGACCGCTTTGCGAAAGAGGGGCTTGCCTGACATAAGAGAAATGAATCGGTTTGGACCTGGAGGATTATCACTGATGGCTATAAAAATTCATTCTTCTTTTGCAATTCATGCTGGTGAATGGCTTAAATCTGAAATCGTAGAAGGTCACGGAATTAAGATAGGTGATCTAGCGGAAGCCTTTGGTGTTAGCAGGCAGGCTATTAGTGGCCTTCTGAACGGACGCTATGCTTTAACTGCAGACATGGCTATTCGCTTCCAAAATGCCTTTGGTGTGAAAGCAGAAACGTTGATGCGCATGCAGGCACGCTATGAATTGGCGAAAGCGCGTGAGCATGAGTCCGAACTTGCAGTCAGGCGTTTGGTCGCGGCTTAAGCTGTTCGGCACGTCTGATGTCCAATAGTATATTCATACAATAGTATCCTAGTCGCAACTAACCACCACCTCGATTTAATCTGGAGAGTCTTGAATGGACTGGAAACATATTGAGGATGATTGGCATCGTATGAAATTTAAAGTTCAAGAGCGGTGGGGCCATTTGACAGAAGATGACTTGGAGCAGGCTGGTGGCGACCGCGACGCATTGAATGTAAAAATTCAGGATCGTTATGGCCTGAAGGAAGAGCATGCTCGACTGCAGCTTGATGAATGGTTCAATAATCAGCAGTGGCTGTCTTAAGGTAGATCCAAAATCTCAAATTAAGTTCCATAACCTATCTTATGCGATTATCCTATGTAGCCGGGGTGGGTTCTAGTTTGAAGTGCGACTTGCAAATGATAACAATGAGTTATCGAATGCAAGGAACCTGTCATGGACCGCACCTATTCGCATATTGATCTGGATGAACGCCGCAAAATAGCGCGCTGG
>NZ_JBLZOF010000013.1:0-81495 GCF_049199085.1 Ochrobactrum sp. EDr1-4
TCAGTACGGACAGCGGTCGGATGAATGGATGCGGGTTCCATAAATTGCTCCTCCTGAGCGAGTGTTTTGATGCAACCTCACTCTGCCAGAGCGACGGCCGCTGTTCACTCCTCATGGGATCTAAAGCCGAAAGAGCTAATCACCCGCACTTGGCCTACCCTTTGCAACCCCGGCCAGCGTCGGGCAGGCCAAATGCTAATCCGTAATCAGGGGGTCAATATTGGATAAGTAAAGGGGGTGAATATTCCGTTCCGATTGACACCGGGGCGCGATCAAAGGCTTGCTTCCCCATGGGCCGCACAATGTGCGCGATGTTCTGGCCACCCATATTCTCAAGCAAACAGGGTCTTACGAGCAAGCCAGTTATGCGATTCAGGATACCCCGGAAATGGTTGCGAGCCATTATGGGCGGTTTCTGCCACAGGATAAGGCTGCTCTGGCTGCCCGAATTCTCAATCAGGTATGGATGGAAGGTTGAGCTGACATTCAGATTTTATGCTACGCCGCATAAAGCTGAAGGGATGGCAGCATCTGATATGACGGACTGTCGCCGTTTGTCAGACGGTGGAATCTGCATAGAAACTGCGTCAAAGAATGACATACGTTGGCGCTCACGTTAAGGTAACGGTGCCGAAGAACCATAAGAATCGAGGCTGTTAATATCACAGCCCCTAATTCCATTTTCGTCTACCCCTATCGTTATCGCGGCATATGTTGCGCGGTTTCAGTATACTTTCTGTCCGGGCATCGCAGCAAGCAGCGATTGCGTATATGCATGCTTCGGATTCAGAAAAATATCACCAGTAGGGCCTGTTTCAACTACTGTGCCCTTATGCATCACCATAATCCGGTCACTGATCTGCGCTGCGACACGCAGATCATGTGTGATAAAGATAAGAGCAAGCTGCAATCGCTCCCTGAGCGATGCGAATAGCTTCAGGACCTGATTCTGGATTGAAACATCCAGCGCCGAGACAGCCTCATCGGCAATAAGGATACGTGGCTCTGGCGCTATAGCGCGAGCAATCGCAAGTCGTTGACGCTGCCCTCCGGAAAACTCATCAGGATAACGATCCAGAGCCTGTATGGTGAGGCCAACAACCTCCATAAGCTCTTCACATCGTTTACTTGCAAGACTGCCGTTAATATTAATCTCCGATAAGGACGTCATTAGCATCTGACGCACTGTTCGTTTCGGATTAAGCGATGCAAAAGGGTCCTGAAAAACCATTTGTATCTTCCGGCGAACAGGCTGCATCGCGCTGCCCGAAAGATTAGAAATATTCTGTCCGTCGAGCAGGATTTTCCCGCTATCAGAATCGGTAAGACGGATCACGCATCGACCCAGCGTTGATTTACCTGAACCTGATTCACCGACGACGCCGAGCGTTTCACCCGGCCGTAAAGAGAAACTGAGTTCTTTAAGAACATTCAATTCGCGCTTTCCACCCCAGAAGCCTTTTTTGATTACGAACGTCTTGCTCAAAGATTCTACGGATAAGACAGGCGCTTCGTGACTGACTGGTTTTTGTACACCAGGACTAAATTTAGGAACGGCATTGAGCAACTGTTGGGTATATTCATGCTTCGGCCGGCTCATAACCTCCGCCGCTGTTCCTGCTTCAACGACAACGCCATTGCGCATGACAACAACATTATCTGCAATGTCTGCAACGACACCGAAATCGTGCGTGATAAAAAGTACTGCAGTCTGGCGTTCAACCTGAAGTACTTTGATTAAACTGAGGATCTGCGCCTGTGTTGTAACATCCAATGCCGTTGTCGGTTCATCCGCAATGAGCAGTTTCGGTCTAAGTGCCAGCGCTATTGCAATAACTACTCGTTGTCTTTGACCACCTGACAGACGGAAAGGATAGCTATCGATTATCGTTTCGGGATCAGGAAGCCGGACAGCGCGTACCAATTCGAGCACTTTCTTCCGAACATTAAGGCCCCTCTCCCCCCGATTATGAAATACCTCGGCAATCTGATCGCCGATGGTCATTAAAGGGTTGAGCGCGGATAGCGGCTCCTGGAAAATCATCGAGATGTCGCGCCCGCGCAGATTGCGCCATTCGCGAGCATTGTTCTTCAGGATATCTTTTCCATCAATCAGGATCTGACCGCCCTCTACATGAAGGCCATCCTGAAGAAGACCAATAACAGCAGAAGCTGTCACAGATTTCCCTGATCCAGATTCCCCAACAACGCAGGTAATACTGTTAGCCGGGATTGAAAAACTCACATTGTCTACGGCCCGGCATCTGTCGCCCAAGGTTCCTATAGCAACGGAGAGGTTGTTGATTTCGAGAGCGTTTTGCATTGGTTTAACCTTTATGACACTCTGCTTTTGCCGCGCTGCCCAAGGCTATCACCCACCATATTGATGGCGAGGATAGCAATCACCAATGCGATGCCTGGGAACACACTCATCCACCAGGCAGTGCGTATTAAAGTTCGCGATACACCGATCATATATCCCCATGAAATGTAGTTAGGGTCACCCAAACCGAGGAAACTAAGTGAGGATTCTAGAGAGATGGATGCCGCCACCATCAAAGTTGCCATTGCAGCAATCGGCGCGGTGGCGTTGGGCATAATCTCGCGAAAAATGATCCATCCGTTTCCTTTCCCCGCCGTAACAGCTGCATCGACAAAATCGCGCCTTTTCAACGTCAGGAATTCTGATCGCACAAGGCGGGCGACGGGTGGCCAGCTCACCAAAATGATTGCCGTCATGACTGAATAGAGAGAAGGTTGAAATACCGCGACAAGCACAACAGCAAAGATAAAGCTCGGTAGGACTTGAAAGAATTCAGTGAACCGCATCAACGCATCGTCAATCCAGCCGCCGAAGTATCCGGATGTGGCGCCTAGTAACACGCCTGCTATCACCGTCGCTACGGTGCAAAGAAAGCCGACCAGCAAGGACACGCGCGTCCCGTATATTATACCGGACAGAATGTCGCGGCCAAGTGTGTCGGTTCCCAGCCAGTGTGCCGTATCACGAAATGGTGGCAGCGTCGGAGGGCCTGAAAGCTCCCAAGGACCATACGGCGCAATCCAAGGCGCAAAAATGCCAACTGCACATATTGATAGAATAAGGACTAACCCTGTTTGTCCAGAGCGTGTTTTTGGAAAAATACGCATGGCTCAGCCCTCAATATCAATACGAGGATCAACGACCGAATAAAGAAGATCGGTGATCAGGTTGAACAAAATTGTCAAAACACTGCATATGAAGAAGATTCCAAGCAACACGTTGTAGTCACGCACGAGCATGGAATCGAGCGTCAAACGGCCGAGACCAGGCCAACCGAAAATTGTCTCCACCAGAATAGATCCACCGAGAAGATTACCGGCATGAACCCCAGCAAATGTTATAACCGGTAACATCGAGTTGCGCATAACATGCTTGACGGCGACCCTAGCAGATGAAAGTCCCTTGGACCGCGCAAGGCGGACAAATTCCTGGTCTTTGACCTCCAACATCGAAGCACGCATCAAACGGGCATAAATAGGCGTATAACTGAGCCCTAGCGTGAGGGCGGGCAGAATAAGATAGGATGCCCGATCTGTGAGAAACCCTACCCAATCTCGGGGCTGAATCAGTGATGCAGCACCATAAGCCGGCAGCCAATTGAGTTGGGCAGAAAATATCAGGACGCCGATCAGCCCAATCCAGTATATTGGCGTCGCAAACAAAAAGAGATTGACCGCGTTGATCGCGCGATCAATAAGGCCGCCGCGATTGAAAGCTGCCACAGCACCCAAGGTTATGCCAAACAGAAGCGCCAGCAAAAATCCGGTGGTTGTAAGTAACAGTGTTGCTCCAAGGCGATCCATAATCAAGGTTATGACTGCCGTCCGCTGACGGTGGCTGTACCCTAAATCAAGTTGCAGAATACCAGAGATATAGGCCCATAACTGGCTCAACAAAGGATCATTAAGACGAAATTCCTCACGCAATTGTGCCATAAAAACCGGATCAGCCGCACCGGATTCACCCGCAATCACCGATGCGGGATCACCCGGTGCCAACCTGACGATAACAAAATTAAGTGTAGCGATAAGCAGGATCAGCAGCGTCGCTCGCACAACGCGTACTGAAATATAACGAATACGTTGCAAAATGGCTCTCCCTGAGAGACGTTGATCCGCCTAGTCCACCCATGCCTGAGCTAAGTCATCATATAGTCCGTTTGCACCGGTGACGACGTCATGTGCCCGAACATTGACAAATGCTGGCCGCTCCATTTCAAACAGCCACGCGACCGGAACTTCATCGATCAAAATGTCCTGCACTTCTTTATAGGCAGCGCGTCTTACATCCGGGTCGATACTACTAGCCCCGTCTGCGAAAAGTTCGTCAACTCTGGAATTTTCATATCCCATCGTATTGGAGAACATGACGCCTTTCTGAATATTTGTGGAGATGTACGAGCGAGAAACACCCAGTGCCGGATCACCAAACTGAAGTAAGATGTTGAAAGTAAGATCAAATTCCCAGTTTGAAACTCTTTGGGCAAAGGCGCCCGCATCGGTTGATTCAACCGTTACATTAATGCCGATCTCACCAAGAGCTTGCTTGACGTATTCTGCCAGCCTGGCCCACGGCCCTCCATAAGGAGACTGCAGAAGTTTAAGTGATACGCGCACGCCGTTTTCGTCTGGCTTCAAACCCATTTCGTCCAACAGTTCACGCGAGCGATCAGGATTATGGGAATATTTAAATCCATCAGGATTGAAGAAGGCTGTCTTCGAGGTAAATGGCCCTTGTGCCTCTTTACCGATACCAAACCAGATCCGTTCAACGATGAACTTTCGATCAAGCGCGTACATTATCGCCTGGCGGAAGCGCTTATCATCAAGTGGCTTTTTGCGGTTGTTGATTTCTAACCAGCCCATCTGACCGAAAATTTCATCTCCCGCATCCACCCTTGCAAGGTTCGGTGATTTGCTGAGCCTTTCGACATCAAATAGTTCAATGTCTTCAGTGGTTGCGACGTCAACATTGCCGTTCTCCAATGCCAGCGTCCTCGCACCGACATCTGGGATAATGTGGAAATAAATGCTTTCAACCCGAGGCAGATCTGGCTTCCAGTAATCGGCGTTCCGATCAAGCTGAACGTGGCTGCCCCGCTGCCACTCTACAAATCGAAATGGGCCGGTACCAATTGGATGGGCGTTAGCAGGATTTTGTCGGAAGTCTGTACCCTCGTAAATATGCTTGGGCGCCATAGGTGCCGAGCCAACTTGAAACGCACTCAAAAACGGGGCATAGGTATTCTTCATTCGAAAAATAACCGTATGGTCATCCGGCGTTTCCCAAGAAGCCACGTTTGAAAAATTATTACGCGCACGTGTGTGGGTTTTTGGCAGAAAGTCACGCGTTGTGAATACAACATCATGTGCTGTAAATGGTTTGCCGTCGTGCCACTTTGCGTTCTTAACAAGATGAAACGTGTAGCTCATTCCGTCATCAGAAACTTCCCAGGACTCAGCTAGATTTGGAATCGGTGTAAGGTCGTGCCGGTAATTGAGCAGTCCTTCAAATATTTTACCGCCAATCAGCTGGGTGGGTCCCTGTGTGCTCAGGGGAAGCATAAGCGTGGCGGGCTCAGGGTTACAAAGAACACTGAGGTGTCCGCCTTGCTTTTGCGCAAACGCTATTCCCTTTAAAGGGAACAACGTCGCTGCTGCGAGGCTGCCCGCCATGAAATGGCGGCGATTGATATTCAGGTGATTGTTCTGCATCTATACCTCCCAGATCGATGCGCCTATTTATTTCGCTGTCTGCTCGCGGGCCCTGTCCGTTATTTTCTTCATGAGCTTGCCGAGGACTGTTTGCATAGTTGTGAAGTTTTCAGTCTTCTTGAACGTGTTCACATCGATGAAAAGCTTTTTATTGATTTCGAGCATGACACTCTCAATTCCATTTTTCGGATCACCATAGCGAACATTCAGCTCACCACCAGTGTAAGGCGTGTTTACCGAGCAGGAGTACCCGAGATCCTCGATAGCACCTTTCAGAAAGGCTACAAATTCTGGTGATGCGGTTGTTCCGTCCCGATCACCAATACAAAAATCAGCGCGTTCCTGGCCATGATCAGGATGGGTAGGCGCACCCACTGCCGACATGCAATGACAACTAATCTGATATGCAAATCCCCACGCCTTCTGCATACGATCAAGATTATCCCGAAGTTCGGCGTGGAATGGACGATAATAATTTTCGATGCGCGCAAGCACATCAGCGACTGCCAACTTGCCTTCATGCATTGGCTGACCATAGCGGGATTTAGACTTTAGGAGGCCAAGACCGCTCAATGACACATCTGGCTTCAAAGGTACGGGCCATTCTTCTGCCAGTAGCTCCGGATCGATATCTAAATCTGATCTGTTGACATCGATATAGGTGTTTGGAAACAGCGCATAGAGCATTACGGCACCATATTCAGGCGCGCTTTCATATAGCTCTTCAACATAGGCTGAGACATTATCGTGTAGCATCGAAAACGGAAGCGGTGAGCGAAAATCAACCGGATACTGACGACCACTCCGCGCAACGTCAAAAATTACTGGCACTGGTGGGACCACGGGATCAAATCTCTCGAAAACACCTTTCAGTTTGGAAACCATTACATAACTCCTCTGTATGATTGCATTTCAGCCAAATAGGCCCACTCATAACGCGCTCACGGGTGCGCTGTACCAACCGCGTGATTTTGAAGCGTGCCGAGATTGCTGATGGATACTTTGATTTGGTCACCATGAGCGAGATAGCGTGGTGGGTTGAATCCGATACCGACGCCAGCCGGCGTTCCAGTTGCAATAATGTCACCAGCTTTTAGTGTAATAACCGCCGAGATAGTCTCAATAAGTGTTGGAATATCAAAAATAAGGTCATGGAGAGCGGCACGCTGCCGAATTTCGTCGTTCACCCAAGTTTCAATGATCTGTGGACCCGGTTCGCCAAACTCATCAGCCGTGACGACAACCGGCCCCATAGGACAGAAGCCATCAATGCCTTTCCCAATAAACCATTGCTGGTGTTTGCGCTGTAATTCGCGTGAGGTCACATCATTGATAATCGTATAGCCGAACACCACCTCGCGCCAGTCTGCGCGACCTACTTTGAACGCGTCGCGGCCGATAATCACGCCCAGTTCACCTTCATAGTCTACGGTACCAGTCGGGTCGAGCCACAAAGGGATCTGTTGATTAGTGCCGATTACCGACGTCGTAGCTTTGGTAAAAATCACCGGAGATTGCGGTATCACCTGCCCGGCACCTGAAGAGTCAAAGCCGCTTTCAGTGAATTCCCGCGCGTGTTCGAAGTAATTTTTTCCAACACAAATAATATCACGTAGCGGCACGGGTATGGGTGCCACGACCTCGACGTCAGACGCTTTAATGCGTGGACCGGTCAGCGCGCGATGAGCAACTGTTTCGTGGACCTCGTCCCAAAGCTTGATCAGATCAATTAGGCTGCTTGGCAGGTCACCTGCGATAGGTGCCAGTGAAATGAATTCGCCTTCGTCTGTCTGAACCGCAGGTATTTCAGTCCCATTTTTCCGGATAGTTGCTAATTTCATTCGCTCCTCCTAAGCACAAACCAATCATGTTCATAATTATGATTGGTGTCAAGATTGGTTTAGTGGAAATTCAAAAGAAAATCGGTTATCATTGCCGAAAGAGGTGGAAAATGACGATTGAAGCACAGATTGAGCGTATGATATCCGAAAGAAGTTTGTCGTCTGGTGACAAGCTTCCGACCGAACGCGAATTGGCATCTTTGCTGGAACAACCACGCAGCGCTGTGCGTAATGCCCTGTTAAATATGGAAAATAGCGGCCGGATCTGGCGTCACGTCGGACGTGGAACGTTCATTGGTCAGCGTCCGGCCCAAACAGATACTGTGAGTTTGCTTGGTAACGTATTGGATGAAACCAATCCGGCCGAAGTACTTGAAACGCGTCTTATCCTTGAGCCGACTTTAGCAGCTCAAGCTGCAATGCGCGCAACTCCTTCGCAAGTAAACCAGTTGCGCGAAATCGTGAGGTACGGGGATGCCGCAGCGACTTTTGAAGAATATGAACATTGGGACGCGGCTTTCCACGAACTAGTCGTTGCAGCTGCTCACAATAAGCTTTGCGAAAAACTATACAGATATATTTCAGATGCGCGTTCGCACTCGGTATGGGGGCGTTTGAAACGGGCCTCCCTGTCCACAGAACGTCGTGCTCGTTATCAGCTTAGCCACAACGAAATTACGCTTGCAATATTAGACCGTGATACCGAAGCAGCAAGAAATTGTATGACTAGGCATATTCTGGAAGTGCGAGAGAATATGTTGGGCTCATGACGCTTCGAAAAGTGAAAAAATTAGGGTCTTCTCTATTCGGCGCGTTGAAGTCAAGGTGTCAATCGGAACGGAATATTGGATCTGACGCATTTTTGATGACGATATCTTTCACATTGCGCCGATCAACCGTGCCTGAAGAAGATCCAGCTTGGCACGCCCATACATTTGCCTTTTAACGAGCTTCAGCTTGTTGATCTGCCCTTCGACCTGGCCGTTCGACCAAGGTTCGGTGATGGCGGCGGACACCGCTGTCTTGTCTTTCAGTATCCCGTTGGCGAAGGGGGCAAACAGACTGTCGCGTGCATCAGCGATCCACGGGTCGAGTTCTGTCTTGGCCTTCATTCGGATCATTGTCTGGAAACGATCAATTAGATTGCGAGCTTGGATCAAGGCGGGAACGCCGACTTCTATGGCCGCAATGGTGATTGTGTCAGCCTTACTCAGTTGATCACGAGCAGTTGTCATCAATCGGGCAATCGTTCTGGCGGATGGCACTTTTTGAAGTTGCTGATCGCAGACCCGCTCAGACCGCCGTCGCCTTGCGGCCCACTCCCCAACGACACGAGAACAACCACGGAAACCTTTGTACTTTAGCTGTCGCCAGAGTTCAGCGCCGTTGTGCTGCCCAGATCCCCAGAGTTGATCCAACAGTGGCAGATAGGCCTCAAGGGAACTTTGTCTGACACGAAATACATCAGTTCTGTGACCGCGGACAATCTGGCGAACCGTTCCGCGGCTATAGCCGGTTTGTCGCACGATTTCCTTTATTGGCACGCCATCGGAAGCCAGCTTGGTGATTGTCGAATTCACGTCCTCACGCCGTAGATAGCTCTCATATTGCAGTCGTTCAGCGCAAGTGAGTAGCGCAGGATTGATCGTCGTAGCACCAATTGCGGTACGGATCGCCCGCATGGATTTGCGCACGACGTCGAGGAACGCTGCGCTGGCGTTCTCCATCAAATGCCAACGATCTGCGACCTGCATAGCATGGGGTAAAGCCTTGGCAGCAGCTTCACGATAGCCGCCGCCTCTATCGCGTGAAACAATCGCTATTTCGGGGTGCTGAGCAAGGAACGTCGAAACTGTCGCGATCAGGCAGAAGTTTGACAATCCTTCGCTTCTCAAGATCACATACGACGGTGCCATAGCGGTGATTGCGGCGGAAAGCCCAATCGTCAATTCCGACGGCGTTTAGAGCATCATCCGGCACCATGGATTTTCTTCTCACCGCACGGATGAGTGTGTCATTGCTAACTGGGATCATCAAGCGTTTGGCAAAGGCTGCTGCGGGCCGCCCTCCCAGAGCCAACCCGAGATGATGTACGACGGTATCAAGTCGAGCGGTTCGACGGCTGCGCTCCGCAACGATAAGCTCTCCAAACCTTTCGACGAATATCCGGCGACGACAAACTGTCATCTCACAGATAAAGCGCCTTGCTGATAATCGCAGTTGGACCTTGGTGCCACCACAAGGCAAATCAGCAACTATCCGAACGTAGCGGCTATGAACACGATCTGACATTTGGTTGCATAAAGGGCAGGAACGTTGATCAGCGGCTGCCCGCGCTGAAACAATGATAACCCCGTTGTCCTCGTCGGAACTCTCAACAATCAATCCGACCGGGATCAGGGACGACAGACGAAACTGGGTCGCCATGATGCTGATTCCTTTCTGATAACCGCGTCAGTTTCGACCGCGAAATCATCAAATATGAGTCAGACCCAATATTCCATGCCGAAACACACACTACTTTCGGCCGTTCAGGACACCGGCGCAAAATCGTTCAAATATCTTTACGACTTTGGCGATGGCTGGGAACACAGCATCAAAATCGAACGCCTATTCCCCGCCATTGTGGAAGAAAAGCCGATGCTCCTTGAAGCAACGGGAAACTGCCCGCCCGAGGACATCGGGGGCCCATGGGGATACCAAGAGTTCTGCGAGGCGCTTGCAGATCCGGCGCACGAGCGACATGCCGAATTCCTCGAATGGTGGGGCAGCGGCGATCATGATGCCGTCAGCGTCAACTTCTCCAAACTCAACAAAGCCGTTGATGATTTAGCTGCAAAATGGGCACGGAAAACACGCCGCAAAACCTGATCCCTTATCCGTAGGCGGCGGCAAACAAAGGAGAAGCGTTTACCGTGTAAACAGCTGACGAAAGAGTGCTTCTGAACGCTGCAAACCTTCATCCGTCAGTATCAGCGACTTCGACTTGTTCACCGGGTCGCAGATCCGACCCTTCTCATGCAATCGATCCGTTGTTGACCAATCAAACCCCTTCCAGGCACAACGCTCGCTGTGGAGCGTTAGCCAAAACAGGGCCAAGACTACGTCATCGATTTTGTCCTCGTCGATCTCCATCCATCAAACATAGCACGCGTAAGCCACATCGTCCTGGGGTCTACGGCGTATGCGTACGGTTAACCCGAAATGTGAACCTGGCTCAAAATCAGACGAAACTCAACACGTAGTTCTCTCATTCCCTCTCATCGCCGCGAAACCTTGCCCTAGAGTTAAATTTACGGTGCCCTAACCCTGAGAGATGTCTTTGATGATAAGTTGATAAAGATACTTAGCTTCTGGCATTAAGGCCGCCCCCTTCCGCGTAATCATCGTAAAGCGTCGGAGCAACTCAGGTTCCACGATTCTAAGCACTTTGCAGTCTTCTATGTGAGAAAGATTGGCGATTGACCCCGTCAGTATCGCGATAGCAAGCCCGGCATTGGCAAAAGCGAGCAGTGTTTCGCCCTGGATACAGTAATATTCTACTTTGACTGGAACTCCTATCTGTTGCGCAGCAGCTGATATAATCTTATGTACGACCGTATTGGGGTAGAACATTACGAGGGGGCGCACCAATAATTCTTTTAAGGTGATGGTTTCAAACGAGCGATCATCAAGCCAACCTTTTGGGACAACTGCTAGCAGTGGTTCGGTTCTTCCCAGTTCGAACGTCATTTCGGGATCAGAGAGTTCGGGACCCACACCAAAGTCGGCCTTGTCTTGTTTTAAAGCGTTGAGGATTTCAGCAGATTTGTACTCGCCGATTGAAACCTTCACGGTCGGATACTCTTCTTTAAATGCTTTTATGACCCTAGGTAAGCTAGCCGCCGCATAGGTAGGTGAACATGCAATTCTGATGTGTCCACCACGAAAATTTCGTTCGTCTTGAATGCACCTTAACGCAGCGGCAATGCTAGATATAGAAGCGCGCGATTGGTCTAAAAGCATCCGCCCTGGGATAGTGAGTTCTAGCTGGCGGGTGGTTCTAACGAAAAGCGGAAAACCTAACTGGCTTTCAAGTTCTTTTATCTGCATAGATACCGCGGACTGCGTACGTCCCAGAACATCAGCCGCACGATGAAAGGAACCAATGTCGGCAACGCAGACAAAGGTATTTATCAGCTTGAGATTGACGTGACTGAAATCACGGACGTGGTCAGTTTTAAACATGATGACTCGCCTTCTCCGAGCCAGATTAGCCAAGATTGATTATAAAGAGTCAACCTCGGGATCGACCACCTGTCGATCCCGAGGTGATATAATTTGTATTCGCAATGGATTGCCTAGCGAAGTCGTCCACTTATCCATCTTAATAAGGGAAAAATTAGTAAAACGACAGATAACCCTAGAAAAACGACGGATATTGTACTGCTGAAGAATACGGAAATATCTCCGTCCGACATGAGCAACGAACGACGAACATTCTGCTCCAAGATGGGCCCGAGAACCAAGCCCAGAAGCACAGGCACTGAAGGATAACTGAACTTCCGGAACAGATAGCCTAGGACACCAAAAGCCATCGCCAGACTAAGATCGAAGAATGAGTAGTTCACACTAAATACGCCATAAACTACGATTCCGAGAACGATTGGAAACAAGTACGCCGCCGGTATGAAAACTAAAGATGCTAGAACTGGCGTGAGTACTATGGTGAGTACTACCAACATCAGGTTTCCAGTATAGAAGGTACCAATGACCGGCCAGACAAATTCGGGGTTTTGTTCAAAGAGTAGTGGACCAGGCTGTAAGCCAAGCATAAGCAGGCCGCCTAACATGATGGCTGTCGTACCTGAGCCAGGGATACCTAGCGTGAAAAGTGGTATCATTGCCGCGTATGAGGCAGAGTTGTTCGCAGCCTCTGGAGAAGCGATACCCTCTGGGGCACCTCGTCCGAAACTCTCTGGATTTTTAGATATTTTCTTCGACAATGAGTAGGAGAATATAGTCGCTGCAGTCGCGCCCGCACCTGGCAAGATACCAACAATGAATCCGATCGCAGATCCTAGCAAAAGATCTTTCCACGTTGTAAAAATGTCTTTTACACGCGGCAGTAATGCTCTTAGCGAGTATTTTGTCCTATTCACCTTGGGTGCAGTTTCATTAACGCTAGCAAAAATCTCGCCTACACCATACATACCAATTGCGATGACAGTGAATTCAATACCTTCAAGCAACTCGAAGGTACCAAAGTTAAATCGAGGAGAGCCACTGACGATATCCAGCCCGACGCAGCCTATCCAAAGGCCGAGTCCCAATGCTGCAAATCCATTAGCACGATTGTCACCACCCAATGAGGTTGAGAAAATAAGTGTCATTACCATAAGCGCAGTCATTTCGATCGGACCAAAGCGAAGGGCAAATTCAGCAAATGGCGCAGCGACAAACGTGAATAAAATTATGGCGATAAAACCGCCCACGAAAGAGGCGAAAGTCGCGATACCTAGAGCCCGCCCCGCTTCCCCGTTTTTAGCCATCGGATAACCGTCTAGCGTTGTCATCATCGCTGCACTCTCGCCTGGAATACCAAGGAGAATAGACGTCACTGCACCGCCGTACATTGCTCCGTAATAAACACCCGCAAGGCCAGCGACAGCGACCGCAGGCTCAAAAGATACAACAATAGGTAGCAGGATCGCAAGCGCGGCTGGCGGTCCCATTGCCGGTAGTACTCCGATAGCGAGACCGAGCAGAACTCCAAGCAATGTCGCAAGGAGCATTGGTCCGCTCATGGCCACCGCCAGTCCATTTAATAAATTAGAAAGTATCTCTATCATATCAGCTCCCAAAGCAGCCCAATAGGCAACGGCACGCCGAGACCCTTGTCAAACACAGCCCAAGCTACCAAGGTGAATCCTATTGCGCTTGCTAGTCCAATAATCACGCCTTTTGCACTTCGGTCAGGCGTTAACGTTAGAAAACATGACATGATGTAGAAAGGCGTAAGCGCAATCATACCTAAGTAAGGGGTCGCAATAACAAATATAACAGTTATGGCGACGAGAACGACAACGCGTAAAACCTCCAGGCGCTCACTAGCTCTAAGTACGTCGTCGTTATCTGAAATTACTCCACCGGCTACCTCCGTCTGCTTTGGTTTGATAAAAAGAGATACGCAAGTACTAATGAGGATTAGCAGACCCGCCATGGCCGGGAAAAATCCAGCGCCTGTTATCGATTCTGAAAAAACACCATATTGGAGTGATTGCCAAACAATATAGATGGCAAAAGCGGCAAATAATGATGTGAAAATTTTCTCGCTAGTAAGCGGTTGCATTCAAACCTCCCTAAATGCGTAATCAAGGATTCCCAACGCTAGGACGAGCGAAGCATCCAAGTTATAAGGAAAGTGGTTACTGCTTCAGGGTTTGGAGGTAGGCAGCATATAGTGCACTCACCTCTGGAATTTTTTTGCCGAACTCCTCAGCGTTCCAGTAAAGAGGTACCGAGTCATTACGCTCAATATACTGCGTCTGCCAGGTTTCACTTTCCGAAACTCTTTTCATAACTTCTTCCCAGAAGGAAACTGCCTCGGCCGGGACATCCTTCGGCATGACAACACCGCGATAGAGCATAAGTTCAATGTTAGAGCCCAATTCTTTGAAAGTTGGAATATCCGGCAAGGACTTAAGACGGTTTGGCGACGTCACCGCAATTGGCTTAAGACGGCCTGCTTTAATCTGGGTCATAACTTCGGAGGCGTTGCCAAACTGCAGATCGATGTGTCCACCGAGCAATGCAGTTGTTACCTCGCCATCTCCACCAAAGGGAATAGGTCGAACTTCCACGGCTAACTCTTTACCAAGTGACACCGCTAACAGGGCGGGATCCGTCACCGGACCCGTATTACCTATTCTGACGCTCTTTTTTTCCTTAATATTATCTAAGCTCTCGATGCCTGATCTAGCGTCAGCTACCAGAACAAATGGGTCACCTGCAATTACCGCGATCGGTTGAAAGTCTTCGATCTTAGCAGGTGATTGCCCCATCAGTGGAGCAACAAAGAAACTCGTCGCAATCGTTCCAATAATGTACGGGTCAGCTTTCCGCTTAGCAACATAGTTATATGCAATGGCGCCTCCTCCACCTGGCTTGTTTTCGACAAGCATCTGTGTCGGGCTGAGCTTTTGTTCGTTGATGATCTTCGCGATCGTGCGCGCTATAATATCGGAGCCACCACCTGGAGACGATTGCACAATCATCGTCACATCACGATTCGGATAATCAGCGGCATCAACTTTACCAGACGCCAGCCCCACAACCATAAGCGCGACAGTTAATTTCGTCGTAATTCTCGACATGGTTTTCCTCCCAGAAATCCTTAAAAAAATTGGCTTTACCGACAGAAGCTTTCTTATTGGTTACGCTTATACTCGCGAATGACACCGTCTTTTGGCTCTAATCCAAATCCGGGATTTTGCGACACTTCCAACCAGCCAGCCTGCGGCTGCGGTACCTCCTCAAACAGAGCGTTGTAGGTCATCCACTTGTGAAAGTGATATTCCACCAACCCACCGTTCAACAGTCCAGCGTGGAGTGCGATGTTATGCGGGCCATTACCATTTCCGTGACTCAAAGGAATATTATAAGCATGCGCTTGTGCGGCAATTCTCAAGCTCGCCGTTAAGCCACCGTCGTTGTTGATGTTTGGTTGAAGATAGTCAATTGAATCGGCCTCGAGATAGTCCCGAGCCTTAAAGTGCTCATTTTCCGCAGCCGCTACTCTGATGGTAGTCTGTTGTCTTAAATGCGCAAGGTTGCGGGGATCATTGTAATAAACTGGCTCCTCAATGAAAGAGATATCCAGCTCTTCACATAGCTTGCACAGTCGAATAGCTTCCGGAAGGCTCATTCGCAAGTTACCGTCCATCGACAGCTTTACATTAGGGCCAACTGCTTCTCTCATAGCAGCCATGCGGACGTAATCATCATCTGGATCAGGTATGGCTTGGCGACCAACAGTGTTCTTTAGGTGGTTATATCCGAGTGACACCAAGTATGCGGCTTCAGCAGCAAGTTCGTCTGCAGTGTAAACTGGTGCGCCATCGTAGGCTGCACCATGCGTGATATATACTGGTACCCTGTCTCTTGCTCCGCCTATGAGGTGATGCACGGGCCTTCCAATTGTCTTTCCTTTTATGTCCCAGCAGGCAATATCTACCATTGCCATAGCGGAAACGAGAACACGCCCTAGCGGACGCTCCCATGTATGTCTGTCGAACAGGCGAGGAATAAGATCTGTCCGAAATGGATCAATACCTTCGTCAATGATTCGTGGTGCTAGATACTTCTCGATTAATTCGATCGCGATTGGATGCGTATATCCACTGGTCGCCCATCCCACCACACCATCGTTCGTTTCCATCTCAAGCAACAGTGCCCCCTCAGTACTAGGGCGATCACGAAATGGCGGCGGTGTAATTGGAATTCCCTTCAAATCGTGAATGGATATCCGCCTAATTCGTTGTTTAGGCGATATGTAAGCCGCTTTGTAAAGCATTGTTTCGTTCAGCATGTGTCCTCCTAATCACAGGGTAACACTATCGCTTCGTAAGAAAATCAAATTAATCTTCTTCATTGTGCAGTTAATCTTATGAATGAGCGAGGCGAGTTTCCCGTTTTCATACCTCGCGCTTTATTGATGGATAAAAATCAAGACTTTTGTTGCGTCCTCCATAATCGCTCAGACAGATTATGATAAATCTAAGGCTCGGTAATACTGTTGATCCGCTATAGCTGATAGTGAGCCCCGACAGGGGCCCACAAGGTTTGATTGCCAGGCTAAATACATTACCTGTATTCTCACAGGAGCCAGTTTGGTAACCACAGCGAAATTTGCGGTATGTAGGTTATAAGTCCAAGCGCGACCAAGAGGGCGATAAGAAACGGCCATGACTGCCGCACATATTCCTCCATTCTAACCTTTGCTATCGATATAGTTATAAACATCATCGTACCCACAGGCGGCGTAAATCCGGCAATGGTCAGGTTTACAGACATCAAGATTCCTAGATGAATTGGGTCTATGCCCATTTGCATTGCGGCTGGGAAAATCAACGGTGTCATAAGGATCATTGCTGAGCCGCCTTCGAAGAAAAGGCCGACAATCAGGAGGATCACATTGATAAGTAGCAGCAACATAAGTGGTGAATCGACGGAGTTTAGAAGGAAAGTCGAGACCAGTGCGGGAATGCCCTCCCACGTCAGATAGGACGCAAAAGCATTTGCAGCGCAGATGATGAACATAACGCTGGCAGTAGCAATTACGGATTCCTCGAGAATTGCTGGCAGATCCTTGATCTTCAATTCCCGATAGATCACACCGCCGACAAAAAGCGCGTAAACAACCGAGATCGCTCCAGCCTCCGTTGGCGTGAAAACGCCAAAACGTAGGCCCATAATAATACCGAAGGGCAGAAGAAGAGCCCATGTGCTTTCACCCAGCTGACGCAGAATTTCGCGCGCTGATGCGCGTCGATCACGAGAACGCGGATAGCCACGAAAGCTGGCGAGAATTGCAACAGTAATCATCAACACCGCACATATTACCAATCCAGGTAAATATCCGGCTAAGAATATTTTAGCCACGGAAACATCTGCAACGAGGGCATAGAGAATAAGAATAATGCCAGGCGGGATGATTGGCGTAATACACGCCGAAGCTGCAGTAACGACAGTGGAAAACCCGCGATCATACCCCAGCTTCTCCATCTCAGGTACGACGATCTTCGTTGTCATGGCCGCATCAGCATTCGCTGAGCCAGAAAGCCCGCCCATTAGTGCCGACATGGCAACATTCACCTGTGCCATGCCCCCGCGCAAATGGCCGACCAGCAGAACCGCGAGTTTCATCAAGCGATTGGTAATGCCGGCATAGTTAAACACTACACCAGCACAGGTGAAAAATGGGATCGCGAGATATGGAAAGGATTCCGTCGATGCAACGATCGTCTGAATCATGGTTTCTTTGGGCATAAAAGTGTTGACCACACCGAAATAGTAGGCCGTTGCGATCAGCAGAGACATTGCGATGGGGACCCGCAACAAAAACATCACGAAGAGAAAGATAATTGGCGAAAAGGACAGAAACGTCATTTTGCGATTCCGTTCAAAAATTATGAGAAATGAGAGCGGTCACAGAACGGTCTCGTGCAGCGGCACATGATCAGGTTCACCGCGTAAGGAATGAAGGAGATGAATGACGCTATAAATCGTCATCAATACAAAGGCCGACAAGGGTGCAAGGTTTACCCAAAAATACGGCACCTCCAGAACGGCTGTTTTGCGCACCCAACCACCTGAAGCCAGTTGCCATGCAAGCCACACAAGCCATATGTTTGCAGCAATGAGCAACATGTCGACTGCGATTATGACAAAGCGCTGCACGCTGCGCGGAACAAGCTCCAGAAAAAAGTCAATCGCGATCATACCTTTGGTTCGATAGATATAGGCAACGGCCATAAACGTAGACCAAGTGAAACCCAGATAGGCGAGTTCTTCAGTCGACAAGAGACTGGTCGCGCCAAAATACCGCATTCCAACATTCAGAACGACAACGCTTAGCATAAGCATAAACGCAATAACGGCGATGATAATTTCTGCCTTATTGAAGCAACGCCCCAGCCTCGAATTAAAAAACATCTCCATAAGTAATCTCCGGATAACGGGAAGACCTGACACTCAAAGAATGAGCAGCCATAGGACAACACTCCAGAAGGCTGCACGCATTATCGCGCAGCCCCGAGGGAAGGATTAAGAGATGGTTTTCAGGACATCTTCATAAATGCCGCTCGTCCATTCGGGAAAGTGCTTGGGAGTCTCGGCTGCTGCCTCGACAAAAGATGATGTATCCACATCGTTAAAGACACGTCCGGCGTCTTCCAGTTTTCCACGAAACTCAAATTCAAGAGCCTCAATCATCGGCTGACGGACTGTCGTATAACCGCGCCCAACCACGTCCAACGCTTTGCGGGCAGGTTCTGGAAGATTTTCATAGACGCGTTGTGACATTACAATCGATGTCGTTGCAACGAGATGTCCGGTCAGGGAAATATTGGGCTGCGTTTCGTACAGTTTCGACGAATAGAGCACAGACAACGGACTTTCAGCCCCTTGAGCAACACCCTGGCTAAGTGCAGTGTAAGTCTCAGACCAAGCCGTATTCGTGATCACGCCTCCCAAAACGCGACCAACCTCATTCCACATCTTTGTTGGCGCATTGCGAATTTTCAGACCAGCTGTATCGGAACGCTGCTTTACCTGGCGTGCCGACAACAGGTGGCGCGTCCCGTAATATGTCATGGTCAGAACACGCAAGCCTCGCTGATTCAGCTTGGCATCAAGCTGCGCTCCAATGTCAGAGTTCCATGCGGTGCCAATATCTTCTGGCCTTTTAAAGAGATAAGGTGCCATGAAGATGGCGTAATCCGGCACGTAATTATAGAAGTGGCTCGGATCACAATCTTGTAGGATAGGCGCTCCGCGCGAAACAGCCTCGATCATGTCAACGGTTTTGCCAAGCGTTTCGGTGGGAAAAACTTGTACGCGCAACGTACCATCAGATGCTTCTTCTATACGTTTTCCGAAGTCCTCCCACATCGGATAACTCGGATCCTGAGACGCCACAACCATGTTCAAACGCAACAGCGTCGGTGCCTGTGCGCGCAAAATCCTTGGCGCAGCCAATCCGCCGACCAATGTGGCCCCTGCCCCAATTGCAAATGTCTTCAGAAAATCTTTCCGCGTTAGCATATTAAAACTCCTCCCTGACGCACCCAACCCACGTGCGCTCCTAGTTAATTAAATTCTGCCTGCCGAAAACTATCGAGCTGGGCAGCATGAAATTAAGTCCTCCACACAGATATATGATGCATGATGTTTAATGATAGTCAATAACGACACGCATATGAATAATTGATTTGTTAGGATTTGCTGAAAATCATAGCCTTGAGCAGTTGATCTCAACCCTATAAGTGGGGTGCGAGGCTCGACAGCTCTATGGCTACATCTGAAAACAGCTGAAAAAATCAGCAATCGTTAAATATTAATTGAACCTTCATTGCTAAGTCACGCTGCCCCGCAGTAACAAAGGCATTGAGGGCATCACTTATAGCAAAGTGGTGAGTCACAAGCGCGCTGACGTCAAGTTGTCTTTCTGTCAACAATTCGACAGCGGTTGAAAACTCTCTGTCGAAGCGAAACGTACCCCTGAAGTCAATTTCCTTAACGACAATTGCGCCGAGTGGTGCAGTTACTTCGGAGCCGAGCATTCCAACTTGAACGAGAATTCCGCATGTCTTTAAGGATTGTATTGTTGCGGCTACCCCAGAGGGGTGTCCTGAACATTCAAACGCAATTTCTACTAAATCGTTGGATTCAATCCATACTTCGAGAGCTTGAGGGTCGCTCACGTTGATGATCTTATCGGCTCCACATTTTTGTGCGAATGATAGCGCTGAATCGCTTATGTCAGTTGCTATAATGTGTTTTGCGCCATTATGTTTCGCCAGCATTATAAGAAGAAGTCCGATCGGACCCGCTCCTGTAATCAGGACGCTTTTATCTTTTAATTCTCCAGCCCGACTCAGGGCGTGGAGGCAGACAGCAAGTGGCTCGGCAAACACAAGATCGTGCAAGTTAACGTCATCCTCGACCGGAAAAACTTGTTTACGATCAACAATCAAAAAAGAACTAAATCCGCCTTGAGTATGAGGAAAGCGCATCGCACTTCCTAAGAAACTACCTTCTTTACAATGCAGTTCCTTGCCTGAGCGACAGGCTTTACAATGACCGCATGGGTTGCTCGGGTTCACCGCTGCCTGCCGCCCTTTAACCAGGCCTTCGACGGCATCTCCCCAAGACTCTATTGTTCCGGCAATTTCATGTCCCAAAGTCATGGGTTCACGGACTTTGATTGTTCCATTCTGGCCGTGCTGAAAGTAATGTAGATCTGATCCACAAATTCCCCCAACCCGAATTTTCACGCAAACATCATTAGGGCCAAGTTCGTCGATCGGGCGCTCTTCGATTCTTAGATCCTTCATTCCATGCAGGACTGCAGCAGGCATATTAAACTCCCCTTTAATAATGCATGATGCATGATTATTATAATGAAACTTACTATTAATCAAGCAAGCAGTCATTGTGGAAATGGATGATGCATGATATATGATGTTCTTTGAGGTGCATGCCGGGGGCTCAGTAATTAAGAAGTCTTATAGTGACCTCGGTGCGCCCAGTTAGGCGCAAGGCGCTCTAAATGAAGATGAAAGGACAGGCGAGGATCTTGGCAACGCCGTTTTTGACTTAACCTGTTTCCAGGACAATCGAAAACCGGCCTTATGCAGACAAATAGGGAGTATAGCAGAGCCGAAGCCATCATGTCGCTTCACTCTGCAAATGGATATCTGGAGGAGTTACATGAGTTCAACCGAATATGTGGCCACTACCACGGCTGCTAAAGAGTATCCTGCCCATTCTCGCAGGAGCACGCTGTCCGGATTTATAGGAACAGCGCTGGAATACTATGATTTCGTCATTTATGGGTTGGCCGCTGCCACTGTCTTTAATACGCTTTTTTTTCCGAGCATTAATCCAACACTTGGCCTTTTGGCGAGTTTCGCCACTTATGCGGTAGGCTTCGCCGTCAGACCCATTGGTGGGTTGTGGCTGGGGGCTCTCGGCGATCGGATCGGTCGAAAAAAGATCTTAGTAATAACTATTGTACTCATGGGCGTGTCCACGTTCATCATCGGACTACTACCAACATACGCGCAAATAGGAATATGGGCTCCCATACTTCTGTTAACCATGCGTATCTTTCAAGGTTTTGGTGCTGGTGCTGAATTGGCAAGCGCGTCCGCTTTGCTTGTTGAAAGCGCGCCCGTCGAGCGAAGAGGCTTTATCGGGTCATTACTATGTATCGGAACGAATACAGGTACATTGATCGCGTCCACAGTCTGGCTCGCTGTCAGCCTATTGCCTCAGGAACAATTGTTAAGCTGGGGATGGCGGTTACCGTTTCTTGCAAGCTTCCTGGTTGCTGCATGGGGACTATGGATGCGTCGCGGCGTTCAGGAAAGTGCCACATTTACTGAAGTCGCTAAAAAGCAGGAGCACAAATCGCTTAAGCAGATTTACGCTGGCGTTTTTGGTCAAGGTCGCAAAGCGTTTCTGACTTGTTTTGGTCTGCGTCTTGGCGAAGGTGGTACCTCGATTATTTATCAGGTATTCCTGGTCGGATATATTGCGACCCTGCCAAATGCCACCAAAGCCACCGGCACTATGGCTCTCGTTATCGCATCGATTTTTGCTTATCTTAGCATTCCAATTATCGGAAAACTCATAGATAGGCATGGACGTAGACCGGTCTTTATGGCCCTCGCAGGGTTTCAGACACTTTTTGCATTTCCCGGTCTCTACATGATCAATACCGGTAATCAGTATCTAATCATTTTAGCATTTGTTCTAGCTTTTGGTACCTGCGTCCTTGGCATGTATGCGATCGCATCTTCTTGGATGGCGGAAATGTTTGGTTCGCGCTATCGCCTCGCAGGCATCACGGCATCAAAAGAAATAGGCGGACTTCTGGGCGCAGGCATCGCTCCTTTTGTATGCGCGGCGTTGATGTCCACCTTTCAAGCATGGTGGCCAATTGCACTTTACATCACCGTACTGGCAGGCATTTCATTTGTTTCGGCTTGCCTTGCTCCTGAAACGATAGGACGTGACCTTGTTGATGAAAGAGATGCTGTCTAAATGACCTAAGAAAATATCAAAATAAAACGCCGATCTGATTCTATTAGATCGGCGTTTTTCATTGCAAAACCATAAAAAAGAATGCTCCCTGCAATTACGCTGGAGCATTCTAAATCTTCCGCTTCAAGATAGAAGAAATATGGGAGGGTTAAGCTTCAGCATTAACTGAACTCATTTCTTGCTCAAGTTGTTCGATCAGATCGAGCCCCCACCTGATATCGTCTTCCATGGCCCGCCGGCTCCGGGCGTCATCTCTTGCCTCCAAAGCAGCAATTATCTCAAAGTGCTTGTGATCTTCACTGGAAAGATCGCGAACTGGTATTCTGTCGTGAAACAAGCGCAAAAATGGGCCCATCAGGACCCACATGTTTTCGCAAATGTTAACTACGATCGGCATATTGGAATAGGACATCACCGCAAAGTGAAAGTCACGATTAAGGTTAGAAGCTTTCGTAGGACTACTCTTGACAGCTTTTATAAAGTTCGCATTCAACGATTTTAGTTCACGAAGTTGGGCCGGTGTAATATTGAGAGCTGCAACTGAAGCTGCATGTCCTTCCAATTGCATACGAATAGCCTGCACTTCACGTAAGCTCGCGAAGTTTAGATCCGGCACCTGTACAGAGGTCGCAGCGCGCACATCCAGTGCACGCTCACTCACCAGACGAAAAATCGCTTCCCGAACCGGGGTAATGCTGGTTCCAAATTCTTCAGCAATTCCGGAGATGGTTAGACGCTGACCCGGCGCATATTGGCCATCCATGAGGGAATTGCGCAAGTTATTATAAAGCTGCAGCGAAAGGCTTTCGCGCGATATCTGCTTACCAGCCATTTTCCCCTCTCATTCTTTTGCCAATTCAACAAGTTCAATAAGAATGCCTTCTGGGTCTCGCATGTAAAGCCCTCGCAGACCGCTTGCAATACCTTCTGTGATTTCAGTCAGTTTTCCCTGTGATGCTCCACCATTCTGGCTGATCCGTGCGATGAGAGGATCCAGATTCTCGACGCGGAGACAAACATGTGCGACACCGGGTTGATTACCTGCCGGTCGAATGGCCTCCCCTCTTGCTGTCTGAAACTCTATAAACTCAATATGTGCCCCATGACCGTAGAGATGAACAAGCCGCACTTCCGCACCAGGAACACCCATGAAATCCGCGATCCACGGCTTCTTGCGCTCGCCAATTTGCTGGGCCTCGAAACCCATCACTTCGGTCCAGAATTTGACTGATCGTTCAATATTAGAAGTTATGAACCCGGTATGGTCAAACGATGTCCTTCCCCACTGGGTCTGATGAGCATCATGCTTTGTCATAATTTCATACTTTCTTGTTTTATGCTGTATTTTGCGAGCGCTTCCCAATTGATGTCGGTTCCGGCACCCGGCTTCGTATCTGCAAGCAGTTCCCCGTTTTCAATCACCGGATAATGTGTGTAAAAATCGTAGATTGGGTCTGCTCCGACCTCAGGCATGATCATTTCAACGGCTTCAACAGTCTCATTGGCGAAAGCAATATGCGCGTGCAGAAACGGGAAAACATGAGGTATCACCGGCAAGTTCTGTGCTTTTGCCAATACGACAGCATCGGCAGCTCCGGAAATCCCTCCGCTGACCGATGCATCGATACGAAGTATCCCTCCGCACTGTGCAACATCTCTGAAGCCCTGAAGGTCAATGACATCTTCACCAACGGCCAGAGGCGTATCGAGCTTGCGTGAAAGCTCTTCAATTGCTCGCCACTGCGTTGGAGCGAAAGGGTCCTCAATAAAGCGTGTTCCGAGGCTCTCCGCCATTCGGCAATAGGGCAGTGCCTCCGCGAGGTTTTTCCAGGACCAGTGCGCATCGATGCCAAATCCATGACCTTTGGGCAAAGCGCCGCTCAATGCTTCGATGACTGTTCTGTCTTCATCGATGTTGTTGCCATCAATCATCAATTTTATATTTCGGAAGCCGCGCTTGCACAAATCCCCACCTTGCGAGGCCGCAAGATCAGCAGACATACCATAGCCGATTACTGGCATGACCGGGACGCGATCACGAACGCCACCGAGCACAGCCCAAAGAGGCTGACCCAGATGTTTACACCAAGCATCGGTGAGAGCAATATCGCAAAGGCTTGCTCCGCGGACCATTGTAGCGCGGGGTGCAGGCGTGGCACCAAGCGCTGCTAGCTTCGGTGCAGCTCGCCGACTGGCCGTTGCTCCGATGTAAGAACGTGCTGCTGTCTGCGTTACTTCAAAAAGCGGTAGATTACGCTCGTATCCAGTCGCGTAGCCTTTCTCACCACTGGTGAGCGTGATTTCGACACAAACATAATCCCGCAAAGCAATGACGGCATTACCAAGTCTGACTGGATTTTGCAGTGGCACACGGGCATGCAGAATCCGTATTTGGTCAACCCGCACATCGGCCACGTCAATAATAGTCGCCATCAGCTCGCCAACCCCAGATCAACACTTGGTGTCAAGATGGAATTTGACGTCATCCCACCATCAACCATTAAAACCTGCCCTGTAACGAAACTTGCTGCATCTGAGGCTAAGAAAACAGCGGCTCCCTGAAGCTCTTCAGGTTTTGCCCAGCGCGCGAGTGGTGTCCTATCGATAACCTGCTGTTCAAAAGCTGAGTTCAGAACTTTTGAGTTCATCTCCGTAAGAATATAACCGGGACCGATCGCATTAACTGTAATGTTGTCGGGTCCGAGCTCTGCGGCTAAGCCACGTGTAAGCCCGACGACACCATGTTTTGCTGCGACATAGGAAATGACACCGGGGCGCGAACTGATGGCCATTACAGAGGCCGTTGAAATGATGCGACCATACTTCTGTTTCTTCATATGTATCGCACAGGCTCGTGCCAAAGCGTAAAGGGAAGAAAGGTTGATGTTGATCACCTTATTCCACGCATTCATGTCGTGCGCCTCAACAGGCTGTCGGATCAGGATGCCTGCATTATTCATCAATATGTCGATGCGGCCATGTTCCGCCACGATAGCATCAACGGCCTTTTCCGCCGCATCGAAGTCCGTTACATCGAAGGGAAGTGCAAAAGCCTTGCCGCCAGCATCATTGAGAGCGGCGGCTGCCGTTTTCGCGGTTTCCGGGTTGATATCGTTGATGATGACTGTCGCACCAGCCTGGCTGAAGCCCTGAGCCAGCGCAAAGCCAATGCCACGTCCGCTTCCCGTAATGAGAGCAACTTTTCCATGAAGAGAAAACTGGTCTAAGATCATGTTTTCGTGTGCCATTATCTTACCATCCCTCGATTTCTACAATTGCGTTGGCAATGTCAGCTGCTGTGATTGGCTTTTCGAACTTCTTCATATGCACTGCTGATGCAGATAGTTCTGAAATTGTATCGATATCGGAGTTGCTGGTGCCCTTATGGCCGAGGGCTGCGAGTTTCAAAGGCAGGCCTGCTAATCTGTAGAACCCGCGAATATCATTCATGAACTCTTCGCTTCGCCCCTCAAGCACCAATTGAACCAGCAAACCATAAGCGACCTGATGTCCATGCAAGGCATCGGCCACATTTGGAATAGCTGAAAGACCGCGGGTCATGCCATGAGAAACGGAGAGGCCACCGCTTTCAAAAGCGAGACCGCTCATAAGTACTGATGCTTCAACGATGGCTTCAAATTCGGGTGTCGTCTTGCCTTTGTCGACCGCTTCGAACGCCTTTTCTGTATGTTCGCGCAGAGTGTCATAACAAGCACGTGCAAGAGCGAGCGCAGTGCGTGGAGATTGAGCGCCAAATACGTTTTTCCCGTTCGCTCCAATACATTGTTCAACTTCGAATTTTTTTACGAACGCATCGCCAATGCCAGCTGATAGAAACGTCTTTGGGGCCTTGACGATGATCGCGGTATCGACAAGCACAAGCTCAGGATTACCCTTATTCTCTTCAACGCCCACCAGCTTGTGATTTTCATCATAAACCACTGCAATATGGCTGGTTGGTGAATCGTTGGATGCAATAGTCGGAATGGAAACAAAAGCTGCATTGATCGCGCGGCTTAGCAGCTTACCCGTATCAATAGCTTTACCTCCGCCCGCAGAGACAACTACATCAAACTCTTTCCCGGAAGAAAGAGCCGCGAGGCGTTCAATCTCTGCGTAGGTAATTTCTCCGCCAAAGTCCAGAAAAGTCGCCGTTACGTCAGCCTGCTGGCAAGAGTTAAGGATAATTTCCTCAACGATTGGCCGTGTTCGTTTATCGACGACGAAAGCTGCATTTTTTCCGATATTGGCAAGTTCTGCGCCAATAGTTGAGAGAGCGCCTTCGCCCTGAACATAACGCTGAGGTGCGCCAAAAATTATCATAGTCTTACTCACTCAGTTGAAATTGCAGGTGGAATTTTCAGGAGTTTGGGGTCAGATCCGGGGAGGATGGATCCATGAGTACAAAATCAATGAAGGCATCGATCTGACCCCGAAGCATGTGCGAACCTTCGTGTATAATAGCACCACGCTTTTTGGCTTCATTCAGTAGAGATGTTCTCGCGGGCTCCATAATAACCTCCGCAACAACTGTTCCCTTACCAATTGTCTCAATGTCGACCGGCAGCAGGTCGCCCGGCTTCATGCCGAGTGCTGTGCCATTCACGACAAGATCAAAACTTTCAGCATTAGCCGGACCAACTTTGATCGGGGTTCCAGGGTAAAGGGCAGTCAACCTTGCTACAAGTACTTCAGCTTTGGCTGATGTGCGATTTGCAATAACGAGTTCGCTGATATCTGCCCGAAGAAGGGCTTCGGCAATTGCAATCGCCACGCCGCCAGCACCGACCAGCAGTGTCTTTTTACCACGAGGGTTGAGCCCTTTATCATTCAATCCCATAACGAAGCCAATACCATCAAGCATCCGGCCAGTCAGGCTCATATCTTCACCTCTGCGAATGACATTTGTGACAAGTAAATCGGCAGCAACACCTTCCAGAACGTCACAGTGACGTGCTGCTGTTTCTTTGTGAGGAATAGTCACGATCATTCCGGCAACGCTCTGCGCAGAGCGAAGCATCGCTATGTGAGCGCCAAGATCATCAGATGAGACCTGCCAGGGCACGAGCACAGCATTGATACCGCGTTCGGCACAACGCGCATTGAAAAGTGCCGGCGTTTTTAGATGCTTTGATGGATATGATAGATGAACGAGGACCTTAGTACGCCCGTCGATTGGCATTATTTTCTCCCAGTATTGAAAAACTGCGCGTGCAGGATTTCGAAGCTCTTAATTCTCCCAAATCATATGCAAGAGCCAGTACTAATGATGCATGATATTTTATCGGCGTCAATCTTAAAGACCCATTAAAAGACAAAACTATATCATATATGATGCATGATATGTTGACGAATATCGGAATCGCTGTTACTTCGTTAGTGCGCTTCTAAAGTGCGGGAGGAGCATGCTCCTTAGTGCTGCGTCGCGGAGGGATATTGACCTTTCTCGCTGCCGTCAGAATAGCGCCACGCATGCTGACTGCTTGATGTTCAATAAGGTGAAACAGCGTTCTTGGATCGAATTATGAAAAATACAGAATTAACACGTGAGCAGATCGAACTTCTCACGGACAGAGCAGAATTCGTCAGGCTGGAAACGATCCGCCTGATCAGCATTGCTAAGGTTGGCCATTATTCATCGGTGTTTTCATGCGCTGAGATTTTTTCGGCTTTGTATTATGATGTAATGAATATTCGGCGCGGCGAACCAAAATGGGCCGATCGTGACCGGTTTTTGATGGGTAAAGGCCACGCTGCGGTCGGGCTGTTCCCTATTCTGGCAGATCTTGATTTCTTCGATAAATCTTGGCTCGATGATTACACCCGGCTTGGCAGCCCGCTCGGCGATCATCCTGATATGCGAAAAGTTCCCGGTGTTGATTTCAGCTCGGGTTCCATCGGTCACGCTCTGTCTAATGGCGCAGGAATGCTCCTTGGTGCGCGCATGCAAAAGCAGGATTTCAACGCTTTTGTCCTGCTCGGAGATGGTGAAATGCAGGAAGGCCAGGTGTGGGAGGCCGCATTGGGTGCATCAAGCCATGGGCTATCCAACCTAATAGCCATCGTTGATCGCAACGGTTATCAGCTTGATGGTAAAGTTGACGATGTTATCGCTATTGAACCTTTGGATGAAAAATGGCGCGCATTTGGCTGGGAAGTACATGTCGTTGATGGTCACGATATCGTTGCTCTGACCGAATTGCTCCGACAGGTGAAAGCCGACAAGCAGCGTACTAAGCCATGTTGCATCATTGCTAAGACCAGCAAGGGCAAAGGCATAGATTATATGGAAACAGAGCCAGGCTGGCATTTGGGCTACCTGTCGCCAATCGATTCCGAAAATGCTCGTCAGACAATTCTTAACGCGGGAGCAAAGTAATGACTGCTCATCTCACACCTGAGTCCTGGCAATATCGCGACCTCAACAAGCGTGCGCCATCCTTGTCGGTTCTGTCTGACGTACTCATTGAACTTGCCGAGCAAGGGCATCCTGTTGCCGCAGGAACGGCCGATCTTCAGCACTCCAATGGCTTGGTTGGTTTCGTAGAGCGCTTCCCCGAACGGTTTGTACAGTTCGGCATTTCGGAGCAGAATATGGTTTCTGCAGCGGCCGGAATAGCAACAACGGGAATGATCCCGTATGTAGCCACTTTCGCATCATTCCTCGGCTTGCTTGCTTGTGAGCAAATTCGCATGGATGTCGCTTATTGTGCACAACCCGTACGTCTGATCGGCCACCACACTGGCATATCTATGGGGTTTTATGGTACATCCCACCACGCCACGGAAGATATTTCTACAATGCGCGCAATTGCTGATCTGACGGTTATTTCGCCGTCCGACGGCGTTCAATATGCGGCACTTTTGCGCGAATCCGCTACTTACGCACAGCCGATCTATTTCCGTACCGGACGCGGTCAGGATCCAGTCGTTTACGAGGCTGGCGAGCCGTTCAAGATTGGCAAGGCAAAGGTTCATGGACTGGGCAAAGACGTCACTATCATCGCTTGTGGTATGGCCGTCCATGGTGCCAAGGCTGCGGTCAAAGCGTTGAACGAAAAAGGCCATTCAGTCGGTCTCATTGATATGCATACAATAAAGCCACTTGACGTCGAAGCCGTTCAGGAAGCTGCTAAATATTCGAAAATTATCCTGACCGTTGAAGAGCATAATATCCTTGGCGGACTTGGCTCGGCAGTGGCGGAAGTATTGGCGGAGCAGCCATCAAAAGCCAGGCTGGTACGTCATGGAATAATGGATGAATTCAGCCTCATCGCGCCGCCCACACATCTCTATCGTCATTACAAACTTGATGCTGCAGGGATTGAGGAAATCGCAAAGCTGCATATTTAAGTCGAGCATGGGTTAATACGTGAAAATTAAGGTAATTCCGGTGAGCTTCTCTGCTCACCGGGTCACAAATTTATCCATGATTTGAGCAACAATCTGCATTCGGCTCCTCACCAGCATCAATGTGGCTCCATAAACACTTGAAGGGATATGAACCACTGGCCCCTGTAATTGGGCGATGTATTGATTGCCAGTCAAGATTCATGGCGATTGCTCTAACCTTTAGCAGCACACTTGAAAATTTATGGACCATCGACCCAGTTTATTTTTTGCATGACCACCATAGGGTCGAAGACGGGATGTCCGGCATTGTTGAAAAACTGAAAAGCAGTCAGTAATATAACCTTTGCAGTTTGATCGTCTCCAAATTGGTTCAGGATCGGAATTTTAAAAGCGCTCCCCCAAAAAAAGAAAATATATTTGGCTATGCCATTAAACTATTCCAAAAATACAAATTGATGGATATTTTTCTGTATATACACTTATATAATCTGTATTTAATACAATAATTTCTTGCTCATTTATATCTACAAATGCCGAGAATGATCATTTATATGTATTTTTACTGCCATCGCGGGCGCCGACACAAAAGATAAAGGTGATATGAATCTATCTTTTCTAACGAAATTTCGATGTAATCTAAACCATTTTCTATAGCCCCCCCTATTTTTGTGATGTAACATTGCTCAATTGTATATTTTTTTAACATTTGTGATAAAATTAATTCACCAAAAGAAAAATGTTCCGGTTCAATTTTAATACCCCATTTGCTTTTACAGTAATTCTCACATAATAAAATTCTTGTAATATGACATATATATTTATAACTATTATTTCAAGAGTTAGCCATATATTTTATTATAAAAAATATATGGCGTGTGCTCAATAGGATATTATATAGTAATATTTTAATAAAATTATTATCTATAATATGTGATATATTATTTTATAAGAATTATCCACCCTGTATACAATTGCAATTGACCCAGGTTCAACAGTCACGCTATTTATTTATATCTGCTTCGACAATATCTGTTATACACACAAATCATTAGAGCCTGAATCATAATGAATGTAACGATATCAGGCTCTTGCGATACGCCGCGTAAGGAAGCGGATATTTGCGATGTAAATCCACGCTTCGGAAGAAGCGATGGTTTTCTCAAAGTCTTTGGCCAGTCTGCGACACCTTCCCAGCCATGCAAATGTGCGCTCGACAACCCATCGACGCGGGATGACTTCAAAACCTTCAGCGCGATCGGTCCTCTTGACGATTTCCAGTGTAAACTTCCCGACCTTTTCTAACCGGCCTTTGAGCTTTGGTCCTGCGTATCCACCGTCAGCAAAGATATGACGCAACCACGGCCAGCGTTTGAGAATGCTCTTCAAGACACCCGGTGCACCGTCTCTGTCCTGAATGCCGGCCGAATGAACCATGAGACCAACCATCAAACCGAGTGTATCAACCACAATATGACGCTTGCGTCCGTTGATCTTTTTCCCAGCATCAAAGCCACGTATTCCGCCACTTTCCGTAGTTTTCACCGACTGGCTATCGATCACACCAGCAGTAGGACTAGGCTGCTTATCCGCCAACTCGCGTGCTGCCATCACGAGCGTGTTGTTGATTGCGTTCAGTGTTCCCTCATCCCGCCACCGGTAAAAGTATTTCTGTACCGTGGAAAACGGTGGGAAATCCGTTGGCAGAAGCCGCCAGGTGCAGCCCGAGGAAGCGATGTAAAGAAGAGAGTTCACCACCTCCCGCAGATAGGTCTTCCGAGGCCGTCCAAGGTGTTTGGACGCGGGCATCAGGGGCTCAATAATCAACCATTCCGCATCCGTTAAATCACTTGCATAACGCGAATTGCGACGGTCATACTGTCGGCGAGCGGTTTCAGTCCAGGTCATCGTGATCTCCATCGTATGTCAGAAATCCGATTGAATCATAACCAACTGAAATCGCTCAACACATTTTGGAACAGGCTCTTAGTGCCGCGGTTTATTGTCAACCTTCTCGGAACAGTTTTACGAGTATGCCTTCAATGGATTGTACTGCACGCGTTGGGGGGGTATCAGACGGTATATCCAGTACAAAAGCCCTTCTCAAGGTTGGCACAATCGGGAGGACAGACAAACCTGACAGATCTCGCTCTCCCATAACTGCTCCTTCCCCCAGAACAGTAATACCCAGTCCAGCTCTGATCGCCTGTTTTGTTGTCGCCACGCCTTCAATCTCCCGAGAGACTTTCAGATCGATTTCAAGCCTTAATGCCTCTCGCTCCAGTAGAATTCGTATTCCGTGCCGGCGCGTCGGAAGAATAAGCGGTAAGGCCAAAACATCTGCAATCTGCAGCTTTTTTTTGCTTGCTTCAAAATATCCCGGAGGCCCCACAACAAAGAGTGGCTCATCAAAAAGCGGCGTAGCAGTCGGCTTGGCGACATCACGCAGATTGACGACCAGATTAAAAATGCCCGTATCCACGCCGGAGCGCAAAGTCTGGCTGTCTCCCTCCGCAATCCTTAAACTGATCTTCGGAAATCTGGCTGAACATTCTTCGATCAACGGAACCGCTATGCGCGGCGCAACTGAACTGATAATTCCAAGCGACACTTCTCCCGTCGGAAATTCTGCCTGCTCACGCGTAGCAGCTTCAGCCTTATCCAGTGCACGCAGAATAGATTGCGCGTGTTCCAGAAGTGTCATTCCCGCCTCGGTTGCAATGACGCCTCTAGCATTTCTGATAAGCAATTGCACGCCCAGCTGTTCTTCAAGCATTCTCATATGAAAACTAAGCGCGGGCTGAGCGACACCGAGATCCATCGAGGCTCGTGTAATTGAGCCCAACTCCGCAATTCTCACAAAGTATCGCATTTTGAGAAGGTCCAGAGACATATTTTAAAACTCTCTCATCATACATTTTATATATGTTAAATATCTCCTATATATATTTGTCTTGATACCTAAAAGCCCCTAAGAGCGATTTGAGGACAAGTTTTGGGAGGTATCTATGAAACTGAAAATAATTCTGAGCGCAGTCATGCTTTTCGGCTCTGCGACGGTTTATTCGGCGAGTGCCGATCAGCTTGATGACATTAAAGCCGCAGGAAAGCTCAATTGCGGTGTATTGACGAATTCCCCACCTTTAGGCTTTCAGGACCGCACATCACGAGAACCAGCTGGTTATGAAATTGATCTCTGCCGGATGCTCGCCAAGCATATCGGCGTTGAGCCACAGCTGACAGCTGTTTCACCGCAGACCCGTATGGCCGAACTGACACAGGGCCGCGTCGATATTCTTTCTTCATTGCTAAGCTATAGCAAAGAGCGAGCCGAGCAGGTCGATTTCAGCGGTGCCTACATTGCTGAAGATTTCAACTTCGTTGTTCTCGACAGTTCGGACATCAAAAGCGTGGACGATCTGTCCGGTCAGCGCATTGGTCTGGTTAAAGGCTCTGTTCTTATTCCTCTGGCGGAAAAAAGACTGCCGGATGCTCGTCTGCTGTCATTTGAAACAAGCGCTGCATCATTTCTTGCATTGCAGCAGGGCAAAGTTAAAGCCACTGTCTATCGCTTTTCTGAAGGCAAGGCTGTAGAGCGTAACGCAGGCGATAAGATCAAAGCACTTCGCTTCCTTGATGAGCCTCTTTTGTCCATGCCGTCCGGTTTTGCGATCCGCAAAGGCTCTCCCGAGCTCCTCAAAACCATCAATGAATTTCTCGCTGAACTCGAAACGTCCGATGAAGGCCATAAGCTTTATGATAAATGGCTTGGCAAAGATTCCGACCTGAAAGCAACGCGTAAATTCGAGTTCGGCAAGCCACAATCGAGCTGGCTGGATCAGTAAGAACAAAATCATAATAGGCATTTAGCATGGGTTACCAACTCGACTTTTCAAAGGTCCTGGAGGGGGATTACTTATACCTTCTCCTTCAGGGGCTGAATACGACGATGATCCTGTTTGCTCTGTCGTGGATCATCGGTCTTGCACTGGCAGTTGTCCTCACAGTCATACGGGCTATCGAATTTAAGCCTACCCAGTTTCTGGTTGCGGCGTTCGTCGAGTACCATCGCAATGTACCAATTCTAGTGCAGCTTTTTGTCTGGTATTTCGGCTTCGCTTACATTCTGCCGGAAAGTGTAAATGACTACCTTAACGATATTGGCGCTGAGATCGGCTACGCTATTATAGCGCTGGCGCTGAACAAAGCGGCCTATATGTCCGAAGACTTCCGCAGTGGTCTGCGCGCAATTCATCCGGCACAAATGGAAGCCGCTCGCTCTATCGGGCTAAACTATCTCGGAGCAATGCGCTGGGTTATTCTTCCACAGGCGTGGCGACTGGCACTGCCTGCTTTGCTTGGCCAAACTCTGATCCTGTTTAAGGCAACAAGCCTTGCTGCGGCTATCGGCGTGGCTGAACTGAGCTATCAGGCGCGCTACATTGAAGAGCAGACCTTCCGGATTTTTGAAGCTTATGGCGCAGCCACTGCAATCTACATGGCGATCTCTTTTGCAATCATGTGGATTTCATCTGTCCTTTCCAAGCGTTTTGAACTGCGAGTAAAATAATGTTGCAAATTCTCCAGGATTACGGGCTGATGCTGCTCGTTGGTGAATATCCGCACGGTAAGCTGGGCGGTCTCGCACTCACCCTGATCATTTCCTTTTCCAGCCTTATCGTCACATTCCCCTGCAGTGTTCTGATCGCCCTCGCCCGCACGGGAAAATCAAAACCATTGCGGATGATCGCAACCGGCTTTGTCAATTGCGTGCGCGCGATACCACTGCTTATGCTGATCTTCTGGGCTTATTTCGCCCTGCCTGTCGTTATTGGTGTTCCCATAGACGCAACGCTTACGCTGATTGTTGCTATCGTTATTTATCAGACGGCTTATCTTGGCGAGATCATTGCTGCGGGTATTGAAGGCCTTCCAAAAGGACAGCGAGAAGCCGCAGAAGCACTGGGGCTTGGCTATATTCCAACAACGCTGCGTATTATTCTGCCACAGGCACTTTTCAATGTCATACCGGGCATTGTTAATCAGCTGACCACTATCATTAAAGAATCGTCGCTGGGATCTATCATTGCTGTCCCTGAACTTTCCTATGTTATGTTGCAGGTCAACTCCAATGAAGTAACCAAGCCGATGCAGATCTTCGGTTTGCTGGCTGCCAGCTACTTTATCCTCTGCTTCATGCTCAGCCAGGCGACCAACTGGCTTGAAAGACGCGTTTCTAACAAACGCACAGGACGCGTTATTGTGGAGGCAGCAGCATGATCGAGTTTGATGACGTCTCAAAGTGGTATGGAACGCAGCAAGTTCTCAAGAACATCACTGCTACAGTGGAAAAAGGCACCACCATCGTCTTATGTGGCCCGTCCGGCTCAGGAAAGTCCACGCTGGTACGCACAGTCAACCGACTTGAAGAAATCCAATCCGGAAAGATTACCCTGTCGGGCAATGACATTCACGGCCCGAAAGTCGACGTGAATAAATTACGAACCGGGATCGGATTTGTATTCCAGCAATTCAATCTTTTCCCGCATCTCAGTGTCGTTGAAAACGTCATGCTTCCTCTGCTCAGACTAAAGAAGCAGTCAAGGAAGCAGGCTTTGCCAATAGCTATGGAAATGCTGGAGCGTGTTGGCCTTCCCGACAAAGCCAATGCTTTACCGGCTGATATATCCGGCGGCCAGTCGCAGCGCGTCGCGATCGCCCGATCGCTGATATTGCGACCGGAAGTGCTTATACTCGATGAGCCGACCAGTGCACTTGATCCTGAAATGGTGAAGGAAGTTCTGAAACTGCTCTTAAGGCTATCCGATGAGGGCATAACCATGATGTGCGTCACGCATGAAATGGGCTTCGCCCGCAATGTTTCTGATCGAATCTGGTTTTTAAAAAGCGGAGAACTGGGTCTGAATGCAGCGCCTGAAGATTTCTTCTCTTCCGGTGCTCCCGATGAGGTCCAGAAGTTTCTGTCAGCGGTCAAACGCGCGCACTGACGTGCAGACCTGTGTCAGACTTAGAGCATGTCTCCCAAAAGTGGGAACCGGTTTTGGGATAAAGACATTCCTAAAACAAAGAGTTAGAGCGAGCGCAGTGGTTACGATTAAGCGCGACACGCCCTAGAAACTCCGGCAAACTTTTACGATTGAGGTTTTATGGCTATGAATGCTTCAGTTTATAAACTAACTGACACTCAGACCGAAGTGGTCATCGAGATTAAGAACATGCACAAGTGGTACGGTGAATTCCATGTTCTGCGTGATATCAATCTGAAAGTTATGCGCGGCGAACGCATTGTTGTTGCTGGCCCTTCGGGTTCCGGCAAGTCAACCATGATCCGTTGCGTCAACCGTCTGGAAGAACACCAGAAGGGCCAGATCATCGTTGATGGCATTGAGCTTACCAATGATCTCAAGAAGATTGATGAAGTGCGTCGTGAAGTTGGTATGGTGTTTCAGCACTTCAACCTCTTCCCGCATCTGACCATTCTGGAAAATTGCACGCTGGCACCGATCTGGGTGCGCAAAATGCCAAAGAAGCAGGCGGAAGAAATCGCCATGCACTATTTGAAGCGCGTGAAGATTCCGGAACAGGCGAATAAATATCCGGGCCAGCTTTCGGGCGGTCAGCAGCAGCGTGTGGCAATTGCCCGAGCGCTCTGCATGAACCCGAAGGTGATGCTGTTTGATGAGCCGACTTCGGCACTGGACCCGGAAATGGTCAAGGAAGTGCTGGATACGATGGTCAGCCTTGCCGATGAAGGCATGACCATGATCTGCGTGACGCATGAAATGGGCTTTGCGCGTCAGGTTGCAAACCGCGTTATCTTTATGGATCAGGGCCAAATCGTTGAAGAAAATGCGCCAGCTGAGTTCTTCGACAATCCGCAACACGAGCGCACCAAGCTGTTCCTGAACCAGATACTGCACTAGAGTCGCGGTTAATCGTGTCCACTGCGCTCACTCTATCTCTTTGTTTTAAGCATGTCTTTATCCCAAAACCGGTTACCACTTTTGGGATACATGCTTTGGCCTCAGACGCTGAACTAAGTTCCCAAAAAGAAAAAGCCGCAGAGCGATATGCGCTCTGCGGCTTTTTAACGAATGGTCCTGATTTATCAGGCGTGGCTGCCCCATGGGCCGTGGTGAATATCCTTGCCATCAACACGGTCGAAACCATGCGCGCCAAAGAAATCACGCTGTGCCTGAATGACGTTGGCTGTGCCGCGCGAACGACGATAGCTGTCAAAGTATCCAAGTGCAGATGCGAGCGCTGGCACTGGCAATCCAGCCAGTACAGCAGTCGAAACAACGCGCCGCAATGCGCCGTCTGTTTCATTAATGAGCGCGGCAAAAGCCGGTGTCACAATAAGATTGGCGGCATCTGGCGCAGCTTCAAATGCACTCGCAATCTCATCAAGGAACTGCGAGCGGATAATGCAACCCTCGCGCCAGATCTTGGCGATGGTTGGCATTGGCAGGTTCCAGTTAAACTCCCGCGATGCGGCGGAAAGCGTCGCAAATCCCTGCGCATAAGCGCCAATTTTGGCTGCCAGAAGAGCATTTTCCAGATCATCAATGAAAGCCGCCTTATCAGCAACTGACAAAGCAGGCACAGGTGGCAGTCCGAGAGTATCTTCCGCAGCGACACGCTCTTCCTTGAGCGAGGAAATGCAACGCGCAGCAACAGCAGCTTCAATGCTGGTCGCAGCAACGCCCATATTCTGCGCTTCAATAACAGACCATTTTCCGGTGCCTTTTTGCCCTGCTTTATCAAGGATAATATCGACAACCGGATTTCCAGTGGCCGGATCACTTGCAGCCAGCACCTTCTCGGTAATTTCGATCAGATAGGAATTCAGGCGTCCCTTGTTCCACTTGCCGAAAACTTCTCCGATTTCAGCAGCCGACATGCCCAGACCATCGCGCAGGACACCATAAATTTCAGCGATCATCTGCATATCGGCATATTCAATGCCATTATGGATGGTCTTCACAAAATGACCCGCGCCATTTTCACCAAGCCACGCGACGCATGGTTCATCATTAAATTTCGCAGCAATCGACTTCAAAACCGACTGAACGCGATTGTAAGATTCCTCTGTGCCGCCGACCATAATCGAAGGACCATGCCGCGCGCCTTCTTCACCGCCGGAAACACCCATGCCAATGAAGGTCAGACCGCTTTCTTTGAGGCTTTCAAAACGACGCATCGTATCGCGGAAGTTTGCATTCCCCGCATCGATCATAATATCGCCATCGGACAGATGACCAGCAAGCGCATCCATCTGCTGATCAACGGCTTCACCCGCCTTGATCATGATAATGATCGGGCGCGGCGGACGAATGGCAGCGATGAATTCTTCGATTGTTTCGCATGGGATAATCTGGCTCTGAAGCTCGCCAGCATCCGCATAAAACTTGCGTGTCGCTTCAACTGTGCGATTAAACACAGCGATACGGTTGCCCTTCTCAGCAATATTCAGCGCCAGATTAGACCCCATAACGCCGAGGCCGATCAGGCCTATTTCAGCTTGCGACATCGAAATTCTCCATTTTCAATTCTTGTCCCGAAGAGCGCTTGCGCATGGTTGCGCAAGCCTCTTTCTCCATCCTGCATCAGAAACTTAGCTGAACTTTCATAGACTGACTACGATCTCCGGCTATTTCAAATGCCTTGATTGCGTCCTCAATCGGATAAACAGCCGACAGAAGTGGCTTGAGATTGACGCGCTTCGTATTGATCAGATCAACGGCCAGACCAAATTCTTCATGGAAACGGAATGTGCCTTTCAATTCAATCTCTTTTGCAACGATGGTATTCTGCGGAAGCGACATATCACCACCGAGTCCAAGCTGCACCAGAACCGAGCGCGGCCTCAATACATCCAACCCGCTGCGGATGGCCTGTTCATTGCCGGATGCCTCAAACTGGACGTCGAAATAGCCTTTATTCGCTGCGTAGGCAGCAAGCGCCTGCGGGTTTTTCGCGATATTAATGACCTTATCTGCACCAACCGCAAGAGCCTTTTCCAGCACCGCATCCATAACGTCGGTCGCGACGATCTCACAGGCACCATGCGCACGTGCCGCAATGATAGCCAGCGCACCGATCGGTCCGCAACCGCTAACCAGAACGCGCTTGCCCAGCAGGCTGCCAGCGCGCGCAACCGCATGCAAGGTCACGGCAAATGGCTCAGCCATTGCTGCTTCATTGATGGAAATATCTTCAGCAATCTTGAAGCATTGTGCCTGTTCAGCCACCAATCGCTGGCGGAATGCGCCCTGAATATGCGGCATAGGCATTGCACTGCCATAAAAGCGCATATTAAAGCAGTGGTTCTGCATCCCTTTCTGACAATATTCGCAATCGCCACATGGACGGCTTGGCGAGACGACAACCCGATCACCGATGGCAAGACCGGACACACCACTTCCAAGAGCAACGACCGTTCCGGCGACTTCGTGTCCGAGGATCATCGGTTCGCGCACGCGAACCGCGCCAAAGCCACCATGGTTATAATAGTGAAGATCGGAGCCGCAAATGCCGCCCGCTTCAATATTCACTTCCACTTGTCCGGCACCTGCGGTTTCAGTCTCCCGCTCCTCAATACGCAAATCTTTTGCGGCGTGAATGACAATAGCTTTCATGGGTTTCCCTCAAACAACCGGGGTAAGCAGGGCTGAACCGGCAAAATGCGCAGTCAGATTGTCGCGCACGAGTTTGCCCATTGCCTGACGCGTTTCGAGTGTGCCCGAACCGTGATGCGGTTGCAGAACCACGTTATCAAGAGCAAAAAAGCGCTCATCGATATTTGGCTCATTCAGGAAGACGTCGAGCCCTGCACCCTTGATTGTTTTGCCTTCAAGCGCCGTAAGCAGTGCAGCTTCATCAACGGTCGAACCGCGCGAAACATTAACCAGAATGCCCTGTTCACCGAGCGCCTCTAATACAGCGCCGTCGATGATATTACGGGTCGCATTACCACCTGAAAGCGTGACGATCAGGAATTCCGACCATTTCGCCATTTCAAGAAGATTCTGGAAGAAAGGACAGGCAACGCCATCGCGCTGGCTTCTGCTGAAATAAGCGACATCACAGTCAAATGCGGCCAGTCGCTTTGCAACGGCCGCGCCGATGCGTCCAAATCCAACTACGCCAACGCGTTTACCACTGACGCGCGTTACCAGTTCCATATTGCCTTTGGTCCATTTGCCGTCACGTACAAAGCGATCACCTTGTGGCAGCTTACGCGCAGTTGCGAGCAGCAATGCAACGCCCTGATCAGCGACATCAGCGGTCAGAACATCAGGCGTATTAGTAACCCGAATGCCAGCGCCGCGCGCATGTTCAAGATCAATCGCGTCAGTCCCCACACCGTAGCAGGAAACGATTTCCAGCTTCGGCAATGATTTCATCAGACTTGCTGATGCACCAAGTTCTCCACGGGTCGCGATTGCGCGGATTTCGGGCGCATGCTCAGCGATAAAAGCATCCCGATCCTGCGCTTCATAGACCTTATGAACCTGATATTGTGCTTCAAGATCAGCGAGGTCCCATTCAGGATAAGCGCCCATCAGGAGAATTTGAGGTTTAGACATGTGTGCACCGTAATAATTTCGGAAAGGTTGGTTAGCGCCTGCTGGCGACCAGAGGCAGCGCAAGATCAACGATACTCTGGACCGAACGCTCAATATCGACGATGATCGCATCGTCTTCTTCGGTCGGAATTTCCAGCGTTGTAAGCTGACTATCGAGTAATGCTGCCGGCATATAATGGTTCTGGCGCGCTGACATGCGATCAAACAGCAATTGTCTTGGCCCATGCAGGCAAACAAATTTCAGCGGGCGCCCCGTCGAAACTCTCAGACGATCTCTGTAAGTTTTTCGCAATGCTGAACAGGAGACAACGACTTTTGGCGCTGCGGCAAGCCTGCTGCCGATTGCATCAAGCCAGGGCCAGCGATCATCATCATTGAGCGCAATACCAGCCTGCATTTTTGAAACATTGGCCGGTGAATGCAGCTCATCACCTTCAATAAACTCGGCCTGAAGATAGTCCGCGAGAAGACGTCCGACTGATGATTTACCGCAGCCGGAAACCCCCATCACAATGACAGGGGCTGGCCATGTTAAATCAGAGGCAAGTGGTGATTCCGCCATCAACATAGAGAGTGTGTCCATTTACAAATGACGATGCCGGTGCAGACAAAAACACTGCTGCTCCGATCAGCTCTTCCACATCACCCCAGCGTCCTGCGGGGGTGCGCTTTTCCAGCCATGACGAAAACTCTTCGCTGTCCACGAGGGCCTGATTGAGTGGTGTCTTGAAATAGCCCGGCGCAATGGCATTGATCTGCAAACCATAACGCGCCCAGTCTGCGCACATACCGCGGGTAAGGTTTTTTATAGCGCCTTTGGTTGCGGTATAAGGTGCAATGCCCGGACGAGCGAGTTCACTCTGAACAGACGCAATATTGATAATCTTGCCTTTGCCGCGTTCAATCATGAAACGCGCTGCTGCCTGTCCCGCATAAAAGGCGCTGGAAATATTCGTTGTAAGCAACTGCTCCCATCGATCAGCAGGAAAATCCTCGAGCGGTGAGCGGAACTGCATTCCGGCATTATTGATCAGGATATCGATAGGCCCCTGATTTTTCTCAATCGCGGACACGCCTTCCTGAACGGCGTTTGCATTTGTCACATCAAACGCCGCCGTCTCAACTGCATATCCCTGTGCGCGCAAAGATGCAGCCGCAGCTTCAAGCTTTTCAGCATCGCGACCATTAAGGACAACCTCAGCGCCATGCGCAGCCAGTCCGCCAGCAACTGCAAGACCAATACCCTGCGAAGAACCTGTAATAAGGGCACGTTTGCCGCTGAGATCAAAAAGTGAAAACGACATGGTTCATCCCATCGAAAATATCAACATCACGTCAGAACCGCCATCATTCCGGCTCCCTTAATTGGAGCACATCACTGGCTGATGGCGGTCTTGGCTTAAATTATGCTTCGACGACGAGGCCTTTAGCTTTCAGTACAGCTTCAAGATTGCTGACTTCAACCACGGTCTTCCCAGCCTTATAAGCAGCGATGTAACCTGCTTCAGCATCTTCGCGGGCTTGTGAGAGCTTGGCAACTTCACGCGCTTCATCTTTGCGGACCACGACAAGGCCGTCTGCATCGCCAACGATAATGTCGCCCGGATTGATGATTTCATCACCGACAATGATAGGCTCATTGGTGGCACCAAGCGTCTCTTTCACAGTGCCCTTAATGCAAACGCTGAGCGAGAATACAGGGAAGCCGAGTTCACGGAGCTGCAACGTATCGCGAACGCCGGTATCTGTAACAAGACCACCAATACCCTTTGCCAGACATGCATTGGCAAGAACATCACCGAACGAGCCAGCTTCTTCATATTCGCCAGCGGAAACAACAATAATGTCGCCCGGCTGCGCATAATTGATTGCAACCTGAAGCATAATATTATCGCGCGGAGCACACTTCACTGTGAACGCAGGACCGCAAAGTTTCATGCCAACATCAACTGGCTTCAAACGCGACGACAGCGCACCACGACGGCCCTGAGCCTCATGAATTGTTGCAGGCGAAAACTTCGAAAGCGCTGCAACCTCTTCACGCGATGGACGGTCAAATTTCTGCTTTAGGGTAACCACGGCAAATCCTCCTCTGTCGCCATTTTCTTGCAGATCGCTTTTCGCGAACCAGACAAAAATGCGATGCTGAAATGAACTGACCGGGGTTATATCAAGCAAAAAAGCCAGCAAACAAATATATATATGGGATGCACTGCATACAAAATTCTTATGAAGGCCACAGCGCGTCAGTCGCTCATGAAAATTCTAATAACTAAATTAAAACAATATGTTGAATAAAAGCAAACACAAATTTCTGTTCTTATACAAGCCAGAAAACACGGCGTTAATGAAACGCCGTGCTCAAAAAATCTCTCTGTCCAGACCCGTTAAGGAATAGGATCAAATTTCAGTTCGGAAAGCGGAACAACCTTGTCCGTTCTTTTGATCTTATACTCCGTATCAGGCCCAAGCCACTTATCCCAGATCTGGTTGAGTTCACCCGACTGATCGAGTTTCACCAGAACTTCATTGACCTTGGCGAGCAGCGCTGGCTCATCTTTTTTCATGCCAATGCCAGTCGGCTGATACAGCATTGGCTCTTCGATCATGCGCATTTCTGCGCCTTTGGTCTTCGATTCATTAACGATCTTTGTCGTGGTCATGGTATTGGCCACCAGACCACGCGCTTTGCCTTGCTGAACCGCTAGATAGGCCGATCCGGTATCTTGGAAAGTCAATGGCGTAGACTTGTTCAGGCGGATCGCCATTTCCGATGTTGATCCCTTGGTCGATGCGAGACGAACGCCTTCAAAATCGGCTTTCTTCTGGCCCGGATCATCCGTTTTGACGATAAGCATTTCTTTGGCGATATAATATGGATCACTATAAGCAATCTGTTCAGCGCGGCTCAGTGTATAAGCGAGGTTCGCAACTGTCAGATCGACGCGACCGAGCCGGACTTCCGGTACACGAGCCTCAACAGAAATTGGTTTAATCTCAGCCTGAACACCGAGTTCTCTTGCAATCGCTTTGCAGAGATCAATGTCAAAACCGACCATCTCGCGTGTTTTGAGATCAGGCGCAGAGAATGGCGGAACATCCGCATAAGTACCGCAACGCAACGTCTTTGAGGACAGAATATCGTCGAGCTGATCCGCGAACGCCGTTCCACTGGAAACGACCGCAGACGCCATAACACTCAGTCCCATTACCCATGCTGTAGTTTTCATGCGAACTCCCCTTTGTTGATGGATTCTCTATCGTGGTATCCTGTCGAAACCCGACACGCTGATCGCCCCGACTGCTCCTGTCAGAAAAATCAGTGCCGCAGGTCTGCGAGAAAGCGCTGCGCCCGTGCATGTTGTGGACGCGAAAAGAAATCATCCGGCTTTGATGTTTCAAGGATGCTGCCCTGATCGACAAACCAGATGCGATCGGCGACATCACGGGCAAAGCCCATTTCATGCGTGACGCACATCATTGTCATGCCATCCGCTGCAAGACTTTTCATGACACTGAGCACCTCGCCCACCATTTCCGGATCAAGAGCACTCGTCGGCTCGTCAAACAGCATAACCGGCGGCTCCATTGCCAGTGCGCGGGCAATCGCGACACGCTGCTGTTGTCCGCCAGAAAGCTGTGCAGGAAATGCACCAGCCTTGTCCGCGAGACCGACACGATCCAGAAGCTGCTTCGCTTTTTCCCGTGCAACAGCGGTTGTCACACCTTTGATCTTAATCGGCGACAGCGTGATATTGTCCAGAACGGAAAGGTGCGGAAACAGATTAAAGCTCTGGAACACAAAACCAATACGGCTGCGCAAACCATTGAGTTCTTTGGCACTCATAGAACGATGAATATCGTTACCATCACAAAGAATGGAGCCGCTGCCAATTTCCTCAAGCCTATTTACTGTGCGGATAAGCGTCGATTTTCCAGAACCCGAAGGTCCACAGATGACAACGACTTCACCGCGGGCAACTTCAGCATTGATGTTTTTGAGCGCCTGATACTCGCCATAGTTTTTGGAAACATTGACCAGCTGGATCATTGGCTCTTGAGCAAGTGTTGCGGTAGCGTTCATGACGGTTGATCCATAATTGCTTTAAACTGAGCCTTTTCGGCTGTGGTGTCCTTACCTTCGCCAGCGCGCTTGCGGGTAATCCGGTTTTCCAGAATGATTGCCATTCGGGTCAGCGACCAGCAGATGACGTAATAGATGGCTGCCAGAATGAAAAACACCTGGAATGGCTGGGTCAGCAGCTGGTTGTTAATCTGGCTGGCTGCGAAGGTCAGGTCAGGCACGTTAATGACATAACCAAGCGTTGTATCTTTGATGGTCGAAACGAAGACCGAAAGAATGCTCGGAATAACATTGAAAAGTGCCTGTGGCAGGATGACATAACGCATCGCGCTAAAGTGACTGTGGCCAAGCGCGCGTGACGCTTCCATCTGTCCCGTCCCCAGAGCCAGAATGCCTCCGCGCACCACTTCACTCAGAAATGCACCCTGATAAACCACAAGGGTTACAAGCATTGTTACGAAGCTTGGAACATTGGCACCCGTGAGCAGTGGAACCAGAAAATAGCCCCACAGAATGAGCAGCAGCAGCGGAACGCCTCTTGTGAAATACACAATCGCCGTCACTGGCCAATTAAACCACGGTGACTTGGACAGACGCGCCATTGCGAACACGATACTGACCGGAAACGCTAACACGATTGCGAGAACAGACAGGATCAGAGTTGCCGCAAGGCCACCAATAGGTCCGTTCGGATACTGACCAATCAGAAGAAGCAGCCAGTAATCCTTGATGATGTTGATAATATCGCCAATCATGAGCGTGCTCCGCGTACGGGATCAGACTTACGTGCGATATATTCACCAGCCGACATGATGATGAGCGAAAAGAACAGATAAAGCACAGTCGCGATCAGATAGGTCTCGAACGTGCGGAAGCTGAGATTTTCAATTTCCTTGACCGCATAAGTCAGTTCTGCAGCACCAATCACAATTGCCAGACTGCTGTTCTTAAACAAAGACACAGTATGATTGATCAGCGCTGGCAGGGCATTGCGCACGCCCTGCGGAATCATCACATAGCGCATGGCAGAAATGTAGCCGTGCCCCAGCGCTCGCGCTGCTTCCATCTGACCGGAATGAACCGATCGCAAGCCGGAACGCAGATCTTCGCTGAAATATGCAGCCTGACACAGGCCAAGCCCCACAACTGCAAAAATTGCTTCGGCATTATGCTCGTTAAGCCAGAAGGTAACTGCCTGCGGCATGAGCGTGAAAATGCCGAAATACCAGAGCAACAACTGCACAAGCGTTGGTACATTTCGGTGATAAGAAACATACGCAACAACGATGGCATTACCAATACGCCCCGGCGCATAACGCAGAGCCAGCAAAAGCACGGCCAGCGTCATTGCAAGAAGCCACGAACTCAGGGCAATGATCAGCGTCATCTTTATGCCGCGCAGCAGCATATCGATATATTCACCATTTCCCAGAATAGCAGAAAGATCGAAGCCGCTCACTTCAGCGATCTCCATCCTGAGGTTTCGCTGTTTGCAGACCGCCCATCACCTGAAGCGTTGGGGTAATCTCCATATGGCCGATATTCACAGCCACAGGCGATGCGATTGCGAATGCGATAGCGTTGGCAATATCCTCAGCCTGCGGCAGCTCAAACCCGTCAATGAATCGTTCGCGGATTTCAGGGCTGTCTCCATGCACGTGGGCAAAAATGTCCGTTGCAACGCGGCCCGGGCAGATTTCTGTTACACGAACACGCTTACCGAAAGCATCGATGCGAAGCTGGTTAGACAGCATGCTGACGCCAGCCTTTGTCGCATGATAGGTGGAATTTCCACCGAAATTGTAAGCGCCGGCAATAGAAGAAATATTGATAACATGCCCGCGATCGCGCGCAACCATGCCCGGCACGACCAGACGACAAAGATGCAGAACAGCACGAAGATTCACATCAACCAAAAGATCAATATCGCCGTCTTCCGCTTCGAGGAATTTCTTCGGTTTATCTACACCGGCATTATTGACCAGAATATCGAACTGCACATTGCTGGTGAGTTCTGCAAGGGCTGCTCTGTCGGTCACATCAATCACATGAGCAACGCACCCCGTTTCCGCTGCCAGTGCCTTCAGAAGCTCTTCACTTCTGGCCACCGCATGAACCTCAATACCTTCAGCGCTGAGGCGTCGGACAATCGCGGCACCGATGCCGGAGGAAGCGCCCGTAACAAGCGCGGTCTTGTAATCGGAAAAGGACATATGTTTCCCCTTTTTTTGGTTGAATGAACTTAGCGGACGATTCATTCCAGCGATAATTCCTATTATCTCTGGAGGGATAAGTTCCGCTTATGGAGGTGAAGGTGAATTGTAAATATCTGTTATTTCTATGCTTTTCTTATGAGGTTGGTGCCACCGATTGCGGCGAAAAGGAAAAAATATGAAAATCCAGTGCTGCAAAAAGCCATTAGGCGACTTGGAGTTGCTTAAAAAGCAGAAACATGAGAATCCCCACCCCAGTAAGTTTGTGTACTCTGCAAAGCGGAACACCAACATTTCGCGGCAAACGATATTTCGAGAGTTAGGCCCATGGATATCAAACGTCTGAGATCTTTTGTCGTTATTGTCGATACCGGAAGCATAACGCGCGCAGCCGACATTCTGCATATTGCCCAGCCCGCACTGAGCCAGCAACTTGCCGGTCTGGAAGAGTTTTTTGGCGTTAAGCTTCTGATCCGCAGCCAACAGGGCGTTGCCATGACTGATGCGGGCGAACAGGTCTATCGTCATGCACAGATCATTCTTAAACAAATGGAACTCGCGCAGTCGGATGCGAAAGCGGCGGGACAGTTTTTGGCTGGCAAAGTTTCGGTCGGACTGACACCATTCAGCAGTGCTTCAACGCTTTCCTTTGATCTGCTGAATGAAACGCGCAAAAGATTTCCCGGCATCGTTCTACATTTGACGGAGAGTGTCGGGCAGACCTACAGCCAGATGCTGATGAACAACAGGCTGGAAGTCGCACTCATTCATGGTGCAGGGCCTATGAAAGGGCTTCGTTTTACGCCACTCATTGCAGAAGAGTTCAGGCTGGTCGCTCATGAGAAATTCGCAATAGCGGAAGATGACAAGCCTGTTGCAATCACGGAGCTTGATGGACTGCCGTTCCTGATGCCGCCAGCCTATAATTTTGTTCGGCGTGCTGTAGAAACAGCCTTTTCCCGCAGCCGTGCAAAACTATCGGTAATCGGTGAAGTTGAGGTTATCAAAACTCTGTCTCATGCAGTTTCCAGCGGAATTGGCCTGACCATTATGCCAAAAGCGATTGCAGAGCGTATCGCTTCTGAGGCTGAAAACCCTGTTATCTGCTGCCCGGTTTCTCCGCGCATTGAAGAAACACTTTCTCTTTGTGTTTCTGAACATGCTCCACTTTCGGAGCCCGCACAGGCCGTACAGAAAATTCTGCAGGAACTGACAGAACGCCTCAAGTGAGTTCCTGCGCCCGATTGAACGGGCGCAGGTTTCTGTCACTTATTTGAGGTCATGGCAGAAAGTCGCAATGCGTGTGCATGCTTCTTTCAGACGATCCATGCTGGTCGCATAGGAAATGCGGAAGAACGGGCTCATGCCATAAGCCGCACCCTGCACAGTCGCGACATGCTGTTCATCCAGCAGAGCCATTACAAAGTCCGCGTCGCTTTCAATTTTGCGACCAGCCTTCGTGGTCTTGCCGATAATTTCGGCAATGCTTGGGAAGATGTAAAATGCGCCTTCAGGCTTGTGGCATTTCAGGCCTTCAACCTTTGCCAGTTCACCAAGAACAAAGTCACGACGCTGACGATAGATTTCGGCGCGCTCTTTCAGCAGATCCTGAGGGCCATCAAGTACAGCAGCTGCTGCTGCCTGCGTAATGGTCGATGTACCGCCGCTGTTCTGACAATTGACATTGCTGATACCAGCAATCAGATCGCGGGGGCCGCCGCAGTAACCCAGACGCCAGCCGGTCATTGCATAGGCTTTCGACGCGCCATTCACGGTAAGGACGCGATCATACAGACGCGGTTCAACTTCAGCGATTGTGCAGAACTCAAAGTCGTCATAGATCAGATGTTCATAAATATCATCTGTCATAATCCAGACATGCGGATGACGCAGCATCACCTCGGCGATTGCAGCCATTTCCTGTCTTGAGCAGGCAGCACCAGTGGGATTGTTAGGGAAATTCAGGAAAAGCCACTTGGTTTTAGGCGTAATTGCCGCTTCCAGATCCTCTGCGCGCAGCTTGAAGCCATTTTCCTGACCGCAATTGACTGCAACAGGGATACCGCCTGCAAAGCGAACAATATCGGCGTAGCTGATCCATGACGGCGCAGGAATTACAACTTCATCGCCGGGATTGCAGGTCGCCATAACAGCGTTGAAAATGATCTGCTTACCACCACCGGCAACGAGCACCTGATTGGATGCATAATCCAGACCGTTTTCACGCTTGAACTTCCTGACGATTGCATCTTTAAGGGCGTTAGTGCCGTCGAGTGGCGGATATTTGGTATCGCCTGCAAGTGCAGCAGCATGAGCAGCCTCAATAGCGTGCGGTGGCGTTGGAAAATCCGGCTCGCCCGATGAAAGCGAGACAACATCAATGCCCTTAGCTGCAAAATCTCGTGCACGCTGGGTCATTGCTGCGGAAGCAGATACGGAAACATTTTTAAGACGATCAGCTAAACTAGGCATTTCAGACAGCTTTCAGTAAGCGTTAACGCATATGTTGGAGTGGTTTCAGGCGACGATCGCGCGGGCAGGCGCGAGCGAAGCTCCCGATTTTTCGATTTCATTTCGGACGATAGTAGCCAGTTCAAGCGAACCGGGCGTATCGCTGTGCACCAGAATAGACTGGGCTGGCATTTCAATGATCTGACCATCAATGGTCTTGACAGTTTGCGACTTCAGAAACTGGCCAACGCGCTGGCGCACATCAGCCTCGTTTTTAATGACGGAATTCGGTATGCCGCGCGGCACAAGCTGGCCTGCCGCATCATAAGCGCGGTCAGCCAGAAACAGCTGAAGCGTACGCAGCTGATTTTGCCTGGCAGCAGCCTGTATTGCCGAATTTGGCATGCAGAAGACAATCAGTTCCGCATCGAAAGCCCGGATGTCCTTCATAATAATATCGGCGAGTTTCGGGTCACGGCTGATCATATTACCCATCGCAGCATGGAAGCTGATATGCGAAACAGCGACATCTTCAGCCCGGGCAATCGCAGATAAGGCGCCGAGTTGATAAAGCATGATCTGACGCATTTCATCAGTATCGATTTGCATCTCCCGGCGTCCGAAGCCAAGTCGATCAGGAAGTCCTGGATGCGCACCGATACCCACGCCACTGGCTTTGGCAAGGCGAACCATACGCGTCATCGTGACTGGATCACCCGCATGAAAGCCGCAGGCAATATTGGCCGATGAAACGACATTCATCAGCGCCGCATCATCACACAACTGGTAAGGGCCGAAGCCTTCGCCCATATCAGAATTGAGATCGATCTGCATCGTTACCTCTGTCGTTCGGGCAACCGTAAACCCGGTCGCACTTATGATTTCTTTGCAATTGTTCTCAGCGATTGGCTCAGCAGCGCAGATGTCGCACGAATATCATCGATATAGGCCTTCAATGCCTGCTCGACTGTGCGGGCCTCAGCGGCGCTTGAGCGCATGAAGCCCACATGGCTGCCAATACGCGCCTGCCCCATCCGCCAAAGATCAACCTCAATAACACCAGCGATCTTCGGATATCCACCGGCCGTATTGGCATCGCTCATCTGAATAATAGGCTCGCCCGCAGGCGGCATCTGAACCACACCGGGCACAACCCCATGCGAACGCAGTTCGACAGGCGAAGAAAGCAGAATAGGTTCACCATTCAGGCGATATCCGGTTCGGTCGCTTTGAGATGAAATCTTCCAGTTTTGCGCCCAGAACCGTTCAGCCTCAGCGCCAAAAAGTGCATATTCAGTCGATGGGACAGCACGGATCACCAATGTGCCATCGCTTGCCACGGGGAAATAATCCGCGAGAGCAATATGCGGTGGTTCAACGCCGAAATCATGTGCGGGCAACAAGCCGCCTTCAGGATGATTGATTTCCAGACAATCGCCCGTTTGCAGAAAGCGCCCTTCATGGCCGCCAAAGGCTCCGCGCAGCGACGTGCTGGCAGACCCCAACACCGCATCAACTCTAATGCCACCGGCCACGGCAACATAAGCACGGGCGAATTTTTTGGCGGCCGACAGTTCAAGAACCTGACCTTTTTTAATCGGCGTCATCCACCAGCCGGGCAAGCTTTCGCCATCAAGTGTTGCACTGCAATCGGCACCGGTGAGCGCAATCACCGTATCGCAATCAAATGCAATTCGGAACGGGAATGTCTGCACCTCAATGGCAGGCGCGCCATCATCATTTCCGACGAGCAAATTGCCAATGACAAGTGCCAGACTATCCATAGCGCCGCTGGAAGTTACGCCAATATTGCGGAACCCGAAGCGGCCCAGATCCTGAACAGTATTGAGCGGATTGGTTTGGAGAATACGGATCACAACTCAATCCTTTCAGGAACAAAGCGCACCCTGTCACCGGGCGCAAGAATTGCCGGTTGTGATTTCGTCGGATCGAAAAAAGTCGTTTCCGCAAAACCGATAGAATGCCAGCCATTCGGCCCGGTCAGAACGGAAACACCCGTCTGCATTCCGCCAATAATGACTGTTCCTTTTGGCATTTTCAGTGATGGCACGGCTTTGCGCGGGGTATGAATGCGACTATCAAGACCGTGGAGATAACCAAATCCCGGCGCGCTTCCGAGTGCCAGAACCGTAAAGTTTCCTTCATGATGAAGGCGTACCACTTCGTGATCGCTCAAACCGGAATGATCGCAGACTGTCTTCAGATCGATTGCGTGTTCGCCACCATAATGAACCGGAATTTCCACCAGTTTGCCATGCAAATCAATTGCCGCACTTTCTTCCCACAGCGAGAAGAGACGCGCATAAACAGCCTCTTCGTCTTCCGGCGTTTCATGCAGAATGACCAGCAGATTGGTCACTCCGGGCACCAGTTCCCGAACATCAGGGCAATTTTCCAGAAGCTTTGATACCGCCCATATGCGACGCTGCGCAGCCACATCAAAATCGCCCGGCGCTTCAATCAGATAGGTACGGGTGCCAATAACCGACACGCGCGGCTTATCCGCAGATGCGTCACTCAATATTGCAGGCGTCGGCAAGCTGTGTTGTTTCACGGCACTCATGATGTCGGCTCTACTTTGAAAAGAGGATCACCAAACCCAACCAAATCACCGGCTTTGACAAGAATATCCGTCACGATCACATCCTGTACTGAACGCGATGCAACAAGCAGGGGACCAGTTTTGACAAATCCGACAATTTCACCCGCCCGGATTGTCGTTCCTGCTGCAAAAGGACCATCGCTGTAATAGGGATGACGTTCGACAAACCGCCCGACACAAGGAGCAAGCGGCGCTTTAGCACCGGAGGTTTTGAGTGGAACGGCCACAATGGGCTGTGCCTGCGAAGCGCTTTCACTGCGGCTGATTTTGCCAGATGCCTGCAAACTGATGCTGATACTTTCTCCAGTATCAGTTTCAATTTCGACTTCCGACACACCCGCTTGCTGCAACCAGCAGGTAATCTGTTCGAGCACCTCTAGCGATGTGAAATCGTCCACTATCCCGTTCGCCGGATGTTTTGCATCCTTGCTCATTGTTTTCTCTCACTCAGCCATTTTTCGAGGTGATGAATATCTGTCCCGCCTGCGCAAAATGCGGGATCGGTGAAGATTTCCCTGTGCAGTGGCAGATTGGTTGAAATACCCTCGATATGAAACTCATCAAGCGCCACGCGCATCCGGCGGATCGCTTCTTCACGCGTCGGTGCATGCACAATCAGTTTAGCGATCATCGAGTCATAATGGGGAGAAACCTTATAGCCGGCATATGCATGCGTATCGACCCGCACCCCCGGCCCGCCGGGAAAACGTATCGAGCTGATAATTCCCGGTGATGCAGCAAATGTATAAGGGTCTTCCGCATTAATACGGCACTCAAAAGAATGACCATTAACCGCAATTTCGTTCTGACCGAACTCAAGCTCAAGCCCTTGCGCGACTTTGATCTGCTCGCAAACAATATCGATCCCGGAAGTCATCTCCGTTACCGGATGCTCCACCTGCAACCGTGTGTTCATTTCGATGAAATAGAACTGGCCATCCTCGTACAGAAACTCAAATGTCCCAACGCCCCGATATCCGATCTGAAGACACGCATCGACACAGCGCTGCCCTACAGTCGCAGCAATATCTGCCGGAATGCCCGGTGCAGGCGCTTCTTCAACGACTTTCTGATGGCGGCGCTGCATTGAACAATCGCGATGACCCAACCAGACAGCATTGCCATGCTCATCGCACAGGACCTGAATTTCAACATGACGCGGATGCTGAAGGAACTTCTCAATATAAAGCTCCGGCTTTCCAAATGCACGGCGCGCCTCTTCGCGCGTTACCGAAACCGAATGCTCCAGTTCTGAGGCCATGTGCACGACACGCATGCCGCGTCCGCCGCCACCGCCTGCTGCCTTGATGATTACCGGATAACCAATCTCATCAGCGATTGCCTTGATGGCGCTCACATCATCCGGCAGGGCTGCATCCGGCCCCGGCACACATGGCACACCCGCTTCAATCATGGCCCGTTTGGCGGCAATCTTGTCACCCATTGTGCGGATCGCCGATGCGGGTGGACCAACAAATACCAGCCCGGCCTTTTCAAGTGCTTCCGCAAAATCGGCATTCTCGGAAAGGAAGCCATAGCCGGGATGGACAGCCCCTGCCCCTGCTTCGCGCGCCGCAAGCAGAATGGAGGCCCGATTAAGGTAACTTTGCGCAGGTGCCGATGGGCCGATACAGATAAATTCGTCTGCGGTTTGCGCATAGACGGCATTGCGATCTGCCTCAGAGCAGATCATCACAGTTTTAATCCCGAGCGTGCGGCATGCCCGCTGAATACGCAACGCTATCTCGCCGCGATTTGCGACCAGCAATGTATCAAAACGGGCTGCCGCCGGAGCATTATCATGATCAGGTTTCGGCATCACACGATCTCCACAAGCGACTGGCCAGCCTCGACCTCATAACCGTCTTCTGCCATGATGCGCGTGATCTTCCCCGCTTTGGGCGCGGCGACGGTGTTAAAGACCTTCATGGCTTCAATAATCAAAAGCGCCTGACCAGATTCGACATGATCCCCTTCTTCCACAAAGGGACGCGCACCCGGATTGGGACTGCGATGCAACAGACCAAACATTGGCGCAGCAACAAGAACGGCTTCGTCAGCACCAGCGGCCAGCTTGCCAGTTTCCACAGTAACAGGATCAGCCTGCGTTGGAACGACATCCGGCTTAGCCGCAACGGCTGCCTGAGATTTTATAATGCGCAAAGTCACGCCACGATCTCTGACAACGAGTTTTGACACGGATGAGCGTCCGGTAAACTCAATGAGCGCTTTGATCTTCTGCAGGTTCATGCTTCCGCCATTCCAACAACTGAATGAGGCCGGCAACGTAATGCGACCTTTATGACGGCTGATTATTTACATAACGCATGCATGAATGGGGGCAAACAAAGTTTCAATGACACAGAAACACATGCGTTGGTGAATCTGCGTCCCTAGAATGCAAGACATAATTTGCCTTTATTGAATATAATTTAGCACTGTTATCCCGCCCACCTTTCTGTTGGCTTTTTCTAGATATCAGGGTCAATATGAGAGTTTGTGGAGCAGATCTTAAGAACGGATGCGTACTTGAGGCACCGTTACCTTAATCAAAGCGTAAACGTCAGCAGCGATAATAGGGTATGATAGAACCTCGTGCCTCGCTTTATCGTCGCCATCGTTATCCAGCTGAGATTATCGCGGAAGCTGTCTGGTTGTATTTCCGCTTTCCACTGAGCTTTCGTATGGTCGAAGATATGCTGGCTTATCGTGGGATCTTCGTCACACATAAGACTGTGTACGAATGGGCTGAGAAATTCGGACGGACCTATGCCAGTAATATCCGTCGCCGCACACCACGCCTTGGTGACAAATGGCATCTGGATGAGGTTGTCATTACGATCAAAGGTGAGCATCACATTCTTTGGCGAGCGGTTGATCAGGATGGTTTCGTGATAGATGTTCTGGTCCAGAAACGCCGCAATACCAAGGCTGCCAAGCGTTTCATGCGCAAGCTTCTCTCTGCTCAAGGCTGCGCACCGCGGGTTATGGTCACCGATAAATTACGATCTTATGGCGCTGCCAAACGAGCTATAGGCCTTAGCGTTTGCGATCATCGCCAGCATAAGGGTTTGAACAATCGGGCAGAGAATTCGCATCAGCCGATCCGACGACGCGAGCGTGTTATGAAGCGCTTTAAATCGGCGCGACATGTGCAAAACTTCACGTCGATACATGATCCGATCTACAACATATATTACTTCCCCCGCAACCAATTCGACGCTGCCGATCATCGTGAGTTACGACAGGCCGCCACCAACATGTGGCGGGAAATCGCTTGCCTGAAGTCCGCATGACAGATGCATCAAAGAATGAGTTACGTCTGCACTCCCGTTAAAGTAACAGTGCCCTATAACCCATAAACTCGGAACCACGATCAAAGGTAAAACTTCGACGCGCGGGATAAGGCAGTGCAGCAAAGGCCTGAATGATTTTATTCATGATAGGCTTTGAGAAGTGGTTCGGTTTGTCTGAACAGTTTCGGGCGTTTTGTTAAGTGGACTTCCGCCTCGCTTATGCCGCCACCATCATTGGTGTCAGCGCGTTAAAGTAGACCTGATCCGGTGTTTGTCGGTCAAGCGATGAATGTGGGCGTCGGCTGTTGTAGAAATTCAGATATCTGCCGATGCCAGTGCGGGCCTCGGACACGGTTTTGTAGGCGTGAAGATAAACCTCTTCGTATTTGATTGATCGCCAGAGCCGCTCGACAAAGACATTGTCCCGCCACGAACCCTTGCCATCCATCGAGATGGCGATCTCTGCCTTTTTCAACACGTTAGTGAAGTCGATGGACGTGAACTGTGATCCTTGATCGGTGTTGAATATTTCCGGCTTTCCATAGCGGTCCAGAGCTTCCTCAACCGCTTCGATGCAGAAGTCCGCCTCCATCGTTATCGACAGTCGCCATGACAGAACCCGGCGGCTGAACCAGTCGACGACAGCGCACAGATAGACAAAACCACGAGCCATCGGAATATACGTTATATCCATTGCCCACACCTGATTGGGTCTGGTGACCGCTAGCTTGCGCAGGAGATAGGGATAGATTTTATGCCCTGGCGTTGGCTTGGAGGTGTTTGGGCGACGGTAAATCGCTTCAAGGCTCATCTTCTTCATCAGTGTTGAGACATGCAGCCGCCCAACCTCAAGCCCTTCTCCTTTCAAAAGCCCCTGCAACATCCGACTTCCCGCGAATGGATATTCCAGATGCAATTCATCGATCCGGCGCATCAGTGCCAAATCGCCATCCGATACAGGGCGCGGTGAATAGTAGACACTGCTACGGCTGAACCCGAGGAGCTTTGCCTGTCGGGCGACCGAAAGCTTGTGAGCGCGGTCGATCATTTCCTTCCGCCCAGCAATCCCGCCTTGCTGAGCGCTCCGGCTATCGAAGCGGGGACCGTGGCCCCAGTGGGGCCGCGTAAGCCCCAAGCGAAGCATCGTTCTCCAGAGTTAGCTCACCGATCTTGGCATGCAGCGTTTTAACGTCGACGGTTGGCTCTGCTGGTTCCGCCTTGGTATCGTGGCCGAAAACACCGATCGCCCCCTCAAGAAGCTGATCTTTCCATTGCTTTATCTGGTTCGCGTGCACGTCAAACTGCTGGGATAATTCCATTAGCGTCTGCTCGCCTCTGATCGCAGCGACCGCAACTTTTGCCTTGAAAGCTGGGCTATGGTTTCGGCGTGGTCGTCTCGTCATGGTATCTCCTGTTCCCGGCATCTAAGCCGAACTCAGGCAGAATTTCCACTTATCCTAGCTGTGCAGATTTCCCGAGCCACTTCTATGTTCAAGCTTTTGATCGTCGACCGCATTGACTTAAGTGCCGAGGGACTAACCGCAGGCGTATAGCCACAGAAGAACTCGTCTCGCTGCGCATTCGCTACACGTCGCGGTCGGAACTGATACCCGAGGAAGTCGAACACGACATTCGGGTATCTCCCCCTGCGCCTTTGGTCTTTGCAATAGATGATCTTGGTCTTTGTCGGATGCATCTGAAGCCCGCACTCTGCCAATCGAGAACCAAGCTCCGCCTTGAGAGCTTCTGCTTGTTGTTCACTGTGGCAGTGCACGAGACCGTCATCCGCATACCTGCACCATCGCAGGTCAGGATGCGTCCGCGTCATCCACAGATCAAATGCATAGTGCAGGAAAAGATTCGAAAGGATTGGGCTGACCACGCCCCCTTGCGGAGTACCGCGCGTTCGCTCAATCCCCACTCCGTTCTTCTCCATCGGCGCCGTCAGCCATCTTTCGATGTAGAGCAGAGCCCACTTGCATGTGATGTGCTTTCTGACCGCCTTCAGCAATAGATCGTGTGGAAGATTGTCAAACAGTCCCTTGATGTCGAATTCCACAACCCAGTCGTACTTCCAGCACCGCTGACGCGTCACTCCGACGGCATCCAGCGCCGACTTTCCCGGCCTATATCCGTAAGAATCCGGAAGAAAGATGGGCTCCAGATCCGGCTCAATCATCTGCTTGACCACCATCTGAGCAATCCTGTCGCTGACGGTTGGCACACCCAAAACCCTTTCGCCTCCAGCCTTCTTCGGAATGGAGACGGCGCGCACCGGTGGCGGAAAGTAGGTCCCTGAGGACATCCGATTCCAGATCTTGTAGAGATTTCCCGCAAGATCTTTCTCGAACATCTCCAGAGTCTGCCCGTCTACCCCGGCCGCTCCATGGTTGGCTTTGACCGCTTTGTAAGCTTCGTACACTTGTCGTTTCTCAATTCGAAACGGCTTGTCCGTCGTACCTATCGAAGTCATCCTGTTTCCAGTTGTTCCAAACAATACGACCACCTGATCCGACCCCTTTGCTCCGGCTCCATTACAGGGCCCTCAACGCTCATACGGGTCGGTCCGCCCCAGTCTCCTGCATCGGTACTCTCGCCTTGCGGTTTGCTCCGCTTGAGCTTCTTCCTTTGCATCAGGAGCCTGGTTCCTGCAGTTCCGCGTGAAAGCCTATGTCCAACTCACGCCCCCTCTACGCCGGCCGCCACCCGCCCAGTCATCAGGCACCCGGCGGACTTGTCCCAGGATGACGAAACGGTCCTGGTTTTGACGACACTTAAGTTCATAACGACGCGTCTTCGAAGGGTTCACTTTCGTTCGTCTTTTGGACATGCACCTGCTCGGCTCTTGTCCGAACGTTTCATCCGACGCTCACCACCACGGCTCTTTACCGCAGCAGCTCGGACTGGTTTGAGACCTACTCCTGAAAGCCGATCCCGGAGGGCCATCCTCCATCATTCACGCAGCTTTACGCCACGGTATTAGCTCATATTGAACTCCTTCCGCCGCTCTGCAGCACACTTTCATCGATGAAGACGAGCCGCGCCGGATCGAGATCGAGTTGGTTGTCGAACCAGGACTGGCGCATTTCCGTAAGATCAGGACGGCTTTGCTCTACTGCATGGCCAGTCTTTTTTTGCGAGTCTGGCCGTGCCGGACAAGAAAACGGTGTAACGCTGACTTACTGATAACAATACCTTGTACAGCCAGTGCATCACGCAACTCGAACAAGGTGCCGTCCCGATGCTCACTGAGCCACATCATAATCAGATCAGCGTGGGCTTCCGTCTTGTGGGAATGACGGTCTCCACCAAGGGGCCCGGGATAAATATTCCCCTTTTCAATTTGCAAGTTCCGCCAACGACTGACGCTCGCCACACCAACGCCAAACCGTTCGGCAACTTCTCGATGCGATGCACCAGCCGAAACGGCAGCGAGAACTCGGGTGCGAAGATCAACAGAAAGGGCCTTTGACATATCTGCCGACCTCCATCGGCAGATAGTTTGAATCAGAAACGAGCTGATTTGCAAAGCCCATCCGATTCATCCAGAGAGGGAAACGCTCTAATGCGCAATAACGGGTGCATTGAGCACAATCGAGAAGGTTGCGGCCATCGAAAAAATTAACACAGTCGGTTCGGATCTGGCGAAGAATATATTTGTACGACATGAGAGTAGCGCGAGTCTCAGTTTTATAGGAGTGAGAAATAGCCTGTATGTTGAGTTTCGCCTGATTTTGAGTCGTTCTCCATTCCGAGTTAACTCGTATCAAGACACAGATCCAGTTTAAATTCCGGCTGAATTCAAAAGCATCAACCAGATCGTCAAACTGTATGGGCAATTTGCTCTCACAAACCTTTTTCACGACTTCATTTATAATTTTTAGGACGTTGACGTGATTGCATAGCTTTGCATCTTTAACGTTTACACTATTATTCAACTAGGAATATCTCAAGGCCGAACTTACAACTTTTTTCCGTAATAATTTGAGACTGCCTCAAACACACGTAATTTGCAAAAATTACCTCAAAAATCGTAATACACCTAGGTGAAACAGTCTTCCGAGTTCTATTCTAGACGTGATTGCCTCTTCCAGCGCGCGATAATTATTGCAATAAACTAATCGAGACATAGAATTATTTCAATTTTATAATAATCATTGGCTATCTCCAATGAGTTGGATGGGGCGGAATGCTTGATAACAAAAGCGCACTGTCGCGACATGCGGTCGATATAAAAGGTTCAGGCGATAATGTGCTTATATTCTCGCATGGATATGGCTGCGATCAGTCAATCTGGCAACCTATTTTGCCGTTATTAGGATCTACCGGACGCACCGTTGTCTATGACATCACTGGAGCAGGTGCGTCGGACATATCTCACTTCGATCCTAGGTTTCGTCATTCCGAACTCGATGGTTACGCCACGGACTTAATCGAAATCTGCGATGAGCTTAACGCGCCCCGCCTCACCTTTATTGGCCACTCTGTCAGTGCGGTGATTGGACTAATTGCGGCAAGCCGTCGGCCCACCATGTTCGATTCCCTTATCCTAATCGCGCCATCACCCTGTCATCTGAACTTCACTGATTACCAAGGTGGCTTTGAAAAAGGACAACTCGACGATCTACTCGAACTTATGAACGATAACTTTTCAAATTGGGCAAATACCGTAACGCCGATCATCATGGGTTATCCTGATCAACCTGCGCTTGCTCAAGAGCTGTCAGGCAGCTTTTGCAGGTGGAACGAAGGCATTGCCAAGCATTTCGCGCGTTTAACTTTCTTGTCCGATTCACGCGATGTGTTAGATCTTGTCAAAGATGACTGCCTCATCATGCAATGCGAAAATGATTTAATCGCTCCTGATTTCGTCGGTAATTACATGTCTGAAAGACTTGCCTCATCGACATTGGTCAAATTAAAGACGCAAGGCCATTGTCCCCATGTGAGCAATCCGCAAGAGACGGCAGAGCTAATTAATGAATATCTGCGGCATGGTATAGAGCGGATCCCGCATGTCGCATGAACAGCTCGACTCGCCTAACCTTATTGATCTAACGGCGCCTGTGGGGCTGGTTATAACCGATGCAAACGGGCAAATTATTGCAGCAAACCCCTATTTGATAGCTATGCTCGGCTTAGGCGCGTCCGAAACGCTCATCGGGAGTCAGATTCAAGACATTCTCGCACCTGCTGCTAAGCTATATTTTGGAGCATATCTGCAGCAGTTGATCCACCTTAATGGCGGCTTTACAGAAGTTGCTCTCAAGGTTGCGTGGGATAAAACCGGCTCGCAGGACGTATTAATCAGCGCTGCGTGTCACCCAGACGGTGTGACCTACGCAATTTATCCGGCTCTGGCCCGAAAGGACCGAGAGCGGGAATTGTCTGCTATGAGAGAACTTACAGAGACTAAGAACAAGTTATTAATGCAGATTGAAAACATCGCTCTGGTCGGGGCATGGACGTTGGATTTAGCGACCATGGACATGATATGGTCCGATGCCGTTTACAAAATATACGAGATTCCAGTTGGTAATCGTGTAGATCTCGATACCGTCTTAAGTTGCTACCCAGAAACAACGCGCAGCGAAGCCATGGGGAAGATTGACCAAACCATAAAGCTTGGCGAAGCATTCGACTTTAAAAGCGAATTTATCACCGTGAGCGGTAAGAAACGCTGGGTGAGATCAGTGGCAGAGGTTGAATATTTGGCGGGAAAGCCGGTTCGACTGTTAGGGGTATCACAAGATGTGACAGATCAGCATTTGGCTCAAGAGAAGCTATGGCAGCTCGCGCATTACGATCCGTTGACGGGCCTTGCCAACAGAACGTTGTTCCAAAGCGTATTCAATGATGAATTGCAAAAAGCTGCAGAAAATCAAACTGATGTATTTCTGATAATGATCGACCTCGATGGTTTTAAGGTCGTCAATGATGCGCTGGGGCATGGTGCAGGCGACATTGTCTTAAAAGCGATCGGCAGGCGAGTTTCTGCAATCCAAGGTTCCCGTCTTTGCGGGCGACTTGGAGGTGACGAATTTGTCGTCATTCTCTCAGAGACTACCCAGTCTGATGCGCTAGAGTTTGCAAATGAGGTGCTCAGAGTTGGCAGAAAACCAATTACTGCCGTAGATCACGAGTGTGCGGTGAGTGTTTCGATCGGTATCGCGAGTTTTCCAACCAACGGTCAAGCGACTAAAACACTGCTAAAGAGGGCCGATCTTGCTCTTTACGAAGCAAAGAAATCAGGAAAAGGGTTGGCAGTCCAGTTTCACGATCGCCTGGAAACAGAATTTGACGCTAAGCAGGCCGACCTTAATATTGTTCAACAGGCAGTCACCGGTGGAACACTGAAGCCATACTACCAGCCAAAATTGGACCTTGCTAGTGGTACATTAATTGGATTTGAAGCACTCGCTCGAATTGAAGCGTCTGATGGCACCATTTTGACGCCAGGTGCCTTTGCATCAGCCTTTACAGATCAAGGTGGGTCACTTCTTATTCATAATGCGATCCTTGACCATTTGCTGCGCGATCTGCGGAATTGGCTTGATCGAGGATTAAACCCGGGCATCATTAGCTTCAACTTGAGTGAAGCAGCTTTAAGGCAACCGGATTTTCCGTCCAACTTCTTGTATCAAGTTGAACAAGCAGGAATACCCAACACCAGCATTATGATTGAGATAACAGAGACCGCTTTTCTCGGACATGACACCGACAAAGTCAAAGCCGCTTTGGCGCAACTTCAAGATAATGGTTGTAAAATAGCGCTCGACGATTTTGGAACAGGTTTCGCATCGCTTTCCCATTTGCGCGATTTCCCTATCGACAAGATCAAAATTGATAAGTCTTTCATTCTCGGCTTAGGAAGCCATGACGGAAATGACGCGATCGTAAGCGCAATTGTCAGCCTCGCTCACAGACTTGATATGAAGGTGATTGCTGAGGGCATTGAAACCGAAGCTCAGCTCAGCTACCTGCTGGAAAATAGGTGTGACGCTGGACAGGGTTACTTTTTCAGCGAAGCCGTTCCAGCCTTTGATGTGATCTCCTTGATTCAAAAACTAGCACGCTCGGACGAGAAGTTTTGTCGCAATATTTATAAGCGCGATCAATGACGCAATGGAGGATCGTGATTACAGCATTGCCTTCATGGTTCGACCATTACAATACTCTTCATCCTCATAAGGCTATAGGTTATCGTTCACCCCGTGAATTCATCGCGGATCAAATCAACACGTAAAATTGTCCGATCTTTCGGGGGCAACGACACTCATTGATTGACATAGCAAATCGGCAAGTTGAATGCGTGTAGCTTGCATTGCGGAAATTGAGGCGAAAGCCTCGCCGGATTTGTGGTGATACCCGAGTTAATCACCGACACCGACCAACGACCGCCAGTCGACAGCTTGCGTCCGCATCGTGGCGTTTTCTCGCGGTCCAACCGCTATACAAACATCTGACGTGGAACAGCATCTTCCATATATGAAACCAGATCAATTGTAGTAGCTACCAAATGAGAAGTACTTGTCACAACCCGCTAACCAACGGGTTGTGAACGCTTGTAGCACCATTCGCCTTATTCAGGAATGACTGCTCCAATTGCTTTCAGTCCCGCCACTGCACACTCTGCGTCAATCGCTCCTGTGGGTGCTCCACCTACACCAATGCCACCGACCAGAGCTTCACCAATTTTAATCGGCAAACCACCAGCTTGAATGACCATGCGTGGATCCATATCCCGCATGCCTGAATTTTCCTGTTGTGCGGTGATAAAGCTGGCAAGTCCAGCCGTGTCGCGACCCAGCGCAGCAGAAGTAAAAGCCTTACCTTCAGCACTTGAGCCAGTATGCGGGCCAGAATTGTCAGCTTTCAATAAAACCTTGGTGTTGCCATCGCGCGCGACGATCGCGACACTCACATTGCTGCCTTTGGTAGCGCACGCATCTAACGCTGCCTGTGCTGATTTAACCGCTAATTCAACTGGCAAATAAGAAGTGGTTGGCAGTTCCTGCGCTATCGAAGTGACGGGAAGAAGAAATACTGATGTAAATAAGAGGCCACGGATCATAGTTTTACTCCATTTTTCATGAGAAACTTAATTGCATGATCTTTATATTTTTAGTGATATTAACAAAAGGTTTTCTTCTAGCATTATTCGATTAAAGCACCGGCTATATTAGTATTTTTATCCGCGATAATCTTCGCAATAAAGCCTATCACTTGGCGGGGAGGTGATTATAATTTTAATATTTTATCTATAACCAAGATTATCAAGGCTGATTTTGGCTATAATTATCGCTGTCCCAGCTTTGGAAACTATCTAGACTGGCGTCCTCTTATGACATTCCTTTTCTTTAGCAAGGCCTGTAACAGCAACCTCAATGCACGTTCCCTTCACGAAATCATAGTAGTAATTAGCAACATTATAGACGTGGCGCTGATCTTTTGGCTTTTGAAATAACGTGCAGATGAGGCAGAAAACCGGACCGTAGGGACCTTTCGGGTAAACATGTCATCAAGAATATGAGCGGTACGATGCGCAAACATCTATCGGCGCAGAATATTATCCGCATTGCAGACGCTTACGCGATGTGCATTGCAATGCTGCGATCTCCGGCCGCGAGCGACTTGCCACATCTTTATAAAAAGATGATCAAAGGAATTTTCCTCGATACTGGCAAGAAACACCTTAAAGGTGGCACTTCTCTTTCAGCTGCCAGTGACGAGTTAAAAGCATTCCGCCGCGACAGCCGTGAATCGAAGGCAATCGATAACAAATTCGAGCCGAAAAATTCAGTGTTCGAGAAACTGAAAAGTGTCATATCATTCGATTATGAATAGATACGGCCTACAGTTGATTTTTGAAAATCTGTCCATCCTTCATAATCACGAGTAATTTGTTGCTCGGATCAGCGAGCAGTGCGATATCAGCAATCGGGTCACCGTCCACTAAAAGCAAGTCAGCAAGTGCACCTTCTTCAACAACACCCAACTTACCCGGATAAGGATTGCGCCGGTCAGATAGCGCTAAAAGCTCGGCATTGTCTGTGGTTGCCATTTTAAGGACTTCAGCAGGCGTGTACCACCGCGTCATCGTCGCGAGTTGCGATCCCTGCTGTGCGGCGCGTGCGGCATCAAAAAGGATGTCCGTGCCAAAAGCAACTTTTACACCGTATTTCTTAGCCAACTTATATGCATTGTCTGTACCGGCACGAACTGCCGCTGAACTCGCCTGTCCATCGCCATGTGCGTGTTGGTTTGCATTTTCGTCATCAAGAAACGGCTGGAGGCTCCACCAGATCCCCTTCTCAGCCATCAATTTTACGGTCTCTTCATCTGCAAGCTGGCCATGATCAATAACCTTGACACCAGCTTCGATAGCATTGCGGATGGGCTCCGGCGTATAGGCGTGAACCGTTACATAGGTGCCCCAATTTGCAGCAGCCTCTACCGCCGCACGGATCTCTTTCACACTTAGTTGCACAGTATCAAGCGGACCATAGGGCGATGACACGCCGCCGCCAGAAACCACTTTAATCTGGCTCGCACCTTGCAATAATTGCTCACGCGTTCGCTTTCGTACTTCATCCGGTGAATCAACTATAGCAGACATGCCCACACGTTCTGCGTAACTCAATGCTCCTGATGGTGATGGTATTTCAGACAACATACGAAAATCACCATGACCGCCTGTCTGAGAAATCATAGCGCCGGATGGCCAAATGCGCGGACCCGGGATAACGCCTCTGTCGATGGCCATCTTGAGACCAAACGACGGGCCACCTAAATCTCGAACACTGGTAAAGCCACGCATTAAAGTTGCTTCAGCCTCAGCACCGGCCAGCAATGTAACGAAGTTTATGGGTGCAGTAGTTGCCACCGCCATGGAAGGGGCAACCATGAACGTGTGCCAGTGCGCATCGATGAGACCTGGCATCAGTGTACGCCCTTCACCGGCAATCTTGATCGCAGTATCATCCGCCACGATCGGATCAGCGGAAATCTTGGCGACTTGATTGCCCGTGACAAGTACGTTCATGGGAGATGTCAACTTCGTGCCGTCGAAAATTCGAACATTCGAAAAAATGGTTTCCGGTTGTGATGGCGTTTGCGCTTGTAGCGCAGTTACCGTGAGGAACACCTGCACTGAACTTATCAGCATTATCCCAAGTGACTTTAGCATCTAATTTCCCCGAACTATTAATCCATATGATTTGTCATTCCCAAGTCATGCCAGTTGGGAAGCCGCACTAAAAACGATATGTAACCCCGAGCACAGGGCCGCTAAATCGAACGTCATAGACGTGGCCATGATGCTTATAATCGACATCCAGCACTTTATAGCCAGCGGACATCGATAGATTTTGAGTGAGCGTATAATTGACCGTAGACAAAACAGACCAGGTCAAATCAGAACCGACGCTGAATCCGCCGATATCTGCCTGCGCTTGCAGGGACAGCCTGTCTGCCAGATTGACAAATACACGGGACCCAACCACGGGATCAACCCAACTGAAGCTCTCGTGATAACTCTCTGATCGTCCTAAACCGCTTGCGGTGATTTCGTTGGAGATATGCCAAATACGGATGCCGCCCAGTGCATCAAGAGTAAGACCGCGAACATCGAAGACGCGATACCCCCCTTGAAGGGTTCCCATAAATTGCTTTGTGTCTAGATTTCCTTTTACATCTATCGCTGGCAGCTGAGACGTTCCCGGAAATCTGTAAGTATCACTGTCTGTTGTATCGGTGTACATCACATTCGCAGAAAGCACGAAGCGGTCATATCGGCCCCAAATATTTACGAAACCTGCAACATTGAGCCCATCCCGGCCGTCTGAGAATGAACGATCTACTCCCACTGTTGGCCCCGGCCCAAATGGAGAAACCGCTCCTTTCAGCCCAGTTGCCCAAATATAGGGTGTAATTTGCAACGCGAAGCTTGGGCGTGCTGTCCGGAGCTCAACGTTCGGCTCATTATAGACGGCATCTGCCGCATAAACATTTTGCGGAAAACATATCGCCAGTCCGAATATCAAAACACGCCAATTCAAAATGATGCCCCTTCCCCACAAATACCGCCTTATGAAGCGCTGAAACCAACACTGCAATATTCAAAATAAGAAGTCACAGATTCCTAAGCAGAATACAATGCCCTTGAAAGCGTGTTTCTCTGTGAAATAAGGCGAATTTGATCGGCATTTTATCACTTTCATTTGCAAATTTATCGTCAAATGAATAATCGTCTTCAGACTGGGGATTTAGAGGCGGGAAATATTAATATATGCATAAAACAAAATTTCGTATGCGAAGCTCTTTCTGTGGCTCGGGACTTATAATTGGAGCTTTATTCTTTGCTGCTTCATTAACACCCAGCCTGATACCACGTAATTACGTTTTTCAGGGCATTTTGGCGGGTGTGGCTTTTGGTTCGGGTTATGGTATCGGCGTATTTCTGCGTTGGCTTTGGTTATACTTGGAGCTACCCAGCCTCAATGCTCAGATCTTAAAATATGCCAAAATATTAGCGGCTATAATTTGCTTGAGCATCATGCTTTTGGCCTTGTATCAAACCGCAAGCTGGCAAAACTCGATCCGCAGCGTTTTGAATATGGAGCCTGTGGAAAGCGGTTATCCATTTAGTGTCAGCGTGCTGGCACTGATAACCTTTGGGGCTCTCGTTCTTCTGGCGCGTGGGATAATCGTTCTGGGCCGGATGATAATCAATAAACTCAACAGCTATTTTCCACGCAGAGTATCCATTATTGTCGGCGCAGCAATTACGTTTGCTCTTATATTTACAATAGCAAACGGCGTTTTGGTAGAGTATTCATTCCGCGTATTAGACAGTTCTTTTCAGAGATTTGACGCTCTCATTGAACCGGACCGCCCGCAGCCACTCATAGCGGAGCGCGCTGGCAATCCTCAATCAAAACTCGATTGGCGACAACTGGGGCGTGCTGGACGTGAATTTGTAGCGTCAGGACCGACAGCATCGGAAATCAGCGATTTTAACAATCGAACCTCGTTAGAGCCAATTAGGCTTTACGCTGGCTTGCAGGTGGCGGATACACCCGATGAACGCGCTCAATTACTGCTGAGCGAACTAATTCGGACAGGTGCTTTTGATCGCGCAGCACTGGTTGTCATCACGCCAACAGGCACTGGGTGGGTTGACCCGTCCGCAATTGATGGACTGGAGTTCTTGTTTGACGGCGATGTCGCAAGCGTTGCATTGCAGTATTCTTATTTAAACAGCCCGCTTTCACTCCTATTTCAGCCAGAAAACGGACTTGCTTCATCACAGGCGCTTTTCCGGGCCGTTTATGATCATTGGAAAAAGCTGCCGATTGATCAACGTCCAGAGCTCTATCTTCATGGACTTAGTCTGGGTGCGTTTAATTCCCAGCGGTCTATAACTTTCTTCGATATTCTGGGAGATCCAATTAATGGCGCGGTCTGGAGTGGCCCACCCTTCCCGAGTGAAAAATGGCGCTCGCTGACCAATACTCGCGATGCCGGATCAACAGAATGGTTGCCGGTTTTTCAGGATGGACGGTTTGTGCGCTTCATGAACCAGAACGGCACGCCAGAGGGGAATACAGCGCAATGGGGTAATACGCGTTTCGTCTATTTACAATATGCCAGCGATGCGATCACCTTTTTTGATAAAAGTCTGGCCTATCAGGAAGCCGACTGGATGAAATCGCCGCGAGGTCCTGATGTATCGCCCATGCTGGGATGGTATCCGATTGTGAGCATGCTGCAAATCCTCATCGATATGCCTTTGTCGGACACGGTGCCGATGGGTTATGGGCACGTCTATGCGCCGGATCACTATTTAAATGCGTGGCTAGAGGTTACGGGCATAGAAACCTGGCAAGCTGACGAAATAGAGGCGCTTAAGAAGCATCTCATTAATAGAGCTCAGCGTGAAGATGGTTACGAGTATCGTGGCGGTTGAAGATGTAAAGCCAAAAACTTATACGCCCGCTAATGCGAAAAAACATCGCAGATAAACAACACGTTATCAGTTTGGAATTCACTGAATGGCCGCAGTATTTCAACTCTCTGTTTATACGTCTTTTTTAGCCTTCACAGCTTTAGGTGTGGCGTTCTTTTTATTCGGCCGTCTGGTTTTGTACGTGCTTGCAAAGCATGCAAAACATAATCATCTCTCCATTCCTATCGGAGCATTCATAGGGACAGTGGCTACGGCGTGGGCGCTCGCGCTCGGCTTTGTGGCAGCCGACATCTGGGCTGTGGGTTCAAAAGCTGACCAAGCCACCAGTGATGAGCGATCAGCTATTGTACGCTTGATTGGTACGGCTAATTCTCCGGCCATTAACGCGCCTGAACTACGGGAGGCTCTGATAACATATCGAACGGCGGTCATAGAGGATGAGTGGACGAAGAATATCAACCTGCGCCCGGTTTCTTCTGTTGAGGTGGCATTACAGAATATTCGAAATGAGATTTTTGCGATAAGCCAGAGCGATATTCCCTCGCCGATTATCTCACATCTTCTCAATGATTTTGATATTCTGCAAAATTCGAGAAACTTGAGGTTGGCAGTCGGAACGACGTCAGTTGATGCTTACAAATGGTATTTGGTATTGGCACTCACATTGATGACGATTATGACAATTGCTTCAACCCATGCTGACAGAACACGCGCTGGCAGCATGGCTTTGACGATTTTTTCCTTCAGTGCAACTTTATGTTTATGGATATTGGCAATCCATGCAAATCCGTATCAGGGGCTGGAAAAGCTTGAACCAACGCTGCTGCTAACTGAGAATACCCCTCAGACGTAATGAGAGTTAGTTCAGTCGGCTATCAAATCAGAGAGTGGCAGAATATTGCGATTAAACCCCTATTATCACGGGCCAGTAACAGACCATTTCGACGGCCAAAGGTTCTACAACCCGGGTGAACCTATGACTGATCGTGGTGTTCAAGAAGTACTGCGCTGGCAGCGTGCTTCTCCTAAAAACGCCTGGCCAACTAAGATCAATGTTCAGCAGGTTGTCCCTGAAAGTCGTGTGGACGCATTGACCGTAACAATGGTCGGCCATGCGACGGTTCTCATTCAAATTGCTGGTCTTAATCTCCTCACCGATCCAGTATGGTCAGATCGCGCGGGTCCTTTTCACCTTGTCGGACCTAAACGTGTCGCTGTTCCCGGTATAGCATTGACCGACCTTCCGCCGATCGACATAATCTTGCTGTCCCATAACCATTATGACCATTTTGATGTACAGACCTTAAGAAAGCTCAAAGCGGGGCATTCGCCACTGTTCGTTACACCATTGGGCAATGATGTTTTGATCCGGCGTTACTTGCCAGACGCTCGTATCGAGACAGGTGATTGGGGAGATTTTTTCTCGATTGGTAAAAATACGGAGATTCACATCGTTCCTGCAAATCATTGGTCAGGACGCAGCTTACACGATCGTCGCATGGCCCTTTGGGGCGGCTTTATGGTTAGGACGGCTGGACGATTGATTTATTTTGCAGGGGACACCGGATATGGAACAGGGAGGATTTTCCGCGACATGCGACGACAATTTGGATCGCCTGATTTAGCAATTCTGCCATGCGGCGCTTATGATCCTCGTTGGTTCATGGCCCCTCAGCATGTTGATCCAGAGGAAGCCATCCAAATCATGTGTGATCTCGACGCCGATAAGGTCCTGGGCATGCATTGGGGCGTGTTTAAACTCACTGACGAAGCATGGAATGATCCAGCTATTCGACTCTCAAAAGAACTTGAGGCCCGCGGCGTTAATTCGACGCGTTTCCAGCCAATGATGCCCGGTCAGGTGGCACACATTTCTTAATGCGATTCACGGTACGAACCAGAGCAACGTGATTAAACGTCGGATTTTCCTTTTATACTGAAGTCACAAATTCCATGGAGGCCCGCATAGCTAAATTAACAAACCAAGGCTAGGGGAGCTAATTTCGGCGCCTATACCATCCAGGTGTTTAAAATAAGCTCGCCGTGAGGCTTTATTGTTAAGCCAGCCTTCATATAGTGCCTGCGTGGGTTTTCAGTTATCGGAGGTTAGCCATCATCGGTGATTACATTGCCACCAAGACTGTAATTTGCTAAGATCTCGTTCGATTTGAGGAAAAAGGCCATGTCCGAACCACAGTTGTCGGTGCGCAGCTCCAAGGCGCGCGATCTGGCACATGCGCTGTCAAAGCGAACAGGCATGCCGGTGAACCGGCTCGTTGAGCGTGCGTTGGAGCGTTATGACCAGGAATTGCGCCAGCAGCAGGCATTAACCCCTTTCGATGCGATGCTGGATCTTATGGCTGAAGGCCGACAAACGGTGCCTGCCGGCACAACCTCGGCTCACGACGACCTCTATGATGAGAATGGACTGCCGCGATAATCACCATCGATACGTCGGTCATCCTGGCCATGGCCTTGCACGAACCGGAAGCTGATGAGTTGCTGCGTCGCGAGGCCGCGCTTATCGGCTGGCCCCCACTGCTGGAAACACGCATGGTTTTGACAGGCAAGGGGTTTCAAAATGCCGCTGCAATTATCGATCAGCTCGTGGATTTGCCAAACATCACAGCAATAGCTTTCGATCAAGCGCATTATCGCGCGGCTGAACAAGCATTTGATCGATTTGGCAAAGGCCGTCACCCAGCCAGTCTGAACATGGGTGACTGCTATTCCTATGCTGTGGCCAGCGTATCTAAAGCACCGCTGCTGTTTAAAGGACAGGATTTCGGGCAGACCGACCTTAAACTGCACCATGAATCTTCGACATTATAGCGATGGCGGACGAAAAGCCGAACTGCTCTGCTCCCTTAAAACTGGATCGTTTATGATTAGAGTTTTCCGCGCTATTTTCCGGGCTGGGAGAAGGAGTGGGAAGCATCGAAGTTTCAGATGCCCAGAAGGTGTTTATTCTCAAGCAGGGGGATGACGGGGGACCGCCAGAACCTATTGCCAAAAGATAGAATTGCTCAAAGCTGTGTACCCCAGATTCTGTCATACCCGATCATCCCAACTAGCATGGCGATGACGAAGAGAATAGTTTGAGGCAACCCCATCGACAATGACGTTATAGCGGGACCGGGGCAAAAGCCGCCAATGCCCCATCCCAGACCGAACAGCGCCGAGCCAATGATAAGAGGCGCATCGATCCGTCGACGCGTTGGCACATGAAAACTGTCGTCGAATGTAGGATGCTGCATCCGCTTCGTCATTTTAACACCAATGAAGGCGATGCTAACCGCGCCGCCGAGAACAAACGCAAGACTTGGGTCCCAAGCGCCGAAAATGTCGAGAAAGCCTTGTACACGAACGGGATTGAGCATTCCAGACATAGACAGTCCAAAACCGAAAATGGCACCGGAGGCAAGAGCGCTGCAGAATTGATAAAACTTTAGGTTCATAGCCCCAGACCTCGCAGCACAATAACACCAATCATTCCTGTTCCCAGAAAGGTAGCAACCGCTGCAATTGATCGCGGTGACAGACGAGCCAGCCCCAACACACCGTGCCCACTCGTGCAGCCAGATCCCATGCGCGAACCGAAGCCGACAAGAAGTCCGGCGACGATGATCAGTGGCCACCCAGTAGTAATTTGCACAGTGGGCCAGGTGCCGAAAGCGGTCAGATAAATAATTGGCCCGATTACCAGTCCCACGACGAACGCAAGGTTTGTTAACGACGCGCTTCTCTGTAAAAGTCGCCCGACGATTCCGCTTACTCCAGCAATCCTGCCGTTAAGGATCAGGAGCATCGCTGCTGAAATGCCGATTAACATCCCACCTACAAGTGAGGATAGATAAGTGGTCATTCTACGCCCTCCACGCAAAAGATGTCATAAAGGGCAGCGACCAGTTGAGCCGCCTTGTCTTCTGTGAGGCGATAAAAAATCTGTTTTCCATCTCGTCGCGTCTCGACTGTTCTGGAGCTGCGCAACACGGTTAGGTGCTGCGACAGGTGAGGTTGATAAACCCCGATTTTTTCTTCCAGCTCCCCAACGGAATACTCGCCTTCCACAAGGCTGCAAACGATCATCAGACGCGCTGGATGGGACAGTGTCTTGAGCAGGTCTGCCACTTCGCCCGCGCGCAGAGATAGTTCAATGGAAAATAGCCCCGCTTTCATCATTGCCATCCTGTCCACCGTCATTCCCATGCGGCCCCTTCCAACGCGTCCAGTGGAAACTTCAGATAGCGCTTACCGTTGGCTTCTGGCTCAGGCAGTCGCCCACCACGTATGTTCACCTGCAGCGCATGCAGGATGAGCTTTGGCATTGGCAGCGTTTTGTCGCGCTTGGTCCGTAAGGCAACGAACGCTTCTTCCGATACGCCCGCCAGGTGCGGATTGTGCTTCTTTTGAACAGCCCCTGTGCTTTCCCACCGAGGCTCACGACCGCACGGCTGGTAATCATGTCCGGTGAATAGCCGCGTCTCATCGGGAAGTGCTATGATATTCTGGATTGACTCCCACAATGCTCGCGCATCGCCGCCGGGAAAATCGGCCCGCGCCGTACCGCTGTCTGGCATAAAAACTGTGTCATGCACAAAGGCGGCATCGCCCACCACGTAAGTGATGGAGGCGAGCGTATGCCCCGGCGAGAACAGAACCCTGGCATCGATGGAACCAACCTTAAACGCTTCACCATCGGCAAACAGCCGATCCCATTGTGAGCCATCGGTGGCAAGCTCGGGCCAGTTATATATCCCCTTCCACAGCTTCTGAACGTCGGTTACATGCTCACCTATCGCTGTCTTGGCGCCGGTTTTCTGCTTGAGGTACTGAGCTGCGGAAAAGTGGTCGGCGTGTGGATGGGTGTCGAGAATCCATTCGACTGTCAGTCCACTCTCACGGACGTATTCGAGAATTGTGTCTGCATTGATCGTCGCCGTTGACCCCGACTTTTCATCAAAGTCGAGAACGGGATCTACAATTGCGCACATACCGGTCATCGGATCGGACACCACGTACTGAACACTGGAGGTTCGCTTATCGAAAAAGCCTTTTACCCGCGGGCGACGGTCAGCGAAGCGTTTAAGCCATACTGCAGCGACACTGGTATCAAAGCCGAGCTGATGTCCGAAGTGTACAATATCGTCAACAGACATGCGTCCGTCCAATACTTCACCGATGAGATGAAGGGTGAGCGAACACGTACCTGTTTTGCAATGCGCAAGCACGGGACCCTCCGATTTTCTGACCACCGTCTGAAACGCATGCACATCGGCTTCCGTGATCGTATTCATCGTGACCGGAATATATGCATAAGAAAGATCGCGTTTGTGAGCCACATCTCGTTCAGCCTGGTTTCCGGGCTGGTCTGCGCTTTCATTATCGCGACGGTTGTTGATTAGCGTTTTGAAGCCGCTTCGATCGAGTACACTGAGTTCTTGCGCGTTTGGCTGCGTTGATATCGACAGTTTCTCAGTTATTTTCGTGACGGGCATCTTTGCCTCCGACGTTAACATTATATAATATATTATAATGTATAATGTATTATATGAAGGTTTTCAAGCCTGCCTCGAAAATGCAGATTTTCAAAATCCGCGCAGGAGCTCTAACAAAAACGGCAAAAAGCCCGATCGCCGCAGAAGAATTCTATACTTCTAATTTTCAGGCCACTCGCAAAGGGTCTCGATAGAGGTATGATGATATGTATACAATGTCCGGAGGTACCTCAATGAGCCGATTACATACAGAGAACCACCTCGTATCCCGGATCGGATGGCTTCGCGCAGCGGTACTCGGCGCCAATGATGGCATTGTCTCAACGGCCAGCCTCATTATGGGCGTCGCATCTGCTTCAACGGGAACGACGCAGATAATGGTCGCGGGCATCGCCGGCCTTGTCGCAGGCGCGATGTCCATGGCGGCGGGAGAGTATGTTTCTGTCAGCTCTCAATCCGATACGGAGTTGGCAGATCTTTCCAGAGAGCGCAAGGAACTCGAAACTCAGCCCGAAGCAGAGCTCGATGAATTGATACAAGCCTATATTGATCGCGGCCTAGCCCCGGAACTGGCGCGGGAGGTGGCAATACAGCTGACCTCACGCAATGCTCTGGAGGCACATGCCCGTGACGAACTGGGAATTGTCGAACACATGGAAGCACGGCCTGTGCAAGCAGCGCTGACCTCAGCGGTCACGTTCTCGATCGGGGCCGCCCTACCCTTACTGATGGCGGTCATCGCACCTCCCTCGATCTTGCTTTACGCGGTTGCTATCTCTTCCTTGCTGTTTCTGGCGTTTCTAGGTGCAATCGGCGCCAAGGCGGGAGGAGCTAATGTGCTTAAGGCGACCATTCGTGTTACTTTTTGGGGTGCTTTGGCGATGGCAATCACGGCTGGTATTGGGGCCCTGGTCGGCACAGCGGTCTGACCGTCAATCTGAGTATTAAGGGAATACATATGTAAAGAAGAATTATCGTAGTCGGTGAGAGGCGGGACCTAAAATTTACTCATTCTGTAGGTCGGGAAGACTATGAAGATGCTGTTCTCGGTTGAAGATCGATCAAAAACAATCCTGCTGGTTTTTGCCTTGTGCGGACTTGTGATGGGGCTCGGCCTGCACTTTTCCGGCTACTCGTCGGGAGCACGGATAATCTGGGCAATTGCCACTTTGCCAGTGCTGGCATCTTTGCTCGTCGAGATTCTCCGGAGTTTATGCCGAAAGGAGTTTGGGCTGGATATCGTCGCCGCGATGTCTATGTCGGCCGCACTGGCATTTGGGGAAATGCTGGCGGCTTCGATTGTCGCCCTCATGTATACTGGCGGAGCCTTTCTTGAGAGCTTTGCCGAGGGACGAGCACGCCGTGAGATGCATGCTTTGCTGTCCCGCGCACCGCGAACAACAATGCGATATGTCGATGATCATCTCGAAGAGATTGCCGTTGAAACTATTCGTCCCGGTGACCGCCTTCTGATCCGTCAGGGAGATGTCATCCCCGTCGACGGAAGTATCACTTCCGTAAAAGCTTTCGTAAACATGTCTGCTTTGACGGGAGAGTCACTTCCGATTTCGCTTGCGTCGGGAGCAGAAGTGCTAAGCGGTTCAATGAATGCCGGCGATGCTTTCGATATCCTTGCTAAGCACGAAGCGAAGGATAGTACCTACGCTGGCATCGTTCGCCTCGTGGAAGAGGCACAGCATTCCAAGGCTCCAATGTCCAGACTGGCAGACCAGTGGTCTGTCGGCTTTCTGATCGTGACCGTCATAATCGCCTTCGGAGCATGGTGGCTCACGGGAGACCCGATAAGGTCGGTCGCCGTTCTCGTCGTGGCGACACCATGTCCTCTCATCCTGGCCGTGCCCGTCGCCCTTATTGCGGGACTGTCGCGTTCCGCTCATTTCGGCGTGCTGGTAAAGGGTGCTCGTCCATTGGAGAACATGGCTCGTATCAACACGTTGGTGCTGGACAAGACTGGAACACTGACAGATGGCCGCCCACAAATTACTTCAATCAACGCGCAGCCAGGATTGAGTGAAAATGACCTACTGCGTTTCGCCGCCTCCCTTGACCAGGTGTCCAAACACCCAATGGCACAGGCTCTCGTGGTGGCCGCTCAGGAACGGGGTATAGAGATTGTAATACCGACCGACGTGAGCGAACTGGCCGGGGATGGTGTGACTGGCTTCGTCGATGGCAAAAGCGTCATTGTCGGCGGACACAGCTTCGTTGAGAGACAAGCCAACGCAAAGCTTATCGAAATCCCCAATGCTGAAGCTGGCGCAGTCCTGGTTGCAGTCGCAATAGACGGCAGGCTTGCGGGCTATATCATTATGGCCGATCCCTTGCGAGCCGATGTGATCGATACGTTACGCGGTATACGCAAGGACGGCGTAAAGCGAATAGTGCTGGCGACAGGTGATCGTGCTGCAGTGGCCAAACGCATCGCCAAGGGTTTGGGGCTTGATGCCATCTACTCCGAACTTTCACCCGATCAAAAGGTGCTGACCGTGCTCAGCGAGCGTAAGAACGGCCCCGTGATGATGGTCGGAGACGGGGTCAACGACGCGCCCGCACTTGCAGCGGCTGATGTTGGCGTTGCCATGGGTGCGAGGGGAGCGGCAGCCTCGGCAGAAGCGGCCGATGTCGTTCTTCTCGTAGATAGAATAGACAGACTTCGCGCCGGGATAGAAATTGCCAAGCAATCAAGGCGCATTGCTGTCGAAAGTGTTGTGGTGGGGATTGGTCTCTCTGTAATTGCCATGATCGCAGCAGCGTTCGGTTATCTAAAACCTGTTCACGGTGCATTGCTCCAGGAGCTGATTGACGTCGCTGTCATCCTCAATGCGCTTCGGGCGTTGAGAACCTCACCCAACATTGGCTAAAGGACGTCATTGTACACCAGAATGTGAACGGGTGCACATGGACGAAATCTGTCTGTCAGCAAATGTCGACCCAAAATTTTCACCTGGCTACAGTTTTGTCCGGATTGCTTCGCAAACGATATTGATCCCTATTTTCGCACTGAATGGCGACTTGCAACACGCATTTCATGTTTTCTCCATAAAAAACGTCTGCGTGATAGATGCCCCACTTGTCTGCGCGGAATTTCGCTCCTCGCTCAGAAGCGTCTCATACCGCAGCACGTTGGCTGGACGCTTTGATCGATGCGCAACTAAAGGCACGAGAAAGCACGGACTATTTCGGCAAGTTGCTACTTTCCCTACAAAAACTGCCGGCTCGCCTCAAACAACATTCGTCTTCGTCATTATCGAGTTTATCAACAGCAGCTCGTGCGCAGTGTTTCCAGAGCCTGGGTGAAGATGGGTTTGAGCGACTGTTCCACGGAACTGCAATGCCCAATTTCAGAAAGCACCCAAATGCCGCTGAGCATCCAGATCTTTGATTGACAGCATCGTTATATCCGTTATTCTCGATATATGGAAAACGAAGCTGCAATTACGGCGTTGGCCGCCCTCGCCCAATCGACAAGGCTCGACACCTTTCGACTGTTGGTGAAACACGAACCAGACGGTATTCCTGCCGGTGAACTGGCGCGTATGCTGGATGTGCCACAGAATACAATGTCTGCGCATCTGGCGACATTGTCTCGTGCTGGACTCGTGAATGGCGAACGTCAGAGCCGCTCGATCATCTATCGCGCTGATCTCGACCGGTTTCGAGAACTGACCCTTTTCATGATCAAGGACTGCTGTGGCGGTAGTGCCGAGCTCTGCGCACCTCTTATAAAAAGTCTGACACCCTGTTGCGAACCGAAAGCGCTCACCCAGTAACACAAGGCCGCTGAATTCGGCCTTCCATAAACGGACTGATAAAATGAAAGACCGGATCTACAACGTGCTCTTTTTGTGCACGGGCAATTCCGCACGCTCAATTTTGGGCGAGGCAATTCTGAACAAGGATGGCGAAGGACGTTTTCACGCCTATTCAGCTGGTAGTCGGCCAAAAGGCGACGTTCATCCTCTCGCAATCAAGGAACTGGACGCTCTCGGCTATTCCACCGAGAATCTGAACTCAAAAAGCTGGGACGTGTTTTCAGGTACCGACGCCCCTCAGATGGATTTCATTTTCACGGTCTGTGACAACGCTGCCGGAGAAGCCTGCCCTGTCTGGATTGGCCATCCTATGACAGCCCACTGGGGCATTGAGGACCCTGCCGCTGTTGAAGGAAACGACGCAGAAAAGCAGCGCGCCTTTGCACAGGCGGCCCGTTTTCTGAAGAACCGGATATCAGCATTCCTGAGCCTTCCCCATACCACGGTAGACCGCATGGCGCTTCAAAATCATCTGAAAGGAATCGGCACCATGGAAGGTAGCACACAGACAAATGTGGAGAATAACTGATGTCCACATTCGAACGATATCTGACTGTCTGGGTGGCTCTTTGCATTGTCGCTGGCGTAGCTCTGGGCCATTTCTTTCCGACAGTATTCCATGCAATCGGATCTGCTGAAGTCGCCAGGGTGAATATTCCAGTCGCCATTCTTATCTGGCTCATGATCATCCCCATGTTGCTAAAGATCGATTTCAGTGCATTGAGACAGGTCGCTGAGCACTGGCGTGGCATCGGCGTCACGCTCTTCATAAACTGGGCCGTCAAACCATTCTCTATGGCACTTCTCGGTTGGCTATTTATCGGCTGGCTGTTTCGCCCTCATCTGCCTGCAGACCAGATCGATTCCTACATTGCTGGTCTGATTATTCTGGCGGCCGCCCCTTGCACAGCAATGGTGTTCGTCTGGTCCAACCTGATCAAGGGCGAGCCGCATTTCACGCTGTCGCAGGTCGCCTTGAACGACGCGATCATGGTTGTGGCATTTGCCCCTATCGTCGGGCTACTGCTCGGCCTGTCTGCAATTACCGTGCCATGGGACACACTGGTATTTTCGGTTGTCCTCTATATCGTCATTCCGGTGATTATCGCGCAAATCCTACGTAGAAGCATTCTCGCCAGCGGCGGACAACAATCCTTCGATGCAATGCTCAGAATGCTACAACCGCTGTCTCTGGTTGCGCTTTTGGCGACGCTCGTTCTGCTATTCGGGTTTCAAGGAGAGCAGATCATCGCACAGCCCATGATCATTGCGATGCTGGCCGTCCCGATCCTCATCCAGGTCTATTTCAACTCTGGCCTCGCTTATCTGTTGAACCGAATTTCAGGCGAGCAACATTGCGTCGCCGGTCCCTCGGCTTTGATTGGCGCATCCAACTTCTTCGAGCTGGCAGTAGCAGCCGCGATCAGCCTTTTCGGCTTTTCATCTGGCGCAGCACTTGCAACGGTAGTTGGCGTTCTTGTTGAAGTGCCTGTCATGCTCTCGGTCGTCTGGATCGTCAACCGCTCCAAGGGCTGGTACGAACGCGGCGCCAATCAAAAGCCAGTCACCGAAACAGGAAAACTCTGATGTCAGTTACGATCTATCACAATCCGAACTGCGGCACGTCTCGCAACACATTGGCCTTGATCCGTGCCAGCGGCGAAGAGCCTGTTGTCATCGAATATGTACAACATCCGCCTTCGCGAGAACAACTGGTCGAACTGCTCACTGCGATGCAGATGACGCCTCGCCAACTCCTTCGCGAGAAAGGCACACCATATGCCGAGTTGAGGTTGTCCGATCTAAACTGGACCGATGATGAACTGGTCAACTTCATGAAGGCGCATCCTATCCTGATCAATCGTCCAATCGTGGAAACGCCGCTTGGCACCAATCTGTGCCGTCCGTCAGAACTGGTTCTCGACATTCTGGAAAACCCGGTGTCTTCATTCACCAAAGAGGACGGAGAAGTCATCATCTATGAAAGAAAGTCGCGCTGACATGGACCTGCCGAACCTCGATCAGAATTCCTTCGCATTGCCCAACCTGGATGCACTACGCGCCGACTTTCCAAAGCATAAGCCTCGTATCCTTTTGCTGTATGGCTCACTTCGTGATCGTTCCTATAGTCGGTTTCTGACGCTGGAAGCGCAGCGTCTTCTCGATGCGATGGGTGCCGAAACGCGTGTCTTTCATGCCAATGGTCTTCCTTTGCCAGACGATGGTTCAGCAGAGCATTCGAAGGTTCAGGAATTGCGTGAGGCAATGCTTTGGTCTGAAGGCCAAGTCTGGACCAGTCCCGAACGTCATGGAGCCATGAGCGCTGTCATGAAATCGCAGATCGACTGGATTCCTTTGCCGGGTGGAGCAATTCGTCCGACGCAAGGCCGAACTTTGGCATTGATGCAAGTTTCAGGCGGATCGCAGAGCTTCAACGCCGTCAATCAGATGCGCATTCTGGGGCGCTGGATGCGAATGATCACCATTCCAAACCAGTCATCCGTCGCAAAGGCATGGCAGGAATTTGACGACGCTGGACGGATGAAACCCTCGTCGTTCTATGATCGCGTGGTCGATGTGATGGAAGAACTAGTGAAGTTCACACTTCTGACGCGTGGCATCTCGGATCATCTCACAGACCGATATAGCGAGCGCAAGGAAGAAGCGGCCAAACTCGAAAAGCGAGTTTCATTGAAATCAATATGAGCGCTGAACGGCTTCCCATTGCGGCCATTGTCGGTCTCGGACTGACACAGAATATTGGCTACGGCACCCTCTATTACTCATTCAGCATTCTCGCGCCGTCCATGGCGCGGGACTTCTCCGTTTCCAACGAATCGATTTTCGGAGCGTTATCTGTCGCCCTGCTGGCAGGAGGCTTTCTGGCTCCTTGGTTAGGCAAATGGATTGATCGTTACGGCGCAGGTCGCATGATGACAATAGGTTCGATACTGGCCGCCGTGTCTCTCATACTGTGTTCACTTTCTTCAAATGCTTTGGTGTTTGCAGGCACGCTGACGATCATCGAAATCGCCGCAAACCTCGTCCAGTATGGAGCAGCCTTTGCATTATTGGTGCAATTGGCGCCAAATGTTGCCCAGCGTAGCATCACCTATCTGACACTGATTGCAGGCTTTGCCTCGACAATTTTCTGGCCCATCACAACAACCCTTCAGCATTGGCTCACCTGGCAACAGACCTATTTGCTGTTCGCTTGCCTCCATTTGTTTCTCTGCGTGCCGGTACACCTTATGCTCGCGCGTTCTATTGCAAAGAGTGATCGGAAGCGATCAACGAATGGAACAGTCGCAGCCGCCTGTTCAGGTGATCTGCCTGCCCATCAACGGCGCAAAGGTTTCCTACTGGTTCTCGTCGCATTCTCGATGCAGGCTCTCGTTGCAGCGGCTATTATGGTCCATATGGTGCCGATTTTGGGTGCGCTCGGTCTTGCAGGTTCTGCAGCTTTTATTGGCGCGATGTTCGGACCATCTCAGGTGGCCAGCCGCCTGATCAACATGCTCGGTGGCAAGAACCTCGCTCCGATCAGTCTGGCAGTAATCTCTGCCTCATTGATGGGTATAGCCCTCATTGTTCTGCTATTCGGTGCTCCATCCATTATTGCGACGACGATGTTTGCCTGTCTTTTTGGCTTCGGAAACGGTCTCTTCAGTATTGTCTCCGGAACGTTACCGTTGTCACTATTCGGCAGTGATGGCTACGGTGCCATGCAAGGCAAGATCATGTCAGCCAGACTAATCATTTCGGCCACTGCTCCATTCGCGATGGCTTTCGGCATAGAGAATATCGGTGTGAACTGGAGCCTATTCATCTTGACGCTAACGGTTGGTTGGGCGACCATCACATTGATCGGACTGAAGTTGCTTCGATAGTGCCAGGCGGCACCTCATAAGAAAATGTGGGCCCATTGAAAAATGCAAATCATTTCAACCAGTCACTTGGATTATGGAGTGCATTTTTTCCGTTAACGACTGCAATTGCAATTTTAAACGGAAAACGACAGTCTCACTGGCGCGCGCCAGTGGCGAAAGTAAGTAACCGGGGCAGATTTGTTGGGGGGGTCTTTTATTTTTGAGTCAAAGTCAGAAATGCTTTTTACTCAAGACTTGTGCATAACGCCGAAGTTCGTCGATCATT
>NZ_JBLZOF010000014.1:0-77627 GCF_049199085.1 Ochrobactrum sp. EDr1-4
ATACATTGACGGCTTCTATAATCCTGTGCGCAGACATTCTGCACTCGGGTATAAATCACCGATCCAGTTCGAGATGATAAAACGTAAACTAGTGACAGAACCTCTCCATTAAATCAGGGCAAGTCCACGCTGTTGAGCGGCGAGAATGGTCGTGTCGTTGACGCCGAGGCTGGCGTCGTCGGCGTCGAGCAGGTCGATCGCTAGGTCGTTCAGGGTCTGGCCGTACTGCTCCCGCCGTGCTTTCAGGTTCATGGCTTCAAGGCGCAGCTTTACCAGATTGCCGTAGTCTTCACTGTAGACGCGGTCGGCCAACCCTAGGAAAGACAACAGACCGGCATGGAACTCGGCGTCGGGCTGGAGATCGACTAAGCCGCTCCAGAATCGCTGCTGGCGATGGATATGGCGAAGCAGGCTTCTGAAGCTGAGTTCGGGCCAAGTCTGGCCGGACATCGGATTGCCCTTGGGGAAGTTTACCAAAGGAATGGCGAGCTTCTCCATTATCCAATGCTGGAAATCCCGTGCGAGCATGCCCTCATCATCGATGAAGACCTTGCCCTTGGCTCCGGGCTCATTCCAACGACGCTCAATGCGGAAGGCGTCGTCACCGATCTGTAACCAGGCCCCGGCCGCGTCGTATTTTTCCGCTAGTCCCTCTGAATCGGCGGCTTCATAGGGATTGGCACCGGTATCGCCGAGGAGGAAGTCGAGCGTCTGAAGCCATTTGGTCTTGCCCGTATTGGGCGGCCCCACAAAGACGTTAACGCCGGTCCGGAACTCTAGAGTCTCGACATTCCCGGTCGCCAGACGTCGATCGATGGAAGTGATAGAGAGAAAGATACCGCTCATGGAGTGATGACCTGACCGAGTGTACGCTTGCCGACTTCCTTGTCGAACAGGCGATAGATGAGATCCTTGAGGAAGGTCCCGGATTTCGATCCGAACACCTTCTTCACCTCGCGCTGGCGAGAAATCAGATCTTGGAACGACGGCCGAGCGGAGAGCGCCTTCGCGCGTTCCTTACCAAGGGGCGACAGGGCGATCTGGTAAGACCGCTTGTGCTTGATGACAGTAATCAGCTGCTTAGCTTCCAGTACGCCGAGCACCTGATAGTACCGCTTGTCCCAAGGTCCATAGTGGTGGCGCACCATGGAAGACTCCACGGCGTCGTCTTCACGATCAGAGGCCGCCGCAGTGTTGTCGATCGCGGCGCGCGCTGCCCCGAAGAAGTCGGGATACCGGGTGAAGAAGTCGAGCTTGGCCATCTTCGTTAGGCCATCGATCCGTCCGGAGGTGCCACAGATGTGCATCAGCAGCAGCAATCTCGCGGCGTGAAACTCTAAGATGTCGTCGGCCGCAAGTGGAAGGCTCGCTGGCCGGCCTCCAAGGCGGGCGAGCGACTTCATGAGGCCATCCTGTCGAAACGCAACAAACACCGATCCGCGATGTCATAGAGGCAGCCCTTGAGGAAGGCGGCCTGATCTTTCGCGCCGCTGGGACGGGTGTCGTTGAGTGCGTTCATCTCCGTCAGGCAGCGAGCGTGGAACTGGGGGCCTCCCAGATCTAGCAGTCCGGCCGCTAGGTCCGCGCTGAGCGATTGCGCCGTGGACTTCACCTGCTCTTGCAACGCCTCCATGAAGTCGGGCTCCATATAGGTGGCGGTTCGAACCTTAGCGGCGTAGCCGAGGCGAAGATCGACGGCCATGGCGATGAGCGATTCCGGAAGATCGGCTGACTTCATCTTCTCGGCGAGCATCCCGCCAGACGGGGCATTGGTGCCCTGCGCAAACTTCGCCATACGTTGCTGCCACCAGCCAACGGCTTCCGCACGCGTAACGATCTTCTTGGCCTTGTCGGGCATCCACTTGGCGTCGCCTGCCGCCTTCACCCAGACTCGCATCTCGGTGAGGAGCACATCGATCTGCTCCAGCAAAAGCGGCTGCCCCGCTTTCTCCGCGAGCGTGAAGAGCCGAACAGTATTTGCCTTCTGGACGGTCTTCAGATCATGACGAACGTCCCAGACACAATTCTCCAGCCAGTAGCCAGAGCCATTGTTTTTGGGGGATCTCAGCCCCGGGAACTTGACGTTCAGAGCCGTCTCCAATGCCATCATGGCCTCGCAGCCGGGCTTTCGTCCGTCTGACTCAAAGGCATAGGTGAGCGGGGTCAGATCGGAAACGACAGGGCGAAGGGTCACTAAGCGGAAGGCAGCGATCTCGTCGTGCTCATCGCGCCCGAGAGAGGTCTCGAAGATCGAGGTGCCGATAGCATCCTTCTTCTTGCGCTGGCATATATCGGCGACGGACCAGAGTTTATCGGGCTCACCGGCTTTGACCTGCACGAACTCGGCGATGGTCTGGGCCGAGTCCGCGCCCTGGATACGAACGAGTATAAGATCGTCGTGGGTCTCAAAATGAATTTTGGCCAGATCCGCGTACTCGATCATGTCGAGTAAAAACCCGACCGCGATCTCGTCCTGGTAGGAAAACCCCTGTCTTGCGATCGGCCCACCTTGCTCCTTGGGCGCAGCGTTGTCGATCGACGGCCAAGTTTTCTGTTGCGGTACCGCCACCTCGGTTTCAGCCAAGACGCGCCCGCCGGATACGGAAACTCTGCACAGCGCCCCCCTTAGCTCTGCATATGTTATGCTTTGGATTGTAAACGTTGTTCAGGACATCTTACAAGGGTACATGGTACAGACTGCCTGAAAAGGTCGTCAAGAGAGTAGATTTGAAGATTTTGAGGGGCCTAACTCAATGCGTCATAATTCCGATATTGCCCGTTCGCCCATCGTAAAAATGACTCGTGAGCATGGATTGTTATAAGATGGTCACATCTCCCATTCTGGATTAGCATAAATCGTGTCATAGTTTGACGCCTCAATGCACTGGATGCCGATTTGTTCGAGAAAAAAATGTCGGCCTTGCTGCGTCAGATCATCGACATTGTTGGTATACGCATACCAAGCCGGTTTCCGGCGCCCCTCGAATTTCGCAAAGTAACGCGCCCGCTCGATAAGCAGCCAACGAAGAAATACCTCGTTTTCACGAAGACCAAGACCGAAGATTAAAAGCGGCTTGTTGAATATGAGATGCACCCACGTACGCCGTCCCGCCCAACGAATGCGATCCTTGGCTTCGAACAGGCGCTCCTCGCCGCGGTGAAGCCAATCGCGTGTGCGTTGCACTGAACCCATATAGTGGGTTAGCCCGAGCCGGATGCTGCGAGCATAATGTGCCATTCCGTTAATGTGCCAGATGCCGAATCCGTCGCAGGGATTGTCGTGTAGTTCCAATGCGTAACGGCTGTCCCATGGATACCAGTCGGTAAAGCCCTTTACATTGGGCCGCATCAGACGAGCATCTGCTGCCTCGCTGAGGACGTCGTCGAAGTTCGTTGTTAGGACCGGAACGGAATGGCGGATAGCCCAGTCCACTATGCCTCGGTGATGACGAAGCGGTCGCCAATCGCGCATAAGATTGCAGAAATCTCTAGCGATCTTGCCGCTGTGACTGCGCGCGTGGAGCTCGATGACATCGAATAATTCGGTCGCGGATGCTCCCGTCGGTATCTCGTCGATAGCGACGCCGTTTCGACGCGCGAGCTCAAGCAGAAGGGCTTCCCACGAGTTTGCGCGTTGCGGGCCATAGCGGTGAACCCCGTTGCCGATCACTAGCGCTACGTCTTCGCGATTATCCCTCAGTAGGTTTGAAAACGACATGGCGATCCCGATGCTAAGTACTGCTCGAAGCTATCAATGTCCGTTACGCCCAACACTCGCTTCGCAGCTGATTGACCGCCATGGCCTCCGGACAAGAGAAGAGGCAGGTCGGCGCAGCCTACAATCGCAGTTCGTAAAGATCCTCCTCTAATTTCACAACGGCAATCATGGGTCGGAGGCGCATCAGGCAAATTCTGCCTGATGCGCTAGATTCTGAATGGCAGTTTGCCACTTGGCATTCGCCAAACCAGATCGTCTGGAATCGGCCCCTTTCCGGACAAAAAATCTGTCCAGAAGGCGCTGCTCTTGATTGGCTTCCTGACTTGATCGTTGCGCCACGACAGGGTAGAATGGTAGAAGATTGGTTGATTAGGTAGAAGCGGAGCGCCTCCACATGAGCCTCAACGTGAAAGATCCCGAAGCGCATCGCCTTGCCCAGGCGATTGCCCATGCGACCGGGCAGAGCATGAGCCGTGTCGTGACCGACGCGCTGCGGGAGCGGTATGCGCAAATCGAAAAACAGAGGGGTAGGGCCTCCGTCGAAGAGCTTCTGGCGATTGCTGATAGGGCCGCCGTTCACCTGAAACGGCCTTACGCCGATCACGCCGAGCTTCTCTATGACGAGGATGGCCTGCCGAAATGATTATCGACACATCCGCCATGGTGGCGATCCTCTACGGCGAACCGGAGGCGGCTGCCTTCACGCGACTGATCCACGATTCCGCAGCCAGCCGGATCAGCGTGGCGAACTATCTGGAACTGTCCATGGTGATCGAGAAGCAACTTGGGCCGGAAGGCATGAGGCAGGCCGATGCCTTCTTCCGCCGTGCCGCGATCGATATCGAACCTGTAACAGTTGAACAAGGTCATCTGGCGCGCCAGGCATTCCTCGATTTCGGGAAGGGCCGGCACAAAGCCGGGCTGAATTTCGGCGACTGCTTTGCCTACGCTCTCGCCAAGGATTTCGGTGAACCACTGCTGTTCAAGGGCAACGATTTCACCGAGACGGATATCCGTTCGGCTACGTGACTTCGTGGCTGATAGCGACCGGATCAACCTGGCAACGTTTCAGGTATTCCCCAATCCATTTGTGTAGGCGGTTAAGGGCAGGGGACTGTTCCGTGGTTCAGAGTTATGCCTGCCGAACCACGGGTTGTTATTTTATGCCAAGTGTTATCGCTTTTCTGTCATGGCTTTGGCCGGCTAGACTGTGTCCGTACCGAAATCGGACGTAGAAGCGCGTCGCCCTTTGTTGCCCCAGGTTCTCAGATCCACGACATCGTAGACCACCCTGCCGCCGAGCTTCCTGTAGACGGGACCTGTACCGTAGGTACGATGCTTTTCGAGCGCCCTGCTGGACAGCCCCAGCAACTCTGCTGCCTCGCGTGTTTTGAGCAATTGAACGAGCGTTGCGCCGGATTGTGACATGTCTTTCTCCTTGGTATCGCGCGGAAATTCGCGCGGGCGAGGAGGGGGCAGATCGCTGGTGAGGACGCAACGGGATTGCGGCATGCGGCGCGAATTTCCCACAGATGAGGTTGCTGCAATTCCACGGGCGGCTTGACTGCGCCTCTGCGCCTTGGATACGAGAGCCAGCCGATCGTGCAGCTTACGACCCCTTCCGGAATCATTTTGCGGAAATCGCCGCGTGGTGCAGCGTAGAAACGGCGACACTATCCGTAAAAGCCATTCGTGAGCGTAGTATCGCAGCGAATGTTCGGATGCTGCCGGATACTGTGGCGTAGGAATCGGCCGTCAGGCTCATAACCTGAAGGCCGCAGGTTCAAATCCTGCCCCCGCAACCAAATAAAACGAATAATTCTCAATCAATTCAAATAGTTGGCTGATTGTTTTTGTCTTCTAAAAAAATCCCAAAATCCATAAAATCTCATTTTATAAGTTATAACAGTGCCTTAGCTAAAATAGGTTCAAATCGAGGGTAACGAACCACGCAACCACATACAATCCTTAATGACCGTGATGTGCGGGCAGGGGCAATCCAAAAAGTGCAAACCTACGACATTCCCGCCAAATTTGCTCCTGATCCATATATTCTCCTAAGCGTCCGCCTACTTAGTGCTCTTTCATCAAGACAGCGCCGGTTACGGATGAATACGATAAATACGTATTGCATTTCGCGCTACAATTCATTATCTTCGGGATAAGGAGATCATCATGGCCACCACCGTCGAACGTAAGGAATATCCGATCTCGATGCGCCTGCCGGAGGCTGACGTCGCGATGATTGATCGCGCGGCCACATTGCGCGGCCGCTCACGCACTGATTTCGTGCGGGATGCTGCCGTGCGCGCCGCCGAGGAGGTCGTGATGGAGCAAGGGTTGATCCGCATGAGTCCCGAAGGGTTCGCCGATTTCATGGATGTGCTGTCCCGCCCCGCGGTGCCGGTTCCGGAAATCGTGGAGTTGTCCAGGCGGACCGCGCCTTGGGAACCCGAATACGTCGCAAAGCGGTGAGTTGTGTCAGTATCGGCTCCTGAACCGCTTACTGAAGCACACGACGTATCGCAGTTCTCTTGTGGCAAGCCCACGCTCGACCATTGGCTGAGGACGCGTGCGCTCTCAAATCAGCAAAAGGGCTTCACGGCGGTTCTCGTGGTTCACGAAGCCGGGCGTGTTATCGGCTATTATGGTCTGGCGCCAACGGCCGTGGTCCCTGCGATCCTGCCGCGCTCAGTTCGAACCGGGCAGCCACCCAATCCAGTTCCTTGCCTGCTTCTCGGTCAACTGGCTACTGATACGGGCTGGGCTGGGCACGGGATTGGCACTGGTCTCGTGAAGCATGCCCTTCAACGCTGCGTACAGGCGTCCACTCTGATCGGCGGTCGTGCTCTGATGGTCAACGCAGTCGATGAAGAGGCAATGCAGTTCTGGCAGCGCCGCGGTTTTGTCCCCAGCAAAGATGATCCCCTTGTGCTGTTTCGCTCGATCGCCGACATCACGGCCTCGCTCAGTGACCAAGGGCTTTCGAGTACGTAGGAAGGCACGCCATTGCACCGACACGTCCATGCCGACTACGCCCCACCCCGATCTTGGGAACAGTTCGAAGAATTGTGTGCCAACATATTCCAGTCGGCATGGCGGGATCCAGCTCTCGTCCGTCATGGACGGGCCGGCCAGCGCCAGAGCGGGGTCGATATCGTCGCTCGGAACGGAGCGCTCTATCCCATCGGCCTGCAGTGCAAAAAGCGCAAGCGCTGGCCCGTCAGCAAGATCACAACCGCCCAAATCGACGCGGAAGTCGCTGGAGCTTTAGCCTTCTCGCCTGCACTCAAGGCTTTCTACATTTTGACAACCGCACCAGATGGACTTGCCCTGATTTAGTGGAGAGGTTCTGTCACTAATTTACGTTTTATCATCTCGAACTGGATCGGTGATTTATACCCGAGTGCAGAATGTCTGCGCACAGGATTATAGAAGCCGTCAATGTATTCGCCAATGGCTTTGATTGCATCCTTACGTGTGTAGAACACAGTTCGCCATATCAGTTCTGACTTGATCGTTTTGAAGACGGTTTCCACCATCGAATTATCGTAACAATTTCCTTTGCCGCTCATGGATGGAAGCATGCTGTGCGCTTTGAAGAGTTTGCGATACTCATAACTGGCATATTGGCTTCCCCTGTCCGAATGCTGGATCAAACCCGGCTTTGGTTGCCGGATTGCAATGGCCTTCTTCGAAGCACAGATAGCCAAATCCTTCTTCATCCGATCCCGCGCTTCCCAGCCGATAATGCGACGAGAATAAAGATCGACAACGATTGCCAAATACAGCCAATCCTCCGCAGTCCATACATAACTGATGTCGACACCCCATTTCTGATCTGGTCTGTCACACGTAAAGTCCTGATCCAGAAGATTGGGAGCGACAGGCTCGCCATGATTCCTGTCGGTCGTGCGTTTGAAGCGCGTTTTCTGCCGGGCTTTCAAATCATTTTCTTGGCACTCAGTCGCGCCGTGCGGTGACGTCCTACTCGAATACCTTCTTCATTCAGTTCAACATGCATTCGAGGGCTGCCATAGGTTTCACGTGATAGCGCAAACTGATTGCGAATATGGGCCAGGATAATCATGTCGTCAAGCTGACGGCGACTGGGGCGCCGATGCTTCCATGCATAATAACCGCTGATGCTGACGCCTGCAAAAGTACACAGCCGCGACAGAGACATGTGGGCCTTCTCCGTGTCGATGAACGCAAACTTCATCGACTTGTCTCCCGAGCGAAGAAGGCCGTCGCTTTTTAATAAATATCGTTCCTGTCGTAGAAGCTTGTTTTCTTTACGAAGCCGGGCAAGTTCCTGGCTCATGTCCTCATGCGGACCAGAGAGCAAATCTTGCTCAGCAAAAATGCTACGCCAGCGGTCAAGCGTTGACTCGCCAATGCCTAGGTCGGCCGCGACCGATAAAATGCTGCGACCACTCGTCGTTAAAATCCGAACGGCTTCGCATTTAAATTCTTCTGTAAATGCTCGTTGCTTCAATTCTAAGTCTCCTGTCAGTTTTTTCTAACAGAAGCCCTCCACTTTTGAAGGGGAAGTCCATTGAGCAATTGGTTGATTCCGTTGTTCTTTCGCTGAAGAAAGATCCAGTTTAAGTTTGAAGTTGCTCAGACCTTTTCACAGTTTTTCCAGCGCTTGCTGAACGCGCAGACAATCACCTTATCAAAATGCTTGTAAGTTGACTTTGTATGAGATTAAACATGACTACGAGAGTCTTGTTTATTTGGAAAATGTGTCGTGATTGTTCTAGCCAGGCTGATGAGCATTTGGAGCGCATGCGCCCAATTACAGGCAACTTTGGCCAGTAAATGTCAATTTTCCCTGCTGGTATCAGAAAGGTTTTCTGATTGAGTTGGGATATTCAGGAGTTGTTTCGGCGCCACGCAAAGGGAATTGCGCACTCGTTGCGTCGAAAAGGCGTGGACTCGGAAACCGCGGCCGATCTTACACAAGACACATTCGTAAAGGTACTTGCGTCGCAGCCTTCTGACGGAGCGCCAAGGCATAATCCGAAGGCTTACCTGTATCGCATTGCGGCAAACTTGAGTGTCGATCAGGTGCGCCATGAGCGTGTACTGGTTCGCGTGCATCTGTCAGATGACGATTTCATGGCAATTGCTGATCCTACGCCTTCAGCGGAAACCATTGTCTATGATCGCCAGAAGCTCCGGCTTGTCGATGAGGCGCTTGCGGAGTTGCCGGGCAGGGTAAGAGAAGCCTTCGAACTCCACCGTATGGGTGGTTTGACGGTTACAGAAGTTGCCAAACGGCTTGAAATGTCAACGACACGAACGTGGGTTTTGATCAGGGATGCTTACGAGCATCTGGAAGATCGGCTCAACGGGTTTTAACCAGATCACAAAAACATCTTCTCGAACCAATTGGCTCCGTATAGGGATGTATTTGCATGGGTGATTGTAAATAGGCCCCATTTTGGATGATGAATGAACGAAGTATCGGAAGAGCGCAGATTGTTTCGTGAGGCAGCGGATTTGGTTATCCGTCTGCAAAACGATGCTGCCAATCCTGTTTCCGTTGATATCGTCCGCAGCTGGATCAGCCGTAGCCCAGCGCATGAAGATGCCTGGCGACGGGTAGCAACCCTACACGGCATGACTGGAAAGATACTAACGGATCGTCAGCGCGCGAAAACCGGCCCTAATCGGCGTAGTTTTATGGCGGGTGGCCTCGTAGCGCTGACTGTGGGCGGGATAGGATCATTAACTTTGCCGGGCCTGATCTTAAAAGCGCAGGCTGATCATCTGACTTCAGTTGGTGAAATAAAGACCGTTCCACTTTCAGATGGAAGCGTCGTAACACTCGGACCCGACAGTGCAATCGGGGTTGATTATACAGAAAAGTTGCGTGGCATCAGTCTTTTGGCCGGAATGGCTTATTTTGAGGTGGTGCCGGATAATGCGCGACCATTCATGGTGGAAAGCGCCTCTTTTAAGGCCAAAACACAAGCTGCGGCATTCGATTTTTCCAATGATGCGGATGTCATCTCAGTGTCCGTTGATCAGGGACTTATTGATATTACAGCCCCCGGCTTTCCTGCTGATGGAATAAAGCAGCTCGGCGCTGGCGAATGGCTTCAATTTGATCCGAACAATTCCACTCTGAACAGAGGAAATCTGGAGAATGCGCAGGTCGCTGCCTGGCGCAAAGGGATGATTGTCGCGGAGAAAGAAACAGTAGCCGCGCTCGTTGCTAAAATCGCGCGCTGGCAGTCCGGTAAAGTTATTATCGCAGATCGTTCTCTTGGATCGAAAATCGTCAGCGGCGTTTTTGACCTTAATGATCCAGTTCGGGCACTGGAAGCGGTCGTGCGTCCTTTCGGTGCGAAACTACGTCAAGTTGCCCCATTTTTGACGGTGATCTCCTCCGTTTAAAAAACTTGAGAAAAATTGGAAAATTTTCTGTCGCTATCCGTAATACACATTGAGGGCCGCGGAATACCCGCGATTTAACCCATGATATGTGAATAGCGGAGCGGTTTGGCGATGGGGCAAAAGTCTCGGATCAGAAATTTTAGCAATACGAGCCATAGACTGCTCGTTCTTGGACTTTTAGCGACAACGACACCAATCATTGTCGTTCCGACCAGCATAAATGCCTATGCTCAAACGACATATTCGGTTCAGGCTGGATCGTTAAGCCGTGCATTATCAAATTTTGGCAGCCAGTCCGGCACACAGATTTCCTATGAAGCGTCTATCGTTCAGGGAAAGAAATCGCCCGGCGTCCAGAAGGCCGCGACCAGAGAGCAGGCGATTGCGCAATTGCTGCGGGGAACTGGTCTTACCTATTCGTTCACAGATGCATCATCCGTTGTTATCTCGCAGCCGTCATCATCCAGCACCGGCGCGGTGCCAGAGGGCACGACTGTTCTCAATACGATTACGGTTGCGGGCGGCAATGGGTCGACGACCGAAGGCACAAATTCTTATACGACCGGCTCAATGTCGACGGCAACGAAACTGCCAATGTCGATACGCGAGACGCCGCAGTCAGTTTCCGTTGTCACGCGCAAAATGATTGATGACAAAGACTATCAGACACTCGATCAAGCCATGGCCGACACGCCCGGCGTCACCACAAAAATCGGTGCGTCCAGTGTGCGCCATGAATACTGGTCGCGCGGTCTGGAAATCGACAATATCCAATATGATGGCGTTTCAAACAACGTTCACTATTTTGCCCGTGACAGCGATGGCCAGGACGATCTGGATATGTATGACCGGGTTGAGGTCATTAAGGGTGCGGCTGGTCTGACGACTGGTGCTGGTAATCCTGCCGGTGCGATCAATCTCGTGCGCAAGCGTCCTCTCGATGAGGAGAAGCTGACAGTCACAACACGCGCCTCTTCATGGGGCAATGGACGTGCGGTGGTTGACTACTCCAAACCGCTCAATGAAGCAAAAACCGTCCGTGCCCGTATCGTCGGAGCATTCGGAGGTGGTGATAGCTACAAAGATTATTACTCCAACCGTGATGGCATGTTTTACGCCACTATTGATGCCGATCTGACAGAAGATACCACGTTAAATATCGGCTACAGTTATCAGAACCAAAAAATCGACGGGTTTGACTGGGGCGGCTTGCCAGCGCGTCCAGATGGTTCTTTTTATGATGAGTTCAGCCCGTCGACATTCCTTGGCAATGACTGGGACTATTTGTATCGTCGTCAGAATACCTTGTTTCTTGATCTGGAACATCGCTTTGATAACGGCTGGAAGCTAAGTTTCGACGGGCGCGGTGCGTGGTCAAGAGCTGACATGCGCGGTGGTTATACCTGGTGGTTCGGTGACGATCTCTGGTTCTATCCAGGTCGCTTCCCTTACGCGAATGATGTTTATTCGTTCGACGTCAATGCATCGGGTCCGATCGAAATCTTCGGCAGAGATCACGACTTTGTCTTTGGTGTTAATGGCTCAAGAACAAACCTCTGGGTTGGTGTCTCAAACTATGCGTCATCTATCATGGATCCGACCACCTGGGATCCGGGTGCAGAGCCTGCACCTGAAGATATCGCTTTGACGAGTGGGAGTGATGAAAAGACAGATCAGATTGGCGGATATGCTTCGGCACGATTTAGCCTTACGGACGATCTTAAGCTAATTGCCGGTGGCCGCATATCATGGTGGAAGTGGGACAAGGAACAGACCTCCTACACCGATGGCGCGACAAGCAGTTCTGATTACAGTGCGAATGCAAACTTCGTTCCTTATGTTGGTCTTGTTTATGATGTCACATCCGACCTGACTGCCTATGCAAGTTACACCGGCATTTTCAAGCCGCAGAACTATTATGGGCGCAACGGTGACCTGCTGAAGCCAATTGAGGGAACGAACCTCGAAGCTGGCGTCAAGGCGGACCTCTTCAACGGACAGCTTTCTGCTACTGCCGCAGTGTTCCGCACGATGCGCGACAATGTGGGGCAAAGGATTATCGGGATTTCCTATTGTAATCCGCTATCGAGCAGTTGCTATGAAGGTGTTGACGGTGTCGAGAGCAAGGGCATTGAGCTGGAGCTGCGCGGTGCAATTACTCAACACTGGAATATCATGGCCGGTTACACCTATGCGGTTTCCAAATATACGGAAGGAAGCATGGATGGTCAGCGCTTCAACACGACCCAGTCTCCTGAAAACGTATTCAAGCTTTACACGTCGTATTCTTTGCTTGAAGACAAGCTGACGCTTGGCGGTGGTGTGCGTGCGCAGAGTAAGATCTATTCCAAGACTGCAACGGTCGATCTGGAGCAGGGCGCATTCGCAGTCGCCGATGTGTTGGCTAAATACGATATTAGCGACAAAACGGCTATCCAGTTCAACGTCAACAATCTCTTTGACAAGCGTTATTATACGTCAATCGATCCGACGGTGGGGCTGAACAACTGGATGGGCGCACCGCGCGAGTTCAGGCTGAACCTCAAGCATACGTTCTGATTTGGTGCCTGATGCAGCTTGCTGCATCAGGCTCAACCTGACTTTGGCATGATGAAGCTCATACGACTGATATGTCTGATACTGATGGGATGCGGAGCTTATAGCTCCGCTTTCGCGGATGGTGTTTTTCCAGTTGTGGTCAAACATGCGCTCGGATCGACGGTGATCGAGAAATCTCCGAAACGCATTATCACTATCGGCTGGAGCGGAGAGGACTCTGTTCTGGCCCTTGGTGTTACTCCAATCGCGATGCCACGATATACGACGTTCCCGAGCGGTATTTTCCCGTGGAACGAGGGAAAGTTGTCAGCAACACCAACGCTCCTTAACTTCGGCATGGATTATGAAGCCATCGCCGCGCTCAAGCCGGATCTAATCCTCGGGGTATATTCCGGTCTCAATGCAATATCCTACCAACGGCTTTCGTCTATCGCACCCACAATAGCTTACCGTTCTGGCCCATGGCGGGCAGGTTGGCGTGAACAGACGACGATCATTGGTGAAGCGCTCGGTAAACAAGGTGAAGCGGAAAAGCTTGTTAAGGGTGCGGATGATTATCTTGTAGCACTCGGAAAGTCCCACCTGGAGCTTGCAGGCAAGACATTCACTTTTGGCACATTTTTCCCGGGCTCTGGCAATCTCGTCGTTTATCTTCCGTCCGATCCTCGTGTCGCGGCCCTCCGTCTCATGGGGTTAGAGCTTTCATCAGGGGTGGAAGCACTTGGCAAAGAATATCCGGACGAGTTTTCAACTGGCGTCAGTCTCGAAAATCTCGACAGCATCGACGCAGATATTCTTATCTTGTGGTTTGGAGAGACCGCGCGCGCTTCGCTGGAAACACAACCGTTATTTCAAACTCTCGGCTCTGTCCAGCGCGGTTCTTATGTAGCGCTGGAAGACCCGGTCGAAGTGTGGGCGACATCTGCGCTGAGTGTTTCATCCATACCCTATGGTTTTCAACGTTTTGCAACGCGGCTGGCTAGCGCTGCAAGAATAACAAAGGATTAGATCATTGAACGCGCGCGCTGCAATTCAAACCACAAAAGAAACCGAGACTGATCCCGTACCTTACGCCTATGATTGTTTCTGGGCTGATGTTGTCTCTTTGCAGGAGATCACGCCATCAATGACAAGGTTTGTTTTCAAGATACATGACGGGGATCGCTTTGTTCCAAGCCGATGTCCTGACGAATGGGTCAGGCTGAGTTTTAAGCCAAATGCCGAAACGCCTCTGTCACTGCAAGTTCGTGACGAGAACGGGAAATGGCGATGGCCTGAGGGAGCAGAGCCATGCCCGGATCGGCCTTATACGGTTCGCCGCTGGGATGGTTCTCGTCACGAGATGACAGTTGATATTGTGGCACATGCCAGCGGCTTGGCAACAGAATGGGCCAAGTCAGCCCGTCCGGGCGATCGTGTCGGCGTTTGTAATCCTGCGGGTCGCTTTCGCTTGCCGAAGCAAACAAACTGGGTGCTGATGATAACCGACATTACCGGTTTACCCGCTGTTGCACGCGTAGCAGAGGAATTACCGCAAGGGATTAAGGCATATTTTCATGTTGAGTTACTGTCGGATGCCGACAAGCAATCGCTCCAGACACAGGCTGACCTTGACCTTACATGGTACATTCTGGATACTGAAAAGACAGGGAAAGCACACACAAAATTGGCGACTATTGCTGCCGAAATTACGACATTACCAGCCGGAAACGGCTATATTTATATCGCCGGTGAAGCGCAGATGGTGTCACAGAGCCGCAAGCATTTTCGAGACGCACTTGGCTTTGATAAAAACCGCATCGAGGCGATTGGCTATTGGATAGAGGGTCAGTCGCGCGGATGAAGCGAAACAGCATAAGGTCGGTGCGGATGATACAATTTGGTTCTATTGTTTCCATTTTGGAAGAAGTAAGCTTCGTCACCCCCCGCTAATCAAGGCAACGATTTTTAGACATAGTGCACCTCAACTTCACATTCTGAAATGAGGCTATCGTGATCGACAATCGTACCGCTCCTTATGCAATCTTCCTTCTGCGTCTTGCACTTGGCATTCTCTTTCTGGCCCATGCCGGACTGAAAATTTTCGTTTTCACGCCTGCTGGCACGGCTGCTTTCTTCGGATCGCTCGGTCTTCCTGGCTGGTTTGCTTATGTCACCATTCTCTGGGAACTGATTGGCGCAGTCGCGCTGATCCTTGGCATTTTCCCACGTATTGCAGCAGTAGCCCTTATCCCTATCCTTCTCGGCGCTATCTATACCGTTCATGGTGCAGCAGGCTTCTTCTTCACCAACCCAAATGGCGGTTGGGAATTCATCGCACTCTGGATTGCTGGCCTTGCGGCTGTCGCACTGGGCGGCAATGGCGCATACGCACTTAAGCCAGGCAAATAAGTGACATCACCACGGGGCACCGCCCCGTGGTTCCAAACGGTTTTTAGGGATAGATACCATGCTGGTAGACGGAAAATGGACAGAAGACTGGCAGCCAGTTCAGGCCAAAGATGAAAAAGGCGGCTTTGTTCGTCAGATTTCTGGCTTTCGCAATTGGGTCACGCCCGATGGCAGCGCCGGTCCGACTGGCGAAGCAGGTTTTAAGGCCGAAGCGGGCCGTTACCATTTATATGTCGCCTACATCTGTCCATGGGCTTCGCGCACACTGATTGGCCGCAAGCTCAAAGGTCTGGAAGACGTCATCTCCCTTTCCGTTGTCGAGCCCGCGCTGACAGATCAGGGCTGGCGATTTGGCGACTATCCTGGCTCCGACCGCGACAGCCTGAACAATGCCACCTATATGCATGAGATCTACACCAAGGCTGATCCGCATTTTACCGGTCGCGCGACGGTTCCAGTGTTGTGGGACAAGCAGAAGAACACCATCGTCAACAATGAATCCGCCGATATTCTGCGTATGCTCAATTCCGGCTTTGGCGATCTGGCACGCAACACTATCGACCTTTATCCGGAAGCTCTGCGTGCTGATATCGATGCTCTGAATGAATATATCTATCCGCGTCTCAACAACGGTGTTTATCGGGCAGGCTTTGCCACCACGCAAATCGCCTATGACGAAGCCTTTCACGATGTCTTCACAACGCTCAATGAATTGGAAGTAAAGCTCACAGGTAAAGGCCCGTTTCTGTTTGGTGACCATCTCACTGAGACCGATATCAGGCTGTTTGTCACACTCGTGCGGTTTGATGCGGCCTATTTCAGCCTGTTCAAGTGTAACTTACGCCGTATCGCTGACTATCCGGCGCTGCAAGCATGGCTGATGCGCGTTCTGGAAATTCCCGGCATCCGTGAGACTGTCAATATCGACCATATCAAGCGTGGCTATTATTCCATCAAGGCGCTCAACCCAACAGGCATCGTGCCCGTCGGGCCAGATCTTCCAGGCCTCGCTCCTGTCAAAATTTAAAAGATAACGTCATGGATTCGCTGATTATCTTTCTGCATGGCGTTGGAAGCCGCGGTGCCGATCTGGCGCCGCTCGGAGAGTATTGGTCACAGGCATTGCCGGGTGCCTCTTTTGCTGCACCAGATGCGCCCTATCACTTTGATCAGGGTGGTGCAGGCCGACAATGGTTTAGCGTGAGCGGTGTAACGCCAGAAAACCGCGCGCAGCGGATTGTGGACGCCCGTCAGGCTTTTGACGAAACATTGCAGACGATCATGACGGCAAGGGGCTTTGTTGATAAGCCGCAACGTGTAGCACTTGTGGGCTTTTCCCAAGGATCGATTATGGCGCTCGATACACTGGTGACAGGCCGCTGGCCATTGGGTGCTGTTGTCGCATTTTCCGGGCGGCTCGCATCGCCTAAGCCTTTTACGCCGTCACTTTCAACAGCTACGCTGCTTATACATGGTGGTGCTGATCCCGTCATTCCGCCAAGTGAATCTCAACACGCCCATGAGCAACTCAGCGAAATCGGCGTTAACTCGACGTGCCATATTCTGCCGGGCATGGGGCACACAATCTCTGCCGAGGGCGCCACTCTTGCAGTCAGTTTTCTAAAGCAAATTCTGCATCTTGGATAATTTCCAAATTCAGCTATTTTCACGCTTACAAGCTCGAAAAATAGCTGAATTGGAAGTAATTATGGATCGGCTCGATTGTGAGCGCATGTTCGTCGCGGTGCTTGATACGGGCAGCTTTTCCGCAGCCGCCCAACGATTAGAAACAAGCAGCGGTCAGGCATCCAAACTTGTATCGAAGCTTGAGGCTGATCTTGGTGTTCAGTTAATCAGACGGACGACGCGCGCATTGTCACCGACAGAAGTAGGCTTTGCCTATTACGAGCGCATGAAAGGCTTACTACAGGATTTCGATACGCTCGACGCCTCAGTCCGCAACGCTTCCGGCGCTCCGACAGGGCGCATCCGGCTAACCGCTCCCATGTCCTTTGGCACATTGCGTCTGACGCCGGTTCTTCTCGATTTCGCGCAGTCTTTCCCTGATATTCAGATCGATGTCAGCTTTTCCGACCGGATCGCCAGCCTCGTCGATGAAAATTTTGACATTGGTGTGCGTATCGGCAAGCCACTCGATAGCAGCCTGATTGCGCGACGAATTTGCGATACGCGTTTGGTTTTGGTGGCGTCAGAGTCCTACATCGACAAGCACGGATCGCCACAGGAACCCCGTGATCTGATTTCGCATAATTGCATCATTGATACCAATTTTCGCGAACCATTTGTCTGGCGCTTTGCGCCGTCCCCCGAAGGCGAGCCCCGTGCAGTCAATATTGCTGGAAAGCTGCAATTTTCAAATGGCGAAGCTTGTCTTCAAGCAGCAATAGCCGGGCTTGGAATTGCCCATGTTCCAAGCTTTATTGCTGGCCCGTTCATTCGCGAGGGCCGCGTGCGGCAGCTTTTAAAGACATATGAAGATAAGCCGCTTGGGATTCATGCGGTTTACCCTCCGGCGAGGCATCTCGCGCTTAAAGTGCGTGCGCTTGTCGATTATCTCGCAGACCGCTTTTGCGGCCAACCGAATTGGGATCAGGGTTGGTAGTTTCGTTGAACAGCAAGGATGTATCTGTGACTAGCTTCTCTTTGGTTCAGAAATAGTTTGGGCTGCGTTCTGAATCAGTGGTCCAAAGCTTTCGCTAAATTTTTCAGGTGTCCATTCCTGTAAGCTCCCGGCCACGTGAATAGCTCCGACCGGCGCGCCCTTCCAGTCCATGATAGGCGCACCAATGACAACCTCATGGCTGAGCAACTGCCTGCACAGCAGAGAGTGTCCCCGTTCGCGTGTGGCACGAACATAGTCCATCACACCTTCCAAATCCCGCACGGTATGCGGTGTAAATGGTGTCATGTCCGAGCGGTTCACAATATCTGCAATTGTGTCATCTGGCAGTCGCGAGAGAATTGCTACTCCGCCCGCCGTGCAATAGGTAGGCACCGCATTACCAACAATGGTTGCACTAAAGACCTCATGCTTTGACGGCATGCGCAATGCGTAAATAACGCGAACATCGTCAAAGAGAGAGAGGTCAACGCGCTCGCTTACGCGGCGACGCAGCTCCAGCATGACTGGATTAGCACGCTGTAACATCGGGTTGAGGCGCAAAAGATCATGGGTCATGTCAAGTACACGCAGCCCCGGCAAATAACCGCGATCGTCAGGGTCACGAGCAAGCATGTTCAGCGCAAGAAGCGTATGAATAATGCGCTGTGCGGCACTTCTGTCGATGCCCGCCGCAGTTGCAACCTGACTAAGAGACAAAGGATGTCTCGCAGTTTGAAAAGCAGACATGACCGCGACTGTTCTCGCGACGGAGCGCAAAAATAGCGGGTCGTCCTGAAACGCTTCCGCTTCGTCCGGATCAAAAGTTGAAATGCCGCGCAAGTCCCGAAATGTGTTCATAAGAAAAAGCTTTAATCCAGATTCAATGATTGACAAGCGTCAAAGTTGGTCCCTATCATAAAAAATCAATATAGATGTATCGCTGACAGATACACGCAATAGCCCGAGGGGGCAAACCAGGAATATGGGAGTACGCTCGTGTCAAAACGCGTGGCTGTAGCTGGCTTTTTGCATGAAACAAACACTTTTGCGGTCAGTCCCGGGACGTTAGAAGCGTTTGTTCAGGGCGGCGGATATATCCCGCTATCGCGTGGCGACGCGATTTTCAAAAATGCACAGAATGTTAATCTTGGTATCGCCGGCGCGCTGAAATTTGCGCGGGAAGCGAATTGGGAAGTCGTGCCGATCTTATGGGCCGGCGCTATTCCGTCCGCACCTGTTACCAAGGAAGCCTATGAGACAATTGTTTCTGAAATCGTTGCAGGGTTGAAAGACTGTGGACCGCTTGATGGTATCTTTATTGATCTGCATGGCGCCATGGTTGCCGAGCACATCGATGATGGCGAAGGCGAACTGCTTGAGCGCGTCCGTGCGGTGCGCCCAGGTGAGCCGCTATCCGTAGCGCTCGACCTGCATGGCAATATCACAAGGCGCATGTTTGACCACGCGGATGTCATGGTTGGCTTCCGCACCTATCCGCATATTGATATGGCCGAAACTGGCTATCGTGCAGCCGAAGCACTGCAGGCGTTGATGGACAAGCCTCACGGCTGGCATAGGGCAATGCGACAAGGTGATTATCTCATTCCGATTGCTTGGCAATGCACGGACGAACAGCCCGCCAAAGGCCTTTACGGCATGACCATTGATCTGCCGGAAGGAGTTGAAACGGCTTCGTTGTTTATGGGTTTCCCGGCGGCTGATTTTGCCGAATGTGGCCCATCGGTGTTTACGTATGGCTGGGACAAACAAGCAGTTGAAGCCTATGCCGATCAGATACTGGAAGCATTGGCTGCGGCAGAACCTGCATTCGCAGGGACAGCATATTTGCCAAAAGAAGGCGTTGAGAAGGCGATAGAGCTTTCCCGCGATGCAAGCCGTCCAATCGTCATTGCTGATACGCAGGATAACCCCGGTGCCGGTGGCAGCTCCGACACGACTGGCATGCTACGTGCGCTTGTTGCCAGTGGTGCAAAGCGAGCCTCGATTGGCTGTATGCATGACGCGGAAGCAGCGAAGATTGCACATCTGGCAGGAGAAGGTGCGGAAGTCGAAATTGCACTCGGCGGCAAGTCCGGCATTGCAGGTGACGAGCCATATAAGGCTAAGTTTACCGTCGAAAAGCTGTCTGACGGTAAGGCGCACGCAACGGGCCCTTATTATGGCGGGACGTGGCTTGATATGGGGCCATCGGCCTGTCTGCGGCTCGGTGGAACACGGGTCGTTGTAACCACAAATCTCGCGCAGATGGCGGATCGTGCGCTTTATCGCATGGTCGGCATTGAGCCTGAACAGGAAGCTATTCTGGTCAATAAAAGTTCGGTGCATTTCAGGGCAGACTTCGCGCCGATTGCCGAAAAGCTTCTCGTTTGCACTGCTCCGGGAGCAATGCCGCTCAGTCCTGCAAAACTATCATGGAAGAATTTGCGTTCCGGCATTCGGCTGGAGCCACTCGGAGAACAGTTCAAATAAAACAATAATAACAACCTTCAGAGGAACCAAGTATATGACGTTTTTTAAACCACCACAGACTGGGACTATCCTCCGCAAGTTCAAATATGGCATTGCCGCTTCGCTGATTGCGTTGAGTGCTGGACATGCCGCAGCAGAAACAACGCTGACTGCTGTTATGCACTCGGATCTGCGGATGCTCGATCCGGTGATCACCACCGCGCACATTACCCGCGATCATGCCTATATGATTTATGACGTGCTGATTGCCGTTGATGAAAACTTCAAGCCTCAGCCGCAAATGGCAGAGTGGACCGTCTCTGATGACGGCAAGACCTATACTTTCACGCTACGCGATGGTCTCAAATTCCATGATGGTGCGCCGGTAACGGCTGCCGACGTTGTCGCGTCACTTGAACGCTGGGCCAAGCGTGATACCGGCGGCCAGTTGATTATGGACATCACAGATTCCCTTAAAGCAAACGACGATAAAACAATCGTCTGGACGCTCAAGGAGCCATTCGCACCGTTCCTCGATACGATTGCCAAGCAGTCTGCATTGCCGCCATTCATTATGCCAGCGCGTATCGCGGCAACGCCTGCTGACACAGCGATTACCGAACATATTGGTTCGGGGCCGTTCAAGTTCGTACCCGCCGAGTTCCAGCCCGGCGTCGGCGTGACCTACATAAAGAACGAAGATTACGTACCGCGCAGCGAACCAGCCAGCTGGATGGCGGGCGGTAAAGTTGTCAACGTCGATAAGGTGCGTTGGGTCACGATGACCGATGCTCAGACGGCCGCGAATGCGCTGACAAGTGGTGAAATTGATTATATCGAGCAGGTTCCGGTTGATCTTGTGCCGCTTTTTGAAGGCGATGATACAGTCGTTCTGGAACAGCGCGATCCGCTTGGTTATCAGACCATGGGCCGCCTCAATTTCAAGCATCCGCCTTTTGATAACCCGGATATTCGTCGCGCAGCGTTCCTTGCCATGTCGCAGGAGCCAGTGCTGGCAGCTCTGATGGCTGATCCAAACTACTACAAGGTTTGCGGTGCGATTTTTGGTTGCGGCACCCCGAACGCCACAGATGTCGGCTCTGAAAGCCTCGTAGCAAAAGGCAATATCGAAGAAGCAAAGGAGCTTCTCAAGAAGGCTGGCTATGATGGCAAGCCGGTTGTCCTGATGCAGCCAACCGACGTTTCCAGTCTGTCACCACAGCCCGTTGTTGCAGCCCAACAATTGCGTGCAGCCGGTTTCACCGTCGATATGCAGCCCATGGACTGGCAAACCCTTGTTGGCCGTCGCGCATCGAAAGATGAGCCTGCAAAGGGCGGCTGGAATATGTTCTTTACAAACTGGCAGATTCCGGAAATTGCGACACCATTGAACTCAGTCATGCTCAATGGCCGTGGTGAGCAAGCCTGGTTTGGCTGGCCGGAAGATGAAAAGATCGAGGCTCTCAAGAAGGAATATATCGCGGCCAAGACGCCTGAAGAGCAGAAAGCTGCGGTAGAGAAGATACAGGCGCAGACACTGGAAAATGTTCTCTACATTCCACTGGGTGAGTATAACCCGCCGCAGGGTCGCAGAACCAATGTCGTCGATATGCTTGGTTCGCCTGTTCCGGTCTTCTGGAATGTGAAAAAGACGGAAGAATAATCCGCCCGCAGCTACCGCATTTGTGCGGTAGCTCCCAGTTCAATGCGGAGCCGGTTATCCGGTTCCGCCTCTCGCGGGACGTGCATATGGCTGTCTATCTGTTAAAACGTATCTTTGCACTCGTGCCGGTGTTGTTGCTGGTATCGGTGTTTGTGTTCCTCCTCCTGAGACTGACGCCGGGTGATCCGGCAGCAATTCTGGCTGGCGATGCCGCCACCACTGAACAGCTTGAACGCATCCGCGAAGCGATGGGCCTTAATGAGCCAATCCTCACCCAGTATTTCACCTGGATGGGTAAGATTATGCAGGGTGATCTCGGCGTTTCGCTGATTTCAGGGGTGCCGGTTATTGATATGGTTTCGCAACGTATTGGCCCCACAATCTCTATCGCTGTGCTGACCATTATCATTGCAGTGCTCGTCGCTATTCCAATGGGTGTGGTTGCTGCATGGCGCCACCGGTCATGGGCCGACTATCTGGTGATGAGCTTTTCAGTTCTTGGCTTTTCCGTTCCGGTCTTTCTGGTCGGCTATGTGCTGCTGTTGATTTTCTCGGTCAATCTTGGCTGGCTTCCGGTACAGGGTTTCAAGCCGATTTCATCAGGCTTGGGTGGCTTTCTGGAGCGCGCAATTCTGCCAGCTCTTACACTTGCTTCGATCTACATCGCGCTGATTGCCCGTATGACCCGTGCGGCAATGCTTGATGTGCTTGGCGAAGATTATATTCGCACCGCGCGCGCCAAAGGCGTGAGTGATCGCCGTCTGCTGTTTGTCCATGCATTGAAAAATGCGGCCGTGCCGGTTGTGACAATCATTGGCACCGGCTTTGCTTTGCTGATTTCCGGCGTGGTCGTAACGGAGAGCATCTTCAATATTCCGGGCATCGGGCGCCTGACGGTCGATGCAGTTCTTGCGCGCGATTATCCGGTTATTCAGGCGATGATCCTGCTGACGAGTGCGCTTTATGTGTTCGTCAATCTGCTGATCGACCTTTCCTATACACTGTTCGACCCAAGGATTCGTTATTGATGCGCTCAGAAAAAACATCAGCGGGTATGCACTGGATGCTCCGCATGTTCTCGCTGCCGCACGTTGCACGCGTTGGTATCGGGCCGATGATTGCCGCCATTCTTCTTGGTGCAATCCTTCTTCTCACCCTCATCTCCCCGTGGATTGCTCCCCACGATCCGCTCGCCATGAACCCCATGATGCGGCTTAAGCCGCCATCGGATGAATATCTGCTTGGAACGGACAATTATGGTCGTGATCTGTTTTCGCGCATGATCCTCGGTGGGCGTATTTCGCTGCTGATCGGACTTCTGGCAGCCGCCGCATCTATTGGTGTTGGCGTGATCATCGGCCTTATTGCCGGTTTCTTCCGTACTGCAGATGCCATCATCATGCGTATGATGGATGCTTTGATGGCGATGCCATCGATCCTGATCGCGATTGCTCTGGTCGCTCTCAACGGCCCATCGATTGGTTCTGTCATCATTGCGATCACCATTCCGGAAATTCCCCGCGTCGTGCGTCTGGTCCGCTCTGTCATTCTGACCGCGCGTGAGGAACCGTATGTTGAAGCAGCCTTAGCACTTGGTTCTAGTACGCCGAAAATTCTTTTCCGGCATCTGCTACCCAACACCATGGCACCGCTGATTGTGCAGGGAACATACATCATCGCGTCGGCAATCCTGACCGAAGCAATCCTGTCGTTTCTCGGTGCTGGTATCAGCACGGAAATCCCGACCTGGGGCAACATCATGGCCGAAGGCCGTCAGTTCTTCCGCATCAAGCCATCGATTGTTCTCTGGCCGGGTCTGTTGCTAACACTCTGCGTTTTGTCGATCAATCTATTGGGTGACGCAGCGCGCGATACACTCGACCCACGTCTGAAAAAGCGGGAGGGCTGATATGGAACTGCGCAATCGTGATTTCACAAATGAGCCTGTTGTTTTAGACGTTGAGAACCTTATCGTTGCACTCCCGGGTGGCACGCCAGTTCTTCGCAGCGTCAGCTTTGACATTCGCAAGGGCGAAACCGTTTGTCTCGTGGGCGAATCCGGTTCAGGCAAGTCGGTAACGTCGCTCACCGCGATGGGACTCTTGCCAAAAGATGCACTTCTGGTCAAAGAAGGGGCGATCAGGCTCGACGGCACCGATTTGCTCAAGCTGTCGGCAGCGGACATGAAAAAGATGCGTGCAACACGTATCTCCATGATCTTTCAGGAACCGATGACGGCGCTTAATCCTGTTATGCGGGTGGGTGAGCAGATCACTGAAGTTCTGGATGTCCATACCAGCCTTTCGTCAGAGGCCAAGCGTGCCAAAGTCATCAACATCATGGAGCAGGTACATCTGCCCGATGTAGAGCGGATTTATCAGAGCTATCCGCACCAGCTTTCAGGCGGACAGCGTCAACGCATCATGATTGCTATGGCGCTCATTCTGGAGCCGGTGGTTCTGATTGCCGATGAGCCAACCACTGCTCTCGATGTCACCACACAAAAACAAATCCTGTCGCTTATTGCGGAATTGCAGGAAAAGCATGGAACAGCGGTGCTGTTCATCACACATGATATGGGCGTAGTTGCCGAAATTGCTGATCGCGTCTGTGTCATGCGCAGCGGTGAGATCGTGGAACGCGGGACCATCCGTGACGTTCTGACATCGCCACAGCAGCAATATACCAAAGACCTGCTTGGCTCGGTGCCAAGCCTCATTCCGCGACTGGCGCGTGAACCACAGGGACATGCATCGGTCATCCGCGTTCGTGACCTTGGTATGACCTATAAAACCGGCGGGCTGTTCAGCACCAAGCCCGGCGTTAAAGCCTCGTATGAAGTGAATTTCGAGCTTCAGCCCGGAAGAACACTTGGAATTGTCGGCGAATCTGGTTCCGGAAAAACCACTGTTGCGCGCTCGATCATGCGTCTGATCGAACCGACTGAGGGTGAAATCGTCGTAGATGGGCGGGACATTGCGCATCTTGGAAAACGTGAAATGAAGCCGTTCCGTAAGAAGCTTCAGGTTGTGTTTCAGGACCCGTTCCGCTCATTGAACCCGCGTTGGACAATTGAGCAGAGCCTGACGGAAGGCCCGGTCAATTATGGTGTTCCCTATGACGAAGCTGTCGCTGAAGCAAAGCGTCTTCTGAAGATCGTTTCGCTGCCCGAAGATTCACTCAAGCGTTATCCGCACCAATTTTCCGGTGGCCAGCGGCAGCGTATTGCTATTGCGCGTGCGGTGGCGCTTCGACCAGATATTCTGGTGGCCGACGAGGCTGTGTCGGCGCTTGATGTTTCGGTACAGGCGCAGGTTCTCGAACTTCTCGCCGAATTGCAGCGCGATACTGGCATCGCCATCATTTTTATCACCCACGATCTGCGTGTGGCCGCGCAGATTTGCGACGAAGTACTGGTGATGAAACGCGGACAGGTTGTCGAGCAGGGCAATGCTTCCGACGTGCTTGGCAAGCCTTCGCATGAATATACGCGCTCTTTGATAGAGGCGGCGCCTGGTCGCTTCTGGGATTTTGCGGCGGGACGTCCGGCCGCTTGAATTATCTTTAGTATTTCAGACAGGAATGAAATCATGCCCATCATACCGTTTATTGAGGAGAAAGCCGGCGAGATGCGCGCGGTTTTTGAAGATCTGCATCGTCATCCGCAAATTGGCTTTGAGGAACAACATGCTTCAGGCGTTGTAGCAGAACTCTTAGAAAAATGGGGCTTTGACGAGGTGCATACTAGCATTGCCAAAACTGGTGTCGTTGGCATTTTGAAAGGTCGAAATCCAGGCAATCGGCGTGTGGGTCTGCGTGCAGATATGGATGCGCTGCCGATCGACGAGATTTCGGGCGTGTCTTACACGTCGCAAAATCCCGGCCGGATGCATGCTTGCGGGCATGATGGTCATACAACCATGCTGCTTGGTGCGGCTCAATATCTTGCTGAGACGCGCAATTTCGAAGGGACTGCAGTCTTTGTTTTCCAGCCCGCCGAAGAAGGTCTTGGTGGAGCACGCGGCATGATCGCCGAAGGACTGTTCGAACGTTTCCCTTGTGACGAAATCTATGGAATGCACAACCAGCCCATGGGCACACTTGGCAAAGCACTTATCCGCAAGGGTGCGGCAATGGCTGGCGCAAGCTTCTTTGACATTAAACTGACCGGCAAGGGAAGCCATGCCGCCCAGCCGCACAATGCCCGCGATGTGCTGGTCATTGGTGCCGATCTGGTTGGCCAGTTGCAGACCATTGTGTCGCGCAACATTCCGGCAACGGATGCCTGCGTTGTATCCTGTACGCAGTTTCATACCGGCAGCGCCTATAATATCGTGCCCGAAGTGGCAACGATCACTGGTACCATCCGCTATTTCGAGCAGCGTGTCTGCGATCTTGCGGAAAGCCGTATCCGTGAAATCTGTGCAGGTGTTGCTGCAGGTTACGGCATCACGGTCGATGTTGATCTTCGCAACGTCTTTGACGTCCTGCGCAATGACCATGATCTTTCCGACGCTTATATGGCTGCAGCGCGCGATGTGCTGGGTGAAGACAACGTCAGCGATGACTGTCCGGCCTTTATGGGCAGTGAAGATTTTGCCGACATGTTGGCGCGTGTGCCGGGTGCGTACATTAATGTGATGCATGGCGGTAAAGCTGCGCTGCATAATCCTGCTTTCGTGCTTGAGCCTGAAACGCTGCCAATCGGAGCGTCGATCTATGCCCGGATCGTGGAAACCCGCCTGCCAGTAAACAAGGACTTAGCAGCATGAGCATGCATGAATTGCCATTTAACCTCGATGAGATGATCGCGCGTCTGCGCCCCTGGATTGAAACGGAAAGCCCGACTTTCGATGCAAGCGCCGTGAACCGCATGGTCGAGGTTGCCGCCTATGATTTTGCCGCGGCAGGTGCAACGATTGAATTCATTCCGGGCCGCATGGGGTTCGGCGGCTCCCTGCGCGCTCGTTTCCCGCACAAGGATCAGGGCAAGCCGGGTATTCTGGTGTCAGGTCATCTTGATACGGTTCATCCGCTCGGAGTGATCAACATCAATCCCTATCGCCGCGAGGACGGTAAACTTTACGGCCCCGGTATTCAGGATATGAAGGGCGGCAACTTCGTGGCGCTTGAAGCCATGCGTGAGATCGCCCGCAGCGGGCTTGTAACAAAGCTTCCCGTTACATTTCTTCTGACGCCGGATGAAGAAGTTGGCACACCTTCGACCCGTGATTTGATTGAGCAGGAAGCACTCAAGAACAAATATGTTCTGGTGCCGGAGCCAGCATTGCGTGATGGCGGTGCGGTTGTCGGTCGTTATGCAATCGCGCGATACAATCTTGAGACTGTCGGCAAGCCAAGCCACGCCGGTTGGTTGCTCAAAGAGGGCCGCTCGGCAATCCGTCGTATGGCCGAAAAAATTATCGAGATCGAAGCACTCACCACAGAAGATTGCACCTTTTCGGTTGGTGTTATTCATGCGGGCCAATGGGTTAATTGTGTTTCTTCAAGTTGTAATGCTGAAGCGCTGAGCATGGCCAAAACGCAGAAAGATCTGGAAGACGGCGTTGCGCGTATCATGGCACTTGGCGGAGACAAAGACGGGGTTGAGCTGATCGTCACCCGCGGCGTCACGCGTCCTGTTTGGGAGCCGGGTCAGCCGCAGGATATGAAGCTCTTCAACTTTGCGAATAATATTGCAAAAGAGATCGGCTTCACCATGTCAGTGCAAAGTTCGGGCGGCGGCTCAGACGGCAATTTTACCGGCGCGCTTGGTGTCCCGACAATCGATTCCATCGGGGTGCGTGGCGAAGGCCTGCATACGTTGGGCGAGCATATTTTCGAAGACAGTCTGGTCGAACGTGCTCGCCTTCATGCGGGTCTGTTTCTCTCACTGGAATAACAGCCAGAGGTGCGGCCATGGCCGATGCTACAAGATCAACAGCAACCCGCATTTCGGGTTTGCTGAGCGAAGTCACGATCAATGTGGATCAATGGGGCGTCGCCCATATCAGGGCGGAAAATCTGCATGATCTGTTTTTCGCACAGGGTTTTAACGCCGCGCGCGATCGGCTCTGGCAGATCGATATAGCGCGCAAGCGCGGGCTTGGTCTGCTGGCGCGCGATTTTGGCCCCGGCTATCTTGAGCAGGATAGGGCCGCGCGCCTGCTGCTATATCGCGGAGATATGGCACCGGAATGGAAGGCTTACGGACCGGATTCTGAACAGATATGCACGGCCTTTGCTCAAGGCATCAATGCCTATATCGATGCCTGTGAAGCAGGCGAGCAGGAACTTCCGCCAGAGTTTGCGCTGCTCGGTCACAAGCCTGATCGGTGGTGTGCCGAAGATGTCGTACGCGTGCGCACCCATTCGCTAACGCGCAATGCATCATCCGAACTTTTGCGCTCAAAAGTCATGGCGAAAGCAGGTGTGGAACTTGGCGCAAAGCTCGATCAGTTGCGCAAGGAATTGTCGCATGGTGTGGTGCCAAGACCGGTTGATGGCTTTGATCCCGACATCATGACTGACAGAGTTTTGCGTGACTTCCAGCTTGCAGTCAGTCCTGCCACATTCTCCAAAGAACGCTTGATTGCAACACTTGATGAAGCAGGTCTCTGGACGGTTGTTTCGACGTCCGGTGACATCGCACGCGCCTCTTTTGAAGAGGGGTCCAATAATTGGGCAATCGCAGCTGAAAAGACCACGACCGGGCGACCGATACTGGCACTCGATCCGCATCGGACCCATGGTTTGCCATCAATCCGCTACGTCGTTCATCTGACCATGCCTGGCCTTGATGTGATCGGTGCAGGCGAGCCTATGGTTCCCGGAATTTCCATGGGGCATAACGGCACCACTGCCTTTGGCCTCACCATCTTTGGAGCCGATCAGGAAGATATCTACGTTTATCAGACTGATGAAAACAACCACGACCAATATGCCTATCAAGGCAATTGGGAGCGGTTCAAAACGATTACTGAAAACATCCCTGTTAAAGGGCATCCGGATCAAACCGTCGAACTGAAATTCACGCGGCATGGTCCTGTGCTCTATGAGGATGAAGCGAACAATCGCGCCTTTGGTCTGCGTACAGTCTGGATGGATGCGGGCATGGCACCCTATATGGCGAGCCTTGCCGTCATGCGGGCTAAAAACTATGCCGATTATACCAGCGCGCTGGATGGCTGGGGATGCCCGTCGGTCAATCACATCTATGCAGATACAACAAACACCATTGCATGGAAGCCTTCAGGCGCCACACCTGTTCGCGAGAACTGGGACGGAATTTTACCTGTCCCCGGTGATGGGCGTTATGAGTGGAATGGCTATCTGGCTCCGCAGTCTGGCCCTGTTGAAATTAATCCAGAACGCGGCTTTATCGCGACCGCCAACGCCATGAATATGCCTGATGCGTGGACAGCCACCTATCCGGCCATTGGTTATGAATGGCTGGATAGCAGTCGTCACGACACCTTGCATCAAGCGCTGTCGCGCAAAGCGCCAATATCGCTTGAAGACTGCGCGCGCCTGCAAGCCTCCACTTTTTCACCCATTGCCGCGCGGGCACTAAAAAGCCTCAAGCGACTGTTTCCGCATAGTGATGATCCGGCTCAACTGCTTCTTCGCGATTGGGATGCGGACCTGTCGGCAAAATCTGCACCGGCGGCGCTTTTTGAAATCTGGTTGAACAAGTATCTGGGACCGCTTGTTGCAAAAGCCGAGGGCGCTGTCGCAGATGTGATACCGCTGCTTATGCCATTTGATTCACCGAGCATTGTGTCATGGCTGGAAAATACGCCAGCATCGTCCAAGCATACCGCGGCCATTCAGCAAAGCCTCACCGATGCCTGGGCTGAGTGCGCCTCGTTGATGGGGGCGGATGCTACGCAATGGGCATGGGGTACCATTCATAAGCTTGAACTCCGCCATCCCTTGCAGGCGTTGACAGACAATGATTGGTCACTGAAGCCCGTAGCGCTTGGCGGCAGTAGTTCAACACTCAACTATGCAACATACCGATTGCACGACTTCTCGGTTGTTGCAGGTCCATCTGTCCGAATGGTCATCGATGTTGGCGACTGGGACAATAGTCTCTTCGTCAATAATCCCGGCCAGTCTGGTGTGCCGCTTAATCAGCATTATGCTGATTTATCAAAGAATTGGCGTAATGCTAAGCCTTTACCACTTCTATATTCATGGGAACGAATTCAACATAACACTGAGGAAAGAATTATATTGAAGGCGCCTCTTTGAGGCTGCAAAGGTCACGCGACGGTGTAGCACAAGTATAATGATGCAGAGCGCCTCCAATCACCGATTGGGAGCGCCTGCTAATTTTACCGTCATGATGCAGAACAAGAGGCACGTTACCGCTACTAAAACCATGCATAGAAGCCACCAGATCGAGCTTTGCTGAACCAAATATGCAGCGAGTGGCGTAGCGGCGGCACCGAGCATAAGCGGCAGCGCGCCCAATATAGCTGCACTTGAACCCAACGCTTTATTTCGCGTAGCGAGGGCCATGGACATCAAAGTGCTCTCGGCTATTCCTAAGCCCGCCAACGATACGAACATTCCAATGACAATCCCATAAAAACCCATGGGTGTCATGGATGAGGTGAGGGCCATACTTGTTCCAATGAAAATTGCCAATGAACCAATTAGCGCCAATTTTTGAACAGCCATGTGAATAGCGAAACGTGCACTGAGCATGGCACCGAGCAGAACAGCGAAACCAGTTCCGCGAAATACTAACCCGAAATGAGATGGCGATAAGCCATAGTGTTCCTGATACGCAAACGCAGAGCCTCCAATATATACAAACAGAAAGACGAAAGTCAGAGTCAATGCAGTCGCTGGAACCAGAAATTTCGGGTCGGATAGGAGCTCAGTATATGTACGAAAAATCACGCCGAACTCTAGTTTTGTTCGTTTTTCAGCTGGAAGCGATTCAGGCAACATTATCAAACTACTGATCAATACCAGAATGCCAAGTGCGGCTAAGGTTAGAAAAATAGCGCGCCAGCCAAATGCTTCGCCAATAAGTCCACCAGTTGCTGGCGCAAAAACTGGACCGAGACCCTGAACGGTCATTAGAAGTGCGAAAATCTGTGTCGCACGAGCGCCCTCTGCGACATCCCGAACACTGCTCATGGCCGTTACGATTGCCAAGGATGCAGCCAGCCCCTGAAAAAAGCGCGCGATTATCAAGCTTTCATGTGTTGATGCCCAAGCAGACCATACAGATGTGAAAACAAATATTATGATTGCAGTGAGCAGGGGGCCTCTGCGCCCGAGGGCATCTATAATGGGCCCAAATATGAGCTGCCCACCACCCATAGCCAATAAGAACACGGTCAAAGTGAATTGCATGGTTGTATAGTCAGTGCCTAACTCGTTTGCCATTACGGGCAACGAAGGCAGATACATATCGATTGATGTTGGCCCAAGTAACGTTAGAAAGCCCAAAGCAATGGCGACACCAAAGGGCGCCGTGCCTGGATGAGTTACGGTTTTCATTAAATCCTCTTAAGGCCGCCAGCGGTCTATGGCACTAAGGGCGGCATTGAATGGGCGCAGGAAGATCCGAACCGTCTCTGGTTCACGCCATTTGGTGAGCCAAAGCGCCTGATCACGCGTGGCGGTGCAGGTGCTGGAGAGGCTGCGACGCGTGTAACCCGTATTCCGGGTGGTCATCCTGAAGGTTATCTTGAAGCTTTTGCAACGATCTATACAGAAGCTGCAAATGCAATTCAGGCGCGACGTGACAATGCGAAGGTTGATAGCGCGGTTATCTATCCAACCGTTGATGACGGGGTAAGAGGTGTATCGTTCATCGATGCCTGTGTGCGTTCATCCAATAAAAACGGCGGATGGGTTCATATGGCATGATTTGTTGCAATCTGCTGATAGCTCACTGCATCGAGAAATGGCTGCAACAAATACGGCAATAGCTCCCGAATTTGATCCGGGAGCATTGTTTGTTTGGTTTATGCGTTGTTCCTCACCAGTTCACTTTGAATCCGACATTGCCTTTGATTGCATAGCTGTCAGAGAAATGGGTGAGCGATGTGTTGATTGAGCCTTCGCCACACAGAGCATATTTGTTGTTTGCCCATGCATAGGTGCCGCCTGCACCGATACCGCCCCATGTGTCATCACTGTTGGTTGCCATATGGGTTCCTGCGTAATTCATGCGGGCGTCACCCATGAGTTCCTGATAGAGATTGGCAATGCCATAGAGTGAGGTATTGACCATCAGGCCGCCTTTGTCTTTCCAGCTATTGGCATAGTTGGCAGCAAGGCCGATACGGGCATTCAGACTGTCACCGTTTCGATTGGAGATACGCGCACCATAGGTATCGGTAAATGTATCGAAATCAACGGATGACCATGTAAGCTGTGCTTGTGGTGTCAGCGACCAATACGGGTCGAGATCAAAGCGCTGCCCTGCTTCAAGGCTGAGTGCATAGCCAAAGCCTTTGTTGCCATTGGCAAGCGTTGGGTTGGTTGCATCGACACCAAGGTCACTGTCATACCAGTTGGCTTGTGCCTGTGTGTCGAGATAGAAGCCGGAGGTGCCATACCAGGTGGCGTTCGCACCAAGCCCCCAACCCTGTGTGGTAATGCTGCCCGATCCATCGCCAGTGCAACGCTGACTGGAACGAAACTATCTGTCATAAGATGGTAAATTACGATTTGCGGACGGAATCGTTCAGCAAAATCTAAAACACGTGAGGCGTACGAATGGCTGAGCAGATTAGAAAACAAGGCCCACGATTTACTCGTGAATTACCAGCTGTACGTAAGCGTATGTTAGTCGAAGCTGCTACTCGTTGCCTTGCTCGCGGCGGGATTACCGCATTAACGACGGATAATATACGCAAGGAAGCAAAAGTATCTATTGGTCTCGTTTCACATCACTTCTCGGGCAAAGATGAAATTCTTTCTGAAGTGTACCAAGTTTCGCTTTATGATGATGTTCACCATCAGATAATAGAAGCCCAGAAAAGCCGTGACGATGATTCCAGCAGTCCAGAGCAGCGGTTAAGCACACTCATTCAGGCACAATTTTCAGAGAAGCATTTTTCAAAGGATAACCTTCACATATGGTTATCGCTTTGGGGTGAGATCGATAAGAATGAAGCACTGAAAACCCAACACAGAAAGCTTTGGCAGGCGTATCGCGAAGCGCTTCAGTTGGATATAGCTGCACTCGCTGCACAACGTAATTACGAGATTAACACGAAACGGCTGGCCATAAATTTTATTGCGCTATTTGATGGGCTTTGGCTGGAGTGGTGCCTCGACCCAACAGCTGTCTCAAGAGAGGATGCTATCGAGGGGTGCTATTCTCTTCTCGAGGCTCAGCTTGGCCCCCTTAGCCGCCTTGATCCAACGCCCGGAAATGTGTCAGAGTAAGAAACTGGCTGACGAATAAAATCTTGATAAGTTATGCGACGCCTTTGGCTGCTGATTACGCCTTTATGGGGCAATGTCGCCAGGATAAACCATAGCAACCTGATGTGGCGGATTAAATCTGAAAATCGTATGGACGGATTCATACATGCGTTTGTGCGTTAATGTTATCTCATTGAGAATGACCTAAATTGAACACTTAAAATATTTGTTTAAATAATTGTTTTAAAATAGACAATTTCTCTTTCTTCACATTTTGCATTGCATCAGCTTATCGAAAAATAGAACGATAAATTATTATTGAAAGTATTTTCAATAAGCGTTACATCTCATTACAGACCCGTTAAAATGATGGGGGCGCACAAAAACAATTACCGGAGACGGATGGGGGTGACTTGGTGCTTGTGCACCTAAATTGTGACACGCGACCCAATCCAAGTTCTATGAAACACCAACTGAACCCGGTGTTTTGTTACCCATGTTCGCTATCTGTCGGTGGAGGATGGAGAAAGCTATGCAAATGGCCCCTAAATATAAGTCAAGATCGGGGTGGGATGCACTCTTGCCGCCAAGAGTAACAAAAACAGATCTTCCAACCTCCAGACGATATAGAAGCATTGTTGTAGGCGCCGGTTACACTGGCCTTGCCGCTGCGAGACGTTTGGCTGAATTATATCCCGATGAGCCGGTACTACTTCTGGAAGCTTCAACAATCGGGGAGGGGGCATCAGGTCGAAACTCGGGCTATTTGCTAATTAATCCGGGCGAACCCAGCGCCAACGCTGAAGAGTTTACAGCCGGCTGGGCCACAAGGCAGATGAACATTGTTCAGGCCGGTTTGGATGAGCTGAAAACACACGTCAACCGTTATGCGATTGAATGCGATTGGGATGAAAACCCCTTGGCGATCACCGCCGCGGCGACCCGGCGTGTTGAGGAAAGTGCCAGAGCGACAGTTGCCACCTACCGCAAATGGGGTATGGATCCACGGGAATATTCTCAAGCTGAATTGTCTGCTATCATCGGAAGTGACTACTATCGATATGGGTTCGGGTCACTGACCAAAGTTTTGGTTCAGCCAGCATCCCTGCATAGAGGGCTTGCGGATAACCTTCCGCTATCGGTGCATTTGGTTGAGAATATTGTTGTTCAGTCGGTATCTAAGAGTTCGCCTTTTCACATTCAGACGAGCCGGGGTGATTTTGTTGCCGATCGTGTGTTTATCACAAACAACCTTCACGCACGCGAACTTGGGATTGTGCGCAATCGAATGATCGGTATTCTAACCTATGGTGCGTTTACGCCTGAACTTGATGACAATGAACTGGCACGTTTGGGTGCGCAAGCTAAATGGGGGATATTGCCCGCGCATCGAATGGGCACAACGATGCGGAAGACGAACCGCAGACTGCTTATTCGGAGCGGAGATTCTTATGAGCAAGAGCTTGCGCCAGAAAAAGCGCGGGCCATGTTGACAGCTTTATATCGAAACCGGTTCCCGCATATTCAAAACCATGAATTTGAATTCGTATGGGGTGGATTTACTGCAGTTACACATAATGGCGGCTTCTATTTTGGTGAGGCCTATCCAGGGATGTTCGTATCGGTAGGGTGCGGTGGCGCAGGTGTGCTTCGTGGGACAAGTCAGGGCAAACTCCTTGCGGATCTTGCTGCAGGCGTTGGTTCACAGCTACTAACGGATCGACTGAATATGACTGGCCCCAACTGGATCCCACCAGACCCCCTCGCGAGGATCGGTGCGAAACTGCAAATTGCGTTTGAGCAATTCCAGGCCGGAAGAGAGCGTTGAAAGACGCATAAGTGACTTTACGCTGTGCGGAGAGGTATTACCAGTTTGTTTGAGCCTGGCGTTTCCGGTATCGATATCGCATGAAATCACCCAGGTCCATTCCCCGGGCGAAGGAGGTTCGTTTTCCGGTTTAATTATTGCCTACGTTGTCTGGACCTATCACCGATTTGCTTTAAGCACGGGCGATGTGGAAGATCTTAATGCTGAGCGTGGTGTGCTTGGCAGCCGGGAGACCGTTTGCGTATGGATTAATCGCTTCGGCCGCCATTTGGACGACTGTATCCGCAAGGGCCGACTACAGCCAAATGACAAAGCGCACATCGATGAGGTCGTCATCATGATCAGCGGAAAGAAGTTCTGGCTTTGGCGGACAATTGATGCAGACGGCGATGTTCTTGGTATTCTGGTTCAAAACTTGTCGTAACACTAAGGCTGCCAAACGGTTTTTCCCCATACTGGTGAAGCAATTCGGTCGACCATGTGTGGTTGTGACGGATAAGCTGCACAGTTACATTAAGCCGATACAGAACCTTTCACCAGTTGCGGATCACCGGGCCCATAAAGGCCTGAATAACGCCATCGAAGTTTCGCATAGGCCAACACGAAAACGGGAAAAGATATTTGGGCGGTCCAAGGCAGCGCGACATGCACAAAGGTTCCTTGCTGCTCACGATCCGATTAACCTGATTTACCGTTCGCGTCGCCATAAACACACAGCTCGTGCCCACCGCCATGCACGTAATGATGCATTTGCATTTGACATAACTACACCGCTGAAATGACCGCATGAGCGAAAGCTCAAAGCGTTCCTGCGGCCTGCCTCAAACAATTTGGCAATACCGTCTCACTACTGGAACCGGAGAGCGAACTCTACAACACAAGAATTGTAGACGTTTCGCATCGTTACCCAAAGATGTAGGTGGTGGGGCCGCAATTTATTATCCCAATCATTATGCTTTTACGAAATGCGGCAATGAACTCAGGGAGGTACAAAACTGAACTAGCATTGGTGAAAGTACAAAACGTCGACATTACCAATTTCGAAAGCAAGCTTGACGATTTCAAATCAGCGTTCGGGAGAAACTGTCTTCTGGCCTCAGACGGTTTTGAAGAAGCAATGAAGCGTATTGATGAAGCGATCTGAGGACCTGACTGTTAAGCGACTGACGCGTGATAATCCGACTATGGCTACGAAATTTGCTGAACTCCAGTCCGGTGTCACGGACGGTGCTTGAGAGAACTGCCGGTTCTTGACCGGCTATCTAGGTCAGAGACTCGCGAACAAATATGCCTAGGTTGCGCTCTAGGCTTTTTCTAAAGGACAGGTTTTGCAGATTGACAATGAAGGGATGAAATATCGTAAGCAGCAGATGCGGCGCCTACGTTGTACTTTACCATCGTTATCAACGTATCGAACGGGTTCAAATAATGGATTGAGCGAACCGTCCTCAAAGCGGCGTGTTGCAAGATAGTTTTGTCCGTCGCGGACGCCCTGATGCTCTGGTCTCAGCAACGCAGCGCTGCGCTCAACCACATTTTCAAGTATGTTTCCAGCATTGCTCCAAAGCACCTTGCGTGGCAGCCCACTGACATCAGACAGAACTGAAATGACTGGTCTCAGATGATCGTCGGCAAGAAATGAAAAGCGTTCTCTGGAGTTATTCGCCGCGTTTTGAATGCCCTTAGACGGCAAACCAAAGCGCATATTGCCGCCTTCGTCATCCAGAGCGATGCAGATATTTGAAAGATCGAGCCTTAGTTGCCAGTCAAATAAAATGGCGGCCGCAGCTGCTGGCAGAATAAGCCGGGAGAAATAGAGTTTAGACCATTGCGAAGCCACAGCGCGGGGCTCAGGCTCTTCATAGCGTTTAGCGAAACTTTTCAGAATCTTGTCTAAGCGATCCTGATTAAAGATCTGAAGTGCGGGTTCAAAATCCGTTGTCGCTTCGCTGATCAGGAAGAAATTGGCAGCCAGTTCTTCGAGTGGCCCTGTAAAGTGATCTCCGAAAATTCTGATCATCGCCGCGCTACCGCCACGCAGAAAAATAAGCCGCCAATAAAGGTAGCGATCAACCCGGCCGGTATTTCCCATGGAAACGCGATATATCTGCCGATCCAGTCAGCGAGTACGAGAATTAACGCCCCGATCAGCGATGAACCGATCAGAAATGGTATGGGGCGCTGATTTCCGGTTAGTCGAGCGAGATGAGGTGCCAGCAAACCGATGAAACTGACTGGCCCGACAATGAGAACGGAAGTCCCTGTCAGTAGCCCGGTCAGAAGAATGACGAGCAGGCGGGCCCGCCTTAAACTCAACCCGAGCGAGCGGGAAACTTGCTGCCCTAATGGTAAAATCGCCATCCATCGCTGGAGCAACAATGCAACGCACAGGCCAGTGACACAGATTACTGATGCGATTACAGCATCGGACATGCGAACGGAATAAAGCGACCCGGACATCCACCCCATTAGCCGGGTTAGCCTCATATCGCCCAGAAAAATGACAATCGACATAAAAGAACCTGATAGTGCGGTGACCGCAATACCAGTCATCAACAGTCTTTCCGGCGCAAAGCCTGACCGTGCTGTCAAGCGCAATGAGAGAGAGAGGAAAAAAATGCTACCCAAGGCTGCAATCAAAATGCTCTGCGTTCGTCCAAGCGGAGGCAGAAAGAGAACAATTGGGATCATAAGAAGGGCGGCTCCGGATGATATGCCCAGCAATTCTGGGCTTGCCATCGGATTGCCGGTCATCCTTTGCATAAGACATCCCGCTATTGCGAGCATCGCTCCTGTCGCCGCGGCAGCTATTATACGCGGAGCCCGCCATTCAAAATAACTTGCCCATTCGCTGGCGATAAGAAGATGCCAGCCCCCCTCAGAACGCGTCATCACAAGGACAAAGAGCGTCAAAGCCATCAATGCAAACAGGAGCAAGAGGAGAAAGAACGGCGTCTGGCGTTTGTAGGATGCTCCGTCAGTTAGCGAGGCGGTCTGCGTCCCCAGCGACCGGGCTTTTCGCAGGATAATCAGGAGAAGTGGCGCACCAAGAATAGCCGTTAGGCTTCCGGCCGGAACATCCAAAGCTGGCAGGAGAAACAGTAACAATTGATCGGTTGTCAGCAATAAGCCCCCCGCAATCAGCGGAGCTGCAATCAACTGGTCTTTCAATCGCCTTGCTCCGGCAAAGCGGGCTATTGCAGCGCCCCCAAGGCCGATAAAGGCAATGACGCCGCAGGTAGATATGACAATCGCAGCACCTGTTACGGCAGCGACCAGCGTCACAGTGCGCACGAGTACAGGTTTTGAGCCGAGACTGGTTGCCACGGTCTCGTTGACGCCCATTGCTGTCAGAGGTCGCAATAACATAAATGCGACTAAACTAAGCGCCAGAGTTGCAATAAGAAGCAACTGCGTTCCGTTCCAGTTGTTCTGAGATAGTGACCCTGATTGCCAGACGATGAGTTCACCCAGATCTTCAAAATGCGCAATCAACAGCATCGTAGTCACGGCTTCAAAACAGAGCGAAAGCACCATGCCGTAAAGCACGATTCTGAGCGGAGCGAATTGCAGGGTTTTCGTGAGGAATAAAATGACTGTCAGCGTAATGCCGCTGCCAATAAGAGAGGGAAGAATAAAGCCGGAATTCGCTGCCGCAGGGAACCAGAGAACAGTGACAGCAACAGCAACGCGTGATGCAGAAAAGATACCCAAAGTGCCGGGCTCGGCAAGCGGGTTGGAAAGTACCTGCTGCAAAAGCGTTGTGCAGAGACCTAATAAAATTCCTGCCAGAACTGCTACGCTCACGCGTGGGAGATAACTATAATAAACGAGCATATCCGTAAGACTGGTTGTATCAGGCGCAAATATCGCTCTGGTACTGGCAGGCCATATATCGCTTTGGTGTAGGTTAAGCATAAAAAGACACAGCCCCAGGCCAATCAGAGCAGCTCCAAGGGCAACGCTTATATTGCGGGGCTGATCTTTTTGGATCATCGCGGGTGTTGTGGCGTCAGACATTGGAAAGCCCTTCGCACATTTGCTCCGCCAGTCGTTCAGCGGAACGCACGCCTCCATTGGGATAAATGACCGGCATACGCACAATGCGGCCCGCTTGCACCGCCGGAAACGCGTTCCAGATAGGATTATGAGTGAGCCTGTCTAAAGCCGCGTCGGTTTCTGCACCTCTGTCAAAGTGGATAATGACTGCGTCAGAGTTCTCTGCAAGGCGGTTAAGCGCAACAGATGTAACGCCCGATGCATTCACACGACCCTCAAATGCATTCCGCAACGAAAGGCGCTTTAACATGTCACCGATCAGGCCATTGCCACCGAACATCGCCACATTCCGCCCATCGCGATTGAACCGGCACACATAGACAGCGCGATCAAAACCCGAAAGCGCGCGCGACGCTGTTTCAATCCCACGTTCGCAATTGTTGATCATGGTGTCTGCAACAGCGAGGCGATCTGTTTGCATGGCGAGACGGCGGAGAAGTATCTGAACATGTTCAACCGCAGGCGTTTTGCCTGCGAAGACCGGATAGGCTGTTACCGGAGCAATTTTCCTCAGCACTTCAAGCGATGAGGCCTGCCAGTCGGCCATCAAAATATGATCGGGTTTAAGTGAGAGCATGTATTCAATATTAGGCTCATTTAACGGCCCAAGATCGGCAACAGTGATATCAAGCGCAGGGTCACCGACGAGGCGCTGATAAAGAGGCACGTTGGCCGTCGCGATTGGCTGCAGACCAAGCGTTACGAGTAATTCAGTAAGCAGCAGATCCATGCTGACGATGCGTGACATAGGCGGCATGCCGCCTGTTTGACCAGCTTGCCCGGACGGGATCGTAAACGCCAAAGGAGCGGCAAGAGCCGCCCCCAGTATGCCTCGACGCGTGATGCTTCTGTTGGTTACCATTTATATCCGACGGTAGCGGTCACGGTAAGAGGTTCGCCATAGCGGCATCCATCCTGAGCAACGCAGGTGTAATATTTTTTATCAAAAAGATTACGTGCATTGATCGTCAGCGAAGTTCCCTCAAGCTCGTTCTTGAAAGCGCCCAGATCGAAACGAAGCATCGCATCGACCATCGTGTAGGCTGGAATGTCCTGTTCCATGTCTGGCAGGTTGGTCTTTCCGACATAACGAAGACCCGCTCCGACATTGACGCCCTTAACACCGACCTTGTCGAGATCGTAATCGGCCCAGATCGAGAAACTATGGCGTGGAACCAGCGCAACCTGTTCGCCGATTTCGTAAGGCTTGGCGCTTTGTTCGATCGTTGCATCGGTAAATGTATAGGCGGCAATCAGACCAAGATCGCCAACCTGTCCCCGCGCTTCCAGTTCAAGGCCACGCGATTGGACTTTACCCTGCTGAAATGCGTCGCCAAATGCATTGTAGGTCACGACATTCTTTTGCGTGAGATCGAACACTGCCGCGCTTAGCATAAGGTCAGTTCCATCGGGCTGATAACGAACACCAGCCTCGTATTGCAGTCCCTTGTTTGGCTCCAGCGCATCGCCATTCACATCCGCACCAATCTGCGGATCAAACGACTGACTGACACTGACATAAGGTGCGATGCCATTGTCAAACACATAGACGAGGCCAGCGCGCCCGGTGAACGCGCTGTTCTTCTGGTCTGTAACCTTGCCATTCTGATATGTTGTTGTTGTGCTTTCTGACCAGTCATGACGGCCGCCAAGCAACAAGGTCCAATGCTCATCGAATTTGATCTGATCCTGCAGATAAAGTCCGTATTGGTTGCCGATCGCTTTCTGACCACGATTAACCGCATAGCTCACGGAAGGGCTGCCGGTATATTGGCCGGTTTCAAGATCAAGTACGCTATAACCAGTGCCTCTGTAGCGGTTTGAATCGTAGGACCTGCGATAATAATCAAAACCACCGATAATCCTGTGTTCAATCGCACCTGTATTGAAAGCATATTCGAGTGAAGTATCCGAGGTGGCACCATAGGATGTTTCATAGCGTTCACTGGCAAGCCGTGTAAGCTTCCCGTTACTCGATGGTGCCAGATTGCCAAACATGTAGTTCCACTCAACATCAGAGTGGAAATAGCGATTGTTGCTGCGCAGCTTCACGCCGTTTTCAAACTGGTGTTCGAACAATCCGCCAACCGTATACATATCGACATTATATTTATCGAAGCCTTCAATCCCCAAAAAGCGGTCACGCGGGATTGTCCCCTGGCTGACATCTTCATAGCGTAGCGGCGTAGCGAAACCCGTTTTGATACGCTGATAGCTTCCGAGCACAGTGAATGACGTTGCCTCATCCGGTTTCCAGGTAAGAGCTGGTGCGATGTAAAACTTATCATCAGGCGTATTATCAACCCAGTTGTCCGCGTCGCGGAAAAGTCCCGTCAGACGATAGGTCAGACTGCTATCACTGGTAACTGGGCCGCCAAAATCAGCAGAGACCTGCTTGCGGTTATAGCTGCCATATTCGACATTCACTTCGTGCAATGGTTTATCAGTCGGGCGCTTAGAAACGCCATTGACCACCCCGCCCGGCGAAAGCTGACCATAAAGCACGGAAGACGCGCCGCGCAGAACTTCCACACGTTCCAGGCCATAGGGCTCCTGTCCACCGTCATAAACATTTGATTGCAGTTTCATACCGTCGCGCAAAGTTCCGCTATTACCAGATGCAACATTGAAACCGCGAATAGTCAGATCATCCACCATGCGGCTGAATGAGCCTGATTGGGCGGATACACCCGGGGTGTAGCTCAGCGTCTGAGCGATCGATGTTGCTTTCTGATCACGTACCTGGTCAGCTGTTACTACAGTGACTGATTGTGGTGTTTCAATCAGCGGTGTGTCCATCTTTGTTGCAGATGAGGAACCGACTGCGAGATAGCCATCAATGGGACCAAATGCACTTTGCCCCGCGCTTCCTTCAACCGTAATTGTATTAAGCAACACGGAGCCATCGGGTGCAACTCCGACCGCATTGGCAGATTGCTGCGCTGATATCGTAACGGTATTGCCACGCAGACTATATGTGAGACCAGAGCCGGAAAGAATGTGGTTCAGTGCTTCTGGACGTGTCAGCGAACCTTGCGCACCGCCAGAGTTTTTGCCACGTACAATGCTTGCATCAAAGAACAGTTGAACACCGGTTTGGTTGGAATATTGAACCAGCGCTTTGGATAATGGCTGTGCCGCAATATCAAATGATGTGCGCTGGACCTGACCATTTGGAGTGGTTTGCGCCCACACGACGTCCGGCGCAAATACCGTAATGCCAACCAATGCGCTGGCCGCAAGCAAATGCAGAGAGAACCCGGTTCTAAGACGAGCCTTAGAACTCTGGTGATGACGGCTCCGCATTCCGCTCCTAATATCGACGTGCATAGGCTGATTTCCCGATGTCTGACGCCCTGCCAATGCAGGATTTTCCGATTACTTCTTGGCTGCAACGCAGCCCCTTACAGAACCAGACACCTCGGAAAGGCGATCTAATGATCGCAATTGTAAAAATTTTGATTTTTTTCGCTTATTATCGCCGCGTAATCACCGTGACCCAGCCGGCGGCGTTCAGAACCCTGATAGGCAGGGTTTCAGCGATGGTTGTAAGCGCCGCTTCAGCGTCACGCGTATCGAAAATAGCCGTTACAGGTATATTGCCGATTTCTGTGTCAGTGAGGACGATGCTGCCCCGACGATAGCGTTCAAGCTCTTTGAGTACCCGCTCAAGCGGAACATCTTCAAAGATAACCCTGTCGTTGCGCCACGCTTCCACTATCTGCCGATCGGCGCGCTGAGGAAGGGGTGCTTCCTCAGCCCCATAAGTCATTTGCCAGCCCTCATTTAGCCGCAGCGGGTCAATCTGGCCGAAAGCTACTGAAACAGCATGCTCGAGAACAGACACAGTCACTGCCTGATCTGTCAGTTTGACGTCAAAAGCAGTTCCGAGCGCGGTTATAGTGCCGCCACCCGCACTGACCACAAAGGGACGCGAGTGGTCAGAGGCGACCTGAAAGAATGCCTGTCCTTCATGAAGCATGAGATTACGGCGATCATCCGCAAAATCGACCGACAAAGCGGAGTAGCTGCCGAGTTCGACTGTGCTTCCATCGGCAAGTTTGAAACTTTGGCGTTCACCAACATCTGTTCGATAGGTCGCAAACAAGCCACGGCGCGACATGATAAAAGCACCGGGAAGGAGAACAAGTGCTGCGAGGCCGCCCAGCACAACGCCACGCCGATCAACGCGTTTCGGATGGCGAAGGCGATCATACTCAGGTTTAACAGTATCAAAGCGTTGCCACAGTTTTTGTGCGCGCTCATAGGCCAATCGATGCGCGGGATCAGACGCGATCCAGACTGAAAACGCATGCCGATCATCCGCGTTGACGGTTTTATCCTGCAAAAGGACAAACCATTCCAGCGCTTTCATGTAAACCGGATCGGTTTCAAACTCCTTCATGCGCGTCCTGATGTTTCCGCTGATAACTATTCCGAAAGCTGTCTGTCGAGTTCAGCTAAGGCTGACACGATCTGGGTTATAACCGTATTTCGGGAAATGCCCATACGCTCGGCGACTTCATCGTAGCTCAAGCCTTCGATACGGTTGAGAATAAAGGCTTCGCGCCTGCGGGGCGGAAGCTGCGCAATCGAGTGTAAAAGACGATGCAGCTCACTGCGGTAAAGCACAGTCATTTCGGGGGATGGACTGGTATCGGCGAGGCGCTCTGGCTCATCGACAGCAATCTCGACATCTGACCTACGACGGGTATTGCGCAAATGATTAAGTGCCAGATTACGCGCTGTTCTCTTTACATAAGCTGGACCGGGCGCTTTCTCTGTATCTTCATATCTCGAGAGCAGGTTCAGGAACGCTTGTTGAACGACATCTTCGGCTGTGGCGGTGTTTCCGACAATACGGCGCACAAAAGCTCGCAGATTAATCTGCTCACTTTCATAGAGTTCTGTCAGATCCCACAAACGGGAAGTCATTCTTAAGCGCACTCCGGATAAGATACTTTGGGCATCTGCGAACAGACAGAACCCTGCTCACGCCTTAAAGGTTTAAAAAATATCGCGCAATCGCAGTGATTTAGAAGAATTCCAGGCTGACAGATAAAATATGTCTAAATTACTCATCTTTGTCTTGTCAAAACAGGGGCTTCGACGGGTAAGATCGCTTCTTCGCTTGTTTGAAACTGAAAGACATCTCAAATCTTTATCCTAAAGATGTGCCTGAAATGTCACATTTACACTCGTTAGTATTACCGTGAATTACTATTAAATCGAACCAAAAAGACCGGGTCGAAATCGTCATCGATAAGTAATAATGACGAACAGATACCGGGTGAGGTCTATGGCCAATGACTTTTTAGACGGCCATTCAGGGTCACACAGAATTTGATCTTCAGTGAAGTTGCATATTCGCGTTTAAGACAACGAAGCTCGGTTATTTGTAGTCTTGATCAGCACCAGGAATCTTGACTGGTCATCAATGTTTTCACCCAGTTGAGTAACTAAACAATAGAGTTCAAAACCCGTGAAACGCCATATCGAGCGCGGATACGATCTCGTCATGTGAAACAGAAAGGTTTGTGACTGAGTTCTTTAATATGGACACCGGAATTGCGGACATAAACTGTGTAACCAACACATGCTCGTCTCCCTCAATCTCCAAGCTCGGATTGAGCCGTTTTGCCGGGATGGGCGCCATATCTTTAATAATGAGGGGGATGACAATACGTGTTTTTAGTTCATCTAGTAAATCAGCCTGTACGTCGAGCACATAGCCGCCACCCGGATTTGCGTAAACGTCATATCTCGCCATTAGAATTGACGATAGCGTTCAAGAGGTAAGCCATTTGCTTCGACGTAAGCATTAGAACTTTGTATCGCTGAACGATTACCTTCTTTCCAAAGTAATGACTTCGCAGCAGCGAGTGCCTGCGCAATTCCACTTTCGGCTGCACGTGAAATATTTATCTTATGTCGGCGCGCTTCTGAAAGAAGCTCACTATCGATTGAAAGATTGGTTGCGCGCTTGAATGTCCGGGCAGGTTCCGGCTGTGGCATAAGACGTGCTCCTTTGAGCTATAGTCATATGCGCATATTTATGTGCATTCAACCGATATCTCTATGTAACGCGTAAGCAGAGAATGTATGCGAATTAGCCGTATTTATATGTATGGTCACTGTCTCACATCGTATCGACCCGCACACGATATAGGAACAACCAACGGATTCGGTCGGGAGCGAGATACGCGAAACTCCGACTGGGTATCAAATAATGGGTTTGGTTTTGACTGGCTTTGTTTGTATGAAGCTTAGCTCAGTCGACCTCTAAAATTTTCCATTAATGAATTTTACTTTTTATCATGTCGGCTATTTTCTCAGCGATCATGATGGTGGGCATGTTTGTGTTGGCACAAGGTATTGCAGGCATGAGGGACGCATCACAAACACGAAGTCCATCAATGCCGTGAACTTTGCCGCTCGCGTCGGTGACGGAAAGTGAATCATCTGCCGCGCCCATGCGGCATGTGCCTGAAGGGTGCCATGTACCGCCAACATGCTGACGCACGAAACTGGTGAGTTCTGAATCATCTTCCAAGAGCGATTTAATGCTGACACCGGATGTAATAGCAGTATGAATGAGTGCTGTTCGTAACGGCCCTGCCGCATCAAGCATGGCTGAGAGAGTGCCACGTTGAAATGCATTCCATGTTCCGGGCGCGGCAACTTTTGCCACGCGAGGCGTGTAGCTTGAGGGGAAAACCGTACCAGCAAACTCGCGCATATTTTGATCAGATAGGACTGTGGCACCTTTTCGGACAGCATCCTTCAAACGCGTCAGATCGCGTTCATCGCTCAACATACGGAAATCGACATCTGGTTCTGCGTATTCATCAGGTGATGAGAGCGAAACGGCTCCACGCGAATAGGATTTGTTGACCCAGAAGAACAAACTGCCGATACGATTGCCGACCGAATGCCAGCCAGAGCGTGCAAGAATTGCGGCATGCATATCACCGGATGGCGCGCCGGGGAGGTCAGATGAGTAGCGCCAGATCGCTTGCTCATGGTGTTCAAGTGCATCCCGGTTGCGTGCCGCTGGTGGCAAATAAGCTGCGACCGCGATGGAAGGATGCTCCATCAGATTTTGGCCTAGGCCTGCAAGGGCATGGATAACAGGAATTTCAAGGCTTTTAAGGTGCTGACCGGGGCCGATACCAGAGCGCATCAACAGCGCTGGTGAATGTATTGCACCTGACGAAACGATGACTTCATGCGCGTAAAGTTTAATATCATCAGTGTTTTGGGTATTGCTTCTGATAATAGCGCCGGTAGCTTTTTTTCCGTCAAACGTGATCTTTACGGCTGTAAAGCCGGTCATGATTTTAAGATTGGGGCGCTTGCGAACCTCGTCGGTGAGATAGGCGACAGAAGTGGGCAGCCGCTGCCCCTTATCACTGACGGCGATAGCCCCGCGATAGGTCCCATCGCGCCATTGGCCATTCTGATCCTCACCAATCGGCCAGCCATTTTTATCTATTGTGTGCATCACCCGATCAACGAATGGCGATATGCTTTTATTGTCGATACGACGGATCGAAATCGGTCCATCAAGCCCATGCAGAGGCCCGGAAAAATCTCGATCTGCTTCAATTTCACGAAAATAGGGAAGACAGTTTTCCCATTTCCACCCTTGCGCGCCGAGCGTCTCCCATTCGTCATAATCGGTGGGTGCACCGCGATTGGCCATCAACGCATTGATGGCTGAACCACCGCCGAGAATTTTCGCCTGTTCATAGCGGCGTGAGGCTCGCTTATCGCCATTATGACCAAAGCCACCCATACGGGCTTTTAGTTTTGCCCAGATATTGTTTGTGTCGAGATAGGCTCGCCCTGGATAACGGCTGCGAATGGCATCGGGCATGTCGGATGCGCTGATGTCGCGGCCTGCCTCAACAAGTATCACGCGTCGATTGGGGTCTTCCGACAGACGAGCCGCCAGAACGCAACCCGCAGATCCTCCGCCGAGTATGAGATGATCGGCAATCATGCTGTTGCATGCTCCTTACGCTGTCGACCGCTACTCAGGGCCGCGAGCATGACGACGATAAAGGACACGGCGGTCAGGAGAGAACTGATCGACGCAATGGTTGGATCAATTTCGTCACGAAGTGCTGTGAACATGCGCTTTGTCAGTGTCTGATATTGTCCACCGGAAATAAACAGTGATACTACTGTCTCATCAATTGCGGAAATGAATGCGAACAAAAGACCAGAGATAACGCTCGGTTTGATTTGTGGCAACGTGACCGCAAAGAAGGCCCGAAAACGGTTCATACCGAGGCTACGTGCAACCATCTCCTGTGTTGGATCGAATTTGCGCAAGCCGACCAAAACTGACGTGACTACATAAGGAAGGCCGAGCATCACATTGGCGAGGATGAGGCCTGAAAGTGTTGCCAGCAATCCGACCTTCGCAAATACAAAGAACACGCCGACAGCAGTGATAACGATGGGCACAACAAGCGGCAGTAACAAGACCACCTGCATGCTGCGGACAAGCCGGGAGGATGTCAGATTGAGCGCGTAAGCGGCGGCAGTGCCGATGATCGTGGAAAGAATCGCACTCGCTATTGCAACGATCAGGCTAACTTTGGTTGCCTGCATCCATGCACTGCTGGCCAGATAAGCTTCATACCAGCGGAATGACCAGCTTGGCGGAGGAAACGTCAAAAAACGTGCGCCGGAAAAAGACATCGGTACGATGATGAGGATCGGAATGATCAGCCAGATCAGGATGAGCGATACGACAGTGATGAGGATTGCGCGGGAAACTGACATGATCTTACTTCGTCCCCATAATGCGTTCAAACGGGATCACCATGCTGGTCAAACGGAAGATCAGGAACACACAAATCAGCAGAACAACACTGATTGATGATGCAGCCCCCCACTCGTGATAGACCTCGATGTTGCGCGAAACGAGCATGGAAACCATATAGGTCCGCCCGCCGCCAAGCAGTTCCGGTGTGATGTAAAAACCCAGTGTAAGCACGAACACCAGCACCATGCCCGCAATCATTCCCGGCAGGGATAGAGGCAGAAAAACACGCGTGAAAACATAAAACGGTGTGCCGCCGAGGCTTGATCCTGCCATTGAAAGCTCACGCGGGATTTTCTGCATGGTTGCGTAAAGCGGTAACACCATGAACGGCAACAGAATATGGATTGTAGCGATAACAGTACCGAACTCATTATTCACCAATGGTAGCGGCGCATCGATCAAGCCCATTGATTTGAGTGCCGAGTTGACCAGCCCTGTTCGTTGCAACAGGATCAGCCATGCATAAGCACGCACGAGCACGCTGGTCCAGAACGGTAGGATGACCATCGCCAGAATGACGATGCTCCATTTATGCGGCACGGTCGCTGCGAGATAAGCAATTGGATAACCGAGCAATAGAGCCGCTATTGTGACGATAAATGCAATCTTGAAGGTTTGCAGAAATGTCATCCAATAAACGTTGTCGGTCAGAAAACGCTGATAGTGAACGGCGGTAAAACCCCCATCTTGCCAGATGGATTGCCAGGCAAGCCAGCCAAGCGGCACAATCAGCAGAGCGGTGACGACTGCCAATGCGGGCGCCAGAAGAAACAGCATCAGCCGCATTTCTTTGCGTCGATAAAGTTCACTTGGATTTAGGGCCAGACTGCTCATTAAGATCACCGTGACATGCTGTATCGCTCAACTGCGAAAAACGCGCACACCAGAACTGCATGCGCGCTTGCTGATGTTATTTCTGGATAAATTCAGCCCAACGCTTCTGAGCTTCTTCACCTGCTGGCGAACTCCACCATTCATCGGAAACGAGAACCTGTTTGGCTGCATTATCTGGTGAACTTGGCATTTCGGTTGCGCGTTCAGGTGAGATCTTACCTGTCTTATAAGCAGCAGGGTTTGCCGGGCCATAATCGATATAGGCTGGGAAGTTCGCCTGAATTTCAGGGTCCAGCGCTGCGTTGATGAACTTCACGCCAGTTTCAAGATTGGGAGCGCCTTTCAGAATGCAAAGCGACGTATATTGCAGAAAACCCTGATTGAAGGTGTAACCAATCGGCAGACCTTCTTTCACCACAGCGGAAACGCGACCGTTCCACGCCATTGTCATATCCACTTCGCCATCGGCCAGAAGCTGCGCCGATTGTGCGCCGGACGTCCACCAGACGGTAACAAACGGCTTTATTTCCTCAAGCTTTTTAAAAGCGCGATCGACATCAAGCGGGTAAAGCTTATCCATTGGAACGCCATCTGCAATCAGAGCGGCTTCAAGTGTTGCCAACGGGTGATTGCGCAAGGCGCGGGTGCCGGGGAATTTCTTAACGTCCCAGAAGTCTACCCATGTCTTTGGTGCATTATCGCCAAACTTGTCTTTATTATAAGCAAGTACGCTGGAATAAAATTCATAAGCGACCGAATATGGCGACTTATATTCAGCTGGCATGTCCTTGACGTTCGGCAGCTTGGAGAAATCGAGCTTTTCGATCATGCCTTGCTCGCCGCCGCGAATGCAGTCTTTTGCTGGCGTATCAATAACATCCCAAACCGGTTTTCCGGTTTCAGTCTGCGTTTTGATCACAGGCCATGCATCTGGTGAACTATCCTGATTGATCGTGATGCCAAGCTTTTCCGCAACTGGATCCAGAATAGCTTTGGTCTGTGCTTCCTGATAGGCGCCGCCTTGTGAAACAAAGGTGATCTGTTCAGCAGATGCTTGACTGATACCAGTGACAAAAGCCGCTGAGGACAGGAGGACTGCGAGAGTTGGTATGCGCATGTTCGTTCTCCTCTGTGTGGACCTTCCGGGTCCATTCTTGTCTACCGGCTTGATTAAGCAGCTGCTCCGGCGCACAGCTTCGATCTCCCTCAACGTCCGATGGCGTCGAGAAACTGATACCAGCCTGCAACCACACGAACGGCTGGTGCGCGCAGACCATAAAAAGGGATTTGTTTGAGCGGGAGTTGCGTGAGCAGACCCAGATCAACCTTGTTGCCAGCCACAAGCTCAGCCACATGCTTGCCAATATATGACGACATGGCGACACCCGTTCCGTTATAACCTAGCGCGTAGACAATCCGGTCATCGATACGTCCGACATGGGGAAGACTATCGAGTGTCATAGCAACAAGGCCTGACCAGCGATGTGTGACCTGAACGGATTGAAGTTCAGGAAACTGTTTGACCATCGCTTTGTGCAAGGCGGCAAATGCTGCTTCGGAATCCGTTTTTCCAAACGCGCCGCGTCCGCCATAAATAAGTCGGTCGCCGGACTTGCGAAACCAGCGCATCATTCGCCGGGTTTCGGTATAGCTTCTCCCGTTTTTAAGAAGGCTTTCGCCTGCTGTACCAGTGAGTGGTTGCGTTGCAATCATTGCCGAGCGGAATGGGATGATTGCCTTTCGCACTGGTGCGGTTGCTTTGGTCAGATCAGAATAAGAGTTTGTTGCGATGACAACTGACGTGGCGCGGATTGTTGCGTTCTTCGTTTCAGCAACAACGCCGTTTGAATCGCGCTTGATGCCAACGACTGGAGCGTTTTCGCAGATTGTGATGCCTTCGGCCTGCACACCGCGAGCCAATCCCAAGGCAAAATTTAGCGGGTGAATAATGCCGCCGTGGGTGTTGAGCATGCCGCCGACGAAGTCATTCGACCCCGTTTCTTCTGCAACTTGCGCAGCAGATTGTATCGAACAAGCCGTGTCGCCGAGTGCTTCATTCAGCCAGGCGCATTCCGCTTTGATTGCATCAAGCGAGACCTGATTATGGGCGCACCGGAGAGAGCCTGTGGCGTGATAATTTGCATCTTTGATAGCGTAATCGCGGACCAGTTCGCCGACATGTTCTACCGCTTCAATGCTGATATCGTGCATAAGCCGGGCGACATCGATGCCGAAGCGGCTGGCAATATCGCGATATGCCAGCCGGAATTTAGCAGAGACGACGCCACCATTGCGTCCACTCGCGCCCCATCCGATACGGCTTGCTTCCAGCACGATCACTGACAGGCCTTTGCGTGCCAAGTATCGTGCTGTTGAAAGGCCGGTATAGCCACCTCCGATGATCGCGACATCATATTGGCTTCCGCCTGCAATCGCTGAAAATTGCGGGCGCTCAACGGCTGTTGCTTGCCATAGGGATTTGATGTCATCGAAGGGTGGGCGTGTCGTCATGGTGGGGTGACGCTCCGATCTATGCTGCGTTTGCGACTGAAGCTGAAAGGAGTTCAGCGTCAATTGCGTCTGCAAGCTGCTTCAATGTCGAAAAGTGGAAGTCAGGCTTTGTTACGCCCTTGGGTGTCGGCGTACCGCCAAAGCCGTTTTGTCCCTGACGGCGCTCGATCCAGCAGGTTGTGTAGCCCAGCTCTTTTGCTATGCCGATATCGTGGTATTGGCTCTGAGCTACGTGCAGGATTTCTGATGGTTTGAAGCCAAACGCTGATTGACGGCCTTTGTTGTAAGCAAAGAAATTCGGATTTGGTTTTGCATATCCGGTTTCATCGCAGGTCACGCTGTCATGGAATGGGTTTTCGAGCGTCTCCGAATAGGCTGAGAATGTGGTGCGGTCGGCATTGGTCATGGCGACGAGACGGAAGTTTTTGCGCAGACGCTTGAGCGCCTCAATGGAATCCTCGAAAGCGGGGTGATGCAGAATGGCGAACTGGAACAAGTCTGCGGAAGCCTGATCGTTGTTGATGCCAAGTTCGGTCGCCATATGAAGGTAGACATCCTTCATTGCCGACGAGGAACGACCGTAGAATTTATCGCGACCACGAATGTAAGGGCCGAAGATTTCATCGTCGCTCAGCTTGGCAGCCTTTTCGCCGCCGACTTTGCGGGTTGCATTCAAAACGCCACTTTCAAAGTCGATCAAAGTGCCCACGACGTCAAAGGTCATCACTTTAAAATCTGTGATCTTCATTGCTGTTTTCCTCGTAATACTTATGCGTGATCGTTAGTTGGTTTGTGGCACAATCACCGTGTCTTCCGGGTGAAGTGCAATTTCGATTTCTTCGCCGGGGGCACGCAGTTGCGCACGACCTGCGTGATTGGTCGGGAGACGGAAACTTAATTTTTCGCCAGAGGGTAGCTGCATGAAAACGCGGATGCTTTCGCCCTGATAAAGTGCGTCAATAACGGTGCCACGCAGACGATTTACATGGTCGCTTCCGGGCTGGTCGTTGACAGTCAGCTTTTCGGAATGGAGGGCGAGATAGAGCTTCTCACCTTGCGGAATTGGGTAAGCTGAGCGCAGCGTCGTGCCTGCAAGGCTGACACTATTGTCACCATTTCTAGTGACGGGCAGAAGCGTAGCTTCACCGATGAAGCTGGCGACGAACGAATTTATTGGCCGGTCGTGCAGCATTTCCGGCGTGTCGATCTGCACGATTTTGCCCTTGTTCATGATCGCAACGCGGTCACTCATGGTAAGAGCTTCGCGCTGGTCATGCGTGACATAAACAATCGTTGCACCAAGCTTGCGATGCAGCTGTTTGAGCTCAATCTGCATGTTTTCACGCAGCTGCTTGTCGAGCGCTGAAAGCGGCTCATCCATCAAAATGAGGCGCGGCTCAAAGATCATTGCGCGGGCAAGAGCGACACGCTGTCGTTGGCCACCTGACAATTCGTCAATCTTGCGGCCTTCAAGTCCTGTCAGTTCAACCATTGCCAGTGCATCGCGCAGTTTTTCTGGCCAATCCGATTTTGGCATCCGGCGTGCACGCAATGGAAATGTGATATTGTCGGCGACGTTCATGTGTGGAAACAGGGCATAGTTCTGAAAGACGATGCCAATGTCGCGTTTGTGCGGTGGCTCCAATGTAATATCGCGATCACCCAACCAAATGGAACCGGATGTGGGCTGAACAAATCCGCCAAGAATGCCAAGAAATGTTGTTTTACCGGAACCGGATGGCCCCAGAATTGAGACGAATTCACCGGGCGCAACATCAAGACTGACTGAATCAAGTGCGCAGAAAGCTCCATAGGTCTTCGTCGCTGAACGGATGGAAACTCCAACACTTGACGATTTTTTGGTTTCAGTCATTTGATTCCACTAAATATTTTATCGACTGATCAAATATTGGTCAGGCTCGATCTGCTGCATTCAATGGAAGAGCTAAACATTAGTTTTGCGCATAACTGCTTTGGCACTGAGCGCTTACAAATGCTTTGTTCCCCTGACGATAATGAAGGATTTTCTCCTTTCTTGATTAGTAGGAGAACAAATAACTGCGACGGGCGCAATTGAAAAAAGCTTGAGACGATGTTACAAAATGTAATGACGATTTTGCGACGCGCTCTTCCTTCGATGAATGGCCTTTTCACATTGGAGGCAGCAGCACGGCATGGAAATTTTTCCAAAGCGGCTCAGGAGCTGAACGTGACGCCAGCCGCTATCAGTCGTATGGTCGGGCGACTTGAAGAGCATATGGATGTACAGCTTTTCATTCGGACGACGAGCGGTGTCACGCTGACCGAGTACGGTAAGATTCTACATGATGCGATTGACCGGGGCTTCGCTGGCATTGAACAGGCATTAAGAGAAATCAGCGACCGAAAACAGGGCGTTCAAACGGTTACGCTCTCGCTTTCAACCGGTTTTACGACGCATTGGGTGATGCCGCGCATGGCGGCTTTTAAGAAGACTTTTCCCGGCGTTGATCTGCGGTTCGAATTAATTATGGGGCCGCTGGCTGGCCCAGTGAATGACGTTGATCTCGGTATGAGATTTGTAGAAGGTGGTGATGATAATCATGAAGCCACTTTCGTTATGCCCGAAATACTCGTGCCGATTTGTAGCCCGACCTATCAAAGAGAGCATGATGAAGCGACTTCGGTTCTGGATCAGCCCGCGACAACGCTTATTAATCTGAGTGAGGCGCAGCCTAACTGGCCGGATTTTTTCCTACCCGCGCGCGGTCGGGCAGCTCACGATGAAATGCTGTTCTCTGACTATGCCATTGTTGTGCAGGCCGCATTACTGGGGCAGGGGGTGGCGATTGGCTGGTTAAATGTCGTTGCGCATTGGCTTCGGACAAACGCTTTAATCCCAGCTCAAAATCGGCTATTACCAACGCATCGCAAATGTCATCTGGTGCGTCTGCGGGGCAAGCCTGTTCGTCCCATTGTGGCGCAGGTTCGTGACTGGCTTATCACAGAATTGATGGATGATATCAGTGCTATCACAGCAATGTATCCGTCGCTGGGGCTCGAAGAGGCCTTACAGTCTGGGGTATAACTGAATATAAACAGAAACTAAAAAGAAGTGATTGTTGTTAAACAGCATAAGACTATTTTAGTGCCACCTCTTTTTCGATCACTTATGCTTAGAATGCTTCAGGCGCGCTCAATGTCAGTGTGCACGAAATCATTGCCTTTAAAGAGGAGCGGCAAATGATTGGCAGTGGCACAGGCATAGGCAAAACAATCACCAAAATTAAGCTGTGCTGGGTGAGCAACAAAGCGGCCATATTCAGAAGCCGCAGCAATAGCGACCTTTTGCAGAGATCCGTTGATGGGCAGCTCTTTCGCGCCGATGATACTCAGAAACTCTGTCACATCGGTTTGTGATTGTTCAATCATGGCAAGCGGCGTCGGTGAGTTTGCGCCATTGTGCGAAACGGATTCTTTGCGCGCGATCGTAATGACAGCTTCAAAAATCGATAGCGCTGAGACATAAATCGGCTTCTTACTGGCTTCGATCTTAGCAAGAAAATATCCGCCGTCTTCCTCGCCAGTCAGAATGGCAACAATAGCTGATGCATCCAGAAACATTACGAGCCCCACATATCATCAGCAAATTTCTTGGGGTCGAAATCTGTTTGATTTTGGCCCATTCTGGCTTTTATGCGCAGAGTAATTTGGTCTACTCTGTCCTTCAGAGGAACGGTTTTGCTGCTACGTGCCAACTCGTGCATCAGCGCACGACGCACAGCTTCCGTTTTATTGGGTGCTTTGGTCATATTCATGACCTTGATAGCCAGGGCATCAACTTCATCGTCGCGAATATAGAGGGGCATTGGTCCTCATGTATATCTATTGGTGTATATCCAGATATATTATATCGTATATCCCGTAATGACAATGCCTGTTTCCACTAGTGATAATTGATGTTTTGAGGATTTTGACAGGCGGCTGATGATTAACTGACATTCCTCGCTACTTTGAACCTGTCAGCACTAAACAGTGCCTTAGCTCAATCCACCGACAACAATACGATAGCCAGAAACCTTTTGTTTGGCGGCGCATTAATCGGTGGCACGGTGCTGGCCATTGATGCGCTCAAACACAACCACCATTAACATCATGACCAGGATCAGCTACCAATGATCCCGCTGGCTCCAGGTGCGGTTATATTTCGTCATCAAATCAATCTTCCATCGGGGACGGTGTTGCGCCAAATAGGCGAGGGCTACTTCTATCACCAAGGGTATCTGAGTATAATCCGTACAAGTGGATCTGAACTTCAAACGGACACTGGCCGGCGTGTTGAATGCCCGCCTTAGTTTGAATAAGCCCGCATCATGGTTTCTGCACTACGCATAGCGTTTCGCATAAAGCCTGTTGTTATGGACCCCATAAATTCATCATTCGCAACTCTTGTGACTTCATGCGTAAACAGGTCATGATTAAGGTGGCGCGCACAATGGCGTAAAAGCGGCCGATCGACCGGGATCAGGCGTGATAGCCGTCAAAGTCTGGTATCTCCGTGTCCCGAAAGCTGTTGCGCTTGATCTCGCGATAGATCGTCGAGCAATGACGAACCATTGGTCGCGCTATGTCGCCGAGAGAGACTTTAAGCTGTTTAAGTTCGGAAAGACGACACCGTTCGGACAAAGTGATCTGTGAATAGCAATTTGATATCCAATTTCCTCCATGGCTAACCACATGAACTCATTGGCATGTTGCATGCTTATGATAGAATGCACCCCCAACGCAACCGGCCATTAACCACCGGAAATAGCGTTGTCGCCTGACACTGCTGCCGTTGATATGTCATCAGCTTTTTGAAGATTTTTAGCTAATACTGCCAGGATCGCAGCACTTCCTGCCAGAAATATACTTGAAATCATAAGTAGATGGCTCGACGAGATGCCCGTTGACAGTGCCAAACCCGCTGCCCACAAGGCGAAAATAGACGCGAGCCTCCCACCACTTTTTGCATTCGCCAAATACTGTCTAAAATGTGGGCCCCGTAAACGACCTAATATGACCTCAGACAGAAGCGGAATGGAGACACCGTACGCAAGTCCAATAACAGCCACTACGATTGCGATGGCCCATGAGTTCCCTAGTATGGAAAGAATGAGTAGCCCTATCGCATTGAAAAAAAGAAACCACGTTACTCCGGTGGGGAGCCTGCTAATGGTTTCCATACGCAAAAATCCAGTCAGCACAGCTATTTGAACAATAAAAAATGCACCATAAAGGATACTGGAATATATGGGTCCATAATAATTTGGGTCAATTGCGATCAACACGAAAGCCACAGATCCTTGCGATAGGTTCACCAAAACACTAAAAACGACATACCACTTTCCCCATGCGTCACTGTCGTACAATGCTCCGTTTGACGTGTTAGTAGCATCGCTTTTCTTTTGTGCTGGTTTTTCAAACTCATCTTGCACCAATGCAACGACAAAGGGATAGACCAGACCGAGAAAGGCAGTCAGGGTAATGAGTGAAACCCAAAACATCCCATGGTTCGAAGCTACCAGATACGCCGCAACGACAGGCGTTACACTCTGGAAACCGCGGCCAAGAAAATTACCAAATGCAGTTGCCGAGCTAAACTGCGTGCCATATATATCCTTGGCAATTAAAGGAGCATCACTCGTCAAAACTTGATCAAAACACAAGGTCGTCAAGAGTAATACATATGGGAATATCACGTATATTTCTTCCTGCAAGACAACATAAAGAGTTGTCAGAACCGATACAATCAATAGCGATCTTGTTAAATACTGTATTTTTATGATATTATCTCTTGGTAATCCCTTTAACAACTTCGCGACGATTGGTGAAACTACAATGGTTATCACAAACGGAAGCGCAAATATTACGGAAGATAAGAGTGGACTTTCATTCCGTAATGTCGAGATACCAATAATCGTTGTTATCAGCATTCCGATGGATGTTGGATAGAAGGCACTAAACAGAAATACAATGGAACTTAGGTTCATAGGAATGGACTCCTGATCTCCGATAAATTCCGCGTTACATCTAGTGCATTATCCGAAAATGCACGAACAAGAATTATATCTTCTTCCGAATATAAGTATGAATAATAGCAATTCGGAATTGGAGTTTCATTAAACTCATGGTCAAATGAAAACTTAGTGAGGAGTTTTTCATATATTGATCTGCAATAGCTTTCATCAACAAGACATCTATGCCTGTTGCTGATTTTCGTACTATCAGACATATCGGTTTTCAGCATGATATACTCTTCCTCAGCATGCCTTACTGCTGACAAATAGTCGCTTCGAAAGGCTGATCCAAAGCATGTAAGCGGAAGCGACTGATCGACCTCCAAACTGACAGCGAAATATCCTCTCTCAACCTGCCTAACGAGCACGGCTCTTATTCTGTTGGCATCAATGTCAGCGTACTTTCGTCGAAGGGTGAGCGTCTCTTTATTCCACCAACTTGCCGCATAGTGTCGTTCAAATAGCTCCATCACGGAGTGCGAAATGGCGTCGTGCTCTGGTGAACCTAATGCTAGTCCCGTGGCATTCAAAGCTGCTGTTTGAGGTGCACTAGATCCTATAAGCAACTTGCTTCGCGCGATTTTCCCAACGCAACTTCCAGATGGCCACGATTGTACAGGCAAGTGTTCAGCAAGGCTGCAAGAGGTATAAAACTCCATTCTTCCCCACAAGTGCTCCACGCATTCAAACTTGGCTGACTTTATCGCCTGCTCTTTGCTTTCGGAGCACGAAAATCCAAAGACTGGCAATGCTTGTCCGACACAACGAAGCGAAAGCGCAGCTTTTGCGTACCACCATTCACCATTGACGCACAGCTTAGTCGCGACACGGAACGGTAGAGCGGGAATTTTCAGCTTCCGCCTATTCTCATTATCAGTGTGTTGTGACGACATTCGAGGCTCGAACGAATTTGATAGGAAGACTTACCGACGGATCGTCAAGCAAACGACGAACCAGGTGTCGATTGGAAACTTCATCTAATGCATCTCTTCCATGCACAATTCGGTGATTTTTCACTATAAGTATATCATTGGATCGAAAATTTATCTCAACGGCTTCAGCCCGATCAACAGAACTTGTAAAGTCGGCAACTGCCTGTCTTTGCCTTTCTGATAAGTTTTTCGGTGCATTCAAGCGATTGAAGAATACAATGATCTCATCATCAGCTGCATTTTTGCTGACTATGGGCATGGAACATAATTTTTCTGTTATGCGACAATTGAACCCCAATCTAGTTGCTGCGAGTGTTGCGACAGTGTCTTCGTCCATTTTCGCCAACACGCTCCAAGTATCGACGAGTTTAAGCGGTACGCTCCTCTCTCCACTTGCGATGCATAGCCAAGCAATGTACCTCGCTCGTGGACTATCGCAATGAAAGGCGATTGCTGCTGGCTTCGACACCATATGCGGAAAGCGGTCGTCAAGGCGGATATCGCTGTCGTATAGCTTGTTTGCTAATGTGTCTGTGACTTGGTCGAAGACAGAAGATTCACCACCCTCGATAAAACTCCAGCCCTTGCCGTCTAGCTCTCTTCTCACAGAGGCCACAATGGCAGAAATAATCATGGCCTGAACTCCTATCCATGTGTCTCGACCGACTTGTCAATTGATTTGGCAGGCTTGAATTCTGTTCCACCGCCGAAGCGGTGCATATACACCTTGCCGGTATCTAAACCGGACTTTGCTATAACCTGATCGGCATTCTGTGCTATTTCTTCGAACTCTCGGAGTAGGAGTGCTCCCGTCGGCGTAAGCTTCGCGCCCCTCGTCACTTCGTTGATCCCAGCTTTTAGTTCATCCAATTGCTGGTAAAGGTACACGTCCGTGTCCTCTGAAGCGGCCCAATCTTGAGAGAGACTTTCGAATAGTTGGACAATTCTGGATGTGACGAAAGTCGCATGGAAAACACCAATCATTGGCCGTGGGTCAGGTCGAAGTGGGGATGTAAAAAGTTCCGAACGATCATTTAGCAATATAGGATCTATAGACATCGCTGCATTGAGATACATATGCGAAGTCTCGTGAGTGATATGTTCAGCATAATAGAGTTGAGTGTTAACCTCCGGCCGCGGCGTTCGGATCAACATGCATCCGAACATTCGGACGTCTGTAATCCCCATTGTTACGGCACCCTTAAACAGCCGGAGCTTATTGAGAAGCCCCTGAACCTCTTCGTGCATAGCGGGGAAAAATTCTTCAATGAGTTCGAGTGCCGCGATCACGTTTCCGCGCTGTTCAGCCGCGACATCCTCCGAAACAGGAGCGATTTCTGGACACTTATTGAAATATTCTTCTCCTAGATTGATAGAATTCTCGACTATAAAATTTTCCCAATCAGCATCACCGATAGATATTATCTCCGGTATATGATCGTTCTTGATCCTCATGCCGGCTTTCGCTACCTCTTCCACCGCCTGCAATGTTTGTTGAACACGGTTGACGTCTTGTGCGCGCATGGCAAGCAAAAGCGCATCATGGAGATAAAATAGTCGCGGCTCCAAGGCTCCAGAACTAAGAGGGGTTCTCACCAATGTTGAGATATTGGGACAATCCCGGTTAGGCGCCCCTACGGAAATAAGATATGCTAGACTTGATAGAACTTTGAAATAGTAATTCTGACGCGCCAGATCGGTACGTGCCTTTGATGGAAATGCGGAAATTAATGCGGCATTGTCCATAATGTTCTCCTCCATAGCATCGAGTAGAAAAGGAGGGCACAAAACGCCCTCCCGCATTTTCGATTAAGAGTAGCCGCCGCTGACGCTCACCTGCATCGTTGCCAGGGCAGTATCGAAGATCATGTCATCATCCATTTCGTATACATGCCCGGTATTCGCACCGGCGCTGATCCCCTTCTCGCGAAGAACATCCCCCTCAGTGGAGGGATTTGCTGGAATTGTCTGATTGTGTTCAATATTCATGGCTGTCTCCATTTTGTGTTTCGATAACGATAGGTCATCGATTCATTGTATGAAGTTTCGCTGGTACCAGTCGTTCTATGATTAATATAAATTGCGTCTAAATAGTGGCAAATATATATTTTAATTGTGTCATTAATAATATTATAAGAAATATCAGAATTGATGACTGCTATACTTTTGCTAATTACCTATATATGAAACTATTATGATAAATTTCACCATATCTTTATATTTGATAATACTTGCATAATTCTATAATTTGTAACTATTAGTAAGCTATTATTGTACCGATGCATTTATTAATATGAATTAATTATGCAACTAATTAACTGAATAAATACACGTGATTTCGTTCTGGAAAAGCTGCCCCACCTGCATCATGCCGGTAGTGAGAGTATCTGATTATGCTGCATCCTTAAAAATGTAGCAAAAGCCTCGGCTGGTGTCTTAAATCCAAGACACTTGCGCGGTGTGGCATTGAGATTATGGGCGAGGGCGGTCAACTGTGCCTGGCTGACTTGTGTCAGATCCGTGTTGCTGGGCAAATACCGTCGAATGCGCTTGTTGATGTTCTCAATCGCGCCTTTCTGCCAGGGTGAGTTTGGGTCACATAACCAGCTTTTAGCTCCAATTCCATCCTCCAAAGCCCGATACGCCATAAACTAGGAACCACGATCAAAGATAAAACTGCGGCGTGCATGATAAGGCAGTGCTGCAAAGGCCTGAGTGATTTTGTTCATGATAGGCTTTGAGTGCCGACTGCTGTTTTTAATGATGACGTAATTACGACTTTTTCGTTCAACAAGTGTCATGACATTGGCTTCTCCAAAGTCACGATCGAAGATGATCAAACCACCTTCCCAGTTGCCGAATTGCAGACGATTGCCAATAAAATCGGGACGTTGATGAATACAAAACGCTTCTGGAATGCGGGAACTGCGCGATCGTCTGGTGCCACGTGGGCAGCGCTTTGTTCGCATCTCGGCCAGGTGTTCATACAGTTTCAGCGCGTATTCTTCCTTTGAATAAATGAAGCGATAGATCGTTTCTGCGCATAGACGTATCGCGCTCAGGCCATGGCTAATCAGCCGGCCGCAGATCTGTTCCGGCGACCAATGTGCTTCCAATTGTTCTATGACGAACTTGCGCAGTTCTGGATAACGTCTGAGCCTTCGCAACCGTGTTCTGCGGTCTTTGCTGATATTGTCGGCAACAACGCTATGATCGCCATTATAGTCTGGTATCTCCGTGTCCCGAAACCTATTCGCCGAGGCAGCGTTCATCGCTGCGATTGCCCGGCGCATATGTTCCTTGTTTGTTCGAGACGTCAAGCGAATTGTGCGGTCGAAATCGTGCCACAGGTTCATCCGCCTGTGTCGCCCAGATTCGAGGCTGGAGCGGAGCACCATCCAAATGATAACTTCCCTCATATGACCGACATTCTTCACATCCACGCCGATGGATCCTTCGATGCTGCTTCCAGATCAGGAGGCTGGGCCTTCGTGGTCATGGATGGCAACCGTCAGATTTCGGCAGATGCGGGAACAGGGATCGGAGCCTCGAACAACACCTTCGAAGTCCTGGCCGTTGCCCGAGGATTATCCTGGCTCGAGCGCGAGGCGCTAACTGCGGCCTCTGTGATCTGGACGGGCTCCACTCATCTCGCTGAAGGATTCGACGGATGGCGACACATCTGGCGCGGCAATTGCTGGAAGCGTGTGAGGGGGAATTCACATGAGCGTCGCCGGGCGATCCCGGATGTTACGCTCTGGCAAGAGCTCGATGCGCTGCTCGAGCGGAATCCGCAGGTCAGGACCCAATTGTGCAAGGGACACGCAGGGGTGGCCGGAAACGAGGTTGCCGATGCGGCGGCAAAACTTGCGGTAGGCTGCAGCGTCCCGCGTATTGATGGATCTTCAAAAGACGAATCCTCTGGCGGGAATTCCTGTCTCGCACCGAGCCTTTAGTGCTCACCATGGCCCCATTCTAAACAGGCGGCCATCGTCGCCTTCGTCATGAAGCACACACACAATCTCGCGAGGGGCGAACACCGCTTCGCCGTTGACGATTTGAGGAAGATCGGAATCGATCAGCGTTATGATCGACTGGAGGCCGAGTGCGTTGTATCGACGGATGACGTCCAGTAGATTTTCCTTCTTCCGGTCGTCGAGCGATTCAAAAACGCCGTCGTGATATGCGAAGCGGGGGAACTCCTCAGAGAGATGCGCCCTGAGGATCGCCAGATCGAAGGCAATGCAGAGGAGCTTCTTGTAGCTGAAACCGCGGTCGGCACTTGTCGCATTGCCTGCGTCATTCAGAAGCTCGGCACTGAAGTCGAGGTGTCCCTCCTGGTTGACCCGCACGCTCAGCAAGGCCTTGGCATCAATCACTTCCTCGATGATCTCGTTGAAATAAACCCGGATGCGAGAGAAGAGGCTGTCTTCGGCTGCGCTCTGCGCCTCAACGTCAGTCTCGATCTGCTCGACCAGCCGCGCACTATCCTCCTTCAGGCCACGAACCTTGGACCGCAGCTCTTGCAGACGGTGCAGCGAATCGCGTTGGCGCTCAAGGCTTGCGATGTCGGCGCGGAGCGTGACGAGGTCGTTGGAGTTCTTCCTGTATTTCGCGAACATGTCGGTTTCGCTCAAGGAGGCCATACCTTCCGAACGACGCCTGCCTAGGCTGTTGAGTTCGCTGTTGATTGACCGCAGGTCCGCATCGATCTCCTGCCTGTCCTCTTCAAGATAACCGCGACGTTCGTCAGTTATGGCTTTGTTGAAGGCGACAAGCTGCTCAAAGTCCTTCTTTATCTGCCCTGCAAACAGAATTCCCGCTTCGGCGAACAGATCTGCGGCATCCTGGGGATCAAAGAGGAGCTGGTCCTCTTGCAGGGCAGTTGTGATCTTCTTACGGTTGGCCGTGAGGAAATATCGCCGCTCGTTCAACGCCGCTATTTGCACATCGATGCGATCGGCCAGATCCTTGGTTTCGGCCTTGTCCTGCCTACGGAAGTCGAAGACATCGACCTCGGCCTGCTTCCGCTCTGCCTCCTTTTTCTTCAGGAGGAGCATGCCATCAATCTTGGCCAAGTCGGTTGCTTCCGAGCCGAGTTCCTGACGGATGGTGGTTGCCTTGATCTCTTCCTTTTCAAGCTCATCTTCTTTGGCGTAGTGCTCTTCAATCAGTGCGGCATTGAAGCCGAGGATATGTGCCAAAGCCGGCTTCCAGTCGGCGTGGGCGCCCGCGAAGCGCCGGAGCTGGAATACGTCGACGTAGTCCTCTTGGGAGCGCAGGAAATAGCCCAGAAGCTTTCGGTAATGCCACGGCTTCAAGAAGTGTAAACCGAGATAGCTGTCCAGCATCTCCCGGGCACGTTCGAACGGCACGTCAAAATGGTCCCATTCGCGCTCGGGGGACACGGCGAAGTCCTGATGTCCAGTGAGGTGCTTCTTGAATGCTACGCGGCTCGCGTCCGCAACGCTGCGCCGGACGGTGACGTAGCCACCGCCGCCGAGCTCGATCTCCAGAAAAAAGACGAACTCCTCGAATCTGTCAAAATGCTTGAACATGAAAAACCTCTGGTCCCGCTTCGAAAGGAACCCGAAGTCGAGAAGGCGCCCGACGGTGCTCTTACCGAGATTGTGCGTGTCCCTGTCGCGGTTTTCAGGCAGACGGATCTCCGCCATGACCACGTTCAGATCTTGGTTGAATTCGATTTCCGTGAAGATCTCCGGCCTGTTTGTATAGAGCTTAGATAGCTTCATGCTTGCCAACGTATTCGAAAGAGTCGGTTTTGGAATGGTATTCGACCACGCCCATGAGAAAGAGGAAACTTAGCGACGGGAGAAACAGCACATCGCCGCCCGGAACCGACTTTCGGGCGTAGGCTAGCAAGGATCCGTACTCGCACAGGCGGCGTTCCCTCAGCCGCTTCAGCAGAAGAAGGGCGACATTCACTACTGTTCGATCTGGGTGGGAGTGCTTAGACGGTCGCAGCATTCTTCTCTTCAAGTCCGATATCGCAGTTCCAGTACATGTAGAAGATCAGGGCCCGAGTCAGACGCTTGTTCGCCCGCAGAACGTGGTCGCGCCCGAAAAGCAGATCCGTAAGATATTCCATCACCTTGTCGAAGCTTTGGAATGCATGGCGGTTCGCGATGATCTTCAACTGAAATTCTGTCACGGCCGTCTCATAGGATTCAAGGACTTCTTTGTTTTCTGGCGCCGCGAGAAAATTCTGTATCTGCACCGTGTCCTTGAGGAAGTATTTGCGCTGGGTCCTGGCATAATCGGCCGACATGTTGTTGATCTCGTTCTTTCGCTCGTACGGCATGCGCTCGACGGGATGCATCTCGATCGCCTCCTTCAGCGCGCCATCGTGGTTCCTGAACGCTTCGACAACCATTGCCAGCTCGTCTGGTGAAACGATCAATGGGGACTCGATCGGATCCAGATTCGCGAGCTTAGGCACGTCGTTGAACTGCTTCAGCCAAGGTTCGATTTCTTCGATGCCGTACAGAAGTATGGAGGACGGTGGCAACCCGGTTTCGGTAGAGATGTGATCGGTGATGGTCTGATCGATGTTCGCTCCCAGCTTGCGGTTGGAAAAGAGCATGTAGTGATCTAGCTGCTTCGCAGCCCGCAGTTTCCTGAGGCGTGATATCTCCTCGGCGATTACGTTTCGGTCGGATCCGACGTTGAAGAAATCCGTCTCGCTGAATGCCTTGTTGTAGGCGTTCGTATGCTTGGCCTGCACAATGACAGTGCCGGACCATGGGGCGCACTTGCTCGGTATCAGCTCTGCAACGCCCATGAACTTTGCGTCTCGTCCACCATCTGGTCCTCGCGCGAAACCTCTGACGCCCGCGCCTAGCAAACGGCGGCAAAGCAGGACGATCAAAGTCTCGAACTGATGATCGCCGAGATCTTCGTAACGATACAGCATTCAGACACTCCCCGCGCGAGCCTTGACTAATCAATCGTACGGCAGAGGTTATTATGGGATTCGAGAGATATCGCAAGGTCGGGCAGGGAGGCGCTGTCGTGGGAGTGCATGCCAGGTCGAGGGGCGCGGCTGTGGCGCTTGGCATTAGCGCAAACTGACGCCCATGGAATTCATTGCGCTTTCCTGAACGGCTTCTCTGCGAAACGTACACTGGGTTTGGCAACAGCGTACAATGGGTGATTTCGTGCCATTTCAGACCGGAACCACGTGCGATCCGATGATGCGGAGAGGAGATTCCGCGTGGCTGATCAATTTAAGAAATCCCGTCCGACATCAGGATTGATTACATACGAGAAGGTTACCTCATCGCGGTCGTCACCATGCGACTGTGCCCGGATTATCGTGTATGTGAAGCAGGGCGTAATTCCCCTTCATGTTTCGTAGGAGAACGATCTCACCTTCCTTTGGGAGAATGGCCCACGAACTGAAATCGAAGACAGAGCAGTCACGAACGAGATCAATACTTTTCAAAACAGGTGCGAGTGCTACGGCCTAGATATCAGGTGGATCTCTATAGACGTGGATACTGTATGCGCCGCCGGACGACCATTCAATTGTGAAGCGCTCGTCGCCTGATCCAATCACGTACTTCTTATCGTTGCCGAGGTAGTCGATAGTTACACGGCCTTGCATCCTCGTGAAGCCGTACCTTGGCTTCCAAGGCCAGTAGCTCGCGAACAAAGTGGCAAGTCCACCGAAAGCAACGACGATCGGTTCGATCGGAAATTTGATTTCCAAAATTTCAAATATTAACCAGATCATGGATAGGATGATGAATCCTATCGCTAAGACATTAAGGGTGATTGCCTGGCTTCGGCTCAGGCGGTAGGAAAAACTCGTAAAAAATGACATTGCGAATCCTTCGAAGAAATTCGTTGCACTGCGAGTTTATAGTTGCAGTCAAAGTGGCGGAGCTCAGATTATGACGTCTCCACTACGGTGGTCGCATTGTCTGTGGTAGTCGGCGGGTTTAGCAACCGAACTGAACTGCCTTCCTGTTGAAGGAAATGCACAAGGTTATTTATAGCCTCGCGCGTAAACCACTCGTCCGGGTGAAAGTTCGCTCCACCCCATATTTCGAGCAACGGGACCGAGAGACCTTTCAGAGCGCTGAAATAGTCTTTTTTTAACTCGACTCTATCAACGACAAATTTGTATCTGTGATCGTCTAGGTCGGCGGTAAGGTGAGTATGTGTGCGAAGGCCATAGTCAATGGTCTTGCCCAAAACTCGGTCGCGCAAGCCGCGATGTTCGACGAAAAAGGCTACCTTCTTCGCTCGCTCGACCTTCGACATCATCAGCGCCGCATGAGCAAGCAGCGAATGAAGGCGAATGAAGATCAAAACCGAGGTGAGGAAAGGTTGTGCGACCTTGTGCCTTACCCGATTGGAATCTTCCCTGTAGCTTTTGCAGATCATGAAGACCGAGTTTCCATACGCCCTCCAATAGTCGACAGAACCGAAGTAAACCTGTTTCTGATCGACACGCATCCCTTCCACACCAGTCAGCTCTTTGTCGCCGACTTTCCAAACCTGCGTCCTCGGAGGGCCGCTCGAGTTTGGCAAGGTAATGAAGTCATGCCAACCAAAGGATGCGACTTCATGCATCTCGTCGCTTACTGATCTCAGCAGGCTTTGTGGGCGATCCAGGGTTATCAAGTCATCATTTTCATCGAGTAGGGCGTAACCCATGACGGCATGGTTTAGTGCAATCCCGGCGATTTGACGATCACTCTCTGACGCTCCGACTTCTAGGCTTTCAATCTGAGCGACGAAATCTTTCCTTGTGGCCTCAGCAAGCATCTCGATGAGCGGCCAGTCGATCGCCTTCGCATTCGAGCCTGAGAAGACGCCGCCGCCCGCCGTCAATGTCTTGAGAATCGATGCAGTGACGGAGTCAGTGATCGCCTTCGTCATCGCCTGCGTTCGTGTCAGGTCGTCCTCTTCATTGATCTGAACGGCCTCGAGATCCCTGAAGCGAATACAGCGCCTGAGAAGCGTATCCCATTGCTGGAACTTATCGACCCGAGTTGATTCCGGGCCGACATTCCTGATGTAGACATGAAGGTAGCCGTTATCGTCCTTTGCACAGATAGGTGTCGAACCGTGCGGCGGTATGTAAACAACGGGATAGGTCACGCCATCCAATTCGACGCGGCGCACCTCACATTGAAGCGAAGGCTCCAGTCTTGTTCGCAGCAGATTATTGATAACGTCGGGGCTGTAGTCGGCAACATCGAAGTCGGGGGATGCGGGCTGCGCATTGCCGTCGTTATCAACCCCGAAATAGAGTCTTCCGCCTCCGTAGTTGGCAATTGCCGCGATATGCCTTGCAATCTTGCCCTGAGCAGATTTGTTCGTAGCTGAGATATCCATCCACGACTTGAACTCGACATCGAGCTTCTCGTTTCGGTACTTCAGGTCTTCCCGCATCTGATCTACGTCAGTCTGAAATGCCATCACTAACCCCGCCTTCTCGATCACTACATGCTGACCAGGAATCTATGGTCAATCAAGGTGCCTGCATTCAGGAGCCGAACTCCCAGACAGGGGCACCTTGAATGGCTTATTGGTAAAATGCTCACTAAACATCCTCGTCACTGGTTCGCTAGAAATGTCCCGACCGTCGGACGGGACATTTGTCACTTCACTCGCGATGCTACGATGTACGTCGGACCATGCCCGTTGCGAGCAAGGGGGATCGACAGGCGAGCAAGGGCAGCTGCCTGACGGGATAGCGGCGCCCTGAAATCGTGATTGACGGGTCCGCCCCTTGCTGTCGTTCGCCAAGCACCGAATCCTTGGTCGAAAACCAACGTCACCGTCTGACCGCCTTCGAATATGACCTCCATGTACCTTCCGTGGGGGATCTGAGCGAACTGAACAGTCAGGTTCAATCCTTTCTCCTGCGCGTACGCACGGATAGATTGCTCGGCTTCCAGACCATCGCGCCAGTCATCGAAAACTCGGTACTGCATATTGTTTCGCGGAGCGGGGGGGAGGGTGAGGAGCTCGATGGTGTGAGTTGCCCCTTTGACCAAATCTGCAACGGTGTCGATGAACAGCTTCGCCACCAACGGTGACCGAACATACTGATCGCTGTATCGTATGGACGTCACTTTTTGCCCCTTCGCGACACCAAGCGGCCCAACAAGGCCACGAATCCTATTCGCCATCGCGGCTCCGAATAGGGATGCAGGACGGTCTAGCTCGTTCGTGATGGTTTCGTATTTCGAACCAGGCGCTGGAAGGAGCGTCGCTTCGTCCAGCGGTATGAAGTTACGAGGAAGATCGAGCGAACCTCTAACGATTGGCCGTTCCACTGGCGCGCCCCACGCGTCTCCGGGAATCCAGGCTCGGCCATCCCTGGATGCCCAGACTATGGTGCTTTCGAGAGTGTTCACAGCAACGCCGATCTTGCTGTCATCGCCAACGGCGGGAATTGCCCCCGCATATAGAGGGAACGTCGCCGATCTTGTAGCAAACCTCTTCCCCAGATCGTAGAGAGCGAGCCTGCCAGCGGTGTCGGTGCTCTTCAAGAATTCGTCGGACACGACGAAGCGGACAGTGTGGCCATGGAGCCGCCACCTATCGAGCACGGAAATAAGGGGCCATGCGGCAAGTTCGCCGGCATCTGTCTGTGCAGGCAAGTAGATTTGCAAGTCCGGCGTCAAGCCATCCCGCAGCTCTCGCTCGACTTCATCGAGAAGGGATGTTGAGATCGCCGACTCCCTCGATATTCGATCCTCCTGGTTCAATTCCAAGTCGAACGAGAGGTGCTGCCGTACATAATGTAGGGCTCCTATCCGATCGAGCGAACCTGGCTCGAATGGAGCATCGCGAACTAAGACGCAGGCCGCGCAACCGCTCGTGCAGCCAGCATTTGAGCAATCGAGAACCTCCGTGGCTTCGAATAGAACCTTTGAAAGATGCCCAGGAATCGAGGCTGCAAAACCAGCACCTCCTGCCGCCCTGTCGAAAACGAGCAATGAGGCTGCTCGGCCACCAAGGAATCCTTGAGACGTCTTGGTGGCGAAACCCATCTCGTCCGCTTCGATCCCAAGGACTCGAGCGGTGCCTTCACGGATCGCAATCGCCAGCGCCGTGGCAGTCGCCTTGCTCAGAGGAGTCGATGGCTGGATTTCGAATACATCAGTCGTTATCTCGTAGCCAAGTTCCATATTCCGCCGGACTGACCACGCGTTGCTGTTACCTTCGCAAATGAGGGCGTTCTCGTCCTTTTTCCATCGAAGTGGTGCGTGACCTGAAAGAGGCGATGGCGTGACTTGATCTATCTCACCCGTTTCGAGAACCGGGTGATCCGGCGCGGCTCTACCGCAATGAAGGCAGAGAGCATAGCCGTTCTTGGTCGAACCGCGATTGCTGTAGTAGACGGCACCCTCCCGGGTGCTTCGCAGGCGACCGAGTTCTGGAATGGGAAGCGAAACCCAGTGAGCTGCGCGAACGGAAACGCTTGGCTCCTCTGGCGCCACGTAAGATATCATGTCCGTTTCGGCATGAACCTTGTCTCGAACATCCACGGAGAAACCTGCCGGCCGCAAATATTGCGTGCTGGTGACAGGCCCGGCGCATGCAGGGCAGGCGTTGAGCTTGGTACGTCCGGAATCGCTCGTTCCGCAACGTTTGCAATTCCAGTGAAACTTCAGGCTTTGCACATCTCGGATGTTCTCCTCCGACGCAGGCCGCTTCCAGTTCAGCAGGACGCCGGCGGATTTGTGCACCAATCCATCGAGAACGATCTCCGATCCTGGCGCATAATCCCTGATCGCCAGATCAAGCGACCGCTGAGGGCCGGACAGTCTAGTTGCCCGTCGGCCATCCGTCGGCTGATCCGATTTTGAGCGATAGGGAAGAAACGTCACTACGCCGGTAGGGAAGCCGTGGCCAGGAAGGAACCCGCGATCAGCCAGTGCACTGAGCAAAAATTCGTCGCAGAGCCTTTGAAGCTCCATTCCCATTCTGCTGCGACCAGCACCCTTCACGCCCTCATCCTTGGCAAGAGTCTGGAGACCATCCCATTCGCTCTGGAATAGCTCCTCAAGATCGGTGACCGCCTGAAGGCAGGAGTCGATCACCACCTTCTCGCCTTCAAGCACCGAATGCTTGACCAGACGTTCCAGTTCAATCTCCACGACCGCTGCCGTCGTAGGTGACTGCAGCCATTCCTTGAAATGCGCGACCGGCCGCTGCTCCAGCGGTAAGCGCCGCTCGCCCACGGCAGCCGGCGCACCTAGAAATGCGCCGATCGTCATCCGGATCGGGTCTCCGCCGCGCCCCACCATGAAACGCCGCAGCAGGAAAGCATTCACATGTCGTTGTACAATGGGACGGCTGCTCAGGGCGACCCGTGGCGCGGCGAGCGAGCGATCTAGGTAACTGATCGGAGAAACGAATGCCTCCCTGTCCAAGGGACGATCACGGCAGAAGGTGAAGGCCAATGAGAAAGCCTGACCACGTCGACCGGCACGACCGACCCGTTGCTTATAGCTTGCTACGGAAGGTGGCACGTTCGTCATCATGACCGTGGACACAGAACCGATATCGACGCCCATCTCCATGGTCGTGGAGCAGTTCAGGATGTTGATCTCGCCATCCTTGAACTTCTGTTCGTACGTGCGCAGAAGGGCGCTGTCCTGTTGAGCTGAGTGTTCGGCGGATCGTGCATATTCCGCGAAGAGCGCGACACGGTCTGAGATATTGTTCCATGCTCCGGATGCTCGAAGGCCCGTAACAGCTTCCGCCTCTTCGAGCCAATGCCGAATTTCTATCCGGGCCGCCGCAGGATCCGTCTCACCGAGAAGGGGTTTAGGATGCCGCGGTAGTTGGACAGGTTCAGCGAGACTGGGTTTTGACCGCTGTGTGCCCTGAGCGAAAGGACTGGTACCGAACGGCGCGAAATCGAGAATCCTGCGTGTCGTGTGGCATAGGAATCCGTCAGTAACAGGAGCGACAAAGGATTTCCGCAGGTCCAGCGCACGTTTATCTGGGTCATCGCTGAACAAGGGCAGGAGGTTGTGCCAAGCTCTGTCGAAGCATTCTTCGATGTCGGCCCGGTGATCGGCAAGCGTGATATCAAGCCCAAGACCGTTCAGCAGCAACGCTTGTGGCGTTGAGAGTATGGCCAGATTTTTTGGCACACCTGGCCATGCCAGCTTTCGGCGATCACGAGGCGCTTTTATCGCACCGGGACTCAGGATACCCTTGGTCTTGGCGCGGGGTGTGATCCAATGCATCAGATCACCATGAACCGACACTGCCGCGTTACCTCGCATGAAGAATGCGGTGATCGCGTATAGGAAAGCCCGCCAGTCATGGATGGTTTTCCCTCGTCGTGCGAATGGCGTGGGCAGCACCTGCAGACCGTCTATCAACGGGAAACGCAGGCGCGCCATTCCAAGCGTCTCAAGAGATAGAGCTTTTCGAGGACGTCTGGCGAGCTCGCGAAGAAGCAGGAATTCCGCGAGTTCCACACTGCCACTGAACAGACGCGGATCTCTAGGTGCCCACACCTCCTTCAGCCACCGATCAACCTCGCTTCTTTCGCTGAGGCGGCTGACCATATTGTTCCACGCAATCCCTTCCAGACGCTCGGCACCAGCATCGGCAAGCTCACGTCGCTTGGTTTCGAGAATGTTCTGTACCGCGACGATCGGCGTGGCAGCTAGAACCGCTTCCAACCCTGCGATCTCCTCCTTGAGCGCATTGGTATCAACCTGGGTCGCGGTCGATATCGAGTGCTGAACAGTATGGTATACAAATGATCGGACGAAGTTTCGCTCCGCTTCTGCCTGCATCTTTGCCGACATCCGCGCAGTACCTTGACGACTATCAGTAAAGGATAGAAGTCGACGCCCCTGTGATGGGACCGAGATATCCACCCGACCGGGATCCACTCCCTGCAGAAGGATTGGAGCCGCATTGGCAATCATGAACGGCGCACCGAAGCGGGCAGGTCTGAGCAGGCTATCAACGCCTCGGGTAGAAGTCTTTCCGCAGCAGGGGCAGAAGTCTGCCTTCTCTTCATACGACACCGTCACGGTGTCAGTGTCCTTGCCCGGCCTGGTCTGCCATCCGTCGATCGAGAGATGGAGAGGTCGAAATCCTGGTGCCCCCTCAGGCCGCAGAAGGATCGTTCTTCGGACCTCAGGATAGGCTTCGTTGACCGCCGCCTCGTCCTGAGTTTCGTCATCTGTTTCGAGGTCGTCCTGATCACGAAGAGCTTCGAACTCGAATTCGTCAGGGTCGATGCCGCGACGCGTCGACTGGATCCTGTCATTTGCCGCATCGTCGTGCGCTTCGAGAGCTACCTCGCCGCATTCCTGGCAACTTATGATCTCAAGCACGGGCGCGGAGCACGTCGGGCACACATCCCTCTGGTCGATGAAGATTTCTCCGAACCCCCAGCCTGCTGGGGCGCCCTTGCAGTTAGGATTGACGCAGCTCCATATTCCTGGAACGGCACGCTCAAATCCATGAATCCTCATCGGCGCAAGGTTTTCAGACTCGCCGGTTTCCGGGTTGGGCCGTTTTGCATTCGCTAGGAGGCTCATAAAACGTTCTGCATCGAGTCCCAGCCGCTTCGCGACGTTTTCCATTTCCGCCAATGTTTGAGGGCGAACAAACAGTTTGTTCGCGACGAAATCCCACGCCGTGTCGTCCGATGCGAGTGCATTGAACAACTCACTTCCGGTCATTTTCTCAAGGTTGTCTGAGCTGGGTAGTTTTGCCCGGGACGCAGGTCTAACCGGAAGCTGCCTCTCGCCCTCGACCACATGCACATTCGCGTCGGCAATCCCGGCGACATCCGCGAGGAATCGTTTCAACTGGTTCTGAATGTCGTGTCCGGATCCAATGGTCGCGGACGTAGCGACGAAATGCACCTCCTCAGGCTTGCAGTCGAATGCCAGAAGGACTCGACGAAGCAGCAAGGCTATCTCCGCCGCAGCGGCACCGACCAGTGAATGCGCTTCGTCCAGGACAATCCACTTTAGTTTACCCTTGGATTTTTCGATGATCGGCTGATCTTCGGCCCTCGCGAGCATGTACTCGAGCATCGTCACGTTCGTCACAAGGATTGGAGGCGGGGTTGATCTGAGTTGCTCTCGATCAATCTGCTGTTCCGGAGCGACGTGCTTCAGGCTTTCCGGCTGCGAGTTCGGCAGGTCACCATTGTAGAGGCAATAGCGAATGCTTCCACCGAATGGACGAGTCCATGCCGACAACCGTTCGCGCTGGCTCTCGATCAGAGCGTTCAGGGGGTACAGCATTATCGCCTGCACCCCCTCAATAGTTCCTTTGCTGCCGGTTGCCTGCGACACGAGGTCACTCAGGATTGGGAAGAGGAAGCATTCTGTCTTTCCTGAGCCCGTGCCAGATGTGACAAGAACCGACTGCGGGTCGCCTTGCTTCGAGAGATGCTCCCAAGCTTCCAACTGGTGTCTGAACGGACGTCTGGTCTTCGGAAATCGATAGTCGCTGCCCTCGGCCAGTCCATCAATGACTTCGACGAAACGAGGATGCAGGACCTTCGAAGGAACGTGAGCCATGTTCACTACGGCCGGAATGAATGGATGTGCGCCTTCGATAATCGGCTGCTGAAGCAATCCGCCGGCGGCAGCAGTTTCAGCATTGAAAACTTGCCGCAGATGATTGACGAGATGGATGTCTCGAATGCCGGACTGGGAGATGATTGCTTCGGCGGAGCGACGGCGGATCTCGGAAAGAGTGGCAAACGGCTTCAATGTGTGACCTCGAAATGGCGCACGATGTGTGCGTATGCAAATGAAACGTACCTGCTGTGCTCGCGAAGAGCTTTTCGCAACAGGATGTCGCTGGATGGGGTGATCTTCAGCATCCCTCGAGATGCGGCGGCCAATGCGACGGGCGCTACTACCCCGTCGAAGTCGCCGACACTGAAGTTATGGAAGATGGTCGGCAGCCTTATTCCTGCGCTCACGACCTGCTCGAGAACCGGATCCCTCCGCGTAGCGGAGATCACAGTGTCGTCGTCGAACATCCTCTGTTCCCGCACGAAATTCTGAAGGACATCCTCAAGCGTAGGCATTGCCGTTTCCGGAAAGCCGAATTTCACGAACATTCGATCCAATCCCGGTTCAAGTGCAAGAACGCTGGCACGCATCGATTTGAGTTGTTCGATAAGCAGGGTCTGTCGCATTTCTTCGGGGAGTATAGAGAGAGCAGCTTCGAGCGTGTCACGAATGGCGATGAAGGATTCTTCCCATGCGCTGGAAGGCATGGTCAGCCAAAGAAACGGAAGTTGTTCCTGCAGATTCCAGATCGCTTGACGTTCGCCGTCCGTCGCCGCAGACAATAGCAAACGGAGCAGGGCACGAGGTTGTAGAGCGATCTGTTTCAGCACCTCGAATGCCGATGCCGGAAGCCCGTTCAGCGAGCAAACGAGTTCGACCAGGAATCTAACATCTTCGGTGGGGAGCTGTCCTTCTATCAAGAGATCAACAGCCACCTGCAGTTCGGACAGAAGCCTCGGAAACTCATGCTGTGCGAGAGCTGACTGCAATGGTGTTCTCGGGGCTTGGTCCAGTTGCAAGTGGACAAGCAATGGACGGGATACGACATCGGGACCGTCCCGTAGGTATACAAGGCAAGGCCCCCTACACCAGTCTGGAATCTCGTACGCGCCGTCTGCCGTAGCCCTGAGGAGATGCTCTCGTTCAGGATTCATGATCATTCGCGCAACAGGCTGTTCGGTGAATTCGGAGGAGAACACAACAGCACCATTGAGCTTACTTGGCCGCGGGTAACGATATTGCTTCAGGCAGATCGGCTTACGGGAGTCACCTAGGAAATCAAGTTCCAAGACTGCATCCTGATCTCCTATTTGAGCAATGAACTCTTCCATCACGCGCTTTAGAACCGACAACGGAAATTCTTCGGCAAACTTGAACTGGAGTGAATTCGATTTCGAGATTCGAGGAGCGACTGTCAGCGTCGTCGGGTGTGGCGACACAGCGATCGCACCGCGTAGTGCGGTGATATCGATCTCTTGCCCGGCCGCGGCAACTTTCCCATCGCTTAGAATTATAGATGCCTCACGGCCTCTGAGGGTAACGGTGGCAGACAAGGATTCGCCGCCGGATGTTCGCAAAATGACTGCAACCTTGTAGCGGGGCTTTCCAACGAATGAGAATTTCAATACCTCGGCGGATTGTTCGATCAGGTTCATGTCGTCGGAAAGCTCGACGTCCCAGTTGGTCAGGGATTCAAACGTAATCACACCCTCGGTGGCGCTTGTCATCCGACCTTGAATCTTGGCTCCAACAGGCAGGATTGCGATGCGTCGTCGTTCCAGTTGGATGTCCGTAACCGGATCTCGCCAAGAGACATCAAAAAGCCCGTGCTCTGATAGTCTCCCATCAGGAACTGGCTTCCACACGTCTCCAAGTCGTCGATACTGGAGTTCGCCGCGCCTTGGCTGACGTGATCCGACAGGCAAAGCAATCTTGAAGCTGACCGATCCTTCGCAGACTTCGAATTCGTCGTCCGTTTGGAGCGAAGCCGATGCCGACGACAATATCTCCAGGCTCTCTTGCCGCTCATCCTTTCCGGCCTCGACGCGGTAGCGCTCCCCGGTCGCAGCACCGGGTCGGGCGAAGTAGACAGTGCCGGATACGGCGTGAAGTGTGTGATCATTGTCGACAAACCAAGTTTGACCAAGGGTCGTTCCGTCCGCCGCAGTAGCTTTCCAGTCGGTTGGCACCAGAACGTAAACGAGAGGAGGGGGTAAACTAGCAGATCCGGTCTTCGCAAGCCGCATTTTCCGGGGTTGTGCCGGACCCGATCCCTCGTCCGGAATGAATGTTGCGATCTGCGATGTGATAGGCGCACCTTTAGGCCAGACAACGGGGATAGCCTCGGATCCACAAGTCAGATTTGCCGTCACACTCTCGTTAAATGGAAAGCCAACAATGAGCTTCCCCAGCGACACTAGCGGACGCACCCGCCACGCATGCGCCCCCTCAACCGGGGATTCAAATAGCGCGATCTGGCTGGGAAGGACGTTCGCAAGGTATCCCGAAGGACTTGCTTTCCACCTACCGTTCAACGGAACCGCCGCTAGACGGCTAGCTGGTACTTCACCATCAGCGTTCAAAAGAAGTGCCGATTGCCACTTTTCTCCATCGAAGCAGAGGTATCTTTCTGCGCCGATCCCCGATCCGGAGATAGCGCCAACCTTCTCGTTAAGAAGGCCACCTAACAGCTTCCGAGCGATCTCATCGTGATCGGCAGACATGTAGATCGGAAGACTTCCCTTCCAGTCTGGGCTATGCGCATCAAGATATCGTACGGGATCGATGTTTGATGGCGCTTGATCAAGCTCCTTGCGCCACTTGACGAGTTCGACGATGAGTTCGCAGCAGAGGTCGACGAATCCTTCCTGCCTATATGAAATAGGAACCTTCCATGACATATCGTGAGCATATCCACGGATGTGCTCGCTATCGGTAAGGGCAAATCGCATGATTGCCCGCAGATAGTCGGCAAGCCATGTCGATCCACCGTCGGCGAGGAGGTGCGCGGAAATTCCGCCTTCGAGTGCGAGCGTGAGGAGAAATTCTCGACTCGTTTCCGATCGCATCAGCCGTCGCTTCCAGTAACCGACACCGATTCTCGTCAGATTTCGTTTAGTGTGGTCCGGGAGATCCCGGAGAACCTCAGCAGCAACCGAATCCCATTTCAGGAAAAGCGTTGTCGCTTCACGGCGAAACCACTCCGCGCAAAAGGCTACGAACATGCTCGCTGCTGAACTATCTTCCTGCAACAACCTTTTGGCAGACAGGCGCACGCTCTGCCTCAGCTCTACGTACTCCTGATCTGTCATCCGATATTGATGGAGTGGACGTCCATCTGGGGCATGAAGACCTCGCTTAAGGAGGAACGCAGCATTCCAATGCTTGGTCACCGTTTTGGTGGAAGCACCTGTCGATTTCCTCAGCCGCCTGAGCAAGCCAAGAACCTCCATATGGAGTTCAATAGCTTCATCGGAACTTCGCGGCTTCAAAACTCCGCTGATTTCCTCGAGGCGAACAATGTCGTCGCGACTGCGATTAAACTCAACGCGCAGATCTTGATCGGAAAACTCTTTCAGACGCAACATTTCCCCCTCCGTTGCATCGGCCCCTGACACAACAATGCTTACCTTGAGTTGAAATTGTTTCGCAAGATTAAATACGTGTGAGGTCAGGCTGAAGCGCGACTTTTCGGTTTGAGTTTACGCAAAACGATGTCTGTTTGCGAAGAGTTTCTGCCGAAAGACTTCTGCAGGTGTTTTGTACCCTAAACATTTGCGCGGTGTATTG
>NZ_JBLZOF010000015.1:0-58271 GCF_049199085.1 Ochrobactrum sp. EDr1-4
CTTCATCAAGCGCTGCACAACCTTCTCTGAGATTGTAACGCATTGTTTGGCCAATGACGCCTGTAGTCTGCGGTAGCCATAGCATCGACGGTTGGCTTCGAAGATTTCGGTGATGTTTTGACGAATACTGAGGTACTTGTCGTTCATCCTCATGCGGGCTCGATGATAAAAATATGAGCTGCGCGCCAATCCCAACTGAGTAAGCAGATCAGGGAGTTGATAAAGGTATTTGAGGGCGTCAACCAACAGCGTTTTCTCCCGATTACTCAGAAGTTGCAGATCGACGCCCAGGTCTTTTTTTATGAGTTCGGTCGCTTTCTTCAAAAGGTCGTGCTCAAGCTGCAGTTTCTGAATATCGTGCTGCAGTGTTTCGAGCTGGCGCTCTAATTCTTCTCGCTCTGGCACAGGTGGTGAGTTGTTCTTGCGTTTCATGATTGCGGGAGCCTCCGGACCAAGTAACTGGTTTTTCCAGTTATACAGTGTCGGTCTGCATACGCCGAGCTTTTCGGCCAAAGCCTGCGCGCTTTCTTGCCGATTATAAAGTCCGACGACGCCCGCCTTCTTCAATGCGTCAGGGTATCGTGGACGTCCAGTTCTTCCTGTGACAGCTTTGCTAATTTCGGGAAACGCCTCACGAACCCACGCTGTCAACGTTGCACGACCGGGATAGCCCAAAGCGCGCATCGTTGCAGAAACACAACGACCATGCGTGCGGTAGTGCTCAACAGCCACTTCCTTCTGCGCCTGTGTGAACTTAGGCGCTCGGGGCGCAAATCCTAAACGCAGATCGAGATGGTGCTCATATTCCAGGTGCCAGCCCTTCAAAGCGTTCTTGCTTGGATAGCCCAACTGGCGAATAGTCGCTTTCGGGCGCTTGCCCAGCTTGATGTAAAGCGCAACTGCTTCCATCCGGTCTTCGTAGGAATACATGAACTACCTCCCTGATAGTCCAAGTTTTCGTCCGCACCCCCAAGCCGCCCAAAATGGACGGCGGTTAATCATCTTATATGTTGACAAAAACATGTATCACATTATGATACATCCATAAGGAGTTCAGTATGATCCGATCTTACAAAGACAGCACAACGGAGACCGTCGCGAGTGGCAAATGCCCAAAGGGTTTCCCGGCTGATTTAGTAAGAGTTGCGGTTCGTAAACTGACAATGATTGAGAGCGCCGTAACAATTGATGATCTTCGTTCGCCGCCCGGCAACCGGTTAGAGTCTTTGAAGAAGGATCGCATTGGACAGCACTCAATTCAGATAAATGACCAGTGGCGCATCTGTTTTGTTTGGACTGATGCTGGCGCTGAACAGGTCGAAATTGTAGATTACCACTGAAAGGAAAAGCCATGACAAGCATACTGCCTCCCGTGCATCCCGGCGAAATCCTTCGCGAGGAATACCTTATTCCACTCCATATGAGCGCAGGTGCACTTGCCAAGCAGTTGAATGTACCTCGTACTCGAATCGAGCGCTTAGCAAACGAACAGACAGCCGTTACACCCGATACCGCATTGCGCCTCGCAAAGTTTTTTCGCACTACGCCGGAATTCTGGATGAACATGCAAGCAAGCTTTGACCTCAAGATTGAAGCCGCTGCGATTGAGGGCGATTTGGCTGCAATTCACGAACTTGAAGCCGCATAATCAATGAGGGGCGACACCGTCTGCCCCTTATTTTTAGGGATACCGATTAGAGCCAGTCGTCATTTAAGTTCTCACCAACTTGGAGAGACAGATGAGACTGAGTTTTTTGATTACTACCTAACTGGTACTATGCGGCAGTCTGAGCAACGCGTCAGCATTCGAAGGTCGTCATTTTGATAAATCCGTCATCCTTCTGTGTGTTCGATGGTATCTGGCTTACAATCTGAGCCTGCGTAATCTGAAGGAAATGATGGCGGAACGTGGCATTGATCTCGATCATTCAACCCGTGCATCGCTGGGTCATCTGCTTCAGCCCCCAACTTGCTTGAACGTTTCAATCGGAGGAAGTGTCAGGTCACACGCAAATGGAACCTCGATGAGACTTACATCAAGGTCAAACGCCAGTGGCTGTACTGATACCGCGCCATCGATAGCAATGGTGATACGGTTGAGTTCTGTTTCAGCAAACAACGTGAACTGAGCGCTGCCAAATACTTTATCCGCAAGGCACTCGCCCGCCACGGCAGGCCAGTGTGCATTACCATTGATGGAAGCGAGACCAACAGGATTGCTATTCTACAATGCGATGCGGAGAGCCGGCTTAGCCAGGCTGACAAACCGATTGTCATTCGCTCCAGAAAACACATGAACAACAGGATTGAGCAGAATCATCGCCGTATCAAACGACGCACACGCTCCAAGCTTGGTTTCAAATCAGAAGCTACTGCCAGCATTACTCGCCGGGATTGAGCTCATTCACATGATGCGCAAACAGCAAAGCATCTTTGCAGCCGCTAATGCACTCTCAATCAAACAACAGTTCGAAGCGCTCGCAGCAAAACTGCGTCCAGAGTGAAGCCATGCTCCGTTCAAATCAAATTTATGCAACACAACTCATTTGATCAAACCCGAAAATCGAACTCACTGAATACCTGCTAATGTCTTAGGTTGCCTTAAAGCATTAACGATCACACGAAACGCGGGAAGATTTTGGCGTCAGCTCGGATAATATAAGTAATAGCCATCGAACTTTGGCGACCAGTTGTCCAATACGATTTGCAAAGTCCCATCAGAAAACTGTCTGCGAACGGTATCCTCTGACAAAAAGGCAACACCAAACCCGCTGGCGACAGCATCGATCATCGCATCGGAGTTGATAAACGCCAGTTGCCCATCAACGCGCACATGCAGGGGCTTTTCTTTCTTTGGAATTCCCATGCATACACTCCTCCCGCCGTTTTGTGTCTGATTGACACTCATATGATTCAGGAGATCATTTGGATGTTTCGGAATTCCATGCGTCTGGAGATATCCGGGCGAAGCCACTGCGATCAGTCTCCAGTCAGGCCCAATCCCGACCGCAATCATATCTTATCACTGGCTCCTTGTCATCGGGCTATGTGCCAATAACCAGTCAAGAACAAACCCGACGCTTTTGCGTCGGGTTGAGTAGCTTATCGCCATTATCCCTTTGAGGCTGCGGTCGATGGAACAGGCTGCACTTTTGAAGTGATTGCCATTACAATAATCGCTGACATCAACATGACCCCACCAACGATGAACATTGGCATTTCATAATTTCCTGTCATATCCTTCACCCATCCAGTGATGTATGGCGCGGAAAAGCCTGCGACATTGCCTATCGAATTTATGAGAGCAATCCCGGCCGCAGCGCCCGCACCAGATAGAAAGCGGGTTGGAAGAGACCAGAAAGTTGGTAGAGCCGCAAAAATCGAGATCGCTGTAATGGTCACAACTGCAATGGTTGCTTCAGGCGATGACATTAGTAGTGCAACAGGAATGCTCAATGCACCTACAAGCGCCGGTATACCGATATGCCAGGTTCGGACACCGCGACGCGTTGCATCCATGCTCCAGAGATACAGACCAATGGATGCACCAAGATATGGTATCGCAATAATCAGCCCCTTCTGCATCACGTCGAACTTCGTGGCAAACTTGGCCTCAAAGCCAGCAATAATCGTCGGCAGGAAGAAGCCAAGCGAATAAAGGCCGTACACAAGACCGAAATAGACAGCCGAAAGCAGCCAAACACGACCATTGCGAAGAGCGTCAAAAACTGCGCTTGCGCTATGGCTGTGGGACTTGGCTTTTTCTTCACGCGAAACTGCGTTCAAGAGCCATTTCTTTTCGTCACTGGTCAGCCACTTAGCATCATTTGGGCCGTCCGGAAGATAGAACCAAGTCACGACACCAACAATGATAGCAGGTATAGAAACACCCATAAACATAACGCGCCAGCCCTCAAGACCGAACAGGCCATGCGCATCAATAAGCCAGGATGCAAAAGGCGCACCGACAACGGTTGAAAACGGTTGTGCAACATAGAAGAGTGCTAAGATTTTTGCACGATGCGTTGCTGGAACCCAAGTGCTCAGGTAGAGAATTGCACCTGGGAAAAAGCCCGCTTCTGCTACACCAAGTAAGAAGCGCAACCAATACAACCCTTCAACAGAGCTGACCCATGTAAACAAAAGCGAGACAATACCCCAAGTAACCATGATACGCGCCAGCCAACGACGAGCACCAACACGTTGTAGCGCCAGATTGCTTGGAATTTCTAAGATAATATAACCGACGAAGAAAATACCGGCTGCAAAACCAAATTGAGCTGCCGTAAGCCCCAGGTCATCTGTCATGCCATTTGGACCAGCAAAGGAAATTGCTGTACGATCAAGAAAGTTAATTAACGACATAAGCGCAAGGAACGGTACCAGCCGCCAGCAAATTTTTCGAATTGCGCTTCTTTCAATATCTGTCGTAACGACAGACCTATCTAACTGTTCCTGCACTTTAGTTCCTCCCAAAAGTGAATAGATGTCATTTCTCATCTCGATCCGGAACATGCGTATCCACGCCTTTGTTTTGACAAAGCGCAGCAGCTTCGGCCAAAGGTGTCTTACCGTTTTTCCGAATAATGATTTCCAGATTTTCGCCGTACCAGCCGGGTTTTAGAGCCCAAAAGACCCGACCCGACCCGGCAGTTCATATTATTCAGCGAGTTTTGCCGCTTAAAATAACGATCAACGCACCGTTTCTGTTGCAGCAGAAACATTCTCGAACAGCTTCGGGGTCTCTGACAGAAAATCGCTACCAAACCCAGCATCGAGCAACGTCTGAAGGGCAGTTGTCACACCGTTTGCAGTGCTACGCTCCGCTGAAACATCCTCTGCCATTTGCATGTAATAACTGAGATCCTTGTGCGCATTTGAAACAAAGAACTTCATTTTCGAATTGTCACCATTAAGGACAAATGGGCTGACGCGATCAAAAGCGGCTCCATAACCGCCACCTTTCGCCAAAACTTCCGTAAAGATTTCAGGAGAAATACCACCCAGCTTTGCACAGGCTGCGGCTTCCCCCAGCAATGTCACCATACCGAGCGACACATAATTATGAAGGAGCTTCAGCTTGTGTCCCGATCCAACCTTGCCTGCATGGAAAATGTTCTCGGCAAATGTTTCCAGCAATGGGCGGATCGTGGCAAACAGCTCGTCATCGGCTCCAACCAGAAGGTTCAACCTGCCCTGAGCTGCTTCAAGCGGCGTCCTTGTCATAGGAGAGTCGATGAAACGGCCCCCTGCTGCTTCGGCCAGTTGCGCAATTCGTGTAGTCGATGATGGAATGGCGGTGGAACAATCGATGATGATCGTACCCGGCTTAATTGCCTTCAATATTCCGGTCTCACCAAGCAGAACGTCTTCCACCTGGGGAGTTCCACTCACACACAGAATGATGATGTCACTCTGCTCTGCCAGGTCCTGTTTACTTGCAAATTTCAGGGCACCGCCTTCGAGAAGATTATCAACAGGCTGGTTTCCCGGATGATCAAGGAACCCCAAGGACCAGCCTTTTTTCACCACGTTCAGAGCAATACCGTGTCCCATCAGGCCAACGCCGATAATACCGACTTTCTTGTTGGTCATCTCTCTTCTCCTTAGGCCAATGCGCGACAGATTGCGTCTGCCATTTCGGTACATTTTGCAGTTCCGCCGAGATCCGTTGGAACAGTTTGGCCGGCAGCAAGCACACGGCCAACGGCACTTTCGATACGGTCCGCAGATTCCATAAGTCGGTGGTCGCCCTTTTTGTCACCAAGCCAGCGCAGCATCATCACTGCAGAAAGAACGGTCGCGACAGGGCTTGCTATATTTTGACCGGCAATATCGGGTGCTGATCCGTGTGCACCTTGGAAGAGTGCGTATGTGTCACCGATCTCACCCGAAGGCGAAATGCCCATTCCACCGACTGTCGCAGCACCCAGATCAGAAATGATGTCGCCGAACATATTTTCTGCGACAATCACGTCGTAAAAATCCGGCTTTTTAACCATATGGACCGTAATCGCATCGGCATAAGCATAGTCGATTTCAACGTCCCGATAGCCTGAGTGGACGTCGTCACAAACCTTCCGGAAAAATGCATAGCTTCTGAGAATATTGGCTTTATCACAGACGGTAACACGTGATTTTCCGTCACGCGGCGCACCATTGCGTTTCTTCGCGAGTTCGAAAGCAAATTTCGCCACGCGCTCTGTCCCCTTGCGGGTAATCACGAGACTGTCTGATGCAAACTCATCGCGCAGAACAACTCCTGCACCACGGCTTGCATAAAGTCCTTCGGTGTTTTCGCGAATGATCACGTAGTCAATTCCACCACCATCAAAAGCACGAAGTGGTGACAGCACCCCGGGCAAAAGCTTGACCGGTCTAACATTTGCATAGAGGTCCAGTTTGAATCGTAGTCGCAGATGCAAATCATTTCCGACCTCGGTACCATCCGGATAGACGACACCTGGCAATCCGGCTGCTCCATGCAAGATAGCATCTGCCGAACGGCAGCCCTGATAGGTATCATCCGGCAACACTTCGCCTGTTTTCAGATAGTGGTTAGAACCACCATTGAACATTTGAAAATCAAGCATGCTTTCACCAACGGCAGCCTTGAGCACTTTGATAGTCGCGTCAGTGATTTCTGGACCAATACCGTCACCGGCGATTGTCGCAATTTTATAGTTCGTCATGGTTTTTATCCTGTTTCGACAATCTTACCAATTGGTCGCGATGTACTTTGCTTCCATGAATTCCAGCATGCCGTGATGTGCACCTTCGCGCCCAAGACCGCTCTGCTTCACGCCACCGAAAGGTGCTGCTGGATCGGAGACGAGCCCGCGATTGAGAGCCAGCATACCAGCCTCAATCTTTTCGGAGACCCGCAGACCACGCGCCAGATTACGCGTATAGACATAGGCAACCAAACCATACTCGGTATTGTTAGAGCGCTGGATTGCTTCTTCTTCCGTGTCGAAAATATAGATCGGTGCAACAGGTCCAAAGATTTCTTCTGATGCCAGGTCCGCAGTATCGGGAACATCTGCAAGAACAGTCGGCAGGTAGAAGTGCCCTTCTTTCTCCAGAGCCTTTCCACCGCAGGTAATGCGTGCACCTTTGGCAACAGCATCATCCACCAGTTCCGCCACCTTCTGAACGGCGGCGGCATTCACCAATGGACCGCAATCCGTCGTCTCCTCTACCCCTGCCCCAACCTTTAATGCGGCCATGCGTTCAGTCAGTCGGGCAGTAAAAGTCTCAGCAATCCCACGCTGGACATAGATACGATTTGCTGCTGTACAAGCTTCACCACCATTGCGCATTTTAGCGATCATTGCGCCTTCGATTGCCGCATCAAGATCAGCATCATCAAAAACGACAAACGGAGCATTTCCGCCCAATTCCATTGAGGAGTGGATGACCTGGTCGGCGGCTTTACGCAGTAGCACACGTCCGACTTCGGTTGATCCCGTAAACGACAGTTTCCTCACGCGTGGATCATCAAGCATCGTATTAACAACTTGGCTTGTTGTCGAGGATGTAATGACGTTTACAACGCCAGCGGGCACTCCTGCCTCAGCAAGGATGGCAGCTACAGCATAGGCGGTCAGGGGTGTTTCAGTCGCGGGTTTGAGAACGCAAGTGCAACCCGCAGCAAGAGCTGGAGCGATTTTGCGCGTTGCCATAGCAGCAGGAAAATTCCAGGGCGTAATGAGCAATGAAACGCCAATTGGCTGATAATTCACGAGAATACGATTAGCGCCCGAAGGAGCGGTTCCCAGATCCCCATGACCACGTACGGCCTCCTCTGCAAACCACCGGAAAAATTCGGCAGCATACGCAACTTCGCCACGCGCATCCTTCAGTGCCTTACCGTTTTCAAGCGAAATAAGCCGTGCGAGCCTCTCACTGTCGCGCATCATCAGTTGAAAACAATTGCGTAAAATTTCCGAACGCTGGCGCGCAGGCGTGGCGGCCCATCCGCCCGCAGCAACTGCTGCTGCATCCACAGCACTTAAGGCGTCTTCAGGAGAAGCATCAGCGACAGCACCGAGAACGGTATTATCGGACGGATTATAAACATCGATCCGATTATCACGACTGCCAGCTTTCCATTCGCCACCAATGAACAGATCAGTCGGCCATTTTTGTTGGATGTTCATACTAAATTTCCTCAGTGAGAGCGTTTTGTTAGCTTGCCATAGCTTCAACAAGAATGGATTTAATCGCGTCTGGAGAAAGAGTACGCGGGTTGTTCTCAATCAGGCGAGCAGCGTTCATCGACAACTCAGCAATCTGGTCGAGTTTGGCGTCGGTGACGCCGATTTCATTGATAGTCGCAGGCATGCCGACACGCGCAAAAAGTGCAAATAGCGCATCAATGCAAAGCCCTGCCGCATACTCATCCGTTTGACTTTCCGTAGCCACACCTATGGCTCGCGCTATTTTCGCATAATCAGCCGCAGCCACTGGCGTATTAAAACGCATTGTATAGGGAAGGAGAATGCCAACACCCAGACCATGTGCGGTATGTGTTTCAGCTCCAATCGGATATTGGATCGCATGGGCTGCTGCCGTTCCGGCACTACCAAATGCCAGTCCCGCAAAGGTCGAACCCAGCATCACCGCAGAACGTGCTTCAATGTCATCGCCGTTATCAACGGCAGTTTGCAGATGCGCAAAAATGAGCTTGATCGCTTCCAGGGCATAAAAATCAGATAGTGAATTTTTTCCGACAAAAACACGACTGCATGCCAAGTCACTGTTTGGTTCACGCCGAACAGCTGCAAAGGCTTCAATAGCATGCGCGAGAGCGTCAGCACCTGAAATAGCGGTCAAACCTTTCGGGCATGTCAGCGTAAGTTCAGGGTCACAGATTGACGTATGTGGAATGAGATATGGGCTGGAAATGCCAACTTTCATCACTCTCTGCGGATCTGCAAGCACGGCGACAGGTGTAGCTTCTGATCCTGTGCCCGCAGTCGTTGGCACTGCAATCACAGGACAAATAGGACCCGGCACTTTGAATTCACCATAATAATCCGATAGTGACCCCGGATGCGTGAGGATCAGGCTGACCAGCTTTGCAAGATCAAGGCAGCTTCCGCCACCCAAACCAATCACCATATCTGGCTTGAAATCCCGATAGCGTTGCGCACAATTTGTAACGCCCTCCAAAGGCAGTTCTGGTTCAGTCTCGGCAAAGACCTTTACATCGATGCCGTGGGCCTTCAGATCCTCTATCACCTCCTGAAGAAGTGGAAGCGCGCCAATTCGGGCATCTGTACACAATAGAGCCCGCTGACCAATATCTGCTGCCAACCGTCCAAGTGCGCGCCGCTGACCTGCACCAAAAACCAAACGCTGCGGCGCACGTGTGACGCCATACTCAAACTGCATGAAACTTATCTCCTTAATTGGCTGGCATCCGATCAGTCTGAGCAAGGTGCTGGATACGCTCCCACACTTCTGGTGCGATGTTCAGCCCTTCCTTCTCAGCAAAGATGCGGGATTTTACAGAGCGGTCACCAGGAACACGAACCGGGTTTTCTGGGTCAGTTGGAGGCGTGTCGCGCAGTGCATTCAAGTAATCTGAGATGACGCTTGTCATGCCCGATGCCGGCTCCATGACGATAAATAGATCACCCTTGTTGCAAGGATGGGTAGAATCGAGAGTCCCACGAACGGCAGTGCCAAGCGATGAGCCAGTCAGAGCCGCAACCAGCACCTCAAAGGCCAATCCGAGGCCATATCCTTTTGCACCGCCAAAGGGTGCTATGGACCCCGCCTTTGCCTTTTCAGCATCGGTAGTAGGCAACCCTTCCGCATCCAACGCCCAACCGGCTGGGATCGGAGCGGCACGATTGGCGTGGTCATGGATCTTGCCCATTGACACCAAACTGGTTGCCATATCGAAAACAAATGGTTCAGGTTCGGCGGGCACCCCGATTGTCAATGGATTGGTGCCAATCATGGCACGCCGTCCTCCCCAGGGATGCACCAAAGCTTCGCTGATTGTCATTCCGAGCATGATCTTGCCCTGACGAGCAAGGCTTTCAGCGTACCATGCAAGCATCCCCAAGTGATCACAGTTCCTGATAGCAACCACACACGAACCTGCTGACTTCAGACGCTGGCTTGCTGCGTCGAGCGCAGACATAGCCACAACAGGACCTAAACCATGCTGGCCGTCCACCTCGAGAAACGCTTCACCACGCCAGTTATGAATACCTTTGGCGAGAGGATCGGTCACACCATTCAACACGCGCTCAACAACGCGCGGCAGCCGGAGAAGGCCGTGGGATGGCACTCCCCTCATCTCGGCGTCCAGGAGCAAAGACGTCTGAATTTCTGCATGATTGCGCGGTATTCCAGCTTTTTGAAGAGCCGCAAGCGCAGCTTGCTCAACCTTGGCAACAGTTTGCATATGTTGTCCTAAAACTTTTTTTTCCGGGAATGGAGAGAGTTTCAGAGGCGAAGGAAAATCTCATAATGGGCTGCTCAACCCCGCAGACTGCAATCCGACATATAAAAGTCGGCGATCGTGTATTGGCGAGCATATGCGTTGCAGCACTTATTCTCGCTTGCTGATCGTATCCGTTTTATGAATGCGTGCGTTTCAGATTGCACCGGTAAGCAGAGGAAAGCTCAGCTGCAAAAGCACCCGAGCATTTTTTCCTGCCAATAATCAGACATGAGTCCTCCTTTCTGTTATCCCTCACACCCCTCCTCGGGTGCTCAACACTTGCTGAGGCGATAAATCATATCGGATATGATAGAGGTATTAACGCGCAGGTCAAGCCAGTTTTTATAACTATCCTGCAAATTTCCCAATCACCAATTTTCCATAACTCGATCTTTCTGAATTATCGCTATTAGTATAATATATTGTTTTATAAACATAATTTACCGAACAAACTGCTATTTATTCAACGTTCAAATATGGAAGATGAAGTTTCTACCGTACGAAAAAACCTCTCCAAGGAATTCATTTCTCGGTTATAATGAATCAAATAAATACGGTTTACACCAATAATCCGATACGATACTGTACTTCAAAATCTGACCTCACGATCGCGCGGAGGGATGAGAGCCATGTCAGGGAGGACACATAATGGCGAAGGAAGAGGTGCTCAGCACGGTTGACCCTGCCATTATGTCAGGCGATCGAGAACTTACAAAGCATCCGATTGGCGACACCATTTACAATGCGTTGTTTGCTGACCTGATTGCGCTGCGTATACCACCGGGAGAGCGACTTTCTGTCGATGCTTTAGCGCGACAGTTTGGCGTTTCCCAAACCCCAATCCGCGCGGCGCTGATCAGACTGGAATCAGAAGGTCTTGTTGCCCAGAAATTCAATTCTGGTTTTAGTGCTGCTGCGTTGCCGGAGGGCAAGCATTTTCGGGACGTTTATCAGACACGCGACCTCCTCGAACCCGAAATGGCCGCTTTAGCAGCGATAAAAGCGACACCAGACGACATTGTTTCGATTGAAAAACTCTGCAACGAAATGGCAGAGCTTGCTGAGACGAATAATCAGGAAAACTTCGGGCGCTTTGCCGAACGTGACAATGCGTTTCACACCTGTATCCTTCAAATCGCAGGCAACCAGGTTGTCGCCGAAGCAATGACGCGTCTTTATATTCACGCCAATCTGTTTCGGATTCGATATCACACAAAAATTACCACCGATGCAGTAGCCGAACATAAGGCCATCCTTGAGGCGCTTCGCATGAAAGATGCTTTTGCGGCACGCAACGCGATGAGAGCCCATATCTACAATTCGCGTCTGAGGGTGGAACCATTCTTTATTGAAGATTAGCGCATTCATGTCCGGCGTCATCTGGCGACGGGATTTTATCTGGAGGAAAATATGGCACTGGATCAACTGATGTGGATCGATTCCACCAAGGTCTTTATCAACGGAGAATGGGTGACCCCCGCCGGCGGAGAGACCATTGCGGTTGAAAACCCATCGACGGGTGAAGCTATTGGGAAAATTGCCCGCGGTACACCTGCGGAAGTGGATGCAGCCGTTTCTGCTGCAAATGCGGCGTTGAGCGGTGAATGGGGTCGCATGACCGCGACGCAACGCGGACGCATCCTCATGAAAATGTCCGAATTGGTGCTCAAGCGAGCTGAAGAACTCGCAATGATTGAGACACTGGATGTTGGCAAGCCGCTGAACCAATCCCGAAACGACTCGATTGCGCTCGCACGCTATCTCGAATTCTACGCAGGTGCCGCGGACAAGCTGATGGGTACGACCATTCCTTACCAGGAAGGCTTCACCGTCTATACCTTGCGCGAGCCACATGGGGTTTGTGGGATAATCATCCCGTGGAATTACCCAATGCAGATTTTGGGGCGCGGCGTCGGCGCAGCACTTGCGGCTGGCAACACCTGCGTTCTTAAACCCGCAGAAGATGCCTCTTTGTCATCATTGGCTTTTGCGGCAATCGCACACGAAGCTGGTTTGCCGGCCGGTGTTCTTAATGTTGTAACGGGTTATGGCGCAGATGTAGGCGCAACTCTTTCAAGCCATTCCGGTATCCAGCATATCTCCTTCACTGGTTCCGTCGGAACCGGCGTTGCCATTCAGACTGCAGCAGCGAAAAATGTCGTGCCAGTAACGTTGGAACTTGGCGGAAAGTCGCCACACATCGTTTTTGACGATGTTGACCTGGAAAAGGCCATGCCAGTGCTGGTGGGTGCCTGCATGCAAAATGCCGGCCAGACCTGTTCAGCAGCATCACGCGTTCTCGTCCAGCGTGGCATTTACGAAGATGTGAAGCGACGCATGATCGAAATTTACGAAGGTCTCGTGGTTGGACCTGCCGTTGAATCGCACAATCTTGGACCTGTCGTTTCCAAGAAGCAGAAGAAGATCGTATCCGATTTCATCGAGCGCGGAAAAGCAGAGCTCAACATCGCCGCACAGGGCAAACTACATGCCGACGCCCCGGCGGCTGGAAACTACGTCCTTCCAACACTCTTTTCGGAAGTAGAGCCGGATCATGCACTTGCGCAGCAGGAAATTTTTGGTCCAGTTCAGGTGCTCATTCCCTTCGATAGCGAAGAAGACGCTTTAAGGATCGCCAATGGCACCGAATACGGTCTGGTTGCGGGCGTTTGGACTCGTGACGGTGGTCGCCAATTGCGCATGGCGCGCAAGCTTCATTCCGGACAAGTCTTCATTAACAACTACGGTGCTGGGGGTGGTATTGAGCTACCTTTTGGCGGCGTTGGTAAATCCGGGCATGGGCGTGAAAAAGGATTTGAAGCGCTATACGGCTTCACGCACGTCAAAACTGTGACCATTTCGCACGGCTAAGCTGCCGGCTAAAGCCCTGGTGAACACCACACGGTAACATGTGTGAACCATAGACCTCAGGACAACCAGGGGCGGGGTATTACCCTACCCTTGGTGCATATGATTGAATTGCCTGATCAACAGTACAAATTACATGCCAGTCAAAAAAATACGGACGGCTTGAACCGTCCGTATTTTATATGCATTGGCGTCCTAAGAGCCTATTAGAACTTGCCAATAAAGTTCACGAACATTCCCCGATCATCCATGCTGAGATCTCTTAGATCATCCGAGAAGCGACCGAAATTATAGCCTGCACCCACTTTGAAGTTCTCGCCGACGTGACGGTAGATCGCAGCAAGAGCACCCAGGTCTGTTGTCTTCGCCTCGCTCATATGCATCACGCGGCCTTCAAGCAACAGATCCCATTTCTTGACGACATGCAGGTCTGCACGAATAATGCCCAAATGCGCTGATGAACGCTGCCACTCTTTGTCAAATTGATAGTCGTTTTCGGCTGGCCGGTATTTCACTTCACCGATACGGAAACCATATTTACCACCGACAGATAACCACGGCACCAGATCATAGGTGAAGTCTGCCGAGAGGATATGGCTCAGCTGTGCAGGTGCATAACGATAATTAGAAACACCGCTGCCAAGCTGACCATTGCCCGGCATATCATACAGATAGCTATACTTGAACAAAGCGTTCAGGCGGTCATTTTCCACCGGACGATAAGCATAACCAAACGACGCTTCGACGTAATCAGTATTCTGGAATGACGTTACATTCGATTTTGCATCGGAAAGAACTGCATCCACACTGACCAGGGCCCGCCAATCCGGATTGGTTTTCCATGAATAGGCGCCAGCCAGCAGATAGGTGTTCTGATCTCGGGTATGATCATCGGAACGCTCGACGCGGACTTCACCACGCAAGCGAGCAGTAATGCCACGCTCTTCATCCTTATAACCGATTGCCAGCGACGGCGCGTAACGGTCAAAGTCAGAATATTCAACACCGGCAGAATTGGTGGTGTTGTCACGCACGCGCCCACCTTCAAAGCCACCGTCAATGGTCCAGATATTATCCGGTGTATAAACAACACCATAAGTGTGTGTCAGCGCACGGCGAACACCGAACAGATCATAGTTGTTTTCCGAATAGGTCGAAAGCGTATCATTGATACGGCGTTTCATACCGCCAACAATGGCACCCTTATCACGCCCGATCAGATCATAACTGCGGTTGAGGTCGAAAGCACGATCAGGATCAAGACGATAACCAATATAATAATGATCATCCGCATTCGGATCATAGGTCAGCGCGGCCAGACCGCCCCATCCTGTCGTGCCGTATGAAACCTCAGCCTGCGTTCCGATTGTGTCAGTCAGCTTCAGCTCGGTACCAATACCAAGACGATCATTTCTTTTGATATCACCAGAACGACCCGCTGTGACCTGTCCAAAGACATAATAAAGATGATCATCATCCTGACGGTAGTCAATGCGTACACCTGTATCAACACGCGAACCGTCATAACCGGATTTGCCTGAGCGAATGGCATTTGGTGACATCAATTCGGTATAGGTCACACCGAACGATACTTTCCAATATTCATCAATCTCATGGCTGATGGCGCTTTTACCTTCACGCTTGATCTGACCATTGGCATCCCAAAAATCATCATAGATGAGTTTCAGACGGGTTTTGTCTGTTAAATCCAGATCAGCATGTGCGCCCCAAAGGCGTTTATCGACGCTTGTATTATCAAAGAGACTGGAGAAGCCGGCCTGCTTTTCTTCATAATACCCGCCCACTTTGCCCTTAACACCATCTTCATCAAGATCGGCGAGATCAACCTGACCTTTCAGGCGCCAAGCAAGAGCCGTGCTGCCTTTTCTGCCCGCTGCAAGTGTATTGCTGTTGGTCAGGCCTCCATCCGTGGAACGGGTAAAGCCGAAGCCCTGCCCGTCAGATGCCGCTACCTCACCATCAAGATAAGTCGTTTCAGAATGGCGCACGCGAATATCAACACCGCCTGCTTTCTGATTGGCCGTACCGGTTGTTTCCTGATAGCCGGTCACGCCTACACGCACTTTATCGTTCAGCCATTGCTGGCCACGACCACCAAGGCTGTAGCCATCCAGATCTGTGGCAATTGGCTCAAATTCATATTGAGCAAGTAAATAGACATTATTACCGCCCAATGCGCCCTCGCGCACCGGACCCGTAGTGCCAGTGGACGATGACAAAGGCCGATTGAGGATCACCACCCCTTGCATATAATCAAAGCGATAATCTTCACCTGCACTGAGCGTGCGGCGCTCAATCACACGGCCCGTGACGGAATCGCGAAACTCAACTGTAATGGTTTCAGAACCCTCAACAATGTTCTGGCGGCGCATAAAATAGGCTGAACCACCTGTTGCCAGATATTCATCATATTGCGGCAGCGTATCTGGCTGGGCTGCATATAAATCAACTCCAGTTTTGCGCTCGCCAAAACTTGTCGTCTCTTCCGAACGGTATACGCCCTGACCACCGTAAAGCGCACGATCAGACCGCATGAACTCGGTACCAGTAATGCGGGTTTTAAAATTCCCCCACAAAACATGGCTGTCGCCACGTTCCAGACGAACATAAAACTTACCATTGGTCGGCGCATCTTCCGTGAAAGTGGAATCGTCACCATAGACCGGATAATAATCATCCGGATCAAGCTTGCGCAGTAAATCGCGCGAGTTCTGCTTACCAAAATTGCGGAACATCTTGTCGAGTTCGTCATCGGTGGTGTCAGCCGCAGCTGTCAGCAAATATTCGCCCTTTATTTTACCTTTCAGATAAAAAGCCAGACGACCATTGGTCGTGGTGCTGTCATATTCGCCCGGACGCACAGCTTCAATACCGCTATCGCCAGTGCGCTTACGCAATGTGATATCAGCCAAACCGACATAGAACCAATCATTATTCGGAATATTGATATCACGATTGAAGGCCAGCCCGTCGCCTTTGACACCATCATTGATGCCTACATCAATATCGTGATCGCCCGGACGCAGAATGCGCTGCACAACAAATTTCTGCTGACCATCAACCGGAACAGTTTCACCGAAAGCTTTAACATTATAACCATCCGGCACATTGGTACCGTGAACAGTGACTGCACCACCATGGACGCGGATATTACGAATGGCTGTTCTGTCTTCAGCCATACCTGGTGCAACAGCTTCCGCACGTTCCCCCAAAATATCCTTCTTTTCGCTACGGCGCAAAGTCAGAGCCTCAGTTTCGTCAAAACGGCCTTTTTCATCATAAACGCGCAGCACATAAGCATAATCGCGCTGCTCTGTTTCTGAGGGCATAACCCATTGCGCTTTGGCATTGGTTTTAACCGGCACAACAGCAACCGGCTTATCAACGGCTCTGCCATCACCAATCGCAAAAATGCGGATTTCAGAACGCTCAATAAAATCAGGATAGTTCGTGGTTGCCAGAAACTCGACAGTTTCATTCGCACTGTAACTACGACGCACCGGCATAGTGGATACATTCAGGATTGATGACGCCTCCAGACCATCAAATTTGATCTGAATGTCAACGCTGCTCAAATCCACATCAGTTTTGCGCTCGCGATCAATCTGACGCGTGGGCTGGCGGACAGCCTTGGGTGCCGCCTTTGCAGAACTTGTTTCAACCGTATCGCCATCCACACTGATCATAAACGGTATATTACCTGCATCTGCAGCAATACCTTTTTCAGTATTTTCACTAATTGTCAGATGACGCAGTGAACTGTCATCTGACATTTTACCGCGTAAATCTGAGGTTTGGGCGGTTTCAGTCCTGGTTTGTGCCAAGACTGAAACGGTTGAGACATGGGCTGCCACCAATGCAGAACTGGCCAGAAGAGCAAGACGGGAGAAAGAACCGAGTTTGAACTGAGACATTTTCATAACCTTAGATTGCGTGGCGGGTTTCACGGAGCGGCTCATTTGCTCACCTCCACGCGTGTCTCGATTTCAAGCGGGTAGTTATTTCCTTTACGCTTCCACAAATCACCGATCTGCTTCCGAACGTGCTTCATGCGCTCCTTGGCCAATGACTGTTCATTGCCTGCCATTTTGTAGCTCAGACGGAGTACCGAGATTTCCTGTTTCAGGATTTCCATGAGCTGCGGCAGGTTATCAGCCCACTGCTTTTTCAACTCAGCGTGGTTTGCTTCAAACGCTGCATCCTGAAGGTCAAGACGAACAACACGGCTGATCGATGCACCAAAGTTTAGCTTGGTCATTTTACCGGCAGTCAGACGTACAACACGCGGGTTTTCAGTTGTCAGGCGGTAGCCTGTCGGCAGGGTCCGGGTATCAAGCTTCATGATGAAGTTGGACCCGATGCGCTGATCCGGCAGAGCTGCACAAGGCACATGGAAACGACCATATTCGTCAGTCGTAATCAGCCAGCCCTTGACGGTTGCAACACGTACACCGGCCAGACCCTTTTCACCCTCATCCTGATAACCATTACGGTTTTTGTCATCAAAGACAGTCCCGATGATTTCACCACAGTCAAAAACTGGCTCTGCCATGATCTCAACGATTGCATGCGCATCCGGTGCAACCGGATTACCGTCACGATCGGTGACAGTTGCAATATTGGCATGCTTGCCAGGACCTGCCGTGCTCAAGGTCAGCAATTCAAGACGGATCTCGATTGTGCTGTTTGCAGCAAGTTTCAGGTTCTTGAACTGAAGGCGACGACCGCTGATTTCCGGCTCTGATTTTTCACCATTCACGATCGCGGTTGCTTCAACATAGCGGAAGCCGGACGGCATCGTATCAATCACATGCACAGGACCTGCATTGCTTGATGAGGTGTTTTCTACCTTGATGATATAAGGCACACGGTCACCACGTCTGACCTGATGCAACAATGCCTGCTTGGTAATTTTTACCAATGACGGCTCAGTTGCAGGCAGCGTGATTTTTGCCTTGTCTTCCTCGGATTCATAAGGCTTGCCGTTGCGCTGATCACCCTTAGCAAAAGCTGTATTGGTCAGCGTTTCCGGAATACCGGCTGTCGCATCAATATCTGCCTGCGAAAGCACATATGTTGCTTTGAATGTCTGGCTTTCACCCGGATTCAGGGAAACGGGCGCCGGTGTAATAGCAGACAGCTGATTGGTACCGCGATTGCCTGCAAAAAGCGGACCCTCATCCTGCACCGTCACATTATTGAGCAGTGCATTGCCTTCATTGGTGACCTTGAAGGTAAATTCAAGAGTTTCACCCACTTCCGGATAACCATTGCCATTGGCATCGTTCCACTCACCCTGTTTGATAATTTTCAGTTCAGGCAGCGGTGGCATAACCGGCACAATAGTCGGCTCATCAGTGTCAATCGTCGGCCCTGAAGGATCTTCAATGTCCTTAGGAGATGTTGGATCACCATAGGTACCCTTCACTGTTGCCTGATTGATAACCTGTTCGGCATCAATATCGGCTTCAGTGATTGCATATGTGGCTGTGAAGCTCTGCTCTTCACCCGGCTCCATAGTGCCAATTGTGAAGCTGTTTGGTGTGATACCCTGTAAAGGATCGCTCAAAACCACATTATTCAGCACCATATTACCGGTATTATGGACAGTGAATGTATATTCAATTTCCTGCCCGACTTCTGCCGGTTCTGTCAGCTTGGATTTAGCTTCCTTGACGACAGCAATGCCGGGCTTTTGTTCCAGAGGAACAATGATTTCCTCAGAAACATCAGGTGTTACAGGTTTTGTGGTCTTATCTTTCGGATCGACGTAATCACCGGTGACAGTGGCCTGATTAACGACCTCACCTGTTTCAATGTCGACTTGTGTCACTTTATAGGTAGCAGTGAGCGTGACCGCATTTGCATCACCAGGCAACAGGGTCGCAATGGTGAAGGACATATCCGGCTCAAGACCTGCAAGCGGGTCTTCCACCACTACATTTGTTAAAGTCAGATTGCCCGTATTGGTGACGAGGAAGGAATAGGTGATAACCTCTCCCACTTTCGTCGGTGATGAGAAAGCATGGGTTTCTGATTTTACAATAGTCACAGCAGCCGATGTTTCAAGATCAACAACGGTTTCATCGTCATTGGTCAGATCCGTGCCGGAAACATCCGTTACATCATCAGGCGTACCGTTAACACTTGAACCATATACCTGTGCCGTATTGGCAAAAGTTCCGGCATCAATGTCAGATTGTTTCAATGCATAAGTTGCAATAAACGCATCTTCATTCACCTCACCCGGTTCCAAAGGACCAGTCCAACCGGATTGATTAATAACCTCATCAGCAATCGCATCAACAATGCGGATGTTTTCCAATGTCACATTGCCAGTATTGTTAATGGCGAAGTTGAACCGGATCACATCACCTGCCTTAACAGGCTGCTTTAATGAAGCGGCTTCAATGGTTTTAACCAGCTTGATGGAGGGGTTGCGATCCAGTGGTGTATCGGTCGCGCTGTCATCTGTTACCGGAGTTTTGTCACCAAAAACCGGGATACCCTGAACGTCAGCGGTATTTTCAACCTTACCGGCATTGATATCGGCAATTTTCAGCTGATAGCGCCCATAAACAACTGTCTGGGTTTCAGCTTGATTGTCTTTTGCTGCATTCACCGGCTGCAAGGTTAGTGTTTTCAGGCGTTCAACATCAGCTGCATCAATAATAACGCCATCAAGATGGTCAGTGAGTAGAAGACCGTTGAGTGCCACATTACCAGTGTTGCGGATGGTGAAACTATAGACAACTTCATCACCAATTTTTGCAGGCGTGCTCAAACCATCCAGGATAGCTGCTTTATCAAGGCTGATAGCAGGTTTATGCGCAAGCGGTGTTTCAACCTCATTGGAGTCAACCGGTGGCTTAGGTCCTGTCGGGTCTTCAAAATTCGCTGTTGCGATGTTGTCGACCTGAGCGTTGTTCAGATAGTCCTGCTGAATTGGTGCCGTAACAGTGAATGTGCCGCTTTCACCTGGCGCAAGCGAGGCAATCGATTTTGGCGTAACAACAGCACCATCAAGGGGATCATTCACGACGACATTGGTGAGCGTTACATTGCCTTCGTTGGTTGCAGTTACAGTCCATTCAAGCATATCACCAGCATAAGCAGGCTCTGGGACGGTCGAGCTTAAAGCCTTAACAAGCTTCAGTTTTGGATCACGATAGGTCGGCACCTCCACATCTGATGGCGGCGTGGTGATTTTCTCGTTTGTAGGTCCGTGAGTGCCTGACGCTAACGCATTATTGATGACTTTACCGGAATTAATATCTTCCAGCTTCAGCAGATAATAAGCTTCGACAGTCTTTGTTTCTTGTGGTGCCAGTGTGCCGATATTGAATGCACCGCTATCCACCACACCAGTCAACTCATCTGTAATCACAACATTTTTCAATGTAGTATTACCGGTGTTGGTCACTATGAATTCATAGGTGATCTTATCGCCAACGACCGACGGGTTTTTAACGTCAGACTGTTTCAGCTTTTTCTCAAAAATCAGACCTGGTTCGCTCAATGGCAGGTCAAAATCGTCTGTCGTTGAAACCTTTTGCGGTGTTCCGCCAAAGTCTCCCCATGTACCTTCAGCTTTGGCAGTATTTTCAAGCGTTCCGTTATCAATGTCGGCCTGCTTGATCACATAAGTTGCTTTGAAAGCGGTATCATTGCTTGTCCCAACAGGGAGTTCTGCAATCGTGGTATTGGTAGTCCACTTCAAGTCCGCCATCGGATCGGTGATGGCAACATCAAACAGCGGTGTTTTACCAGTATTGGTTACCTTGAACGTATATTCAATCACGTCTCCGGCGATAATTTCACCTGTTCCGCCAACACGTGCACCGGTTTTCTCAAGCTTGATCGCAGCTTCAGGTACAATACGCACTGTTGTTGGGACATCCTGTTCCGGACGATCCTCACCACCGGCTCTGTTATCCGATTTATCAGTAATATTCGTTTTGCCGGAATATTCGCCAACAGCAGTCACTTCTGCCTGATTGGTCAGAACAAGTGGGTTTGATTTCCATGGTTTCGCCGGATTAACCAACACAACAATCGTGGCAGCCAGTGTCGCATTTGGCTCGAGTTTTCCGTTGCTGATAAGGGAGTTGTTATCAGCACCATTATAGCCCGAATTCGTGCTTACCGATTGTACCTTATAGGAGCCAGGCAGCGGTTTGGCATCCGCGGACAGCTGGCCGAAATTCTGTGATGCACCATTCAAAGCATCAGTCAGAGCGATGTCTTGTAAAGGTTCCTGACTGAGATTTTTGATGGTGAATTTATACTCAATTGTATAGGTCCCATCACCCACGGAAACCGGTGCAGAGGCAACCTTACTTAAACCCACTGAAGGCAGTGGAATGAGGGTAAAGTTATTATTGATGCTGGTTGAATCTTCTTCGATGACAATCGAACCAAGGCCTGTATTGCCCTGAGACGAAGACTTGCTGCCATCGTGACTATTGATTCCAGGAACCGAAACACCGGTATCAAACTTGATGCTGCCCGGCACTTTGCTATAGCTCACCTGATATTCACCGGCAGGAACACCTGTGAAATCATACTTACCATCCGCATCCGTTGTAAAAGTCCGAGTAATTGTCTCGCCATCATGCTTGGCTTTACCCGTAAGGGTGACGGTTACACCTGCAATACCGGCATCGCCCGTATCCTGGGTGGCATCTTCATTAAAATCTTTGAAGACTTTACCGCTGACGGTGCCGCCACGAACAGTTTTTACGCTATCTGTCGAAATATTGTTGTTTGGGTTCTGGTCAAAAGACTTTGTTGTGACGCTGGCGGCATTACTCATCGATTCAGCGTTTTGATCGACAATCTTGGTGGTGAGCTCAATGACCGTTTTTGCAGTCGGCTCCATATCACCAAGTTCACAGCGGATTCCGCGTGTCCCAATAGATCCCGTACATGAACCACTGCCGCTGATGATGGCAGGCACTTCGGTCAACACCATGCCGCTTGGCAAAGTATCGGTCAAAATGACATCTTCAGCCACTTCAAGCCCAGTACCTGCCAAGCTCTCGACCGTAATAGTCCAGGTGAAACTTTCACGCAGATCAACAACGGGTTTGTTGGCTGTTTTAACAACGCTGACGTCAGATTTTACGCGAACTGTGGTGTTTTCATTATCCGTATTATTATCTGGATTACGATCATATCCCTTGATGGTTTCGTCTGAAACGATAGCAACTTTGTTTTGATAGGTTCCGCGTTTCAAAGACGTCATTTTGACTTTGAATTGCAGCTCTGAACCAGCTTTGAGTTCAGCAGCAGAGCATGTCAGTGTTCCACCAGGCTGACCGGCGGTTACACCTGTTGTTTCGCAACGAAGGGCTGCTGGCGCACCGACAACTCCAGCAAACGTGAAGCCGTCTGTCGGAAATGTATCAATAATTTTTACGTTATATGCATCTGAAGGGCCGTCATTTTTGGCTGTAATCAGATAAGTGGTATCGTTACCTTTTTCGACCGGATCATGTTGTACGCCTTCAACCGTATCGGTTTTGGTGACCAGCAGATCAAGCACAGGTGGAAGGATTTTAATCGGGAGATTTGTATCGTTATTTTCAGTATCTGTTTCCTCAGTGCTTGTAGTCACTGATGCTTCATTGACCACTGTCAGGTCAACCTGATCTGTGGTTGCCTTGACAACAACCGCCACTTGTTTCTGGGTATTGTGCTCCAGGCGACCGAGCTCACAACGAATGGTGTTGTTCGTTGATGTAATAAGATCGCCTTCTTTGAGTTGCGTTGTACAACGCCCGGCATCTGGTCTGATACTGACAAAACGCAGACCCAGCGGAAGCCGATCCTCAATGACAACATCATCGGCACCACTCAAGCCGTTATCATTGACCTTTGCAGCGATGACATAAACCAAATCCTGACCAGCGGGCGCACCCAATGCCTGTGAAGGGCTTGTTTTGACAACAGTGACATCAGTCACAGGATTAACGTTGTAATCGACAGTGGACTGATTGTTGCTTGGGTTTGCATCAGGTACTTCTGTTGAGAAAACTACGGCTGTATTTTTCTGTGCGCCTTCGCTACCTACAAAAGCGCTGATTTCGACGACCGGGCAATCCTGTCCCGGAACACAGACCGGCAGTTCCTCAATACGGCATTTCAGATTGACATCATATGCACCACTGCTAGGTGCATTGCAGACCAGTCCTGTCGAATTGCCCTGATTTACATTGAGTGTGACAGTTGCTTGGCCACCATTCGCACCGGCAACAATATTGCTGATACGATCATCCATGACAACCTCCGTTGCAACGGCGTCTCCATGGTTGATGATCTCAATTGCGAATCTGATTTCTTCGCCGGCTTTTAAGTCAGCACTACCAATGACCGACTTTCTAACTTCAAGATCAGCCAATGTTTTGTCGTCAGTTGAGCCGGCATTACCGCCGATAGAAGTGGTGTTGTTCGACAGATCAACATCGGTAACATCATCTGGCAGTGAAACTGTCATGCCATTGCTGAACGCACCGCTCTTGGTCATTTTAACCTTGAGCTTAATTGGCGCGGTCATGGCGCCTACATCCAGAGGGCTATCTTTGGTGTACTGGCTTGTTGTACAAACAACATTTGCAGCACCGGTAACAGTGCTTGGCGAACAAGACCAGCCAGCAGGTGTGATTGCCTCGCTCATCATCATGCCATCCGGCAGATGATCGGTAATGGTCAGTTCGCCGTAAAAGCCAGCATTACCAATATTGCTGGTGCTCAGTGAATATTCATATTCTTCACCAACAACGAGCAAGCCATAATCCGGGCCAGATTTGTGCGCTTTCAGATCAACAAAAGGATCAACGATGCTTGCGCCGCCGTCATTGGCTGTATTGTTGCCTGTGAGAGTCTGATCTTCATCAACCGATGCAATCGTCGCGGTATTATATACCGACGAACCAGGCGCGCTTGCCTGAACCGCCTCTGTATTGATTTTGATCGGATTTTTATAATTGCTGCCAGCAGATTTGGTATATTCACAAACCAAGAGATTGCCGTTTGCTGTACAGGACCAACCCGTGCCGACCAGTCCGCCAAAGCCAACAAATTTATAATTATCTGGCAACGTGTCAGTAATGGTCGCTTTTGACGGTTCATCACCCGCGAAACTTGGTGTCAAAGTAAACTCGACAGGCGTGCCTGTCAGAATGGCACCTTGTGGCGAGCGAACTTTGCTCAGACTCACATCTGTACCAGCAAGTACTTTCACTTCTGAAAGAGCATTATTATCTTCTTCAAAAGGATCAAGCGGTGACTGTCCAGCAACTTTGGCAGCAATCAAAATATTAGATTGGTTGCCAACAGTTACCTGTCCTGAAAAATTAAAACTAAGTTTTTCACCTGGTTCGATTTTTTGTGTAATTTCGCAGGTAACGGTATTATTTGTTAGTATACAGCCATTTGGCAAAGCCTGATCAAGCACCACACCTACCGGGACTGGAAAGGTCAGCGAGGATTTTTCTGCTGCATAAGGCCCTTTGTTTTCAACGGTTGCGGTAAAGTTGAGTTTTCCGCCGCCAATTACTTCTTTTGGAGAAGTCAGGCTCACACCCAGATCCGCACCCTTATTTACGGTAATTGTGCGGAATTGTTCCGCGCCGTTTTGGGCAATTTTACCCCCAAATTTTACGGTACCCTCTACCATGGGGCTCAAGCGAATTTTAGCTTCAACGCTTTCTTGTGGTGCGAGTGCGCGCACTTCACAAGTGATCGTGGTATCGGCAGTCAGCTCTTCGCCAATCGGTGGTGTCGGCGTACAAGCACTGAAAATCTCGTCATCTATTTCAAAATCTAAAAACTTTACTGACTTAGGCAGGACAAACGCAACGGTTGTTGGTGTGGTCGAAAAATTATCACTATTGTTAACAGTCGCAGTAAATTCAATCTTAGCACCAGCCGGTACAGAAGCAGGCCTATCCGCATTGATATTGAGAGTCCAACCTGTTGTACTCTGTGCATAAGCACCAGACAAAGAAGTGTGCATGGCAAAAAATGCCATGAGAAAAATTGCAACCAGCCGTTTCATTTCGTCCCTAACCATAGCTTGCGCGGCGCTGGGACATAGAAAAATGCTGTTCATCCGTGTCTCAGCAAAAGACACGGATGCGCAGAATCAATTACCCGCGGATTCACATCCACGGGCAATCAAACATATTCTTAAAGGCCCCCACCTTCAGTGTGGGGCGAACTAACTGATTCTATTTAGTTAACCAATAGTTAACTGAGAAATTTTCCAAAATTATCCAAAAACTAAGAGAATTTCTCTGAGAAGGTTCTATTTTTAGGTGGTTTTCTCTTGCTGGAAACTGGAAATAGGTATTGCTGATATAGGGCCCATCGCCAGACTGCATTTTCGTTTATGCACTAAGCGATTTGGGTTGGATTGCCAAGCAAGTATCAATGCATTTGCATTATATCATGACTACACCGCTGAAATGAACGCATGAGCAAAAGCTCAACGGGTTTCTGCGGCCTACATCAAACAACTTGGCAATACCCTGCAGCACAGCTCACAACCTCGCGGATCTTTTCAATGTCTTCTCTTTTCATGAATTTTCCGATCGCATGCGATCGCTCCTCATTTTGTCTCCCCGCATGATTGGCGTGACATTTCCCGGCCGCCGCGAAGAGCAGAGTGGGCAAGGGCGCGGGAAGCAAGGTGCAAATTTGCACCGGCCGCGGCGAAGCTTCCCTTGCCGCCAACAGGTCGCCAGCGTCATCCGGAACGGTAGTTGCTGGCTCAATGAGCCGGCCAGGGATTGAACTCATGCACGGTATCGCGGTCGTCGCTCGCGTCGATCTCGTCTGAGGGCAGGACGCCGTATTTGTCGTCGCTTTCGATGACGGTGACAGGGACCATAAGGTCGCGGCAAAGCTGGAAGGCGAGAGGCGGGGCGAGAACGAGATCGTGCGACATGTTGAGAGGCTCAATCGGGAGCGGGCCAATCCCGCTCGATGGCACCAGGAAGGCCGGGGGCAGTGCGCGATGGCCACGCCGGCGCAGCCAAGTGTCCGCAGCTTGCCTGGCAGACCCTTTATGGTTGATCGTGGAATATCCGGACCTGGGCCAGGACACCATCACAAAAGAGCGGAATTGGCCTGCTTCCTCTTGGTGCCGTCAGGGCATAGGTTTTGCTCGATCTTCCTCCCTTTTGGGAACCTCCTGCCAATTAACTCCCAATCCATTGAGGGCGGCTACTGACCATAATTTGTACTCAAATTTTGGATAGCTTGTGATTGACCAGAATTTGTATATAATCCTTGGACATAGGAGTGAATTATGCCTGATCCGACGTCAGATACACTTGAGCAAGTTTACGCGCGGATTGCCGCCGGAGCCCCTTCAGGCGTATGGTCTCGTGGCGACTTCCTTGATCTGGCCAGCCCGTACGCAATTGAGAAGGCGCTACAGCGACTGACTAATCGAGGTGATATACGCAGGCCGCATCGCGGCCTTTATGACAAACCCTCGATCAGCAAGCTCACAGGAAAGCTGGTTCCCCCACCCCGTGCCTCCTTCGTAGATGCGATTGCCCGCCGGGACAAACTTCGAGTCCTCGTTGATGGAATGACTGCAGCCAACGACCTTGGCCTAACGACAGCTGCTCCTGCACGATCGACCATACACGCGGACACATACCCTCGAATGATTGAGATTGATGCGACCGCAGGGGGTACCCAAGAAGGTACCCCAGTTATCTACAGGCTCGACTTCAAGAGAGCTTCGGCAAAAGCCGCGTTCTGGGCCGGCCGGCCAGCAATGCGCATCGTTCAAGCGTTGGCTTGGTTGCGCGACGATCGCAGCAGCCTTGAACCTGCGATAAATGGAATTATCCAGAAACTAAGAAATAGCCAAAGCCGGCAAGCGATCTCGGATGATCTCCGCTCGAACCTCGCTGCTATACCGGCATGGATGTATCCCGCTGCGCAAGAGATCGCTGACGCTTTGGCGCCGAACGGTAACCGTAACGGACAAGAAAAGACCACAGATGCAGACCACATTCATTGAAGTTCTTCGATCGAGCCCTGATGAACGGCGTGCGCTCTATGCGGCGGCAGCGGCCGGCCTCCAGACACGTGCAGAGAATGTCGAAAAAGATCTTTATGTCTGCTGGATACTGGATTTCTTATTCAATCAGCGAGAAGGCGACCCGGTCAACCTCTACTTAAGAGACCATTTTAAAACCATCGCCGCCATGCGGTCTTATGTGCAAGTGCCATGGTCTAACCTCAATTTGTCCGGTCGATCTTTCCGCGCTTTTCCCGCAAGTGTTTGCCGAAGCGCGTAAGAAGAATTTTCATGAATGGGCCGCTGAAATTGCCGCGCGGGGTCTGGTTCGGATCGAAATAGTAAGACCGTTCCAACACATCATAATTATATTCACTGACTGTAATCCAACCGGGTTTATAATCAGCAAGTCCTGCACGGCGAAGCTCAAGCGCCGGAATTTCGATTGCATCCTGATCGCCTTGGGGCGGTTTTGTCGAAATAGGCAGGATGATCAAATGTGTTATGCCCTGCGCTTCATCCTTTATGACCATGGAGAGACAAGCCGTACGGGACTTTTCGGCATTAACTTGTCCTTCCTTTGCGTGTCTGCTCCAAAGATATTCATAATTGACGATCTGACCGGCTTTAAACTTATCTCTCATGCCGATTCGTCCGGTGTGCTTGCCAGATAATCGTCAATTTCGCTCAAGAGCATTTCAGCCATATCGGGCGGCGTCTCGCTCGTCGTGTAAACCTTGCGGGGATCTTCTGCGTTTTTGGTCATGCGGTTATAAAATTCGGCCGGCACGACAACCACGGATGCCCTGCCGTGACGTGTCAAGGTTATAGGTTCTCGCATGGCTTCGTCATGGTATCGTCCGAAGTGGCGAACAAATTCAGCAGTTGAGACTTTTTTTTCGCTCATGGGTTTGAGCCTCGCAAATAAAAATAACAGAGTTTCTGTAAATTACAGAATTTCGACAAAAAGTCAAGTTTTTCTGTTCAGTAAGACTCGTCATGATCTTTTGAAATGATGAGTCCCGATGTTCTTTTCTGGTTTTTGCCCTGCCTCTTCCAGCATGGAAATAATAGCCCCATGTTTTAATCCGACAATTTCGCAACCTTTGTCGCGGGCTTCCTCGACAAGCGATCCAGCGTGGGAAATTCCTCAAGAAATGTTCCAAGCCAGATTTCGGGTTCTTCAAAATCGTCATCCTCGGCAATAAAGCATTGCAGGAAGAACGTGCGCAATCGCTTAGACTAATTCTTGGTTCCAGAAATGACGTCATCAACATTCTCAGCAAACATACTAATCTCAGCAAGTGTCCTCAATTGCAATTTGGGACCATCATATGCCTCGAAGAGATCATGATGCCCTTTGAAACTGGATGAAGAGGTACGGTGGCGATATTCACTTACCCACTCGATAAGGGTTCTGTTGCAAACTTTTCATGTCTGATGATCCGTGCAAGGGATTGTGTCTTTTGCAGATGGAAGCGAGGCATTGATCATGGTCGATTTCAAGGGGATGCATTTTCCTAAAAGTGTCATCCTGTATGCCATGTTCTTTTACGTTTGTTACCCAGTTTCCTATCGTGATCTTCAGGAAATAATGGCTGAACGCGGCATAGAGATTGACCATACAACATTGAACCGCTGGGTTGTTAAATACTCGCCGCAGATTGCGGCTCAGACACTCAGACGCAAACGCCCAACACTTGGCTCGTGGCGTGTGATGAGACCTATATAAAGGTTAAAGGGAAATGGACATACCTGTATCAAGCTGGCCAAACCTTGGATTTCATGCTCTCTGAGCGCAGAAACCTCGGCGCTGCACGACGTTTCTTTAGAAAAACCATCTTAAGCAATGGTATTCCGAACAAGGTTGTCGTTGATAACAGCGGAGCCAATTTGGCTGGCGCACAGGCTATAAACAGTATCCTCAAAATCACGGGTACGGGCAAGCTGATTGAAATCCTACAGGTCAAATACCTCAACAACATTCTTGAACAGGATCATCGTTTCATCAAGCGGATCACCAAACACATGTTAGGCTTCAAAGCGTTTCATTCAGCCTCAGCTACAATCGCTGGCATCGACGTCGCTCATATGATCCGCAAGAAGCAATTCGCCGACGACAATTGTTCGCCATTCGAAGTCTTTGCGAAGCTCGCTGCATAACTGTGTCCAGAGATAAGGCCGCTTATAAACACTCAAAAATTTGCAAAAGAACCAGAACACACCATAAAGGATGGCACTTTTAGGAAAATGAGCCCCTTTGAAATCAATCGCCATTCCTCTCTACCTCACGGCATCATCCATAGTGACCAGCGCTTAACGCAACAAATCGAAAAATTTTGCGACAAAGCCATTGCGCGCTCCATCCTTCTCCCTCCAGTCGTGAGCTCGCAAGGCTTTCGTCAATTTCTTCTGAACGAGCCGCTGACGCGTGCCCGCTCATAAGCGCTAAGATGCCCTATCATAACATCAACGCCAAGCTTGATGGACGATTATTCACGCTTATAACCATTCTTGCATCTAGTGCTTTTCTGATGCGCTTTAAGTGTACAAAGCCGCACACGATGTAAGATTATATCCATATCAAAGTTGCAGCTGCCAAATGGGTGTCGGGCATGTTTCAGCACACCCGCATGCCATTCGGCGCTATCCGTTCCGAAGCGCTTAATCTGATTTCTCAATTAGAGTATTTAGTTCTCGTGTGTGATTGATGATTTAAGTTATCCATAACCAGACGCCTGGCTTCATGATTAGATCGCAGTTTGTCGCAAAGATGCGTTTTGGTTCATCCCTGCAGCTTCATGAGTCGGAAGATGACCATACAAATAATTCGTCTATTCAATCCGGCAGTCGCTGTCTGCGCCAATCTGTTGCATCAACGAAGCGACCGCGGCCTCCAATTGCGGGTCTTTATGAATACCGTAGGTGTTTGGATCAAAAGGCACCACAATATCGGGTGTGATAACTTCGTTTTCGTATTTTCGCCCATCGACATGGCGGTAAGGCATGACGGGAAAATTATATTGCAGCCCTGGAAGCACTTTACTATTAACGGCAATCACTGATGTGCCAGTATTAAGCAGCACGTCACCTATAAGTTTACCTATCTTTTGATCTTGATAAGCCTGCGGGAAGATCGATCCATCCGAATAACTGAAACTGTCAACCAGCACAGCGCTCGGCCACAACCAGACATTATCTGGTCCCAAATCCCAGGCGCGGCCATCGACACCATAACTGAAGGCTGGCTTGCCATTTAAGAAAGTAATCAATTCGCGGGAAAGATTGCCACCATTATTTGAACGCACATCAATGAGCGCAGCTTTCGCAAGTCCCCGCTGTGACGTCAAATTTCCAATCAATGACAGGTAGTTATCATTATCCATGGAATATAGCGGTTGATAGACAACGCACTGTCGCGATAGTTCACTTACCATCGCACTGCGCTTATCACTCAGATTTTTACTGGCCAATATCAGCTCATCAAACCAACCTATTGGCTTCACTTCAATGAAACGCTCTTTATCTGTTGTGCCATCTGCAAGACCAACGACGACTTGTCTTCCCGCATTTATGTCCAGCAAACGTGCAATTCCACCTGCTTCCGGGATCGCCTGCCCGTTGATAGAGGTTATAATATCACCAGCACCAACATGAAGGTTCTGCTGATCCATTGGACCGCCAGGCAGGATCGCAGCAATCTTTCGCCCTGCTCCGGTATATGCATCATCCAGATAAATGCCCAATGCATCATTCTGGGTGCCCATGCCAATCAGTGCAGAATTAGGCTGGGTGATTCCAGTGAACAGATGGGAGGCGGATAATTCCCCAAACATAGACGCAATCAATCGCTCAAGATCGCGGTGACCGGCAATGGAAGGCAAATAGGCACGATATTTATCGCCTATTTTCTTCCAATCACGATTTTCGTGTGCAGCATCATAGTAACGATCATTCACATCTGCCCAGGCTTGTTCAAAGGTTGCAACAAGGGCCGCATCTTCATCACGCGTGAAGAGGATGTCGAGCGGAATTTCGAGCCGCAGCGCTGGATCGTTAATGGAGGAGCGAATGATCTGATTGGCTGTTTTCACATCAACGGCCTGTAGAGCAGCATTATACCGGATGAATTGCACTTGCTCCTGATCGGGAACTGGAATTTGAGCCACTTCTTCCAACTCACCGTTATCGAGACTAATCAATCTGACAGAAAGCTGTTGATCGTCCGTAAAAATGGCAAGCAGGTTTTTCCCGTCCGGCGACGTCGTCAACACTTCTGGGCCAGGTAAATTGCTCGTCAGCCGGCCCTCAAGCATATTGCTGCGCTGACGATCCGCTACGTAGCGCGTGATCTCCACTTCTGGCAGCTGATCTGCCTGGTCATCGGAGTTGTTTTGATCCTTGAGAGCACCGAAATAATCTTGTCGCGCCTGAGTTGACAAAAATACGCGGTACAAATCCAGATTAGAACCGTGATGATGGTTATTGGCGGTACGGTTCGTATAAAGGGTCGTATAGCCGATTAACTGTGTTCCATCAGCACTCCAGAAACCACCATAAAAATTGGGCACTTTTACCGATAGCGGCTGCATTGGCCCACTTCCATCAGCAGGTGCAATCGCGACGCGGTTCAGCACAGAACCGTCAATGCTGCGCCATTGCACCAATAAGTCTTTTGAAGTCGGTGACCAGCTAAAATCACCGCGTTTATCGAAATAATCTGAGTTATAATCTGCTGGACGGTAAAGCGTGGCAACATCGCCTGACGCCAAATCCAGAACCTTAACCTCCCGGCGATCAGACCAAAAAGCCAGCTTGCTACCATCTGGTGAAAACTTGGGGTCGAGCGCATTGCTATTATCAGAAACTACAAGAGGAACTTCCTGATGAGACAGACCGAGTTTGCCGCTCTGCTGATCCTCCGACAGATCAATGCCGTAGATGCCCCATTTGTTATTGCGCATTGCAGCATAGACCAAAATCCGGCCATCCGGAGAGAAAGCAATGTCCCGCTCCTCTCCGGGCGTATTCGTTAGCTGTCGATAGTTTCCTTTGAGGTCAATCAGAAAGACATCTGTGTTGGCAATCACTGCAAAATGTTTGCCATCCGGGGAGGACTGGAAATCCTGGCTGGTTGAAGCTTTATAATTGGGGAGACGGTGCATCCCCTGTTCCAGAGTGTTGATCTCAATTTCTTCCGGCTTTTCAGCACCTGATGCGAGTGTTTGCACCTGACCATTCAATAAAAACGCTATTGTACCGTCATCGGCGACAGACAAATCGCGGACTGGTGTGTCTTCGAAATGCGTCAGCTGGGTTTCAGCACCAGTTTTCCAATCAAGCTTCCAGACATTAAGCCAACCCGACGCTTCAGACAGGTAGTAAAGCGACTGACCATCGGCACTCCAATGCGGGTCAAACCTGTCCGTTCCGTCTACATCGAAGATACGATTGTATTTGTGGGTTGTAGGCTCATAAAACCAGAGTTGACGCGCATTCGCTGCCACACGGTGCTGGCGTTCCTGCGGGTCGTTTGAAGGATCATAACTATAAACGAGCTTTGTCCGATCCGGGCTCCAACGGGCCTGGCGGGCCAAATTCGGAAGAACAAGCCGTTCCCGGCCGCTTTGCGTATCGACGGCATAGAGCTGCGGCTTCCAGCTCTGCGCCGCCTGGACGCTGCGTTTTGCATCGCCTAACCTGACAGCTGTGAAAAGCACACTCTTGCCATCAGGTGAAAAGCTGGTCGGAACCTCTTTTGCCGACGAGTAAGTCATGCGTTGCAGTTTTCCCGAGAAGTCAGCAACATAGACATCATCATCGCCATTCACATCAGAGGCAAAGGCCAGTCGTTTGGAATCCGGAGCCCATACAACACTATGACTATATGCATCAGCAGGTGAAACCGGAAAGGCCAGTCCGCCATCATTGTCCGTCAAAAAAATCTGACCGCGATGTGTAAACGCGATCAGTTTTCCGTCTGGTGAAAGTGCCGGGTTTTGAATCCAGCGTGCTGGCTCGCCAGTAAAATCAGCTTTTCCCTGACCTGTAGCAAGGCCCATCAGTGAGAGCGATAGTGTTACAATTCCGAGCCAGCACTTCATCGCCAGATGCACTCCGTCAGAACTTCATTCTTAGATTAGCATTCACGCCATTTTGCGTGACACCCGATCCGAACTGTCCCTGATAAGAGACATTCAACAAAGCAGATTTGCTCAGTTCAAAATCGAAACCACCCGAAACCAACGCGGTATCTTTCCCAATGCTGGTTCCTCCAATGACAAAGCCATCAGATCCGGCAAAGCTTGCAAATGAGTTTGATCTGTCATCACCAAAAGCATGTCGCCATCCAAGATCTGCCCGTGCTTTGACGGGAATAACCTTCTCATTCAAAGTGGCTGTCGCACGGAAGCCAAGCGTCGAAAGCGTGGTGTTCATCGAGTTTTCGTCGACGTTCAGCCCTGCTCCCTGAGTGCTCGTTTCTGAAAATGCATCTGTTTTCAGTCGGACATAAGCAAGGTTTGCGTATGGCTCGAAGCTCGCCTTTTGAGTGACTGGAAGCTTATAGCCCAATTCCCCAAACACCTGGAAACTGCCAGCATCATAGCTTGATGACAGACGGTCATCGAAGCCAGCAAATGCAATTGCGCGCTTCATCTCAATGTTGTGCCATGTATAGGACAGGCCCGAGCGGAATGCGACAACGCCGTGTGCCACAGGTATTTCCGTACCAGCATAAGTGCCGATTGTGTAATCATCACTTGTGCCCGAAGACATCCGCTCATTGAGACGGAAGTTTGTCTGGCTGTAGCTGGCCAGCACGCCGAGACGCCAGTTGTCAAAAACCTGCGCATCTATGCCGGAGACGAAACCGCCAATGCTGGATTTCGAGCGTGCTGCATTGCCATCACCAGACAGGTTCGTCCAACCGCCAAAGCCGTGCCCCCAAATGGTTGGCAAACGCCCATTTTCTGAAGACTGGCTACCTTCAGCAGATGCCGACGCGAAAGCCTGCGACAGATTGTTATAAACCGCTGAACGCGTATAGGCACTGTTGTTGATAAATGTCGACTGGATCGACGCATAAGCTTCGCCAGAGAGTTGATCATAAGCCTGTCGGGCATCTTGCTGTGTCAAAAACAGGATATGATCGTAGAGCGTGCCGCCGCTTCCCTGACTTTCCAATGCTACAGCCGTTGAGAACTGATTTTGGCTGTTTGCAACATCGGCAAACGCAACATCTGAGCGGCTTGTATCGAGAAAGACATTGTTGGCATCATAATCAAGCGCGAAATCGATAAAGCGCGCATCCTGAACATATGAACCAGCGATCTCGCCATAACTGCCGTTTACGCCGCCCGTTGCACTGAGCAAAACAGAACGCGATGAGGCCTGTGCGCCAGAAGAAAATCCTTTGTGCACCAGTTCGAGCGAACTGCCATCCTTAAGATCAGCGGCTCCATCGACAACAATCTGATCAACACCAGCATCTGGCCCGTTTCCTGCAATGAGATCCGCCAGATAGGTTGATCCCGCTTGCTGCGTGAATGTTCCATTAACAGTGAGCGTGCCAATCGCATTTTCTGGGTTGAATGCACTGCCCGGCGCAACGTTACCACCGTCAAACAAGGTCAATTCGCCAACAGCGCCAAGTCCGGCAATCGTGCCTTCTTCAGACACATCTGTCGGTGAAGTGATGCTGCCATTCACCTCAAGAACGCCACCAACAATACTGGTTCCACCCTGATAGCTATTATTGCCATCGAGAACGAGAATACCTTCGCCACGCTTGGTCAGATCGCCACTGCCCGAGATTGAGTTTGACCAGATCGAAGAATAGCCTTGCGTATCGACATCGAAAACGCCGGTATAGCGAAATGCCATAGGGCCATCGACAGCAGCACCGAGATTCAACAACCCCTGACCGAACTTCGCTTTGTCTTCAAAACCTTCTTTGGTCGCTGTTGTGAGGATTGTTTCAATCGTCTGACGCGCGTTCAGATAAGGAAATGCTGATCGCACCACGGCTGCAGCGCCTGCAACATGCGGCGATGCCATCGAGGTACCATGCGAATATTTATATTCCTGATTGTCAATCGTCGGGTCACCTGCTGGCCAGGTTGAGTAGATGCCTTTTGGATCACCTAGTCTCGTCATCGCCCCACCGGGGGCCGCCAAACACCATTCTGCCGCCTCGCCACATTCATTGCTGTAAGGGGCCATTTTCCCGTCTGGCCCCACCGAAACAACAGCAATAAGGGACCCCTTGAGATCAGAGAAATCCATGTCGTCGAAATCGGGATCTGCCGGATCCAAAAATGTATACGTTGACGCATCATCGAAATCGAAATCAGGAGCGTCGGTGTCGATAAACCTGATGTTTCCGTCGCGGATGAAATCCGGTGTAATAAGTGGAAACATGCCATTTCCAGCAGGAATAGACGTGGCATAGCCCGGCTGATCGCGGCGGCTATTGCCCGCAGCAAAGACCATGACCACGTCATTGTCAGCCGCATATTTCAGCGCTTCATATGTTTGCTCCAAATAAACCGGATCGCTATAAACGGGTTGATAGTCGAGAACCTGATAATTTGGATTGAGCTCATCATCAACTTTTGGATATGGGCCGATATTAGGGCCATAACTGCCATTTAGAACCTGAGCACCATGGTCAGCAGCATAAACAATAGCTTCATTTTCTGGAAGGAATCCGGGGTTTCTGCCGCCGACTTCAATGGCGCTTAGCGGCATGATTGTTGCATCATAAGCAACACCTTGCATGCCAAATCCGTTTCGCCCGGCACCGATAGTCCCGGCGACATGAACGCCATGCCCGTTCAGCGAGCCATCAGGTTTACGCAGAGGAAAAACATCATCGGCCGCCGGATTGCTACCAAAATTGTACAAAAACGGTGAAACACGTCCGGCAAATTCGGGATGATTAACATCGAACCCGGAATCGACAACCGCAACGACCACACCCTTGCCCGCGAAGCCTTTCTGATAGGCCGGCAGGGCGTTGATCATATCAAGCCCCCAATTGGCGTAATATTCTGCATCAGCAAGATTTTCGGAGGCTTGCGGCACATTTTGTGCAAAAGCAAAATTTGGCGTCATAAGCGCCGTTGATAGCAGCAGAAATTTCAATCCACTCTTAAAAGAAAACATGCCCGCCCCATAAAACTCGACAAATCAAATACCCTCTGAAAAGAGGGCCCCAAAATATAATATTACTCAATAAGAATAAGTAATCCCTGAAATTGGTGATAACGGTATCAATGATTGATTGAATACATACCAGCCATGACGACCCTGGAAAACTCATCGCGTCTTTCCGTCATCCCAATGCGAGCGATCAGATCCTCAGTGGTCGGCCCTAACCACGTTGATGACTATCCGGAAGATTTCTTGAAGTTGTCCGCGGACAACCTGGTCATTTCAGACCAGATAGAAAGGATGAAACAAAGAGGAGCGGACCTTGATCTCGCCTTCCCCTTGCATCATCGTGGTATAGTTAATCATTTGTAAAATGTTTACGAATCGGGCTTACTATAAACTGCGCAGTTATTGAAAAACGCCAATCATTTGCGAAGTTGAAAGCCGAGAATGTTAACAAGTCATCACCCGCTTAGCGAACAAGAACATCTTCCAACGATGTTGTCCGCGGATTCACTTGAACTGTCACGCCAACTTCAATTGCATCAGCAAAAGATTTTCCCGCCTACAGCGCAAAAAACCATTCGCCAGTTCACCCCAGCAGAAGCTGCCAGCTTCATTGGGATAGGTGAGGGATATCTCCGGCAGGTTGCCGCCGACGGGTTTGGACCTGAGCCGCAGGCCAATGGTCGCCGCATGTATACGCCAGACGACATGGATCGCATCCGTGCCAGTCTCGATGAAAAAAATGGCGCGCCAAAATATGCGCCAGGTCGCCGTGCGGGTGAAAAACTACAAGTCATTGCTGTCATGAACTTCAAGGGTGGTTCTGCGAAAACGACGACATCCGCCCACCTCTCCCAATTCCTTGCCCTGCGTGGATATCGCGTGCTGGCGATTGATCTTGATCCTCAGGCATCGTTGTCCGCTCTCTTTGGCCACCAGCCCGAGCTGGACGTCGGAGAGGGTGATACGCTTTATGGCGCAATTCGCTATGAAGACCCGCGCCCGATCACGGAAATCGTTCGTGCGACCTACACACCGAACTTGCATGTCATTCCTGGCAATCTTGAGTTGATGGAGTTCGAACACGAAACACCAAGGGCGATCACAGCGGGTCGCGCTGAAACTATGTTCTTTGCCAGGATCGGCGAGGTAATCGCTGATGTCGAGAGCCTCTATGATATCGTCATCATTGATTGTCCACCACAGCTTGGCTTTCTGACCATGTCTGCGCTCTGCGCTGCAACCGGTGTTCTGATCACAGTACATCCGCAGATGCTTGACGTTATGTCGATGAGCCAGTTCCTTGCAATGACCAGTGAGTTGATGTCCGTGGTTGAACGGGCTGGGGGCAGAACCAGCTATGACTGGATGCGCTATCTGGTGACCCGCTACGAACCCAATGACGGACCACAAAGCCAGATGACAGGCTTCATGCGGGCTATATTCGGCAACCGCATGCTACAGAACCCGATGTTGAAATCCACCGCAATCTCCGATGCGGGGGTCACCAAGCAGACACTGTATGAAGTGGAGCGGTCTCAATTCATTCGCGGCACTTACGACCGTGCGATGGATTCTCTGAATGCTGTGAACAGCGAAGTTGAAGAGCTGCTGAGATCCACCTGGGGAAGGAAATAAGCCATGGCGAGAAAAAACCTTATAGAAGTCTCCCGGGAGAATGACGAGGCTACCAACCACGGATCAAATACAGACCTCACCCATTCCCGCCCTCTGGCAGGGTTTGTTCCCGCAGCGCGGACAACACCAGTTGGTGGAATTTCGAAGTCGCTGGGTAACATCACACACAAAGTCGAACGCGCCGATGCACTTGAGAAGCAGCTCGCCGAGGGACAGATCGTTGTCGAGCTCGATCCGTCGCTCATTGAGAACTCATTCGTATCTGACAGACTGAGCATTGACCCGGAGCAACTTTTTGAACTGGTTGCGCAGATCCGTGATAACGGCCAGCTCGTCCCAATTTTGGTGCGCCCGCATCCCGAGAAGGCTCAGCGCTTTCAGGTTGCCTTCGGTCACAGACGACTGGCGGCAGCGCGTGAACTCGGTATCAAAGTTCGGGCAGTTGTTCGATCACTGACTGACGAACAGCTCGTGGTTAATCAGGGGCAAGAGAATAACGCGCGCGCCAATTTATCGTACATCGAACGTGCAATCTTTGCAGCACGCCTGGAAGATCGTGGTTTCAGCCGCGAGGTGGCCATGGCAGCACTGGGCATTGATAAAGCAGCAATCTCAAAAATGCTTTCAGTGGTCCGGGCGACAGGTCATGAACTGATTGAAAAAATTGGCTCAGCTCCTGAAGTCGGCCGGCGGCGCTGGCTGGAACTCTCAGAAAAACTCGATAGCAGCCAGGTCGATACACTTTTGGCTGAGTTGTCCGCGGACAACCTGGCGCATTCAAGCAGTGAGGATAGATTCCAGTTTGTTACAGACTTCCTCAAGCACAACAAACCAGCATTTAAGTCCACCCCTCAGCCAGCCAACAAACAGCTGCCAAAATCCTGGAACTCTACCGATAACGCGGTTCAGTTTACAATGAGCAAAAAAGCCCGAAGGATTGCTATTGAGCTATCCAACACAAATGCTGCGGCTTTTGGTGAGTGGATATCGAACCATCTTGATCGTCTGTACGAAGAGTACCAGACATCGGAAGAAACAGAAACTGGAGATTAACCCGCAAAAGAAAAAGCCCCCACAAACGTCAGTCTGCGAAGGCCATTTCGTTTTTCTGTAGCAAGATACGAATCGCATTTCTCGGAATCAGTGTCAAGAGTCATTGGCGTCAATTTGGCGGGTAAATTTCTTTTGCCTTTCGAAAGGTAGAAGAAAATGCAAGTTCTGGAGACTTTAACGGCTGCGGTTCGCAGTCGAATGGTTTCGCGCGCGCCGTCTCAGCAGACCAGCGCGGGGATTAAGAAATGGGAATTGTATAAGAACCTGTGCGTTGCCAAGTCTGTGTATGGGCTTAATGATCGTTGTCTGACAGTGCTAAACTCACTGCTGTCATTTCTGGCTGATGAGGTTATAACCACAAGATCCAAACTCGTGGTTTTTCCTTCCAATAAGCAGATTGCCATCCGTGCGCATATGATGCCTGAATCCACGCTCAGACGGCATCTGACCTCGCTGATCGAGGCTGGCATCATTACGCGCAAAGACAGCCCCAATGGCAAGCGGTATGCGCATAAAAATGGCGCGGGGGAGATCGCACTTGCTTTCGGCTTTGACTTCACGCCCTTTTTTGCAAGAGCCTTGGAAATCAAGCAAGCCTCAGATCACATTCAGGATGACATGCGTGCGGTGAAGCGGTTACGCGATGAGGTCTCTGTCTTACGCAGGGCATTAGCCGAAACCTTTGGCGAGACGCGTGAAATGACGACCGAAGGTCTATTTACGCAATTTCGGAACGTTGTTGATAGCATTCCACGGCGGGCATCGCTTGCTGAATTGACCACAATAAAGATGGCTCTGGAAGCACTGACATCGGAATTGGCTATCACGCTGAAAAATAATGATAATGTAGAGAATGTAAGCGCCAATGATGCTCAATATGAGCGGCATCATAGAGAGTCACTTTCAGAATCCCTTTTAAAAGAAAAGATTGAATTTTCAGATTTGAAAGAGACTGCATCAAACACTTCGGATCAAAAGCCAGCTATTTCAAAAGCAGAAGCGATATCATTAGATTTGGTTCTCAGAGTCTGTCCGGATATCAGTGCTTATGCAACCTCTGGCATCAGGACCTGGCGGGATCTGGTGGATGCCAGCCGCGTTGTCTCGTCGTTCCTCGGGATTTCTCATGCCGCTTATATCGATGCAATCCGCACCTTTGGCCTTGAAACAGCATCCGCTGCGATTGCCGCTATTCTGCAGAAGGCAGGTGAGATTGCCTCTCCCGGAGGATATTTGCGGTCTCTGGTGCAGAAGGCGAAGGGAGGTGGGTTCTCAGTTGCTGAGATGATGATCAGCGGGCTTAAAGCCATGAAACCTGGATATCCATGAAGTCTGACTATTGGATAAAGTGGGTTGTAACAATGATAGTCTCTGCAAGGTGAGTATGTAGGCGCAAAACAGCTCGGAATGATGCGGAGTTCTCAACTGAGAACTTGCCTCGTCGCCCGCACCTTACTTCAGGCGTATGACAGGGCATCAATGATGCTGTTTCCGGTCTGTCGCACCAAGCTGGTGCGTTGAGGAAAAAACTTTGTGACGGCAATGCAATTGTCGATCTTGATAAAGAAACCGTTGAAGCGTTTTTTGTATCTGGACGACTTCAAGACGACATCTCAACCAGCCTTAACGCGTTATTTGAAGGTATTCGAGAAAATGGCCAAACTGTTCCTATAGTGATGCGTCCGCATTCAGACAAAACAGTCCGTTATCAGTTGGCATACGGGAACGGCGCATTGCAGTTCTCAATCAACGGGGATTAACGGTATTCATAAGACAGTCGTTCTTCAATTCAGTTTTATATTCACGTTTTTCGTTTGCGTGAGAGCATTGGGCCATATTCGAGAACATAGAGACCGAAGGCGAGCATCCATAGCAATGCTGAGCCTGCGAGGAATGTATGGAAGAAGTTCGGCATCATTTCTGCAAATGGGCGAGTAAGTCCCGCAAGAATAATGCAGAGATAGGCAATTTGTGTCGTTGGAGTTGCCGTTAATGGTCTGCCTGTATGTCCGCGTGTGGCTCGCGTCATGACGGCTAACATCATGCAACCGATAACACCCACCGTCATGATGTGAAGTGCGGAAAATGGATTGAGATGGCCAAGCGCTGAACAAGCGATCGCAATGTAACCAAGAGGTACAAAGGCATAGGCAATGTGCAAAACAAGCAAAAGCTTTTCGCGCGCCACACTCCAGCCCCGCCAACGATAGAGCCGGATTGTATGAAGAACTGCAGTGATGATAGCGAGAATAGCAGTGACTGAAGATTCAGGCATCGCCACCCAGGCAATGCAGGTCGCTGCTCCCACAATTATGCACAAGCCGTCATAGCGGTTAAACGAGGTTGGAAACTGCGTTAATCCGGCTTTGTTGAGCCAGTTGCGGGTGAAGCTTGGAATGATGCGACCACCAATCAGCATGATCAGAAGCACATAGGCACTGACCCCAATACGGTTTGCCATCGCCACATCACCACCACTGAGTGCAAGATAGTGAAAAGTGATATTAGCGAGCGTAACGACAGCTACAGCAATCAGAACTTTAAGGTTTTTCCATTGACGACCTGCAACGATTTCACGCGCGCAGATGAAAAGAAGTAAGGGCAGGAAGAGGCTCTCAATGGTAACCGCGACATAGATATTCGTTATGTCTGGATTGAGAAACACCAGCCGACCGACAAACCATGCTCCGAATAGCAGAGCGAGTGGCATGCCGGAAACGGGTAATCTGCCGGTCCAGTTGGGCACCGCAGTCAGCAAAAAGCCAGCAAGAACTGCGGAAGAAAAACCGAACACCATTTCATGAGCATGCCAGTTGAGCGCGCCATAGGCACCGCCGACCGAAAGGCCTATGGTGAGCGAGAATATCCAGAGCAGCATGGCCAGAACTGCCCAGATGGCTCCACCCAGAAAAAATGGGCGGAAGCCGTAGCTGAAAATTGCGGGTCCGGTCTTTTTAACCCCCCGCGCAATTGCGCCGCGTCGTTCGGAGGGCATCGCTGCGGGGGTGGCCAGCAGGCCTTCCTGTCTTGTCATAATATCCTCGTCACCTGACCAATATCTGCAATCTCCAACAGTCTGTTACTGTGCGCTGGCGATTGCTTTCTCGAGCCGTGCCTGCACTGGTTTTGGCTTCCTGGCTGCAACGATCTGTTCCAGGTTTGAAGGGTTGTCGCCGACAACCAGCAGAGCCACCATGCCCATGGCATAATGCGGTGTGCATTTAACGAAATAGGCGCCGGGTTCTGTGACGTTCAGTGTGTAATTTTCATTGATCTTACTTTTGAAAGCTTCAGCGCCTTCGGGGATCATTCCTTTGATCGACTCGACATTGTGGCCCTTGTCAGTGGGAATAAACGTGATCGTGTCGCCGGGATTGGCCTTAATGTAAGAAGGCTCGAAAACCATGGCGCCGTCTGCGCCTTTGTTGAGCATATGGACTTCGATATTTTCAGCCATAACGGGGGCCACCATCATCAGGCTAAGGGCCGCTGCGGCGAAGGAAATAGCACATTTACGCATTTTGTTAATCTCCAAAGCTGGCCTGGACAGTTCCATAAAGATGCCATTCACCAGTGCGAAGAAAATTTAGAATGCGTTTCGGTCGCGCTCTTTGATTGGGATCAAACAGATTTCAATAGTGGAGAGAAAAGATCAGAAATCGCTGGTCGCTATGTGTTTCAGCCGCTTGAGTTCGCGCATAAGCAGACAGCTTAGATTTTGTCGAAATCCAGAAAGTTGCCGGTCACATCATAGACTGCGTGATTGGGGCTGGATCGCTAAGCTCTGCAGTTGCTGTAGGATTGAGTAACAGCGGGTCATATTCTGCGGGAATGGTGCTTGCGGTGACATCGTTCCGAACACGTGGACATTAGCCACGCCTTCAATTGATGTTATGCTTTGTGCAGATGAGACCTTGTCCTGCCATCAGCGTGTTTTTTTGCTTGCTGCGAACAGGATCAGAAGCTCGACTTTATTGAAGAGCGAGGCAAATATTTCTCTTTGGCCGCAACGGTTACTGAGCCATCAATCTTGTGCGCGCAGTCGATAGCCGACGCCTGTTTCCGTCAGAATATAATGCGGCTGATCGGGAGATTTCTCGATTTTCTGGCGCAGCTGACGGACATAGATGCGCAAATATTGCACATCGGCCGCCGGTCCCCACACATGGCTCAAAATATATTGATGCGTCAGCACCTTGCCGGCGTGCTGAACAAGCAAACGCAGGATTTCATATTCCTTGGGCGAGAGCTTTATCTCCGCCTCATCAAGCTTCACGATGCGCCTGACGAGATCGACCGATAAACCATCGCTTTGGAAAACCGGCTTCTCGCCCTGCTGATGCAGTTTATGGCGCAGTGCCACCCGCGTTCGTGCCGCCAGCTCCTTCATGCCAAAAGGCTTGGCTACATAATCGTCCGCACCGGTTTCAAGTGCGCGCACAATGCCTGCCTCATCGGTACGGCTTGAAAGGATGAGGACTGGCAGCGTTAGTCCCCGTTTCCGCCACAGACCCAGAAGTTCGTGGCCGTCCGTATCGGGCAAGCCAAGGTCGAGCAGAACGAGATCGGGCTTTTCGCTCTCAAGCAACAGGTCTGCTTCACGCGCATTGGCCGCTTCAATGATCGTATAGCCTTCGGTCGTAAGCCCCACCCGCAGCAATTTGCGAATGGGTGGCTCGTCATCGACGACCAGAATTTTCGGCTTTGGATCGTTCATGAGTTCCTGTCTATCTCTTGAAGCGGCAGCGGTATGGTTATCGTAAAACGGGCGCCGGAACCCTCAGCCCGGTTTCCGGCCCGAATAGTTCCGCCCATTGCTTCTGTGAAGCCGCGGGCAATGGAAAGGCCCAAGCCCGTTCCTGCCTGTACGTGATCACCCTTGCGAACGCGATAGAATGTATCGAAAATCCGTTCAAGATCGATATCGGGAATACCGGGACCATGATCGCTGATTTCAAGCACCACATGACCACGCACGACATGCGCTTCAAGCGCGATTTCTGATCCCTGCGGCGCATATTTTGCGGCATTATCAAGAAGATTGAACAATACTTGCTCAAACAAGACCGCATCAAGCCGCAGCATGGGAAGATCGGCTGCGACCGCCACCTGAAGCCTGTGATGCGCGAGAATCTTGACCGCGCGATGCAGCGCTGCTCCCACAATATCGCCGAGATAATGTAGCGACAGATTGGGTTCCATGGCACCTGATTCAATGCGTGTCATATCAAGCAGATTGGCGATGAAGCGGTTCAGCCGTTCGGATTGCTCGACAATGGTCGATAGCAATTCGGTGCGGTCGCTCTCGGGCAGCGAAACGGAATAGTCGCGCAATGTGGTGGCGGCCCCCATGATGCCCGCAAGTGGTGTTTTAAGATCGTGCGATATGGAGGTGAGAAGCGCCGAGCGGAGCTTGTCTGCCTCTGCTGCAAGCCTGGCGCGTTCAACATCGCCCACAAGCTGCACACGCTCGATGGCAATGGCCGCCTGATCACTGAGCGCTTCAAAAAGTCTCTGCTGTTGAGGTGTCAGGATTGGCCCCTGCCGATCATTATCGAGCCCGATCACGCCGACGGACGTGCGCGCCGTCTTGAGCGGCAGATAAAGCCGCCTGGCACCGGGCAGCGTATCCGCTCCCCGACCGGCTGGCAGTTCATGTTCCCAAGCCCAGTGCGCTGCAGCAATATCGGCATCGACAAGACTGTCATCGGGCGGGTAACCCGCGCGAACTGCAATGCTTTCACCTTCGGGAAGCAGGATGACAACGCGCACTTTCAGCATGGAGGCGATCTGAAAGGCGGTTGCCCAGAGCACATCATCGAGTGAACCTGTTCCCGCCAGCTTCTTGCTGAAAAGATAAAGATCCTCGGTCATGTTTGCGCGCTGCCGTGCCGCTGCTGCCTGACGCTGCACGCGGCTTGCCAGATTACTGGCGACAAAGCTGACAAGCAGAAAGAACGAAAGCGCCACCACGCTTTCTGGGTCTGCGATAGACAGCGTGTAGAGCGGCGAGAGGAAGAAGAAGTTATAGGCAAAAGCGCTTAACACCGACACGAACAGCGCTGGCCAAAGACCGAGCGTGACCGCAACGCCAAGAACGCCCACAACGAAAACCAGAGCGATGCTTCGCACATCCAAAAACTGGTCGAGCAGAAGCCCGACACCAAGCGCGCATGCCGTGACCAGTGAGGCGGCGAGATAAGGCTTGATGTTGAAGGCGCTCGGTTGACTTGCGGTTTTGACACCACGCGTCGTCCCCGCCTTGTCGCGGTCGGCAGTCGAGGTGATATGAACATCGATCGCGCCTGAATGGCGGATAAGATCATGCCCGACAGAGCCTTCGATTGCCTCGCGCCAGCGCGACTTTGCCGATTTTCCGGCCACGATATGCGTGTAATTATGGGTTGAGGCGTAACGCACCAGATCTTCGGCAATATTCTGGCCGGGAATAATCACGGTTTCGCCGCCAAGCCTTTCGGCAAGGCGCATGGTTGCCGAAATCCGGTCCTTTGCTTCATCGGACAGATTGACTGAGCGCGGTGTTTCAATGTGAATGGCAGCCCAGGGCGCCCGCATCCGATCGGCAAGCCGTCGCGCATAGCGCACCAATGAAGCACTGCTTGTGCGCTGGTCGATGGCAACCAGAACACGATCACCCGCAGCCCATGGCCCTTCAATGGCATGTGCCCGCATATGGGTCAGCAATTGCTCGTCAACCCGCTGCGCGGTGCGGCGAAGTGCAAGTTCGCGCAGGGCAGTCAGATTGCCGGGAGAAAAATAGTTGCGGATCGCACGCCTGGCGGTTTTCGGCAGATAGATCTTGCCCTGGTCAAGCCGCTTAATGAGATCGTCCGGCGTGAGATCAATCAGCTCGATATCATCGGCCCGGTCGATAATACTGTCGGGCACGGTTTCGCGCACGCGGATGCGGGTAATCTGCGCCACCACATCATTGAGACTTTCGACATGCTGAATATTGAGCGTGGTATAAACATCGATCCCGCGCGCCAGAATTTCTTCGACATCCTGATAGCGCTTGGGATGACGGCTGCCCGGTGCATTGGTGTGGGCCAGCTCATCCACCAGAAGGAGTTGCGGCTGCCTTTTGAGGATGGCATCGATATCCATCTCATCGAGCTGGTGACCATGATATGACACCGGCTTGCGGTCGATGATTTCAAGCCCATCGACAAGCGCTTCCGTTTCCTGTCGCCCATGCGTCTCGACAATGCCGATCACCACATCAATGCCGTCGGCTTTGCGCGCACGTCCCGACATCAGCATTTCAAAGGTCTTGCCGACGCCGGGTGCTGCTCCCAGAAATATCTTGAGACGGCCGCGCGTTTCGCGCTCTGCCTGTTCAAGCAGCGCATCGGGGGAAGGCCTCATATCGCCATGGCGAAGATCGTCCGATACCAAGCGTTGTTCCTCAAAATGAGAAGGCAGCGGGCAAGCCCGCCGGTAGAGCGGTTTCATCTTTAGCAGAATCGTTGAAACCGCTCTATTTCTTTGTTTTCACGCATTATCCAACACAAAACCGCGATGCACTTATGCTGGAAATGCTTTGATCTACTCTAGTTAATCCCGGTTCTGTCCAGAACAAGATTGAGCTTGAGCACATTGACGACCGGCTCACCAAGGAAACCAAGCTCGCGCTGCTCGATCTGCTGTTCGACGATGCCGCGAAGGCTCGCCTCATCAAGCCCGCGCGCTTTGGCAACGCGAGGCACCTGAAAAAGAGCAGCTTGCGGTGAGATATGCGGATCAAGCCCGCTTGCCGATGGTGTGACGAGATCCATCGGCACTTCGGCATTGGGTGTACCCTGCCGCAATGCATCGGCATCGGCTTTGATGCGTGCAATCAGTGCCGGATTGGTTGGCCCAAGATTGGAGCCACCCGAGCTTGCAGCATCATAACCTTCTTTGCCAGCCGCAGAAGGGCGGCCATGGAAATAGCGCTCGCCTGCAAATTTCTGGCCGATAAGTTCAGAACCGATCACCTTGCCGTCCTTTTCGATAAGGCTGCCATTGGCCTGTTGCGGAAAGATGGCTTGTGCAAGGCCGGTCATGCCAAGCGGATAAATCAGCCCTGTGATGACAGTAAGAGCAACGATCATGACGAGTGCTGGACGCAGTTGTTTCAACATTTTCTTGGTCCTTAAACCAGGCCGAGGGAGACGATGGCCATATCAATGGCCTTGATGCCGATGAACGGAACAATGACGCCGCCGAGGCCGTAGATCAGAAGATTGCGCGACAGCAGCGCGCCTGCGCCGACAGGCTTATAAGCAACGCCCTTCAGCGAAAGCGGGATCAGCGCGACAATGATGAGTGCGTTGAAGATGATCGCCGAGAGGATCGCGCTTTGTGGGGTCGCAAGCCCCATGATGTTGAGCGCGCCAAGCTGCGGATAAAAGGCGAGAAACATCGCGGGAATGATTGCAAAGTACTTCGCAATGTCATTGGCAATCGAGAAAGTTGTGAGTGCGCCGCGCGTCATCAGCAATTGCTTGCCGATCTCGACAATTTCAATAAGCTTGGTTGGATCGCTGTCGAGATCGACCATATTCCCGGCCTCGCGTGCGGCAACCGTACCCGTATTCATGGCAACGCCGACATCGGCCTGCGCCAGGGCTGGCGCGTCATTGGTGCCGTCGCCGCACATCGCCACAAGTTTGCCCCTGGCCTGTTCCTGCCGGATAAGCTCAAGTTTGTTTTCTGGCGTTGCCTGCGCCAGAAAATCATCGACGCCTGCTTCTGCAGCAATCGCCGCCGCCGTCATCGGATTATCGCCAGTAATCATCACTGTGCGGATACCCATGCGGCGCAATTCAGTGAAACGCTCGCGGATGCCACCCTTGACGATATCCTTGAGGTGAATGACGCCAAGCAGGCGTCCATCCTTGCTGACTGCCAAAGGCGTTCCGCCGGTTTTGGCGATTGTGTCGGCAATGGCTTGCAGTTCATGGACGGTCTTCTCATCCGATGTTGCATGTTTGAGCACGGCATCAACCGCGCCCTTGCGAATTGACGACCCGTCAACATCGACACCGCTCATCCGGCTTTGCGCCGTGAACGGCACGAAGATCGCATTCAGGCTCTGCATATCGCGGCCGCGCATGTCGTATTTTTCCTTGGCAAGAACGACGATGGAGCGGCCTTCTGGCGTTTCGTCGGCAAGCGAGGCCAATTGTGCGGCATCGGCAAGGGCCAGTTCATTCACGCCGCTAACCGGCATGAAGGCTGTGGCCTGACGATTGCCGAGCGTAATTGTGCCGGTCTTGTCGAGCAAAAGCGTGTCAACATCACCGGCAGCTTCCACCGCACGGCCAGACATCGCAAGCACATTGAAACGCACCAGACGGTCCATACCGGCGATGCCGATTGCCGACAAAAGTGCGCCGATTGTGGTCGGGATCAGGGTCACGAAGAGAGCAACCAGCACGATGACGGGAATATAACCGCCCGCATAGGAGGCAAAGCTCGGAATTGTCACCACTGCCAGAACAAAGATCAGCGTCATGCCTGCAAGCAGAATGTTGAGCGCGATTTCATTTGGCGTCTTCTGGCGTTCAGCCCCTTCGACAAGGTTGATCATCTTGTCGATGAAAGTCGAGCCCTGAGCCGCTGTGATGCGGACCTTGATCCAGTCAGAGAGAACCTGCGTACCGCCGGTGACAGCAGAGCGGTCGCCGCCCGATTCACGAATGACCGGAGCGGATTCACCTGTGATGGCTGCTTCGTTGACGGAAGCCACACCTTCGACGACTTCACCATCCGATGGAATGATGTCGCCTGCTTCAACGAGCACCACATCGCCGACCTTGAGACTTGTGCCAGCTACGGTCGTAAAGTCTTTCTGGCCTGGATCACGGAGCAGTTTGGCCTGGGTTTCCGTGCGGGTGCGGCGCAGGGATTCCGCCTGTGCCTTGCCGCGACCTTCGGCAACAGCTTCGGCAAAATTGGCAAAGAGTACCGTGAACCAAAGCCACAGCACGATCTGGAACGAAAAGCCGATATCGGTTCCGCTGGTCGCAACATCCTTCAACAGAAGAACAGTTGTAAGCATGGAGACCACAGCCACCACGAACATCACCGGATTGCGTGCAAGGCTTTTGGGATTAAGCTTGCGAAAAGCGTCACCAATGGCGGGAATGAGGATGCGCGCATCAAGGATGCTGGCCTTAACGACTTTGGCGGATTGGGACTTGCTCATAGGGAACTCCAGAAAAGCGGGCCCAGAAATTCTGCAGCAAGTACGATCATCAGCACTGCTGCGAGGATGAGGAGAATGAGGCTTGATGGGCTATGCATTAGAATGTCTGCCCGTTAATCAGCGCGAAATGTTCAGCCACAGGTCCGAGCGCCAGTGCGGGGAAGAAGATCAGACCACCCACAACGAGAATGACACCGATTAGCAGACCGACGAAAAGCGGTCCGTGGGTCGGGAATGTCCCGGCGGATTCGGGTGCTGCCTTCTTGGCAACCAGTGAGCCTGCAATTGCCAGTGCCGGAACGATGACCAGAAAGCGGCCCATCAGCATCGCAAGACCGATGGTGATATTGTACCAGGGCGTGTTGCCCGAGAGACCGCCAAAGGCCGAACCGTTATTGGCGGTGCCCGACGTATAGGCATAAAGGATTTCCGAAAAGCCATGCGGCCCCGGATTGGCAATCGAGCTTAGACCTGCCGGAATGACTGTGGCGATTGCCGTAAAGCCAAGGATCGAAAGCGGCAGGCAGAGAACGGCGAGCATGGCCATCTTCACTTCTTTGGCCTCGATTTTCTTGCCCAGATATTCCGGTGTGCGTCCGACCATCAGACCGGCCACGAAGATTGCCACGACGACAAACAGGATGATGCCGTAGAACCCCGCGCCCACACCGCCGATAATGATTTCGCCCAGCATCATGTTGATCATGGGAATCATGCCGCCAAGCGCCATCATGCTGTCATGCATGGCAATGACTGCGCCACAGGAGGCGGCTGTCGTCACCACTGCAAATAGCGCCGACATGGTAATGCCGAAGCGGGTTTCCTTGCCTTCCATATTGCCGCCATCAATGCCAAGCGCATGGATCAGCGGATTGCCCGCAGCTTCTGCCCAATAGCAAATGGCAACACCGGCCACAAAGAGCACGCCCATTGCAGCAAAAATCGCCCAGCCCTGCTTTTCATTGCCGACCATGCGGCCAAACACATTTGTAAGGCCTGCACCGATGGCAAAGATCGCTGCCATCTGGATCATGTTCGAAATGGCATCGGGATTTTCAAATGGATGCGCGGAATTGGCATTGAAGAAGCCGCCGCCATTGGTGCCGAGCATCTTGATGGCAAGCTGAGAAGCGACCGGACCAAGCGCTATGACCTGACGCGCGCCTTCAAGCGTGGTGGCTTCGACATAAGAGCCGAGCGTCTGCGGTACACCGAGCGCCACAAAAGCGAGTGTCATGACCACACAAATGGGCAGCAGGATATAGAGCGTGCAGCGTGTGAGGTCACACCAGAAATTGCCCAGCGTCTTCATCGATTTGCGCGAGAAGGCGCGGATAAGCGCAATGGCAATGGCCACCCCCGTTGCAGCCGAAACGAAGTTTTGGACCGTAAGACCTGCCATCTGGGTGAGATAGGACATGGTGCTTTCGCCACCATAGTTCTGCCAGTTGGTGTTGGTCACAAAACTTGTGGCCGTGTTGAAGGCGAGATCGGCAGGCACATTGCTCATGCCCATCGGGTTGAAAGGCAGGGAACCTTGCGCGCGCTGCAGAAAATAAAGCAGCAGAAAGCCTGCAAGATTGAACAGCAGCATGGCAGCTGCGTAGCTCGTCCAGTGTTGCTCCTCACGCTCGCTTGTTCCTGCCAGACGATAAAGGCCCCGTTCGATGGGAACGAGGACAGGCGACAGAAACGTGCGCTCGCCATTGAAAACGCGCGTCATGTAGCTGCCAAGCGGCTTTATGAGCGCGATGATGATCCCGCAAAAGATGAGGATCTGTATCCATCCATTGATTGTCATGGTTTTTCCCAAGCCTGATTAGAGCGCGTTTCGATCTGATTGAAACAGACCCGCGCTCTAAATCTTTGGTTTAACGCGCATCGTATCCGAAATTGGCTTCCGACTTTTCGGGATGCGCTCTAGGCTCAAATCGGCTGCTTATTCAGAACCGTTCGGGACGAATGAGCGCGTAAAGAAGGTAGGCGGCAACGAAAGCCGCAACCAGGGCGCCTGCGATATATTCAATCAGCATGGCGGGTTCCTCAAAGCCTCTCGCAAAGGCGCAAATAGCCAAACAGCATTGCGAAGAAAGCGATGCCGATACCAAGAACGGCGATATCCATTGTCATTTCTACTGTGCCCGGCCTGATTACCTGTGGGCTCCCTGTTTCACAGCGGGCACTATGCTGCCGGAGCTCATAGGATTTCGAGAGAGGGTAAAGGGCGTAGAAATAAAAAAGTCATATATGTTTGGAAGACAATTTCACCATTTCAGTCGGTCAGTTTTTCCAACTTGATGTTGAATAATTGCTGCGATGAATAGTGCGGCTTATCTTTTGACGCAGTTATGCAGCGAGTGCTTCGAACTGTTGTTTGATTGAGAGTGCATTAGCGGCTGCAAAGGTGCCTTGCTGTTTGCGCATCATGTGAATGAGCTCAATACCGGTGAGCGTGATACCGGTTGCGGTTTCTGACTTGAACCTTAGCATGGAGCGTGTGCGTCGTTTGATGCGGCGATGATCCTGCTCAATCGTGTTGTTCATGTATTTGCTGGAGCAATGACAATTGGTTTGCCAGCCTGGCTAAGCCGGCTCTCCGCATCGCATTGTAGAATAGCAATCCTGTTGGTCTCGCTTCCATCGATGGTAATGCGCACTGGCCTGCCGTGGCGGGCGAGTGCCTTGCGGATAAAGCATTTGGCAGCGCTCAGTTCACGTTGTTTGCTGAAACAGAACTGAACCGTATCACCATTGCTATCGATGGCGCGGTATCAGTACAGCCAGTGGCGTTTGACCTTGATGTACGTCTTATCGAGGTTCCATTTGCGTGTGACCTGACACTTTCTCCGCTTGAAACATTCAAGCAATTTGGGGGCTGAAGCAGATGACCCAGCGATGCACGGTTGAATGATCGAGATCAATGCCACGTTCCGCCATCATTTCCTTCAGATTACGCGGGCTCAGATTGTAAGCCAGATACCATCGAACACACAGAAGGATGACGGACTTATCAAATTGGCGTCCTTTGAACATCAAAAATACTCAGCTGATTAAAAGCCATATCCTGTCAGTCCATCCATTGATGAAAAGTTTGCAACAAAACCGTTTATCACAGGCGCATCTTTGCGGGGCAAACGGTCTGAAACTTTTGAGATATGGTTTAATTTATTGCATCGTACCGACACAACATACGTGAGATATTGCAATGTAGATCTTATGGTCTACATTAACACTAATAAAAATGTAGATAGATTGAAGGATTGCGACAATGGCGATCAATATTACAAATGAAGAGGCGGACAAGCTAATACGCAAATTTGCCAAGCTCACAGGCCGCAATCTGACTGATGCGATTATATTAGCCGTGAATGAGGCAATTGATAGTCGGGTTAACACGGAAACACCGATGGAAACAGCCGAACGTTTACGTAAGAAACACGGCATTCGGCTTACAGCTCAGGCGAGAGAACCCCTTCCCCCGTCCGTATTCAATGAAATGTGGGAAGACAAATAATGTATGTTGATGCTTGCGCCCTTATCGCACTGGCTACCAGTGAACCCGAAGCCGAACGCGTTTCACATGCTCTGACCAATGCAAAGAAGCGCATCACCTCCGCTGTGGCGATTTTGGAAACAGTAATCGCATTGGCAAGGCCTGATAAATTCGATTGTACGCCCACACAGGCAGAAGCGTTTCTTATGGACTTGCTGGAGTCGCGAAATATCAAACTCGTTGATTTGCCGATTGCGAAAACGGCATCCAGTCTATCAATAAGTGCTTTTGAAAAATTCGGCAAAGGGGCAAGACGGCTTAATCTGGGTGATTGTTTGCATTACGCTTGTGCAAAATATTATCGCGTTCCTATTCTCGCGACCCATGATGAATTCCGTCAAACGGATATTGAAACCATACCTTAATAGGCGTTTCAGAAATGAAGATGATAACGTAGCGGTTCCCTATCCGCCGTTATCTGCTCGCCAACCCTGGTTCTGTTATAAACCACTACGATTTGATCAGTTAGGGAAATGCTCAAGGCCGTCATGTTGTAATTGTAGTTTTTGGGTATACCCATTGTGGAGTGCTGAAACCCGGTACTGTATGGTCCGTTATGACAGTTTATAACAGATTGGTACACGCAAATGGCCCTAACAGTACCGCAGAAGTTTCAGCCATCTGCTAGCGTCTACCAGTGAGCAGGAAGCATCGCGGGCGAGGGGATGCTGGACACGTTTGCACGCGAGCGGGTTGTGACCATTTGTAACTACAACACGGAGAATGAATCCGGTGCGCGGCTTGACCGGCCAGAATTGTTTCGTCTGCTGGATGATTGTCAGTCTGGTGACGTGTTGCTGGTGAAAGACGTTGACCGGCTGTCGCGATTGAAAGAAGACGATGGGCAGCGGTTGAAAACGCTGTTGCGTGAACGTCAGATCAAGGTTGTTGCTGTAAATGTACCAACAACATGGCAAAGCCTTTCACCAAACCATTCAGAATTTGACGCCCGTATGTTCGGCGTGATCGATGACATGTTGCTCGATATGCTGGCGGCAATTGCACGGCGAGATTATGAGCAGCGCCGCGACCGGCAGAAGCAAGGTATAGCTGTAGCAAAGGCCGCTGGAAAATATCAGGGGCGCAAGGCTGACATAAAGCGATACGTGGCGATTAACCGGATGCTTGCCAGCGGGAACTGGGCGCTGTAAACTGGAGACAACCCGCGTAATCATTGAACGCTGCAGGGTTGTCGGAGGTTTGATGATCGTCTGCGCTCGATGCGCAACCGATCATCTATATTTGCACCGCCGATATGCATGTGGCCATTGTCAGGTTGCTACACTCACATCAAAATCGAAATTAATACGCTCATAGGGGAATGAAATACCCTGTTCCCTTTTGTCGATCACACCAGCATTGATCAGCGTTGTCACGTCACGATGAACGGCCTGCACGTCACGCCCTACACGACGCGCAACTTCTCTGATCGACAAAGCACCCTGACCGGCCAGAGCCTTGACGATTGCGAGGCGGGAAGGGGCAAGCACCCGATGCATGTCATCATAGCTCAGAAAATTAAGAGACGGATCGACGGCCACCGCTTCACCTGTACGAGCCTGTTGTGCCGCCCGCAAAACCCTTGATTTGGTATCGGCATGTGATGCAATCCGAACGTTTAATGTGTTCATCGCATTATCCTTTCCATATCGGCCAGAAACGCGTCATAGAGCCCTTCGAGTGAGACAAATTCGATCGGTTCTTCCAGACCCGTCAATGTGCCGGTGATCGCCCTTGCCGCGCTCATTGTCATAGCGCAGAACGCATTCACCGCCCACAACCTGAGCCAGCTGGTATCGGAACGGATGCGCACTGCCTAAGACCGGTTCGGGCAAGGGCCAGAGTATAACCTCATCAAAGGCCGTTTCACTGGTCGCCGTTCGGGCCTTTTCTAACAGCGTGGCTGTCACGTTGTTATCGATAACAACATTGATGACTGTTGTCAGTAGAAACAACACTTACTTCCATACTAAAATGGCACAAAGAAACGTTAGCGTCGGATTCCGCCCCTTCCCGCAAGCGATGCCATAGACAGGCAAGGTTACCCGCACCAGAGCGCATATGTGCGGCGAAGTGCGCCACGCACGCACTTCGCGACGTCGGATTTGACAAACTGTCAGCCTGCCCCGAACTTTCTGGCCATATCGCTCAGTCTTGCCAGTGCTTCGTCGAACCGCCCTTCGGCTTCAGCGTGTCGTTGGAATGCCACGCGCGAAACAAGTATTTCTGCCGGTGTCGGTTTCTGTAAAAACAACGCCATGACCTCATCCGTAAATTCTGACAATGGCTGGTAGCCATCACGTGTCTCCTGACCGGGCGTGAGTGTTGTCTGCACTGCGGGCGGAACCAACTCGATGACTTCAACCTGCCCCTTCAAAGCCTCACGCAATGAAATGGTATATGAATGGATTGCTGCTTTGGTCGCATTATAAGTCGGAGCGCTAAACAGCGGAACAAATGCCAGACCTGAACTGACATTCACTATTGTTGAATCTGGCTGCGCCACAAGATGATTGATGAACGCATTGGTCATACGGATGGTACCAAGCAAGTTTGTCGTGATCATTGCCTCAGCATCAGTAAGATCACGCTGATGATCCAGAGTTTCAGACCGCATGATGCCTGCATTGTTAATAAGAACATTTATGCTTGGATACTTTCTGATAACATCGATAGCAAAATCAGAAATGTCTGGGCTACTTTCAACATCGACTGTTATCGCAAGCATATTATCGCGTCCGATGCACGCTCGTTCAAGTGCATCCAGGCGCCGTCCGGCAATGATAACAGTGTTGCCCAAATCGTGAAAGCGGTGCGCAAATGCTTCCCCGATACCTGACCCGCCGCCGGTAATCAGGATCGTATTGCCAGTTATTTTCATGCAATTTACTCCGCTAGAGCGCATGCCAAAAGTGTGAAACAGCTATAGGCATCGCGTTAAAACAGCTTGTTAGAGCGATGATTTGGTCCCACAGATCGAACCAGCCTCCAGGGCCACTGGTGCTTAAATGAGCTTATTGCTATCTGATGGAAAGAAGGCACTTAAAAGAATTATACTTACCAAAAAGAGAGTATTGAATTGTCCGGTTTGAAACACACGATGCCCTCAAGTCCCCTAGAGAAAAGTCAGACAAGAGCGCCGGATCCAAAAGTCGAGGCACTGGTCAATGATCTCATTGGCCGGGTCGCGGATAAATGGACGATGATTATTCTCGAAATGCTCAATGGGCATGAAGAATTGCGCTTTACGCAGCTTGCGCGCCATATCCCGAATATTAGTCAAAAAATGCTGACGCAAACACTGCGCCAGATGGAGCGCGATGGACTGGTGTCGCGCACAGTGCATGCGGTTGTACCACCCCGCGTGGACTACCGACTGACCCTTCTGGGTATGAGTTTAGGAGCAGCCTTCTGCGGCGTTTGGATTTGGGCAGAGGCCAATCTTCAGACAGTTGAGACTGCGAGGCGGAAATTTGACGAGCAGCGCCCCTGAGTGATAAAGCTCACTTCTATTAATCATATTTTCTAAAATAATGAGCTATAGAAATGGACACTATCGCTCGTGACCTGGAACAGGACACAACCGGACTGGCCCAATTTCCACTATGACGCTGCACAGTCTGGAGCAACAATTCCTGCTGTCATCCGGCGAAGTGATCGGCGCGGTGCGCCATATCAATCCGGCCGAGCGCGATCTGTTGCGTATCGAACTTTTGAGTGATGAAGCGATCAAAACAAGCGCCATTGAGGGCGAGACTTTAGACCGGCTCTGTGTGCAGTCGTCACTGCGGCGGCAATTAGGCCTGACGACCGACCGGCGATCTGTGCAACCGCGTGAACACGGCATCGCCGAATTGATGATCGATGTGAATGGCAGTAAGTAACGCTCTGTTGCAAAACTTCAATCTGAACGGAGCCCGGCCTATCTCTGGACGTAGTTATGCAGCGAGTGCTTCGAACTGTTGTTTGATTGAGCGTGCATTTACCGCTGAAAAGATGCCTTGTTGTTTACGCATCATGTGAATGAGTTCTATACCGGCGAGCGTTATGCCCGCTGCAGTTTGTGACTTGAAACCAAGCATGGAGCGTATGCGTCGTTTGATGCGATGGTGATCTTGCTCAATCATGTTGTTCATATATTTGCTGGAACGAATGGCAATCGGTTGGCCAGTCTGTCTGAGCTGGTTCTCTGCATCGCATTGCAATATAGCTATTCTGTTGCTCTCCCTTCCATCAACGGTAATGCGCACTGGCCTGCCATGGCGGGCCGGTGCCTTACGCAGAAAGCGTTTAGCAGCGGTTAGATCACGATGTTTGCTGAAATAGAACTCAACCATAGCGCCATTGCTATCAATCGCATGATATAAGTACAGCCACTCACCTTTGACCTTGATATACGTCTCATCAAGGTTCCAATTGCGCGTGACCTGACGCTTCTTCCGATTAAAACGTTCAAGCAGTTTTGGGCTAAAGCTGACGACCCAACGATGGATGGTTGAGTGATCGAGATCGATGCCACGTTCCGCCATCATTTCCTTTAGATTGCGAAGGCTCAAATTGTAAGCCAGATACCAACGAACACAAAGCAGAATGACGGACTTATCAAAATGGTGGCCTTTAAACATCTGAAATACCCGGCTGATTAAATGCCAGGATACTATCAGCTCATCCATTGACGAAAAGTTTGCAACAGATCCCGTCGGCTTCTGGACTTCTAATAGGCGTTGACCAGTCTCCAATCCGCATCTTCATAACGGACGAGGCATATTCTTGGGCAAGTGCCCGATCCCACTGAGCTGGTGAACGGATATCAGGGTGTTGGCCACCAAGCCATCGGCCACATTTCAGAATGCCATAGTAGTTGCTGGTCAAGGTCGATCGAGCAGCGGTCGTCCGCGACCAGAACAACACCGTAGGGTTCATTGCGACTCTCCGAGAAACTTTGGCTTCAACCAGCATTTTTGTCGCAACAAAAACTTCCAATCAATATAAAAATCATGTAAAATAAATCAATTATGGCTGATTTGATAAGATGTATACGCTAAATAATTGTAAATAAACATCAAAATTGTTACAACAAATTTAAGTGTTTATTGCTGCCTCGGAGCGAGTATCTGGATAGTCTCTGGAATTGGAGTTATGCATTGCTGATGTCATTTAAAAATTATGCGTCCCTTATGAAATCCAGCATTGAACATTTGCCACTCGCGAAACAAGAGGAACTTCATCGAACAGTTCAGATCTTGTTGGA
>NZ_JBLZOF010000016.1:0-54305 GCF_049199085.1 Ochrobactrum sp. EDr1-4
AAAGGTCGTGCTCAAGCTGCAGTTTCTGAATATCGTGCTGCAGTGTTTCGAGCTGGCGCTCTAATTCTTCTCGCTCTGGCACAGGTGGTGAGTTGTTCTTGCGTTTCATGATTGCGGGAGCCTCCGGGGCACCGTTACCTTAATCAAAGCGTAAACATCAGCAGCGATAATAGGGTATGACAGAACCTCGTGCCTCGCTTTATCGTCGCCATCGCTATCCAGCTGAGATTATTGCTGAGGCGGTGTGGTTGTATTTCCGCTTTCCACTGAGCTTTCGTATGGTCGAAGATATGCTGGCTTATCGCGGGATATTCGTCACACATAAGTCAGTTTACGAATGGGCGGAGAAATTCGGACGGGCTTATGCCAGTAATATCCGTCGTCGCACACCGCGCCTTGGCGATAAATGGCACTTGGATGAGTGCGTAATACCTATCAAAGGTGAGCATCACATTCTTTGGCGAGCGGTCGATCAGGACGGTTTTGTGTTAGATATTTTGGTCCAGAAACGCCGCAATACCAAGGCCGCCAAGCGTTTTATGTGCAAGCTTCTCTCTGCTCAGGGCTGTGCACCGCGGGTTATGGTCACCGATAAACTACGATCATATGGCGCTGCCAAACGAGCTATAGGCCTTAACGTTTGCGATCATCGCCAGCATAAGGGCTTGAACAATCGGGCAGAGAATTCGCATCAGCCGATCCGACGACGCGAGCGTGTTATGAAGCGCTTTAAATCGGCGCGACATGTGCAAAATTTCACGTCGATACATGACCCGATTTACAATCTTCATTATTTCCCACGCAACCAAATCAGTTCAGCCAATCACCGAGAGCTACGACAAGCCGCCACTGACATGTGGCGTGAAATCTCGTGCCTGAAATCTGCATGACAGAGGCCACAAAGAATGAGCCATGTCTGCACTCTCGTTAAAGTAACAGTGCCTTCTATTCTCAATTTCGCTTCGCGACAATTCCATAGTCGGCCTCACCATCTCTAAACAATACTTAGTCAGTATACTCCCAAAAGTGTGGAATCTTGTAAAATTCCATCCTCTTCAAAAAAATTGGTTCAGCATAACCAAGCGAAATGACCGAAGATGGTTGACCAACCGTTTTTGTATATAAATCCCGTATTTTGAATATTCTCGCTCGATAATATCATCAATAGCCGAATTGCCTTTGACAGCATCTTGGATACCGATCCATCGCTAATTGAAGAGAATGAATTGGTGGATGTCTGATGACAATTGCGCTTCGCAATACGAAAATTTTTGGCCGTGTTGGCGAGCTGAAAATTCTAAAAGACGCTTATGACCGCGTTTCGCAAACAGGTTTCGGCGAGATCGTTTTCATCGGCGCACCATCAGGCTATCGGAAAACGACCCTCGTCAATGCTTTCATATCAGAAAACAGCGTCTATCATACTGTAGGGAAAGCTGACGAAGCTCTGCGAGGCGTCCCATACAGCGCAATCCTGAAAGCATTATTCGATTTCGTTCCACCGGGAACTATCAGTGATCTGACAACACTGCGCGACGATAGCAGTGTAACCTCGCCGGCGCGTGCACGCGATCGATTTGCCAGTGCGATTCAGTCGCATGCACGACCCACCAATCCGCTCGTGCTTTTCATAGATGATCTGCAATGGCTCGATGAAAGTTCACCACAACTCATACGGTCTTTCTCTGAAGGCTGCTTCCGGGATATCCTCGTAATAGGGACTTACCGATCTGACACGACATCAGATTTCCATTAGAATGGGCTTGCCAGAATTCTCGATGAAACTCTGGTGGTAGACAAAAAGCCGGTGTGCATCCTAAGCTGATGAAACTCACCGCACTTCTGACATGCGCGATAGGGTGAACGTAAGTAGTAAGTAAATGTTCTGGTTGCCACCGCGACAAAAGAGTTCGTTGGTCACATAGAATAGTGGCAATTGAAACTAACATAGTTAAGATATTTGTTTGTCAAAAATACAGTTAGTGACATATAGCTTATGAGCTAATGGCATTTTCAATGCTGTTTAACAACTTGATCAAATCGACCGGCTTGCCCAGAAATGCGAAAGCGCCGCCTTCCATGGCCGCATTGCGGGTACGGTCGTCGTCAAAGGATGTCATGAAGATCATCGGCGGATGGGCCGTCTGTGTGTTCAGTTCGGCTTGAAGCTCGATCCCACTTAATCCCGGCATTTTCACATCAACCAGCATACAATCGATGTCCGATTGTGCTTCATAGGCGAGATATTCTTCGGCTGATGCGAAAAGACGGCTTTCATAACCGCAGGATTTGACGAGATCATCGAGAGCTTCACGGATACCCTGATCGTCATCAACAATGGCTATGGTATGAATTTGTGCTGCAGACAATACATTGGACCTTAAATCGCTATACCCTGATCTCGCACCCCGAGAATCGTTTTTTATTCAGAGATGCACTCGAAACTCTTTATGCGCTCTGGCAAAGCACAAATATACCATACTTAGATACAGGTCACTTTGTCGTTTCGCTGAGGAACTCGGCCTTGCGAACCAGGTCGGCAAGAGAACGCACATCCATCTTGCGCATGACATTGCCGCGATGAAGCTTCACCGTCACTTCGCTGATGCCAAGATCAAAGGCGATCTGCTTGTTCATTTTGCCAGTGACAACGGCATCCATCACTTCCCGCTCGCGTGGGGTCAATGTCTGCACCAGTTCGACGACAGCCTGATTTTGCGCTGCCTCCTGCCTGCGCACGCTATCGCGCTGCACAGCCGAACTCACTGCATCGAGCACATCCTGTTCCTTGAACGGCTTGGTGAGGAAGTCGACCGCGCCTGCCTTCATCGCACGTACCGTCATCGGAATATCGCCAAAGCCCGTCATGAAAACCACGGGAAGGCGAATGCCTGATTTTTCAAGCTGGCTCTGGAAATCAAGGCCGCTGATGCCAGGCAAACGAACGTCGAGTAGAATGCAGCCGGATCTTTCCATGCGTGATTGATCCGGGAATTTGGTCATGAAGGCTGCGGCTGTTTCAAATGCTTCCGCATCAAGCTGCATTGATAAAAACAGGTCGGCCAGCGATTCCCGCATCGACGGATCGTCGTCGATGATGAAGACCACCGGCTTGTCGTTTGGTTGCTTTTGGGACTTGCGCATCTCAGGCATCCTGCACTTCCCAATTGATCGGCAGGCGCATTTCAAATTCCGCGCCACCTGTTTCGTGGTTGGTCCCGGTCAGGGTTCCACCGCTTGCTTCAACCGTGCTGCGGCAGATCGAAAGCCCCATGCCCATACCGGAAGCCTTGGTTGTATGAAACGGCATGAACAGCCGCTTGAGCGTATCCTGATCTATTCCCGGTCCGCTGTCACGAATGCTGATTACGGCATGGTCGTTGTCGGTACGTCCGATCGTGATCACAATCGAACGCGAACGGATTTTGGATGCCTCCATCGCTTGAATGGCGTTGGTTACAAGATTGATAATCACTTGTTGAAGCTCAATCCGCACGCCCTCAATCACGGGCGAACGCCAGTTCTGTGCCATGCGAACCTGCGTGCTGCTGCGTTGCAGCTCATGCTCCATGAGCACAATGGTTTCAAGAACCAGCATGGTGAGATCGATGGATTCCACCCGCCGCTTGGCCTGACTCAGCATGTTGCGCGTGTTCTGGATAATCTCGCTCGCGCGGTCACTGTCGCGAATGATCCGTTCGGCAGAGCGTCGCACGGCGCTCAGGTCCGGTGGGTCGCGGTCGAGCCAGCGCAGCACTGTCTGAGCATTGAGCATGATGGCGCCGAGAGGCTGGTTGAGTTCGTGGGCAAGCGAGGCAGACAAGGCACCGACGGTTGCGGCCCGCGAGGCTTTGGTCAGTTCAGCCTGTGCTTCCACCAGCACTTTTTGCGCCAATTCGCGCTGAGTAATATCGACCATGCTCAGCACAACACGGTTGAAAGCAGCAGGATCACTTGGAAAGCTGATGCTCAGCAATACTAGTCGTTCTTCACCAGTACTTGTACGGAACTCGACCTTGTTCTCAAAATAGCGCTGTTCATCGAGCAGCGCTTGCAACACATGCACGAATTGGTCATCGCGTGGAACGAAGAGACTGCCAAGTCGATGCGCCTGCCCCAGATCAACCCCTAAAAGTTCATAGGCTGCTTCATTGGCCGCGACCGTATCGGTCATGCCAATACATTTCTGCACGAAATCCGGATGCGTGCGGGCATAGTCTTCGATGTCAGTGATGCCTTGCGCCTTCAACTGAATCAGATGCTTGCGAAGCCGCGAATAATCGCGCTCGCAAAGGGCAACACGCGTGCGATCAAAAATTGAGCGATAACGCGCTTCGCTATCTTTGAGCGCACCATGCGAGAAAAGCAATTGTTGTCGCGCCATTTTGTTTCTCAGAATAAGAACCGCCGTGATCACAATTGCAGCGACCGCAACACCGAGACGGATGGTTGTTTGAAAGTCCGGGTCTGGGCCATGGGTCGCATAATAGGATGCAATTGTGAGGACGAGGCAGCCAATGCTACTTAAGACGATTCCGGTGCGCCCTGTTAGTTCGGCTGCCAGCAGCAACGCGATGGCGTAGAGAACAGCAACAGCGCCTTCAATATCGGTGAAGGTGTCGACATAAAAGACAGCAAACGCCAAAGCGATCGCGAAAAGACCTGCGACCAGATTAATCCCTTGCTTATGCAAACCCTCTGCATATTTAGACATCGTTTGTCGTTCCCCAGATTCGACTGCGCGAAACCATAGAGCAATTTAAGTGGTTGCGAACCTATACCTAGGTTTGGGTCCCAACTCTGCTCACCAATAGACCTAAGTATCGGAACACTATCCGTTCATCTGATTAAGCTGCCTTGCTGCGCTGCCTAACCTTGGAGCGCATTGAAGCTGCAAAGGAGTTCGATCATGCCCGGCGATAATCCCTCACACGCACTCGCTGCAGGCACTGTTGCGCCTGCATTCACTTTACCTGCAACGGCGGATCAGACGGTATCGCTCAGCGATCTGCGTGGCGCTCCGGTGATACTCGCATTTTACCCGGCTGACTGGAGTCCAGTCTGCAGCGATCAGATGGGACTTTATAACGAAATTCTTCCGGAATTTCACCATGCAAAGGCACAGCTGCTTGGCATATCGGTAGATGGTGTGTGGTGCCATGCCGCCTTTGAAGCAGAGCGCAAATTGCATTTCCCGCTTCTCGCAGATTTTGAACCCAAGGGTGAAGTCGCCCGGAGCTATGGCGTCTATCGCCAGAAGGATGGCGTGGCGGAGCGCGCGCTGTTCGTCATTGATGCCGATGGCATTATCCGATGGAGCTATGTTTCTCCGCTGGGCATCAACCCTGGCGCCGATGGCATTCTTGAAGCACTCGACATGCTTGATGCCAAACCAACAACTAAGGAGCTGCAATCATGAGCAAGTTGAGCATTCCGGTTAGTAAACAGGATCACATCCAGGGATATGAGACCGCCGCTGTAACCCTTGTCGAATATGGCGACTATGAATGCCCATATTGCGGCGAAGCTTATTACGTTCTAAAAGCTTTGCAACAGACAATGGGTGAGCACATACGCTTCGTGTTCCGTAATTTCCCGCTTGTAGAAATGCATACCCATGCACTTCATGCAGCAGAATTTGCGGAAATGGCCGCTACACAAGACCTGTTCTGGCAAGCCCATGATTTTCTCTACAAAAACCAAAGCGCGCTGACCAATCATGACCTTCGCGAATACGCGAATGCCCTTGGTATAACGCCCGTGATCCTTGAAACAGCTTTCGATGAACGTTTTCAGGAGCGCATTGAAACAGATTTTCGTGGCGGGTTGCGAAGCGGCGTAAATGGCACACCAACGCTCTTCATCTACGGAACGCGATATGATGGTGCGCGCGATTTAGTAAGTCTGAAAGCATACATGAATGACATGAGATAAATATTTGATTTAATTTTCTTGAACTAAAAATACTGGCAAAATGCGCGCTTTCGATCACACCTTGTCAACCGTGGAAAGGGTAAGACGTTGGTAGAAACACACTACGGATCCACTGGCGCGGGCCACGGCGATAACGGTAAGCATGACACATTCGTTGAGCTTCTGATATTTCCGGTTCAAAGTCAAGAAACCCCGCACCAAACGAAATCCGTTGGATCACGTTGCCATGCGCGTTGAATACTGGTGGACCGCAAAGTGGCTTCTTAGTATCAACGCGCCAACGAATTGATAGACTTGGATAGTTTCCAACCCAAAATTACCAAACCGACTCCGACTGGCAATTGTCTCAGCTGCAAAAAATAGTTAGGGATCTGCTCTCGTTTTAGGGACTTGTTTAAGAAAATCGCCCAGCTTTTCTGCGTACAGTTCCGCTACATTGCTTGTAGTCGCATGCCCGCGTGTCTTACTGCTTGTGGGAATGATGAGATAGCTGGCATGCGGCATTCGATTGACTGCGGATTGCAGATGGCCGAGTTCTTCAGGGTTGCGCTCATCATCAGCTGCATTAATCGCAAAAAGATAGGCAGTAATTTTCTCAAGATCCTTTGATGGATCGAAGTCTTTCGAAGCGCTCCATTGATAAAGTGTATCATTTGCGTCGGCGATTTTTGTCTCCGCCAGTTTGGTGTCGACATAGGTGTTGGCTTCGACATTTGTGGGGGCTGTTTGCCAAAGGCGGGTATTGCCGCCATTCGTTGCGAGATTATACCACACAGAAGCGATGCGGAGATTTTCTGGCTGTTTCTCATAATTGCCGTTCTGCCACGCCGGATCGGTCGTAATTGCATCGATAAGCATCCGGCGCATCATCCAGTTTCGCCCGGCCATCGGCACGGGAAGGGACGCCATAGGAACCAGTGCATCCGCAAAATCCGGGTAACGAATACCCCAGTTCCAAACATGCATCCCGCCCATTGAATGCCCCAAAATCAGGCGTAAATGATCAAGCCCGAGGCCTTCCTTGACCAGTCGATATTGCGCGTCAACCATGTCGTCATAATTGTAATGCGGAAATTGCATACGCAATCCATCCGAGGGCTTTTGCGAGCCACCCGCACCGATTGCATCAGGTAGTATTAAAAAGTACCTTTGAGCATCCAATGGCTGGCCGGGACCAAAAAGTGCTTCCGCAAATCCTTTGTTCAGCATCTTCTTTGCTGATCCATTGGTCCCATGTAGAATTAATACAGGTTCACCATCAGGCTTGCCAATAGTCAGATAATGAATTTTCAAATCCATGGTGCTACCATCATGAAAGCGAAAATTTGTGATCGTGTAATTGTGTTCTTCCGGCTTTGGATAGTTCTCAGCCATGGCCTGGTTTGACGCTTGAAAGGTTATCAAGAGAATTGCTGTGAGCAGCGCGGTCTTACGTTTTACATAACGCATCATGTGCAGTTCTTCCTCCATTAAACTGTAAAACTGTGTTCTCCAACTCTCCCTGTCTAAAACAGGCTCCCGCGAGCATTTGAGAATGCTAAACGAAAAATGGCGGGGCAAAACCCCGCCATTTAGCCTTATTCCGCAAGTTCTCGCATGACCTTGATCAGATCTGATTTTCCTTCAAAGCCGATGCCCGGAAGGTCAGGCATTACGATGTGACCGTCTTCTACTTTCACACCATCCGGGAAGCCGCCATAAGGCTGGAAGAGGTCTGGATAGCTCTCATTTCCACCAAGCCCGAGTCCAGCTGCAATGTTCAGAGACATTTGATGACCGCCATGAGGGATACAGCGCGAAGGAGACCAGCCAAGCTGATCGAGCACGTCAAGCGTCCGAAGATATTCGACAAGACCGTAAGAAAGCGCACAGTCAAACTGTAGCCAGTCGCGATCGGGACGCATACCACCGTAACGGATAAGATTGCGCGCATCCTGATGGGAGAACAGGTTTTCGCCGGTTGCCATCGCACCGGGGTAGAATTCGGAAAGGGCTGCCTGAAGCTGATAATCGAGCGGATCGCCAACTTCTTCGTACCAGAACAGCGGGTACTCACGCAGCATCTTTGCATAGGCTATGCCAGTTTCAAGATCGAAACGACCATTGGCATCAACAGCCAGCCGGGCTTCCGATCCGATTTCTTCGAGAACAGCTTCGATGCGGCGCTTGTCTTCATCAATGGATGCGCCACCAATTTTCATTTTGACGACATTATATCCACGGTCGAGATAGCTGCGCATTTCCTTGCGCAGAGCGGAATCGTCTTTGCCTGGATAGTAATATCCGCCCGCCGCATAAACGAAGACGCGCGGGTTAGCCTCAACACCCTTGGTTTCTGCGAGCAGGCGGAAAAGCGGCTTTCCAGCAATTTTTGCGACCGCATCCCACACGGCCATGTCGATTGTGCCAACTGCAACCGAGCGTTCACCATGGCCACCTGGCTTTTCATTGGCCATCATAGCGGCCCAGATCTTGTGTGGGTCGAGATTATCACCGGCATCGTTGATCAGGCTTTCAGGGTCTGCCTGCAAAATGCGATCCCGGAACCGTTCACGGATGAGGCCGCCCTGTCCATAGCGACCATTCGAGTTAAAGCCGTAACCCACGACCCGGCGGCCATCACGGACGACATCAGTAACGACTGCCACGAGGCTGGCTGTCATTTTGCTGAAGTCGATATACGCGTTACGGATCGGCGAAGAGATCGGTTTGGTCACTTCACGGATTTCGATGATACGCATGGTATGTATCTCCTGTTCTACTGAATTCTGTATGCTAAGCGTTCTGATGAGTGGCATCCGGCAGTGCCAGAGCGGTTATTCTCCGAGGCGTGTGGCCCTTCTGTTCAGCGATGACCTGGCGTACGGTATCCATGTCGAGCTCACCCTCCCATTTGGCGACTGCAATCGTTGCAACGCCATTTCCGATCAGGTTCACGACAGCACGCGCTTCGTTCATGAAGCGGTCGACGCCAAGCAGCAGGACCAACCCGGCAACGGGTACTGTGTGAAAGGTGGAAAGGGTCGCTGCGAGGGTGACAAAGCCAGCTCCGGCTACGCCTGCGGAACCTTTGGAAGTGAGCAGCAGAACACCGAGGATACCCAACTGACCCCAGAGGCTAAGATCGGTGTTTGTGGCCTGTGCGATAAAAATTGCGGCCATCGTCAGATAAATGCAGGTGCCATCAGCATTAAAAGCGTAGCCCGTTGGCAGCACCAGTCCGACGACAGGTTTGCTGACACCGAGACGCTCCAGCTTGGTCATCATACGCGGCATCACAGCTTCTGTGGAGCAGGTCGCCAGTGTGATGAAAATCTCATCCTTGAAGTATCGGAAGAACTGAAGAAGCGGAAAACCGGACCAGCGTGCAACCGTACCAATGACCACAACCACAAAGAGGATTGATGTTAGATAGACTGCCAGCATAAGGTGGCCGAGCGACCAGATTGTGCCGATACCGTGCTTGCCGATTGTATAGGCAACCCCTGCGCCAGCACCCAGCGGTGCGAGCTTCATAACCATGCCGACGATACGGAAGAGAGCTTGCAGCGATACATCAATAACATCAACAAAAGGCTTTGCCCGTTCACCGATCTGTACCAGAGCAATACCGAACAGAAGTGCAATCAGAATAACCTGCAACATCGCGCCGGAAGCAAAAGCGCCGACAATGGTTTGCGGAATGATATCCAGAAAGAAATCAATGACGCCGCCATGTGCGGCTGCAGTCTTCTGATACCCGGCAATCGATGATGTATCGATCTGACTGGCATCAATATTCATACCAGCACCCGGTTGCATCAGATTGACGATAATCAGGCCAAGTACCAGTGCAATGGTGGATGCGATTTCAAAGTAGATGAGCGCAACAGTTCCAATACGGCCTACTTCGTGGACATTGCCCATTTTCGCAATGCCAAGGACCACCGTTCCGAAAATAATCGGAGCGAGCAGCATCTTGATGAGTTTGATGAAGCCGGTTGCAAATGGTTGCAGTGAGGTCGCCGCATCAGGCCAGAAGAAGCCTATGAGGCCGCCAATAACAATGCCGATCAAAACCTGAATGTAGAGCTGACTTAACAGTCTTCTCATTATTTCCTCCCAATAATGGAGAGCTGCTACCTTCATCCTCCCGGCAGCACATCTCTCATGTGAGGAAATTCATAACGTCGGATAACTGAGAATGACCAATGCCAACTATCGCATGATCAATGCATATCTTGCATAGATAGATTGTCGATGCCTGACTCAGATTTTCGATTTGGCGTTCACGGCCTTTTGCCAGAACTGCTCTGCATGAAGGCTGAGACGTGTGGTTGGACGAATAAGCGTAATGTCCACGGGAACATCAAATTCATCGCCGCCAGCCCGCGCTAGTTGACCGGATTTCAGATCACGTTCCGCCAATGAAAGTGGTACCCAGGCGACGCCCTGTCCCTCCTTGACCATCTCAAGCAAGGTCGCGGCAAGGTCAGAGCGAAACTGCGTTTGAAGTGCCGGTCGCGATCTGTTTTCCGACCAGTATTCTTCCAGAATACGACCAAGGCCAGAGGCCGAAGCATAGCTGAGTTGTGGTATTGGTCGGTCTGCCATTGCATGATCAAGCCTCCAACGCGGTCCACCATTTTCATCAGGCGCCGAGAGAGGAACAAGCACATCCTGACCGATCGTCTGGGAGATAAACTGGCGGGTCGTCAGCTTGTTTTTTGTTTCGGGACGGCGATGGCATATCAGGAAAACCGCATCTCCACTTAGTAGTAACGCTTCACATTCGGCATAGCTGTCGGTGATCAGGCTTGCGGAGCTGATGCTGGAATGGCCAATGGTTTGCAGCATCCACCTTGGCACGAATGTAAACGACAGCGCGTGAGTGGAAGCGATGGAAAGGCTTCGCTCAGCCTTTCCAGCTGCTTCGCGCGTTTCCTCGCGAGCACGTTTGATGTCGCGGATGATAACGCCAGCACGCGAATAAAAAACGCGCCCGGCATTGGTCAGTGCAACAGAACGGCTCGTTCTTCTCAGCAAAGGCGCACCAACCCATTGCTCGAGAATTTTAATGCGTCTGCTAAAGGCTGGCTGCGTAACGTTACGACGCGTCGCTGCAGCCGAGAAGTTTAACTCGTCAGCTAGCGTCATGAAATCTTCAAGCAGATCGATGTCCATCTTAGGCCACCCTTCCTAAGTCCCAGCAATTTCAGCGGAGATGGACTTGCGATCACAGTCGAAACGATCACAGAGGCAAATGACCAATAATGATGTGACGAAATCAAGCATCATCCCGTTTTCGCCGCTCTCAGTTTAATAGGCACTGATTTATAAGCGGGTATCCCGCTTTGTTTATCCACATCATCCAGCCCGATCAGACAATTAGCTTCTGGATAATACGCCGCGACCGAACCCCGTGAAATGGCGTGAGCGACTAAAGTTTGAGTTGCCAGGATCCTTTCACCAGCCACGACATCAACCACATCGCCATTTTTAAAACCGAGGTTTTCCATGTCATCTTCGTTGATAAAAATTACATCGCGACGGTCGGTTATACCCCTATAACGATCATTCATGCCATAAACAGTCGTGTTATACTGATCGTGGCTGCGGATGGTCATGAGTGTGAGTTCAGTATTATCACGACCATCATCTTCATCAGCCGTTTCCTCGACAAGGAAGTGGGCTTTTCCGTCGGGAGTATTCCATTTGCGCTCCGATGCACCCACAGGTAAGCGGAATCCTCCTGGAATACGAATGCGCTTATTGAAATCATAAAAATCCGGGAATACTTCCTCAATCTTATCGCGAATAAGATCGTAATTCGCGATCAATTCATCCCAGTTCACTTTGCTTCCAGGCATCGCAGCCTTCGCAAGCCCTGCAATGATTGCGGGTTCCGATTTTAGCAATTCGGAAGCAGGCTTCAACTTTCCAGACGATGCGTGAACCATAGACATGGAATCTTCAACCGTGATTGACTGACGTCCCGTCGCCTGAATGTCACGTTCGGTTCGTCCGAGACACGGCAGAACAATGCTCTCGCGAGCCGTCAGCAAACATGTGCGATTGAGTTTTGTGCAAATCTGGACACTCAAATCAAGTTGCTTGAATGCAGGAAAACTTGCCTGGGGGTCACTCATGGCGACGGCGAGATTGCCACCAAGTCCTATGAAGGCCTTTGACTGATGATCCCGCATAGCTGCAATGGCTTTAACGGCGTTATGGCCATGCGCACGGGGTGCATTGATGCCGAAAGCTTTATCCAGTCGCGCTAGAAATGCTTCAGTCGGGATTTCTGTGATGCCAACAGTACGGTCGCCCTGAACATTGGAGTGGCCGCGAAGTGGACAAATCCCTGCGCCCTCACGTCCCATATTCCCGCGCAGCAACAAAAGGTTTGTGAGTTGCTGTACTGCTTCTGTGCCATGACGGTGCTGTGTAATGCCCATGCCATAGCAAATGATAACACTTTTCGATGACCAATAGACCTGTGCCATCTGTTCGATGGCTTCACGTTTCAGACCTGAGCGGGAGGTGATTTTTTCCCAGCTTGTGGCTCTGATATTGGCCATAACCGCTTCGAAGCCGGTCGTATGCTCTTCTATAAAGTCGCGATCAAGCAGCCCTGGCTCGCCACGCTGCAATCTTTCACGATCTTCTTCAAACAGAGCTTTCATCACGCCCTTGATGGCAGCGACATCGCCACCCACCCTGACCTGATGATATGCAGAAGCCAGCGGCGTTGAGCCAATTGTCAGCATTTCAGTCGGCGACTGCGGATTTTCAAATCGTTCGAGGCCAAGCTCCCGCATTGGGTTAAGCACAACAATGGGTTTGCCGCGCAAAGATACAGATCGAAGTGTACCAAGCATTCGTGGGTGATTGGTGCCCGGATTGTGACCTACACAGAAAACAGCATCCGCATGATCGAAATCTTCAAGCGTGACGGTCCCCTTGCCGACGCCAATAGACTTCGGCAACCCAACACTTGTGGCTTCGTGGCACATATTGGAGCAATCGGGAAAATTATTGGTGCCAAATTCACGTGCGAAAAGCTGAAAAAGAAATGCTGCTTCGTTCGAAGCCCGCCCAGAAGTGTAAAACTCAGCCTTGTTTGCATCGCCAAGGGCCTGCAATGCAGCTCCAGCCTTCTCAAATGCTTCTTCCCACGAAACTGGCACAAAATGGTCTGTTGTTGGATCATAGCGCAACGGAGTGGTAAGTCGCCCTTGCGCCTCCAGCTTGTGGTCACTCCATTCCCACAATTCAGATACGGTATGTTGCGCAAAGAAATCCGGATCAACCCTTTTAGGCGTTGCCTCCCAAGTCACTGCTTTTGCGCCATTTTCACAAAATTCAAAAGACGAAGTATGTTTTGGATCAGGCCATGCGCACCCAGGGCAATCAAATCCATCCGGCTGGTTCATCTGTAACAAGGCGCGCGTATTCGCGCTGGCGCCCATCTGATCTCGAACCGCCTCGGCAACCGCCTTGAGAGCGCCCCAACCGCCTGCTGGTCCGTGATAGTCCTTAACGCCCTTTATCTCATCCGTCACGATCGTATCCCCACCGTTTATGATCTACATTAGCAGTATTGTAGGCCCAAACGATGGTTTGGCTATAGGATAAAACGCTTTTCTAGGAATCGAAAACCTATTCAGTTTGTCATCTGTTCCTGTCTCGAAGTTTATGTTTACCAGTCAATAACGCATACTCTTCAGCGTATCCAGATTTCCATCCAAGGATCCTAATTCCAAACATGATCGTCGACTACATCTCCTTGTAAGTCGACAATACATGATTTCAGAAATGATCAACGGAATAACGTTTCCAAAAGATAGACGCAACGGAGATGACTTTTCCAAAATTTTATCTGCATAGAAAGGGCATAATTTAAACTGATACTACGAGAGCTATAGCCGGGAGTTTTTAGTTTTAATTACAACCTGCAAAAAATTCTCAGCTCATACAACATATAGACCGGTCTGCAAATAAGATACAGTGATCTTAGATAGCAATTCCATGAGATTGACAAACTTTCGAGGTTGCCTCTATTTCATTTTTCTGACGCTCGGCGTTCCAGCCCAGTGCATCCGAAGCAATCTTGGCGGCCTCTGTGATAACGGCGCCTGAAAGACGACCTGACAGTGCTATATCTGTGCGACGGAATAACAGGTCAGTCAACCGGCTAACATGTTCATTACTGCAAATCCAAGCAAGCTCGGACCTACTATACGCTGGAAGTGAAGCCAGCGCCGCCTTGCTTTTATCATCTGCAACCAACCTTGCTCGGGTGCCATAACGATCAAAGAGATCTGCCGCCACTTGTCTTGTGCCGGTAACTCTTGAGAGATCTTCGATGAAGCGGGATAAAACTGGAGCGCTCATCGGAAAGTCTTTCCCGCCACCGATTGACAGATCTCTTGTTGAACATGACCGAGCCTTACCGAGTATGGAAAGCACAATATCCGCGGCCTCTTCGGAAAAGCCCCGATAAGTCGTCCATTTGCCACCAATAAGTGAAAGCACCAAGGTTTCAATTTTCGGGATCAGATCCCTTTTGATCGAATGATCACGGCTAATCTCCCCTGCGGCTATGCCTTCACTGCGCGGAAGCGGACGAACCCCGCAATACGTCATAATTATTTCATCAGGCCGCATTTCAATATCTGGGAAGACTTCTCGTGTCACATTTAAAAGGTACTGGCGCTCTGTGTGGTCGCACACTGCACAATCTGGATCCTCAACGGGGATGTCGGTTGATCCTACAAGAACATTGCCCATAAATGGGTAGATTAGATTCACGCGTCCGTCCGCTGAACCGAAATAAATCATTCGACCTCCCAACGCATTATGAAGTCTCGCATTGCGCACTATTAGGTGAGAGCCCTTGTTCCCCCCCATATATTGAGATTTTATACCAAGATTTTCGTTAACTGAATCAATCCAGGCTCCTCCGGCATTAATTACAACATCCGCATTCACAGCTAGATCTCGGCCTGTAAGCTCATCCGTCAAGATTATACCACTGCCACAGGCTCCCGACACAGAAACGTAGTTGAGTGCCATGGAGGCTGGATTGTCTTCCATAGCATCGATGATTAGCTCAAGGCCCAATCGCTCGGCATGGGTGATCCGACCTTCGTAATAGACGCCACTGGCAACGGCTTTTGCCGTTAACTCAGGCATGGCAGATGCGATAGATCGCCGAAAGAGCATACGGTGTTTCGGCATTGTGCGAAAATGCCGTCCGAACAGATCATAAAGGCTCAACCCGATCTCAGTGATAATCGCTCCACGGTCATTTAGTACTGTTTTCAAGCCAAAAAATCGCTTGATTGAAGGAATAATCCCCCCGAACCAGGAATAAATCAGTAGCACGGTCTCCAAGGGTTTGACGTAATGCGGTGCGTTTTTCAGCAGCAGATTGCGTTCTATGGCCGACTGTCGAACGAGACGAAATTCGCCAGTCTCAAGATACTTTATACCACCATGGATAAGGCGCGACGGCGCTGCGCTTGCACCAGAACAAAAATCGCCCTTATCGACCAGTAAACAATCAATGCCTTGGGCAGTGAGGTCACGAAAAACACCGCACCCATTGATTCCGCCACCAATTATAAGCACAGGATAGTGTGACTTTACGGTATCTAGACGAGAAGCAACAAGGGTCATGAGTTGATTATAGCGACCTTTACGGCGCTACCCTTTTCTGCGGTTTCTAGAGCAGCTCCTATATCCTTTAGTTCAAACCGGTGTGTTAGCATCGATTCGACTTCGATTTGACCAGTCGTAATCATATCAAGCGACTTTTCGAACTGTAGCCGATTCAGCCCGAACGAACCTGTAACGATGAGCTCATTATAATGAATGAGGTTCACGTCCATGGTTGCCATATCCATGGATGAAAACCCGGCAAACAAGCTGATTTTTCCGCGGTGACGAACAAGAGAGAGCGCATCGTTGGCAAGTTTTGTCACTCCTATCGCGACGATAAGCTTATCTGCCCCAATCCCTTTTGTGTGCTGACTTACGATTGCATTCAAATCCTCATTGACGGGGTCAACTACGACATCTGCTCCCGCCGCAATAGCAGCATGCCTGCGGGTCGCGCTTGGCTCGCTTACTATGATCTTGGAGGCACCAGAATGACGCGCAAGTTTGGTGTGAAGCAAACCGATCGGACCCGACCCAAGGATAACAACACTATCTCCAACTTCGATACCTATCTTCTCCTGGCCATTGAGGACGCAGGATAATGGCTCCACAAGCGCTGCCTTTTCCCAGCTTAGAGTAGTGGGAATCTTAAACACGTTGCGTGATTCAACAGCCTTCGCTGGGATTCGTATATATTCTGCGAAAGCTCCATCAATTTCATATCCAATTGCAGTCAGGTTTTGACAGATGTTCTCGTAACCACGCTTACAGTAGTCGCAATAGCCGCAAGGAATGGCTGGACAAACTGCGACTGCATCACCACAGGCAAACTGGCTGTGACCGCCATTGTCGACAACTTCTCCGGAAAATTCATGTCCGAGGATCGACGGATAACGAACGCCAACAGTTTTCCGTCCACGGAAGATGCGTATATCGGTACCGCATACAGTCGCCGCTTTAACACGAATTAAAACATCACCAGCCGATAGCTTTGGGTCGGCAACGGCTTCAAAGAGCAAATTATTCGGCTCTTTAAGTAGACCTGCTTTCATAGGACTCTCCCTTTTGCACATTTGTGAAATGCAAAAGATAAATATGCAAGAAAAAATACCGTTTCAGCCAATTTCTTTTGAAGTTTCCCCGTCACTATGCGCCGCCTCGAATAATCGACTATTTCTTATTCACTAATTTTTATAGTAAAAACAGTTTATTAGATGCACATTCCCACAATTCGATTTTAAACCAGTTGACAAAAACTATTCTCAGTGAACATTTAGATATGTCCAAAAATAAATGTTCCAAAATGCAGGATCAAAACGGGCGGGGTTCCGCGCATCATATCGCTGAGAAATTGATCGACGCTCATAAAGGGAGCAACCGATAGCGCAGGTTCAACCGCGATATCATCACCCTTTTTCTAAGGAATTTTACCGCAGCACTGGCGGCGAAGCGTTTCAACTGGGAGGAAGAAATGAAACTGTCTAAACTATTTATAAGCACAGCTGTGATGTCCACCATCGCAGGAGCTAGTGCTTATGCACAAAGCCAACAAGAACTCATTAAACCAATCGACAAAGAGCTGACTTTCGTCTTCATCCCTAAGGTAATTCATCCCTGGTATGACGTCGTCGCGGAAGGTAGTAAATTCGCGGCAGAAGAATTCGCCAAGTCCGGCATCAAAATCAATGTCATCTGGGATCAGCCACCACAGGCGGACGTCGCGGATCAAAACCAGCGGATCGAGACGAACATTGGTCGTAAGCCAGACGGCCTCGCTGTGGCTTGCCTTGATAGGGCGACCAATGTGCAGCTTCTAACTGAGGCCAAGGAAGCAGGCGTTAATGTAACGACTTTCAACTCCTTCTGCGATGACAAGTTTCCTTTCATCGGCCCCAAAAGCAGTTATCAGGATGGTGCAGATCTTGGTGAGTTTCTCGCCAAACACTTAAACGGTAAAGGAAAGATAGGCATTCTCGCTGGCAGCCTTACTGCGTCGGATCATGTTGAACGTATACAAGGCTTTAAGAAAGCGCTTGAGAGCTACCCAGACATGAAGATCGTATTTGAGCAGCCAGACAACGATATTCTGGAAGAGGCAGTTACTTTAACCGAGAATGCGCTGCAAGCGAACCCGGACATCGCTGGAATCTTTGGCTCAAATGCGTCCAATCCGATAGGTGCGGCCCGTGCCGTGAAGAATGCAGGTTTAGCTGGCAAGATAGCCATCGTCGGCATGGATGACTTACCGGAATCTGTTGATGCAGTCTGCGATGGTACGATCACTGCGCTCAAAGCACAGCGCCAATGGGATATGGGTTATTGGTCGGTCAAGTACCTGGTTGCAATAAACGAAAACCACACAATTCCGATGCTCCACGACACTGGTTCGCGCTTCATAACCAAGGAAGACTGTAAGTAATTACCAACATGGCGGAGCGTATCTATTGCGCTCCGCTCTGGAGACGCCGCTATGTTACAGTTCACCTTCGAAGCCCGGGACATTTGCAAATCGTATGGCGTCGTTCATGCGCTGAAAGGCGTATCAATCGGCATAAGGCCAGGTGAAGTTCACGCGATCATCGGCGAAAACGGCGCTGGAAAAAGCACGTTGATGAATATTTTTTGTGGCAAAATTCGACCATCAACAGGGATGCTTTATCGAGACCATGAACAAGTCTCTTTCAACAAACCCCTGGACGCCCAAAAATCAGGCATCAGCATCGCGCCGCAAGAAATAAATCTCGTACCCAATTTGACCGTTGCGGAGAACGTCATGCTGGGCGCGCATTCAATGTCAAAAATAGCCATCAATTGGAAAAAGACACGTGAGAAGGCCATTCGGCACCTGCTCGAGATTGACAAGTCTATCGACGTCCAAAGCAAAGTTTCTGAACTGAGTAAAGCACAACAGCAATTGGTGCAGATTGCTCGGGCTGCAGCGACCTCTGCTCGTATCCTGATCCTTGATGAGCCAACTGCTACACTGACCTCACGTGAAACGGAGAAGCTTTTCAGCTATATACGTCGCTTTCGTGCCGATGGTGGCGCGGTATTCTATATTTCTCATCGTCTGGATGAAATACTGGAACTCTCCGACAGGATTACTGTGCTGCGAGATGGCACCTACGTCTGCGAGCTTGACCCTAAGACGACAACCAAAGATGAGATGGTGCGCCACATGGCGGGGCGCTTGGTGGGGCGGGGGAACCCAACCCCTCACCTGAGTATCGAAAATCGTGATGTGGTACTCAAAGTGGATGGCCTAACACGCTACGGAGAATTTGAGAATGTAAGTTTCGAGCTTCACAAGGGAGAAATCCTTGGCGTCTCAGGTCTTGTCGGAGCTGGCCGGACCGAGGTTGCTAAGTGTATTTTTGGTCTCACGCAAGCTGATAGCGGCACTGTCGAGCTTTTCGGTCAGCGGCTTTTGCGGCGCACCCCGATCGATTGCATTGCAAAGGGCCTCGTCTATTTGCCCGAGGAAAGAAAACAAGAGGGAATATTTCCACTGCTGAGTATTACAGAAAACATGTGCATGCCGTCGCTCGACCGGTTTAATGGAATGTTGCACATGCGCACTGCGGACATGCTCAGAGAAGTTGATGGCTTTATAGAACGACTGCGCATCAAACTTTCTTCGCCTTCCGATCCGATTACAAGCCTCAGCGGCGGCAACCAGCAAAAGGTGATCATCGGCCGATGGCTGATGCAAAACGCGCGTGTGCTCATCATGGATGAGCCGACACGTGGCATCGACGTCGCCGCGAAATTCGAAATCCAAGCTGAACTGCGCAGATTTACAGACAAAGAAGGGCTTTCGATCGTCTTCATTTCTTCAGAACTTGAAGAAGTGCTGGATGTTTCTGATCGCATCCTCGTCATGCACGAAGGAAAAGTTAAAGGAATTCCTTCCGCCGCAAGTGCTAACCAGGAATCGCTTCTACAACTCGCAATGAGCTAGGCACCGTAAGGTCAAAACCTATGACAAACGACATCACCCTTACCTCTACAACTTCCCGGACAAAACGACCGGGTCTTATAACGCGGTTTTGGCAGTGGGAAGCCAGTGGAATCCTCGTTGCGCTGATCGTTTTGATGATTGCTCTTTCTTTTGCTACGGACAACTTTCTTTCGACATACAACATGTCGGTTGTGGCGCGTCAGGCAGCATTCGTTGGTCTTGTAGCCCTAGGGCAAACGCTCGTCCTACTCGTCGGTGGCATCGATCTCTCTGTAGGGGCTTCGGCTGGTCTCTCTGCAATTGTTGGGTCACTCTTGCTAACCATGTTTGGTGTTAACCCCTACATGGTGATTCCGCTCACGATGGCCTTCGGTATGTGCCTTGGTTTCATCAATGGCTTTTTCATCGCAGGCTTACGTCTCAATCCGTTTATCGTGACACTTGCAACATGGGAGATATTCGCGGGCCTGACCATGGTCATCACAAAAGGATACCCCATCCGCCCACTTGGTGAGGCATTCAGCGTCTTTGGGCGGGGCGAAATATTCTCGATACCGATACCAGTGCTTGTTTTTATTGCATCTGGCATCGTCCTCATCTGGCTGCTCACACAAACAAAGTTTGGACGCAATATCTTTGCCGTTGGCGGCAACAGGGAGGCAGCTATTCTTGTAGGCATTCGAGCAAAATATGTGGAGTTCATGGTTTTTGGACTCGCTGGAATGTTTGCTGCACTTGCGGGAATCCTATTTGCAAGCCGCATGGATGCCGGACAACCATCAGTGGGCGAAGGTTGGCTGATGGGTGCAATCACTGCAGCAATTCTTGGCGGCACCAGTCTTCGTGGTGGTCAAGGATCAATCGTAGGCACTATGCTTGGTGCTATGCTTCTGACGGTATTAGCCAACGGAACCGTTCTTCTTAACGTTTCGGGCTTTTGGCAACGCGTCATTGTCGGTGGTGCGGTTCTCGTCGCTGTATTGGTTGATCTCTTCCGCCGCCGTAATTAGCGCACCATCAGCTGATTTCAGATGTGTGGCAATTGAATACGGCGTCATTTATAGGCAGACTGATACAATTTCGAAGAGAGAGTGTGGAACGAGTGTCTGATCTTAATGATGATCTGCGAACCAGGGCGGCCTGGCTCTATTACAAGGAAGGGTTAACCCAGGATCAGGTTGCCCGAGAGCTAGGGATGACACGAACACGGGTACTTCGGATGCTTGCATCAGCCCGATTGGACGGCACCGTTCAGATTCGCGTTATTTCCAAGCACAGTCGCTGCGTAGAGATAGCGCGTGAACTGGAACGAAAGTTCAAAGTCGAGCGCGCTATCGTGGTACCCATGCCGCAAAGGCCCGAAATGGTTCCGGAAATCATAGGAACAGTGCTTGGAGAGTATCTTACTGATCTCTTGAATGAGAACATGACTATCGGGCTCGGATGGGGCAAAACGCTTAGTTCTTGTCTCCAATCTGTCCCACAACAAGAGCATGCGGGCGTTTCCGTCGTGTCTTTGTTGGGTGGGCTAACGAAAGTAAGCACATTCAATCCTTCAGAGTTCGCTTGGCGTCTTGGGGATAGACTTTCGGCGGAAAGCTATCTTATTGCGGCACCGGTCTTCGCGCCGGATGTGCGGACCCGCGAAGCTTTACTTACGCATCCAGGTATTCGAGAGGTGTTCCGTCGCTCTCAAAATCTGGATGTAGCTATCGTCAGTGTGGGAGACTTATCGCCGTCATCCACCTTCGTAAGCTACGGCCTGCTTGATAAAGAGGAAATGGTATCGTTGCAAAAAGCCGGGGCTATTGGCGACATCCTCTGCCGGTTTATCGATGCTGATGGCGTAATCGTGGACCATGACGTCAATCGTCGGGTCGTCGCTGTCGACCCACGGACGCTGCGTACTTCACGCAAAATCGTATTGGCATCAGGTGGTTGGCATAAACTCGCAGTATTTAAGGCAGCTATGAAATTGCTTTCCCCGCATGTGATCCTGACGGACGAGCAGGTGGGCGAGAGGCTACTCGACGGCTAACAAAGCCGGAGGGAGGAAGGTTTCAACGGTTCAATTACATTATGTGGTTTCCCTTGGGTTTCCACAACGGGAATTGTTGACGCAAATTTGCAGCATAGGTGGCGCAAGGCGCTTATTTTCGGGAGGAGAAACTTAATGACTTATGACTATACTTCGATCGGCTTCTACACTTTCGATTGCCTGGGACGCCCTGTCACAGAGATACCGCCTGGTGGAAACACTTACTTCATAGACGAATTGACAATGGCCGTATCCGGCGCTGCCGGTGCTGCTGCTGTCGTCGCTGCTAAGTATGGAATGAAGGTTCTTGCCGTCGGCGGCGTCGGTGATGACTTGATGGGTGATTGGGTCATTCGCCGCATGGCGCACTTCGGCATTGATACGTCGATGATGCAGCTCTGTGAAGGTGTTGGCACATCGTCGTCTATTGTAACCACGAGACCGGATGGACAGCGGCCAGCTTTGCATATGCGTGGCGCTACAGGTGCCTTCGTGATTGCTGATGAAGATTATGACAAGGTTCTTGATGCAAAGGTAGTCCATATGGGCGGGACTGGCTTGATGGACAAGATGGATGGAGAGCGCAGCTTCCGTTTGATGGCCGAGGCCAAGCGCCGCAGTCGCATTACGACCTTGGATGTTTTTGCGGCAGACAAAAAGGACATGACAAATGTGGCTGGCCTCCTGCCCTACACAGATTATTTCATCCCTTCAATCGAGGAAGCACAAGCGCTTTCAGGCCTCAAGACGAAAGAAGATATTGGACGCTATTTTAATGATCTCGGTGTTCAATGCACTGTGATGACGATGGGCGAGCACGGCGCCTATTATCACCACGTCGACGGCACTCGATTCCACATGCCAGCATTCAACATCGACGTTGTTTGCACCTGTGGCTGCGGTGATGCTTTCAATGCCGGGTTCGCAGCCGGCATTATCAAGGGACTTAATCCAGAAGAAATGACCCAGCTGGGCCAGGCTTCGTCTGCTCTCAATGCATCTGGTCTGGGTAGTCAAGCCGGTATTGTAGACTTCGAAAGTACATTAGCGTTTCTAGAGCGCGCGCAAGTTAGGAGACCTAACGCGGCATAGATTATATACGGCAGCCGCAAATAAACCCGCCTTATCGCGAGCGAGATTGCGTGAGTGCTGTTGATCCTCGTAAACTAATCGCCCTACCCGTATGGTATTGTTGACAGCGCACACGCCTGCCTGCCCGGGAGAAAAGCTCTTGCCAACAGCAGGGGCGTTCGATTTTGGAGTGAACGGAGTGTATTTGCCGGCGGATCTTATATTTTTGATTCGAAGTCCGAAACCTTCGTTCACTAAAAGCGAGCATGAACTGATGCGTTGTACGCGTTTTCCGGAGGATTTTGACGTAGAGTCAAGAACACCCAGTGTGTCCCAGGCGGTTTTGGCCTGTTGTGCGCTTTTGTTCGAAGCCGCGAGTAATGATCGTTAGAGTGAGCAAACCGAATCGTGTTGATATTGACATCATTTGGTGATACTTATGACGCCTCTGCAGGGAGTCGAATTATGCGCTCAACCATCAACCTTGATGACAATCTTTTAGAAAAAGCCAGATTGTTGACCGGAACGAAAGAGACAGCCGCTTTAGTCCGACAAGCGCTAGAAACACTTGTGCGACTAGAGACTGGTAAACGCCTTATCGCTCTTGGAGGTACGATGCCGGACGTTGAAGCAGCTCCTCGCCGTCGGAGCTCAGAGAAGAAGTGATTTTGGCAGACACTTCAATTTGGATTGACCATTTCCGCAGCGGCGATAATGAGCTCATTAAGATTATCGCTGATGATCTTTTGCTTTGCCATCCAGCGATTATAGGCGAACTTGCGTTGGGCAGTCTCCGAGACAGGACGAGTGTATTGGCTTTTTTGAATGTGCAGCGTGAAGCTGAAGTCGCAACACATGACGAAGTCATGACCATGATTGAAAAGCACTGCATTTTTAGCATGGGCATTGGCTATACTGATGCCCAACTGCTGGCATCAGTTCTTCTCGACCGGCGAACTTCACTGTGGACCCGAGACAAGCGCTTAAAGGTTACGGCTGAAAAAGCCGGTGCACGGCTTTACGAGCCGCTGCACAATTAATTATGAAATGACATTATCCACTTCACGGTTTGTTTTGAGGAAGAATATTGCGATCAACATTTAAAATGATCAATCCAATCATCTGATTGCCGGTCAAGAACACGACTGCTTTATCAAAGTCAGACGTGATGCACAAAAAGCTTTTGCGGAATTGATTTGATATACTTGGGATTGGTGATTTTGCCGTCTGGCCGCTTATCGTCCTGGGCGGAAATCATGAATAGTATTTTCAATGCGGCATGCTAAAAAACAGAGATATTAATGCAGCACCGCTCTAAGAGGCACCGGTGCTGCAATGTTAGTTCCTAAGTTTTACTGACCGCTGGCGGCTTCCAACGCCCCTCGATCGCGTCAGCTTTGGGCAGATATAGTCGCATGACGGCGTAAAATGGTTCGTGAGGAGCAGGAAGCCAATTCGATTCAAAGTTCGATCCTGGACTTTCGTGCTGCAGATAGAGTACTATTTCCCCAAGGTCATTTTTCTGGAGCTCGCTGAGCATCGCCGAGTTAATAAGGTAGCGATTGATAGGGTTTTTGACGAGTAACTGCTTGGCCCTATCATACATGGTTATCGACCAGAATGCATCGACGGGCGGCAATGTTTCCGGCGAGAACGTCAAAGTATAATTACCAGTCTGACCGTTCAGCGGTGTCATCTTCCCGTCGAGGGCGTAAATCACATAAAGGGCTTCCTGTACTGTGTTGCCGTAAATTCCGCCTTGGGCGGCTGCGGCACGAACCATGTACTTGCCCTTCATGAATTCGGGCGTACCGAATAATTTGAATGAATCGGTCAGCCGGCCGGCTTCCTCGCGAATTTCCTTTTCCGTCGCTATCGCCACTTCATTCATTAGGGCCACTGTATCGGCAGGCGTGTTTACGCCCGGCCACGTTTCGCCCTGTCGGATGCCGAGACTGGCGAGATTCTCACGCTGCGGCTCATCTCCCGGATATGGTGGGGCGAACTGGAGCAGGAAGGCAGCAAGCGCCCAATAATCCGATACCATCTTTTCGTCGGATATCGGCAGCCAGGCGATTGATGGAAGCGCATCGGGTTTCGGGGTGCCGGCATAAGCAGACAAAACTGCCGCCTTGTAGCCTGCCTGAATCTCCTTCACCCTGTCGAGGTCAGTCGCCGAGAAGAGCTGTGTCCTGACAATGCCGATGGCGAGCGTCGTCGGCATTTCGATAACACGCTTGATACCTTTCGGTACATCGCCCTTCCAACCGGGGCCCGTGATCAGAAAGTCGCCACCGTCATTACCATCGACCCGCGTACCCGGATAATCGACATTGTTGGTGTAAAGATCGACCAGTTGAAGGGAGTAATACCGATCCTCCTCAATCGACGGCATTGTTACCACAACAGGCTCGGCCCGCAGATCGAAGACAATGAAGGAATATGGCGTGTCCGAGTTCGGCGTAATGATCGCTGTGTCCTCGGGTGTATAGACCCGGGCAATACTGACCATTGTGTTGAAAGGCCCCTTGTACTGGCCACCGCCGGGCTCGAGCGCATACTGGTACATGGTGAGATAGTTCTTCACCATCGGATAGGTGTAGATATAAGCCTCACGGGCCGACGCCCTGATGTCGTCCTGTGCGAAGGATGGCAATGATGGCAGCGCCATCAACGCAGCAGTGCCGGCAAGAAACGTCCGTCGCTTCATTTCACTTCCTCCGCTAGAGGAAATTCCCAGTTTCCATCCAGAATGTTAGCCTCGGGGCGATACAGGCGAACCATGTAGTTCCATCCCTCTGGTGTCGGCAGACAGTTGGCAATCTTTCCGTCGCAGCCGCCAAACTGGACCGTCACACTGCCGTCCGCGTCCTTCGTCGCGGTGAGGTTGTTGACTGTATAGGTATTCGACTTGTTCTGACTGAAAAAGCCCTTTGCATCATAGATACTGATTGACCAGAAGCCTTTGACAGGTACTTCGGCGACCTTGACGCTATACACGGCCTTGCCGTCATTCTTGGCCACCGTACGGTTCAGATACAGCGCGTCTTTTTCCGGGTTGCCACCCCACCCCATGGCCGAGCCGATGAAATGGCGAACCGGATCAACCTCATCCTTGGCTCCGAACATGCCGCGCGTATCCGGCAGCGCTGCGGCTAATTGCAGAATGATGGATCGGGTCTTGTCACGGCTGGCGCTATCCCAGTTAGGGATTTCAAACTTGCCGGGGCCGCCCGGCTGTTGAGCCGTGATCTTGTCCTGTAGTTCGTGCACTGCCTTCACATCTTTGGGATCCTCCGGATTGGCAAGAATACGGATGCCAGGAAAGACATAGCGCGTTCCGATCTCTTCACGGGTAAACGTGTAGGTGCCGGGTTCATAATAGACACCATGTGTATAATGATTCTGATCGAAAACCTGCATGGACATGAAACGCCCACCAGTGTCAGGCAGCGTGACCGTCACAGGTCCTGCGTCAAGATCGAACACGGCTGACGAATAGAGTGTGTCCCGGTTCATACGGATGATGGCCTGTTTATCCAACGGCGTCATCTCGCGGTCGTGGCCGAATTTGCCGAAGCGGCCAATCGCAACAACTGCTGAAAAATACAGGTCGCTCTCGGCTCGGACGAAATTGTCGCTGTTGACCTGAACTGGCTCGGCCGCCTTAACAGACGGAGAGGTCATCAACGTTGTTGCGGCCAGGGCCGCAATGCCAAGTGCCAGACTTCTACCCTTGGAACTTTTTTGCCATGAGTTACGACTGTCGAAACGCATTTCCAACCTCATCTTGATTTAGCTTCGTAAAACACAGATTGAACAGCAAAGCTTAGAAGCGAAATGCCAATCCCAGCATTGGCCCCTGCTGAACAACATCGAACACAAAATCGTCATGGTCATAATCGACGCCAAGGGCACGATAGCCAGCGACAGCGGAGATATTCTCGTTAAACTGGTAGCCAATACCGGCCGCAACATCCCAATCGAGCTTCGCCTGACCTGCTCCGATCAAGCCCCAGCCACTCAGATACACATTGTCCGACAGGAAATAACGGCTGCGAAATCCGGCCATAGCGTCGACCCAGGTGGCGCTATCGCTACGCTCGACGCCATCAAGCAAGCCGCCCGAAAAGCTAAGTTCAGTTTTTGCGTACCAGACACGGGCGCCGGCAACAGCGTCGAAGTTGCTTTTTCCGTCTGTGAACAGGGAATATCCCGCACCGAACAGGCCCGTGAAAGTTTGCGATGTCAGACTCACATCGCGCGCGAAGAAACCCCGTGGGGTTCCCGAATCCGTTGTGGTCTTCGTATAGATAATGTCGCCAAAGAAGCTGTAACGATCATTCCGCGCTTCCGCGACACCCATGAAAGAAAAGTCGAGATCGTTGAGGATATCACCGAAATCAGATTTGAGATGAACTGCCGGCAATCCGAACTGGCCGACGTCCCCGGAAATCCCGGCCGCCCAGAAATAGGGGCTCGCTGCAAAACGCCATTCGGAATTCTCGACCGGTTTTGCTTCCGGAACGATGACAGGAAGAACCGCATCAGCCGCATGTGCTACAGATATTCCTGCCCCCAGAAGAAGGAGAGGTAAAGCAAACTTGCCGATCATATTCATCACTCGACCTTAGGATTTGAGTTGTGTCGATGAGTCGTCAAAACGCCCTGCAATAAGCGTATTCTGAGAGCTATTTTGGAAACAGGAAGGTCAGGGTCGTGCGCAGCCCCCAATCCGGACCACCACTTGGGGCTTCCGCGTAATATCGGCCACCGACCTGGAAACTCATCGCCTGTAAGCCGACCTGAAATACTTGCGTAACACCGAAGTTGACCGGCGCAGTCCATTGGGAAGCCTCCCAATCATAAGTTGAATCCACGCTGACCGAGGCTGACGTACCATGACCAAAATTATAGGAAACGAAAGGCTGCAACAGACTGACACTGACGTCTTGCCTGTCACCATCACCGGCAACCGACCAGATATGATTGGCAAGACCACCGACCGTCCATTTATCCTGCTGGACGAGCGCAACGGCTGTTGGCCCCAGCCCGAATTTCCCGGTACCCAGATAATCGTCTGTGGCTGTGGGCAGAAGGAAAACAGGACCAGCCCCCCAAATCAGACCATTCACGGGCTCTTTCGGTGAAAAGAAGAAACTGGCATTAATATCGCCGAGGCCGGTTACACTCCCGCCCGGCATATAATCTCTATAAGAGATTGGGATAATCGTCCGCGTTATCAGATTCCAGTCTTCGTTCACGCTAAACGGTATTACCGGTTGAACATTCAGCGTGAATGCAAAACCATCGCCCTTGGCGCCAGCCTTGAAATCGTAGTTGCCTTGAAGCGGCACGCTGATCAGATTGGCAAGCGGGTTGGCCAGTTTCTGTGAAAGATCATCAGCAGAAGACTGCGCCTCACTTGTGGCTGTGCTCCCCATGAAAGCTGCCAAAATTGTCGCACTCATTACCACGGCTTTGCCAGCCGCCACACCCCAAATCTTGTCCATCATTCCCCGACCTTCGACAGCGACACCCTCTTGCTGCGCACGTCTCGTTGCAGCAAGAGTATTATGCATGCTTTCAAAAGAGAGACTGTCCGAATCCGGACAATTCATTGGTCGTTTATTAAATCTACATTTATTTCTTGCTTATAATTTTTAAATATAGATAAGCTGAAAAGCAGAACCAACATGCGCCTCTCATCCAGTTCCATAGAAACATATGCAAGAAGTATCACGTGAATACGCCGAGCAGATGATGAGCGCCAATGGCTGGCTTTCTTACATGCCTGAACCCTTCAGGCGGGAAATTTTCGAAAAAGCCGTGGTCATCAGCTACGAGCCAGGACAGGCCATCTACAGGGTCGGCGACCCTCTTGGCGGAATGTACGGTCTTGTGGCAGGCAGTGTCTCCATCAATACAGCGTCGGACAGCGCGACGCCCCGTCTTGTTCACCTCGGTGTTGCAGGAGCCTGGACGGGTGAAGGTCCTTTTTTGACGGGGCAACCAAGACGCGCAGAATTGCGGGCGTTGAGTGCTGCCTGGATGATGCATATCCCGTTGGAAGCAATGGAACAGATGGCCAGGAAGGACTCAGCCTTCATTCGCGCTGTGTGCGTTAACACAGTTTTGACGGTAGACGTTCTGGTGCGCATTGTACACGACTTACAAAAGCGTAACGCATCGCGCCGTATCGCCTCCGTCATTCACCGAACTGCATGGCTTGGAAATGAGTCTATTCCGCTGTCCCAGCATGATCTAGGCATCATGGCAAATGCATCCAGACAGCAGGTCAACGCAACGCTCAACAAGTTTTCCCAAAACGGCTGGATTGAATATAATTACAGAAATATCTTTATCAAGAATGCTAAAGAAATATCCAATCACGCGGAACAAGAGGATTAAATTAGAATTAATTCTCTCTTTTATTTGGATATTTCACGGTAAATCTACCTCATGAACTTCATGCCGCGATTACCCTTACTTTGCGCAGTAGCCGCCTTCGTAGCGGGACAATCGCTGTTTCTCCTCGTAATGCCGCCACTCGCGCGAAGTTTGGGCTTCACCGATCTCCAGGCTGGCTTGATCGTGAGTCTGTCAGCTCTCCTATTGATGATATCAGCGCCTTTTTGGGGGCATTTGAGCGACCGACTGGGACGGGGGCCTGTTCTCAGTCTCGCCATTGGAGTAAGCGCGATAGCACTTGCTGCTATTGCTTGTGTCATTCACTTACGCCTGAGCGGTATGTTTTCAGCCGGCGTTGCGTTGATATCAATTGCCGGATTTCGGGGCTTACAGGTTTTACTGGCGGGCGGAATGTTTCCCGCAGCCCAAGGTTATATTGCTGATACGACCGAACGCTCGGATCGAACCAGAGCAATGGGGTTGCTTGGCGCCACTACGGGACTAGGTGGCGTTGCGGGCGCGGCCGTTACATTTGGTGTGGCTCCCAACCACCCTGCAACAGCGTTCGGGTTTGTGGCACTTGTGCTGACATGTGCTTTAATTGCAATCAATAAAATGCACGCTCCCAAAGTCCGACCTGTTGAGATGCCCGAAAACGCGGAAAGCCTCGGCAAAGCATTCAATATATCTTGGCCTTATATGGCCATTACGATGGTATCGTTCGCAGGATATAGCATTCTTCAGCAGGTAACAGCCATCAGAATGCAAGACACCTTGGGATTCACTGTTGATGTCTCAATCGAAAGATCGGGCGCAGCATTTCTCTGTACCGCAATTGCGATGGTTTCAACACAAATAGTCTTGTTGCGTTTACCGACTTTAAAACCATCGACTCTACTGGCCGGAGGCGCGCTGATTTCCGTTATATCCGTCCTATTAAATATCTCAGCCACCAGTTACGGCATAATTTTTTGTTCATTGCTCATCCTGGGCATCGGTTTGGGTCTGATGTTACCAGGGAATATGGCGGGGCTGAGCTTGGATAATGCCGCCGGCACGCAGGGAAAAGCGGCTGGCCTTAATATTCTAGCTCAAGGTATTGGGCAGACAATAGGCCCAGTTCTTGCTTCATACTCTTATGGTATCTCTCGGCTACAACCCTTCAAAATCAGCTGTTTTCTCTTCGTTTTAGCACTCGGCATCGCACTTCACTTGAGACGCCTATCCATAAAAAGACGGGGATGAATGTTTTTAGTTCTCGTCCTACGCGCAGAGGAGCCCTCTACGCCTTAAAGGGTAGGACCGCTTACCCATCCCATTGAGAGATGTGCTGATTGCCAGTCAAGAATGTGGTTTTGGGTGCGGCTACGGATTGCATTTGCGTAATCTAGTCCGAGCTTATTAGCCCGCTAGTGCACTGTTCCTCGGGTATTGATGATCCCTCATATGCCAGCCTGTATCTTCCATACAAAAACTCTGCAGAAACCGGAGATGCAGCAACACTGCTTCAGCGATAAGCTCAGTCGAGAAGCGATGGCGGCCATAAAACGAGGGGCGACGACCTTCGTGCTGCCCTCTTCCCGGCTCAGTTCAGAATGGACTGAAGGTCACGCGCACCGTGCAAGATGCGCAGCACTTCGATGCGTTCTGCATTGTGCGTGAAGAAGACGAGATAGCGGTGATGGCGCGCGACGCGCAGGCCCTCTCCGAGGTCAGGTCGTGCCGGGAAGCTGTCCGGCCGCACCGCAATTGCGCTAAAGATGAGCGCTTCGAATTCCGCGATAAAGGATAGCGCCCGATCCGGGTTGTCGATCGCGATGTAATCGCCGATCTCGATAAGGTCTGCCTGTGCGGCGGGACGAATAAAGGGCGTCATTGTCCGGCCTTGGTGTAGCGGGCGCGCAGCGCTGCAAAGACTTCTTCAGCAGGAATAGCGGGGCCGCTTTCCAGCCCTGCGCGAATAGCTTCCCGCAAGGCTTCAAGATCCCGACGTTCGGTGTCGTGCGCACGCACCCAATCGCGTAATGCCTCACGAATGACTTCGCTTGTAGAGGCGTATTCACCGCCAGCAACAGCATCGCGCACTGTGCTTGCCATTTCTGTGGGCAGGGTAATGGTCAAACGTTCCACTGAAGACATGACTAAGCTCCTTTTTCGCATACTTTATCATACTTAGTAATCAGGTCAACAGCAGAAGCCCATCAGAGTAGCAGCCTTGGCCTTGGGCCCGCGCCGTGTAACTCTATATCCGTTTTCAGTACAGGCTAGGCGAAAGCCGTAGAAGTTGGAATGATTACATAAATTCAGTTTCGGATTATTCGAGATCACAGAAGAAGACGGCGATATCATCGCAAATGTTATGAGGCGCGGTTAAAAGGGCGTCTCTGGCGCGAGGGTTGAGTATGTTTTCTCTATCCCGGAGGTAATACGATTTAGACAAACGTCATCGTTGAGTTCTGCACAGCGCCGAGCACCGCACAACGGAATGGTCATCCACACAAATACGTCACCCGACGCGATCATCATCGGTTTACGGCAGACATTATCTAAGACGTAAATGCTCGGTGGATCCGAGGGCGATCTAATGTCAGGCTTCTGCTTTAGAGTTAGAGTCAAGAACATGAAAAGAGGCTTTGGTGGTGAAGTACACCTTGCCCGATCTTGTTAAGGTCGTGACTTGGCAACTGTCAGACTATACCGGTTTCATGCCTGACTCCTCTTTCAGCCAAGCGATAAAATCCTGAACTGCTTTCCGCTTGGTAGTATCGGGCAATGTGACCGCATAATAGGCGAACTGGGTCGGCCATGGCCGATCCAGTGCTAAAGCCAGGCGACCTGATTCAATTTCTTCGACCGCATAGACATCCCGCACCAGAGCAAGGCCCTGGCCGGCGATGGCCGCGCGAACCAGAAGATAATCGTCGTCGAACGCCGCACCACGCTCCGCGCGTGGATCATCAGCCACGCCAACAGCTCTAAACCATAGTTGCCAATCGGCCCGATCAGAATCCTGAAGCAGCGGCCAATCAAGGCAGTCCGACGGCTGCGTTATCGCTGGCCCAGCAGCAAGCAGCGCAGGACTGGCAACCGGCAAGAGAACAGGAGCCATCAGATATTCCGAAACAAGGCCGGGATATCTACCGAGCCCGTGCCGGATTGCTACATCCACCCGATCTCGCCTGAGATCAACGAGACTTGACGTGGCCTCAACGCGAATCTCGATATCCTGTCGCCTGCTAGTAAACTTGCCAAGCCGAGGCACCAGCCATGATGCGGCGAATGAGGGGACCGTGCTAATGGTCAAAGTCGGTCGGGCATTGGCTGCTTCCAGCGCTTCAAGTCCTGAAGCAATTTGGTCAAACGCCAAAAGCATGCCGGGATGAACTTTTTCCGCCGCTTCCGTCAGACGGACGCCGTAGCGGGTTCGCGTGAACAGCATAACACCGAGACGATCTTCCAACTGTCTGATTTGCTGGCTGACCGCACCGGATGTGACACCCATAGCCTCGGCGGCTCTCTTTATACTCAGATGCCTCCCCGTCTCCACAAATGCGCGAATGGCGAGCAGGGGTAGCACAGGATTCATAGTATAGCCTACTTAACTTCTAACAATAGATCATATCGTTTGTATGGCCAATTTTCATTCGTTACTAATTCAACATGGCAAGCGATTATAGTTTAGTTCAACTCAATTTTAGCATGGATGATGGAATGGCCGCAAGAATGACATCACAGGATATTCAAGCCACTTTCAATGACTGTCCGTGGTTTCTATCCGTCGCGCCTTCCACGTTGTCCCTGCTGCTAATGTCAACGCTTCAAAACCAACAAGGCGGTGGCGCTGCACTGCCACCGACACATGGGCAGTCACAATGATCGACCTTTATACGGATTCCTCCCCTAACGGTTTCAAGGCGACCATTGCCCTTGAGGAACTAAGGCTGCCCTATCGTCTGCATCATGTGCGGATAGACGGTGGCGAGCATCGTCAGCCCTCTTTCCTTGCCCGCAATCCCCATGGCCGCATTCCGGTTATTTCGGATGACGACACCGGGATAACCTTATTTGAGTCGGCAGCCATTTTGCTCTATCTGGCTGATAAAACTGGAAAACTTCTGCCGCAAGTTCCCCGAGAGCGATGGGAAGCGATAAAATGGCTTCAGTTCCATACGTCGAGCATGGGACCGATCCTCGGGCAGCGCGTCCATTTCGAAATGTTCGCAAAAGACAAAATCCCCTCTGCCATCGAACGCTACCGAAACTTGACCGACGACGTCTTCTCAGTACTTGACAGGCGATTGGCCGACAATTCCTGGTTGGCGGGCGAGGAGTATTCCATCGCGGATATCGCCACCTTCGGCTGGACACATATCGCGGTGATCTGCGGATTTACATTTAAACAACATCGAAACCTCTCCCGCTGGCACAAACAGTTAGCGGAACGCCCTGCTGTGCAGCGCGGCATATCGCTCCCGGCTCCGGCAACCGGGCCGTGAACAACTTAATTAAGGAAAGTCATCAGTCATGACGATCGCTACCAATCCCATGTCGTCCATTCAGCTTGCAGAGGGAACTTCGTCCGAAGCCTTTGCAAAGCATCCCGGCTATCGACGAATGTTCAAACCCGAACAGCTCACAGTTGGAATATTCCTTCCGCTACGCTTTTATCAAGGTGACATGACAGTGCTGGAGGGACAGACAGATCTTGTCAGTGAGATCGACAGACGTGGTTTTGCAGCAGTCTGGCTGCGCGATGTTCCGCTCTTCGATCCAGGTTTCGGTGATGCCGGGCAGTTATTTGATCCATTTACCTATCTTGCCTATCTGGCCGCCAAAACGGAGCGCGTTTCGCTAGCGACCGGCAGTGCGGTGTTCTCGCTGCGCCACCCCATCGATCTTGCCAAAATGGCAGCAACCATCGATCAGCTTTCTGGTGGCCGCCTGGTTCTCGGCATTGCATCGGGCGATCGCCCCGTCGAGTTCCCAGCCTATGGTATTGATTTTGACACACGAGGCGAACGTTTTGCGGAAGCTGTCGCGTCGTTTCGTCGTCTCACCACAGAAAGCAGCCCATCGATCTATGGGATGCCTGGTCCAATGCGTGGCGCTGATTTGCTTCCCAAGCCGGCAATCGGCCGTATCCCACTCATCGTTACAGGATCAAGCCGGCAGACGCCCGAATGGGTGGCAAAACACGCGGATGGCTGGCTGACATACCCGCAACAAACGCATACGTCGGAAGGGCCGAAACGCTTAGGGCAGAATATCCGTGGCTGGCGCGAGCAGATTAAAGATGGTGGATTCCGACCACACATGACGAACGAATGGCTGGATCTGGTTGCCGATCCGAATTTCCCTCGCACGCCCTTGCAGGGAGGTTTCGTGCTCAGAACAGGGCGGAACGGGCTGATCGACCTGTTAGGAGAATGGCGGAATGCGGGCGTGAACCATGCGGCTCTTGGCATCCAATTCTCACAGCGTCCTGCGGCTGAAATCATACAGGAATTGGCCGAAGAAGTTCTGCCGCTGTTCCCTTCCCATGAAGGACCTGTACCACTGGCAGCGAAATGGTGAGCCTGACAACAGAAGAAAGGAATCGCAATGACCACCCAAGACAACACCGCCCCCCGTAAACTGTACAATACCTTCCATCCCACACTCGATACAAGCGATGAAATCACGCGCGGGAGAGAACATCTAAGGCCTGACCACAGTTCGCCTTCGAATTAATGAAGAGCGCGCAAAAATGGTCAGGCAAATCCAATGCTATTGCAGCTTTAGTGTCCAACGACAGTCGAGTTCGACAGACGGGCGCCTGGGGTAAATCCATACTCTCTTGCAAACCCAGCAATAGCGAGTGCGATAAACAGCAACACAGTCAACGCCCAGGGAAAGGCGACAGGGCCATAAGAATCCAACAAAATGCCACCCAGGATCCCAGCGCCGGCGATCGCGCTGTTCCAGGCGACGACGTTCATAGAGAGTGCGACATCGGCACCATCACCAGCAGCATCTGCCAATGCTGTTTGCAGTAGCGTTGCGGCCCCGCCAAAGGTAAGACCCCATATGGCAACGCCGGCATAGATGACGCTCGGCACCATCGAAGCCATTCCAAGCACCAACGCCACCAAGGCGAACGTTGCAAGACTTATCAACACAGTCGCGCGCAGGAATCTATCGACCAGCTTTCCAGCAATCCAGATCCCAACGAGCGCAGCAAGTCCAAAAATCAGAAGCACAAGGTCTATTCGCTTTTCTAGTCCGGCAGGTTGAACGAAGGGTGCGATATAAGTGTAGAGAATATTATGGGCGAGCATCCAGGCAATAACCACTGCAAGCACTGGTCGCACTCCTGGCGTTGACAATACACGGAGCAAAGGCATGGCTTCGCCTCTCTTCTGGCCTGGATAGTCCGGCACTTTCGACACAACCCAAACAATCAGGATTAGCGTCAACAGCGACATAATCCAAAACGCTGTGCGCCAGCCGACAAGCGATCCAAGCCAGGTTCCCATCGGCAGCCCCAGTGAGAGCGCGATTGGTGTACCGACCATTGCTATCGCCATCGCCTTGCCCTGTTGGTGGACGGGCACCATCCGTCTTGCATAGCCCGCCAGCAAACTCCAGGCCAGGCCAGCAGCCATCCCGGCAAAAAAGCGCGCGGCGAGCGTCAATGCATAACTCGATGATAACGCCGTCACAGAATTAAAGACAAGAAACCCGATGATCGTGAATAAAAGAACCCGCCGACGGCGCCAGCTGCTAGTGGCGATGGTCAGCGGGATTGCCGCTATCAGCGAGCCCAACGCGTAAACTGTTACCATCTGACCGACGAGCGATGGAGAGACACTCAGACCATTACTGATTTGAGGCAAAAGCCCTGCAGGCAGTGTCTCCGTAAGAATGCAGATAAAGCCGGTCATGGCCAGAGCCATTAGCGCGGCAACAGGCAATCGTTCAACGTCTTCTGTGGGTCGGGTTAAAGTCATATTAGTCAAGCACCTCAATATATGGATCATTCAGTCCATATATTGAGGTAAATTGCGCTTGGCAAGCACTTCTGGATCGATTAGTATAGAACAAGTTTATGGAGGGCCTCATGGCGCGAACGGGACGTCCCAGGGCGTTTGATAGAGAACAGGCACTGGATGCTGCGATGAGGCTGTTCTGGGCACAAGGCTATGAGCCGACCTCTCTCAATCAGCTTAAGGCGGCCATGGGCGAAATTTCACCGGCTAGTTTTTACGCAGCCTTTGGCTCCAAAGAGGCCCTCTTTGATGAGGTTGTCCACCGTTATCAGTCCTCCTACGGTCAGGTGACAGCAAGCCTGAAGGACGAGGATCTGCCGCCGCGTGAGGCTATCGAAAGTGCCCTCAGGCGGTCTGCAAGAATGCAGACTGATCAAACTCATCCACCTGGATGTTTGATAATACTGGGCGCCAGCAATTGTTCACCGGAGAATCGACACGTGGATGATGTGCTCGTCGCAGACCGGGCGCAAAACCGTATAAGCATTGAAGCCTGCATCAAACGCGCGATTGACAGTGGAAAGCTGTCGCCCAAAACCGACATCATCGGCCTAGCAACCCTATTTCACACTTTCCTGATGGGGATCACATTTGAGGCTCGTGACGATGTCCCTACCAATCATCTTGATGCTGCTGTCACAGCGCTTATGCAAGTATGGGACATGAACAAAGCATCATAACGAGATTTGGCTGCGGTGCGCCCTACCCACTCCGCTGCCTATTGTATCAAATTCTCCGATTGCCAGTCCTTCATGAGCATTGAAAGAGCTTGTAAATCCTATGCCAATGTTTGGAATGAGATCGCAAAGCCCACATTTCCTGCGGCACGCCTCCTCTCCTCTGGTTGCCTAATACAAACTTTGGTTCGTAATAAGCTGCGATAATCTGGTAACAGCGGTTCTCCATCAGCCATCCACTTATAAGAACGACGTCTGCGACTAAGCTCATTAAAATAGTTAAATCTCGTCTGACGTTGATAATCTGGCCAGATATCGGCCTGGAATTTGCTTTTGAATCAAAGCCTCGAATATGTGCATCACATTCCAGATGTACCAGGCTGTGATTGCAGGGTGACAGTCAAAATCCTTAGCGTGCGTCTTTCACGAACGCCAACATAGCCCGTAATTTGTAGATTGTTGCCCGAAATCAAGCTTGCTTTTGATTTCGGGCTGCCCTCCATGAGGACGTTAATTAAATTCACTTTCAATAGAATATATGTATTGAGTTGGATAAAACCAAACAAAAAAGCCGCTGCAGATTCAGGCGGAATTCAACTAAGCAATCATCGTAAAAACCTTCTTCTAATATTAGAGCTGCGCGCGGATTGACTGTTTTGACATGTCGGAGAACACCCGACGGGTATTCAGAGGTGAACCTTTGCCACACCTGTTCCATCTCCTGCCGAAGCATTTACCTTAACACGTAGTGCTATGAGCAATGCGGCAAGCAGCATCACCAGGCTGCCACCTATGAACACGCCAACAATGCCGCTTAAGCCGAACATGAGACCTCCGGTTGCAGCCCCGGCAGCGATGGCCCCTTGCACCGAGGCAACCACCATTCCACCGGCGCTTTCCGCCTGATCTGGAACTGAACGGGCAACCCAGGTCGACCAGGCGACGGGTACACCGCCGAACGTCAATCCCCAGAAAGCCACCAGAAGGGCCAGCCCAAGGCCCGAGACAGGTAGGAAGACAAGAGCCAGACCGGCGACGCCAACAAGCATTGGCATGAGCACAAGTGTGAGGTGCAGACTGCGCTCCATCAACCAGCCTCCTAGAAGAGTGCCAACAAAATTCGCTATGCCAAAGCCCAGCAGCATCAAAGCAAGCGCATCCGGTCCAACGCCAGCGGTGCTTTCGAGAAATGGCCTTATATAAGTGAACAGCGCATAATGCCCGGTGTGCGCGAGAATGCAGCCCAACATGCCAATTGCAATACCTGGACGCAGCACGACATCGAGCACTGTTCTAAGACGGGCAGTCGTTTTACTTGGCAAAAGCCGCGGTAGGGTAAAAAGCTGAAACAACAGTGTCACGAGCCCAATAGCCGCCGCTGCATAAAAAGCACTACGCCACCCGAATAACTCCCCCAGATAGCTGCCTAACGGCACCGAAACAACTGTCCCCACGGCGATGCCACTAAAGACGATAGAGAGAGCGCGCGGAAGGAGTGCGGGAGGCACAAGCCGCATCGTTACAGCCGCGGCCATAGCCCAGAAACCACCAAGAGCAACGCCCAGGAAAATACGCATGATCAACAGAATTGTTATGCTGGTGGAGACCGCCACCAGCAAATTGGAAGCAATCATCAACGTGGAGAAGGCCAGGAGAACTATGCGCCGGTCGAACCCTCTTGTCAGAACCGGAACAAACAGACCGGAAAATAGCGCCACCACTGCGGTGACTGTAACGGCCTGCCCTGCCAGGGCCTCGGACACGCTAAGCTCGGCGGCCATAGGTGTCAGCAGGCTTGCCGGCAAATACTCTGCCGTCAGCAGACCGAATACGCCCATTGTCAGCGAAAACACTGCAAGCCACGACGCAGATACGGGTGCTTCAAGCATTACGCCATCAGGCTCTGTGTTTAATCCGGAGCAGCAAGTGATATCAGTCATCCAGTTTCTTTCCGTTTTCAAACAATTTGGCCCGGAACCTAGACATCAACCATCGGACGATCTATGACTAATGGGCCTGAATAATTGATAGAAACTCCTGATATGGCCTTTCAAAATTCCTTCGCGATATCCTCTGACCTCCTAAGCGAGTTGCTGTCCGGGATGCGACTGCGCGGGGTTCAATATCGCCGCATACAAACGGGGCCGGAGTTCGGCATGAGTTTTGATGCCAGACCGGGTCATGCCTATTTCCATTACCTTGCCGTAGGCACAGCACTGCTAAGAAGCGCAGATGGAAGTCTTCACAGGCTACCGGCAGGCAGCGCCGTTCTCATGCCTCAAGGCGGAGAGCACGCGTTGCTGTCCGATGATAGTGTCCCGGTGCAACCTATCGACAGCTTTGCCACAGCGGCTCTTGGCGACGCGGTCAGTGGGGTGGACACCTGCCCGAGTACCAGCACGATACCCAGCGCCATTCTATTTTATGGCTGTATGGAGTTCGATCTGGGCGGAATGCAGGGGCTTGGTCCGCTGATGCCGCCCTTCATGCTGGCGGATGCTCATAATGACCGTTATCCGGGACTGGAACCCATTTTCACCAGTATGAAGAATGAAATCTGCTCAGGACGGATCGGATTTGCAGGCGTACTCGCGCGATTGGCCGAAGTTATGGCCGCCATGATCGTGCGGGGCTGGGTGGAATGCGGTTGTGAAAATGCCTCTGGTCTCGTGGCTGCCTTGCGTGATCCGCGTCTGGCGCGCGCTATTCTTGCACTGCACCGAAACCCTGGCCATGACTGGTCAGTGGAAGAACTTGCGGCAGAATGCAACATTTCCCGATCTGTTTTTGCCGGGCGCTTTCAATCAACCATTGGTATTCCGCCGCTTCGCTATGCTTCCGAACTTCGGATGCGGCTTGCCAGCCAATGGCTGAACCGGGACAGGCTGGCGATTGACACTGTAGCGTATAAGCTTGGTTATACGTCTCAAGCTGCTTTCAGCCGCGCATTCAAACGTGTCACTGGATGCCCACCGGGCGCAAGCCGACTGTTAACCGCGAACTCTAAATAGATGTATCCCAACCATTTTTTACTAGTCGCAAGTACATCCTGCCATGGTCATTGGTAACATAAATAATGAGAAGACAGTTTTGATTGTTATTCGAGAACATGCGCGTCTTGTTCCCAGCAGGTTTATCCAACTGCGATTTCGGATTACGCGACGAAATCAAAAACCTTCAAGCTCAATTCTAAATCGCCCAAGATTGCACGCTTCGGTTCGATTCCATAAAAAGCTTTGAAACAAACGTTAAGCTCACCAGACCTCTCTACCCTCGACCCACACACGAACAATATCATCTCTGCTGGCGTTCAGTACGATCTTTGCAGCTGTTTCTTCGAGGGTGTCGATCCCCGGCCAAATTTTAATAGGGCTATTCGGGCGATTGGTTTCAATGAGGACTGCATCGAAGCGGAAGCCTGGCGCGAACTTTCCAACCTGAAGTCCGATTGCTTCACCTCCACCGGCGGTCGCCAGCCAGAGTATTTCCGCAACCGTTACCGGGGCACTGGATACGCCTCTGGTGGCCGCTGGCGTCGTTGCATCAACACCTCTTCCATGAGCCCGCGATGCTATGAGGCCATGACGACACGCATCAAGAACTGAGGGGCTATAACCACCGGAAATGTCACTACCCAAGCCCGTCCTCACATCCATATCGAGTGCGCGTCTCAGCGGAAACACCGCATTGGCGAAATAGAAATTCGACAACGGACAATGAGCGACTGCTGCGCCTTTCTCGCGAATAAGCTGGAGGTCCTGTTCGGTGACGAAATTTGAATGTGCGAGCACTGTATGTTCACGTAGCAACCCAAAGTCACGTAACACCTCACTGTCAGTACGACCATGACGTTCAAGAACAAAGTCACGTTCCCAATCACTTTCCGAGCAATGTGTCTGAACGATGCATCCGGTTTCGGCAGCCAATTCTCCTAATCCTTGCAGAAGTTCATCGGTACAGCTCGGGATAAAACGTGGCGTAATAATCGGCCTGACTAACGCGTCTTCTCGTCCCGCCAAAGCATGCACACGATTAATGAAACGACGCGTGTCCTCAATTGCATTTTGAGCACTCTGATCACGGTAATATTCCGGACATTGCGCGGCATCATCCATCGCCACTTTTCCGACAAAGGCGCGCTGACCTTCATCAAGGCAGATTTGGGCTAGTTCTACTGAGGCCTCTACATGCGTCGTTGCAAAGTAAACCGCGGTTGTCGTGCCATGTGCTAACAAACTGCGCACCAGGTCGCGATAGACGGTACGCGCAAAATCAACGTCTTCATAACGGGCTTCGAGCGGAAACGTATATTTCTGTAACCACACTTCAAGTGGTTCGTCTAAGGCTTTGCCAAGTTGCGGCCATTGCGGCGCATGAATATGCAGGTCAACAAGGCCCGGCATGAGAATGCTTCCATGAGCAAGCTCAATCAACTCGTCTGAATCTCTTGCACTCGAGACCAACTTATCGAAATCGGGTGTGCCATCTACCTGGACATCGGTAATGACGCCTTTTGAATCAACGGCTATCGCCACGCGATCCATTGCCTCTATACGACCGCGCTCAGGGGTGTGAAAAGCTGCACCGCAAATTACAAAATTACGCATAAAAATCCTCTATGCCGCCCGTTAGCGAAGCTTCGGGAAAGCCGCAACAAAACATGGGATAAACCATAACCGACGTGAATCTTCTAAGTGAATTGTTGATGCATTTCTATATGAAGATTTAAGTGTACTAAAGCGCCCGGCAAATAATGGCTACGCGGTACCCACCGAGGGACTTGAAATGGAAACACCACAAGCATATGAGGGCGCTCTCGTCGCCGGACCTGAGGACAAAATCCCTCCTGCTAAAGCAGCATTTCTCGGCCTTCAGCACGTGCTGGCGATGGATGTTTACATCGTACCTTTTATCATTGCGTCTGTGCTGGCCTTTAACGTTCCGGATTCAGCAGCCTTTATCCAATCAGGTTTTCTGGCAGCAGGTATCGCAACTCTTATCCAATCGCAATGGGTCATGCGCATCCCCATTGTTCAAGGCCCGTCTTATGTACCGATCGGAGCTATTCTTGCTATAGCTTTCGGTGCTGGTGGTGGCGTGGGGGGGCTGTCGACCGTCATCGGCGCATTAATCCCCGGAGCCATGATTATTGCCCTGCTGGGAATAACCGGTATTTTCCATAAAATTATTGGCCGGTTGGTGCCGCCATTGGTTGGCGGAACAATCATCATCGTTGTGGGCATCGCTCTCATGCCCGTTGCGCTGCGCGAAAGCGTATTTGCTGTTCATGGAACAGGAACTCTCAACCAGAATGTAGCGCTTGCAGCAACATCAGCTGTACTGCTCGTTGCCTGCATTGTCGTAGGGCTTAGCATGGGAGCCAGAGGCAATTGGTTGCGTGTATCGTCAGTCATCATCGCACTCGTCGGCGGTTGCATTGCAGCCTCTTTAATGGGGCGTTTCAGCTTACAGCCTGTATATGAGGCGGCATGGTTCAGCACTCCCCGCATCGCATTTGTTAACTTCGATGTAAGCTTTTCGATATCCGCAATACTGACGATGATTGTAGTGTATCTCGTAGTTTTAGCTGAAACGACGGGAACGTGGTTCGCGATCAGTGCCGTAACCGATAAACCGCTAACGAACAAGCAGCTGGACCGCGGTGCAATAGGTGAAGGCATCGGCTGCCTCACAAGTGCATTGCTCTGCAGTACGCCTGTGACGGGATATTCGTCGAATGCAGGTATCATTGCTGTAACGGGGATTGCCAGTCGTGTGGCCTTCGCCGCAGCCGGTATCTTCCTTGTGCTATTCGGTTTGATCGGCAAGTTGGCGGCGGTGATCGCAGTGATACCGGCGCCCGTCATTGGTGGTGTTTTTGGTGTCGTGTGTGCTGTCATTGCGATCAATGGCTTTCGCGTCGTGCGTCACTGCGCGCTGACCGAACGCAATATGCTTGTGGTTGGCCTGCCAATCCTAATGGCACTTTTTGCAACCTTAGTTCCCAAAGAATTTGTGGATGGCCTGCCTGATCTCGTGCGATATTTGCTCGGCTCGTCAATCGCATTCGGCGCTATCTTCGCGATCATTCTGAACTTTATACTGCCTCAGGAAAAGTCACAAAGAGCCTGACGAAAGTGAACCTCAACTCGCCCCTCCTGCAACAAAAACCTTGAGTGGCGAGTTAAGTATTTAAACGCAGAAAGTATCGACAGCCCTTAAACAGAACGATGCCTTATTACCAGTAAGTGTTCGACGATACGGATCTGGAGCGTGTCGCGCTTAATTATATTCACTACGCTCACTCTAACTCTTTATTGTTAGGTATGTCGTTGTCGGGAAGCTGCTTCATACTTTTTCGTGACATGCTTTAGATTTCCAGCCAACAAACCCCGCACCAGGGTCGCGGGCGTGTCGCTGACGCTGCAGACCGCCGAAGCTGTAAAGCCATAACGTCTGTTTTCGTGTATCGTTGTCACAACACTAACTGCAGAGCCGAGGCGCGACATGCCATTGCGAAACGCAGCTTTGTCTACCTTGTCGAAGCGATGGTTGATAAAATTCATGTCGGCCTCTTGCAACTCAGCCAGGACTAGGCCGAAAGCTCTCTTCTGATAATTTCCGCTCCTGCACCTAAAGCACCCAGTTTGCCTCGTGCAACATGACGAGGCAGTGGCGCCATACCGCAATTTGTGCATGGATAGAGCTTATCGGCATCCACGAACTGAAGTGCTTTTCTCAAAGTGTTAGCAACTTCCCCAGGGGTTTCGATATTTTGAGTTGCAACATCAATGGCCCCCACCATCACCTTTTTGCCCCGCAGCAATTCAATGAGATCTATCGGAACATGAGAGTTATGGCATTCAAGCGAGATGAGATCGATATTGGATTTTTGCAGCTTGGGGAAGGATTCCTCATATTGACGCCATTCGGAACCAAGACTCTTTTTCCAATCGGTGTTGGCCTTAATTCCGTAGCCATAGCAAATATGGACAGCTGTTTCACACTTAAGACCCTCGATTGCTCTTTCGAGGGTCGCAACGCCCCAATCATTAACATCATCAAAGAAGACGTTGAATGCCGGCTCATCGAACTGAATAATGTCGACGCCAGCAGCCTCCAGTTCCTTGGCTTCTTCATTGAGTATCTTTGCAAATTCCCACGCCAGCTTTTCACGGCTCTTGTAGTGAGCATCATAAAGCGTGTCGATCATGGTCATGGGACCAGGCAAGGCCCATTTGATTGGCTTCTGGGTCTGCTGACGTAAAAACTTGGCGTCTTCGACAAAAACTGGCTTCGGGCGGGATACAGCACCAACGACTGTCGGCACACTCGCATCATAGCGGTTGCGGATTCTGACTGTTTCACGCTTTTCAAAGTCAACACCGTCGAGATGCTCGATAAACGTCGTGACAAAATGCTGGCGCGTTTGTTCCCCGTCACTGACGATATCGATACCTGCGTGTCGCTGATCGTCTAAGGACAAGCGCAGAGCATCCTGCTTACCTGCGATTAATTCCTCACCTTGTAACTTCCAGGGTGACCAAAGTTTTTCCGGTTCTGCAAGCCAGGAAGGCTTTGGCAAACTGCCAGCGGTAGACGTGGGCAATAGTCTTTTCATGATAGGCTACCTTATCTTTTGGCTCATCAACGGGTGTAATTGGCAGACCATTGCTCAAGGACGGTCTTGTACGGTGTCATGAAGTGCTTCTCAGCAAACTTTCCCTGCTCGACAGCAAGCCGACTACGCTCGTCACGATCGTAGTCGATGCGCGTCAGCGAATAGTCCTCATGCTTCAGGCTAGGCTGATAACAGACGCCAGCTATTGAATTCGCGTTATAAATCTCTGGTCGGTAGATCTTTTGAAACGATTCCATCGTGCTAATCGTGCTGATGAGCTCGAGATTGGTATAATCATCGAGAAGATCACCGACAAAATAGAAGGCAAAAGGCGCAACACTATTCGGCGGCATGAAGAAGCGGACATGCAACCCCATTTTCTGAAAATATAGATCTGTCAAAGACAATTCATTTTGCTGATATTCAGCGCCCAAAATCGGATGGAAATTGCCCGTCCGATGATATGTTTTACTGCTGGATGCACTCAAGCAAATGACAGGTGGCTTACGAAAACTCTCTTTATAAGCATCCGAGTTAAGGAAAGACTTGAAAAGTTTTCCATGCAGATCACCGAAGTCAGCCGGAATGCTGAAGGTGGCGCGATCCTTGTTATAAGCCGGCAGAACTACGCTGAAATCGTAATCCCGAACGTACGAAGAGAAATTATTACCGACGATACCGTCAATACGTTCACCCGTCATTTGATCAAAGATATTGGCTTTTAAAATTTCAATCAGAGGAAAAGTATTTTTATTACCTTCTGCATCGATGTTCATTTCAACCGAGATAATCTCAAGCTCCACAGAATAACGATTGCCTTCGGGATTGTCCCAAAACGCCAGAGCGTTGAAACGATTGTCAACCATTCTCAAAGCGTTACGAAGGTTCTCCCGGCGGTTCTCCCCTCTGGCCAAATTAGCAAAGTTTGTCGTGATACGCGTATTGTCTGAAGGATGATAGTGTTCATCAAAAAGCTGGCTTTTAAGACGAAAAGTGAAGTCGTGATGCCGCGTCCTCTGCTGACAGTCGACAAATGGCTCGCCGCTTGCGGCGACTGGAATTACGGCTTGAGACATAGCTCACCCCAATATGTTGGGGGCATGGGTAAGCGAACGCATAGCAATACAGACCCCTAAGCGGTCTTCGCTACGGCACACCGGGACACCCCGCCCGTGGACGTTATTTTGCTAAGGCAGGTCTCCTGGCTCACGGGTTATCGCCATAGTCCGTCTTCCCAGGTCGAACCCCAGTGACACAGTGGACAACAGCTTACCGCTTACAGTTGCGGGGGCAGCGCCGGCTTTCCCGAATAACAGGGCACCGACTTCCCTCTTAGCCCCGGCGTGTCAGAGCGACAACCGGAGAACCTAGGCAAAACTATAGTCCCGCATCAGGCCCGCCATGTCAAGATCATATAAAGAAATGTTTATGTCTTTAAGCGGAAGGCAAAAGATTGCCGATACCTGATGCGAAATTGCTCCACTTGCTTCAGGTGCTTTCCCCACAGTCTTCTCAGCCCAGGAAGGCTGTGAAACAGCACACACCTCATTTTGATGGCCCGAGCCAAAGATCAAGGATTAAAATGCAGGACGCATTCCTATCTAGTCATCGCGAAATGGCATGGCGTATCGTTTGAGTTTGACAGAAGCTGGTACTTGTCATGTTTTTCACCACGATACAGGTGCCGGAGGAAACTCCGGGTAAAAGGGAATCCGGTCGGGCCAACCAAATCCGGAACTGCCCCCCGCAACTGTAGGCGGCAAGCGCACCCGATATGCCACTGGCGCTATGCACGCCGCGAAGGACGGGGGAAGCAAAAAACCGCAAGTCAGAAAATCTGCCTGGATCGTCCACCTGTTCTGACCGCGGGCGGCGTGTCAGGAGCGGCTTCTCCGTAACGGTGATACCGGCTTCGTACATTTTTTCGTACGGAGCCTTGTTCATTCATCGGTTTGCATCTTTGCGGTCGGCTCGGAGGTGTGTCACGATTATGGAAATTCAAATGCCCGAATTAATCCCGCCTGGCGGAGAAAAAAAGTGCTCCTGCATTCGTGTTGCGCGCCCTGCTCCGGCGGAGTGATGGAAGCGAGGCTCGCGTCTGGCATCAATTATGCGATTTTCTTTTACACCCCAACATCCATCCATAGCGAGAATACCTACTGCGCAAGGACGAAAACATCCGTTTTGCCGAAAAACACGGCGTTGCATTCATTGATGCCGATTATGAAGGACAATTGCTTCGCCCGTGCGAAGGGGATGGAATGGGAGCCGGAACGCGGCGTCCGCTGCACTATGTGCTTTAACATGCGCTTTGAACGGACCGCTCTTTATGCCCATGAGAATGGATTTCCGATCATGACTTCATCGCTCGGCATTTCACGTTGGAAGAACATGGCGCAGATAAACGATTGCGGTAAACGAGCCGCAGCACTTTACGAAGAACTGTCCTATTGGGAATATAACTGGCGTAAGGGCGGCCGTTCTGCCCGAACGATTGAGATTTCCAAACGCGAAGAATTCTACCAACAGGAATATAGTGGCTGCGTTTACTCTCTTCGCGACACCAATAAGCATCGCCGCGAGCAGGGTCGGGACTCCATGCAACCAGCTAAGCTTTAATACAGCAATAACAAATCGTGAGCCGGATGATCTATCAAACCCACCCCTCAATCAAATCGCAATGGCCTCAGCCAGATCAGCGGCCATTTTTTGCCGGAAAGATTTCGCGTCTGGATAGACGATTGTCGAAGCCCTGTAAGTCGGCACGGCCAAATTTTTGAAGCCTTCGTGCGAAACTTCGGAGTGATGAACACATCGTGTTGAATCGTGCATGGAATTTCCTTCCTCAGATGGGAAAGGTATTAAGCTCTGTTCATTCGGCGCATCAATCCATGGGCATGCATGACTTCATAACCAAATCTTATATTCTGCTTTTTAGGACGTATGATCTGTAAAGAAACGATTTAGAAATTAAATCTGCATCACTTCAAAATGAGGCTGGGCCTGAATGAGTGTCAGTCAAGAACTGATCCCGATAATGATTGGCAACAACAGAAGTTAGAAAATACCGTCCGTTGTCGATCAATCATATCTATAAACAACTGCCGTTCCTCTCTGCAATACCATAGGACGCGTCCAACCAATGCAGTTATTAAAAGGCTTCTCAATGAACAGCGAATGCGACGCTTTCACATTGTCATAATATGACACTTATTAACACGGACAAGCGGACGTTATTTCGCTTCACGTCCTATTCAAATTTCCCAACTAATGCGGATGTTCCTCGTGGCACTATAGTCACGACGGAATATTATTATTCTGAAGACTGATCTGATCCACTGGCAAATTCGTATTTCGACATGCCCTCAATAATGTGGGTGGTCCGGTAAAAGTCCGGGTTTAGGGAGGAGAATGAAATGATGCGTTTTTCGAAACAGGCACTCACAGTCGCCGCTATTTTTTCCGTGATCTCTACCGCGGCATTTGCTGAAAATCCGAACGTCGGCGGAGCAGCAATGTATGACAACAAAACCATTGTCGACAATGCAATGAATTCCAAGGATCATACAACGCTCGTCGCTGCCGTTAAAGCTGCAGGTCTGGTAGATACGCTCAAAGGAAAAGGCCCCTTTACAGTTTTCGCGCCAACCAATGAAGCTTTCGCTGCCTTACCAGAAGGAACAGTCGATACTCTTCTGAAGCCCGAAAACAAAGACAAGTTGACGAAGATACTCACCTGTCACGTTGTTGCCGCCGCCGCGATGTCAAAGAATATCACTAAAATGATAGCCGACGATATGGGAACACACGACATCAAAACAGTGGGCGGCTGCGTTCTAAAGGCCAAAGAGGCGATGGGCAAGATTACGCTTACCGATGAAAACGGAACAGTTGCTCACGTAACAATAGCAGACGTAAAACAGTCAAACGGAGTAATACACGTTATTGATAAGGTGCTGTTACCTAAAATGTAACAGGTTTCAATGTGAATAAACGGCTCCGACCGGATAGCCTGTCCGGCCGGAGACACTAAAATGCGTCCGGTTACGCATGTTTTGAGGATGACGATGAACATACAGGAGAATGCAATTTCTTTTGATGTGGGAGGTTTTCGACTAAACAGCATTCTTATCTCCTCCAAATCTTTAGCGGCGGGGAATACGGCGCTATTCATTCATGGAGCGAGTACCAGCCTTCTTGATCCTCTTTACACATTTCATAATAAGCGCTTTGACGATATTCAGATGCTTTTTGTAGACCGGCCCGGTCACGGGCGATCCGAAGAAGGACCCGTCGATAATATTCGCCCCGACGCTCAGGCCGATGCGATAGCCACACTCATGCAGAGACGCGGAATCGACAATGCAATCCTCATAGGCCACTCTTACGGTGGAGCGGTCACAGCCGCTTTGGCTGTTCGTTATCCCAAACTCGTAGGAGGTTTAATTTTCCTATCACCAGCTGTCTACCCGTGGGTTGGCGGCATATCATGGTATAATAATCTGGCAAAAGCTCCTATAATTGGAGCCTTGTTCAGTTTGTTGGTTGCGCCAACAATTGGGCTATTAAGTCTAAGAACAGCAATGAAATCGGTCTTCACGCCGAATGAATATCCAACCGGATACACGTGCTGGACAAAGGCATGGCAAGCATTGCGGCCCCGCGCCTTCCGACATAATGCGCGAGAACTCGGCGCATTATGTGACTGGGCTGAAACTGCTCATGAACAATACAAACGGATCGCTGCTCCAACAATTATAATCACGGGTGACACCGATGATATTGTATCGCCTGATGTGCATGCCCGACAACTCGCCAAAGACATAGCACGATCAGAGCTTTTGGTGATCAAGGGTATGGGACACAAATCTGACCATGTTGCACAAGATCTAGTCGTAGCGGCCATTGAAAAGCTTGCGGGGAGAAAAATAGATTTGAGCTTTATCGCGGCTCAAGTGGAGCATCAGATTATCGATGAGGAAAAAAATGGAAAAGGGCCGATTTGAAACCGGCCCATTCCTGAAATTAGGACGCAGGCAAAATAGCCACATCGCGGATGTTGCTTTCCAGTTTCTCAACCGTGCCGATTTTCGTGGCAGCGCCAGTTTCAAGATTTACCGTGTAAACAGTATTATCTGCAACGAGATAGGCCATGTTCTTGCCTTCCGCCATTCCATGAATATCAAAGGCGTACATCTCTGGGCTTCCCTCGATTTCAAGCTTGCCGATCGTTTTCAGTGTTCCGTCATTTGGCTTCGTTTGCTGCACAAGTGTTTTATTGCCAGCATCGATATTAAACATAGCGGTCTTTTCGGGCTTACCGATTGAGTTGGTGTAAGCAGCAGCGACAATTTTGCTTTCAGTGCCCTCGCCAGCATCACCCTTTTCATAGGCCAGCTTGCCATCGACCGTGACTTCACCCGTATCCGAATGCACACGATGATTTGTCGTGCCCGTCATGAAACGAAGCCGATCAGCCATTGGATTAAAATCAACAACGACAGCCTGCCCTTCAGCCATTGGCAACATCGTATTCATTTTGGCGATTTCTGTTGTCGCTCCACTTTCGAGGTTGATTGCAACGATGCGGTGATCGCCTGTAACGCCAATGACGGTCTTATCGACAGGTCGAAAATCGATTCCAACCAGATTTTCAACACCATCAACTTCCAGTGTCTTCGTGACTTTGCCGTCATCTGTGTCAAACATCACAAGCGTCTTGTCACCGACCAGGCCAAGAGCAGGTGCGGCTATGCCTTGAATAATCGAAACTCCAAGAATTGTAGATGTAGCCAGTGCCAGCTGAATAATACGCATCATTGTTCTCCTTTGTTTCACCGTTCGAAGCTGCCGTTAGGGTCGTGGATTCCAGCGCCTCTGATTGTCAGACACATGAGACAACCGGTTTGGATGCAGTGGAGAAAAATAAAAAATCAAACGCATCTGTTTGCCTGTTTCCTGCGTATAGGAATTAGGGTTAGGTTAGCTGTCGGATGAGGAGATATGTGGAATGGGCGGGCAAACGGATGAACTGGCAAAGGCTATTGCTGCCTGCGTGCGGCGTGATCGGTCAGGACTCCGTGCTATCTTTGATCAGGAATCGGGACGATTGCTGGCTGTTGCGCACCGCATTCTTCGTCGCCGCGAACTGGCGGAAGAAGTTTTGCAGGAAACGCTCATTCGAATATGGACCCACGCACATCAATATGCGCCGGATCAGGGCTCTGCTAAGGGGTGGATTTATGCAATTGTTCGTAATCGTGCTTTGAATGTGTTGCGCGATGGCAAACGTGAGCAAACAGTGGATGATGTCGACGCTTTAAGCGAAGCCGAACATTCAAATGAAATTTTGACAGCCTGGCATCAACTTGATCAAACGAGCCAGCTCAGAGATTGTCTTAACGCTCTCGATAAAGACAAACGGGATGGCATTCTCATGGCTTATGTCGGTGGCTACACGCATGGTGAAATAGCTGGTCGATTACAAATACCTTTGGGCACCGCAAAATCCTGGGTACGACGAGGTCTCAGCGCATTGCGGGCATGTATGTCATGATAAAATCATTCGATAATATTCCGGAACTTGCCGACGAATATGTTCTCGGTCTGCTTAATCCGGACGAAATCCTTCAGGTTGAAGCCGAAATCAGCCGCAATGAAAAACTGAGGCATGGCGTTGCCCGCAGCCGTGAGCGATTTTTGGCGCTGGATACATCCATACCGCCGATGGTCGTTGATGAACGCGTTTGGGAAGCTGTTCAAAATCAGCTTCCAGATGGCCCTGCCGCGGCAATGAGAACGGTCCGTAGTGACAACGATAATAAGTATGGCGTGAATCCCTGGCGATTTGCAGCGCTCTCAGCATCTGCCGCATCGATCCTTCTTGCTATTGGTCTCGGATGGTCGCTTACAAGAACTGTCGAGCCAGTCGTCATTGCTGTTTTGCTGGATGATACTGGAGGTGTTCAGGCCATTGTTGAAGATTTCGGCAATGAAAATGCGCGCGTCCGCCTGTTAAATAATGTCGAAATTCCATCGGGCAAAACCATTCAGGTTTGGACGCTTCCTTCAAAGGAGATGGGGCCTGTCTCAATGGGGTTGCTTGAAGGCGCGCATTCAGCTCGGTTGAAGGGGCCGGATTTGCCTCTTCCGCGTGGTGAGCAGCTTTATGAGCTTACGTTAGAGCCTGCGGGCGGTTCACCTACGGGACGTCCGACTGGACCAATTCTCTCAAAAGGCTATGCAAAAACACCGTTGTAAACGCAATCGAATTATTAATTTTTTGTTCCACCACCTGCAAAAGAATGAAATGCTCACCTTTGATGGATATCACGCTGTGAGGTCATGCTGAAGCGCGACTTTTGCCGTCTGAGCTTACGCATAACGATGTCTGTTTGCGAAGAGTTTTTGCCGAAAGACTTCTGCAGGCGTTTTGTACCCCAGACATTTGCGTGGCGTATTGTTGAGACGATGACAGATGAATGCGAGGTCTCGATCACTGAGGGTTAGCGGATCAAGGTCTCGGGGAAGCCAACGTCTTGTGCGTCTGTTGGTATTCTCAACAGTGCCTTTCTGCCAGGGGGACTGGGGATCACAGAACCAGATTTGCGACCCTATCCCATTCTGCAGATAGGACCACTCTGTAAACTCAGTACCACGATCAAACGTAATTGATCGGCGGGCCATTTGGGGCAGGGGCTGGAGTGCTCTAATCACACCTTCCATCACCGGCCGTGACTGCCGATCATTGTTGCGTAGCAGTACCGTAAAGCGGCTCACCCTCTCGACCAGAGACGTCACATTGGCATTGCCGAACCTCTTGCGAAACTGGATAGTGTCGCCCTCCCAATGGCCGAACTGCTTGCGCCTGGCAACCATGTCGGGACGATAAAGGATGCTCAGTTCTGGTGGAAAACGGCGTCCATGATGACGCCGGGCATGACGTGGGCGTCGTTTGGCACGACGTTCCGGCAGATATTTCCAAAGCTCTTCTTTGCGACCGTCGATGGAATACACGAACTGATAGATCGTTTCATGACTGACAGAGATTGGATGGCGTTCCAACCGCATTCTCCCGGCAATCTGTTGCGGCGACCATCCATCGCTGATGTGATCGATCACGGACTTCCGTAGCTCATCATACCGGATCAACTTGCGTTGCTTCGAACGCCGCTCGCGGGATTTTTGCTCAGCAATCGTACAATAATACCCGTTTAAATCCTTGATCTCATCATCTTTGAACTGATTACGTTTGAGTTCACGAAAAATGGTCGAGCGGTGCCTTCCAAGCTTCTCAGCAATAACGTCGACGGAAAGCTTTGCAGTGCGCCAGCGCGCTATTCTGCGGCGTTCATCCAAATCAATATGCGAATAGGTGCGGTCCATGACAGGTTCCTTGCATTGGATAACTCATTGTTATCATTTGCAAGTCGCACTTCAAGCTAGAACCCACCCCGTTATAAATTTTGGTCGCATAAGATATATTATGGAACCGACATCACTGCGGAACTGCAAAACAGCTTACGCGAGCCACTGCTGATTGTTGAACCATTCTTCGAGCTGAAGACGAGCATGCTTTCCTTCAAACCATAACAATCTTCGAATTCCAGCAGGTAAAAATGAACTTCAAAGTTAATCGCCGCACAAAACGGCTATTGAACATTTTAACTGCCATCACGAAGCCTGTCTGCCAATCGGATCATAAGATCCATCCGCTCATGAAAAATCGCAATGATAAGCGATGGTTCGTTTTTCCGGGGCAGACAAAAAACATAATGGTGTTCGCACTTTTTCATCCGCAAATTTGGATACAGATCACCCATATCTCGGGACGCACTATTACCATCAGTGAGACTCACAATCCCCTGCTCCAGTTTGTCTATGTAGCGACGGGTTTGCGTATCTCCCCACTCTTTACGCGTATACCGAATAATACTTCTCAAATCGGCTTCGGCTTTCGCGGTCAGAAGATAGTTTTTCAAGAGCGACCTTCGATCAGTTCTTCATCGAGAATCTCAAGAATAGTCTTATTCGATACTTTTCCCGAAAGTCCTTCTTCGACCCGGGTTTCCACTATGGCTCTTAATTCCTGCCAGGCTTTGTCGGCATCGTTGTCACCCGGAAACAACCGCTCTAAAGCATATTGTTTAATGGTTTTTCCTTGCAAGGCAGCAAGGGCCTTCAGGCTCTGATGCTGCTTATCGGAAATATCAATCGTCAGGCGGCTCATGGGCGATCTCCGTACAATTTTACAAACCCACATTAGCACACTTGTAGCGATGGCGCCATGCCGGGAATGTTCTGTCACCCGATCTAACTCGTCGAGGTAATTCGGTAATTAGAAAATTTGAAGTGTTCGCAGCAGTGTCAGGCCAACACGAATTAGGCACAGGATTATCGCATATCAAAGAACGCTTGATCAGCTGGCGTATAGCCCCGTTTTATTTTTTGACGATGTAAGCGATCTAACGCAGCATAGGCATCTTGCGAGCTATCAAATGATTGGCATTTTGACTTGTCAATCAGCGTGCAAAAGTTACCAGGTGGGGGTGCGGATAAAAACTTGGACTGGTTTTACGTCACAATGCCAAGACAGTTTCGATATTCGATTGGGCTGCGTGCGCCAAGTGACATTTTGATCCGCTTCTCGTTGTACCATCGAATGTAGCCATCGACTTCCTTGATAAACTGCTCAATTGTGGTGGTCTTCCAATCACGGGGGTAGAAGAGCTCCGTTTTCAGCCTTCCGAAGAAGCCTTCGCTTGCAGCGTTATCTGGAGAGCATGCCTTGCGGGACATTGAGCGCACCAGCTTCGCATCACTGATCCGCGATAGCCAACCCGGCCAGCGATAGTGTGCACCCCGATCAGAATGTACTATTGGTCGTTCATCTGTACCTGTGACAGTTTCTATGGCGGCA
>NZ_JBLZOF010000017.1:0-52885 GCF_049199085.1 Ochrobactrum sp. EDr1-4
GTCATCCGAGCCTTCTTCAAAATGCAATTGGAAGCAGTCTTCTGCCGCAGACCAGATTATGATAGATTGCGATTATACGCGACTGCCTGCCAAAATGGCACCGCCAACGGATATGCCCCGCTTACCCCCGATAGTAGGTCTTGAGAGGCAATTGGTCGAGTTCGTAACACATTGAAATTATAGTAAATGAAGTGTTAATTATAAGCTAATTAGCCTTTTTGTTTCAGCACTTATGATGCTTCTAGTGTGGACTTATAACCTTCGATAAGTACAGGTTATCGGAGGTGAGCCATCTTATGTCGAAAACTTGCCATCTAAACCGCTAATTGCTATATAATCTGCAAAAGTAATGAGGAATGGCAATGTCTGAACCACAGCTGTCTGTGCGCAGCTCCAAAGCCCGTGATCTCGCCCATGCTCTGGCCAAACGCACTGGCCAGCCGATTAATAAGCTCGTCGAGCGGGCGCTGGAGCGCTACGATCAGGAACTGCGCCAGCAGCAGGCACTCACCCCTATGGATGCGCTTCTGGATCTCATGGCAGAAGGCCGCCGGGATGTGCCAAAGGGTATGACCTCTGCACATGATGATCTCTACGATGAGCACGGATTGCCACGATGATCGCCATCGATACGTCGATTATCCTGGCGATGGCGCTGCGGGAGCCGGAAGCTATATCCTTTGAACGTCTGGTGCGGCGTGAGGCAGTGATTATCGGTTGGCCGACGCTGTTGGAAACCCGGATGGTTCTAACAGGCAAGGGATTTCAGAATGCCGCTGCAATTATCGACCAGCTCGTGGATTTGCCAAACATCACTGCAATAGCTTTCGATCAAGCGCATTATCGCGCCGCTGAACAAGCATTTGATCGATTTGGCAAAGGACGCCATCCGGCGGCGCTGAACATGGGCGACTGCTATTCCTATGCTGTGGCCAGTGTTGCTAAAGCACCGCTGCTGTTTAAAGGACAGGATTTCGGGAAGACCGATCTTAAATTGCACCCTGAATCTTCAATGGTTTAACAATGGCTGAAGAAAAGCCGATCGAATGGCGCACCCAGCAGCTGGATACGTTTGCAGCTGTGCTACCAATGAACCGTCGCGACATGCTGGCCGAAATATTGACCGATCAGGATATCGAAACCCTGCGCCACCTGGTCAATGAAGGCATGGGCGAAAACACCCTGCGCGCGCTGACTTCGGATCTGGCCTATCTCGAAGCTTGGTCGATGGCTGCAACCGACAGCCCCCTGCCCTTCCCCGCGCCCGAAGCCCTGTTGCTGAAATTCGTTGCCCATCATCTCTGGCGGCCGCAGCAGCGCGAGATCGAACCCGATCACGGCATGCCGGCAGGCATAGAAGAAGAATTGCGCCAGCAAGGCTTTCTACGCGTCTCGGGGCCCCATGCGCCGGCAACCGTTCGCCGGCGTCTTGCCAACTGGTCAACACTCACACGCTGGCGCGGTCTGGAAGGTTCGTTTTCGTCGCCTGCCGTTAAATCCGCCCTCCGGCTTGCCGTTCGAGCCGTTAACCGGCCGCGAAGCCGCAAGAGCGCTAGCGCCATCACCGGCGACATTTTGAGCAAACTGCTGGCAACGTGTTCGGGCGATGATCTGACCGCGCTCCGCGACCAAGCAATCCTGATGGTGGCCTTTGCCTCGGGCGGTCGCCGTCGCAGCGAAATAGCAGGCTTGCGAACGGAACAACTCGTCAAACAGGCGCCTGTCGCCGATGAGGACGGCTCCGCCCTCCCCTCGCTTGGCATGCATCTCGGTCGCACCAAAACCAGTGGCGGCGATCAGGACGAGATCGTTTATCTGACCGGTCGTCCCGTCGAAGCCCTCACCCGTTGGCTGGAAGCGGCCAAGATCGACAAGGGCAGCGTGTTTCGAAAAGTCGATCGCTGGGGCAATGTTTCCGTACGAGCGCTCGAACCCAGCGCCGTTAACCGGATCGTCAAGCAACGCGCGCAAATGGCAGGGCTTAAGCCGGAGGAGTTTTCAGCGCACGGCCTGCGCTCCGGCTATCTCACCGAAGCGGCCAATCGCGGCATCTCCCTGCCGGAAGCCATGGAACAATCGCGCCATCGTTCCGTGCAGCAGGCCTCCGACTATTACAACAACGTCAAACGGCGCAGCGGGCGGGCATCCAGATTGCTATAGGCCCGAGCCTCCATTGCGGAACTGATCCGCTCATGTCGAAAATGGCGTGGGATGCCGTCAGTCGGTTTGCGAGCAGCGAGAGGGTAGACGCAGCCTGTAGTGCCGCAAAAATCTGTCATGTAAGTCGGATATTCTTGCTCGACTATTGCGACAGAAATTCGCGTGAGAATGCAAAGTTCGGGATTTCCGAGACAAACTCGCTGCATACCGAACGGAGTTAGGCGATCGTGCCGGAAAATCCATAAAATTGCCGGGGATCAAACGTTTAGTTTTGCGGTGAACGGAGTAGGCAGAACTCTTCGCCCCGGAAACGAAGCGCAACATAGCTACATTGGTTCATATGATCGATCAAACAGATCTGTTCGGGTGCTGACATTTCTTCCATCGTACAACGCTCTTTCGCACATGTCTGACTATAAATCTGACCGGTGGGAATATGCGCGACGTACAGCGAGGTCTTCTGTCCCTTCAGGTTGAGCTTTTCATATGCTGCTTTCAACCTTTCAAAAGCCGCACGATCTTGTCCCACAGGGTTAAGGGCGATTCCCATCTCGCCAACCTCGCCGACCATCCTCATGTAGCGCAGATGCTCCGATTCAGAACAAACAAGTCGATCAGCCTTCGCGGGGATCGAATACGTCAAGGCAATGGCACTTAGGATAACCGCCATCTTCCGCATAATTTCTCTTTCCGTTAGTGCTTAAGGGCCATGTAAATTTTGATTTTGCTGTCAATTTTCTATCTTTTTTGCCGCGGAAATCTCCAACATCGGCGCCAACTCTACCATCTTAGCGTTCACTTCATGGAAAGTCATTCATAACGACAAACGGTTGCAAGGGGGGCGGAAGCTCTTCGGCAGCTTTGGGGTGTGAAGAGGCTAGTAAGCTTTCAAACAGACTAAACAAGAAAGCAGCCGTTGGGCACCGCGGGATCCTCATGATGCCCACTAAGTCCTACAGCCGCCTTTTGCACCAAAACATTTTTGATTTCAGACCACCAACTTGTCCTGAAAATCGGGTTATATGCGGTATCAGGCCGTCAGGAAACATGGTCAGGCCCGGAACCGTTGGCGATATTCTCCTGGCGACAGTCCAACAATGCGAACGAAGATTTTGCTGAACGCACCGGGATCAGAATAGCCGACCTCCCAAGCGATGCGTTCAATGGGAGATTGGCCGAACTGCAAAAGCTCCTGGGCCTTGGCGACTCGTAAGCGTTGAGCGTAGTCGGTGGCGGTCATACCAGTGGCTTTCTGGAAACGACGCAGGAAGGTGCGTTGTTCCAATCCTGCCTGTTCGGCCAAGATCGCAAGTCGTGCTTCTTTGCCACCATTCGCCTGAAGAAAATGCTGGGCCTTAAGGATCGCTGCGTCCCCATGGGTCAGCCGTGGAGCGAACCCGCTATAATAACGCTGCTCTCGTCCCGGTGGATCAATCAACAGCATTCGTGCGGTCTGTGCCATTACCACAGGACCAAGAAAACGCTCCACAAGCTTCAGGCCAAGATCAGTCCATGCCATCAGTCCACCCACCGAGATGATATCACCACCGTCGATGATCAGCCGATCTGTATCGAGCGACACATCAGGGAAGCGATTGCGGAAGGCATCGGCAGAACCCCAGTGGGTTGTGATCGTTCGTCCGCCGAGAAGCCCGGTTTCCGCCAGAAGAAAGGCTCCGGCGCAGAGGGAAGCCAATACCGAACCCTCACCATGACGTGTGCGCAGCCAGCGCGCAAGCGGCGTGGCAACTTCTGCCGATATTGGTGGCTCCAGCGAAGGCGGCAGGATCAGCACGTCGCAAGGACCTGCGACCTCCCCGCTTGCGTCGGGCTCGCTTTGGAAAACAATATCGGGCTCTTCATCGCCCTCGACCTGCAAATGCAGCACTAACAGACGCGGGGTAGCGGAAACGACATTATCAGCCAACCGGCAAGCGACCTTGAACAGGTCGGTCAACCCTAGCACAGCCGACGTCTGCGCACCTGGGTAAAGCAGGATCCCTATCCGCACATGTGCCATTGTCGATATCGCCCTTCATTATGTCGTTTTCGCCAATTGCGACAACACTCACCTGAAACGATATTCGGCGCAAGCAACAACTAACTCTGAAAGGATTTTTCGACATGTCGAAGCGCGCTATTCTGGTCGTTGACCTTCAAAATGAATATTGGCCATCGGGCAACCTCCCGCTTCATGGCATCGACGCCGCAGCCACCAATGCCGCAAGCGTCATGGCTCATGCCCGCGCAAAAGGTGATCTGGTCATTAACATTCGCCACGAGATGCCCGGAGCACAACTCTTCGTGCCCGACAGCGACGGTGCCAAGATCAATCAAGCCGTGCTGCCGAAGGATGATGAGCCCGTCATCACCAAGCACTTCCCTAACTCCTTCCGCGAAACCGGGTTGAGCGATCTGCTCAAGGAAAACGGCATTGAGGACGTCGTGGTCGTCGGCGCGATGAGCCATATGTGCGTCGATGCGACGGTGCGCGCAGCCAACGATCTGGGCTACAAAACCACAACGATTCACGATGCCTGCGCAACGCTTGATCTGAACTTCGACGGTGTCACCACTCCGGCGGCACAGGTGCACGCGGCGCTGATGGCAGCGCTTTCCTTTGGCTATGGCGAAGTGATCTCCACCGACGCCTTCCTCGCTCGCTAACGGCCTGTTCGGGAGAAAACTATCATGACCACACGCAGAGAGCTTTTTGCCCTATCGGGTCCTGCGCTTGTCGCCAGTGCCTTTCCGACAAGCGCGCAGGTTACCGCCACGCCGCAGGGCAGTGTGAAAATCACGCAGATACGCAACGCAACGCTCCATATCGCCTATGGCGGCGTTCGCTTTCTTGTCGATCCGATGCTTTCGGACCGTCACGCCTGGCCGGGTTTTGAAGGCTCGGTGAACAGCGAGGAGCGCAATCCCCTTGTGCATCTTCCGATAACGAAGGAAGAAATCATCGACGTGGACGCGGTGATCGTCACCCATCTGCACGAAGACCATTGGGATGAAGAAGCGGGCAAGGTTCTGGCGAGGGCGCTGCCGATTTTCGCGCAAAACGACGCGGATACTGCAACCATCCGGGAACAGGGTTTTTCCGACGTACGCGTGCTTTCGGACACGTCCAGCTTCAAGGGTGTACAGCTCATCAAGACGGACGGCCGTCACGGGACCGAGGCGCACTACGCCAAGATCGGCAACCTTCTCGGTGAGGCGTGCGGTGTCGTGTTCAAGAAAGCCGGACTAAAGACCGTCTATCTGGCTGGCGACACGATCTGGCACGAACGGGTAGCGACAGCTCTGAAAACGCATCGTCCAGATGTGGCGATCCTGAACACCGGCTATGCGATGGTCGTAGGGATCGAGGGCGGCATCATCATGGGAACGCAAGATGTGCTTTCGGTCCACAAAGCCGTCCCAGAAACCCTCCTGATCGGCAGCCATATGGAAGCAGTGAACCACTGCACTGTGAGCCGGGCTGACCTACGGGCGTTTGCCCGGATCAACGGTTTCGCCGACAAGCTGCGCACTCCCGGTGATGGGGAAACCATTATCCTTTGAACGGATTAATCGACAACGCAGTGTTCTAGCTGCATTGCCGATCACGCGAAGCGGGCTATCCAGGCTGCTGCCTCGAAAGAGGAGGTTGCGGAAACAATCATGGTGTGCATAGCGCTTCGCGCCGGAGGAGGTATCACACATGGTTGACAGGCGATAAGGAGCATTTCTGACAGGAAATGACTGTCATCAAGTGCTTCAAAGCTGTGGCATCGGGAGATCCCTTTAATCTACGAAAGAGCGAGGCTTCGATTACGAACACGGTAAGCACCGGCACCAAAGCGAGTTTCCCGCTTGCGGAGGGTGTGCAAGCCGTATTTGGCGTATAGTGGCTCTGACTTACTGCTACCGCGAAAATGCCCGAAACTTGCGACGGATGCCATTCAACAAGGTGGCAAGGTCAGCTAAGCGGACCGCCTTAACAAGGCAACGGCGAGAATCTCGGATAGTCAATGTAACCCTCTGGACCTTCGCCGTAGAACGTATCCTTGTTCGGTATGTTCAGGGGTAGGCCCTGCTGAAGGCGTTCTGCAAGGTCGGGAGTGGCGATGTAGTCGCGCCCAAATGCCAGCGCGTCGGCAATGCTGGCTTCGATAAACCGCTCGCCGTCTTCCTGGGACATAAGTTCGTTGGCAATGACCGGGCCACCAAATCGGCGCTTGATCTCGCCGAGCAAACTGTCTTCGGCTTCGATCTCACGGACAAAAATGAACGCGAGCTTCCGCTTCGCTAGTTCGTCGGCGACGTGACCGAAGATCGCGCCGGGATTGCTGTCGCCCATGTCGTGTTCCTCGCCACGAGGCCGGAGATGCACTCCCACACGATCAGCACCCCACACCTCGATCACTGCATCCACGATTTCGAGCAGGAACCTGGCGCGGTTCTCCACCGAGCCGCCATATCGATCGGTTCGCTTGTTGGTTTTGTCCTGCAAAAACTGGTCGATGAGATAGCCATTGGCCGCATGCAGTTCGACCCCGTCGAAGCCAGCCGCCTTCGCCCGCTCGGCGCCCCGGCGAAAATCCTCGACGATCCCAGGAATTTCTTGGGTTTCCAGCGCACGTGGCACCGGATATGACCGCTTCGGCCGTAGCGACGAGACATGCCCAGCCGCGGGGATCGCACTGGGTGCTACCGGAAGTTCGCCATCGAGGAGTTCCGGGTCGGAGATGCGGCCAACGTGCCACAGCTGCAGAAACATGCGGCCACCAGCTTCGTGAACCGCTTGGGTGACGTGTTTCCACCCCTCCACCTGTGCATCATTCCATATGCCGGGTGTGCCCCAATAGCCGACAGCTTGAGGAGACACGGAGGTCGCTTCACTCAGGATCAAACCCGCTCCAGCCCGTTGCCGATAGTATTCCGCCATCATGGCGTTCGGAACGCGCTCGACGCCAGCGCGCTTGCGGGTGAGCGGTGCCATGATGATGCGGTTGGGCAAATCGAGAGCGCCAATCTTCAACGGAACGAACAAACGGGACATCTATAACTCCTTTGGACTGAGAGCAGATATAACCGCGCGCAGACATGGCGACAATTGCGCAATTGTTCGCCAAATCGTATACTTGAGGATGTCAATCGAGGCGCGTAGGATGGCTATCACAAACACTTTCGCTGGCGTCGAAGTCTTCATCAGCGCGGTAAGATCCGGGTCGTTCACTGCGGCTGCCGCTCGGTTTGGTATTACCAAGTCAGCCGCCGCCAAATCGGTGGTGCAACTCGAAAACCGGCTTGGCGTCAAGCTGCTGCATAGGACGACACGGCGGCTGTCACTGACACCGGAGGGCGCGGCTTATCTCGAGCAAGCCGAGGCCGCACTTGATCAGCTACGTTCGGCGGAGGACGCTGCCCGCTCGAAGGCAAGTACGGTGCGGGGTATACTCCGTGTAGATATGCCGGCGGCATTTGGTCGTCTGGTCGCCATGCCGGTCCTACTGGATATTCTCAGGGCACACCCCGATCTACGCCTGGCAGCGAGCTTTTCGGATCGGATCATCGATCCCGTGGAGGAAGGAGTGGATCTGTGCCTTCGGTTCGGCGAGCTGCCGGATCGCGCCGACATCGCTGCCCGCCCCCTAGGATCACAACGCCTGCTTCTTTGTGCAGCGCCCAGCTATCTAGAAGCGCACGGTGTGCCGGTGAACCAGAATGACCTGCATCGTCACGCCTGTATTTTGGGAAGCCAGCCTGAGCGACCAACTTCCTGGCGCTTTCTCGACGAGGAGAACCGTATCCTGTCTTTTGACCCGCCGGCAACCTACCAAGCCAGCGATGGCGAGGTTATCATCGCAATGGCAACAGCAGGCTTTGGCTTGTGTCAAATGCCGCAGTCACTTGTTCAGTCTTGCATCGATAGGGGTGAGCTGGTCGTGGTGCTACCGGATCGTTGCCGTGTGCGGTCTCCGTTCAATGCGGTTTGGCCAGCGACCCGCACCATGCTGCCGAGGGTCCGTGTTGTAGTGGACGAACTCGTTCGTCGAGCTGGCGCGGGAACTCTGTAGGGCCGGCGCCATCGCCAATTGGATTCTGCTTCAAAAGCAACTGACAGCGAGCCCGAACGTCTCGAATTAAGATCGAAGGCTACTGTCCGGCCGACGCGAAGCAACCACCGCAATTTTTTATGCGGGAACCGCCTGTAATCGCCTTCAGCAGGACAATACCAGAGAAGGAATTCTCGCAGATCATCCGCCAGTCGGATAAATAGCTGACGGCCTACCTCCGGCCTGCCCGAACACTTGCCCGGCGCCCACTTTATTGTCGCGGTGCAAAGACCAGCACAACAGCAATCAGAACTAACAGCGGGCCCATCCACTTAAATTGCCGAACAAGGTGATTGAACCGTTCCTGATGGCTGTCGAATTTGATGTGGCGAAAGCCGACCAGACTCATCCATATGCCCGCAGCAAACATTATCACCTGATCAATGTATTGCACACCACGTCCTCCTCCCAGCGCGTTGAAGGTATCCATCACCGACCACCTTAAACGAGGCGAGAGCGATTTACATCGTCAGGTTAAACAGCAGATGGGCGGAGCAGTTCTTGACTATCCGTCAATGCATCACGGTCTTTAGGCGGCTCGACGCCTGTCCACCAATATAATGGGAAAAAAGCAGACGCGCCGATGCTATGGACGACATCACTACCGGGCTACGGTATGCAAGCATGGTCTTTACAACTGTAAAGTTTCCAACCACCCACTGACACTACGATCACCTTTACAGTTGTAAAGTTATCAATAGCCGCCATTAACCCTTTATTAACTAAAAAATCGTTGTCGAATCGGAAAATTTTGTTATCTTTGACGGTAATGAACATTTTTCGTGTTCATAACCGTCACGAGGGAAGAATGCTTCAGCCGAATACCTACACCGTCAGGGACACCGCATCAAAGATCGAAGCCTATACTTCGAAGCTTTCAGTGGAGCTGCGGGATATGCGGGAAGCATTTTACCCACCGCAAGCACGCAAATCGTTTACACGTACGTTCTCAACACTCGACCTCGTACGCTTACTGAATGTACCCGAAAGCACTTTGAGGCACCTCACCATAGAAGGGAAGGGGCCGCAGCCCGAACGGGCTGAAAACAACCGCCGCACCTACACAATCGAACAGGTTAAAGAGCTGAGATCGTTTTTGGCAGAACTGCGCCCTGAGGAGGCAATAGGGTTGCTACCTCACCGCCGGTCAGGTGAGAGCATACAGGTCTTAGCTACTTCCAACTTCAAGGGGGGAAGTTCGAAGACGACAACTTCCGTGCATTTGGCACATTTCCTTGGCCTCCAAGGCTATAGGGTTCTTTGCATCGATCTTGACCCTCAAGCATCAATGACTTCGATGTTCGGTATTCAACCTGAGTTTGATCTAGGAGAGAACGAGACCGCTTACGCAGCCTTGCGCTATGATGAAGAGAGGCGCCCTTTATCTGAGGTTATACGTGCTACGTACTTCCCCGGTGTAGATCTAGTTCCCGGCAATCTCGAACTGATGGACTTCGAGTTTGATACGCCGTCCTATTTGACGTCTCGGAACAGAGACGATCTCGGTCTTTTTTTTGAAAGGCTAGGAAAAGCCATCTCGTCGGTAGCAGACCAGTATGATCTAGTGATCCTAGATACACCACCTTCTCTAGGTTACACGACCTTAGCCGCTCTTTACGCGGCAACGTCATTGATTGTTACCGTACATCCCGCAATGCTTGATGTCGCATCCTGCAATCAATTTCTTATTATGATATCTGATTTGTCCGATGTCTTGGCGCAATTTGGCGCTCAGTTTGAGCACGATCACTTCAAATTTTTGCTAACTCGTGTAAATCCAAACGACGGACCACAAAAATATATGTCCGGGGTGATGCGACGGCTTTTTGGTGATGATGTATTAGTTGCCGAAGCACTTGAATCAACTGCTATTGCGGGGGCCGCAGTTGCCAAGAAAACACTTTACGAGTTGGAGTCTGGAGAGGTTGGCCGCGAAGCACTGAAAAGAGCACTTGAAAGCGCAGATCGGGTCAATTTTGAAATCCTTTCCTTAATCCAAAAGGTATGGGAGCGATCCACATGAAAAAAAATATCCTTAAGCGAATGGCTGATGCTGAAAATCGAGTGGAATCCGACGACGCGACTGACGTCAATGGATTAAGTTCATTAGCGAGACGCCACTCTTCACCCGTCATTTCCAACGTCGGTAGAGCTCTAACACAGCTAAACGAAGATAGCATCGTCACGCTTGACCCTAACAAGATTGAAAGATCACCTTTCAAGGATCGGTTTGAAAGCGATGCGGAGACCGATAACGAATTAGAGTTGCTTAAAGTTTCGATTGCAACAGAAGGCCAAAAAATACCTGTGTTGGTACGGCCTCATCCCTCTAAATTGGGCCAGTATCAATTAGCGTATGGCTATCGGAGGCTCGCCGCCATCAAGTCATTGATGGATGAAAGCGGACAGAATGAACCGATAAAGATTAAGGCTTTCGTCCGGGATCTTACAGATCGCCAGTTAATCGAAGAGCAATCGCTGGAGAACGGCGTCCGCGAAGGCCTAACTTGGATTGAACAAGCAATGTGGGCACTTCAGCTGAAAAAAGTTGGTTTCTCGCATCGTGCCATATGTCCTGTGTTGGGGATCGGTGAAGCGGCTGTTTCACATCTTTTCAAAGTAACCTCAACAGTGCCAGAGGATGTGATCTATGCAATAGGCCGTGCTAAATCGGTTGGTCGCCCAAAGTGGACTATCCTCGCAGAAAATTTGAAAGATTCTAACCAGTTGGAAGCCATTCGAAGTCTGATAAAAAGTGACGATTTCATCACCACAGATAGCGTGACTCGCTTCGCATTAGTTTTCGCAGCAGCAAAGCCGTCACATACCACGTCTGTAGAAGTGGATACTGATGAAACGCAACAATTTTCATTAGGTTCGAGGCTTTATGGGCGAATGAAATCAACCGCGTCTGGTGTTTTGATGACTATTCCAAAACAAGAGACCCAATTTGCTGAATGGTTGGCGAATCGTATGCCAGACCTGCTTAAAGAGTTTGACGAGCGTTCCCAGACCTAATTGGGATGGAAACGCATAGGATCAACGGTCAATAAGGAGAGACCAAAAAAGAAAAAGGCCCCCAAAACGTTGCCGTCGTGGAAGCCGATTTCAAGGTTTGTAGCAAAATCAAGAATCGCATTTCCTCGAATCACTGTCAAGAGTCCTTGGCACCTTTTTGGTGAGCTGATTTCTTTTGCCTATAGAAAGGTAAGAGGGAATGCAAATTCTGCAGACTGTCACGTCCACTTTGCGTGGGCGAATGAGGACGTATGCCCAAAATTCTGATTTGCCGAAGAAGCATATGAGTAAGGTAAACAGATGGGTGATCTACAAACGACTCTGTGTGGCCAAGTCAGCCTTTGGTCTCAATGATCGGTGTCTGGCAGTGCTCAGTTCGCTTTTGTCATTTCTCCCAGACGACGACATGAATGAGAAAACCGGACTGGTTGTTTTCCCGTCCAATCGTCAGCTTTCACTGCGTGCCCACGGCATGCCGGAATCAACATTGCGACGCCATCTTGCTTCACTCGTTGAAGCAAGGATCATCGCACGCAAAGATAGCCCAACGCGTAAACGCTATGCGCATAAGGACAGGGAAGGATGCATTGAACTTGCCTTCGGCTTTTCCTTTGCACCTTTGCTCGATCGTGCCTCTCAAATCGCCGCCGTTGCGGATCAAATTCTCAGCGATCAAAAAGCCCTGAAACGGCTTCGCGATGAAGTGTCAGTCATACGAAGAGATATCGCGGCAGCACTTGCAGACAACGCCAATGTTTCCGGGACCTATAGTGCTAATCTTCAAAAGCTGTTCGTCCGTTTCCGTAACGTTGTGGATACCATTCCACGCCGTGCATCAATCGACGAACTGACTGGCATCAAGGCCAATCTTGATGCTATTGACGATGAAATAGCTATCACCCTGAAAAATATAGAAAATGCTCCTGAAATGGGCGGCGGTGTCGCTCAATCTGAGCGGCAGCATATTGAATCCCTACCAGAATCCCTTTTTGAATCTTCAAATACTAAAAATATTGATTTGAAAGGGCCTTCTCATGAGAGACCTATCTCTGTGAACCTCGAAACAAACAATCAAGGACGGGTTTCTCTTTCTATCTCTCTCGATCAGGTGCTTCGAACATGCCCTGATATCCTCGAATATGGGGCAAACGGGATTGCTTCATGGCGTGATCTCCATGATGCGTCACGAATAGTCTCTGGATTCCTCGGCATCAGCCGCTCAGCCTATCATGAAGCGATAGCTTCTATGGGTGCAGAAATTGCATCGACCGCTATTGCTTGGATTTTCCAGAAACTGTCGACCATCAATTCGCCTGGTGGCTATTTGCGGTCTCTGACCCAGAAGGCAAGGGGAGGAAGCTTTTCAATCAGTAGGCTGCTGTTTTCTGAAATGAAGACAAACCAGGCGCTGAGCCCAGCATGATTGCGAAACATTTCCCGAAGATTACTCGTAAAATTTGCTCGAGACTCGTCGTGGGAATGGCTTTTGATTGGTTGGGGAGGGCGTTCATGGCGGGCGGACGAAAGCTTGGACTATCAACGAGGTAGTTCATATCTTCCTACGAAGACCGGATGCGAGCCCTTGCTCTCAACATCAAGCTCGGCAATCGAACGAAGTCAACTATTCGCCAGCTGGGAAAAGCACGGCAATGTCGCATTGGCATTCAGTACCTAGATGAAGCAACGGAATTCGTTCTTTTTACGCAGTATGCTAACTGACTGTCGAGTTTCACTAGGATTTAAACCGCATTTCCATTTCGCGTTAGACCACCCACATCCGTGGTAGTGAGTTGAACGACAACAGTTTTATTAGGCGTAAGTGGATTACGGCGGAATGGAAAAATGGATCAAACTCAAACGAAAACTAACACACATTGAGATGCCGTTGGCAGGGGGTATCCACATGGGGTAATCGTGGGATTAAAGCCAATCCAATTATTGGAAGGCAGCTGCTCTGCGATATGATGGAAATGCAGGCTCACGATTGAACACCGGGCCCAAGCAGCTGAGGGGAGAACAGCCATGAAAGATTATATAGGTCTTGACGTTTCGCAGAAAGAGACAGCAATTTCTATTCGGCGCGAAGGCAAACGAATATGGCGGGGGAAGTGCTTATCTGATCCTAAAACCATTGCTGAAATTGTTCGCAAACATGCGCCATTCGTGGAACGAGTGGTTTTCGAAACCGGCCCGTTGTCCGTATGGTTTTATCATGCTTTAAAAGAAGAGGGGCTGCCTGCAATTTGCATCGATGCTCGTCATGCGAAGGCAGCACTGGACATGGCGGCGTACAAGACGGATGCAAATGATGCGGACGGCCTTGCGTACTTGGCAGAAGTTGGTTTCTTTCGCGAAGTTCGAATTAAAGGCTATGACAGCATGCTCACGCGCACGCTCGTTGCAGCCCGTACCCGGTTGGTCAGCATCACCATTGAACTCTCGAACCAAATCCGCGGGGTTATGAAAACTTTTGGACTGATCGTTCCCCTGGTCAAGGGAAGCATCTTCGACGCGAATGTCCGTCATATGCTTGCCGATCAGGATGCTCTGGCGTCCATAGTGTTGCCGCTTTTGGAGGCGTGGCGCAGCGTACGGCTGAAGGCCTCTGCACTTGAAAGACGCATGCTAGCCGACGCGAGACAAAGGCAAGAGTGCCGGATTTTGATGTCTATCCCTGGTATCGGAGTGATTACTGCTACCAGCTTCCTGTCTGCCATAGAGGATCCAGACAACTTCAAGAAGTCGCGCTCTGTGGGCGCGTGGCTTGGGTTGACGACCCGGCGTTAGCAATCTGGGGAAGTGTATTATGATGGCCACATATCCCGTCGAGGCGACCGTCATTTACGCGGTCTTCTCTTTGAGGCTGCTACAGTAATTCTAACGCTGACTTCAGCTGAAAGCAGCCTTCGAGCATGGGGAGTGACATTAAGAGAGAGGGTAGGCTTCAAACGCGCGGCAGTTGCTGTTGCACGAAAACTCGCCGTCACAATGCACGCGATGCTTAAAACTGGTGAATTCTTCGATAGGAAGGTCGGAGCGGCAGCATAAAAGCTGAATTATAATTGCAGATTGCGTTCGGTATCTGAGCGCCAAGATGTCCCTGCCGGGACGTGGGTAGAGCCGTTCCGCTGATGGTGTTGCACGGCTGGTTCAGTCGAGTGCGTTGTCCACATTTGAAGGCTTCTCCTGCGAAACCCTATGATGCGGCGGCAAATGTCGACCGCAAAGACAAACATGCGCCGGCAGTGTCATCAGACAGAAAGATACTTGACGGGACGAATGCGATTAGACAACCCCATCACTTCTCAGCGGCAATCAACAATTGGGGCTCTAAGCGTGCGGATGTCCATCTTGGCCATGAGCTTGCTCATGAGACCGTATACGTTGACGCAGACTGATCAGAACACCGTAAAATCCTCTTGCAACGGGGCGGGCCATACGTTTTTACATAATAGAAACGAAAATAGTTTTATCATTCGCGATCCGAATCTTGTCAGTTAGCGGTAGAAGCAGCCGAAATATCCAATATTATTGCATTAATAATTTATTAATAAACAACAGCAGAATGCGACGAAGCTGCCATTCACGTGGCAAAATTGTGATAAAACTACAACACTGGCTCCTTCTAAAATTCTAATTGGTCTCAAGCTTGTTGCACACAAACTCGTTATCGGCTTATCCATATCGTGTTGATCGAGTGCAGAAAGCTCTCGGGACTTTATATTTTGACTGGAGGTCAGAAATGAACATTAAGAGCCTTCTCCTCGGCTCCGCTGCAGCTCTCGTTGCAGCTACCGGCGCTCAGGCAGCAGACGCAATCGTCGCTCCAGAGCCAGAAGCAGTTGAATACGTCCGCGTTTGCGATGCATACGGCGCTGGCTACTTCTACATTCCAGGCACCGAAACCTGCCTGCGCATCCACGGCTACGTTCGTGCGGACGTTAAGGGCGGCGACGACGTTTACTACCGTGGTGGCGGTCTTACTCGTAACCCAGATGGTGACGTTGTTCTCGCCCAGTCGGGTGGCAAAGACCGTGACACTTACGACTTCTTGACACGCTTCTCGCTTCGTTTCTCGACTGCTTCGGAAACCGAACTTGGCACACTGAAGACCTACTCGGAACTTCGCTTCCAGTACCAGAACGGCGAAGATTCAGGTTCGACCGGCACTCTGCGTTACGGCTACATTCAGCTCGGTGGTCTGCGCGTTGGTCTTGACGAATCCGCATTCGTAACCTTCCCTGGTTACCTCGGCGACGTCATCAACGACGACGTGATCCTTGCTGGCGGCTACCGCACAAACGCAATCAGCTACACCTTCACTGGCGGCAACGGCTTCTCAGCTGTAATCGCTCTTGAACAGGGTGGCAATGGCGATGCTGACTTCGACGTAACAATCGACGACTACACACCACATGTTGTTGGTGGCCTGAAGTATGCTCAGGGCTGGGGTTCGATCGCTGGTGTTGCAGCTTACGACGCACGTAACGAAGAGTGGGCTGGTAAGGTTCGCCTCGACGTAAACGTAACTGACCAGTTCTCCGTATGGGTACAGGGCGGCTACAAGTCGAACAACGACACATACTACGGCTTCACAGATGCTAACGGCCAGTTCCGTGGTATCCGTGCAATCGACAGTTTCTACGGCACCTGGGGTGGCGATTGGGCTGTTTGGGGTGGCGCGAAGTTCAAGGCAACCGACAAGGCTACCTTCAACCTTCAGCTCGCTTACGAAGAAGCAGAAACATTCGCAGCTACTGCAAACGTAGCTTACGAACTGGTTCCTGGCTTCACAGTAACTCCAGAAGTTTCCTACACCAAGTGGAACGACGATCTGTCGGTTCTCAAGGGTCAGGATGCTTGGCAGGGTATGGTTCGTTTCCAGCGTTCGTTCTAATCCTAACGGATTGGTTACAAGAAACCCGACAGTTACGCTGTCGGGTTTTTTGTTTGACTTAGATTTAAATGTCTATAGTCTAAAAGTGCCTATGTGTAAGTAGAAGGACTGCTTGCACTAAAAAACTGAAGGGATCTCCAGTCCGCTTTGGTCGGCAAAGGCAGTGCGCTTCTGTGTGCTGCCTTTTTAACAAGATTATTCCAGAATGATTATACAGCAGATGTTAAAGCTACTTCGTGTTCAAGTGCGATAGCGCATTGCTTCTCATACGTTGCAGTCGAAACAGTTAGTATGTTTCTGGTTCAGGTCATTGCATACTTCTGTTGATGTGAGGTTCAACCAAGAATTTTGACCGGCGGTATGGAACCAAAACCGCCTGAAGCTGTCGGGGTGAAGCTCGACAGCTCTTGACTCTACGTCAAAATCTTCCGGAAAGCGCATATAACGGATCAGTTCGTGTCAACAATTCGGCCTGGTTTCAAATCGGCTAGTTCATGCCCGCGTTAAAGGAACAAAGGCCACTGACTTCGACTCAAAAACAAAAGAACCGCCGACAAATCTGCCCCGATTACTGTTATCGCCACTGGCGCGTGCAAGTGAGGCTTTGTCGAAGTTTGATAAGCGGCTTTCGCCTTCACCGGTCGGCGTCTCCCGTTTCGAAAACGGGAAACGAACCATACAAGGCCACCGATCACCAGGCATGTTGCAACGGTTCGTCTCCATGCACTCAGCTACCCGCAATTGATATTCTGTTCCGTCCCGCCGCCGGGCCGCACAAACAATTCGATACTATCGCTTCGAAGCTTTCGATAAATCGAAAATCGCGGCCGGTGTCGCGTGAAGATCTACGAGCCGCCGACCGTTCCTGCCAGTGAAACTTAACGTGACAACAACCATCCTTCCCATCAAAACTCGGTACGCAGTGCGAAAATAAAGGGCGGCATGGTCTCTATTTCTACTCTAAGGAACTCGCTATGGTGTAGTTTTTATTGTGTTAGCTGGATGAGCGGCTGAGCAAATCGCTGTTGAAAGCAGCATCAAGTTGGCACATAAAATCTTCAGCGCAACACATATGATCTTCCATGATCTTTGCAGCAGCTTGCTTATCATGGCGCTTGAAGGCCTCAACTAACGCAATATGGCTAGCCACATTATGGTCGCCGAACAGCTCATGCTCCTTCAGGCTTTGAGACCGGAAACTCACCAGATCACGCAAAAGACTATTGAGAAAGCGGCAGATAAAAGTCAGCAACGGATTATCGGAAGCATCACATAAAATGTCATGAAATTCCGTTTCCGCAGAACGCCCGACGGTGCGGTTACTATCTCGATTGGCATTGACACAAATCTCAATATTCTCTTCCAGTTTGCGATAATCATCATCTGTGAGTTTGCCCATCACACTCTGTGCTAATGCCACTTCAATTGATTTTCGTACTTCATAGACATTTTGAAACGTCAGTGTCTGAAAATGCATATATTGACGAAGCTGTTGCATAGCAATTTCAAGTGAAGATGGCTGAATTTCCGGCCCGCCATTGGGACCGGACTGCATAGCGATCAAACCTTCAACCTCTAGTGCCTTCAAAGCTTCTCTAATAGTGCCCTTTGCGCAGCAATAATGTTCCATCAGTGCTTTTTCATTCGGTAAACGGTCACCGGGGACCATCTTATCGCCAGCGATCGTTCGCCGTAAATCCTCGGCAATCTGATCCGAGAGTTTTATGCGTTTAAACTTAACCGTCTTATCCATTTTGCCTGACACCTGATTCATATTGTATCCCGTCACTGCCAGACGACCTTATTATCGAGAGGATAAATGGGCCTTGCTAATTTTTTGAACGAAAATAATTGGTAATTGGAACTTGTTACACCACCGCTCGCACACTCAACAACAGCTAAAGCTTGAGGTTCAAATACAGGGCGACAATACATGCGCGACTTTAATATCAGGTAGTCGGCTTGCAAAGGATCAATATTGGCGCAGTTGAATACCCCCAAATCCCATGGCTCATGTGGCAATTCGGTGATCAGAATTTTTGCTTCTTTCGTTTTGAATGCAACACTGCGCCCCATATGACATAATTGGCCCGTATAAATCGGACCGGAGACAGTATAATCTCCATCACTGAGAGCTGTCACTGTACCAGTCAACTCAAGAGGTGATTGCGGAGCGACAAAATCATCAGCAGCTATTTTGTTGCCGAGTTTGATCGTCATCTTTGCCCCGACGCCTGCCTTAAACAGCTGCTCAACAACATCAGGGTCACTGAACGGTCCGGCCACAATATTGGTGAGCCCCGCTTCAAGGGTAGCTTGTAATACATCCATAATTTCGCATGTGCCACCCGACATGCAGTTGTCGCCATGATCAAGCATAAGGATATAGCCGGACGAAACTTTCTGACGTTCTCGCGTTGCTTCCGTGACTGACGTTTCAAGCGGTATTTCGGTATATAAAAATTCGCCACGACGTTGCCATGCCACACCTGCAATTTCTGCTGCCACTGTTTGCGCCAGATCGCTGTTATCCGCAACTACTACGACGGAGAGGCCTGTTTCTTTTAAATCAGCGATCGGAAATCCACCAAAAACCGTTACAGCATAAATGCCTTCACGTTTCTCAGCTTCCTTCGCCAGATTAATGACATCCGTCATCGCGCAATCTTCATTGGTGTTCATGCGTAATGTTGCGGCCAGCATCGGCGGGTGACTGAGCGCTTGTTGAGGCTTCAAACCATCATCCAACATCTTGTCGATGATGCGGGTGACATGCTCGCCGGTCGCAAACATATCAATATGCGGATAGGTTTTAAAACCAACAATACAATCGCAATTATCGAGAATAGTCTGCGTGATGTTGCCATGTAGATCAAGAGCCACACCAATCGGAGTGGTCGGCGCAAGAGCCCGTACACGGCGCAACAACTCGCCCTCACCATCATCATAAGAGCACGTCACCATCGCACCGTGCAGATCAAGCAAAATAAGGTCGCAACCCTTGGCAACACCATCGATGATGGCGGACGAAAGACGCTCAAATGCCACGTCTTCCACGGGCCCACTTGGATTGGCGGTTGCGGCCAGAGGCACAATAATCTCGGCGTTCTTCTGTACGGCATAAGCATAGAATGCCCCCAATGCCGTGTTGGAACCGTCGGCAAATTGTGCAGCATCGGCATCAAAATGCGGGTTGAAAGACTCTAAATTCGTAACAACCGGTGAAAAACTATTGGTCTCGTGGTTGAGACGCGCAATTAGAATTCGCATTTTTTATCCTCGAACTGCACTTTGCTGTTCAGCAACCTTGCGGTCATAATAGAGCACAGCATCAAGCAAAACCTGTACACCAGCCGTACATTCCAGTGAGCTCGTAGCTTCTGCCTCGTTATGGCTTAAGCCACCTTCACTCGGCGCAAAAATCATGGTTGTCGGTGCAATTGTGGCGATGTGCACCGCATCATGTCCGGCACCAGAAATCAGATCCATACTGCTAAACCCGTGCTTGTTGGCAGCGTGGCGCACCGCTTCGATACAATCAGAATTGAACACAACAGCATCGGTCCTTGAAATGCATTCGAGCGATCCACTCAGCGTAATCATTTCTTTTTGTTGATCGAACATCTCAAAGAGACGGGCTTCCATGTCATCCAGAACAGCATCATCGGGATGGCGAATATCAATGGTAAAGTGTGCTTCCCCCGGAATAACATTGGTGGAATTTGGCTTAACTTCCATAAAACCGATTGTACCGACAGCATGGGGCGCATGTTTGTGAGCAAGCTCATCAACAAATGAAATGAGACGAGCAGCGCCCAGCAGGGCATTGCGACGCATGCTCATCGGCGTCGAACCTGTATGCGCTGCACAACCAATGAGCTGTCCCTCATACCAGCGCATTCCTTGAACACCTTGAACAATGCCAATTAGCTTTTCATGTGCCTCAAGAATCGGCCCTTGTTCGATGTGCAATTCAAACATAGCGCCAAAGCCTGTCTCTTGCTTTGTCGCCTCTCCGCGATAGTCTATCTCATCCAGTGCAGCACCGAATTTCACCCCCTCAATATCTTCCCGGTTATCAGCATAATCTCGACTGTAAACGCCTGCATAAACCCCTGAGCCAAGCATGGCAGGTGCAAAGCGTGAGCCTTCTTCATTCGTCCAGTTGACCAGCATCAACGGCGCTTCAGTGAGATAGCCGCTTTGATCGAGTGTGCGCAGCACTTCCAACCCGCCAAGCACACCCAAAATACCATCGAATTTACCGCCAGTCGGCTGTGTATCGAGATGACTACCCATTGCAATTGGGGCGAGTGAATTGTTACGCCCCTCACGAAAGGCAAACATATTACCGACTTCATCAATTTTGACGCTCATGCCCAGTTTTTCACATTGGGCTGTCAACCAGTTGCGGACATTTTTATCGTGCTCAGTAAGCGTCAGGCGAGCCACGCCGCCATTTGGAAGGCCGCCAATTTTTGCGGTTTCCATCAGGCTGTTCCATAAGCGGTTTTCATCGACAATCATGTTAGACATTAAAAGTGCGCCTCCTTGGGCAAACACGGCATGTTAATTCGCTTTAACGCCCAGATAGCGGTCTCGCGCATCAGTATCAGCAATAAATTCCTGTGCAGTTCCTTGATAGACGATGCGCCCCAATTCCAGAATATAATGACGATCGGCAAGTGCCGTACAGACGGCCAGATTTTGCTCGATCAACAGAATGGGAACTCCGGAAGCACGGATTTTTTTGATCTGCTCAACAATCTCCTCCACGATGACCGGCGCTAAGCCTTCCACCGGTTCATCCAGCATCAAAAGCTTGGGATTATTTAGAAGTGCTCGTGCGATGGAAAGCATCTGCTGCTCACCACCCGAAAGCTGGCTACCACCGTTTTTCCGGCGTTCTTCCAGACGCGGAAAAATCTGGTAAATGTCCGCCATCGACCAAGGTGAGTTTTTACGTTGGGAAATTTGAAGATTTTCTTCAACCGTCAGCATGCTGAAGATACCGCGGTCTTCGGGAACCATAGCCAGACCTTGTTGCGATATCTTATAGGCAGGCAATCCCGCCATATTTTTTCCGGCAACCATCACGCGGCCTTTTGCAGGCGTCAGCAATCCGCTGATGGATTTCAGAGTTGAGCTTTTACCCGCTCCATTACGGCCAAGAAGGGTGACAATTTCACCTGCATTCACTTGCAGCGAAACACCTTGTACAATGTGGCTTTTACCATAATAGCTATGAATATTTTCCACTTGAAGAAAAGCACTCATGCGATATCTCCTGTGATCATATTGCCGAGATAAGCTCGTCTTACTTCAGGATCATCACGCACAAAGGCAGGCGGACCTTCCACAAGTTTGCGACCCGCGCGCATCACTGTCACGGTATCGCTGATATTCATCACAATGCCCATGTTATGCTCGATAAACAGAACTGTATGATCGCGTCCCAGATCTTTAATCAGGCGCTTCATGTCCTCAATATCATCAATACCCATACCCGATGTCGGTTCATCCATCAGGATGACGAGCGGTTTCGAGGCCATTGCCATTCCAACTTCCAACCGTCTTTGTTGGCCATGGGAAAGTTCACCTGCCGCCCTTGAGCGCACATGGGCGAGGTTCAGGCGTTCCATCACATGTTCAGCCGTCTTGAGTGTTTCAAGATTACTATTTGCACTTCGCCAAGGTGCCAGTGCCTGCCATGGTGTTTTGCCTTGAGCGGCAAGACGAAGATTTTCAAAAACATCCAGTGTCGGGAAGAGGCTGGTGACCTGAAATGAACGGGCAACACCAAGCTGGACGCGCTCCTCAGCAGATGCCGAGGTGATGTCTTTGCCATAAAGATGTATCGAACCGGATGATGCTTTTACACGACCGGTGAGTGCGTGAAAAAGTGTCGTTTTTCCTGCACCATTTGGCCCAATAATGGAGTGGACACTGTTAGCTTTAATCGAAAGGTCGACATCTGCAAGAGCAACGAATTTGCCGTATGTGATGCCAACGCCTTTTGTTTCCAAGGCAATTTTGGCTGAGGAACTTGTTGGATGAATATTACTCATATCACTTCTCCTCCGCGGCATCCGGTTTTGCGGCCTCTTCACGCCTTGACGAGAGTGCTGCAACCAATTTTTCCAGCAATCCCCAGAGACCTTTTTGGGCAAAAAGCGATACAACGATCAGTGCCAGGCCGAGCAAAAGCAGCCATCGCGGCCAGATGACCGAGAGCCAATCAGCCAATAGTAAATAACTCGCGGCACCGATAACAGAGGCAATCAAACTAGTACTGCCGCCGATAATGGTCATTATCAAAATGACTTCACTGGTGTGATGTTCAATATTGGTCAGCGGAGCCACACCAATTAGCATGGCATGCAATGCACCGGCCAAAGCTGTGACGGCGCCAGAAATGGCGAATGCTGCCACTTTAAATGCTTTGATCGGATAACCGACAGCGATCGCGCGTTCTTCGTTCTCACGAATGGCTATTAGAGTTCGCCCGAACGTTGATTGAATAGCACGCAGGAGCAACGCAAAGACGACGAGGAAGACTATCGCAACATAGACATAATATGACCAGGGTGATGAAAGTGTCTCGCCTGCAAAACTTGGACGAGGCACATCCAGAAGACCATTGTCACCACCCGTGAGATCGCTGAATGTATAGGCCAAAAAGAAGAAAAGCTGTGAGAAGGCAAGGGTCAGCATTACGAAGTAGACACCTTGTCTGCGGATGGCAAACCATCCTACCAAAGCCGCCAAAGCTGCACCACCAACAATCGCTACCGGCAACATCAAGCCAGCAGGAATGCCTGTGCGCGTGAGCAAAATACCGGCAATATAGCTCCCAGAGCCAAAGAAAATGCCCTGTCCGAAAGATAGGAGTCCGGTATAGCCCAACAACAGATTGCAAGCTGTAACCGCGAGTGCAAAAATCAAGATTTCGGTTGCCAAAATACCGGATTTCATAAGAAGCGGCATAACGAGGACGGCGACCACAGCTAATAGAAACTGAAAGTAGGGATTGTTCAGGGTCTTCATGATTTATGCTCTCCCGAACAGGCCGCGCGGCATTGAAATGATAACCAGTGCCATACCCACATAAATGATCAGTCGTGCACCTTCCGGCCAGATTGTAGCCATCATACTTTGCAACACACCAACCAAAATACCGGCGACCAGTGCGCCTGTATAACTGCCCATACCGCCAATCACGACGACAACAAATGCGATACCGAGTGCATCAATACCCATAAACGGCTCGACACCACGAATTGGTGCAACCAAGGCGCCGGCAAGCCCAGCGAGACCTGCACCAAGGGCGAAAATAGCCGTGTTGATACGCAGGGTATTATATCCAAGCAGGGCCATATTGTCCGAGGATTCAGAGCCCGCGCGTACAATCGCGCCAAGCCTGGTTCCTTCCAGCAACCACCACAAAAGAGCGGCCAGAATGGCTGTGAAAACGATCACGAAAATACGATATTGAGGATAGATGAAGTCGCCCCAGATGAACACGCCGCTTAACGCAGCCGGTGCCGCAACACTGCCGCCCAACGGGCCCCAGATGATGATAACCATCTCCTGAATGGCGAGTGCCATACCAACCGTTACCAAAATATGGAATGTGTGCGGCAATTTATAAATACGGCGCAGCAATACCGCTTCGGTTATTGCCGCTAGTACCGCCACAGTCACGGTTGCAACGGGCATTGCTACCCAAAAGCTGAAACCGCGTTCAACCAGATCATAAGCCAGATAGGCTCCCAACAGATAAAATGCACCATGGGCAAAGTTTACAAACTGTAATAGTCCGAAAATAACGCTAAGTCCGACGGCGAGCAGGAAATAAAGCATCCCTAGCCCGATGCCGTTCAGCATCTGGAACAAGTAAATCACCAGAATTCTCCTGAAAGTAAGAAGCAAGCGCGGGCATAGTTGAATGCCCGCACATGTGAGCTGCATCAGGTAAAAATCGACCTTTAAGGCTTAGCCCATTTTACAACCGGCAGCCTCGGGATCGAGGAATGATTTGCCTGATGACACAACATCAGCATAATCAATATTGTCCTTCATCGCCGATTTAGCCTTACCCTTCAGCAAGTAATAGTCTTTTATAACCTGATGATCGCCGGCACGGATGAGCTCTTCGCCGGTTATGCCGTCATATTTCATGTCATTGAGTACTTTGGCGATGGCATCGCCGTCGGTGCTGCCTGCCTGAACCGCAGCATCAATCAGCAGTTTTGTCATCAGATATGAGCCCGCGAGCGAATAGTTAGGAGCCTCGCCGTATTTGGCCTGCGTCAGCTCTGCCAATGCCTTATTCGCTGGCGCATCCACACCGTGCCAATATTGTGCACCGAAATAAACATCTTCACTCAAGTCAGGTCCTAAACCTTGAAATTGTTCAAGACCGGATGCCCATGCCACAACAATTTTCATACGGTTTTTCAGGCCAAAGCTGATGGCCTGACGCAGCGTATCAGAAGATTGCGCGCCAAAGTTCAGGATCAGCAATGCATCAGGCTTTGCTGCAATCGCATTGGTTAGATAACCACTAAACTCTTTTTCTGTCAGTGAGTGATAACTATTGCCGACATGCTCAGCACCTTTTTCGGCAAATACATTTTTTGCGGCATTGAGCAAACCATCACCAAACACATATTGCGGTGTGATCGTATACCATCGCTTCACTTCTGGCATTTGCTCTATGATAGGGCGAACCGTCTGCTCAATCGCACCATATGTCGGCACGCTCCAACGATAGGTACCTTTATTGCAATCAACACCGGTTAATTCGTCAGCACCGGCAGTGGTAAATAATGTTGCGTTAGCTTTGGTCGCCTCTTTACCCATAGCAAGGGACTCAGAAGAAAGAATACCGCCAGCAAACAACTTGATGCCATTTTGCTCAATGGCATCCTGCACTTTACGAACAGCAACAGCAGGTTTGCCTTCTGTATCCAGATCGAATGTTTTGACTTTGATACCGTGCTTCTTTTCCGCCTCTTCTGCTGCCAGAATTGCTCCCATCGAGGCATATTTTCCGTTAGCCGCAAATGCCCCGGAGATTGGCACAGGAATGCCGATATTGATTGTCTCATTTGCTGCTGCTGCGTTGCGAAAAAAACTCGGCATAGCAAGCGCAGTTCCAGTCAAAGCAGAATAATTCAAGAATTTACGTCTTGAGATCATAATCAACGGTTCCCTTTTTATAACATCCCTTTAATAGGGATCGTTACAACTATACGCATAGATAATCTAAGCTGTCTATAGGTGGAGGGGAATCTAAAATGCATAATTTAAGTATATGTTTTTACTACACAAATTACGTATATAAAATTGATATTTAAAAGACTTGAAGACGGATAGGAATCTCAAGTTACATGCAACAAAGCTATTTTCTTGCAATTTCCGCGATCAGTAACATTAAATTCTAGGTGTTCAGTCTGAGCATTTGATGGTTAGGATAGAGCTTAAACTGTTTTGGACAGAGACCATTTCCAGAACCCTGTCGGGTAGGGCATGGCAACACTGTCAGCGGGATTGACGCTAATGGAAACAGTCATTGGACCGTGGCTGGCCTCGTAATAGTACGCATTATATCTATGCAGCTTGGTTACATGGCCATTCAGGAAAATAGGGTCGCCCTCATCAGCGTGGACATCGAGGTTTCCCGGGCAATCAACACTCTACTTCAAAATCTTCGGGAAAGCACATAAAACGGATCAGTTAGTGTCGACAATTCGGCCCGGTTTCAAATCCGCCAGTTCATGCCCGCTTTAAAGGTACCAATGTTTCTGATTTGGAATCAGAAACATCAAAACGTCAACAAGTCTGCCTTGGCTACTGCTATCGCCGCGGGCGTGCGCCAGCGAAGCCTTGGCAAGGCTCGACGAGCGTCTTACCCAGTCAATGTTTATGTCTCTCCGTTCATCGATACAGGCTTTGAGAATTCTTAGCGCCGGACGCATCAGCCGCGACGAGCTTACGATCGCGATAGTTCATCGGGAACCGGCGATGCGGTGAACACGTTGAAAATCCGATGAAAAGTTCTGTTGATGCAGTCGTTGTCTTAGCTTCACAATAGATCCGCTACATAAATGCCCCACAAAACGTTGGTGGGGAAAGCCAATAAAGTATGAAGTAGCTATCAGGTGCGACCAATGATCAATGCGAGTTTGTGCGTCGCGGTCGAAGAATCGCTGCGAGTGAAGCCAATTTTGTCATAAAATGCGCAGCCGGTATCGGTATCCGTGAGAAGTCTGATCGTGTGAAAATGACCTCTCCCTCCTTTTACAAGCGCTCGTACGACCTCCGTTGCCAGACCGTTTCTACGATCTGATCTACGGACGTATAGGTGCCGCAGCCGCCCTATGTGTGGATCATTCATATAGTGGTCAATGTTCAGGCCCCCAACAGCGGCGAGTTCGCGGCCAATGAAAGCTCCAATAACCATTTCGCCTGCAGCATCAAAACGATTCACGCCGTTTTCCCATTCGGTGCGAAATCGACCCATAAACCTTATCCCATCTGCTGCGGCTTCATCGCAGAGCAGATCAAAGCCTAACGGAAGTTCGGTAAACGGGATAATTCGTAGTGACTGAGTCTTTTCTTCCAACATGGTTTAATCTTACGTCTGGTATGGAACGCCATGCAAGCGACGAGGGAGTTCTCCTCAGTACCGTGCTTGCTAGAAGCTGTCAGTCTACATGCCCGCCATATGCGACACTAGCGGATGAGCCAACTACTGCTAATCCTAGATTGAAATCGGTTATCTAAACTTATCGAGTGACGATTCTTGACTGGCAATCTGCAACGGCTGATGGCACGTGTTCTTGACTCTTACTCTAAGTGATAGTCACCAACCAAGCAGCCTGGCTTCTGTAATCAGGAGAAGCTGACAGAAAAATATGCCTGTTTCTCCAATTCGACGTTACCAGCTTCTTGTCCCAAATAGCCGCTCAATGCCCGACGTAAGATGTTGTCGCATTCGCGCGTTTGCCTGCGCGGGTTCGCCGAGGCGGATCGCATCGAAAATCAGGAGATGTTCTTCTTTCACGCGCTTAGAGGTAACGTTTGTAGGGACTGAGCGCAACTGTCGGCCGAGTTCAAGCCCAAACAGAATATCAGGACGAAGAAACTGCAGTGTCATTGCATAGTATGGATTCTTCGTCGCGCGGGCGATTGACAGGTGAAAGTCGAGATCGGTCTCGGCAATGCTTTGCGCCGATTGCCCACCAGTTTGCATCGCGTCTATTGTTGCTGCAATGAACGCGATATCCTTGTCGTCCCGCCTTGCGGCGGCTTCTTCGGCGGCCGAACATTCAATAACGACTCGAAATCGCAAACAACTTTCCAAATCATTCATATTTTTCGGACGCGAGAACTCCGACTGAGCGGCAGGGTCTGGTTTGGCAAAATTACCCGAGCCTCGGCGTGCCTCAATTATCCCCTCGCTTTTAAGTATGGAAAGCGCGTCGCGTAAAACCGGCCGTGATACTCCCAGTTCATTGGCCAGGACAGTCTCGGCAGGGAGCCGATGGTCATTTGTGAGCTTTGCGGTGCTCACATATTCACGAAGTTTCTGGACGGTCAGCTCTACAAGTGGTGTGCTCATTTTTCCTCCAAGAAGTAAATATTAGTAAATATAATGCGAGTTGTCAAAAAAAAATATAGTACGTAAAACAACATGATAATAGTTAAACGCGTTTAGAATTTCAGATTCGATATTGACAACTAAAGCCAGAATGCGGTGTTGTACGCCCATCAGGTGGAGGACCTTATGAAAATTATCGGCGTTGAAACGCTTCAGATGCAGGAAGCAAGTAATCTCGTGTGGGTGAGATTGCATACGGATGAAGGTTTGGTGGGACTGGGTGAAACTTTCCGTAACCCTGATGCGGTGATCGCATACATTCATTCAACAGCGGCGCCAGCATTAATAGGCAAGGATCCGACACGCCGTGCTGCGCTGATGCATGAGATATCTCGCAGGATCGGAAATCATTTCAATGGCTTTCCTTCCCGAAGCGTTGAGGTTTCGGGCAATTCAGCTGTCGATATCGCGCTCTGGGATCTGTTTGGTAAAATACAAAATCAGCCTGTTTATCAGCTGATCGGCGGAATGGTGCAGGACAAGATCAAAGTTTATAACACCTGTGCAGGCGCCCGGTATAACAATCGGGTACGGGCGGGATATAATACTGAGCTGATCAGCCGCGATGACCCGGCCCCTAAAAAAATAGATCGGCACGACGATCTGCTTTTGCAGGTCTTTGAGCCCGCGCGCCTCGCCGCGGAATTGCTGGCCGAAGGCATCACAGCAATGAAAATCTGGCCGTTCGATCCATTCGCCCTGCGCAATCGCGGCAATGAAATCTCAGCGTCCGAAATGCGCAAGGCGCTCTGGCCCATTGAACAGATCAGAAATTCGGTCGGCGACAAAATGGATATCATGATCGAGTATCACGGCCTGTGGAAACTGCCTGTGGCCCTCGAGATTGCGGATGCCCTTAAGGACTACAATATTTACTGGCACGAAGAACCGATCTGGATGCAGAATTTCGATGATCTCGCGATCTATCGTTCAAAGGTGGGGGGGCGTGTCGCCGGAAGTGAGAATTTTGGTACGTCGGTCTGGTATCGCGAGGTTTTCTCACGTCGGGCGGTCGATGTGGCCAATTTCGATGTGGCATGGATCGGAGGCCTAAGTGAGGCTCTGAAGGTGATGCATCTTGCAGATGCTTTTGACCGGGTTATTGCCCCACATGACTGTACCGGGCCAGTGACCCTGGGTGCCAATGTTCACCTGCTTGCGGCGAGTACAAACGGCTTGATTTGTGAAACTGTCCGCGCTCACACTCAGGGCTTTTATGCGGAAATCGTTGATAGTGTTCCGGTTGTCGAGAACGGCTTCATCAGCCCGTCCTCAAATCCGGGACTGGGGATGGCACTATCGGAAGACTTTCTGAAGCGAGGCGATCTCAATCGCCGCATCTCCGGGACGGCTGCTCAATGATTTCTCAAGCTTCCCTGCTGCCCGCTGCATCTGTTGATGCGCATATGCATATCTATGCTGAAGGCGCGCACGCGAAAGACGCGCCGTTCAAGGTGCCCAGGGCAACCGTTACTGATTACCAGCTTGTGATGGGCAAACTGGGGATTGAAAATGTCGTTCTCGTTCAGTCGATGATCTACGGGATTGACAATTCGGTCATGCTGTCGGGACTGCGGAGCCTTGGTGATCGGGCGCGGGGTATTGCGGTCGTTAGTCTCAATGCGCCAGACGCATTGCTGGATGATCTTGGTATGCAGGGCGTTATCGGCCTGCGCGCGTTTATGTTACCGGGTGGTATTTATCGGTGGCGTGACCTTCCTGATCTTGGAAAGAGGCTCGCCGCGCGCGGCTGGCAAATGCATTTACAGCTCGATGGTCTGGAATTGCCACAGCGTATGGACGTGATTTCGCAGATACCCTGCAAACTCGTCATTGATCATGTCGGCAAATTTCACAAACCTGTCACCACCGGTCATACGGCTTTCAAAGCATTGATGTCGCTGCTAGCAACCGGAAATGTCTGGATCAAGCTCTCTGGTCTTTATGAGACGTCTGTTTCCGGCGCGCCGGATTATGAAGACGTCGCGGTTCTGGCCCGCACGGTCGCTGATGCATTCCCGCATCGTGTTATCTGGGCGTCGAACTGGCCGCATCCCAACCTTCAGCCGGCACCTGATGATGGCGTGCTGATCGAACTTTTGCGTTCCATCGTTCCGGATCCATACCGTCAAAAATTGCTGTTTTCGGCAAATGCGCAGGCACTTTTCGGCTTTCGAGCGGAGGGCAACCAATGAAACTCGACAAAAAACTCTATCTGGTCACCGGCGGAGCAAGCGGAATTGGTCTTGCAACCGCGGTCTTCCTCGCTGAGAGCGGGGCCCGAGTTGTGGTAACGGACCGCAACATTCCCTCATCCACCCTGCCTCGTGGGATCAGCTTTCTGCGTTGTGATGTAAAAGAGCCGAATGATGTCGACCAGATGATCAGTCAGCTTATAGAGGAGCACGGTGTCCCGGACGGTGTTGTGACCAGTGCCGGTGTTGACCGGCATCATAATTTTCTGGAACTTGAAGACGCAGAGTTTGCCGAAATTCTCCAGATCAATGTATTGGGCAGTTTTCGCATTGTGCAACGGCTTGCACGGATCTGGGCAAAGGCACCGCGATCTCACGCTAACCCTTATTCGGCTGTGTTGTTGTCTTCCGTCAACGCTGTCATCGCAACGCCCTCGCACACTGCCTATGCGACCTCCAAAGGAGCGGTGGCACAGATGGTGCGTGCTATGGCGGTCGAGCTTGCGCCTTTTGGCATCAGGGTGAACGCAATGGCGCCTGGAACGGTCCGAACACCGTTGCTTGATGCACTTGAGAAAGAAAAGCCAAAAGCATTGGAGGCCGTACTTCGACGTACGCCTATGAAGCGTGTTGGTGAGCCAGAGGAAATTGCTGCTGGCATTGCTTTTTTGCTGAGCGATCTTGCCAGTTACATCACGGGGCAGAGCCTGTTCGCCGATGGGGGGCGCACTGTCCAGAATCTGTCGCTTGACTAACCGTCGGATGACTGAGCGAGAAATACAGCTTCACAGGAAAAAGCTATGAAGAGCAACACCTTTAAAGCAAGGCTGAAAGACAGACAGCAAATCGGTTTGTGGGTCAGTCTTGGCAATGCTGCCTCGGCCGAAATTCTTGCTCGATCGGGGGCCGACTGGCTGCTGATTGATATGGAGCATTCTCCGAACGAGATTTCGACCGTTCTCGAACAGCTTCGTGCTGTCGGTGATGACTGCGAAGTGATTGTTCGCCCCCCGGAGGCCAACCAGACCGTTACAAAACGACTTCTCGATATTGGCACCAGATCGATCATGTTTCCGATGATTGATACAGCAGAACAGGCGAGACAGGCCGTATCGTGGACGCGATATCCTCCAAGGGGAATGCGTGGAATTTCTGGGGTTGTACGGGCGACAGGATATGGTCGGGACACAGCATCCTATCTGGCTTCAGAGGATGACCGTATCTGTGTGATTGTCCAGGCTGAGACACCGACGGCCCTCGCAAATCTTGAAGATATCGCTGCAGTCGAAGGTGTCGATGCGATTTTCATAGGTCCCGGCGATCTTGCCGCCTCAATGGGCTTTACCGGCCAAGGTGCAAGCGTGCCTGAAGTTGCTGAAGCCATTCGTGAGGCATTGAACCGTATCCGCGCAACGTCCTGCGGTGCAGGAGTTCTTGGATATGGTGAGAACGCTGCAGCAAAATTCTTTGACCAGGGGGCTGATTTCGTGGCGGTGGGGGCTGATACCTGGCTGCTCGCACAACAAAGCACCTCCCTTATCGGGCAGGTGCACGCCGCACTCAGCCGTTAGAAATCCAGCTGACAGCGGACCGCGCTGCAGACTGCCAACGCATTGAATATGAGTGAAAACATGGAAAACCTGCTTATCAAGCCAGATAACAAGACAAATATCCCAATCGACGTTACGCCGGAAACTGCCGGATGGAAGTATATTGGCTTTCGCATTGAGCGTTTGAAGGACGGTGGCACGGCCCAAGGCCACGACGACAATAACGAAGTGTGTCTGGTAGTTGTCCAAGGACAAGGCGAACTTTTCATCGATGAATTATCGAGAGGAAACTTCGGTGAGCGAATGTCACCGTTCGATGGATTACCACACGCAATCTATCTTCCGAAGGGTACGACTTGGCGTGTTATTGCGAAGACAGAGCTGGAGCTTGCCATATGCTCCGCCCCTTCAATCGAGGGAAATAAAACTCTTCGTCAGTTTCGACCTGAAGATCTCGTCACAGAAACTCGAGGTTCAGGTACGAATAAGCGTTACGTCACCAATATTCTAGCCGAAGGGGACGATGCCGCAGACACGCTCTTTGTCATTGAGCTGATCACCCCGGGTGGGCACACGTCGAGCTATCCGCCGCATAAGCACGATATCGATGATTTCCCGACAGAAACACAATTGGAGGAAACTTATTACAGCCGCTTCAATCCGCCCCAAGGCTTTGCATTCCAGCGCGTATACACCGATGACAGAAGCCTGGATCAGGCACTCGTGCTGGAAGAAGGGACACTGACGCTTGTCCCTCGCGGTTATCATCCGGTCGCTGTCTGTCACGGTTATGATCTCTATCAGTTGTGCGTAATGGCTGGTCCGAAGAGAAACTGGCGTTTTCACAATGAAGCCGCACATCAATGGTTGCTGTCAAAATGAGCGCGTCAACGATTTCAGTTTTGTTGGAGCGTCCCGGCGTTATTGCGCTACGCGAAGATCCTTTGACTGAACTTCAACCGGACGAAGTGCGGATCAGGACAGCCTTCGGCGGTATTTGTGGATCAGATCTGCATTACTACAGTCATGGAGGGTTTGGATCTGTAAAAATGACAGCGCCGATGACGTTAGGGCATGAAGTCGTCGGGACGATTGAACGGGTGGGACAAGGCGTATCGGGTCTGGCGATAGGAGATGCGGTTTGTATCAATCCATCACAACCATGCGGCGAATGCAGATATTGTCGGGAGAAAAGGACGAGATTTTGTGAAAACATGCGCTTTATGGGAAGTGCTATGCGAAATCCACCTGAACCGGGTGCTTTCTCACAATATATCCATTGTCGCGCTGAAAGAGCCTTTAAGCTGGGCAATAAAGTACCGATACACGTCGGTGCCTTTGCCGAGCCGCTAGCGGTGGCGTTACATGCTGTAAAACAAATCCCGGACATCGCAGGGAAACGGATTCTTATTGTCGGTTTTGGACCGGTTGGAGCGCTTTGCCTGCTGGCTGCGCGACAAGCCGGAGCAGACACCATTGACGTCGCAGATGTTGCAAGCCTTGCTTTGGCGATGGGGAAGCATCTGAAAGCAAATGCTGTTTTAGACCTTCGGGGTAATTCTGCAATTGCTGGCGACTATGATGCAGTTATTGAGTGCTCTGGTAACGAAAACGGTTTGAACGTGGCTCTTGAAAAGGCTACCCGCAACGCAACGATCGTGCAGGTGGGTCTGTTTCCCGCCAATCCATCCAGTGGCTTAAATCTTCTGACCGTAAAAGAACTTCGATTGGTTGGAGCTTTCCGTTTTGATCACGAATTTGAAAAAGCTGTCGAGCTGATTGGAAGCGGTGCAGTTGATGTTGATCCACTCGTCACGTCTACTTTCGACTTAAAAAATGCCAGGCAGGCGTTCGAAGCCGCCTCGGACAAGAACACCTCATACAAAGTATTGATCGATTTCTCTGGTTAAGCGTGAGGCTGGCTGGATTTTCTGAAGTAACCTGATTTTGGGAGGAACGGGCATGGTGAGTGTTACGAATGAAAGCCGTGATGCCGAAGAACGGCAAGAACGGAGTTCTGTCTACGGAAAAGGAACAGCTTCAAGTGTTATCGGAACGGCGCTTGAATATTATGACTTTGCTATATACGGGCTAGCAGCGGCGACCGTCTTCAATCAATTGTTCTTTCCGGGAACCGATCCGGCGGTAGGGCTGATTGCTAGTCTCGCCACCTATGCAGTGGGTTTTGCTGCACGGCCCATAGGGGGACTTATTCTTGGAGGTCTGGGCGACAAGATAGGGCGCAAGTACATTCTCTACATTACCATTCTGATCATGGGCATTTCCACATTCTTTATAGGATTACTACCAACATATGCCCATATCGGAATCTGGGCTCCGTTGCTGCTTGTTCTTCTTCGCATTCTCCAGGGTTTCGGTGCAGGTGCGGAACTCGCAAGTGCTTCTACCCTTCTGGTCGAAAGCGCACCACGAAATCAACGGGGTTTTGTCGGATCTTTTTTGAGTATAGGTTCGAACACAGGCACCCTGATTGCTTCGACCGTCTGGCTCGCGGTTAGCATGCTACCGTCAGACCAGCTACTAAGTTGGGGATGGAGACTACCCTTCTTGGCATCTTTATTTGTCGCTATTTGGGGGCTCTACATTCGCCGCGACGTGAAGGAAAGCCCAGCCTTTTCGGAGGTTGCTGAACGGCAGTCCAAAGCGACACTCAAAGAAATCTATAGTGGGGTATTCGGCCCAGGGCGAGGTGCTTTTCTGCGGTGCTTGGGTCTACGCATCGGCGAAGTTGGCCCATCAATGATCTTCCAGGTTTTTCTGATCGGTTACATCGCAAACCTTCCGAACGCGACTAAAACAACTGGAACCCTCGCACTCGTTCTCGCCTCAGTCTTTTGTTACTTCACGATTCCGGTTGTCGGTAAGCTCTGTGACAGGTTTGGGCGCCGCCATGTTCATATGAGTCTGACAGGCTTTCTCATTCTGTTTGCCATTCCTGCATTTGCAATGGTCTCAACCGGGAATCCGGTCCTGATAACGCTTTCCTTTATGCTGGGGTTCAGCGTTTCGATCATGGGCATGTATGTCATCGAGTCGCCATGGATGGCTGAGATGTTTGGTTCGCGTTATCGTCTTGCAGGTGTCACGGCGTCTAAAGAAATTGGAAGCCTGATCGGTGGAGCTTTTGCACCGTTTATCTGCGCAGCTTTGGTTGCCAGATACGGCAGTTGGTGGCCGGTCGCGATTTACGTCATCTTGCTCGCCGCAATCTCGCTTATAAGTGCGTTTCTGTCACCTGAAACCAAAGAACGCGATCTGATCCTAGATCATGATGCGGTCTGAGCGGAGTCACTGAAGTTTCGTGCTCGGATGGACGTGATGTCCATCCGGTAACCAACGGAGACTGACATGAGAACAGTTATTGTAACGGGCGGAGGCACCGGCATTGGACTGGCAACCTCAACGATTCTTCTGAATGACGGATATAAAGTAATTGCAGCCGGGCTTGATCGGGAGACTGAGCTGCCTCCTGGGCTTACATTCGTAGAATTGGATGTATCATGTTCCATTGCCGTCACCGATCTCGTTGAAAGCACTTCGTGTCTTTACGGGCTTGTTACTTGTGCGGGTATTCAGCGGCATGATCGGGAGTGGACTGCAGAAGATTTTGCAGCGGTAATTGATGTCAATCTTGTTTCTGTCTTCAATATCTGCACCCTGGCGTTGCCAAAACTTGAGAAGACCGGCGGATCAATTGTCAATATTGCTTCCATGTGGAGCATATTTGGGACGCCCGGTTCCCCCGCATATGGCGCGAGCAAGGGAGGTATTGTCTCTTTAACGCGTTCCCTTGCGGTGGCGGGTGGGAAAAGAGGGGTGCGTGCGAATGCAGTGGCTCCTGGCTGGATCGATACGCGTATGGCATCGCGAGCCAAAAATGATCCAACACGCGCGCCGAAAATAATTAATCGGATTCCCCTCAACCGCTGGGCAGCACCGGAAGAGGTCGGGAAAGTTATAGCATTTCTGATTTCGGATTCAGCTTCCTATGTGAATGGGACCGTCATTCCAGTCGATGGAGGCTATTCTATTGCGTAGCCCGGCTACAATTGAGTGCTATAGGCATATGAGTATTCCTAGATTATCGGCAGATAACGCCTCCCTCAAGTATTTCATTGGACCAACGGCAAATTTTTTGGAGAGGTTTATTTAAGTCCATTAAGTAATCAGTGGTGTCGTGTCGGAACTATATTTCTGCAGTTCATTTTCACGGCATTTTGAGACGTGGCGCAGCTCCTTTTGATTGCAACCGCTATTCTTGACTGGCAATCAATACTTCGCACAATTACAGGGGCCAGTGGTTCATGTCCTTTCAAGTTATTGCAAAAGACCACTGTGCAATGGCGTCGATTTAAGTTGTGATCTGTGTAGAACTGTGGATTTGCGATATGAACTCGACCATACCGGACAACCAAGCCGCCCCTTTGGCGCTTGTTCCATTTGATCCGCTAAAGATCAGCCCAAATGGAACGTCGTCGTCAAAGACGATCAGCGTAATACGTGATGCGGGCCAGGATCTCTTTCAAGGTGGGCCGGCCATGATAATAGAGCGCCGCGGTCCGGTTGTATGCGTGCTCGTAAAGTGCGAATGTCGTTGGGTCGGATAGGCTGAACGCGGGATTGCTGCTGATGTCCTGATTATCGGCCTTCGGAAAGCGCTTCTGCTTGTGGGCATCATACGCGCCCGAGCCGAGGAAAGCTTGCACGTCCGGTTGGTCGAGCAGGCAGTAGACATCGTAATAATGCCGGAGAAAATTGGCGGGGAACTGGCCGGTTTCCTGCTGCTTGCGATATTTGGTGGAAATGGTCTGGAGCTTCTCGACCAGCGTGTAGCCGGGCTCGTAGCAGGGAACGGCCAGTGCGCGATTATCGATCAGCTCGACACGCGATGCCGCGTAATCATAGGCCCAAGAGCTGATATCCTTGTGGATATTGGGAGCCACTGTGTCGAAGCCGGCTTCGAGCAAAACGCCGTTCTTGAGATCCGATTTCATGCCGGTCTTTTCGGGGTAGTAAAGGCGGATGCCGCCGCTGCGATACGTCTCATTGTCGAATTCGGTATCGCGCTCAATATTTTGGATACCGTCGATGGTGATTGTATCTGCCAGCCAGTCATAGAAGGTCTTCCGGCTTTCACGATGCGCCGCTTTGTCGTGATTGGGACCGGTTTTTACCTCCATTGCCTTCGGCGGTTCGATACGGATATCGATATCCTCCGAGAAGCGGTTGATGATGCCGTATCCTTTCGAAAGCGAGGTGCCGCCCTTCAGCTCAAAAGCCATCTCCAGCTGCTGCAGGCCGTACAGGCAATGCATGATCCAGTAGTCTTTTTCGACCAGCACTGGCTGCACCTTCATTTGGTCAGCAACGATGCGCAGCAGGGAAGCAAAATCTTTGTGTCTATGGAGGAAATCAGCTGACATGCGTATCCGCGGCGAGGGTGTTGAAGAATTTCCGCGTGCGCACCATGCCGTAATCCTTGGCGGCACGGGTGATAGCGGTGCGATTACCTTGCAGGGCACGTTCCTTAACGCGAGCAAGCACCTGATCGCGGTCTTCTGCTAGCTGGTCGAGATTGTTGACCAGGTCGACCAGTAGGAATTCTTTGGTCAGGGTTTTTGGGAAGGCTGGCTTTCTGCGGAACTCGAACTCTCGGCCGCCCAGCATGAAGTTGCCGTGGCGCTTATGGTTATAGACGACGGTCTTGTTATAGAGCTGTGTCGCGCCCACCCCCAAGCTGTTATAGGCATTAGGCGAGGTCACGAGGTAACGGTCATCCTTCAGAAAAGCCTCGACGAGCGCGTCATCCTCGGGGGGAGCTTTGCCGAACGCCGTCTGCTTCGGCCGGTGATAGACGCCGGTCGATAGCTTGGTCAGGTAACCTTCTGCCAGCAGCTGCTGAAGATGCCGATCGACAGACGACGACCATTGGACGAGATCTTCCCGACGATAGACCTTGCCCGACCGCAGATGCTTTTTCAATTCCTGTAACTTCGTCATGGGTTAGCTCCTGCACTGACTATAGCGACATATAGCTATGAATGCAATTTTTTACAAAATTCATGCAAATCTTGGAGACGGATTCGAATTTAGATTACTGAAATCATTGAATATCGGTAATCACAGAACGAACTTGTGCGCTGGAAGATCATTAACGATAACGACGTCGTGATATGCCCTCGTCAAGGAGCCGTGCAGCTCAGCAGAGGCCTTTCCTCCTAAGTTGGTCCTTTGGGTCCTGCATTCAAGACATCATTTTTGTGCGGGATAGGTATCGTAGCCCTTTCGTTTACATGACAAAACTGCGTGAAGTTTGAGCGACCATTGACCGACAGAGAGGATTGAAATTAAACGTGAGCTAAGCAGTTGTCTGCAAACGTTGGCCAAGACATCGCTCCTCCACCCGCTCGAGTACCCACGGTTTTCCACGTAGATCTGGTTTGGGGCGACAGACATTCATCTGCCGCCCTAATATTCTCTAAATCAAACCCATATGCTCGAGAATGACGTTTTCGATGACGGCTATCAGGCGCTTGCAGTCTTCTGGATTTTCATTGCGAATGCAGTAGAGCTCGGTCGCTTGTGTTATATCCACTCCACCACCGACCCCATAATCCGTATAGCGGTCGATGATATCCCTGTTGATGTTCTTGCGTTCAAAGTGATCAATGGCATCGTCGGTGTTGCGCCAATTAAGCCAACTGCACGACGCCAGCCGCTTTTGAAACCCGCGACTGAATTGCTGACGGCTCATGTCGTGGGGGAGGGTAACGGATAAACCGCGGGTTAAAGCGCGAACCGGACTTTTCTCATGGAGGGTCTCGGGAAGATAAATCTGAAGGGCAGAATAATCATCATAGCCTTCATCTTGCACCGGCCAATCACCATCAAGCTTGTAATAGGACCCGTACCGGTCTTTGCTCTGCTGCTTGATACGATCCGCAATGCGGCCTTCGCCACATTCTCCAACCTTGAAGATCGGAATGCTGAGCTGCCTTTTAAGGTCTCTGAGACCATCGCAGCCGGCGATATAGATGTGTCGTTTGATGCCAGGCACAAATTTGTCAGAGAACACTTTCGAATTTAAAACGTCTGCGGTCTCAAGCAGGAGATCATCCCCACCAATCACCGGCCATTGGGTTTGATAGCGGGATGGCGCTTTTGATGAACGGGGAGACGGCAACAGCAGTTGCTTTTTATCTGTTTTGTTCTGCGCGGCCGTTGACGTGATGGTTTCGTGCGGGGTTTCGGTGTCTGTTGTGTCGTTTGCATGAAGGGCTTCTTTGTTAACAATAAAATTGTCGGGAAAAGACAGGCTGATGCTCAGGGGATTTTCACCCTCAAAGCGAAGACCGTTGGGGAGGGGCATGGAAATCTGGGCTCGCCCTAGTTCAATGCGCAACGTCGCGGATTTTGGTTCATTGTCCGCATCAAATGAGATGGTGAGTTGGATACTGGTATTTCCGGTTGTCATAAAATTCAGTCTTTCTGATTGTCAGTTGATTTGATGGTTTTGATGAAAGCTGACGAACCGCGCGCAAAGGCATGCCGGAAGCAGGAATGCTTCAGACAAAGTTCGATGAATTGCGCGATCAGTCTTTTTGGAAGGGGAGGCGAGAAGGGCTGCAGGCTGAAGGATCAGACGGCGGCGTTGGCTTGTTGCCTCAAAATGGTCGAACAGCTGAAAGCTTTCGACGAGTTGTCAGACGCAAAGAATGCGAATGACAATTGGCAGTCAGGAATATCCTGAAAAGTTTAAACGGATTTGGCTCGTGGGCGTTGCCAGACGAGGGCATATTTGCCGTCTGCATCCTTATCGAGAAGGCGTGCGTAAATCGGTGTGACCCAGCTCGGATCGTCGAATTTAACGGAGAGATAGTTTCTTTCTGTATCCAAGGTCTTCCGGCACCAGGCAGAACCCACGACAAAGCTCTTTTTATAAATATCGTAATCTGGACTGAATTCTCCTTTCTTTTCACGCGGCCAGAACACCAGATCAATCGTCTGTCCGATCAGTTCCATTTGACCGGCAAAGCTGCTGCCGCGCTGATCAAACATTCCTATTATTCGCATTTGATAACTCCTTATAATTTTGAATGAGCGAAAGCCTGGCCCAGCAAAACTGAAACCTGAAACCTTTCCACTCTCTTCATGAATGGCTGCGCGCTTCTCAGATCTCGTGCGCGCTAATCAAACTTTTTTCGGGAAATAAAACTAAAAGAGATCACAGATCGATCCTTTAAAAATATCTTCTTCGCCTCAAACACCTATCGGGCGGCTTAAACGAAGAGTTCAGAAACATTCAAAATACTGTGGGCTTGTCACTGACACCTTTTAAACGGCGCTCACCTTCAATGAGTAAATGATCGGTCCAACCAACTGCTCAAATTAATCGTTTGACGATGGCGCTTACAATCATCCCAAACCCCTCACGCAGCAAGCTGCGCATGTGATACGAATATCATGTGCTCAAAATAAATGGCCCGCTTTGACGCCCTGCCTATGCATCCTCAGCTGATTGAGACATGGTATTGGGTTATGGGTCAGTCACTTGGGCGCGTGCGTTTACTATGCAAATCGTAACAGAGCATGGGTCACCATTGAATTGCCTTACTGAATGAGCTGAGAAAGCACAGTCATCACGCCACATCTTGCATGCAAAAATATAAAAATTTGAAGGAAATTTCACTTTAACGCAGTGTGGCGCGGGAAATTTTTATAAAAAATGCAGAAACCTGTGTCTAAAAAGAAAAGACTTTGAAATTAACTCCACCTCAGCCTATCTTGATGCCAACGATCTTAGACCAGTGCGTAACCTTAGCAAATTGAGAGCTCAACCAATGGACAAAGAAATTATCAAACTTGCCCATGAAAGCATTACATCAATCGTTCGGAGTGCGATTGAAAAAGGTAATATGACGCCGGTCGAAATCGCAGAGCTGACGCAAAATTTGAAAAATGTGTTTTTGCCCACAGTGGATGAGCGGCCAATTAGTGATTATGAACTAGACGAGAATTATCATGACACGAGTGATAGCGAAAACTCAAATCAGGATACCATTTCATATACTAATGCGTCCGGCATAAGAGTTATCGCACGACCTATGATAAAATTTAAGGAGCTTCGGGATGAGCGAAAGCAGAATAAAGATTTTTGTAAGTCAGGCGCAGTTATATTGGATCCAGAAAATACGTACAGTAAGGACTACATTATTTGTCTAGAAGACTTAGTTCACAAGAAAATGTTAACAAGCTATCTTAAAAGAAAATTCAACCTGACACCGGATGAGTACAGAAAAAAATGGGGACTTCCGGCTGATTATCCGATGCTGACTAAGTCATTGATCGAAACAAGACGCGCGAATGGCGAAGCGAGAAAAAAACTTGAGACTTAGCTTGTTTGATCTCTATATCTCTCGTCCCACAGATTTATTCCTATTACTCTTAACCTTGGCATTTTTTGTAGACGTTTTAATTTTCTTTTTGGGCGGTTCTATTCGGTCCCCTTGTCTTGGTGTCTCTGTATGAGCTAGTTGGGGATTGTTATTTATTTCGCAATTATCTCTGCCAGAATTTGTCGAGGTATTTACCGTTTTGGTCTGCTGTAAAAGATTATTCACCGGTATATCGCGGTGATCGGGCCGCAGTGCTTTTACATCGTCAAATATTTCCCGCGCGGTCTTAACTCTAACTAAATGTTCTGGACTCGCTGTGATCTGAGATGTCTTCTCTAATGGGGGCGTTTTGAGCTGATGTTTTTGAACGGGCGCCTTGGCCCGTTCACGCTCGCATTCTATTGCCGCCAGAACAGCATGTGTTTTATGCTGATCGAGGAGCCACTGTTGAAAAGTCGGCAAGGGCTGTTTTATGATCAGAGCTGCAGCGGCGGCATACTCTTTTTTGATGTCGCTTCTGATCTTACTCTCTCGTTTCTCATACTGATTTTTCGCAAATTCCTTGCCATGGAACTGGCGGTCAATGAGGGCCCTTAGACGTGCTGCGGCTAATCTGGCGTTCAGTTCAAAATTGAGTGTCAGACGGTTGGTTTGGCCTTGTAACTTAAGTTCATACACTTCGTTGTCTTTAAATTTCTTTGTGAACGTAGCGTAGTCGGCTTTTGCGTCGAGCGCCAGAAATCGCCTGAGCAAGCGCTTTCTATTGTCGTCTTCCACGGGAGTAACACTCCAAAGCAGTGAGATTCGAATTCGCTCCCTGGAAAGCTCCCGCAACGCCTTATCCAAAGCGAGTTGTGTCTTTTGAGTGTGTGCAGATCCAATAACTTTGGCCATCCGCATTTCACGCACTTTGCGTAAAAGACGAAATCTTTCGCACAAGTTTGCCGAACTATCGTGTTTCTCAGCATGCTGCGCGAAAGCATTATCCTCCAGATCAATTTTCGGGGCAGGGTGCTGAGTTTTTCTCACCAGTGTGGAAACAACGCGTTCGGTGGCTTCGTGAATTGTTTCGTCAGCACGCACTTGTTTGTCGGCTTTAGGAGGTGTGCGAAGAATTTGCTCATGTGCGTGCTGGGTCTGCTGCGCGATTTCTTCAATCGTCACAAAGGATGGCAATTCGGGCTCATCAGGCGGACGCGTTGTGATCGGAAGTAGCCATTCTTGACGCCATGGTCCGAATTTTTCGATTATGTCTTTTGCACTCACGCCTAATTTCGTGCCCGATTGACCAGTTTTGTCTTCAAGATCCGTGAACGCCAAGGTGGGAAACTCCTGGCCATTCTTTGCCGATTTCACACGAAACTTGACAAGGATTCCCCCTTTTAAACATTGCTCACGAAACTCTTGCATCGATTTTGATCCGAGAAAGCTTGACTGAACAAACGAAGAGTAATCTTCGGAAAATTCACGCTGTCGTCCTGATTGCACACGTTCGGCATTGAGCGGCTTTATCTGATGATTCAGGTTCAGGTGCTTAAGAGATGGGAATTCTTTGTCTGCAAGCGCCTTAATTTCTTCGGCGCTCGCGCCAAGTTCCAAGGCCTGAGCGGTCACCAAGTCGAAATTATTATGACCGACAACTATCGACCATCCTCTCTCACCCGCAATTTTTGCGGCTGTGCGTTCATTGGTCAGATAGTTTTTATCATTGTTGGCAGCATAGCCCGTTCGGCTGACACGGTTGGCAATGACATGGACGTGTAGGTGATCTGTGTCGCCATGCACAAACGCCACATGTTGATTAACCTCCGCCCATTCACGCTCTTTAAGCGCTTGCTTAGTTTCACCGCCGCGCAGCCTTTTGGCATCGATATAGCCGCGCGCGCGAAGAAATGTTTCAACGTCCGCCTCAATTTGTTCAAAGGTTGGATTTTCATCATGCGCAGAATTGTAACTAAGGACCGCATGAAGCACGGGATCGCGACAAATAGAAAGTCGAGAAACAGCATCCATCTCCCAAACGGCAGTTTCAATCGCCGTCACTCCGCGCGCAAATGAATGAATGACGCGTTCGCCAACCAACTTTTCTAAATCGGGCTTCCTCGAATATTCTATGCTCTGATCAAACCCATTGCGTTGTGCTAAACGCCATTGGTGTTTGTCCAGTCGGCTATATTGGATACTGCTTGCAAACCGAATTGAATGCGGATCGGTCTGCCGCTTACGGACAATGTCTTTGATGATCATTGAGCGAGTTTCTGAAGCGTTTTGACCGTTAGGCCAATGGCGTCTTTCAACTGCTGCTCAACTTCTTTTATGTTGCCGCCGTTTTTGCTGGCAACGACACAAAGATCATTAAGCCTACTTCCCACAAATGACAAATCGCGTCGCAGAGCAAAGACATTCTGGTTGCTCAGTTGTGGAAGCGCATCAGCTTCGATTTTCAAATTGGATGTCTTCTGGATTCGCAACATCTCAGAAAAATGTTGCCTGATATAGTTTGAAAGGCTCATCCCGTTCAGTTCTGCAAGCTGCTTATAGTCATCTGCCTGTTGTTGGCTGACCCTTATTTGAATGACCTTTTCTTTGCCTATCTCTTTACTCATCACGCCTCTTACCTTGGTTAAATTGTTTTTATGAACACGGAAGGGCTGAGCCGAGCGACCCCTGACGCATAAAAACCACTCCTTCAAAAAAGTCCTTTGTGGGTACAAAGGAGATGGCTGGCCCTTCTCCATTCTTACAACATAGAAAATGTTGCACCATTTTTCTTCATAAGCAAGCTTGCATATTAATTCACTGCGTGCCAACATTTCTGCATAGAAGTAGGACTTTTCGACGTACACACGAAATACGTTATAATTAGCATGACCTGCAGATATTTGAAGACATAATAGGAACATAAAAAGAATTATTTGCAAAATGGCTATTGACATAACAGAAAATGCAAAGCAGGTTTAAGGCATAAAAGCAAAACAATGTGCGAGCGAAGATGGCAACCAAAAACTTCACGGAGATATTGAAGCAGAATGCGGATGGTATCCGAGCCTCGGTGGATCAAGGTCTAACGGTCCGGCAGGCACTGCAGCAATATATTCCAGACCACCAAAACATGAAAACTCTGGTCGCGCTTTGGTCGCGTATTCAACGAAACGACCCATCGGTTGACGAAGTAAGATCAAATCAAAAGCCAGCTTCACCGAAGCATGCGGCGATGCACTTGCGCAAAATTGTTCGGCTGCGCTTGCAACCGGATGAGTCAAAATTTGATGAATACTTGAGCGTAGTGGAATTCAAGGACGAGGTTCTACGCGCGATCAAGTTCACGAACGCAACAATTGTTTGTCATCATCTCAAAGCAATTGGCATTCCGGTGACCGCGAAGAGGCTCAACAGCTTTTATCATGAGCAAACTGCGATGGGGATTGAAGCAACTCACATAAGAGGCCCGGAAAAACGGCACTCCGATAAAACCAGCAGCCCCGCAACTAAAGAGACAACAACAAACGTCACGCACGAAACAGTCAAAGGATTTGCAAGAGAGGAGAAGACGGAGCGACCACAAACACAATCATCAGGCTCTCGGCCAGCCCGAGACCAGGGCGGAATAGATTAATCACCATTATGAGGTTGAAAATGAGTAAAATATTCGACGGGTTTATGAGTATCCCGCAAAAGGGACGAAAACCTCTTGTTATCTACATTACAGGTTACAAGGGAGGGATCGGGAAAAGCGTTACGGCTATTCTCACAGGATATCTTGCATCTACTACGGGTTTAAAAGTCATTTACGAGGACTTTGATAGCAACAATGATGATGTGTTGCAGCTAACCAAAGATACCGATGGGGTAGGGCGTTTTATTCGCCAACGCGAGTCTTGGGTAGAGCATCTGAAGCGAGCTTTGGATGAGAGCTACGACGTCATGATTGTCAACATGCCGGCACAGGGCGAAGAAGACATGAATGATCATGGGCTCAGTGCCATATCCCGTCTGAAACAAAGTGGTCGGGTGGAGGTGAAAACGATTTTCATTATCAGTCCGTATAAAGACTCTGTTGTTTTACTAAATGCCTACCTGAAGAGAAACAGTGGTGAACCTGTTTTTGTGGCACGCCAGATGGCTCAGGCACTCAATGAACATGATTTTTCCACCTATGAGAAATATCGATCGAATTTCGATTTGCGCGGTGGGGACGTCTTCAACATCCCCCGTATGCCGACCAACTTGCTTGAAGCGTTGCTGACGGAGCGCAAGCCTCTCGCACAATACATCAAAGAGTCGCAGGAAGACATCGTCAAAGCATTTCAGGCTGAACAGGCTGTCAAAGGCTTGAATGAACTCGCTCTAACTCTTGGATTGGAGAATGGACATGAGTGATTCAGATATACTCGAAAAGTTCATCGCGGATTGGCGAAAAGACGGTGAACTGGATAGAGAAACGGAACTACGCCTACGCAGGCTTGTCGCTGTATTCGGTGTGCAATCACAACCTGAGCTGGTGCGTTTGATAGGGTCATTTTTTGCCACTTTGACTTTGGCAACTGCTTTTCGAGATATCACCGAGGGCGTGCACGTATTAAGTGATCAGCTAAAGCAGTTTCCCAGAGCTTCTGTTTTACAGCATCAGCAACAAATGGCCGATGCCAAGGAAGCTTATCGCAAGAGCGTACTAGATGGCGAAGCTGCTCTTAAGCGAGCTTTCAAAGAACACGACGATGCATTCGTTGCGAAATATGCCACGAAGGACGAGTTCAACGGAATTCTAAAACAATTACAAAAGTTGATGCAGCAGATTTCGAACTCAACCACCTTGGGCTTAAAAGGTTGGATGGTGATCGCGTTGTTAGCCTTCATTGCTGCGTTGTCGTTCTTTCTCGGTGCATATTTTCCGCGATGGTGGCTGTAATGGATTTAGATAATTATAATCGCCGAAAGATAGCTTCTGTTAGTTCTTTCGGGTTGTTGGGCGGAATGCTTCTCACTTATTTGGGTATGATAACAAAGGTTTATTTTCTGACGTCAGTTGTCGTACTGAACCCACTTCAGTTGAATTCGGTATTTCATGCCTACCAACCGATAATACTGCCTCATCAACAAAATATTCATTGTTGCATGACTGCCTTAATTCCTTACGGAGGTGAGTCAACTAAATGTTCTATTGCTCGGCAATCCGAGAGGGATAATCCTTGGCTCAAGGCTTTTCGACCTAAACGTGCGTGTTCAAAACTTTGTCCAGAGCATAATCTTTATAGGAGTGACCGTCGTGAAAGCTGCCCTTGAAGATATCGATGATCAAATCTCGCCTGGCATAACCGAAGGCAATCTTACGTTCATTATCGATGAGGATTTACGGAAACAAATCCTCGAAATGGCCATGCAGATATATGCAGTCAGAGGTGGCGATTTGGTGAAGCAAAGTAAGCGCCTGTTTGATACAAATGATGCGATTACCGCAGCTTGCATGATGCTCACGCAAATAAAGAACGATGAGTTTCTAAAAGGCAGGTTAGAAAAAGCTGCCGAAAACGTGCGACTACCGATGTTTCTTGAATCCACCGATTCTAAAACTTAGCGTTGTTCTCTGCCAACCTGATACGTGATACATCTCTCCTACATTCTGAAGCTTCTGCCAGCGCTGTTTTTTGCTAAACGGCGCTGTAGGCTGTGAGGGGGTAGGCAGAACGGAAACCAAACGATTGGTGAACCGATTTCATTTCGATTGAAGCCGTCCTTGTCTTTGCTCATCCATGCGTGTGCGAACGCTTACAATGAACTCGTCACTCGCTTTCAGCAGCGCTTCAAACCGCCTGTCACGGATGTAATTGCATAAACGATTGTTAATAAAGCCGCCGCCAAAGACCGTCACGAACAGCCCGAATTTATTGATCGGCGTGCCGACGTAAAAAGCCCATGCGATTAAAATGGCGATGGCGATTGGTACAAAGCAAGCGAACCAGTAAAGGGCGTTGACCGGTTTATGGATTGGATAGCCACTCAGTATTGATCTGGTATTGGTGTCTTTATTGTAAAACATCAGCTCAATATCATTTTTCCCTTTAATGCGCGGCCCACCAACCGCAATCAGTGCAACCTGATGTCCCGGGCGCATGGGCATATCACGATGCATGCGTACATGATGTTCCTGACCATTTTCTTGTTTAAACCAGACATCGCGCACCACTTTGACTTCTGATGAGATCGAATGCGAGCCGCTGCCGCGACCATCGTTGACACTGACATTGGTATGACCGCTGATATGGGTGTCGCTGCGCTGATCGGTGGCAACAATGGCTCCGGTTATAGCCATGAAGTGATAGACTCCGCTGCCAATTTTGATGTCTTCGGTGATAATCATACAGATCAAATCCTTTGGTCGTTGTGAATTAGGATGAGTGAAAGTTTTTGATTGCAGATCGGCCTACGGCAGCAAGGGACCGCGGACTGATTTGCCGTTTTTGTTGAGAGCGGTGCCGCACGGTTTTGGTGAATGCTGCTAACCAGTCGTCCCCGGTTACAAGACCGTTGGGTAGGGCTTTGCCACATGCGCTTGGTGCCGCGCGCCCCGGTTATTCGAAAATCAAAAAGTCTTCCGCTTTAATATCGGCGCCGTTGAAATCGAACATGGATGTGTCGTCGTAACGATGGGGCGCGTCTACCCCAATGATGCGATCAATGATTTCATCAATCTGCTTCTTGTCCAAAAACTTGGTATTGATAATGTTGATCCCGATATAGCCATGGCGAGTGAGCACATAGACATTTTGCTCAAAATAGCGCAGCACCACACTGCCATTATCAATGACCATCTGTGTCTTGAACGAAATGCGCGGATTGGCATGCTCGGTTGTAAAAGTTGGCGGTTCAATCAACGCAATTTTGGAGTTCATTCCATCGATGGTTTCGTCGCCAATTATTTCCTGACGATTTTTGATGAGTTCAGGCAGCAGCGTCTTCTCGACAAAGGATTTGGAAAGATATCCGGCTTTCACCTCTTTGGAGATTGTGATGAATTCTGTGATGTTTTCTGGATTAACAAGGATTATCTCAAGCGGCGGGCAAGACGAGAATATGTCCATCTCCACTAAAAACCGGCAGGCTTGCGTGTCACTCTTACTCATCAGGTAATTTTTAAAGCCGAATGGGTCGAGTTGATCTACCCTAACAGGCAACCTCTTGTTGCCTCGACTGGGCCGATCGCCTGGAAGTCCCAAGTCCATTATATTGCGTGTTTCCGGCAGGACAATGCTGTTGATTGATCCCCAATCGGTTGTATGAGGCAGAGATTGCCGCCCAAAACCTTCTTTCAACACGCCTCTTACATTATCCATGTGTTGCGCAAAACCGGGCGCAATAGGCAAGCTTAAAAGCATGGTCAGAACGACCAGGATACGGGTGGCGAATGTTTGTACGGTCATTGTAACCTCATAGGCATGATTGGGGAGCAGGGCGAATGGATCAATGGATTTGCAGGCGCACGAAACCATCCAAGCAATCGGTATTTCCGAGAGCTGTTTGAAAGGCTTGCGCAAAGTAGAGTGAGGCGAGCTATCAGCGGCGGTTAGGACAACTGCTAACTGCTATCTCAGGCACTCAACATCACAGGTGGTGCACCTTGCAGATTAACGCTGAGATCCTGCCAGCGCGCGCAAAAACGCAAAGCTCTGCGTTTAATTGCTGGCGTCGGGTTCATAATGAAAAATGTTCGAGCGCTATAGGCGTTCGCGCGAATAGCGAATGCATTAGCGTCAAACTGATCGAGCCAGTATTGAACTTCCTCATCATGGCCGCCAGCACGCAATGAGTTTCGATGAAAAAAGATGGCAGTTCGGCCTCTTGCCAGCGCTGTTGCTTCTTCCGACGTTATGCGAAGGGAATGATCGGCACGTATCGGCTTGCCCTTTTCGATCAAACCCATTTCCGGATCCGCAAAGATCAGATTGCAGTCACGTAAGTCGGCAAGGACGCCTTCAAACCATGCTCGACGATAACTAACGCGTTGCGTCGAGTGCACGCGTTCATATTCAAGAGGCCGAGATGAATGAATGGCATTGATAACCCCTGATCGTTGCAATGCAGGCACGGAACGCCGACCGGAACGCACAAGTGAATGCAATGCATCAAAAACTTCTGGATCTAGCTGTCGCCACCGATCGGGTAAGTCGAGATACCCGGTCTGCAGGCCTGAACTTGGTCGCTCACTGTCAGGCACCAAATACCAGGCGATGCCAAGGCGATAGCCATCCGACAAGGCCCGCAGCAGCGATAGTTTCAGATAACAGCCAATCTCGCCAACACGCTGATGTCTCATTGCAAGGTCCCATGAGGCCAAATTTGCGCAGTATGGTTAGCGGTCATCTTAAAAATGACAGCTGCCAAAGTCGAATGTATGTTAAAACAGGTAGCGTTAAAACCGTCGAAGCACAATAGCTTTGTCTATGAAAACGACGCCCAAAAGCCCACTGCGAGACGTGGTTGCGCTGAATATGCGCAAACTGCGTGCGGAGCGTGGCTGGTCACAGGAGTTTTTGGCAAATAAATGTGGGCTCAATCGCACGTATTTGAGTGCTGTAGAAAGATCTGAGCAAAATATATCAATCGATAATTTATACCGCGTCGCACTGGGGTTTGGTGTTGAAAGTTGGGTTCTATTGCAGTCAAGCTGAAATTAAGATGAAGGCCCAAACATTTTAGATCAGAATGAATATATCGCTTGAACGCCATGCTAAGCGACACTTCCTTGTTCAAATTGCCTAAACGTACTGAAATTCGACAAAGTTTTGAATCAATGTCGGCCCAATGATTCAAAACATTCATTGGATATTGTCTGAGCGATGAATCAGACTCCCGTGTATGAATAATTCAAATTATCTACACGTCGATCTGCTACGCAGAAATCCGTCACAAAACATGGCGCGTTTTTATGGCTTGTCTGTTGAGCCTGATCTGTTTGGTGTCTGGGTATTTACTCGTAATTGGGGGCGAATAGGAAGCTTCGGCCAGTCAAAATGCCAATCATTTGATAGCTCGCAAGATGCCTATGCTGCATTAGATCGCTTACATCGTCAAAAAATAAAACGGGGCTATACGCCAGTCTGATCAAGTGTTCTTTGATATGCGATAATCCTTTGCCTAATTCGTGTTGGCCTGACACTGCTGCGAACACTTCGAATTTTCTAATTGCCGAATTACCTCGACGAGTTAGATCGCGTGACAGAACATTCCCGGCATGGCGCCATCGCTACAAGTGCGCTAATGTGGGTTTGTAAAAATGTAAGGAGATCGACCATGAGCCGCCTGACGATTGATATTTCCGATAAGCAGCATCAGAGCCTGAAGGCCCTTGCTGCCTTGCAAGGAAAAACCATTAAACAGTATGCCTTAGAGCGGCTGTTTCCAGGTGACAACGACGCCGACAAAGCCTGGCAGGAATTAAAAGCCATAGTGGAAACCCGGGTCGAAGAAGGACTTTCGGGAAAAGTATCGAATAAGACTATTCTTGAGATTCTCGATGAAGAACTGATCGAAGGCCGCACTTGAAAAACTATCTTCTGACCGCGAAAGCCGAAGCCGATTTGAGAAGTATTATTCGGTATACGCGTAAAGAATGGGGAGATACGCAAACCGGTCGCTATATCGACAAACTGGAGCAGGGGATTGTGAGTCTCGCTGATGGTAATAGTGCGTCTCGAGATATGGGTGATCTGTATCCAAATTTGCGGATGAAAAAGTGCGAACACCATTATGTCTTTTGTCTGCCCCGGAAAAACGAGCCATCGCTTATCATTGCGATTTTTCATGAGCGGATGGATCTTATGATCCGATTGGCAGACAGGCTTCGTGATGGCAGTTAAAATGTTGAATAGCCGTTTTGTGCGGCGATCAACTTTGAAGTTCATTGATACCTGCTGGAATTCGAAGATTGTTATGGTTTGAAGAAAAGCATGCTCGACTTCAGCTTAACGAATGGTTTAACAATCAACATTGGCTCGCTAATTGGGTTAGCACTTCTAGAATGATGACAGTTCCATAACCTATCTTATGCGACCAAAATTTGTAGCCGGGTACATTCTATTTTAAACTGCAACATGCCAATGAATTCATGTGGTTAGCCATGGAGGAAATTGGATGTCGAATTGCTATTCGCAGATCACTTTGTCCGAACGTCGCCGTCTTTTCGAACTTAAACAGCTCAAAGTCCCGCTCGGCGATATAGCGCGGCTGATGGGTCGCCATCGCTCGACGATCTATCGCGAGATCAAGCGCAACAGCTTTCGGGACACTGAGATACCAGACTATAATGGCTATCATAGCGTTGTTGCCGACAACATCAGCAAAGACCGCAGAACACGGTTGCGCAAGCTCAGACGTTATCCAGAGCTGCGTAAGTTCGTCATTGAACAATTGGAAGCCCATTGGTCGCCGGAACAGATCTGCGGCCGGCTGATTAGCCATGGCCTGAGCGCGATACGTCTGTGTGCCGAAACAATCTATCGTTTCATTTATTCCAAGGAAGAATACGCGCTGAAACTGTATGAACACTTGGCCGAGATGCGAACAAAGCGCTGCCCACGTGGCACCAGACGATCGCGCAGTTCCCGCATTCCAGAAGCGTTTAACATTCATCAACGTCCTGATTTTATTGGCAATCGCCTGCAATTTGGAAATTGGGAAGGTGATTTGATTATCTTTGATCGTGACCTTGGAGAAGCCAATGTCATGACCCTTGTTGAACGCAAAAGTCGTTATTGCGTCATCATTAAAAACAACAGTCGGCACTCAAAGCCTATCATGAATAAAATCATTCAGGCCTTTGCTGCACTGCCTTATCACGCACGTCGAAGTTTTACCTTTGATCGTGGTTCCGAGTTTATGGCGTATCGGGCTTTGGAGGATGGAATGGGAGCTAAAAGCTGGTTTTGTGACCCAAACTCACCCTGGCAGAAAGGCGCGATTGAGAACATCAACAAGCGCATTCGACGGTATTTACCCAGCAACACGGACCTGACACAAGTCAGCCAGGCACAGTTGACCGCCCTCGCCCATAATCTCAATGCAACACCGCGAAAGTGTCTTGGATTTAAGACACCTGCCGAGGCTTTTGCTACACTTTTGCAGGAAGCAGCATAATCAGATAGCTTTACCTACGGCATGATGCAGTTGGGGTAGCTTTTCCAAAGCACGTTCCATTCGATACCAGCTCAGCATTGCCAAACTACCTCTTGCTAAAGACATTGAGGACTTCGACTTTGCCGGCACCCCAATCAACGAAGGTTTGGTTCGCGAGCTGGCCACGGGCATTTTTGTGAGCGATCAAAGAAATGTTGTTCTTGTTGGTGGCACGGGAACAGGAAAAAGCCATCTGGCCATTGCCATTGCGCGCGCGCTCATTCGCAATGGCACACGTGGCCGTTTCTTCAATGTTGTTGATCTCGTCAATCGCCTTGAAACAGAAACACGCAACGGGAAACAAGGCAGAACCGCGGAATATCTCAACCGTCTCGACTTTGTTATTCTCGACGAGCTGGGTTACTTGCCATTCGCTCAGGCAGGAGGACAATTGCTGTTCCACCTTATAAGCAAGCTCTACGAGCGAACCTCGATCATCGTTACAACCAATTTGGCGTTCGGCGAGTGGCCCACCGTCTTTGGTGATGCCAAAATGACAACCGCACTTCTGGATCGCCTGACGCACCATTGCGAAATCGTAGAGACAGGCAACGATTCATGGCGCTTTAAAAACCGCTCTCAAAGCTCACATGAGGATTTCGTCGTCAAGATCAATCATTGTTCCATAGCTTGTCCCCTTCGATTTTGTATCGAACCCATGGTCTGAGCCATCTTGCTTGACGCGGCACGTTTCCGTCACCGGTTCAAACT
>NZ_JBLZOF010000018.1:0-21850 GCF_049199085.1 Ochrobactrum sp. EDr1-4
TTTGATGCAACCTCACTCTGCCAGAGCGACGGCCGCTGTTCACTCCTCATGGGATCTAAAGCCGAAAGAGCTAATCACCCGCACTTGGCCTACCCTTTGCAACCCCGGCCAGCGTCGGGCAGGCCAAGTGCTAATCCGTAATCAGGGGGTCAAAATTGCATAAGTAAAAGGGGTGAATATTTCGTTCCGATTGACACCGGTCGTCCTTTTCCTTGCCAGCAAAGACTCGCAATACATGACGGGATGCAGCCTTACCCCGGATGGCGGCTCCCTTATAGACAGCGAACGCTGACCAATCAGCCGCCGATGGTTCAGCTATCGGCGGCGACGCTTTAGTCTGTAAAACCCTTGTCAGCGGGCCACACTGCCAATGTAGCCCTCACGATTATGTTTGACCCCTACGATCAACAACGACCACAGTACCGCGACCTATCAGTCTGATATTTGCGATCACCAATCTTTAGCCATATTGAACCAAAGTCCCGAAATGAGCCGTGCTAAGGTCATCGAATCTCATGCGCTGGTGGTGCTAGCTCGTTCTCGCAGAGTAAGAATATCGCGCTTGGGCGGCGCCCCAAATAGGCGGCTATACTCGCGGCTAAACTGGGATGGACTCTCATAACCCACGTTGAAGGCCGCCGCGGCGGCATCCATATTCTCGTTCAGCATCAAGCGTCGAGCCTCGTTGAGACGCATCCATTTCTGGTACTGTAGCGGGCTCATGGCAGTAAGCTGTCGGAAATGGTGGTGCAGGCTGGAAGCGCTCATCTGAACATGTCTCGCGAGTTCCTCGATACTCAACTGCCGGGCATAGTTCCCCTTCATCCAGTCGATGGCCCTGGCAATTCGGTGGCCCTGGCTACCCGCTGACGCGATTTGCAGTAAGCGCCCTGCTACCTCGCTTTTAAGAAGACGAAAGTGAATTTCACGGACGACCAGTGGCGCCAACGCCTCAATTTCATCAGGATGTTCCAGAAGAGCTAACAACCGGGTAAACGGCTCCAACAGCGCTGGTGTGATGCTGCCGATTGCCGCGCTACTGTCACATACACATTCACGATGCGCGGGTAGCCGCACATGTGCAACGAGTTCCGAAATCACCCTCAGGTCGAGGCGAAGTGCCAGTCCAAGGCAAGGCTTTTCAGAGCTGCCTTCCAGCACTTGCGAGCTGCCTGGCAGGTCGAGGGACGCAATCAAAAAACGATCAGTGTCGTAGGTATATGCCTGCTCTCCGATTAGCAATTGTTTGGCTCCTTGGGCGACAAACACAATGCTGGGCTCGATGAGACAGGGAGTAGGGCCAGTCAGTTTCTCTCGCCGAAAAAAGGTCAAGCCGGGAATAGCTGTCGCGCGGTCGTCCTCTCCCACCGTCCTTTTCGCAATGGCTTCGGCTAACCGTCTTTGAAGAGCACTAAGCTCATCCCCCCGGGGCTTTGTACGACCATCTGTAGGCATATCGATTTCCATGTTGCACGTGCGACCAACATACACCTCCTCACTTTTATGTCACTCGCATTCCCCATAATGCTGGAGTATCGGGCAAGAATTCCGATGGATTGTTATACCGCTACGCGATCATTGCCTGAAATAGTGCAATCCAACCTCAACGCTGCCTGGCAATGAGCGTAAAGAAAAGGATTACGACATGATTAAAGACAAGGTGATTATAATAACCGGAGCATCGTCTGGTATCGGCGAAGCGACAGCACGGCTATTGGCAGGCCGGGGTGCCAAGGTCGTCCTTGGCGCACGTCGAGCCGACAAGCTCAAGATGCTAGCGGACGCCATCCTTCAGGAGGGCGGTGAAGCGATCTACCAGGAGCTCGACGTCACGAAGCAAGCGGACAATGATGCCATCGTTGCCCTCGCCAAGGACAAATTCGGCCGGGTCGATGTCATTTTTCTCAATGCTGGAATTATGCCCAATTCTTCGCTGTCGGCGCTTAAGACGAACGAGTGGCACCAGATGGTCGACGTCAACATAACCGGCGTTCTCAATGGCCTGGCAGCCGTTCTACCGACCTTCGTGGCGCAAAAATCCGGTCAAGTGATTGCCTCGTCTTCGGTAGCAGGTCTCAAAGCCTATCCGGGCGGCGCCGTCTATGGCGGCACCAAGTGGTTCTTGCGCAATTTCCTTGAAGTCCTGCGGATGGAATCGGCGATGGAGGGCACAAACATCCGAACCACCAATATCTATCCGGCGGCGATCAGCACTGAATTGCTCAACACAGTCAGTGAAGCGACCACGTCAGAGATGCTGCACAAGCTTTACGATCAGTACGGCATCTCACCAGATCGCATCGCGCGAGTCGTTGAGTTCGCCGTAGATGCCCCTGAGGACACTACGATCAATGAGTTCACCGTCGGGCCAGCCAACCAGCCCTGGTAAAAAACCCGAGAGCCCGAATTCCCCTCAATAAACAAAGCCAAAGGCGGGTTAGTGCTGCTGTAGCGCCGCCGATGGCTATGGGCTCGCGCCTGTGAATTAGAAAAGGAAATTGACATGACTGACAAGAGAGGAACCGCTACAGAGTTCAGTTCATCCCGTCGCTCCGTGCTGCAGGCGGGCGCTCTGCTTGCCGCTCTTGGAACCGTGCCTATCATGGCTGTCGGAGCAACCCCTGCGCTTGCACAGGGTGCCGAATGGGACAAGACCTTTCCACTCAGCGATAAGGTCGATCACGAAAAGATCTCTTTCAAAAATCGCTATGGCATCACCCTTTCAGGCGATCTTTATCTGCCAAAAGAGAGGTCAGGGAAACTATCGGCGCTTGCCGTTGCGGGGCCATTCGGCGCCGTCAAGGAACAGTCTTCCGGCCTTTATGCACAGACAATGGCTGAGCGGGGCTTCGTTACGCTTGCTTTCGATCCGTCCTACACTGGCGAGAGCGGTGGTGAGCCGCGCAATGTCGCGTCCCCTGACATCAACACCGAAGACTTCAGCGCGGCCGTCGACTACCTTGGTTTGCATTCTTCAGTCGATCGCGAAAGGATCGGCATTATCGGGATCTGCGGTTTTGCAGGTATGGCCTTGAACGCAGTTGCCGCCGATAAGCGCGTCAAGGCTGTGGCGACGACAAGTATGTACGACATGACACGCGTTATGTCCCGCGGTTACAATGATAGCACCACCCCAGAAGAGCGTGCACAAGCACTGGAGAAGATGAGCCAACAGCGTTGGTTGGACGCAGAAAATGGCGCTCCAGCAATGGCTGGCGGGCTTCCCGATAGCCTTGAAGGTGTCGATACACCGTTCATGATCCGATATTTCGAGTATTACAAAACCCCGCGGGGCTTTCATAAGAATTCGGTGAATTCGACAACCGGCTGGACCGCCACAACACCGTTGTCATTCATGAATATGCCGATCCTGCAATACATCGAGGAAATCTCTCCACGCCCTTCGCTCATCATCGCTGGACAGCACGCACATTCACGCTATTTCAGCGAGGATGCATATAAAGCTGCGGCCGAGCCTAAGGAACTTCTTATTATTCCGGGCGCTGACCATGTGGCTCTGTATGACCAAGTTGACGTTATACCGTTTGCGAAGCTGGAAAGCTTTTTCAACGAGAACCTCAAAGCCTGAGAAAATCGCGACGTCGGCGTATCCCGCCGGCGTCGCCCTGGGCATTGCAATGCTGCAGGCAGCCCCACTTACTACGAGCAGTATTGAACCTTGAGCAAACAGTCACCAGCCGAGACAGCAATACAGAGGTTAACTTGTCTAACACTTCTACCAACTAAAGGCACAATCTGTTGGTTAGATCGTTTTTCCTCAGCCTACCTCCCGAAACTTGAACGCTTCTACAAATGCTGCGAACGCCGAAGAATGGTTCCGTCTGTTGGGGTAGTAGAGATGATAACCTTGGAAGATCGGGCACCAGGTCTTGATGACCTCCCTTAAACGCCCATCCTTGACATATCTCAGAATGAGATCGGTCGGCGCATATGCAAGACCCATTCCGTCAACGGCTGCGTCGATCGCAGAACCGATATTGCTATAGACGAGTTGGCCAGCGACGCGGACGCTGAACTCGCGCCCGTCCTCCTGAAATTCCCAGGCGTAAAGGCCGCCGGATGTTGGCAAACGAAGGTTGACGCAATTATGCTCTGTGAGATCCTGTGGGCTCACTGGCACTGGGCGTCGCTCGAAGTATTCAGGCGAACCGACGACGGAGTAACTGACATCGGGACCAATACGCACCGCGACCATATCCCGCGCTATCGCCTCGCCTAACCGTACGCCGGCATCGAACTGCCGCTCAATGATATTTGTAAAGCCGTTGTCGACGATAAGTTCCACCTGAATGTCCGGGTATTCGCGAAGGAAATTTTTCAGGCGATGCCGAAACACCAATTCAATTGCGTCGTCAGGACAGACGATCCGGACGTGGCCGGAGGGCCTGTCGCTGAGAGCCTTCAGCGCAGTGATCTCCGAACTAATACCCTCAAAATGATGCTCAATGCTCTGGACCAGCCGCTGCCCCATGGCAGTGGGTGCCACGTCGCGGGTCGTGCGCGCCAGAAGACGCATTCCTAGCCGCTCCTCCAGCGTTCGGATCGTGTGGCTAAGAGCGGATCGGGTGACCCCAAGTTTTACTGCCGCGCGCGTGAAGCTGCGTTCTCGCGCCACCTCTAGAAAGGCTCGCATCTCGGTAAATTCATCTCGGCGCATTGTTGAATCTCTCTCACCACGACATGTCGTTTATATCGTCTAGTGGCTCGACTTCAACACAGTTATCTAACTTGCAAAGAGAGCGAGTATGAGATGACTGAACTGACCACGGATGAGAGCCTGCAGTCAACGCCCTGGAGCGCCGTTACCTGCCTGTCCCTGCTGACGTTCCTTCTGGTGGGACTGGAGTTCATGCCAGTCAGCCTGCTGACGCCGATAGCCCAGGACCTTTCTATTACCGAGGGACAAGCAGGACTGGCGATCGCAGTCTCGGGCTTTTGTGCAGTCGTGACCAGCTTGTTCGGAAACAGGCTTCTCGGCCAACTGGACCGGAAAATGGTCGTAGTTTTCTATACGTCGATCTTGACGCTCTCCAGCCTCACTGTTGCCCTTGCCCCAAGCTACCTCATCTTACTGATCGGGCGTGCCATGGTTGGAATCGCGATTGGTGGCTTCTGGTCGCTGTCGACCGCCATTCTGGCTCGGCTCGCATCCGGCCCAGATCTTCCGAAGGCAATTGCGTTGCTTCAGGGCGGTACGGCGATGGCAATCGTTGCTGCCGCACCGCTGGGTAGTTTTCTGGGCAGCCTTATGGGCTGGCGCAACACTTTTTTCGTAACAGTGCCAATAGGGCTTATAGCGCTGGTGTGGCAGATCACTGCTCTGCCCAAGATGCCGTCTGCCAAGGCTGCTACCGTCGGGACGATGTTAGGATTGTTGCGCGATCGTACGTTTGTGATTGGGATGGTGGCGACGGCCGTGACGTTCATTGGGATGAATTCGCTTTCAATCTATCTGAGGCCATTCCTGGAACAGGTGACTCGTCTCGATATCAACACGCTGTCCATGGTGTTGCTCGGTCTGGGCGCCGGCGGCCTGGCAGGGCTGTTTGCGATCGGTTTCGTGCTTCGTCAGCATCTCGACCTCGCACTTATCGGCATGCCCGTTATCCTCGCCGTCATTGCTCTGCTTCTGATCGCAGGCGGACCATTCCAATGGCTGACGGCCTCCCTGCTCGTTCTTTGGGGTGTCGTTTCTACGCCGGTACCCGTCGCCTGGAACACCTGGATGACACGGATCATCCCCGATGATCTCGAAGCCGGCGGCGGCCTGCAAGTCGCACTGATCCAACTCGCCATCGCGGGTGGCGCGTCTGTAGGCGGGGTTTTGTTCGACACCATCGGATGGTGGAGTGCTTTCGTGCTCTCCGCAGTTCTCCTTGCCGGGGCGGCGGTTCTGGCTGCCCTCGCCCGGCCGCGCAACTGATTTCTCAAACTCAAAAACGTGGAGACCATCATGTCACAAGAAATCGAAAACAAGGTGATTGTCATCACCGGAGCCAGCAGTGGCCTCGGCGAAGCGACGGCCCGCCATCTTTCCGCATGCGGTGCAAAGGTGGTTATCGGCGCACGCCGCCTTGAGCGCATCGAAGCTTTGGCTGCGGAACTGACCGCGCAAGGCCAAAACGTTGTTGCGGTCGGTACTGACGTAACCGACCGGGATCAGGTCAAAAACCTTGTCGATATCGCTGTCGAGCGGTTTGGTCGGATCGACGTCATGCTGAACAATGCCGGTCTCATGCCGCTGGCCCCGCTGGAACGCCTGAAGATCGACGAATGGGATCGAATGATCGATGTCAACATTAAGGGTGTGCTTTACGGTATTGCTGCGGCACTGCCCCACATGAAGGCGCAACAGTCCGGGCACATCATCAATGTCTCCTCGGTTTATGGCCATGTCGTCGATCCGGGTGCAACTGTTTATTGCGCCACCAAACATGCCGTCCGCACGCTCTCAGAGGGTCTGCGCAAGGAGGTGAAGCCCTACAATATCCGCACGACCATCATCTCGCCGGGTGCGGTCAGCACTGAACTCCTCGACCATATCAGCGAAAAGGATATTCAGTCGGGCACCAGGGAGTTTGTCAGCAAGATCGCCATCGGACCCGGGACCTTCGCCCGGAGCGTCGCATTCGCGATCAATGAGCCTGATGACGTCGACATCAACGAAATCCTCTTCCGGCCCACAGCGCAACCGGTCTGAGCCGGGACGGACCGACGCGTCCTGACCGCCTCATTGCAGTTCGACCCGCTTCCGCTGCGCGGCGCATATCCCGCTCTCAACGAACGGGTCCACCAGAACCTCTAACTCTCCCCCAAACGAAGGACATATTGATGAACACTTTCAAAATCACCCTCACGGCACTGGCACTGGCGTTCACCTCTCCGGCATTCGCCAGCGATACAAAGTCACCGATTATCGGTGCATGGCGTATGTCGGAGCTGAAAGTGGGCACTGCGGGCAATCTTCAGGCCATTCCCTATTCAGGCCAGCTTGTCTTCACCAAAGGGGGTACCCTATCAGTCCAGGCCATGAACCCCGATGCCAATGCCGCTGACACGCCTTACACAACAAAAGCCTATGAGGCGTATTATGGCCCGGTCGAGATCGACGACGCCAAGAACATATTCGCGATCACGGTGGAATCCTCTCTCGTCCGCAACTTGATCGGTCAGCGACTTGAGCGCAAGTTCGAGGTCACCGGTGACAAACTGGTGATTTCCCCTGTGAATGCCGAAGAAGGTTGGCGCGTGAGCTACGACCGCTTCTGACTATTCATGACGGGTCGTTTATAATGACCCGTCATCAAGACATACGGTAGCGATCACTGCTCATACTGCAAAGGATAGACCCATGGAGATCATTAAACTCGGTTTACAGCCATCAAGCAAAGGTCCGGCTGACTGGTTCACCGGAACTGTTCGTATTGACCCGCTCTTTGCAGCCAATACCGCCCGACGGGGTGCCGCCGCGTCCGTTACGTTCGAGCCGGGTGCTCGAACTGCGTGGCACACCCATCCTCTGGGCCAAACTCTCATCGTGACTGCGGGACTTGGCAGAGTTCAGCGCGAAGGTGGCCCAATCGAGGAGATCCGCCCCGGTGACGTGATCTGGTTCGAGCCCGGCGAAAAGCACTGGCACGGTGCTTCTCCCACGGTTGCCATGACCCATATCGCCATTCAGGAAAATCTCGATGGCAAGGTCGTGGATTGGATGGAGCAGGTCACGGACCGTCAGTACGAGCATTCGATCTGATATATGAAGCGCCTGCCGCATCGCGGCGGGCGCTTCTAAAGAAAAATGACGAACTTCAGATTGCAGTGACCCTATTCAATCCCATCAATGATGAAAGAGCGATAGTCTGCACCTAGAAACCTGTGCTTCACAGCAGCCTGGTAGTCGGGACTGTCATAAAAGTCACGAGCGGCTTTCATCGTTGGGAATCTGGCAATCACGACGCCTTCTGGAGCAGGGCCTTCAAGGGCATCTAATGCACCATAGGCCGCAAGCACGCTCGCACTCGATGCTCCCAGGAGTGGCGTCACCAGTTCGGCATAGGTCTGCAGTTCAGCGGCGTCACGACTGCGTTCCCGAATAAAAATTGCATAGGCGGTCATTCCAAAATCTCCTTGGAAGTCAGGATAATATCAGTTGCGAATGACAACCTTGCCGAAGACGTTTCGGCTACCTAGGCGCTCATAGGCTGAATGGGCATCCTCAAAAGCGAAGACGCTATCGATCGCAGGGCGGATTTTGTGAGCGGCGACAGCCCGGTTCATTTCCTCAAGGTCGCTGCGGTTACCAACGCTGATGACCTTGTAGGTCGCCTGGCTGAAAAACAGCTTCATGATATCAATTGCCTCGCCTTCAAGGCCGAGAGCACCGACGATGGAGACCTGACCGCCTTCGCGGATCGAGCGGACGGACTGGGCAATGGTGGCCGGTCCGCCAACCTCGACGATACGATCAGCACCCAGACCAGCGGTCAGGTCACGAACCTCTTTGTGCCAGTCGGGTGTCTGGCGATAGTTGATGAGTTTGTCTGCCCCAAGCGACGTCAGTTTTTCGAACTTGTCGCTGGACGACGTCGTGGCGATAACGCGTGCGCCGAGGGCTTTGGCGAACTGGATGGCAAAGATGGACACGCCACCAGTACCCAGAGTTAGCACTGTGTCTCCCGGACCGACACCTGATACCGCCGACCAGGCTGTCAGAGCAGCGCATGGCAATGTCGAGGCTTCCTCGAATGTGAGATGATCGGGAACGCTCGTCAAAGCTTCCGCACTGATCAGGAGGTATTCAGTAAGCCAGCCGTCCTGCTCATTCTGATACTGCTCGCGGTGCGCGGGAATGCGACCGCCGAACCAGTTCGTAAAGAAGCTGCTCATGACACGATCGCCGACAGTAAACCGCCGCACACCGTCACCGACGGCTTCAATGACACCTGCACCGTCCGACAGGGGCACGTGGTTTTCAACGATGCCGAAGGGATAGTGTCCCTGGGCGATAATGATGTCGCGGAAGTTCAGCGAACTTGCCTCGACACGAACCAGCACCTGACCTGTACCAACCTCGGGAAGGTTCTCTTCATTGACATTCAGGGTGCCCATGTCGCCCACGTGCTTGTGGCGGTAAACTTTCATCTTTCAACTCCATGCTTGACTATGGAGCTAAACTAGCATTGGTAGTTCGGATGAATAATGCCTCTTAGTCTGGCATTTATGTCCGATCGTCCAATTTGAAGAACAATGATGAACCCGTTTGATGAAATCATCCACCAGATGCAGGTCGAAACGTCGCTCTACGCCAGTCTCCACCTGACCGCGCCCTGGGGCATCCGGTTTCACACCGGAGAAAACGCCAGATTGGTCGTGATCTCCGGAAGTGATTGCTGGTTGAGGTGGGAAGGGATCAGCGATCCGGTCAGACTGACTGCCGGCACCTGCATGATTGTGCAGCCCAATGTCACCTTCGATCTATCGGACGTGCCTGACCAAAGCGTGATTGCCTGTGAAACAGTGGTGACATCAGAAACGATAGGCACAGTGGCCTATGGCGGAAGCGGCTTGCAGACCGAGTTGGTCTCAGCTCGCTTTTCCTTCGATGCAGTTGCCGCGGAGCCACTGTTTCGCTCGATACCAGAACTGGTTCATTTTCCGCTGTATGATACGCATTCCGCTTTGATCAAAGCGACCCTCGATCTCATCGGTATGGAAACCAACGCCGGCGAGCACGGTTCAGGGTTTGTGATTGATCGACTGGTCAACACCCTGTTCGTGCAGGCGCTGCGCGCATTATGCAGCAACGATACTGGCAAGACGAGTTGCTGGCTCGCAGGCCTAGGAGATCGGCGACTAGCACGAACGATCCACGCCATCCATTCTGATCTCGCTCGCCGCTGGACCGTCGAAGACATGGCACAGGAAGCCGGACTTTCGCGTTCAAGCTTTGCAGCCCTGTTCAAATCGGTCGTTGGCGAGGCCCCTCTGGATTACCTTACTGGATGGCGCGTTTATCGAGTCAAAATGCTGCTGGCAGCGACAGACGAGAGCCTGCTACACATCGCAAACATGGTTGGCTACGACAGCGACTTGTCTCTGAGCCGCGTATTCAAACGACGAACAGGCAATGCTCCAGGCAGATGGCGGCAAATCATGAAACAGGGAAGGAAAATTCATAAGGAGCTGGCCAGTGTCGGTTCCGAAATTGAGGTTGCGTAATGGTGCCTCGAATGAACTCGTCTGTGACGAACTTTTTTGAGTTGGGTTAGTAGTCCTCTCGCGATGGCTGCAACAGCATGGCCCTGAATCATATATTAGTGGTTACTATATCTTGAAGGGATATGAACCTTCAACATCCTTGCAAATTTCGTTATGCTTCAGAATAGATTAATTATTTCCCATTAGCAGCCCTCGCCCGGCAACAGCCGGTCAATTCAGCAATTTGGGCAGCAATGAAAACACAGATTTCTTCACCACTTCAATTTCAAAGTATGATTTCCGAATTCTGCGATAAACGCGTCAAGCCGCACGTGTCGGATGAAATACTCAATAAGATCAGCCCATACTTCATTGATTTGATCGTAAATTACAGAAAGCCTCCGATGCGCCGAAGCCAGATTGACTGGCTATCATTGGCTTCGGAAACCCGGTTAGATTGCGAGTTCACAGATAAGCTGAAGACTATAATCCGGCCTGCGCTGGAATCCATAATTCGATGGGTCGACAATGGGGCTCCCCAAACAAATCAGATTGCACCTAAACGGAACATACGGGAGCGCCGCTCTGCAGTTCGTGTGCCGAAGCAGGTAAGGTCTCCCGTTTCGGCGTCTGGTAAAACTTCGGTCCGTCCCCGGCCATCACCTGTAGTACTGAGCGAGCCTGTTGAGGAATTTCCTGAGCCACTATTCGACTGTGTTGAGGATCCGCAGACTTTCCAGCATGCTTTGAATTATCACATGCGCAGGTTCAATGAGACTTACTGGCGTCTCCACCGTGCAGTTGTGAAACAGCATGAGATATTTGACATCCGTACCATAGCCAATTGGGCGAATGGAACAAGAACACCCCGCTCCGCCGACAGCTTCGATGTGCTTTCTCGGATAGAGAGACGCTATCGTCTCCCAGAAAGATATTTTAAGTCCAGACTGCCGCATCAGACCCGGTCGGTATATGGTCATGAAGTGGGTGACGACATCAGCGCTTCCGAACGACGGCGTATTGTATGGCACTTGCCCGACGACTTTAATCAGCTTCCATTTAGCAAAAGAGAAGAGATCCTGGAATGGGTCCGCCGCGTGATCGTATCAGGCTCGACTGATTATCGCCGGTTTCAGGCGAAGGCATCCAGACAGCGATATGCCATACGGTTCCCCGGGATCACTTACGGGACCGCATTGTCACCACGAAACAGATCCGAAACTCTGGATTTTGACGACCGCTTTGATGAAAATGCTGCTTTAGATGATCCAGACCTGCTCGCTGGCGTTGTGGATGCACCTCCGCGCCTTGCAATGGAAATGGCCAATCTCGTGCGGTTTAAAACTGCCACGCTGACATCAGTCGGTTATCAGCGAAACGGTGTCTGGGGAGAAGAGACAGCATCACAAAAAGTCGAACATTTTGGCCCTTTATTAGGCGCCCTCGCAGCTTCACAAGATGGCGAAGTTAAAGGCCGGGGCATTCCATTGCAACAGATAACATTCGGCTTGTTGGTATTTCCCGGAATCTGGGACTAGTACCGTCAGTGGAGAGAGAAGCGACGCGGATTTTACACATCCTGGGAGCAGGACATGCTGAGCGCACTTCTCGGCATGACGCGACCTGAAACCGGCTGGATGTGGCAACATGCTGAACTGGCCAGAGGACTGCAGCCTGTTCGGGGACTAGTGAGCGCCGAAGAAATCGAATTTGCGCAGCAGGACTGGCATGGAGCATGTGCTGAGTGCTTTAAACATGCAGCACATCGATCAAGGGAGATCCAGCGCGTGATGCGCGTGCACCGGGATCCATTCGAACCGATCATGTGTGTTCTGGAGGCTGACAGACCACTCGCTGAATATAGAAAAATTACAGACGAAATTGTAAAGCGCATTCCAGATGATGGTCGTTATCCTGTACAGGCCGCTGAAGCTGTCCGGTCATTTTTGATGCTTCGGCTTGGATTACATCTTGGGCTTCGTCAAAAGAACCTGCGACAGCTTCTTGTCTGTCCACGCGGGCAATTCCCAACACCTGAGCGTCGTCTTGAAGATATGAAGCGCGGCGAAATCCGCTGGAGCGATCGCGGTAATGGCTGGGAAGTTTTCATTCCGGCGGTTGCGTTTAAAAATTCGAATTCATCATTCTTTGGTTCAAAACCGTTTCGGCTGATCCTGCCCGATCTGCTTGATCTTTATAAGCACCTTGAAAACTACATCAGCCGGCATCGGGCTGTCCTTCTCGGCAAAGCAGAAGATCCAGGCACGCTGTTCGTGAAAACTGTAAAGCTGACGAGTAAAGATGCAGCCTATAACCAGACGACGTTTTACGAAGCATGGCGGCTCACAATACAGCGGTATGGCATTTACAACCCATATACTGACCGGGGCGCGATCAAAGGCTTGCTTCCCCATGGGCCGCATAATGTGCGAGGTGTTCTGGCCACCCATATTCTCAAGCAAACAGGATCTTACGAGCAAGCCAGTTATGCGATTCAGGATACCCCGGAAATGGTCGCGAGCCATTATGGGCGTTTTCTGCCGCAGGATAAGGCTGCGCTGGCTGCCCGAATTCTCAATCAGGTTTGGATGGAAGTCTGAGCTCACGTTCAGATTTTATACTCTGCCGCTTAATGCTGAATGCACGGCAATATTTGTTCTGACGGAGTATCGCCGTCAGTCAGACTTCAACTGGCAATAATTCTCGCTTCTGTCAGCATCACGACTGGCTGGCTGACAGAAGGGAGTGATGAATGAAATGCACCCTAATGCGTCGGTGATATCCACATAGTTTCTCAATACAGATAATGGCATTAAGAGAAAGTTTTCTTTATGTTCGCATAATGCGGGTGATTTGCTGGCTTCATGTCAGAAATATTCCCAGGGAATATGCTAAGCGGAGCACGAACATGCAGACCGAATTCGACAGCCTTCTTCAGCAATCCGGGCTGTCAGTTGCAGACGCTGCAGAGATTCTCGGCTATTCTGAGGGGCATATCTACCGCTGGAGACGCGGCGAGGAAACCCCACGAAAAGCCGTTGTGAATGTTTTACGCAGTGAAGCGGAAAAACGTCGTCAGCCATCGGGCGACAGTTCGTTCACCTTCATCGATCTTTTTGCAGGTATTGGCGGATTGCGGCGCGCGTTGGAAAGTGCTGGCGGGCGCTGTGTATTCACATCCGAATGGGACAAGTATGCCCAGAAAACCTATCATGCCAATTACCGTGATAACCGACCGATTGCTGGCGATATCCGCGAAGTGACAGCTGATGAGGTGCCTGACCATGATGTGCTGGTTGCAGGCTTTCCCTGCCAGCCCTTCTCGATTGCCGGCGTTTCCAAGAAAAATGCACTGGGCCGCGCGCACGGCTTTGACGATGAAACGCAGGGCACACTGTTTTTTGATGTACTGCGTATACTCAAGCATCATCGTCCGGCAGCCTTTCTTCTGGAGAATGTGAAGAACCTCAGGAGCCACGATAAAGGCCGGACATTCAGTGTGATCCGCCGCAAGCTTGAACAAGAGCTTGGCTATTCAATCCATACCTGTGTAATCGATGCAGGGCACTTTGTGCCACAGCACAGAGAGCGTATTGTCATTGTCGGCTTTCGTACACCGGTCAATTTCAGCTTTGATGCGCTTGAACTGCCTGCCTATGGCGCAAAACGGCTGAATTCAATTTTACATCCGGAAGATGGCAGCGAAAAGCCGGAAGGGGAGTTCACAGTAGGCGCCTCTGCTGAGGTCAATAAAAAGTACATCCTCACAGACAAACTCTGGCAATATCTGCAGGACTACGCTGCCAAGCACAAAGCGAAGGGCAATGGCTTTGGTTTTGGTCTTGTTGGCCCTGAAAACATCGCACGCACGCTTTCAGCCCGCTACTATAAGGACGGATCAGAAATTCTCATCAGCCGTGGAAAAGGCAAAAGCCCGCGCCGGCTGACACCGCGTGAATGTGCGCGGCTTATGGGATATGAGGATGACTTCCGCATACCTGTGTCTGACACACAGGCCTATAAGCAGTTTGGCAACTCGGTCGCTGTTCCGGTCTTTGCCGAGGTTGCACGGATTATGCAGCCATATATTCTGGATCTTATTGCGCAAAGCAGAACACCGGCACGTAAGGTTGGCTGACGTACATGACAAAGCGACGCGCAGCCGCAATATGGCTGCTATACGCGCGACCAATACAAAGCCGGAACTGACCATTCGCAAAGGATTGCATGCCAGCAGGTTCCGCTTTCGCCTGCATGCAAAGGAACTACCCGGCAAACCTGATCTGGTGCTGGCAAAATATCGCGCAGTCATTTTCATCAACGGATGTTTCTGGCATGGGCATGATTGCCATCTGTTTCGCTGGCCTGCCACACGCGAAGAATTCTGGCGTGAAAAGATTGGTGGCAATGTCGCCCGTGATGAGCGCAATCTGACAGAGCTGAGAAGTGCTGGTTGGCGTATTGCAATCATCTGGGAATGCGCGCTGAAGGGAAAGACCCGCAGATCCTCCGGGGAAGTGATTGACACTCTCGGCCAGTGGCTTTTGACTGACGACAGCGAATTGCAGATTCGCGGCGTACAGATTTAGGCGGATAATTGAGGCGGACTGAGAGTGGCTGGACGGGGTTATTTATCAGGATATTTTATCGGCGCTGGCGCAAAGGTTCTTCGCGGTACCGAAGTCGATCCAACTGTCTCCAACGGGCATGAGTTTCAGGGGGTCGATATTTTCCGGGCCTTCGTTGGTACACCGGATGAGAAAGAAAAAATCCCCCTCACCTATATCTGGATGGATGACGAACAGGACGAACCGCTGCGACTGGAATTGACCGGCACGTGGTACAACAGCCGGAAAAGACAAAAACATCGTTCCCCGGAGTATCGTCTCTTTTACCCGGCAGCCGCAGAAAGCGTTGTCTACCGCGCAAAAGCAGGAGACACACTCTTCCTCTGCATGACAGCGGAGCGCAAAGTCCTGGCAATCCTATGCCCGTCAGGAAGCTCGATCGAACAGAAGCTTCTGTGGCTGTTCGGATTGCAACTCACCACGGATTTCAAACTCTCACAGCAGGATATCAGCAATGATGGCGGCCGTGACATTGATCTGGCCGCAAAGTTTATTCTTGATGAGCTGGGTATTGAAACAGAAGAACCCGAACCCGATGCGCTCAGTCTGCTGATTACCCGCTTTGGCAACATATTTCCCGGAACAGCCAAGTTTTCTGAATTCGCCCGCAAAACGCTGAAAGGTGTTGATCCACTTGCAGATCCTGACAGCGCACTGACCGCCTGGATGGAGCATGAGGAAGCGCTGTTCCGTCACATGGAGCGCGTTGTGGTGGCCGAGCGGCTGAAAGCAGGCTTCCTGCAAAATGGTGATGCAGACGTCGATGGCTTTTTATCGTTTTCGCTAAGTGTTCAGAACCGGCGCAAGTCACGCGCCGGCTATGCATTTGCTCATCACGTGGAAGCAGTACTGAAGGCACACAAGGTTGCCTACAAACGCGAAGCAACCACCGAAAAACGCAATGCAGCGGATTTTCTGTTTCCGGATGAAGCGTCCTATGCCAATCCCACCTTCCCCGCGGAAAACCTTCGCATGCTGGCAGTCAAGACGACCTGTAAGGACCGGTGGCGACAGGTGCTTGCCGAAGCGAACAGGATTTCAGAGAAACATCTCTTGACCCTTGAGCCATCCATCTCAAGAACCCAGACCAGTGAGATGCAGGCGCAGTCCCTGCAACTCGTCCTCCCAAAAAGCATTCACACTACCTATCATACCGATCAGCAGGAATGGCTGATGAATATCGGGGAGTTTCTGGAAACGGTGGGGTGATGCTCGAGGTGAATGCATTTGGGCAAGCGTTGAAAAGTAAGGTCGTTTAATTATCGTTCTTTAATGGTTGTAATTGGCCGCAGGGTCAACGCGTTGCCGGACTAAGCAGGCTTCATAGGCGTGATTTCAACATAAAGTAATAAAGTGGAAGTGGGGCAAAATTTGACATCTTTTCTTGATGAAACCGGAGCCGTTACAGCCATCCGGGATATGCTTTTAAAGACCGATACTGCAACCCTGGCAGTGGCGTTTTGGGGAAGCGGCGCAATCGATAAACTCGCTCTTGATAAGAAGTGGAAGTCCCTTCGGATCGTATGTAATCTCGACTCTGGTGCCTGCAATCCCGATGAAATTGAACGACTGATGAAGTTGGATAACGTCGATGTAAGAACAGACTGTCGACTACATGGCTAAGTCTACTTAACGCCTGATAAATTGGTGATGGGTTCATCAAATGCTTCAAGCAATGGATTGGTAGTCGAGGGAGCATATATAACAGGTTGGGCTGAAGCAAATATTGAGAGCCAGGAGCCCGGCCTTATTAAGCAGTTTTCAGGCTGGTGTGATCAGCGTTTTTCAAAAGCATCAAAAATTACCGCGGAGCAAATTAGTCTGGCCAAAATAGTCTGGAATGCGCGGAAAACTTTCGCTCCTTTAGGTGCGAGCCTAACATCTGATCTGCTTAAATTAGTCAGGATGCAGCCGGACCATCCCGCATTTAGCGGTATAAAAGTCGTCCAATGGGCAGAGAACGAATCTGATCACGCTCAAAAAGCCTTCGCCGACGCCCTCAGTAGAGATAAAAGCCTCGCAGGAACCGAGTTTTATGAGGGGTGGGGTAAGAGTATGGCGATAGATGACTGGCTGATTGATTTCGATGTCAAAAAAGGTAAGCCCAAACACACGGGGTACTGGAAGGTCGTTTACATTGATGACGAAAGTGATCTGACTTTCGTACGCAAGCATAGTGCAGTCAGCATTCCGGTACTAGGAGAACTAAAAGTAGCGGAAAGAGATTTGCCGCTACTCGCCGATGCCTTGGCGCGATCAGATGTCATCGAACGCGGTGTAAAGGGCAAAATTGAACATCTGACGAAACTAATTAATAGCACGAAGGTCAGCGCATCACGCGCAAACGACAAAATCTTTCCCGGGTAGTATTATGGTCGACGATGCTTCTCGGCAAAATTGGTAGCAGATGGCTTATAACCTTGCATAACTGTGAACAAATTCGCGACTTCATCATCCTGTGCCAAGGTGATCGCTCTCAATTCAGTCTCAACATTCATAAGTTGGAGTACAGAACGGTTAATAACAAATAGCATCCCACAAACGACAATGTTACCTATGTCCACGCTTACTATGCTCTTCAAAACGCTGTGCGAGACGCAGGAACACTTCAAGTTGGATTTTTCAAACATCATCCCGAAGTTTTGATGCGCGGCCAGCGAAAAAACCAAATTCAAAATTTTTATTTAATGGGAGGGGGATAAGATGTCGATCAAACTGCCCACACCGTCGCCAAAGCGCGCTCTTGTCCGAAAACTGATCGATGCCACTGTCTCCGCTATCCCGTTGGCAGGCGGCCATCTGTCGGCAATTTATAGCCTGACGCATCCGCCCCAGTCTGACATTGAGGACGAGAGCTGGAGGCAGGAGATTACAAAGCTTGCAAACGACACGGAAGCAGCGGTGAACTTCATCCTGAAACGTGTGCCATTGTCCGAAAATGCTGCATACCTGGGTCGCTGGATGAGTGAGAATGCCGAGCAGGGTTGGGCTGACATATTCAACTACGATCAGATCGTCGCCCAATTTCCGGAAGCGTCAGAGACGGAAATTCTCGAAGCAGTGGGAGAGCTGGAACTCGAAGGCATGCTCAGGATCAGCAAGGTAATTGGAAAACCGTTCGGTCACATCGTCACAGAATCTAAGCTATATGAAGCATTCGACCCCATCGTGTTCGAGAATGTCAGCCCGCGTCAGGACGCTGTAGCCGTTGCCATGGCAGTTCTAGAAACCGACGGCATGGTGTCGTGTAACGAGATTGCGGAGAAGCATGGCTGGAGTGTTCGGCGGATTAATCCAGCGCTTACCATTGTGGGAGAAATGATTGCCGACGGAAGGAAAAGCTGCCCTCTTGGTCTGCCCTTAAGTATTAGGGCGATGACCGCGGATCCGCAAGAGCGGGTTCGACTTCGACGGTTCGTAAACGATGTGACTGGCCCCGAATGATAGCCTCCGGGTAGGTCGTTTTAGTCCCGTCAAGATTAAGATAGACGAAAGCGGATGAAAAAATTAGCGACCTTTTGAAATTCGAAAACGTTCCCAGCAGCTAGGCTCGCAATCATCGGCGACAATGCAGATTTGATCAGCGCTTACATCACGTGAGAGGCATATATTATGAAGTTCAATAGGCACTCCACATGATAAGATGAGGTCAAGAACGACAGCTCCATCACGGCAAGGTGGATTTCGAAGCCAACCTCGAAACTTCGATTCTATTGGAAAGTATGAGCGGCTTTCGGTATTTGAGCATGATGAACGACCAGGTGCCTGCCATCCGATCACATCTAATCCAGATGACGTGACTGACGATATTCCGCGAAAAGCTCCATTGCCTCTTAGTTGCAGGACCGTTGACGCAACATGCTACAATCATATTCAAAAAAACCAGTCTGATCGTGACTGGAGACTACAGTGATCGAATTGGAACCTTTTATGCTGCAGTTCACCCCAATCCGATCGACGATGATGATTTCACGTCTTTTCACGAAAGTTGGGGTGGCGATCACAGTCGAAGCGACCCTTAATATTCTATGCGGTCTGGTGCAGCCGAGACTTGTGGAGACGGCAATTCCGATTATCATAACACAATATGTTGCATCGCGCATTGCCTCGCAGGTCTCTGCGGTCAATCGTCGTGAGCCTCTGTTTCGAGGTCGCGTTAGCGCTGCCATCTCAATTAATTTGTCTCTCCTGTCTTCCACTTTCCAGATTCATTTGCGCGGACGGCAAACGCATTCGAATATATCTTTGAACGTAACACTTGGCCTTGGATGATTCGCGCAAAGATGGGCGGAATGCCTGAGGGTAATAATAAATATGAGGCGGCATTGAATCAGAACGGCATAGTTGAGGGCGCAATCAGCAACCTCGCAAACTCCATGCGTATATTTGTCGAAGCGAACCTGCTGTTCCCTGGGGTATTTAAAGTCGATCGAGAGGAAGCGATTGATAATGTGGATCGCACATTCGAGATGAAGCTGGAAATATTCCATACGCTATATGACGTGTCGAAGGATCTGTTTTCATACTTGGATCACGCCGACACTTCGCTTTTGATCGCCGTCAGGAATGCAATCCACCACCGTAACCACCCGCTCTTTCGGACACTTAATCATCGGCTGCACATTCAAGGGGGACTGCAACGTTCCGGTGGCGCATCATTCCTACTCGCAAGTCACTCTACCACTCACGGCCGTCAGATCGCGATGTCGCACTATGTTAGGTTGGACGACTTGGATTCACGTCTGAATCCTTCGCTCGCATCGCCTTATTTCGACACCTTCATGAGTAGCAGCAGAGCCGAGAAGCGTTTCGAGCTGATAAACGATGGACTGGCCCTGCCGAGCGTTCGGGAGCGCGCCTTGCGAGAACGATATCCCTCGGATCAAGTTTATATCGATCTAATGCCTGTATTCGTTTCCTCAGTCTGCAAGGTTTTCAAGGCGATGAAGGCAGCAAATATAGGGTTCATAGGTTCTGATGCTGCGACCTATCTCGAACCGTTCACCTCGGAGTTAAACGTCGATCTCGCCAGTCTCAAATTCAAACGCCTTTGGCTTCGAGGGTTCGGCGATATTGATTTAATCCCTATACCTGTCTGACCGGGTTCTTTATCAAAGACCTCTGATTGGATCAAACTCGCCGTAACGGACTTTCCATGATTAGAGGGTGATAATCCTAATCCAAATTTATGCATTCAGGAGCCGTCTTGACCTGCGTTGATGCCTCAACAGGTTGGATTTATGCATGTGGGAAGCCTTAAAACGCTAGCGATTTAAAAAGTAGTGCTTATTTGGTGACGGAGAGGCGTTCGTACTAGAAGTACAGTTGATCTTTGGTTGTCGAAGTACCAGACGATGCGTCTGAGCCGGCCGACATCTTCGAAAATATCATTGAGCCTACCCGGTTCTTTGAACTTTTTTAGTTCATAGTGGAGATGCCGGTTAACCGTAAGCGATGTCTTGATCACACGTTGTCTTGATAATTCCATGGCAATAGTTGGTCGATGTGGCTCTGCTTATGGCCATTAACGATTGCAGTGAGCGTGCTTGTCAGCCATTTCTGCGGATCTACTGAATTGAGTTTGCACGTTTCGATCAGCGAGGCGATCGTAGCCCAGTTATGAGCGCCTGCTTCATGACCTGCGAAGAGTGCATTCTTACGGCCGAGCGCAATTGGCCGGATTGTTCTTTCGACGCTGTTGTTATCCAGCTCGACACGACCATCAGACAGGAACAGACACAAGCCGTCCCAGTATTTAGCGATGTATTTCAACGCCTCGCCCAATGGCGCTTTTGCCGACACGCGTGCGCGGTGATGCGCAAGCCATGTTTGCATATCGATGATCAGCGGCTTTGATTGTGCCTGACGAACTGCGAGCCGCGCTTCTGGATTGAGACCACGCAATCCAGCCTCGATCTTATAGAGTTCGCCGATCCGCTTTACACCGTCTTCAGCAATCGGGGACGAGCCTGTGCGCGTAATCTCAATAAGCTTGCGACGCGCGTGAGCCCAGCAATAAGCCAATTGTATATTCTGACCAACACGATCTGGCGTGACCAACCGATTGTAGCCTGCATAGCCATCCACTTGCAGAATACCGTTGAAGTCCTGCAATATCTGTTCGGCATATTGGCCAGATCGTCCGGGCGCATAAGTGAAGGCGACACCGGGCGGGGCATTGCCGTCCCATGGTCGGTCATCCCGCGCCAAAGCCCAAAAATATCCTGTTTTGGTCTTTCCTGATCCGGGATCAAGAACCGGTGCACGCGTCTCATCCATGAAGAGTTTGCTTGATCGCTTCAGATCAGCAATCAGCGCATCAAAGACAGGGCGCAGCTCAAAGGCTGTCCGTCCCACCCAGTCAGCCAGTGTCGAGCGATCTATGTCGATGCCCTGACGGCCCATGATCTGGGCCTGGCGATAAAGCGGAAGATGGTCGGCATATTTGGAAACCAGCACATGCGCAACTGTTGCTTCTGTCGGCAAGCCTGACGGGATCAGTCGCGCTGGAGCGGGTGCTTGCACAACACCATCAGTGCAAGCGCGGCATGCGTATTTGGGACGATGCGTGACAATGACACGAAACTGCGCAGGGATCACATCCAGTCGCTCAGAAACATCTTCACCAATGCAATGCAGACAACCACCGCAGGCGCAAATCAGACTTTCCGGTTCCATCACTTCGTCGATACGTGGCAGGTGCTTTGGAAGAGAACCGCGATTGATGGCACGTGGCTTTGAGGCAGGCTTGGTGGAAGCTGTATCCGCTTCATCCTCCGCATGGATCGCCGCTATAGCTGTTTCCAGATCTTCCAGAGCCAGATCAAACTGCTCAGGATTAATCTTCTCTGACTTGCGTCCAAAAGCGGCCTGTTTGAAGGCTGCAACCAGCTTCTCCAGCCGCGCAATCCGATCATCTTTACGAAGACCGAGCGCTGTTGCTGCGATCAGAAGCGCCTTCAACTCAGCAATATCGTCAGGCAGATCGGCAGCGTCCAGCATGC
>NZ_JBLZOF010000019.1:0-17170 GCF_049199085.1 Ochrobactrum sp. EDr1-4
TCAACGCGATTCCGCGTTCAATGGACGTGCTCTAGCAGCGCCATCGACAATTGGAACGATGAAGGTGGCGCTACAGCAAAAGGATTCTTACAATGACACTCTTACTTTCCGAACCCCAGCATGAGCTTTAATGATTTTGAGGCCTGCGTGCGCTTCATTGGATATGATGGTATGATCTCCGTTCCATCTCTGATCGAGAAAAGCGCATCGGAACGAATGGGCGCAATTGCGACAACCCAAGCGTCGCTACTGACTACATTCGACGCATCGCGTAAGATGATCTTTGCAGTCGCAGGCAGGCTATATGACCAGTCTCACCAGACGTCCTATCGAATAAAACTACAGGATATGGGATAGAAATCTTACTTTTAAACAAGGATCCTGCCTTCAAGTGACCTTAATTGCTTCATTGTGATTGTATCGAATAAAGTGCATGATTAAATTGTAGAGAATAATTAAATAAGATTTTTTGCTTTATAAACACATATCTTTCCCCTAAATTGAAAGGATGACGAGATGTTTTCCATCATTAATACTGTAAATTTTAGTCCTGCAAACAACCGCTTACTTAAAATAATGCTTTCAAATGCTGGCTATGAAACCTTACGGATGCGGCCATTGCCGGGTCCTCTCTGGGAACAGTCACAAAGAGTATTAAAGCACTTCATGACGGGTGTCGTGCATTCCAAACAACTCTATGAATCGCCCCCGCCGGAAAGTGCAGCTGCTTACGGTATAGCGTAACTCGAACCAGCACCCTATTATGTGTCGAGAGCACCAATTTTTATCTGAAAATAGCGTCAGATTACAAGATGGATTCAAATTATGGCTAAAGGCCAAATGCGCGGTAATCGTGAAATTCGCAAGCCGAAGAAAGATAAGTCTGCTGTTAAAGAAATGGAGCAAAATCCATCACTTGGTCACTTTCCAACATTGAAAAAAGAAACGCTAAAAAACAAAAAATAATTATATAATTAATGGTATGAGCGGATAAAACTTGGACTCTACGTCACAATGCTAAGACTGTTTCGATATTCGATTGGGCTTCGAGCGCCAAGTGATATTTTGATTCGCTTCTCGTTGTGCCACCGAATGTAGCCATCAACTTCCTTGATAAACTGCTCGAGTGGAGTGTTCTTCCAATCGCTGGGATAAAAGAACTCTGTTTTTAGCCTGCCAAAGAAGCCTTCGCATGCAGCGTTATCTGGGGAGCACGCCTTACGGGACATTGAGCGCACCAGCTTCGCATCACTGATCCTCGATAGTCAACCCGGCCAGCGATAATGTGCACCGCGATCAGAATGTAATATTGGCCGCTCATCTCTACCTGAGACAGTTTCTATTACGGCATCGAGCATCGTGTTGACCAATGCCGCATCTGGTCTCGTTCCGAGTGACCAGCTGATAACCAAACCATCGAAACAGTCGATGATGGGTGAGAGATACACCTTGCCAGCCGGAATATGGAACTCCGTGATATCAGTCAGCCGTTTCTCGTTTGGGGCTGTGGCCTGGAAGTTACGACTAATAAGGTTCTCGGTTGCCGGACTGATTTCTCCCAGATAAGAGCGATATCGCCGCCACTTTGGCGTGGCAACGATCAGCTTCTCCTGTTTCATCAACCGCTGAACAACCTGTTGAGTTTAGCCTGATTTTGAGCCAGGTTACTATTTGGGTTAACCCACGCGAGGACGGAAATAGACATAGGATTTAAAAGAATACATGTGCTGTGTCGGATCAGCATTAAATATAAAACTGGTTCAAAATCAGGCTGCATTCAATGGTTTTGCACACTATGTCGGTCAGGTGAACAAATCGGTGATTTTCTGAAATCGGCCAACAGTCGGCATTGCGATAAGGTAGCGTGAGTGGCGCCTTAGAACAGGGACCTGTCGATGGTTTCTCGTCGCCCTTTTCAGTCGGGAAATATGGGCGTTGTAATTCGTCTATTTTTTTGCCAGAAAAACATCAGCTAGAGATGGAGAAGAGATGCAATGGCCAACATCCCTCTGACTCGTAGCCAGTTTCTTCTTCCATTTGTGGGTATACTTGACGAGCTGGGTGCGCCTACGAGCACGCTTTTGAAGAAAGCTCGGCTACCATTTTCTTTCGAAACAAAGCGCGATCTTTATGTTCCGGTATTGCCTGCAATCCAGTTTATCGAAACGGCCCAAAGCTCTCAGGGCATTACCGATTTCGGTTTCCTAGCCAGCCAGCGGCTGCATTTTTCTCATCTGAGAGAAAAAACCAGAGCACTGATCGCACACTCCCCGACATTGCTTGTTGCATTGCGGCATGCCTGTACCGAGGCTTCGAGGGAAGACACTATCCTGAGCATGTGGATCGAACGCGATAGTGACCATGTCCGGGTTTGCAGCAAGCTCGCAATAACAAAAGAACTTCAGCACCTGGAGCATGCACAATGGCTTCAGAATATTTTCTCGATCTATATTGTGCGGCAATTTACTGGTCCCAACTGGACACCGCCAGTAATGGCTTTTGAAGCGCACTATACGCCGAGTGAAGCGACGCAATCCTTCTGGCCAAATGTGCGCTTCATGTCTGGACAGCACGCGGCATGGATCAGCATACCTATCTCATGCCTTAGTCTCTCCAACCGTTTAGCTGGATCATTTCATCCAGTGCAGGATCAGGAGGATGGCCCCTCGGGCTATGATATCGTGGAACTTCTCAAACTGATGTTGCCATCTTATCTTGACGGAGGTGTTCCCACGCTTGCTGAGATCGCCGAGATGGCAGGCGTCAGTGCGCGTACCTTCCAGCGGAAACTCGCAAATGTTGATTTTGTGTATTCAGATATTTTGGATGCTGTGAGATTTGAGCGCTCAAGCAACTTATTACGTGAATCCGATTCCAAGATCATCGATATCGCATTTGCGTCTGGCTATTCTGACCCAGCCCACTTCACGCGAGCATTTCGCCGTATTTCCGGTGTAACCCCCCGCCAATTTCGTGAACAATCGCGATTGCGATAAGTGTTTCACCTGAAGCACCGTCGCCAGACTAAAGTTGGCACAAAATGGCAAGACTGATGATCTGTCCCTGCTAGAAGCGTTTGAAGACAACTTGTCCGCCAATCCCTCAATGATTGGTTAGATGTCGTTTGCATTGGTTCGTGTCACGCTCTGCGGCATAGCATCATCTTACGAATACAGGGCATATTCAGCGTTTGTTTAAAGGGGGAAAGATGCAGGGCATAAATGGACTGTTCAGTTGGTGCAAGCAATGCGGCACCATGATTATTACGATCGCGGGCTTTATTGCATTTAATACTGGCGCGGCGTGGTCCCAATCGTCGGCTGATGATCTTTCACAACAATTAGCAAATCCTCTGGCCAGTCTCATTAGCGTTCCTTTTCAAAATAACTTCGACTTTAAGGCTGGGTCTAACAAAGACGGTTTTGCCTACAGTCTCAACATTCAGCCTGTTATTCCATTCAGCTTAAACGACGATTGGAACGTTATTTCGCGCACAATTATACCAATCGCTTATCGGGATTATATGCCTGGTGGCAGCGTTTCAGGCTTAGGCGATATAAATGCCAGCTTTTTCTTGTCCCCGAAGAAAGCGGGGCCTGGCGGCTTGATATGGGGCGTCGGGCCGGTTTTTCTTCTTCCTACGGCGACCGACGATTATTTAGGTAGCGGGAAATTTGGTCTTGGCCCTACAGCGGTAGCACTTATTCAGGAAAAAGCGTGGACCGTCGGTGCGTTAGGTAATCATATTTGGTCTGTCGCGGGCCCTTCGGGCAGGCAAGACGTGAGTGCCAGCCTGTTGCAGCCGTTTGTTTCCTATAATTTCGGCCAGGGAAGATCGACGTCGCTCAGCGTGGATTCAACCTACGACTGGCAAGCGGAGCATTGGACAGTTCCAATTAATTTAGGCGCTACGCAGGTTTTCAAGGTGAACGATCAGGCCATGAGCCTTCAGGTAGGTGGGCGTTATTATGCTGATGGTCCTGCCGGTACGCCAGAGTGGGGACTGCGCACGACCCTGACATTCATGTTTCCTGAATAGCGAAATGACGAGGTCGGATGGAAATGTCACAAAATGGCAAGACTGGCAGTTCGCGAGTGTTAGAAGCGATCTGGATAGAGTTCAGTCAGCTGATCAAATAGTGATTTGCAGACCGTTCTGGATTGATCCCTGCCGCATTCTGCGAAGGGACGCCGTCATCGTTATTATGATTGTATGAAGAGGTATTCCATGTTCCGTTCGGTTGGGATCAGTCTCGTAGTTGCCTCGGTTGCATGGTCCGGTGGAGCATATGCCGAGACATTGGGTAGCACAGCGCCGGTCACCGTTGACAGTTTCGTTCGTGCTGAGACCGACCATTACCTTGCGGCCAATGTGAAGGACATAGGCCAGCTGGGCCAGTTTAAGCATGCTCGCGAGCCCGTGGCGATTGATAAGCAGACTGTTATCCGCATGAACCGCGACACCCTCTATTCGTTCGCTGTGTTTGATCTGGCGGCAGGACCAGTAACGATCTCTCTACCTGAGACGGGCAAGCGCTATATGTCGATGATGGTCGTTGATCAGGATCACTACCTGCCAATTGTCGCCTATGGTACGAAGCCGGTTACGCTAACACAGAAATTCGTTGGTACGAGATATGCTTTTGTGGCTGTCCGCACACTGGTGGACCCCAACGATCCAAAAGATCTTGATGAAGTCCATAAACTCCAGGATGCCATTAAGGTCAGCCAGAAGGAGCCGGGCCAGCTCGATATCCCAAACTGGGATGACGAGAGCCTGACAGAAATCCGAAATGCTCTGCTTGCGTTAGCAAAACATCAAACGTCGTATAACGGTTCCTTTGGAACCCGCAGTGCGGTCGATCCGATCCGTCATCTAATTGGTACAGCTTCCGGATGGGGCGGCATTCCAGAAAAAGACGCAATGTATCCAAGTTTTACGCCTGAGAAAAATGACGGAAAAACCGTCTATACTCTCAATGTGCCAAAGACCGTGCCGGTGAAGGCTTTCTGGTCGATCAGCGTTTACAACGCCAAAGGCTTCTTTGAGAAAAACGACTACAATGCCTATTCGATCAACAACCTTACGGCGACAAAAAATGCGGACGGATCGGTTACTGCGCAATTTGGTGGTTGTGATGGAAAAAAACCAAATTGCCTACCCGTTGTTGAGGGCTGGAACTACACTGTAAGGCTTTATCGGCCAGATCAAAATGTTGTTAGTGGCGAATGGAAATTTCCAGAAGCCGAACCGCGCCAAAACTAATTCACATCGGCAAGGCTAAGTTTACAGCTAAAACGACGCCTGGCGAAACGCGGAGTGTCCGTTATCTACATAACTATGACGGACATCCGCTTACGAGCAGCTTGAAACTATAAAACTAGGAGCACTTGAATGTTGTGGAAGGTCGGCCGAATGGCCTTGCTCACCGCTGTCGTATTCGCTGGCCAAGCTGTGAGTTCCGCCATCGCAGAAAATGACGCTGGCCCAAAAGTAACGGACCCGCATTTTCACCTCACGCCAGGCTATCTGCAGTCGAGTGAGCTTCCCAACAGTCTTGTTTTGCTGGGTTCGCCTCCAGCTGAGGGAAGTGCTGCACTGGCACGTGATGAGGCAGCAAGAGAGGCTACTATCGCACTACGCGGAAATGCGCGCTGGGATCAGGCACGGACAGATGCTGATTTGCAATTTCCCCAGCCTGCGAAGAATTTCTCATGTGCTATGGGAGTGGATATTAGTGAGGAGAAGACACCGCATCTCTATAATTTGATGCAACGAGTTCTTACTGATGCGGGTCTTTCGACCTATGGCATCAAGAACAAATATAATAGAACTCGACCTTTCGTCGTGCACAACGAAGGTACATGTCAGCCAGACGAAGAAGATGTGTTGCGTCAAGACGGTTCCTACCCGTCGGGGCATACGGCTGCGGGATGGGCATGGGCGCTCACATTGGCCGAAGTCAATCCAAAGCGCGCGGATGAATTGTTCAAGCGCGGCTTATCGTTTGGACAAAGCAGGGTGATCTGTAACGCTCACTGGCAAAGCGATGTAGATGCCGGGCGCATTATGGGGGCTGCAACAGTTGCTAAATTACACAGCAGTCCCGAATTCCTTGCTGATATGCAGGCCGCGCGCAAAGAATTGGAAACAGCGAACAGTCCAACTGTTGATTGTGCTGTTGAGGATGAGGTGCTGTCCCAGCAAACTCAATGATAACCCATTCCTCAACTAATCACCGAGGCAAAGTTTCGGGGGGACAATGCATCACTTTAGACTTTTCGTGATTTCGCTGACTGCATTGATTGGTAGTCAGTATATGGCCATTGCTGCCGATGTTCCGGTGGAGCCTGCCGTGTCTCAGACTGCAGGGCAAGAAGTCGAACCGGACGGGTGGCGGTTTAGTGCAAGTCCTTACTTCTGGGCTGCAGGCGTCAGCGGCACAGCAGGTCAATTTGGGCTGCCGCCCGTAAAAATGAATTCTGACTTCGGAAGCCTCTTCAAAGAACTCGACTTCTCGTTCATGGGTGTCATTGAAGGGCATTATGAGAGCTATAGCCTGCTCACTGATATCATCTATACAAAAATTTCTGCAGGCGGTCGGACCCCTTACGGGGTGTTGAGCAACAGTGTTGATATAAAATCTGAGACGTTTTCCGGCTTTTTTGGTGGAGGCTACAGCCTTCTCCAAGAGGGTAAAAGCCGTCTTGATATGGTTGCAGGCGCGCGCGTCTGGTACGCGAGTACGGAAATCTCTTTCGATGGTGGATTATTCGACGGGCACAGCGGGCGCGACAGCGCTGCATGGGTTGATGCTGTGGCTGGAATGCGCGGTAAGTACTTTCTGACGAATGACTTTTACTTCAGTGGTTGGGGTGTTGTGGGTGGGGGGCAGGCCAAAATGGATTGGGATGTTGCCGGAACATTCGGATACCAGTTCAAGGAAAATCTATCTGCCGTTGCAGGCTACCGTGCACTCGGTGTCGATTATAGTCACGATGGTTTCGTTTATGATGTGGTTCAAAAAGGGCCGATACTTGGACTGGTGGTACATTTTTAAGGCCTTGTTGCATGGATCAGAAAACAGGCGAGTGAACCCTACCCAGGGAATATTTATGCGATGCGTTGGAACTCTGGACGATCAAGTTCAGTCATCCGGTTGAGAACACGGACGCCGATCTTTGCCTCTGTTTTCTGGTTATCGAAATTCCTCGCTTGGAGTTTTTGGCCGATCACGGTCTTCCATCGATCCATTTGTGTCTCACCACGGCTGCGCCGATTGTAGCCGGATGATTGCTGCCAGGCGGTCCGACCTTTGGTCTTAATCTGGGCTATATGACGATTTCGGACTGAGGGATTGAGCGCGGCTTGCGGGCTTGAAACTGCTGTTTTAGGAGGAGGAATAACGATGTTCACTTTTGCCCCAAAGCGTGCCACCAGAAGATTATGGGTTGGCGCTCCATCATAAGCACCATCGGCAATGAACGTATCAACGGGGTCATCCACTTGGTCCAGAAGGCCGGGCAAAGCTGTCGGGTCGCCAACATCATCTGTCGTCAGATCGGAGCAGATAATCATGCCGCTGGCGAGATCAAGGCCGAGATGAAGTTTACGCCACTTTTTGCGTTTAACTCTGACTTTGTACTTGTTTTCCAGCCATTCGCCCGCACCGAAGATCTTTAATCCTGTACTGTCGACCACCAAATGAACCGGCTCCCTGTTTGTGGAGTGATGGTTTGCGGAAGACAATACCAATCCTTTGCCACGGCGTGACAAAGTGGAAAAATCCGGCACAGCAATATCAATCCCCATCAGCCGCGCGACAGAGCGCATCAGACCTTGGGTCTGGCGCAGTGGTAGTTGATAGACAACGCGCAAGGTCAAGCACAGTGTAATTGCCAGATCCGAGTATTTGGGCTGGCCACCTCGAGATTTCCTGCGTGCCGCAAACCACAAACATAACGCCGCCTCACTCGCCGATATGGTCAAATCACCACGGCGACGCAGGCTTTTATTATAGACTGGCCAGTTTGTTACCTTGAACTTCTGTTTGGGTATCTTGTCGCGTCGCTTGGCATTAAACTTATGCGGCATCAACTGTGTCCTGAGAAGGTAAACTGGCCCAGCATATCAGCTCATCCGTGATCCCTGCAACAACGCCCATCCGAACCGCCTCTCCATGTTAGTGGTGGACGATGATAGCGCCGTGAAGACAATTTTTTATCAGTTTGTAACTTATCGTGGCAGAACTGGTAATCAAGACCCTCAAACATGTCTTTCCTAATCAGCGCGCTCGTGATCGATATCCGCTTACGGATCACAAGAAGTGGACAGGACACTCTCCGTCACGGACAACCGTATCGGCATGGCTACGTGAAGCGAAACGCGGGCAATCCCAACGCTAATATTCCGGCACTCTCCTAGGAACTTATCTCCTTTTCAAACGCTATATCCTTGCGGCGATATACTCCCTGCCCACATGTAGAATTAGGAAAATAGATGTTTATTGGCAATGCGGGCTACGAGGAACTTGAGGCCAGCGATGCCGATAAGGTCATTGGCATTCTGGAGTCGAGAATTGACCTCGATCTGGTGTTAACCGAAATTGAGATGTGGGCAGCCATGGATAAAATTAAGCTATCCCATTACATCCGCGACATGCGACCACCAGTCAGGCTGATTGTCGCTTCCGGCATCGTGATCCTTGAAGAAAGCATCCTTCCCGATAGAAGCCGGTTCTTTCCTATACGATGTAACAGCCATGGGATCACAGACGCCATGCCCTGTGTACTTCCGAATCACGATCGGTTCTCTACAGACAGATATGGCTAAAGCTGAACGCTTACGACCAGTATAGCCCTGAGGATTTAATATGAGAGCATCATCCATTATGATTACGTTTTTGTCTATCGGTCGGTGAGCCGGATGAAGCTGAGCGTCCACCACACCACGACCTACAGTTATGCGCGTCCTGTCGTGCTCCAACAGCATCGTATGATGTTGCGCCCGCGCAGCAGTCACGACATCACCGTATCGGCGAGTTCGCTGATCTTGGCTCCGCTTGCGGAAATCCACTGGACGCAAGATGTGTTCGGCAACCTGATCGCCACCGCCCGGTTCACTAGGCCGACCGACGAACTCATCATCGCAAGTCATTTGATCATTGAGCAGCAGGCTATAGAATGGCCAATATTCCAGATCGCGCCGGAGGCTCATTCGTTCCCGTTCCAGTACTCCGCCGACGATATGGCCGATCTGGGTGCATTCCGTATTCCAGAACACGCCGATCCAGCCAGAAAAATGGAGAAATGGGCGCGAGCCTTCGTCCAAGGTGTGCCGACAGACACGCTCTCGCTACTGAAGGATATCAACGCCTGCATCCTTGGGTCCGTAAAGTATCGCATCCGCGACGACGAAGGGACACAAACACCGCTGGACACGCTGGCATTGGCCAACGGCTCGTGTCGGGACATTGCCGCGCTGTTCATCGCGGCGGTTCGCCATCTCGGTTTTGGCGCCCGCGCCGTGTCGGGCTATCTCTTTGATCCGCAAATTCATGCCGATAATCCCGGTTCGACCCATGCCTGGGCGGAGGTTTATCTGCCCGGTGCCGGATGGATCGCTTTCGATCCGACCCATCGCCGTCTCGGCGGGGCAAGCCTCATTCCGGTGGCGGTCGCCCGCAGCAATCGCCAGATAATGCCTGTCGTCGGCGGCTATATCGGCAATGTGGAGGATTTTGTCGCCATGGATGTTACGGTGAGCGTCGGGCCGGCAGCCTAAACGCTTTGCTACCGCCTTCTGAGAGACGAGGAGTATCAAAACCCAGCCTGAAAAGACCCGTTCGCACCTCACAGGCGCTCATGAACAGATACCAAAGCAGTCCGTTGCGGAAATTATCGATCATGATGGTGATCGGTCCATGATTGATCCCCAGATAGGTCCGGACATACCAGTTGCGGCTTTCAGAGAAAGCATCGACGAAACCGAACCGTCCTAAGATGCGATGCTTCGGTCTGGTCAGGAAATGTCGCAATGCGCGCATCGTCTCGTCCGCTGCATAAGGAAAGCTGGAAAGCGCCGCGCTCGGCGTGATCACGCCGATATCCTTGCCAAGCGCCTCGTGGGCAATGGCTCGACGTCAGCCCCAGCAATCGAGGCCACAGAATGAATAATGCGCGATGAATAGCGTACCACTATGATCCATACCGAGCGGCAGTTCAATGCCGTGGTATTTTCGCCCATTCCGAAAAGCCTGTCCCAAGGTCAACCCCTCATGATAAACCGTCGCGTTCATGTAATGGTCCGGCGAACCCGAGGCAAGCACATAGGTCAGCAACCCGTCGCTGCGTTCGGAGTTTATTTGATTCATCGACCACTTATGCCGGCGGCTCCGGCGCCAATAGATCCGACTTTCACCATACGGTCGATACCAATCCTACTCTGCCTGAAACCAGAGACGGTTAATTCGTCGGTGACGAAGGCCGCGCTCCGGTGTGGTATCAAGGTTCAAATATTGGCGTGCGCATAATAAAAGTCAATGAAACACCAACGCGCTTTCAGCAACGTCACCTCCATCGTCCTTACGGCTAACGCACAGACAGGCGGGACACATGGCCGCTAATAATAAAGACAAACGACATAAAGAAAACACTTGCAAGTCAGTGGCTGTCCGCAAATGGCAATACCCGAAAAGCACTCTGAATACTTCAGTAGTCGTTACAGACCGATATACTGATCGGAGCGAGCGTCGCCGAAGCCAGCTGGCCAGCGTTCTTGTGCGGACGCGACAAGAGGCCGGACCTATGCACACTAGCGATCAGATCATATCCTCTCAATAATCGTGCAGGAAAACCACCGTCCACGTTTGAAGCATAACTTCATCGGTTCAATTGCCGCTTTTCGTGCAATGCTAGCCACGACCCTTCATGGCACGGACACCTTCAGTGACAGAAAGATGCAGCGGTATACACGTGGCCGTGACTGCCAATGTCGTAGTAAATACCGCTTTAAAGAAAGTACAACTCTCGTCTTCTGACCGGTCTATTTTCTTCAAAGCGGTATGTACAACAAGGCAACGTGCTGAAGCAATCTTCGACTAACGACGAAGGTATTGAACAAAGTATTGGAAAATCAATTTCTAGATCAGGCGATGTCACTGGTGCCAGCGCCGATTTTAGCTGTGTCACGTTCCATCGCATCTTCGATCTCCATTGATGAGACCTGAAGGAACCGACGGTGGATCGATGCGACCGAGACAGCGGGAAGCTCAAGATGCGTCGCAACTTTACGATACGCCGTGAAGCTCAAGCTTTCTATCAACTCCTCGTCCACCACCAGGCGATACGTGCCCGCTCCCAATGGCTCCGAACAGGACTTCAGACGAAATGGATATTTGAACGTGACTTCGGTTTCCGTGGTTCTTGCGGTCATCTTGAACACCACCTCTCAGCCTTACGTGCTTTTGCCTATCAAAACCACCCCTCGGCCATGATGTACCCAATCATGGCGAGGCTCGCTGCAAATAACAAGTAATTGGCAATGGTGGCGTATTTGGGTGTCTTCGAATAATAGAATAGGGAAGACATGGCGTCCTCCTCGCTTGGGGCCAGGGTAATCAACCCTCAAACAGTAGCGCCCGTAAAATGGCTGCTGGAATTACTACCATGAACCTATATCCCTCCTTTAGCAACCCATTGTTTTGGTGATATAGGCGCAGCTCACAGTTGAACTTGTGCCATTTTATATCGCCTCACAATCTCGTTTGGATGGTTCTTTGTTCCAGTTCAGCAGCTGATATTTGTCGAAGTATAGTATGATCTCTGCCAAACGAATTAAAGCTCTTAATATATTTGAAAAGCGCATCAGTTAACTGCTCGCGTGTCTGCCATGCATTCCACCAAATTATCTGCATGTTGAATTCAGACTGAATTAGACCGAGTTTGTGTTAATGCTGATCATCCCCATCGCAGCTATCCAATTGGATCCATAATCTATTTCCGTCTTTGGTTGGGTTGAGTTCTACCCATAATGAAAACCCGTCTCAAAATCAGGCAAAACATTGGTTATGGACTGAAACCAGACTAAAATGACCTGAACAAATATCTGTGCAGGTTTGGAACACTCAGTTTTTTTAAGCAAGAAAGGTGGCGGTTTCACCACTCCAATCAAAGATACTGAGAAACAAAAGAAGTAACTTCAAACGCTTGACTAACGCGGCTGGATGATAATTCGAGGTAGACGGTTGCGGCCTTCCTTATCGCTAAACGAACAAGCCACACGTAGATGCAACTGCCTTATTTGCTTATGTGTGGATTAAAGCGCACAGTGATTATCACGGCAGCATTTGGAGCGGGCGCTGTCGTTCAAGTCAAGACGGCCTAGCCCTCAACCAGAGAGGACGTAATGTCTTCCACCTACCTAGACGCTACCGATAATGGATTGATTTCGAAAATCCTTCGGAAAGCCCGGTTGCCAAACGATACGCAGGATTTACGCACGGCAGCCACACGCTATTTCGCACGGCAACTTCTAGAAGGCACTTATCACGAAGATCGTCTAAGAATTGCGTTAGACCAGTTCATCAAGAACCATAAAGCAATGGATCAAGCTGTTGATCGATAGCGCGATGAAGGCGGCGCATCTTAAAGTTCAAGATATAAACTTTAATCCCAATGCTTTCGACGTTTAACGCCGACATGCTAAGGTGGCGGCTGTTTTCACTTACAGATAGGGAGCCCACGATTCGGCTAAGGTCAAATACTAGCTTGCTAGTTTTCAGGTTCCCTGTAAACTTGGTAAATGAAAATCTCGGCCCAGAACGCTTATAAGCTCGTTCTTACTGCCGTGCACGTTGATGGAACCCTTGTAGAGCCATTTACGGCTCGGGATTTACGTCGAATTATACCAAATTGGAATTACACCGATTATTTCGGCTTTCTCGCCTATAACAGTGATTACAACTTACCGATAGAAGTGGCGCTTTTCATCCGAGTAGATAGAGGGTCTTATTTCCTCAACAGCTATTCAAAGCCGCCATCCGAAGATTAGACTTCAGATCAAAGGCCCGCGTGAGCGAGGCTAAATTAACCAGAAGCAACAGGCTCAGCCTTAATGCAGCCTTAAATTGTTTTACTGGAGCATAAGCCGCGTGATGGTTATCGCAACAGCAATTGAAACGGGCTCTGTTGCTCAGACTTAGAATGACAGGCCCGCAACAAAGGAGGGCGTTATATCTTCCGACAACAACATTTTAGTCTTTCAGCCGGATCGCACTCGCATTCTCAATAGAATTCTTACCAACGCGAAATACGCAACTGAGAACGTGAGACCTCTATCCGACCCTCTTCGCAAGCGCCCCACGACAGTCCTGAAGGATTTCATGGCTGGGCTGATAGTTGATGTAATCCATACGTTTTAATGCATCGACCGAAACATATGCTGCTTCCGCAAACCGAGAGCACCAAAACAATCGTATTTGAACCAATAACTTGAATTGATCAGACGACGAACCTTAACACGCGTTATGGAAAGCGACATGATGTCAAGAGGAACAATGCGCAGTAACCGATAAATTCGGAAGCCTAAGAAAGATAAGTTAGAATCGACGCCTAACGTATCTAAACCTTCAACTATCCTACATCGCATCAAAGACACCGAGATCGTAAAAAATAGAGTCTTAGATTAAAAAGAACCGCCTATCATAGTCCATGCTAGGCGGTGACTGACCTGTTATTCAAGGAAGCGTCAGTTAGGCACAAGTCCATCAAAGCAATCCGCCGGGGCGCGCCGAAACATGGCGGGCCTATTCTGGACTTCGTAGAAATACATGACCTATCTATCTGATAGTCCAAGTTCTTGTCCGCCCCCATCTGGCTCACTTCTAAGTGGAAATCAACAAAATGACCAAATCAAGAGGCGCAATTACACGCTTAGAAAGGGTTTGAACCGGTGACCATGCAATTAAGATGCGCTGATTGCCAATCAGGAATTCTTGCTCTTACCCGGGTCGATGGAGCGCCTGTCCGCACAAGTGCCAGCGATGACCCGCGCGTTTGCGGCTATTTCAATTTTTGCAACAGACATGCTTGTGCGAATTATTCACGACCTCCAAAAACAAGATGTCGATCGTCGTTTAGCGTCTGTTCTTCGCAGAATGGCATGGACGGATAATGCATCTATAACGATATCTCAGGACAGCTTAGGGGGCTTGGCGAACGCATCGCGCAAGCAAACCAATGCTGCGCTCCAGATATTCACCAATGCTGGCTGGATATTGAGAGGGTATCGCTCGATTACGGTCTTAAATCTGAAAGCCCTCGAACGCTTCTCAGAAATGCCGCATGGAGATTGTTTCTTGATTGCAACCATCTCAAAACAGATCCGAACGCCCTTTCTACCGAGCTGAGTACCAGAATGCAGCAGCCTAGATTGCAGTAGTGCTCAATAACATGGGCATGCGCGAACATGGTAGGTACGGATGCACTCGCCGCGCCACTTCAAAGTGCAAATTCAACCCCTGGGGGTAGTGCGGAAATGCATGACTCCTTTTGTTTACAACTTTGAATTACGAACCTGCAATAATTCTCGCCAAAATTGCTGACAATGGTGTTATACTCAAAATCCAACGCATAATTATGTGCGTTCGATCGTTGAAGATCGGATATCATCATGAACCGATTTGAATTGTTGAGGCCCGCACTCGGCGGAGCATTAGTTGATGTCAAAGCGGCAATTACTATGAGCTTTTCCGTTGGCAGTTGGGTCACACCGGCACTTCTTAGCGCGTTATTGCATCCAGCATAACTGACTCCGTAACACTCGCGCTACCGCCTTACTGTCTCGAGAAATCAAGAAGCGATCCGGCTGCTGTTAATATCCTAGATGAGTTTAAGGCTACCCCGGCATATTCTCACCCCATACTTATCGAGAAGGCAGGGTGGCCAACCCAATGAAGCGCTAGCAACGAACTCGCCAGGAACCCTGTAGTGTAAACCGGGAATCGAATTAGGAGGCTCTAATGGAAAAACATCATGACCCTGTCATTGGATTAGAAACTGTTTCTGTGCGTCCACGTCACGATGATGACACGACGGCCAGTAGAAGCGACATCAAAAATGCTCGTGCGCAAATGACCTCTCCATCAAAGGATTGGACGCAGCTTGCGAACATTCTGCGGCGTTCGTGCGGTGGGTTCTCACGTTCCCGCTCGATGCACCATTGTTTACCGAGGAGTAAACGCAATGACTAATGACATCACGGCGCTGGAACGAAAGGTTCTTGCACACGAGCAAATACTTCAAGTTCTCATCGGTCACTTGGCCGAAAGTGAACCCAAATTTCTTGATCGACTAAAGGCGGTGTTCACACGCCATCAAATACCTGGTTCAAACGAAAAAGATGATATTAATACAGCGCAGTATGCTGAACGATTTATTCGCGAAATTGAAAGATTTCGATAATGTTATGAGAAGCAATAATGTTCATATCGGTATGATTATATAAAAGATTCTTTACACTTATATTAAATAATAAATGTCTCTTGCTATATAACGCTAAAAGGCGCACTGTTTACTATCAGCAGCAATTGAAACGGGCGCTGTCGCTGGGAGATATACCCCGATCTCCGGCCCCAACCATGAAGGGAGACATGTGATGTCTTCCGCTTCACAACTGCCCTACTTTGGTCCTAAAGATTTTCCTTTGCTTCGCGCCTTTCTGCAACGCTCCGGCTATTCGCTGGAGGGATGCGAAAAACCAGAAACCCGCCTTGAAGCCGCTAAACACCTTAGTGAAATATTCAGCGATGGGCGCCACGATCCTGTCCAGATGCTGGACATGCTTTTGGCAATTCGCGCCCAACGCTTGTCTCAATCCACTCAAAGAGATCTGGAAGCCTGGGAGAATGAGGGTGGATATACAGCCCCGCAGGTCACGGCAAAAGCCTCAGTTCTCCGTTGGCCTCCGCGAAAGAGGCTCCGATTGAGGCTGCTCCATGTCTGATATGTTGCGCTCCCCAGCATCAGACGTTGAGGGAAGAGATCAGAAGATGGAGTTTCGCCACAACCTTATCGATCCCATGATCCGGATTACTGTACGGACAGAAAACAGGGGCCACGAACCGTGCAGCGCAAGATGTTTAGCTAAACACATGCCTTCAATGCATTTACCTCCATTGAAAAGGTATCTGAGCTCCAGCGCGGCGACGTCGCATCGGGACAGTAAGGACAACTTCGTGCGCGTCAATCGGGGTTGGTATCGTCTTAATGACACGTGATCAATCTGGCAAAGAGGAAAAGCCTGTCCAAAAATCGTCGCATCGTAACGTGGGCGTTTATCTGATCGCGTTTATCATAATATCCATTGATATTGGATTGGTCGCATGGGTGCTCAGCGCCTACGTCTATTAGGTATATCCAATCATTGGGGGACTGGAACGCTGGCTTTATTACAGAACGATGTTGGCACTTCTATGTATGTCGTCGTTTCGTACATCCATGCTTCGCAACCTATTCATTCCTCTCCAAATAACGTCCTTTGTAAACATCGTCTCGCCTTGAGTGAGGGTTGAAATGCTGTAATGAACAGTCTCTATGTTGTTTGTTTTGCAACAAGCTCGCATTTTGAAAAAATCACTAATCATTGGGATACCAAAAGAATATATTAAATGTAAAAATATCTAAATATCGTGCGTCATAATAATGTTATTGATTTTCTATATAATTATATATTGATGACGTAAAAATGCATTACTCTGATTATGGAATTTAAACTGGAAATCCGTGCACGACAGACAATGGATATTCGACCTCCATTGTTAGATGATTGACCTCTGAGTTTTTTGTCAGGATGATATTATCACATAGCGAACCGGTAACGGTATAGATAATGTCGTTTGGTTTTGGTCAAATTTTCAGTATTGGTAGATAAAAATCCCACCATAAATTTCACTGATGCAACTTTTTCTTTGGGCTTTTATTGCTTCGTTTTTCTTATTTCTCGGCTACTTTGGCTTTGTCTTTTGAATATACTCCAAACATTCTGTTCTTAATTGAACGATCATTGCTTATAAGCGTCTTTATTGTTGTGGAGCTTCAAATTGCGACTGGAAATCCTTCCACATTTCCAGCTGTATCTAGAGCACGTCCATTGAACGCGGAATCGCGTTGG
>NZ_JBLZOF010000002.1:0-994433 GCF_049199085.1 Ochrobactrum sp. EDr1-4
AGTTTGAACCGGTGACGGAAACGTGCCGCGTCAAGCAAGATGGCTCAGACCATGGGTTCGATACAAAATCGAAGGGGACAAGCTATGGAACAATGATTGATCTTGACGACGAAATCCTCATGTGAGCCTTGATGGAGCCGATTATCATGTTGGCATTCTGACGCTCACCAATTTTGGTCGTACTGGCGATCTCGTTCTGCCGGACGGTCGCAGGCCGTCGCCCAAAGCCTTAGCCCAACCCGAGCGAGGTTCAGTCATCGTCATACTTGCGACAGATGTTCCGCTTGAACATCGTCAGCTAAAACGCGTTGCCAAACGCTGTGGCGCTGGACTGGCAAGGCTTGGTGCTTTCTGGGGCAATGGCAGCGGCGATATCGCGCTTGGGTTTTCAACAGCCGTCACGTTGGATCATGATGAGCCACGCGATCTCATGGCGATGCAGTATCTGAATGAGAATCGGATTGATATTCTTTTCCGCGCAGCAGCCGAAGCCACACAGGAAGCCGTTTTGAATTCGATGTGCGCTGCAGAAACCTTTGTTGGTCGCGGGGGAAACCGCCGCATGTCCTTATCTGACTGGTTGAGACAAGCTGAGTCTCAGTGAGTCTCGAAATGACCTTTATCTGGATAAGTGGTGCGCCTGTTCACCATAACAGCTTAACCGCAATAACATTATATTTTAGATTAGAAAAATATCTTAATATTATGATTAATAATGATATTTAAGATAGATAAACACTATTATAGTTTAAGCCGCGATATATCACACTGTAGAAATTTGTCGTTTTTGAGCGAATTATGAAGGGGGTTGTTAACCTTCATTTTTTATTACTAGGGCTCATTCGGGCGACATATCTATGGTTCAGGTATCATGCGTAATTTAAGAGAAAATCTTCCCCATACTGATGGCAATCGTGCAGAGTCTGCTCAGGAGCAGAAGCCGCAGCGCGACCCTTTGGGAGCGCATTCACCAGACTCTGACGGCGCATGGAAATCATATTTTTCGCTGGGTGCGAATGTTCGTTTTACACGGACCCCAGAGATTGATCTGGTTCGTCGTCGCGGTGAAGATTTGCCGGACATTAATGGACGTGCGAAGCCTGCCGACGCGGATGCGGCTCCGGTCGAGATAGCAAAGGTTGCCGAAGCTCAGCCAATGGCTGTGGCAGCCCTTCAGCAGTCCGTCTCACAGAACTTGGTCCGCACGCCCGTCGCACCGGTGCCACCTGTTCTCCATACCGCTCCTGTTGCGCAACCGGTAGAAATTGCTCCTGTGCAGGTTGCACCAGTGACCACAGTCGCACCGGCATTAGATGTTTCCGCCGCCATTTCAGCATTCGCTCATCTGTCTGACTTTGCTTTCTGGGAAAGCTTTGAGTTTGATTCAGCACCTGTGCTGTCTACGGTGGCTGTTGCGGAAGTTGCAGAACCTAAGCGCCCTGCTCCAACTGTTGAATCGATCATCGCACAGTTCCGTACTGTTGAATGGAATAAGGCTAAGCCTCAGGAAGCACCGGCTGCTGTCGTAGAAGAGCCTGCTCCGGTTGCTGAAGTCGTTCAGCCGGTGCTGGTTGCTCCAGCTCCACAGCCAGCTCCACAGCCAGTTGCTGCTCCCGTTGCAGAAGTAAAAATTGAAGCACCTCGCGCGCCTATTGAAGCGGCGGCACCTCAGGCACCTCTCGAAGTTGCAGCTGAAGCAACGGAAGATGAAGTCGTGCTTACTGTCGCTGAAGCAGAAGAGCACGTGATCGAGGAAGTTGTGGCTCCTGCACCTGTTGCAGAAGCCCCGAAAGTTGCTGCCCCTGCTAAAACTTCTCCCTCAATCGCTCTTTATCAGCCACAGCCCCTCCCCCGTACCGAGGCTGTTGTTATGCACGGCGACTATGAGTTTCCGCCGCGTGATCTGTTGCAAGAACCTCCTTCGCTTGATGGCAATCTCATCACACAGGAAATGCTTGAGCGTAGCGCTGGCCTTCTCGAAAGCGTACTGGAAGACTTCGGCGTACGCGGCGAGATCATCCATGTTCGCCCCGGTCCTGTCGTCACGCTCTATGAATTTGAACCAGCACCCGGCGTAAAATCTTCACGTGTGATTGGTTTGTCTGACGACATAGCACGTTCCATGTCGGCATTGTCCGCCCGTGTTGCTGTTATTCCAGGTCGCAACGTCATTGGCATCGAACTGCCAAACGCCAGTCGCGAAACTGTCTATCTCCGCGAAATGATTGACTCTCGTACGTTCGAGTCCTCCAACTATCGTTTGCCGCTTTGCCTTGGCAAAGGCATTGGTGGTGAACCGATCATCGCAGAACTTGCAAAGATGCCTCATCTGCTCGTTGCTGGCACCACTGGCTCCGGTAAGTCTGTTGCTATCAACACAATGATCCTGTCGCTGCTCTACCGCTTCAAGCCAGAAGAATGCCGCCTGATCATGGTCGATCCGAAGATGCTGGAACTCTCCATTTATGATGGCATTCCGCACCTGCTGACGCCGGTTGTAACAGATCCGAAGAAGGCCGTTGTCGCTCTTAAATGGGCCGTACGCGAAATGGAAGACCGCTATCGCAAGATGGCACGTCTGGGCGTCCGCAATATCGAAGGCTTCAATCAGCGCGCAGCATCTGCCAAGGGCAAGGGCGAAACCGTGATGTGCACGGTACAGTCCGGCTTCGACAAGGAAACGGGCGAAGCAACCTATGTGCAGGAAGAGCTCGATCTGACGCCAATGCCATATATCGTCGTCATCATCGACGAAATGGCTGACCTGATGATGGTCGCCGGCAAGGACATCGAAGGTGCTGTGCAGCGTCTTGCACAGATGGCGCGTGCTGCTGGTATCCACCTCATTATGGCGACGCAGCGCCCTTCGGTTGACGTTATCACCGGCACGATCAAGGCCAACTTCCCGACCCGTATTTCGTTCCAGGTTACGTCGAAGATCGACAGCCGCACCATTCTTGGTGAAATGGGTGCCGAACAGCTTCTCGGTCAGGGTGACATGCTGCATATGGCCGGTGGTGGCCGTATCGTTCGCGTCCATGGACCATTCGTATCCGATGAAGAAGTCGAAAAGGTCGTCAATCATCTGAAGGAACAGGGCCGTCCGGATTATCTGGCGACTGTGACCGAAGATGAGGAAGACGAAGACACATCACAGGACGCAGCAGTCTTCGATGCTTCGGCCATGGGTTCAGAAGACAGCGACGATGTCTATGAGCAGGCAGTGAAAGTTGTTTTGCGCGATAAGAAGTGCTCCACCTCTTACATCCAGCGTCGCCTCGGCATCGGTTACAACCGTGCAGCCTCGCTTGTTGAGCGTATGGAACAGGAAGGTCTGGTCGGTGCGGCTAATCATGTTGGAAAGCGTGAAATCCTAACCGGCAATCGCGACTAACTTACAAATTTACGAGCTATAAATTGCCGGGTTGTAGAAGCGACCCGGCTTTTTCATATGCATATGTAAGGGCTTACGCAGGGTTGCATTTGGTGCTTGTCAAGTTCCCCAATAAGGTTAATAATCTGTTCATTCGCACATTCTTGACTACCGGACGGAGTAGCCTTTGAGGCTTCTGCCGTACCCAAAAACAGGGAGAATGATCGATGAGAAGCATTACTATCGGACCAAGTGCAAAGCACACGCCCGTAACGACGCAGATGCTCCAGAATGCTCAAACGCAAATGCAGAAGCCTTCTGAAGATAAGACCAAGGTTTGCAATGTTCTTCGTCTTTCAAAAGGCGGCTACTCGCATCGCAGACGCAAAGTTCAAAAAAGTGCATAAAAATTTTGGATAATTTAAAGCGCCGCATCCGGTCAGAGGGATGTCGGCGCTATTTCTTATTGCGCAATCACGTTCTTTTGCCTTGGTCGCCCTTTATCGCAAAGCGCATATGGAGTATTTCAAGCGGCAATCCTCCCCCATTGCCCAGGAATAACTTATGACAACGCCCATGCAAGCCAATCCTATACCGCAAAAGAAGAAATCTCGTTTCTTCCTTGGCTTCATGGCCGTTCTGGGGGCGCTATTTTTCGGATTGTTTTTGAGCCTTGGCATCTGGCAAGTGGAGCGCCTGCAATGGAAGCTCGACTTGATTGCCCGGGTCGATGCGCGCGTTCATGCAGAGCCGGTAGCTGCTCCGGGCAAAGATGATTGGGCCAATGTCAATCAGGCCGATGACGAGTACCGACATGTAACGCTGACCGGCTCTTACCTCAATGACAAGGAAGTGCTGGTTCGTGCGTTGACTGAACGCGGTTCAGGCTTTTGGGTGCTGACGCCGTTGCGTTCAAACGACGATACACTGACTTTCATCAATCGTGGTTTCATTCCCGATGCAAAACGCGATCCGTCTTTACGTACGGAAACGCAAATTGCGGGCGAAACAACTGTAACAGGTCTTTTGCGTCTGCCAGAGCCTGATGGCTTCTTCCTGCGTCCCAACGACCCTGCCCGCAATGAGTGGAACTCCCGCGATGTCAAAGCCTTCGCCGAAAAAGAAGGTTTGGGGACAGTCGCGCCGTATTTCATTGATGCGGACGCTAAATCCAATCCGGGCAATGCGCCGATTGGCGGGCTGACGGTTGTTACTTTTCGCAACAACCATCTGTCTTATGCAATCACTTGGTTTGCGCTTGCAGCCATGATTGCTGGTGCTGCCGTTTTTGTGTGGCGGCACGAAAAAAAGTCAAAAGACTAAGCATGCAGCGCGTGGCCGAGTGCTTTCATGCTGGCCTCGGCAAAGCCTTCTCCTAGCGTTGGATGAGCGTGGATGGTTCCCGCTATATCCTCAAGGCGGGTGCCTGTTTCCACAGCAAGCGAAAAGGCAGATGATAGCTCGGAAATCCCGACACCAACAGCCTGAATGCCAAGTATCAAATGGTTATCGGCGCGGGCGACAACCCGGATAAAGCCATCCTCCCGCTCGATAGTCATCGCACGTCCATTGGCCTGAAACGGGAAAATGCCGGTCTGGATATTATGACCTGCCTTGCGCGCTTCATCCGGAGATAAGCCGACTGTTACGATCTCGGGGTCAGTAAAGCAGACTGCCGGGATGCAGCGCTTATCCCAGGCCTGTTTGCCGCCTGCGATGATTTCAGCAACCATTTCGCCCTGCATCATAGCACGATGTGCAAGCATAGGTTCGCCTGTCACGTCGCCAATAGCATAAATCCCGCGCATTGATGTGCGGCATCTATCATCGATGCGGATAAAGCGGCCGTCCATATCGAGCCGGATTTCGCTCAAACCCCAGCCATCGGTTTGCGGTTTGCGCCCAACAGTAACAAGAACTTTGTCAGCGGAGATCGAATGCATCTTTCCATCAGTCAGCACGACATCCAGCGCTTTTCCATCAGCGGATAAGCCTTTGGCAGACGTGTTCGTCAACACTTCAACGCCGAGTGCTTTCAGCCGTGCCATGATCGGACGTGTCAGTTCCGCATCATATTGCGGCAGGATGCGATCAGTTGCTTCAACGATTGTGACTTTTGCACCAAGCTTTGCAAAGGCTGTGCCGATCTCAAGCCCGATATAGCCACCGCCAACGATCGCAAGCTTCTCTGGTATTTTATCCAGTGAAAGCGCTTCGGTTGAAGAGATAACATTTCCGCCAAACGGTAGCGACTGGATTTCAACTGGTACGGAACCCGTAGCGATCACGATGTTCTCGGCATGGATAGTCTGACGACCGGTATCGGTATCAACCACAACGGTTTTACCATCCATAAAACGCGCCTGCCCCTGGAACATGCGCACGCGGGAGCGTTTTAGAAGTCCGGCGACACCGCTATTCAAGCGGTTGACGATACCGTCTTTCCATTCAAGCGTTTTGACGAAATTGATCTTAGGACTTTCAGCTGTAATGCCAAGAGCGCCTTTGGACGCGAATGTCGTGAGGCGATGAAACTCGTCAGCGGCGTGGATAACAGCTTTGGACGGGATGCAGCCGACATTAAGACAAGTACCGCCCAGCCGCTTCTTTTCAACCAGAACTGTATCGATACCAAGCTGGCCTGCGCGAATACCGCAGACATAACCGCCGGGACCGCCGCCAATGATCAGAAGTTTGCAGGAAATCTCACTCATCCGATCAGCCCTCTACAAAAATCATCGCAGGCGTTTCCAGCAGGCTTTTCAGCTTCTGCACGAAGACTGCCGCATCCCATCCATCGATAACCCGATGGTCGAAGCTGCACGACAGGTTCATTATCTTGCGCGGCAGAAATTGTGTGCCGTCCCACATCGGACGTATCGCCATTTTGTTGATGCCAACAATCGCGACTTCCGGTCGATTGATAATCGGCGTGGTTGCGATGGCGCCTAGTGACCCCAATGATGTGATGGTTATGGTCGAGCCTGTCAGTTCTTCTCGTTTAGCTGTGCCGTTGCGCGCTGCTTCCGTCACTCGGACAAGTTCAGATGCTGCGGCAAAGACAGACAGACTTTCCGCATGACGCACCACGGGCACGATCAGGCCGTTCGGCGTCTGCGTGGCAATGCCCACATGCACACCGCCAAACTGACGAATAATGTCCGCTTCATCATCGAAATGTGCGTTGAGACCCGGCTGTTCTTTCACTGCCTTGACGATTGTACGGATAACAAATGGTAGCAAGGTCAGGCGCGGACGCCCTTCTCTCTTCTCGTTGTTAAGCCCTGTACGAAGATCTTCAAGCTGTGTCACATCCACTTCTTCAATGATGGTAATGTGCGGAATGTGACGTTTTGCTTCGGCCATACGCTCTGCAATCTTACGCCGCAGGCCGATGACCTTAATCTCGTTGATCGAGGTGTCTGCTACATGACCCAGCATAGCTGGTGCAGCGCGGCTTTCAGTCTGGAAAAAAGCGTCCAGATCTTCATGTGTAATGCGCCCGGCGGGTCCGCTGCCTTTTACACGTCTTAAATCAATGCCGCCATCGCGTGCACGCAACCTGACCGATGGTGTTGCCAGTGGCTTTTCGCCCTCTGCGCGCACCGGCCCTGCTCCGGCAAAGGCCCGGTTTGAGTTTTCTTTTTTCTGTGCAGCAGGTTTAGGTGGAACCGGTGTCTGTAACAGGACAGGCGCTTCCGCGCTGGCTCGTTGCGGCTGAGGTGTTTCAGCAGGCGCGGCAGCTACAGGTTCTGGTGCTTCCGCTTTTTGTTCGCTGCTTCCACCTTCTATTTCGAGACGAACAAGCTCGGAGCCAACAGCAATTTTCTCGCCGATTTCGCCATTCACCGCGATGACTTTACCGCCGCGCGAGGAAGGGATTTCGACAGTTGCCTTATCGGTCATAACGGCAGCGAGCAGATCATCCTCCCGGACAATATCGCCAACCTTCACATGCCATTCGACAAGTTCAGCCTCTGCAACGCCTTCGCCAACATCAGGGAGCTTGATCGCAAAATGAGCCATTTAAGCCTCCATGATTGAAGTGAGTGCGCGACCAATACGATCAGGCCCCGGAAAATAGGCCCATTCCTGCGCATGTGGGTACGGCGTATCCCAGCCTGTCACGCGAATGATCGGTGCTTCGAGATGATAGAAACATTCGCGCTGCACCAGTGCCGCAAGCTCGGCGCCATAACCGCAGGTCAATGTTGCTTCATGCACAATGACACAACGCCCGGTCTTCCTGACGGAAGCCATAATTGTTTCCGTGTCGAGTGGGAGCAGCGTGCGCAGGTCGATCACTTCGGCATCGACGCAGGTTTCTTCAGTCGCTGCTAATGCCACATGGACCATGGTCCCATAGGCAAGAACCGTCACATCGCTGCCTTCACGACGGATCGCGGCCTTGCCGAGCGGCACGGTATAATAACCCTCCGGCACCTCGCCCAGCTCATGCTTTTTCCATGATGTGACCGGCTTGTCGTGGTGTCCGTCGAAAGGTCCATTATAGAGACGCTTCGGCTCAAACATGATTACCGGATCAGGATCTTCAATCGCTGCCAGCAACAGCCCTTTGGCGTCAGCTGGCGTTGAAGGCATAACTGTTTTCAGACCAGAAACATGCGTGAAAAGCGCCTCGGGACTTTGGCTGTGCGTCTGACCGCCATAAATGCCACCACCCGACGGCATACGGATCACCATGGGACAGGTGAATTCTCCCGCTGAGCGATAACGCATGCGCGCAGCTTCCGAGACGATTTGATCGTAGGCCGGATAAACGTAATCAGCAAACTGCACTTCGATACAGGGACGCAAACCATAAGTGGCCATGCCAATAGCTGTGCCGACAATGCCTAGCTCGCTGATCGGCGCATCAAAACAGCGGTCCTTGCCGTACTTCTTCTGCAGGCCCGCTGTGCAACGGAAAACCCCACCGAAATAACCAACGTCTTCGCCGAAGACGACGACCTTTTCATCACGCTCCATTGCGATGTCGTGAGCGTTCTGAATAGCTTCAATCATTGTCAGTTTAGTCATATTTAAAACCCCGCCTCCTGACGCTGACGAACAAGATGCGGCGGTGTTTCCGCGTAAACATCTTCAAACATGTCGCGCATCGAGGGTTTTCGACCATCGTGAAGCGTGCCGATAGCTTCTGCTTCGCGCTGCGCACTCACTACGAGGTCGAGAATTTCCGCTTCTGCTTGTTTGTGCCGCTCGTCGGACCAGACGCCCCGAGCAATCAGGTGATTTTTTAGCCGGAGTATCGGATCGCCCAGAGGCCAAGCGTCGTTTTCAGCCTTCGGGCGATAAGCGGAAGGATCGTCAGACGTTGAATGCCCGCCAGCGCGATAGGTCACGTATTCGACAATCGTCGGCCCAAGATTGCGACGCGCACGCTCGACTGCCCATTTTCCCACCGCATGAACAGCAAGATAATCGTTGCCATCGACACGGAGCGAAGGGATACCAAAGCCGTGGCCGCGTGCCGCAAACGTGCCGGAACCGCCACGTGCAATGCCCTGAAACGTCGAGATTGCCCATTGATTATTGACGATATTCAAAACAACCGGCGCTTTATACGTAGACGCAAAAACCAGTGCTGCATGAAAGTCGCTTTCAGCGGTCGAACCATCACCAATCCATGCAGCTGCAATTTTGGTGTCATGGCTGATGGCTGAAGCCATCGCCCAGCCCACAGCCTGCGTGTATTGCGTGGCGAGATTGCCAGAAATCGTGAAGAAGCCATGATCTTTTGAGGAATACATCACCGGCAGCTGACGACCTTTAAGCGGATCTTCTTCATTTGAGAAAATTTGGTTCATCATGGTGACGAGCGGATAGTCGTCAGCGATGAGAAGCCCTGCTTGCCGGTAGGTCGGGAAATTCATATCCCCCTTACGCAGAGCTTTACGGAACGCGCAACTGACCGCCTCTTCACCCAGATGCTGCATATAGAAAGATGTTTTGCCTTGCCGTTGTGCCATCATCATACGCGCATCATAAGCACGCAGGATCATCATATGACGGAGACCTTCTTTCAATTCATCATCGGTCAGCGTACCGGCCCAGGGGCCGACGGCCTCACCATCTCTGTTCAAAACACGGATGATGCTGAAAGCAAGATCGCGCATCGATTCCGGCTTCTCGTCGATCTCCGGCCGTCTGACACTTCCAGCCCGCGGGATTTTCACATGGGAGAAATCCGGCGTATCGCCCGGGCGCCATTCCGGTTCAGGGACATGCAAAGAAAGCACAACATCATCGCTCATGCAGGTGTTCCTCAAAACGTGCATTTAATGTCGAACGAGAGAGCCGATTATTGGTTCCGGCAAATTTGATGCCGGTTTGTCATTGGCTAAGAATACGGCGCAATGACTTCATTTCTCCCATGCGAAGCATTGCTGATTTCCTCCTTCAACACTGCTTTCGTCAGGATGGAACGTCATAAAAAATAAAGCAATATTATTTTTCTTATCGCGCATTGAATATCATCAGAACGGTTCTCTTGGATTGGATAAATAGCGTAATAAAATTTCTACATTCTTCTAAATGCAGCATATGAAAGGAATTTATCGCAATTTTAAACAGTGAATATACGAAATATTATTACGAAATACATCGAAAAATTAGAGTACCAATTGGTACTATATGCCACTGTTTTAGATGATTTATTTTGAGCAAAAGAAAACGGCCCGTTTCAGGGCCGTTATCACAAGCACTTAGTGATGTTTGTTGCCTTCACGCGCAAGTTCTGCGGTGGGGTCTCCGTTGAGCCGCCTCCTCGCTCTGTCATCCATCAGCTCGTACCACATTGCATTCAGGACTGCGAAAGCGACTGCGAGTGGTAGGCCAAGAAGCCACGAAAAATACCACATTTTGCTTTCCTTTCTTGATAACGTTTGTGCGGACGGCGTGCGTCCACGGATCAATTAGTAGGCGTGACTGTTTTCGTCTTCGATATCGCTTTTCTCGACCTTACCCCACAGGACTTTATATACCCACGACGTATAGGCGACGATGAGCGGGAGGAAGATCAACGTCACCACAAGCATGATGAACAGCGTCATATGGCTCGACGATGCATCCCAAACAGTGAGGCTTGAACGCAAATCTATCGACGATGGCAAGATGAACGGGAACATCGAAACGCCTACCGACGCAATGATCCCAAAGATGGAAACCGCTCCAAACAGAATTGGTGCAAGTTCCTTTCGCATCCGCAGAGCGATAAGTACGAACAACGGTCCCAGAATACCGAGTGCGGGCGCAATGAGCAGGACAGGATAGTTCATATAATTATCGAACCAGGCTGCATGATCCAGCTCCACGACCTTGCGCAGCGGGTTCGACGGACCATCCGGCACCACAGTGCTGGTGATCTTATAACCCGAAACCCACATCCAGCTGATAACGCCAGCTAGGACATAAAGGATTGTGGTGAGTATCGCAGCCAAACTGCCATAAGCGCGCGCCCGCGCCTGAACAGTACCCGTCGTTTTAAGCACGAGCCACGACGCCCCATGCATAACCAGCATAGCGACAGAAAGGAGGCCGCACAGCAGAGCGAACGGATTGAGCAGACCGAAGAACGTTCCATCGTAGAAAATCTGAAGATCACCATTGAAACGGAACGGAACACCTTGCAACACATTGCCGACAGCAACGCCAAAAATCAGTGACGGTACAAATCCACCGATGAACAGCGCCCAGTCCCAGCCAGTGCGCCATGTCTGGCTTTCTCGCTTTGAACGAAACTTAAAGCCAACGGGGCGCAGAATGAGGGCAAACAAAATGGCAAACATAGCCAGATAAAAGCCCGAAAAGGACACAGCATAGAGAGGGGGCCACGCTGCAAAAATTGCACCGCCGCCTAGAACCAGCCACACCTGATTGCCTTCCCAGACCGGGCCGATCGTGTTGATGACGACGCGACGCTCCAGATCCGTCTTGCCTGCAAAGGGCAATAACATGCCAACACCAAGGTCAAAGCCATCCATTGCGGCAAAGCCAATCAGCAATACTCCAAGCAATACCCACCAGATGATGCGCAGTGTTTCATAATCTAACAAATCGCTGAGTATCATGACTTGTACTCCACTGGTGCGATGATTTCAGGCGCAAGCTTTGCTTCAGGCTGGCTATCGGGTGCTGGTCCTGCTTTGATCGCACGCAACATCAGCGCCATTTCGATAACGAATAGCACCGTGTAGATCGCAACAAAGCAGACAATCGTGAACAAGACCGTCGATGCACCGAGATTGGAAACAGCGACTGCCGTTGGCAGGATACCTTCGATAATCCAAGGCTGACGTCCGAACTCGGCAACAATCCATCCCATTTCGGCTGCTATCCACGGAAGCGGGATCGCAAATACTGCAATTTTGAGCAACAATGGATACTTATCCAACTTGCGACGCGCAGATAGCACGAAGAATGTCCCAGTCAGCAAGATCAGGAACAAACCGATACCGACCATGATACGGAATGCCCAGAACAGTGGTAGAACGCCGGGAACCGTATCGTTTGCAGCCTGCGTTATCTGTGCATCAGTCGCCTGACGCGGATCATCGACATAGCGCTTCAGAAGAAGCGCATAGCCCATCCACTGACTGTTATCCGCGAATGCATCCCGCACATCCTGCGATACCGCATTTGTATCATGTGCAGCTCGAATTTGCTGCAAAGCATCATAGGCGATAATACCTTTGCGGATATGGCCCTGCGCATTTTCAACAAGCTGTTCGATGCCTTCAATTGGCGTCGTCAGCGAGCGCGTTCCGATCAGGCCCATGACCCATGGAATATGAACCGCAAAATGGGTTTCGCGTGCTTCCTGATCCGGGAAACCAAATGCAGTAAACGACGCTGGAGCGGGTTCAGTTTCCCACATAGCTTCGATGGCTGCGATCTTCATCTTCTGATGTTCGTTGGCGAGATAACCACTTTCGTCACCTAGAACGACGACAGAAAGAGACGCCGCGAGACCAAAGGATGCGGCAACCGTCATCGAACGCTTGGCTAATTCAGTCGAACGGCCTTTCAGCAAATACCATGCAGAAACGCCAAGAACGAAAATAGAAGCGGTTACGTAACCTGCTGAGACCGTATGAACGAATTTTGCCTGTGCTACCGGGTTCATCAGAACTGCGAAGAAATCAGTGATTTCCATGCGCATGGTTTCAGGATTGAAGGCTGATCCGACCGGATTTTGCATCCAGCCATTCGCAATCAGAATCCACAATGCCGAGAAATTGGAACCAGCAGCGACTGCGTAAGTGGCCATGAGATGGCCTATCTTGGACAATCGGTCCCAGCCAAAGAAAAACAGGCCAACGAAGGTCGCTTCAAGGAAGAAGGCCATCATGCCTTCAATGGCGAGCGGCGCTCCAAAAATGTCGCCGACATAATGGCTGTAATAGCTCCAGTTCATACCGAACTGAAATTCCATCACAACACCTGTCGCGACACCCATAGCAAAGTTGATACCAAACAGCGTACCCCAGAATTTGGTCATCTGCCGCCAGATGAGCCTTCCGGTCATGACATATACGGTTTCCATGATGGCAAGCAGCACGGAAAGACCAAGTGTCAGAGGTACGAAGAGGAAGTGATAAAGTGCCGTGATTGCGAACTGCAATCGCGACAGGGAGACAATATCGAATTCCATCTCTTTAGCCGGAAACTCCGGCCCTCCTGATGTTATGAGCTGTTGCCGGCCTTTACCGAAAACAGCCCCCTACTCGTATTTTACCTCAGGGAATTGAGGGTTTCGCTAAAAAGCGCCTCTCCTTTGGACATCGACTGAACAAGAGCGCCTTGATCCAAAACAATCGCCCGATCACAAATCCGTGCTTCGCGCTGAATATGCGTGGCGATCAACAGCGTACGACCTTCTGCCTGTTCACTCAGGCGGGAAAGCACGTCTTCAGCGGTCGCCTGATCTAGCCCTTCGGTTGGCTCATCAAGCAGCCACAAAGGAGCGTCGGTCAGGAACAGACGAGCCAGTGCAAGTCGTCTGGCCTGACCGCCAGACAGTCCAAGCCCGCCCTCGCCCAAAGGCGTATCCAGACCTTCGGGCTGAGATTTCATGAATTCGCCCAGCCCTGCGGCTTCCAATGCAGCGTTTAAATCGGCATCGCTGGCATTTGGATTTGCAAGCATGAGATTGTTGCGAAGGCTGTCTTTGAAAAGCTCGGTGCGTTGGGTCAAAAGGCGAGCAGGAAGAACCTGAACTTCGCCGCTTTCGCCTTTAACCTCTCCTGCAAGCACGTTGAATAGCGTGGACTTACCTGCGCCACTTGTGCCGATCACAGCAACGCGCTCGCCTTCTTTGACGGTGAGATTTATAGCTTTTAAAGCAGTTACTGTAGAATCTTCATGACGAACAACAACGCTTTGAAGTTCAATAGCAATTCCATTTTTTGGAAGGCTTAAATTCTGGACATTATCCGAAGCTGAAAGCGCAGGCCCAACGCGGCGCGCCGCCAATATTGTACGGCCAAGCTCCATCGCTCCGCGTCTTAGTGCTGCAAACGGCTCCATTGAACCAAGAATAATAAGCAGCCCCAGTGCGGCAACCGGCGCATTGATAAGCTGAGCTTGCATAAGGAGGCCGACACAGATGAGCCCACCTGCCATCAAGCCAGCATGAAGAATCCCAAGCTTGGCACCGGTTGAGACTTCAATACGATTTAGTATGCGGTCACTGGATTCAATATAACTGTCGGCGCGTAATATGCTGGCGTTCTGATTAACAAGCCGTCCCGCCATAATAAGCTCTGTTTGGCCTGCAACCAGATCAATGGTGCGTGCGCGTAACGCTTCTGTTCCTTTGGCGCGCTGACGCATCGGCTTTTCAGAGCGTCTTGCGGCACGAAGCGGGAAACCTAGTCCGAAACTCAGAATTATCAGCGCAAAGACCAACCCAAAGGCTGGATGCATCAGCCCTAGAGCAAATCCTGCGATGATAGCCGTTACAAGAGCCGCGCCTGCTGGCACGAGCACACGCAGATAAAGAGAGTCGAGTGCATCAATATCGGCAGTCAGCCGGAACAATAGTCGTGCAGGCCGCTTGAGTAAAGCATTAGCCGCAGCGGGCCGCGCCCATGCGCGAAACAGCTTTTCACGAAGAGCCGCCAGAATAGCGAGTGTGGCTTCATGCGTTACCAACCGTTCCAGATAACGCGTTCCCGTGCGCAGGACTGCAAAGAAGCGGATACCCGCGGCAGGCATAAACACGTCGAAGACAATCGCAGTCGAAACACTCAAACCAGCAATTGCCGTCGCTGTAATAAACCAGCCCGACAGGCCAAGCAGTGAAATCCCTGCCAGCACTGTCATTGTGGCGGCGAGAATACCTGCAAGAAGGAGCTTGCCTTTGCTGTTGAAAAAAAGGCGCAAGATGGGCCGAAGTGATTGAAGACCATTCATTCCGCTGCCCTCTTCTGCCAGATTTCTGTTGTGGCGCTCATCTCATCCAGTCGAATGATGCGATCCATGCGGCTTGCCAGCTTTTCGTCATGCGTAGAGATGATCAGCGTCTTACCCTTGGCAAGATTGATAAGGCTGTCAGCAATGCGATCTGCCGTTTCATGATCCAAGTGCGCTGTTGGCTCATCAGCAAGGATAATGTCTGCACTCTGATCGACCGCAACACGTGCCAAAGCCAGTCTCAGCGCTTCACCGCCAGAAAGGCCCGCACCATTTTCGCCAATACCCCCTGCGCCAGTAATTCCTGCTACATGGCCAAGTGCCATCTGCTCAACGATAGCTTGCGTTTTCTTCGCATCGGCGTCACGGCCAAGAGTAATATTAAATCGCGCACTGCCAGCAAATATATGCGGCTTCTGCCCTACCCATCGCATTCTCGAGCGCAGGGTTGCCGCCGTTTCATCGTGAAGTGGAATGCCACCAACACGGATTTCGCCTTTCTGCGGCGCGGCAAGTCCTGCAATCAAAGCCAGCAATGTCGACTTGCCATAGCCACTTGGCGCGAGGATCGCGACGTGTTCACCCGGCTCAACATCGAGATTAAATCCTTTGAAGATGTCTGGTCCATTGCCGTAGTGAAAACCAATATCCCGCATGATCAGCGAAGGTTCGGTTTCCGATTTATTTGCGGGCTGAACAGCGCCCAGAACAGGCATTTCATGGGCGGCCAGATTTTCCAGAGCATTGATAGCTGCTTCGCCTGAGGCGCGATCGTGCCAAACGCTTGAGAGATCACGTAAAGGCTCAAAAAATGCAGGTGCGAGCAGAAGGACAAAGAGACCCTCGGCAAGTGTAAGCTTATGGCCCCACGCACCGAAATCGAGCGTTCCGAGAAGATGGAAGCCAATATATACCGCAACCATGGCAACGCCGATAGCCGCGAAGAGCTCAAGAACAGCCGATGAAAGAAAAGCAATCCGCAGAACAATCATAGTTTTTTTGCGCAAGGATTCAGCATTATCGCGCAAACGCGTTGCGGTCATATCCACGGCATGAAAGCTGCGGATGGTCGCCAGACCGCGAAGCCGGTCGAGCAGAAAACCATTCATATCACCCAAGGCGACGAGCTGCTTTTCACTGGCCGCTTTGGCGCGCCATCCGATCAGGGCCATAAAAATCGGGATCAAAGGGGCTGCAATCAGCAAGGTCAGTGCAGCTATCCATGAAAACCACAACACTGCCACCAGAATTGCCAGTGGCACCAGCATGACGCGTATGCGTACAGGCACAAAGCGTGACAGGTACGGAACAACCATTTCTGCCTGTTCGGCAAGAATGCTGGCGGCCTCACCCGAAGATGAGCGTGACGTATCAAGCGGTGAGCGCTGTGAGAGTGCGGTGACAGCCTTTTCGCGCAGCTCTGCAAGTTCTGAACGTGCAGCATCGAAAGCCATCGTCGCACCACGTGCATCAAGCAAGCTGCGTATGCAGCCAAGAATAAAGAGTGCTGCGGCTAAATAATAGATTGTTGCATCAAAGCCGGTATTTGCGAGCAGGCCTACGCCGTAAGCAAGAATTGCGGCTTGTGGCAGCCATATGAGCGCTGCCACTGCCTGAAGTCGCGCCCCCTTTTTGAGGAGAGATGGGACCGGACGGCGACGCGAACGACGTTTGTCGTCCGGTTTTTCGCTGTCCTGTTGCGTCACTTCTTCCGTTTGGGCGCGCGCGACTGTCACTCTCGCTTAGGCTCCTTTTTGGCCGCTGTTCTGCCGCGTCCCAAAGCAACGATCCTATCGGTCGTTTCCAGAAAACGCGTAACCTTGGCACCAAGCGCCAGAAGGCTGGTTAATCGGTCTGTATCGAGCTTCTTAACGTCATCATACCAGTTGGTGAGCCGTTCAATGAGCGCATACATGTCTTTCATGCGCTCCTGTGCGAACTTGTCGCCGTCATCTTGCGGCTGCTCCATCAACACTTCACGCAACACAGTCAATGTGGGGTCGATTTCTCGCTTCTTACGTTCCTCCGCAAGCGTGCGCAAAATTACCCAAACATCGCCGGGGGTCGTGAAAAAGTCGCGACGGTCTCCCGGTATGTGCTTTAACAACACAAGGTTCCAGCCCTGTAACTCGCGGATACCCATTGAAACATTGGAGCGTGATACGCCCAGTGACTCAACAATATCATCCGCACACAGAGGTTCAGACGATAGATAAAGTAGCGCATAGATTTGACCAACCGTACGGTTGATACCCCAGCGGCTACCCATCTCTCCAAAGTGGAGCACAAACGACTGAACGATTGGCGATAATTCCAAGTCTTCTCTCCCGTAAATTCTGAATTTTCAGAAATTACTGAAATTCAGATAATTTAAATTGCCTGATCCTTCAATCCGCATGTCTGGATGCAAGGTGCATATGGACAATTGGCCGCAGTCCTCAGCACTCCTCCAAATGCCTCAGACCAAGCTTCCAACCATCACTTCTGGTCGGAAGAAGAAGGAAGCTCTTTGCTATCCTGCGTTTGATCACGATGAATCACGGCACGACTTAGCAACATGAGCGTTACCGGGGTTGTGATGACCACAAAAACGGTAATCAACACTTCATGCAGAATCGGCTTGGATTGCAAGATGGAGAAAAACATGATGGAAGCGATCAAGATTCCACCTGCACCGAACGAAGAACCGATTGTCGGCGCGTGAATGCGTTCATAAAAACTTTTAAAACGAACCAGACCAATACATCCAACGAGCGTCAGAAACGCTCCGGACACCAGAAAAAATGCAATGATTATTGCAGCCCACACGGGCAGATCAGCAGCTCCGATCATTCGATCACCTCCCCGCGCATCAGGAATTTCGCAAGTGCTACAGTCGCCACAAAGCCCAATATTGAAATGATGAGCGCTGCTTCAAAATAGATCACGCTGCCGGTGCGCATACCAAAGGTCAACAACAACAAAAGCGCGTTCAAATACAGCGCATCAGTCGCCAGTACGCGGTCTTGCGCGCGCGGACCAATCAGCAAGCGATAGACTACACAGCCCATCGCAGCGACGAGCATAAGTTGTGCAACCAGAAGCGACCAGAAAAGAATGACTGCACTCATGCTGATTGCTCCTCTTTAATAATGTCCCTCGCCCCGAATATGCGAATAAGTGGCTGCTCATAGCGTTGCTTGATCAATGTCCGCCATGCTTTTGCATCTTCCAGATCCAGAACATGGATCGTCAGCGCCTTGCGGGTGACATTGTAATCTACCCAAGCTGTTCCCGGCGTTGTCGTGATGATACAGGCAAGGACGGCCAATGCGGTTCGGTTTTCAAGCTCCAGCGGAATAACCACAAAACCCGGATGCCGTTTCTTTCGCGGTGACAGAATGAGCTTCACGACCGCCAGATTGGATGTGAGAATATCGATACTCACAACGCCGAACAGCCAAATCATCGTCGGGATTGAACGTAGGTGGATTTTCTGTGGCTGCAGTGCTGTCATTGCATAGCAAGCGAACAATGCAATGGGGATCGATAAAAGCAATTGCGCCCGTGTAAAACCATTGAGCAAAAGCCAGAATATGACCAAAGCTACGAACAGCAGTGGGAAAGGTAGAATTTTTCTCATTTCACCTCCACCGTTTCTCCGCCTACACGCGGCGCTTTCAATACGCTGTTGATATAATCCTGCGGCGTATGCAGTGAGCGGGCTGTCGCATCCATATATTGCATGGCCGGACCAGCCCCGATTGTCAGCGTCAAGCACACTGCCAAAAGACCGGCAATTGGCACCACTTCACGCACCAGCACGCGCGGAACATTGCCTTCAAGCGATGCCCAGAATGTACGAATGCCCGTACGGGTCATGGCGATGAGCGCTGAAAGGCCCGACAGCAGAATGAGCGCGATCAGTGCCCAGCTTGCGGGACTTACAGGCATTGCCAAAGTCGGCGCAGCACCATCGCCATTAAATACCGCTGCAAGTATCAGGAACTTTGCGATGAAGCCTGAAAACGGCGGAAGACCAATCAGGAGGATGGCGACAACAGCAAAGCAGGTGCCAAGAATAGCAAGAGTTGCTGGCAATACGACACCAACCTCTTCTTCTTCTTCCTCCTCCTCGTCATCACCATAGGCTTCCATCGTAACCGCAAGAACGTTTGCCGCCGCGTCCTGACCGCGTTCAATCAGTTCGATCAACAGAAAGAACGCTGCAATCGTGAGCGTAGAACTGACCATGTAAAACAGTGCCGCGCCGGTCATTGCGGTGTTGCCGCTACCGATCGCTGCAAGCAAGGTGCCGGAAGATACGAGAATGCTGTAGCTTGCAAGGCGGCCCATGGCCTGAGATGCAACCACACCGATCAATCCAAATGCCAGCGTAACCATGCCGCCATAATAGAGCCAGTCACTACCAAAGCCGTAGGATTCACCTGCGCTAATGCCGAACATAAGCGGCGACAGACGCAGCAGGACGTATATGCCAACCTTACTCATAATCGCAAAGATCGCGGCAATGGGGGCTGCTGCAACCGTATAAGTAGGGACAAGCCAAAAATTGAGCGGCCACATTCCCGCTTTCACGAGGAAAGCGACGGCCAGAATTGCAGCGCCCGCTTCGAGAAGCATTCGGTCTTCAGCAGCAACCTGCGAAATCTTGTGCGCAAGATCCGCCATATTGAGCGTGCCAGTCACACCGTAGATAAGGCTGACGCCAATCAAAAACAGCGACGACGCAACGAGGTTGACGGCGATATAATGCATACCGGCTTTAACGCGTGCAGGTCCAGAGCCATGCAACGCAAGTGCATAGGATGCAGCAAGCATAACCTCAAAGAAAACAAAGAGGTTGAACAAGTCGCCGGTGAGAAACGCGCCATTCAATCCCATCAGCAAAAGCTGAAAAATCGTATGGAAATTCGGGCTGGCTTTATGCCAATGCGCCAGCGCAAAACTCAATGCTGCCAGTGCGAGCACGCTTGTGAGGACCAGCATCAGGGCTGCAAGTCGGTCCAGCACAAGAACGATACCGAAAGGCGCAGGCCAGTTGCCAATCAGATAGACATCTGCAGCGGGAGCAATATCACTGGCGACGCCCATTAATGTGAATGCGATAACAATCAAGCCAATGATGGAAATCGTATTGATCGCCATCTTCAGCTTGCGTTTACGTTCATCGAAAAGCAGCAAAAATGCTGCTGTCACAAGTGGCAGCAGAATTGGCGCGACAATGAGATGTGACTTCCAATCCAAAATCAACTCTCCTTGCCGTCGACATGGTCGGTTCGCGTCATACCGCGCGATGCAAGGAGAACGACCAGGAAAAGAGCCGTCATTGCAAATCCGATAACAATTGCAGTCAGAACCAGCGCTTGTGGCACGGGATCAGTATATTGCGCCGCTTGGACATTGATGCCTGAATCTAGCACCGGCGGCGCGTTGGTGCGCAAACGACCCATCGAAAAGATGAACAGATTGACTGCGTAAGAGACAAGCGCGAGACCGATCGCTACTTGAAAAGTGCGCGGACGAAGGATTAGCCACACGCCCGACGACATCAGGACACCGATTGCGACAGCGAGAACGAGTTCCATCAGTTGTCCTCCTTCGCAGCAGCCAGTTTTTCAACGCGATGTTTACGGATTGACTGATGCGCCAATGCGATCAACATCAGGACCGTTGCGCCGACAACAAGCACGAAAACGCCAATATCAAACAGAAGCGCGCTTGCGACCGGCATTTTTCCGACATGCGGTATGTCCGCATATTGGAAGAATGTTGTCAGGAACGGATAGCCGAAGAGCCATGCGCCTGCTCCTGTCGCTGCAGCAATCAACAAGCCAAAACCAATCCAGCGAACAGGCAAAATACGCAGGTGATCTTCAACCCAGCGTGTACCCGCCGCCAGATATTGCAGAATGAACGCAATCGCCAGAGTGATACCAGCTGCAAAGCCCCCGCCTGGTAGGTCGTGACCACGCAGGATCAAATGAACCGCAAGCACGATAATGACCGGGAAAAGCCATTTCATAATGACAGATGGAACAGCCAGATAATCGGTCAGGGTTTCACCCTTTTCACGATCTTCCATTGCCTCGTCATATGCGTCCTGAATTCTCTGCTGTGCAGTCGAACCGGTGCTATCAGAAGCCGGACGGAAACGACGCAGAAGTGCATAAACTGTGAGCCCAACGATGCCGAGAACGGCAATTTCGCCAAATGTATCAAATGCACGGAAATCAACGAGCGTGACATTCACGACGTTTTTGCCGCCACCGCCCGAATAGGCATTTTGCAGAAAGTAATCGCCGATGCTTTCCGGTGATGGACGCGTCATCATCGCATAGGAAATGATGAACACACCAACGCCACTGCCAATTGCCAGTACGAAATCTCGATAACGACGAATTCTTGGGCCGAATTTGACCGGGATCGGATCCGGATCTTCAAAGCGCTTCGGCAGCCAGCGCAGGCCGAGAAGCAGCAGAACCGTTGTTACGATTTCAACAAGCAACTGCGTGACCGCCAGATCTGGAGCCGAAAGCCAGACAAATGTGATGCAAGTGATGAGGCCCGCGCCACCAAGCAATATCAATGCAGCCAAGCGATGATATTTTGCCTGATATGCAGCGCCAATGGCGCAGGCGCCGCCAAGAATCCATAGACCCGCAAAGATTGGATCAACCGGCTGCACACCAAGCATACCCGCATGAATGCCATCTTCAAAAATAGGCCAAGCTGCAGCAATCAATGCAAAAGCGACAACGATGCGAAGCTGCGGCTGAAGACGTCGGGTACTCAGGAAACTTTCAGCCTTACGCGCCCAATTCCAAGACACTGTGACCAGCACACGCTCGAAAATACGCTGTCCTTGCAAATGACGGAAAAGCGGCGGACCGTCTTCACTGGTCGCAAGATAATTCTTGAGCGCCATAAACAGAATGACGCCGCCGATCATGGCAACGATACTCATCATCAGCGGCAGGTTGAAGCCATGCCAGACGGAGAGACTATATTGTGGCGTTGCATCGCCGAGTACGGACGTGACCGCCGAATGCAGAAACGGACCAATGGCGATATTCGGAACAATGCCAATTAACAGGCAAAGCAGAACAAGTAGCTCAATTGGACGACGCATCCAGTGTGGCGGCTCATGCGGAGCCTTTGGTAGATCATGCGGTGCAGGGCCAAAGAAAGTCGAATAGATAAACCGAACCGAATACGCGACAGTGAAAATACCAGCCAATGTAGCAATATAGGGCGTTACAGTATCCAGTGCCGACGCCATATGCGTTTCGACTGCTTCGGCAAAGAACATTTCTTTCGACAAAAAGCCGTTAAGCAGCGGCACACCGGCCATCGATGCACTCGCGACCATGGCAAGTGTGGCCGTATAGGGCATAGCTCGCGCCAACCCACTCAATTTTCGCATATCACGAGTGCCGGTTTCATGGTCAATGATACCCGCCGCCATAAACAATGACGCTTTAAAGATCGCGTGATTGACCATGTGGAAGATTGCAGCGACAGCTGCAAGCGGACTGCCAAGGCTTAAAAGCGCTGTGACGAGGCCAAGATTACTGATGGTCGAATAGGCCAACAAACCTTTGAGATCTTGCTGAAAAACCGCAAAGAAGCTGCCGATTAACAAGGTTGTAAGACCTGCGAGACCAAGAATCCAGAACCATTCTTCGGTGCCAGAAAAGACCGGCCACAGACGCGCTAACAGGAAAACACCCGCCTTCACCATCGTCGCAGAATGCAAGTAGGCTGAAACTGGCGTGGGTGCCGCCATCGCATTTGGCAACCAGAAATGGAACGGAAACTGTGCAGACTTTGTGAAAGCCGCCATCAGAATGAGAACAAGCGTTACAGTATAGAGCGGATGCGTTCGAACGACATTGCCAGCTTCCAGAACCTTGTCGAGATCGTAACTGCCAACGATATGACCAAGCAGCAGCACGCCAGCCATCAAACAAAAGCCGCCAATGCCTGTAACTGTCAACGCCATACGCGCGCCATCACGCGCACTGGCGTTGTGATACCAATAGCCGATCAACAGGAACGAGAAGATACTCGTCAGTTCCCAGAAAACGGCGAGCAGCACAATATTACCCGACAAAACAACGCCGAGCATCGAACCCATGAAGGACAAAAGGAACGAGAAAAACCGAGGGACCGGATCTTCGGGCGACATATAATAGCGCGCATAGATCACGACCAACAAACCGATGCCGGTAATGAGCATGGCAAACAACCATGCAAAGCCATCCATACGGAATGTTATGTTCAGTCCATAATTAGGGAGCCAATCGATCGATCCGCGAACAACGCCGCCGTTAGCTACGATTGGATAAAGACTTGCTGTTATGACAAAAGCGACAAGGGCAATTGCTGCTGTAAACCAGGCAGAACCACTTCTATCAACTCCGCGAAAAAGACCTGTTACAGCGCTGCCAAGAAACGGAAGAAGGACCAGCAAAAATAGCATCCTGCCGTCCATCGTCATGCGCCCAAGGCCTCCTATCCGCAATCAAGGTTGATCCGAAGCAGGCACCGCTCATGAAAAACAGTAACAGAAATGCTCCGGCAAAGTGTCGAGAGGAATCATATATTCCGATGTTTTTATTATGACCGGCTAGGCACTTTTATGGCAATAGCTTTCAATGGCTTATCGCGTTATTTTGAATCATTTTATTGTAGAATGGGCTGCAAAAATTGGTTTCAAGGGGTGAGATTTCCATGTGGCCACTTTTTATCGGACATATTGACGCGTAAGTTTTGCAATCAAATGACAAGGTAGAAATTTATTTGATTAGCGATTCCTAACCTTCAAGAAGCGTTTCAGCCAATTGAGCCACCTGCGCCCGTATATCGGGAACCGCTGTCACCTCCCAGAATATTCCCTTCGTTACCGGACCTATCGCGAAGATCGGCCCCGATGGTTCACCACGGGCGTTCAAGAGTTGTAAATCAGCAGTTACGTCCAAGCCGAGATCAAGCGCATCAGGCTTGCCTAAGCCGTTTTCCATCAGGCTGATTAACGCGGAATTCCGCGTTGTTGAAAAGCGTGTGCTGCCACCACGGCAATCTATAATGGATTGAACATCTAACTCGGTATCTTTTGTGGCGTGACGCTCACGATAGCGAACCGCAATCTGTTGACCTCTGTTTTTGACCGATAATAGATGCGCAGCTGTAATTGTCAGTTGGCCCGATTGTTGGGCGGCCTCAATGCGCTGTGCAATAGCGGGAGCCATGCGGTGACGATGAACGTCCCACCATGGTCGCAAATGACGCAGAAAACTTTGTCGTTGGCGGATAGGCAATCTTTTCCAGATATTCTTGGTATGTGGACGAAGTGCATCCATCACACTGCGCCAGTTTTTGCCTTCAGCCTCACAGTGCGAAATCATCTTGCGAACAATGCGGATTAATGCTGGCAAACCATCAGCGATTGGCAGCGAACCTGCTTCAATGGAAAATGGGTCAGACGGTGCATGTGCAGCTGGTACCAATCCGCGTCGTGAAATTGCATGGATTTCACCTGTATGCCCCCGGTCAAGCAATGAAATCACGCTATCGACCATTGATAATCCAGTGCCGAAGATGGCAACAGAATTTTCTGAGGGAATGTTGAAATAGCCATTGCTCGACCAATACTCAGTCACAAAACGGCCAGACGTCGCTATTGAGGCCTCATTACCCGTGGCAATGATTGTCGCGTCTGCTAGGAAACTTCTTCCATCGACAGTTTCAACATGCGGTTGCCTACCTTCGTATGCAATGTCAGACACCTCGGCGTTTTCGATCAAAATGCGCGGGGTATCTGCTTCGAGATACGGCTTGAGAAGATCGTTGAGATAAAGGTGATAGACACAACGGGGTGCAAAAGAATGCGCATCCCACTTTTGATTTTTGTTAACACCAGAGCGCGATTGAAGCCAATTCAAAAAATGATCTGGTTCGTCCGCAAATGCACTCATATTGCTGGCGCGTACATTCAGCAAATGGTTAGGGTTCTGCGTCGAATAAGCAATCCCTGCCCCAATGTTTCCCGAGCGCTCAAAAATTCGAATATTGGTTTCGGAGGATCGCTTCAACAATTGGGCGGCTATCAGCACACCGCTCGCGCCACCGCCGACAATAATAAATGACTTCAAATCATAAACCCCATTTGCCTTGAGTGGGTCGCAGAACAAATTTACGCGCCGACTTTTATAGGCTCTTTTGTTATCTCCTATAAATTTTGTCAGATTTTATAATAAGATAAAAGTCCGAAGCAAATTTTTCTAAGCTATGTCTCTTAATTCGTTTCGACAAATGAAACACTGAAACGATAAAACGTCGTATCTGTTGACAGTGTGTTTCAGAAACATGGGCTGGCTTCTCCTTCTAAAATCACAATATTTTGCAGTAGAGTTTTCACTTTGCTGCATTAGGTTCGCAGCGCAGAATCGCCGTAACAACAGGAACATGCACGATGAGCAATAGCTATATTGACGCTCTCAAAAAGCGCCGCACGCAATACGCACTTGGTAAGAACCTCCCAATCTCCAAGGATGCGGTCGCAGAACTGATCCGTGAAGCAGTCAAGAACTCCCCATCTTCCTTCAACTCGCAGAGCTCACGCGCTGTTATCCTGTTTGGCGCTGAAAGCGACAAACTTTGGAACATTGCAAAAGAAGAACTTCGTAAAATCGTTCCTGCCGACGCATTCGAACAGACTGAAGGTAAGCTCAACAGCTTCGCAGCTGGCGCTGGCACAGTTCTGTTTTTCGAAGATCAGGACGTTGTAAAAGGCCTTCAGGAACAGTTCGCACTTTATGCAGATAACTTCCCTGTCTGGTCTGAACAGGCTGGCGGCATGGCACAGCTTTCCGTTTGGTCGGCTCTTGCTAATGAGAACATCGGTGCAAGCCTTCAGCATTACAATCCGCTGGTTGACGCTGAAGTTGCCAAGACCTGGGGCATTCCATCGTCATGGAAATTGCGCGCTCAGATGCCATTCGGCTCAAACGAACAGCCTTTTGGTGACAAGGGCTTTATGGACGACGCCGAGCGCTTCAAAGTCTTCGGATAATCCATTCCAAACTGGTTTGAAAAGCGGCTGGAAATTCCAGCCGCTTTTTTTTGCGACCAATTCTGTCTGACTATTGTGCCCCCTCAAAAATCGGAATCTATTATCAATGCGTTTTTGAGAGTCGGCTTCCGGGGAGAAGCCCTCGAAACGCAGGAAATATCGATGATCACAGGCTCTCAGAAGCTCTGATCTCTAGGGGAAAGAAATGAAATTTACCGCCACAACGCGCCTGATGCGCTCGACTATTCCGGCTGCACTCGCATTCGCGCTGTGCCTTTCAGCGTCACCGAAAGCTGTGCAAGCTGCGACACCAGCTGATACGCTTGTGATCGCCATGAGCATTGATGACATCATTTCGCTTGATCCGGCAGAAATTTTTGAAATCACCACATCGGAAATGTTGACCAGCACCTATGAACGCTTGGTCACGACCGATATCAAAGATCCAACGAAGATCATCCCACAAATCGCTGAAAGCTGGACATTCTCTGAAGACGGCAAGTCCATCACATTCAAAATTCGTGACGGTTTGAAGTTTGCATCGGGCAATCCGATTACAGCACAGGACGCTGCCTACTCGATACAGCGCGCAATTAAGCTAGATAAAAGCCCTGCATTCATTCTCAGTCAGTTTGGTATTACGCCCGATAATGTCGAGAAAAATGCTGTAGCTGTTGACGATAAAACTTTTGTTTTTACGACCGGCAAGCCTTTTGCACCAAGCTTTGTGATGAACTGCCTGACGTCCAGCGTTGCATCGATCGTAGACAGCAAACTTGTCAAAGAGCATGAGCAGAAGACGGAAAAGACAGAGACCTATCCGTTTGAGACAGACTTCGGCTACGAATGGCTGAAGAACAATTATGCTGGTTCAGGTCCGTTCGCACTTAAACAATGGCGCGCCAATGAAGTGCTGCTGCTCGAACGCAATGATAACTACACCGATGCGACGCCAGCAATGAAGCGGATCATCTATCGCCACGTCAAAGAAGGCATGTCGCAACGACTTTTGCTTGAGGCAGGCGACATTGATATCGCACGCAATTTGGAACCGGGTGATATTGAGCAGATAGCAAAAGACAGCAAGTTCAACGTCATCAACGCACCGAAGGGCCGCGTCTATTATCTTTCAATGAACCAAAATGTGCCCGAACTGGCAAAGCCAGAAGTACGTCAGGCACTGAAATATCTCATTGATTACGATACAATCGAAGGCACGCTGATCAAGGGAATTGGCCGCAAGCATCAGTCCTTCCTGCCGGTTGGTATGTTTGGCGCGACGGATGATAACCCGTTCGACTACAATGTTGAGAAAGCCAAGGAACTGCTTGAAAAGGCAGGACTAAAATACGGCATCAGTGTCACGCTCGACGTGCGTAACAATCAACCTTATGTCGGTATTGCTGAAAGCATTCAGCAAACAATGGCGAAGGCTGGTGTGAATGTCGAGATTTTGCAGGGCGATGGAAAACTGACCACAACGAAAGTCCGCGCCCGTAAGCACGAGCTTGCCCTTGGCATCTGGGGACCGGATTATTGGGATCCGCATACCAATGCGGTTACCTTCACGAACAATCCAAACAATGGTGATGAAGTTAATCTGCGCACCACGGCTTGGCAGGCTTCATGGGATATTCCGGAGTTGACCGCCGAAACAATGGCAGCAGCCGAAGAGCGCGACACGACGAAGCGCGAGGCCATGTATAAAGACATTCAGAAGAAGTTTCATGAAACAAGCCCGATCGCTGTTATCTACCAGCAGATTGAAACGGCTGTAACCGGAGCGAATGTGCACAACTTCGATATGGTGGCCGATGCCAACTATGTCGCTACGGTGACGAAAGACTAAAACAAATTGGCCGGGTGATTTATCACCCGGCCATTTTCTATTTCTCAAAGCTAAATGAAGGAAGCTGCTCTAATGCCGACTTCAAGGCTTCTGACCAGCTTTCCGACACCGTTTGATAATACGGATCGCTCGCTTCAAAACGCCTGTGTTCGCCCAATTCGAGTTTGTCTGTCTCATAGACCTGCATATCCAGTGGCAGACCAACTGAAAGATTAGCTTTCAGCGTCGAGTCAAACGACACCAGTAGCAGTTTAACAGCATCTTCAAAGCTCATATCCGGCTGATAAGCACGAACCAGAATGGGTTTGCCATATTTGTTCTCACCAATCTGGAAGAATGGCGTATCCTCGGAACTCTCGATGAAATTACCTTCAGGATAGATATAGAACAGGCGTGGCTGGCCACCCTTGATCTGTCCACCCAAAATAAACGATGCACCAAAAGCATCGGCATTTTGTCCGCCAGTTGCAGAATTGGTGATGACCTCTTTGACAGTATCACCAATCAAACGCGCAACCTGAAACATCGAGACTGCATCGAACAAAGATGGATGACGCTCTTCAGGGGCTTTCAAGCGCTCTTCAAGCAAGCTTGCAACAGCTTGTGTCGTAGCCAGATTTCCTGCCGACAACAGAACAATCACTCGTTCGCCCGGTGTTGTCCATGTTCGCATTTTTGAAAACTTGGAAATATTATCGAGGCCCGCATTCGTCCGCGTGTCCGACATGAACACAAGGCCGCGATCAATTTTCATTCCAACGCAATAGGTCATCAATAGTTTCCGGCAGGCAAATCTTAAGTTGAAATAATCACTGCCCTACATTGATGTGGACTGCAAGACTTTCAACCGCTCCCCCTAGCCTTACACCGGAAATTGGTGCTGCATCGCGATAATCTAAGCCCGTCGCAAGACGCACGTAGCGATCATTGGGACAGACATTGTTTGCCGCATCAAATCCCACCCAGCCCAATCCATCGACATGCGCTTCGGCCCAAGCATGGCTCGCCGTCTGCTCATCAGTGCCTTCCATCAGCAGATAGCCCGAAACGTAACGTGCGGGAATTTTCAGCAGTCGCGCAGCAGACAAGAAGATTTGGCTGTGATCCTGGCAAACGCCTTTGCCCGCCTCCAGTGCGCTTTCGGCATTGGTCGCAACACTCGTTGTGCCGGGCACATACTCCACAGCCGTATGAACCTTGCCCATTAGTTCATGTAGTAATGCCAGCCTTTCTTGAGCTGTGCTTAAATCTGCCGCCAGCGCTCGGATGCGTTCTCCCGGCAGTGTCAATTGCGTTTCGCGCTCAAACAACCACAAAGGGGCGTACCCATAGACTGGTCCAAGAACGCCAACGCGGTCTTCCACGTCAACGCTACCGCTGGCAGTGATGATAATTTCAGTGATATTGCGCACGTGCTGAACAAGGTCGGTTTTGTTACCAAAACCATCAATATAAGAAACCTCCGGCTCTCCGCCTTCGATCTTCAATTCCCAATGTTTAACGAGTTGGCCGGGAAGTGTCGGCGGGCGCAGGCGCAGGCGCTGCACCGCATAAGGAACCGGATTTTCGTAGCGATAATGGGAAACGTGCCGAATATTGAGCAACAAGCAATCACCTCAATAGAAGTTATAGGTTTCCGCGATCTCGTTGCCGAGCCGGTTGTTACGCGCGATGAACTCTGTCAGAAACTCATGCAGACCTATGTCAAAAATAGCGCTGATGTCCTGATTTTGCAGTGTCGCATAAATTTTGTCAGCGGTCTGATGGCATACGTCGCTATCGCCATAGTCCTTGGCAAGGAAATTCAAATGCCCGTTGATGCTCTGGTAGCAATGATTGAGCGAGCGCGGCATACGACCATTCAAAATAAGATAATCCGCAACGTGCGCCGGACGATAATCGCCATCATAGACCCAACGATAAGATCGATGTGCAGACACGGATCGCAGGATTGACTCCCACTGATAGTTGTCAAGCGTTGTTCCGACATAGGACACAGCAGGCAGCAGAACATAATATTTAACGTCAAGAATGCGCGCCGTGTTATCGGCACGTTCAATAAATGTGCCAAGACCCGCAAAATCGAAAATCTCATTGCGCAGCATTGTTCCGTGAAATGCGCCGCGGATCAGTGCGGTCTCACGTTTAATCTGATCGAGAAGCGGCGGCAGATCAGCTTCTTTGAGAGGCTTACACAACGACTTTTTCAAAACCATCCATGCTTCGTTGATGCTTTCCCATGCCTCGCGGGTTAATGCCGTTCGCACCATACGGCCATTGGAGCGTGCTGTTTCCATGCAGGACATCACGCTGGAGGGATTATCCATATCGCGCAGCAGGAAGTCAGCGACATTAGCAGCGTTATAAGCCTGATGTTTCGCTGAAAATGACTGGCTTGCGCCAGCAGAAACCACGACGGAAGACCATTCTTCAGGTGCATCCGATGTTTTTGTCAATGCCATACGCAGTCCCGCATCGACCAGACGTGCCATATTTTCGGCACGTTCAATGTAGCGAAACATCCAGTAAAGCCCGTTTGCCGTACGGCCAAGAAGCATAGTTCATTCCCCTTTGCACGCTCTGATCTTCGCGTCAGTTAAAGCGTGTGATGTAATTTGGAGCATGTCGTTATCGGAAAACTGGTTTCCACTTTCCGCGACATGCTTTAGTCGTCGAGTACCCAAGTGTCCTTGGTGCCACCGCCCTGACTGGAATTCACGACAAGTGAACCTTCTTTCAGCGCCACACGCGTCAGTCCGCCGGGTGTGATCCGAATACGATCAGATACCAGCACAAATGGCCTGAGATCGACATGGCGTGGTGCGAGGCCGCTTTCGGTGAAGATCGGCGTGGTTGAAAGTGCGAGTGTCGGCTGCGCTATATAATTACGTGGACGCGCTTTCAGCTTCAACGCAAACGCATCGCGTTCTACTTTGGTTGCCGCAGGCCCAACCAGCATGCCATATCCACCCGATCCATGTACTTCTTTGACAACCAAATCGGCCAGATTATCGAGCACATATGCCAGACTATCTGGTTCTGAGCATCGCCATGTCGGCACATTTTCCAGAATTGCTTTGCGCCCGGTATAGAACTCGATAATCTCAGGCATATAGGAATAGATCGCCTTATCATCGGCAATTCCTGTTCCGGGCGCATTCGCGATCGTGATGTTGCCAGCCCGATAAACATCCATGATACCCGGAACGCCAAGCGTTGAATCCGGTCTGAATGTCAGTGGATCGAGATAGTCGTCGTCAACGCGCCGATAAAGAACATCAATCGTGCGGTAGCCCTTTGTTGTACGCATCGCGACACGACCGTCCACAACACGCAGATCGCTGCCCTCAACCAGTTCAACGCCCATCTGATCAGCCAGAAAGGCATGTTCGAAATAGGCTGAATTATAAATGCCGGGCGTCAAAACAGCGACTGTTGGTACACCTTGCGTTCCCGGTGGTGCAACACTTGCCAATGATTGCCGTAGCAACTGCGGATAGTTCTCAACCGGGCGCACTTTTACATTCTGAAACAGCTCCGGAAAGAGCTGCATCATCGTTTCACGGTTTTCCAACATGTAGGAAACACCGGACGGCGTGCGCGCATTGTCTTCCAGCACATAAAACTGGTTTTCAGCCGTGCGCACAATATCGACGCCGATAATATGCGTATAAACATTGCCCGGTGGGCGAAAACCGATCATTTCAGGCAGAAAGGCTTCATTGTTGATGATCAGCTCTTTCGGAATACGCCCTGCCCGCACAATCTCCTGACGGTGATAAATATCATCAAGAAATGCATTGAGCGCCATAACACGCTGCTCGATGCCTTGCGAAAGCTTGCGCCATTCCTGACCAGAAATAATACGTGGAATAATATCAAAAGGGATTAGCCGCTCTGCAGCATCCTGGTCGCCATAGACTGCAAAGGTAATGCCGGTTTTGCGAAAGACGCTCTCGGCATCCTGCGTTTTTTGCAGAAGTTTATGCTGATCCTGCTCGTCGAGCCATTGTTTGAGAAATTCATATGGTTGGCGGACACCCTCACCCTGTTTAAGCATCTCATCAAATGGCTTCACTTAATTCCCCTTATTTTTAGCTAATAGTCGGCCTCAAATTAGAGAAATGCAAGTGTGCTAATCATGCAAAAGTGCAAAGCAGGGTTGCGCAATCTCAATGCGACATTATGGAGGTTGATGGCGATAATCCGCAAAAATCAGCCGGGTCTATGCGCTTTCACGACAGACGGGTCGGTTTCGATGCGTCCCGCACCGATTAGATCAAGGCAATAAGGTATCGCTGGGAAAATTGCCTGCAAGATCATAGCAATCGAAACGGGCTTACCGGGAAGATTAAGAATAAAACTTTTTCCCCGACTGCCCGCTGTCTGACGAGACAAAACTGCGGTAGGCGTCTGCTCAAGGCTTGCGCGGCGCATTTGCTCGCCAAAACCCGGCAACTCTTTGTGAAGAACGACCTTCATTGCTTCCGGCGTTTCATCTCGTGGACTTGGTCCAGTGCCGCCAGTCGTTAGGATAAGATCGCATCCGATTGTATCGGCAAGGTCAATCAGCGTATCACGCACGGATTCCATACCGTCGGGTATAACGCGCCTGATAATTTCATAAGGCGTTAAAATCGCGCTTTTCAGCCAGTTTTCGATGGCTGGGCCGCTTAGATCTTCGTATTCACCGCGACTTGCTCGGTCGGATACTGTAACGACGCCGATTTTCACTATCGCTTCCTCTTTCTTTCGTAATTTAGCCAGCTTATAGCGGCATCCGATGTGACTGTGAAGATTTGAAAGTCACCTCGGAATGATCCGTATGAAGTATATCAGTCCGATCTTAAAATGCTGTTGCTTTCCTTAGAAATACGAGCTTCAATCATATAATTGATGGGGGAGAACAACATGCCATTCAGAGGCAAAGAGTATCACGGAACGTTCGCACCCGAGGATTTGCAGCTGATGCAGGCTGCATATAATCGCAGTTGCGCCTTGTTAGACCGCTGTCCGACAACGCATGAGGCGAAAAATGAACTCGCCCGCGTTATTATCAGAACATATCAGTCTGGAGAATGCGATCCGGAAAAGATCGCTGCAATCGCAGCGCGAGTGGAATTAATGCGCAGTTGAAATCTGTTACAGAATGTAAACTATCCTATAGTATGCTAGTATAGCTTTTAGATTTACTACAGACTTGCCTATACAAGCGAAATGCAGGTTACGAAATTCGGTCAATCACGACCAACAATGAATGAACCAATATGCCGTTCTCGAGGGATTATTATTTCAAGCGTTTTAGCCCTGCTGTTCTGGAACAGTTGCAGGTGGCTTTTGTGACGTCTTGTCAGCGTCTGGGACGCTGCCCGATAACATCGCCTCAAAAAGATGAAATGGCCCGCGAGATTATCCAGATCTATGAATGCGGCATTTCCAATCCAGAAAAAATTGCTGATCTGATGATGCAGATAGAGAGCGTAAAACCAAAACCTTTTGCTGAAAAAATCTTTGAGCAAGATTTCGACCAGTCTGCTAAGCGCGCTTGATCCGTTTTAAAATAATATTTCATTATTAAATTATTTTCTTAGTTATTTATGATAAATTACTGATTTTAATTAAATTTTTGGTAATTAACTATAAACATAATCTCCTGTTTATTAAGTCTTTCGTAAACTTTGAATTCAGCATTGTAGAATAATCTTTGGCTAGCAATTTGCTTGAGGTGAGCATTGCATGTGTTGGTCGATGGCCTTTGTGTAGCTGCTGTTTTTAGCTGCAAAGCGCCTGAGTTTTGTGTGTGGGTATCATGCGTCTTTCGATTATGTCCGCGATTGCCCTCGCCTGCACCGCGCTTGTCGGATGCACTTCAAGTTCAGGCATAGACAATCTGATGCCGCAACCATCCGCTGATCTGACTGGCTCCGTTATTAGACCTTCAGAACCTGTTATGGATGTTGCGCGAGCCTCACAATCATTGCCGCCTGAACCGCAGCAGGAAGTTCTGGCTTGGGCCGGACCTGTGCCAGATGCTGGACCATTCAAAGCAACACCTGCTGCGCCTGTAGTGCAGCCCACTGAACAACGTATCATCACGCCTGTTTCGATGCCGAAGCCGGAGATCGCAGCATATCCGCCTGTTCGCTTAGCGCCTGAGCAGCGTTATCGTGTGTATGGACAACGTTTTCGTGATGCCAAGCCAATCAATTTCGGCAAGGCGTCTCCGCGTCAGCATGCCGTGCATGGCGTCGATGTCTCGCGTTGGCAAGGAAATATTGATTGGTCAACATTGCGCAAGAACGGTGCAAACTTCGCTTATATCAAAGCAACCGACGGCGGCGATCATCTCGACCCAATGTTCCGTAAAAACTGGAATGCCGCAAAAGCTGCCGGTCTGAAGCGCGGTGCATATCACTTCTTCTATTGGTGCCGTGTGGCAAGCCAGCAGGCCGACTGGTTTATACGCAACGTGCCAAACGATCCTGATGCCTTGCCACCAGTGATCGATGTGGAATGGAATGGCGATTCCTCATGTAAGCGCCGCCCGTCGCCAGCACAGATCCGTGAAAAAATGCAGGTATTCATGGATGCGCTGGAACGTCATTACGGCAAGCGTCCCGTCATCTATACCGCGCCCGACTTCTATGATGACAATCTCAAGGGCGCATTCATCGACTACCCGTTCTGGCTTCGCGCAGTTGCTCAGCACCCGTCCAAGGTCTATCCGGGCCGTCGTTGGCTGTTCTGGCAATATTCCGGATCAGGTCTATCGCAAGGCGTTAACGAAAAAATTGATCTGAATGTCTTCCACGGAAGCGAAGATCAATGGCACAAGTTCGTGCAGCGTTTTGCCAGTTCGTCCTGACAAAAAAGCTCATCCCTCCAAGGGATGAGCTTAATCCAGATCAGGATTTGCCGATATTTTCCAAGTTATAAGGCGTTGACTGGTACATTTCATTGATCCAGTTGCCGAATAACAAATGCGCATGCCCACGCCAGCAATTCTGCGGCTTGCGGCTGGCATCATCTTGCGGGAAATAATTTGCTGGAACAGTTGTATCCGGCGAGAGCTGAATATCCCGGAAATATTCATCTGCAAGTGAGGTCGTATCATATTCAACATGGTTGAACATGTGCAGCGAGCGATGCTTCGGATCTTCTAGCAGACAAAGACCACTCTCTGGGCTATCGACCAGAACTTTCAGATTGCTATCTGACGGAATATCGTCTTTGCGCACTTCCGTCCAACGAGACACCGGAATAGCAAAATCATCAGAGAAACCGCGCAGATAGGGTGATGACGGCTCTAGATTTTGCTGACTGAACACACCAGACGCCTTGCCCGGCAAATCATACTTTCCCATTCCATGGAAATGATGCACAGCCGCTTGCGCAGCCCAGCAAATATTCAGCGTGCGATGGACATGAGTTTGCGTCCAGTCGAAAACCCGCTGCATTTCATCCCAATAAGTCACGTCTTCAAACGGCATACGTTCAACAGGCGCGCCGGTAATTACAAAACCATCGAAGCGCTCATTACGTACGTCTTCCCATGGCTGATAAAATGACAGCATGTGATCGGCAGGCGTGTGGCGTGCTACATGATTGGTGATGCGCACAAGCGTCAGTTCCAGTTGCAAGGGCGTCGCTCCGAGCAACCGCGCAATCTGAGTTTCTGTCGTTACTTTGTTTGGCATCAAATTGAGAAGGCCGATTTTCAATGGCCTGATATCCTGACGAACAGCATCCGCCTCACGCATGACCATAACGCCCTCCGCTTCGAGAACACTGGTTGCGGGCAGATCGTCAGGAATTTTAATAGGCATGCGCGTCAGTCCTTCGTTATATCAGGGCAGACGCATGTGGCTTTATCCGTATATTTGCCGGTTGGGCCACATCCTTCCTTTTCGGGAAGTACCACCTTGCCCGGAAAGGCAGGTTGGCGTTGGGCGTCGCCCCAACTCTTGATGTACTGCTACTTCTAATCAAACAATCACTTGCTGGCAATAGCTATTGAGTGCCGGAAAAAATGCATTGTTGGAAATTTATTTTGGCAGCGGCTATCCGAAAGGATTCTCAGCCTCATAAACAGAAACAAAACAGAAGCACCTCCCTTTCGATAACAGGCTGGGATCGGGCGCAATCTGAACGGGGGAACAAGTAACCCGTTAACACGTTATTCACATATCTTTAAACTGTGTTAACATGGCTGAAAATGGGAGGGAAACATGAGCAATATTTTCTTCTGGATGGCACTGGTTATTTTGCCAATCTTGGCAGGCACAGCTTTTGCCTATGTACGCCATATGAATCATCGCGACGATTTCTAATTCTAGCCTGTCCAATATTGCGGCGTTGATAGTCCAATATATCGATACTAAAGCGCGATCTCAAATGGTCTACAAGGGTTCGGCCTAGCTGCACGAAATTTCACTGTTTGGATGTCGTGCAGCAGGACTAATTTTATAGTGTTTTGAAAATTGCCACGTCGGCAATCCCTAATATTACGACTATTTTTATATAAACATGATTGTTTTTATCAAGAATTAGTTTCACTTTGCCGTTAAGTCCTTTACGATCAGTCTGGTAGCGTTATTTTAAAGGCGCAACTAACTTCGATCAGCGTGACTCGTAATCACGCCAAACTCAGGTGTATAGCTTCAATGAGCGGACCGGATACCCCCCATATCCTCGTCGTCGGTGCAGGTTTTGGTGGCCTGCAATTAATCCATGATCTGAAAGGCGCAAATGTTCGCATTACGCTTGTCGATCAGCGTAATCATCACCTCTTTCAGCCTCTCTTATATCAGGTTGCCACAACGATCCTGGCGACATCAGAAATTGCATGGCCAATTCGCCATCTTTTCAAAGACCGTAAAGACGTGACGACGCTGCTTGGCACTGTTGTTGACGTTGATGCAGCAACTAAGAAAGTCAAACTCGAAAACGGAAGCGAGATTGACTACGACACGCTGGTGTTAGCCACCGGCGCGCGGCACGCTTATTTCGGCAATGATCGTTGGGAAAAAGTGGCTCCCGGTCTTAAGGCGCTGGAGGACGCCACGACCATTCGCCGCCGCTTGCTTCTCGCATTTGAACGTGCCGAACGTGAGACTGATGCTGCAAAACGTCAGGCATTGCTTACATTCTCGGTGGTTGGTGGGGGACCGACCGGCGTTGAACTCGCAGGCATCATTGCGGAGCTGGCCAAGGATACGATGTGGCCAGAGTTTCGAAATATTGACACGCGTCAGGCGCGTATATTGCTGGTGGAAGCTGGACCGCGCATTTTGTCCGCCTTCCCTGATGATCTCTCTGCCTATGCAAAAAATGTTCTTGAGAAAATCGGCGTAGACGTGCGTCTTGGCGTGCCAGTCAAGGAAATCACTGAGGATGGAGTTACCGTCGGTGACGAGTTTATTCCATGCGAAACGACGATCTGGGCTGCAGGTGTCGCTGCCTCGCCTGCCGCAGCGTGGATTGGCGCTGAGAGTGACCGCGCAGGACGCGCGCGCGTCTTACCAGACCTTAGCGTGCCCGGTCATGAGAATGTTTTCGTGATCGGCGATACAGCTTGGGTTGAAGGGCCAGATGGAAAGCCTGTTCCGGGCATCGCTCCCGCTGCCAAGCAACAAGGAGCTTACGTTGCGAAAGTCATTCGCAGTCGTGCTTCCGGCACGGCAACGCCAGCACCATTCCGCTATCGCCATCAGGGCAATCTCGCGACGATTGGTCGTGGAGCAGCCGTGGTGGACATGGGACGCATCAAGCTCAAAGGATCGCTCGCTTGGTGGGTATGGGGCATTGCCCATATATTCTTCCTGATCGGTACGCGCAGTCGTGCAGCCGTGGCATGGAGTTGGCTCTGGACTTTCATATCAGGCCAGCACAGCGCGCGTCTGATAACGCAAGGCAAAGCAGCTGAAGACAATAAATAAACAAAGCGGCCCGCCTAGAGCGGGCCGTTTTCATTTATCGAAATAAGAAATTATTCCGCTGGCTGTAAAAAGCCTTCCTCAATCGGCTCTGGTTCGATTGCCATTGGCTTGCCGTTCATAGCGGCATTGAGACGCTCAACATCGAGTTCATTTTCCCAACGTGCCACCACAATTGTCGCAACAGCATTGCCAACGAGGTTCGTCAGTGCACGACATTCAGACATAAACCGATCAATACCAAGGATCAGCGCCATGCCAGCAACCGGAACCGCTGGAACGACAGACAGCGTTGCTGCGAGGGTGATGAAGCCTGCACCAGTGATACCCGCTGCGCCCTTAGAGCTGAGCATCGCCACCAGCAGAAGCAAGACCTGATCGGTCAACGACAATGGAATATCAGTTGCTTGTGCGATGAAAAGCGCTGCAAGCGTCATGTAGATATTCGTGCCATCAAGGTTGAACGAATAGCCGGTGGGAATGACGAGGCCGACAACGGAGCGCTTGCAGCCCGCCTTTTCCATCTTGTCCATGAGGCTTGGCAATGCGGCTTCAGACGATGACGTGCCAAGAACGAGCAAAAGCTCTTCCTTGATATAGCGGATAAGCGCCATAATCGAAAAGCCATTGTACCGTGCAACCGCACCAAGAACGATCACAACAAACAAAATCGCAGTGATGTAGAATGTTGCAATTAGCATGGCGAGATTGGCGATGGAGCCTATACCATATTTGCCAATCGTGAACGCCATCGCACCAAAGGCACCAATTGGCGCTGCCTTCATCAGGATCGAAACGAGCTTGAAAACAGGCGTTGTCAGCATCTGAAGGAAATCTGTGACCGGCTTGCCTTTTTCGCCAACCATCGCGAGCGAAATACCGAACAGCACCGAGAAGAACAGAACCTGAAGAATATCGCCTGATGCAAATGCGCCAACAATCGTTGTTGGAATGATGCCAGACAGAAAGCCTGTGATGGTCTGCTCGTGCGCCTTTTCTGTGTAGTTAGCGACAGCTTGCGGATCAAGCGAAGCAGGGTCGATATGCATGCCAGCGCCTGGCTGAACAACGTTTGCAACAATCAAGCCAATGATAAGCGCAAGCGTAGAGAATGTCAGAAAGTAGATCATGGCTTTACCAGCCACGCGTCCGACCTTCTTCATATCGGTCATACCAGCAATGCCCGTCGCAACCGTCAGGAAAATAACCGGCGCAATGATCATCTTAACAAGCTTGATGAATGCATCGCCCAACGGCTTAAGCTGGGTGCCAAACTCTGGGTAAAAATGCCCGAGCAGAATGCCCGCTGCAATAGCAACCAGAACCTGCACATAAAGCTGCTTGTAAAGTGGAATTGGGCGGCGTGGTTCTTCCACAGCACCATTTGGTACAGCAATCATGATTTCCTCCATCAGGCTCTATCCGGATCGCATCCAGCCTCCCGAGCCACTCTTTCGTTCGTTCGACAGCATGTGCTGCCGTTCGCATCATGATTTGCAAGGTCCGTGCCAGTTGGAGAAGAGTAGATTAACTAATTGAAAAACATATATTTTTTAGAAAATTGAAATATTAAAACATCAAATTTGCGCGGTAAACCGCACATTAATCTTTTCTATTTGTGCGATTTAATGCACACTATAATGATGAACGACCAGTCAGACACAGGCACTAAAACGCCATTCTCCCTAAATTCCAACCGCCATACATGGTGGGTGTTTGGTACAGTTTGTATTGCTGTGTTTGCATTGGCCTTCTGGTTTGTCGGCAATGATGCCCGCGAACGTGCATTACAGACGCTGCGCGAGCAAACGCGTATCGATTCCAACCTGAATGCTGCATTTCTTCGTGCCGTTCTTGAAAAACAACGTGCGCTGCCTCTCGTCTTATCGAAAGACAAAGAGCTCACAGAAGCGCTCGAAACAAATAATCCTGTCACAATTGACCTTTTGAACCGTAAATTCGAAGCGCTAGCAGAAGGCACACAAGCAGCTGTTATTTATCTTATCGGTCTCGACGGTGCAGCAATCGCAGCCAGCAATTGGCGTGAACCGGATAGCTTTGTCGGCAATGATTATCAATTCAGACCGTATTTCAAAGGCTCCCTGAAAGACGGCGGCACAGAATATTTCGCACTTGGAAATGTGAGCCATCTGCCCGGGCTTTACATCGCGCGACGTATCGACGGCAAAAATGGTCCACTTGGTGTTGTGGTCGTGAAGCTCTCATTCGATCAACTCGAAAAAGACTGGCACGAAACCGGGCGTCCGACTTTTGTGACGGATGATCGTGGTATTGTGCTCATTACCAGCCTTCCTTCTTGGCGGTTTATGACAATTGGTGAATTTCCCCCAAAACGCATTGAGGCTATTCGCCAGAGTCTCCAATTTGGTGACGCTTCGCTTAAGCCACTACCGCTTTCAATGAGGCCACTTACTGGCGATGCCGATACTGTTCTCGTTGAAGCGCTTCTTCCGGGTACGGCTAAAAATACGGACTATCTGGCAATCACTTCGCATGTCGAGACAACTCCGTGGCAAATATATAGCCTCGCTCCAATGCGGGCACCCATTGAAGCCGCTGTGCAGGGGGCACGCCTCGTCGCTTTCGTAATCTTAGCGGCCCTTGCAACACTGATTGGCATCGTGCTCCGTCGCAGACAGCGGATTATTGCTAGAATTGCAGATGTCCAGCGGCGACAATCTGATCTTGAAGACCGTGTTATTGAGCGAACGCAAGATCTAGTTAAAGCACGAGACAGGTTACAATCGGAGATCAGCGATCATCATAAAACGGAGACAATGCTGCAAGGCGTTCAGCAAGATCTCGTTCACGCCAACCGACTGGCGATTATGGGGCAAGTTGCAGCAGGCGTTGCGCATGAAATAAACCAGCCGGTCGCAACTATTCGCGCTTATGCAGACAATGCGCGTGTTTTTCTTGAGCGAAAACAACTCGGTGAAGCGACGGAAAATCTGGCCGAAATTGCAGCCCTGACCGAACGCATCGGAACGATTACCGGTGATTTGCGCACTTTTGCACGCAAAGGCCATCGGCCGTCAGAAGCCGTGTCACTCCCAGAGATTATATCTGGTGCACTTGTCCTGCTACGCAGCCGCTTTTCGGGCAGCATGGATCAGTTTGATATTGAGTTGCCATCCAGCGACGTGAAAGTTACCGGGCATTCATTGAGACTGGAACAAGTGCTAATAAACCTATTCCAAAACGCTCTTGAAGCTGTTGAAATCAAAGGAAATAGCGGAAAGATAAAAGTCAGAACAAAGTTGCTTTCTAAAAGCATTGTACTGACAATTTCTGATAATGGTCCCGGCATTCCGCAAAACATTCAGGACAATCTTTTCACACCGTTCAAGACGTCAAAAGACCATGGCCTTGGCCTTGGCCTCGTTATCGTCAAGGAAATTCTGAACGATTATGGCGGGAAAATATCAGTAAAAAGCAATGCTGATGGCACGACATTCCGAGTAGAGTTCAAAAAGGCATGATGAATATTCCCGTTATATTGGTCGACGACGATAAGGCACTTCGCCGGGCTACGCGACAAACATTGGAGCTTGCAGGTTATGATGTGCAGGATTTTGGCAGCGCGAGCGAGGCTTTAAACGTAATCACCGTCGCCTTCGAAGGCGTCATTGTAACAGATGTGCGCATGCCGCATATCGACGGATTACAGCTCTTTGCGCGCATTCAAGCGATTGATATCGACCTGCCGGTTATCCTGATCACTGGCCATGGCGATATACCGATGGCCGTACAAGCTATCCAGAATGGTGCCTATGACTTCATTGCCAAGCCCTTTGCGGCAGACCGGCTGGTTCACAGCATTTTAAGGGCGGCAGAACGCCGAAAACTGGTTCTGGAAAATCGCAGACTGCGTGAATTAGCAGACGATGCTCAAAACGATATGCCTCTCATCGGTCAGACCCCGGCAATCGAAAATCTCCGTCGTACCATCCGTGACATTGCGGATACCGATGTTGATGTTCTGATTGCGGGTGAAACCGGAAGCGGTAAAGAAGTCGTCGCTCAATTGCTTCATGACTGGGGCAGTCGTCGCAAAGGCAATTTCGTCGCCCTTAATTGTGGTGCATTGCCTGAAACAGTGATCGAAAGCGAACTCTTCGGTCATGAGGCTGGTGCATTTACTGGCGCTCAAAAGAAACGCGTCGGACGCATTGAACATGCAAGCGGCGGCACGCTTTTTTTAGATGAAATAGAAAGCATGCCACCTGCGACGCAGGTAAAGCTTCTTCGCGTTCTCGAAATGCGCGAGATCACGCCCCTCGGAACAAACGAAGTTCGTCCTGTCGATCTTCGTGTTGTCGCCGCTGCAAAGATTGATCTGGGCGATCCGCTGCAACGCGGTGATTTTCGGGAAGATCTTTATTATCGGTTGAATGTCGTAACGTTGACTATCCCACCATTGCGCGAGCGTCGTGAAGATATTCCTCTGCTCTTTTCAAATTTTCTCGCCCGCGCCGCGCGGCGCTTTAATCGTGATATGCCTGTATTGGATAGCGCGACACAGCACTATCTGATGGAGCATAGCTGGCCGGGAAATGTGCGCGAACTGGTTCATTTTTCTGAGCGTTTTGCATTGGGTGTTAAACTTCCCACCCAACAGCAAATAAGCTTACAAGCAGATCAACAGACGTTGCCCAAGCGCCTAGAGCGTTTTGAAGCCGATCTCATTCGTGAGACTCTGGAAGCACACAACGGCAATGTTCAGGATACGTTGGAAGCACTGGGGATTCCGCGCAAGACATTTTACGACAAGATGCAGAGACACGGGATCAACCGCGCAGATTATAAAAAAGATAATTGATTTGAATATTATGGATTTTCTTCCAGAGATTTCCAATGAGAGGTAATAAAATCCTTGAGTACAATCGCCTGATTGTGCTGCTCGTCCTTTGCCCCATAAAGTAAGGTTATGTCTCTCCCTTTTGCCTCGTGCAGGAGAGCCTTAACTGCATTTAAATTGTGCATTAGTTCTTCGCTATATTTGCTTTGAAACATGGCCCATTTAGCAGCTTCATGCCCAAACCATTTGCGCAGTTGAGACGTAGGCGCGACGTCTTTAGCCCATAAATCAATATGTGCTTTTTCTTTTGTCATACCCCGCGGCCACACACGATCAACTAGCACCCTAAAGCCATCATCGGCTTCCGTAGCTTCGTATATGCGCTTAATGACTATGTGCTTCACAACTTCTCTCCCGCAAAATTACATGTAAACAATAGCCGCGGGAGAGAATGAGACAAGATCAGGCAGACAAAAGGCCGTCGATTGATGCTGATTGAACCGTGTGTAGGCGATTATAGCGGCCATTCTTCAATGAAAGTAATTCATTATGGCTGCCTTGTTCTACGATTTCTCCGCCTTCAACGACCAAAATCCGGTCTGAATTCACAATGGTTGCGAGACGATGCGCGATAACCAGTGTCGTTCGCCCGACAGAAAGATCAGCCAGGGATTGCTGAATGGCACGCTCTGTCTCGGTGTCCAATGCTGAAGTGGCTTCATCAAGGATAAGAATCGGCGGATTTTTAAGAAAGATGCGTGCTATGGCCAGGCGCTGTTTCTGACCTCCAGAAAGCTTCACGCCACGCTCACCAATCACCGTATCATATCCGTCTGGAAGATCAGCAATCACACCATCTAGTCGTGCTCGCTGTGCAGCTTCAATGATCTCTTCGTCTGTTGCTTCAAGACGCCCATAGGCAATGTTTTCACGAATAGTTCCTGCGAACAGAAACACATCCTGACTGACAATACCAATATTCGACCGCAGTGATTTGAGCGTCATGTCGCGAATATCAATACCGTCAACAAATATTCCACCCTCGGTCACATCGTAAAAGCGTGGCAACATTGAACAGATTGTTGTTTTACCTGCACCAGAAGATCCAACAAAAGCGATGGTTTCACCAGACTTGATCGAAAGATTAAGATTACTGAGAATAGGACGCTTATCGCTATAACCGAAGTTGACATGGCGATACTCAATATCACCGTTTAGACGCTCGACAGACTGCGCATTGGGGCGATCTGCAATATCAGGTCGCGTGTCCAGAAACTCAACATAACGTTGAAAGCCTGCAATACCTTTTGGATAGCTCTCAATTACGGAATTAATCTTGTCGATCGGACGGAAGAAAACATTAACAAGCAGCAGGAAGCCCACAAAACCGCCAGCTGTTAGTTCGCCACGCACAACAAACCAAGCGCCGGCGAGCATAACAACTACCTGCACGAAGCGCATTGATAAATAAGATAGCGACATTGAAGCAGCCATGATCTTGTAGGCAGCCAACTTCGTTCGCTGGTAGTTTTCATTGTTTTCCGCAAAAAGTTTACGTTCGTGATCTTCGTTGGTGAAGGCCTGAACAACCCGAATACCGCCAACATTTTCTTCAATACGTGCATTAAAGTCACCGACGCGCCGATAAAGAGCATGCCAGTTAGAGGTCATGCGTCTACCGTAACGCATGGTCACATAAGCCGAGAGCGGTATGATCGTAGCTGTGATAAGTGCGAGCGGAACATGTACCCACATCATTAGTGCAAAAGCACCAATCAGCGTCATAATCGCTATGAATACATCTTCGGGACCATGATGAGCGACCTCTCCAATCTCTTCAAGATCTTTGGTCAGTCGCGCCACCAGATGTCCAGTTTTCTGATTATCAAAAAAACCAAAGGACAGTTTTTGTAAATGATCGAATGCCTTACGGCGCATCTCGGTTTCAATTCTGATACCGAGCATATGCCCCCAATACGTAACAATTACTTGCAGGACCGCATTGAGGACATAAATCGCCAGAAGGCCGATAGCAGCCAGACCGATAATGCCAAGCTGCCCTGTAGGCAACAAACGATCAATAAAAACGGTCACGGCTATAGGAAACGCTAACTCCAGAAGACCAGCAGCCACAGCACTTGAGAAATCCAGCATAAACAAACCGCGATGTGGCTTGTAATATTCTGCAAAGCGTTTCAACAGTTCAGCCATGGCTAGGCTCCTTCACTCATAATTTGTAGGGTGCCTAGCGCATTATGTTTGCGAGCGAAAGGTTATTATGACTTACAAGCTCAGCATTTTTATCAACCAGCCATAAATCCGACAGCATCTTTATGCCAATAACCTGCAACAAGTGTTTCTTCACGGCTTTTGCCGAGTTTCTGACGCCAATGCTGACGAATAACTTTTGCTTGATCTGCCTCACCTGCAAACCATCCAAAGCTATCAGGCCCTTCCGGCCACTCCGCTTCACATAACACTTGTGTGAGTGTTTCAGCAGCACGTTTCTGATCTGGATCAATGATCCAATCGATGGAAACACCTCGTGGATGGGCGAGATTCTGCACGTCTTTTTCGCTATCAACAGCGATTACAACACGCCCGGTCACTTCTTCCGAAAACTCTTCAAGCATTCGTCCGATTGCAGGAAGGCCGGTGGCATCCGCGCCCATCAGATAGCGACTTGCACGACGTAAAGGTCGCCCCACCGGCCCCATTAGCCCAACTTCATCGCCAGCCTTGGCATTTTTAGCCCATGTGCAAGCCAGTCCTTCAACTTCATGAAGGTAAAAATCGATCTCAAGCCAGCCTGCATCAATATTAAGGCTACGGATCGTATAAGCGCGGGACGCAGGTTTGCGAAAGTCATCTGGCCAGAAAGGCAATCCATTTGGGCCCATAATTGGCCAAACAGGCTTCGGAATCTCTGCCGTTGGCAATAGCAAACGGATATGCATGGCGCCAAACAGCGAGAACCGCTTCAGGTCGTCGCCTGCGAGACGCAATCGAAGCATATGAGGCGTGATCTGTTCTGACGAATTTACATGCATCAAACGAAATTGAGGAAGAACTTGTTCTCCAGCTTTGTCTCCTTGCCAGATGATCTCCGGAGCTTCTTCCTTGGTGTAAAGTTTAATGGCAACTGCTGCCAGATCTTTCAAACGGTGCAGACCGGTGTCATCATCAGCATGCAGAGCTACGCGGTAGCCATATGCTTTGTTATCGATCTCAATACGACCAAATGAAAAATCAAATACGTTGACTTCATCAAGCAAAAGATATTCTGCATGATAGGAGTTTAGACGATCGATAATGTTAGGCAGATATGTATTGCCATTTTGTAGCGGAATATTAGCATAGCTTAGTAGTGCGCGAGTAGCTTCAGAGGATGACTTTGACACAGGGTTTCTCAATCCGTTGATGCAAAAAAGAATGAAGGCATTTCTGCCTTCATTTCGATATTTTAGCCGCCGATGCGACCCGTGATGGCGATTTTGAAGGTTCTTCCCTTGGCCTGGTCAATGTCTGTGCTTGTTGCCCAGCCCGTTTGTGCGTCCGTATAGGCTTTATTGAAGAGATTATCGACACCAAAATCGAGCTTAACGTTATCATTCACATGCCAGTTGGCAAATACATTCACCAGATCAACACGCGGATATACTTTTACTCCGCCTGTTGTAAGTGCACGATTAACTCTGCCAATGCTTTCATACTCCACGCCATAAATTAACTTTTCATCGAAAGCCTTTAACCCCAGCGTGGTGCTGAAATTATTCAACGGTGTATTGCTCAGACTGTCGCCCTTATAAATGCCATCTTTCATCTCAGCATCGGTGTAAGAAGCGGCGAGATTAACGTAGCCCCACCAGTTGTCGTAAGTGCCTTCGAACTCGACACCCTGCAGTCGTGCCGTGCCAACGTTTTGAGAGGTGGTAACAGCACCGCTTTTCACGGTATTGATGTAATCTTTCACATCCGTATGGAAGAAGTTGACCTTCGCTCTGATCTGATCACCCGCATCAAGGATCCCATCCTGTCTGAGATTGATCCCGGCCTCAAACGAGGTCGCAACTTCCGGCTTCAACATTAGGTTTGGCTCATAACCTGCACCATGCGCGCCATTCTGACGGAACATGTCCTGCATATGCGGAACACGATAACCCTGCGAATAAAGACCATAGAATTGGACGCCGTCCCATGGCGTAACACCTACGCTCAAGCGCGGAGAAACGCGATGACCGTCAACATTGACGTCTTCTGAAGGCAACAGGTTGGTTGCTTTCGTCGTTCCATCAAGCCGGTAACCATCATAACGCAATGCGCCAATCAGTTCGAGCCACTTCTGGTATTCACCTTGCCATTGCAGAACACCACCATAAGCCTGCTGATCACCATTACCAAAATTATCGGTGTCAGATTCACCGCGCATCTTATAATAATCAACACCATAAGTAATGGTATGGACCATGGCATCGGTCTCAATACGAGAGCTGTTATATGCACGGAATCCAGCCGTTGATACGTCATAGTATCGTGTCTTGCCGATATTGGCTTTTGGCCAGACCTGATATTGGTCATTGTCGGTATCGGTATAATAAGCGTTTACAGATAAATTCCAGAACGGGTTATCTTCCGGCTTGTAAGTATAATTGCCCGTATATGTGTTAATGATCGTATCAGCATCAAACCTCGACAAATTACTGGAGGTTGAACCGCTGCTTGCAGTCATGATGTCATTGTATTTTTGGCGCGAGTAGCCCAGCTTTAGTTCGTGTCCTTCAGCCGGACGAATTGTAACTTTACCTAAGCCACTAACGACCCGCTCACCCGTCCAGCGAACAACATCGCCGTCGCCGTTTTTATAAGCGTCGCTATCGCGATAGTTCAGATTGCCGATAACATCAAAATTCTCGTTGAAGCGATAAGCTCCAACCGTACTGGTCATCCAGCCTTTGCCGTTGCTTTCATACCGTAGCTTTTCGCTTAATGCCCATGTTTCGCTGTCGCGAAGGAAATCGCCTGCATCCTTGGTTTCAAAAGCAACAAGACCACCAATGCCGCCTGAACCGTAGGCATTGGAAACCGGACCACGAATTACAGTTACCTGCTTCAACATTTCAGGCTCAATATAAAATGATCCTGAACCATGACCAACACGCCAGTAATCCTGGCGTGCACCGTCCAACGTTACCGCGACACGGCCATATTCCTGAAGACCGCGAATGTTAATAGAAGTAGCCGGATCATCGCCATTCAGCGATGCATGAACGCCGGGAGTTGCTCTGAACAGATCAGCAGCAGTCGTTGCCTGAATCCGATCAATATCACGCTGTGTGATAACGCTGGTTGACGCCATGGCATCAATAGCAGCAGCATTCTGAATCGTAGGCGAAATGGTGATAGTGTCGAGCTGGAGCGCTTGCTCTTTGCGTTTCGTTTCAATCTGCCCCTGATCTGCAGTTTGATTCTTTACATTGCTACCCTGCGGTGCATTTTGTGCAAATGCCGGCGCAGCCAATAGCACCACAGCACCAAAAGTGCCGCATAACACAGTAGTATCCCAAAAATAGCGGATACGTCCAGAATTCGATTTCACTACAACCCCCAAGCTGACTATCGCCACAATCCATTAAGATGATAAATTAACTCATGTTAACGGCAGGCTATATTAATCTTGATATTGTGAGTCAACTTTAATTATTGCTCGCTGATGAGGTTTGTGTGTGGAAATCGAATGATGAAGATACTCACCGATCTAATCGATTTATTCCCAAGTATGAAATTGTATAATTAAGTTTTAATAGGTGTCTGCCATCTGATTTTTTTTACACGATCGGAAATAAATTTCTGAATACACCTTTGACCATGTTAATATGCAAACGATGAGACGCAGCTTATTAAGCATACCCTCGTAACGTTATGATGATTTCAGTAATTACTGAAATTTGCATGTAAGTTATAAGGGGTTGCTTTTTAAATGCATGCCGTTATTGTCTGCGCCACTTGGAGGAGTTGAGAGCCGCCCCAGCGCGTTAACCGCAGCGGGGCGGTTTCTTATTTTAAGCTATTCCAAAATGCATATCTGCCTTGCAGTATCGCTGCTTGTAAGTTAGCCGCACTAAACCTATCTTGTGATTGTTCAGTCTCACTCCTCCTCCCAGAGGCTGAACTCGAAGCGCGGCACTCCTCCTCCCAGTCGCGCTTTTCAGATCCGCCCGCTGCACACTCCTCCTCCCAGTGCAGCGGGCGTTCTTGTTTTTAAGCCTACATTTAATGATTTTAAATTCAGTCTATGCGGATTTTTTGGGAGCTTTGCTCCTGCGCTAGAAGCGACCATGCTGCGATAAACATTGCCGCGATCATTGGTCCCACGACAAACCCGTTAATCCCAACAAGCGAAATCCCACCAATAGTGGAGATGAGAACCACAAAATCCGGCATACGCGTGCCCTTCCCCACCAAAGGGGGGCGTAAAAGATTATCGATAAGCCCGATCACTAAAACACCGACAAATATCAATGAAAATGCCTGAAGCCACATGCCGTTTACGATAAACCATACGGCAACGGGCGCCCATATAAGAGAAGCACCAACGACGGGTAGCAATGAGAAGATCGTCATCATCACGCCCCACAATAATGCAGCTTCGATACCAAGCAGCCAGAATGTAACACCGCCTATTGTACCCTGAATAAGCGCGATAATAATGTTACCCTTTACGGTCGCACGGATGACCGCAGCAAACTTCTCGACGAACTGGTTTTTATAATCTTCGCTGAGTGGTATCGCCTGCCTGATTTTTTCTCCCAATTCGTCTCCATCGCGAAATAGAAAGAACAGCAGATAAATCATTATGCCAAAGCTTATAATGAACTGAAGTGTATTCTGTCCGAGGCTAACGAGGCGGCTCGCAAAAATCTGACTACCTTGCAAAATACCGCCGGTTATGCGCGTGCGCCATTCAGCAAAAGTACCAAGTTCAAAACGCACCATCCACTCTTCCAGACTGTCCGGTAAAGCTGCTAGAATACGGGTAATATAAGTATTGAGATCGAATTCGCGCGTACTCAATCGCTGATAGACAGAATTACCCTCCTGAGCCAGCAAACCGAATATCAACATTGTTGGAAGGATGACGAGGCAAATGCACATCAGCACCGAGAGAAACGCTGCAATATTTTTGCGGCCCCGCAAAACCCGCAAAAGCCATTGCTGTACGGGATAAAAAATAAGCGCCAGAATGACGCCCCATAGCACAGCGGAATAATAGGGGATCAACAACCAGGCAAACGCGACGGTCACCAGTGCCAGAAGGATATAAAAACTTGCGCGCTGGACTGACATAATAGCTCATGGGTTATTGCAACAACCGAAAATGCCCGGCTTTCCTTTCAAATTCAATAGCTAATAGAAATTTACTCATAAGCGTCATCGCAACTTTTTGGCATAAACTTACAGGCAGAATATCAATCAATAATAATTCGAAGTTCACATTGTTTACCAAAAAATAAATATTGTTGACAATCTGAGGTGTCTGTCGTTCAATCCCTACATGCTTCTCCCCACAAAACGAGGGAGCGGTAAAGTAACAAGGGGAATACAAATGTTTAACAGACGCGCAGTCATCAAGGCTGCGGCGCTTAGCGCCGTTTCGTTTCTCGCTATCATGTCCGCCAATACTTCACAGGCTGCTGACAAAGAACTCAAGATCGGCTTTGTGGGTGTTACAAGTGGCCCTGCAGCAGCATGGGGCACATCGAACGTTCGCTCAATGCAGGTGCGCGCCGACTGGCTGAATGAACTCGGCGGTGTGAAGATTGGTGACGATAATTATAAAATCAAGATCGTTACTTTCGATGACCAAAAAGATCCTAAGCGCGCAATCGCGGGCATGGAAAAAATGGCACAGGAAGGCGTTCATTACGTTGTAGGGCCAAATGTCGATGATGGCGCGGCGGCAGTTCGCCCGGTCGCCGAATCCAAAGGGATTATTTATTTCCCTTATTCCTTCCCTAAAGAACTTTATACTCCACCCGCATCCAACGCCATTTTGGGTATGATTGCCAATTATCAGTCTGGCCCAGCGATTTACAAATACTTAAAAGAAAACAAAGGCGTAAAGAGTGTAGCCTTCGTAGCCGCCAATGAATCAGATCCGCTAAGCCAGCGCGACAGCGGTATTGAAGCTGCAAAGGCACTCGGTCTCGAAGTGGTATCAACCAGCGATGCCTATCAGAACGATACGCGTGATTTCACACCAGTTCTCACCCCAATCATCATGCAGAAGCCAGACCTACTCGTTCTTTCTGGCGTTGCACCAGGGAATGCGCCACTTCTGATCCGCGCAGCGCGTGAATTGGGCTACGAGGGCTTCATCTCCACCGAAACAGCACAAGACGCCAAGGTACTTGAAGAAGGTGCCGGTGAGCTTGCAAACGGCTTTATTTCCGTGGGCGGTGCATCAACGCCTGAAATCGCATCAGACACGATGAAAGAATTCGTTGATCGTTATACGAAAGCCTATGGCGAGTATAATGATGAATCGAACACCAAGGTCTATGCGCTTGAATATATCATCGAAACGATGAAGGCTAACCCTGCTGCTCTCGATAACGTCGAAGAATTCAAGAAGACCGTTGATACTTTCTCAGCGCCCAATCCATATGTGAAGGGGGACGGCTCCAAATTGACTTATGTGGGCGACACGTCTTTCACGCAGAAGCGTCAGTTGGGTATTCCTATGGTGGTCACTGAGTATAAGGACGGCAAGTTCGAAACACTGTTCGTTGGACAGGTCGACTAAGCCCGAATATTTTTGGAGGCGGGTGATCATAGCACCCGCTTCTGCCTCCCAATCGTAATGAACAGCCACGGAGACTTAGGCAAGGCCACTCTCCGCAGGAGGGAGTTTGCCTTCATGGAACAAGTTATAGTCAACGGACTGTATCTCGGCTCACAATATGCGCTGATTGCGCTTGGTCTGACGCTTATTTTCGCTTTGATGAATGTTTTGAACTTCGCACATGGGCAGATGTATGTGCTCGGCGGATTTGTCACCTATACGATCTATGGGCAACTCGGCCTGCCCTTTGTTGTGGCATTGTTGGCTTCTGCAGTCACATTGATGATTGTGGGCGCGCTGATCGAAAAGTTCCTCTTCAGGCCCGTCATAAAACGAAGTGTCCGCGACGAAAGTACGATGCTTCTTGCGGCAGCGATAGCATTTTTTCTGGATGCAGTGATCTTGCTGCTGTTTGGAGAAAAGCAGCGTGGTGTTCCAAAGATCATCAACGGCGTATTTGTGTCAGATTGGCTGATCATACCTTATGATCGCATCCTGATCGGTGTTTTGGCAGTTGTATTCATCGCAGCCTTTGTTCTTTTCATGCAGTTTACGAAACCCGGCCGCGCGATGCGTGCGCTCGCTCAGGATCGTGTTGCGGCGCAGCTTATGGGCGTGAATGTCAACCGTTATTCCATGATCGGCTTCGCATTAGGGGCCATGCTGGCAGGTCTGGTCGGCGGTTTGCTGGTTGCCATTACCGGTGTCAATTCTGGCATTGGTGGCGCTATTTCCATCAAGGCCTTCATGATGGTGATGATCGGTGGCGCGGGTGTCGTCAGCGGTGCAATTGCAGGCGGTTTCATTCTCGGAATGCTGGAATCCGTCGGTCTTACGGTGCTGCGGCCATACGGAGACATTACCTATCTCGTGATCTTCGCTGGATTGATGGTTTTCCTCAGTCTTCGTCCAAACGGTCTTATGGGTAAACCTTGGGGTTGATGGAGGCAAACATGACAAACACAGTAAAACTTATTGGCGTCGTTGCCTTCCTCGCTCTCGTCTTCATCGGCATACCGTTACTGATCAGCATAACCGGACGCAACGATCTTTATTACACGCTAACTTCTGTAGCCTTGCTCTCCATTGCCAGCGCAGGCGTCTGGATCACCTTCTATATCGGTCGCATCAATATCGGTCAGGGTGCCTATGCCCTTATGGGCGGCTATGTGTCTGCCATTCTGATGGTGAAATATGGCGTTTCTTTCTGGCTGACATTGCCACTTGCGGGTCTTTTCTGCGCCTTTGTCAGCATACTGATTGGATTGCCGATATTACGTCTTCGCGGTGTTTATTTCGCAATGGTGACGCTGGTTCTGACAGAAGTTGCGCGCCTGCTTGCGATGGCTCTACCGATTACTAACGGTGCGAAAGGCATGGTCAACATACCTCCGCCGGGCGGCATATCGATCTTTGGATTCACAATCCTGCCCGATTTCGCAACTCTGCAAAATCCACGAGCCGCGTTCTACTTCGTGTCCGTCTTTCTGATGGTCGTATGCTTTGCAGCTCTCTACAGGCTTATTCATTCCCGCATCGGAGGCCTTTGCCAGTCGCTGCAACAGAATGAAGAGCTCGCCTCCTCCATCGGTGTCAACATCACCAATCTACGTGTGCTTGCCTATGCAATTTCCTCCTTCCTTGGGGGATTGGGCGGCGCAATGTTTGTGGCGATTTCGCAGTCGATCTATCCATCGAGCTTCACAGTCACTGACTCTGTCAACTTCATGCTTAACTGCTTCCTTGGCGGTCTTGGCTACGTGTTCGGGCCGATTATCGGCACGTTTGTTCTCTACTTCGGCTGGGACTTCCTGTTTCAGACCGGAAAGTTCCAGCTTCTCATTTTCTCGAGCCTGCTGATCATCCTGATGCTGTTTCTGCCCAACGGCCTCCTCAGCTTGCGATTGACTGGTAAGAAAGGATCGGGATCATGAACGCACTTTTGGAAGTCAAAGGCGTAACCAAACGTTTCGGCGGACTGGTAGCGGTAAATGATGTTTCGTTCTCCGTGAAAGCGCGGGAAATCCTATCGGTTATCGGTCCGAATGGTGCTGGAAAATCTACGCTTTTCAAACTGATAGCGTCGTTCCTCAGTCCGACAACAGGCGAAGTCCTGTTTAATGGTGCGCGCATATCCGGTCTCGCACCGCACATCGTGGCGCGAAAGGGAGTTGTCCGAACGTTTCAGGAAACAACCATCTTTAAAGGCATGACGGTGCGTGAAAACGTCATTGTCGCGCATCACCTTCGTGCGAAAGCAAGCTTTCTTGGCTGCTATATTGGCACAGCACTTGCGCGACAGGATAGACAAGAATTTGAGCGCTCAGCCGATGAAATTATTGATTTTCTTGGCCTCGGATTACAACGTAACGAAGTTGCGCAAAACCTTCCACATGGGCATCTTCGTGCGCTGGGCATAGCAATTGGTCTTGCCACCGAGCCCAAAGTTCTGCTGCTGGATGAACCCTTTGCAGGCATGAACCATGACGAAACCGTCAAGGCGGTCGAGATGGTGCGTGCGGTGCGTGATCGCGGCATCACTGTCCTGCTTGTCGAGCATGACATGCCTGCGGTGATGAATATTTCCGACAGGATCGTCGTCATCAACTTCGGCCAGAAAATTGCCGAAGGCACGCCAAAGGAAATTCAGGAGAACGAAAAAGTTATCGAAGCCTATCTCGGCGCAGAAGATGAAACGATTGGATACTGATCATGACAGAGCTTCTGAAAGTTAAAGACGCTGAACTCTATTATGACCATGTCTATGCATTGAAAGGCGTCTCTCTCACCGTCAATCAGGGCGAAACAGTAGCACTAATCGGTGCTAATGGCGCTGGCAAGTCTTCAATCCTGCGAGCGATTACCGGCCTTAACAAATTGCGCAAAGGCGAGATTTATTATGAAGGCAATCGCCTTGATGGAACCCGCTCCGACCGCATTGTAGAAATGGGGATCGCAATGGTGCCCGAAGGACGGCGCGTCTTTCCATATATGACGGTACGCGATAATTTGCTGATGGGAGCTTTTACTCGCTCCGCCAAAGCAGAGATCGCCAATACGCTTGAAATGGTTCTCGGGCGATTTCCACGTCTCAAGGAGCGCTATTCGCAAGCCGCTGGTACGATGAGTGGCGGCGAGCAACAGATGTTGGTTATTGGGCGCGCGTTGATGGCCAAACCAAAGTTGCTACTGCTCGATGAGCCTTCGCTCGGCGTTGCGCCCAAGCTCGTGCAGGATATTGCCCGTTCCATCGTCGCTATCAATCGCGATGAAAAAGTCAGCGTGCTTCTGGTTGAGCAGAATTCACGCATGGCTTTACGCATCTCGCAACGTGCCTATGCGCTGACAACCGGCAAGATCGCTCTTTCTGGTAATTCCGACGAACTCGTGTCTGACGACCGCATCAAAAAACTCTATCTCGGCGGTGAAATCTAATTTCAGGGCGCACAACGCGCCCTGCCACATGAACAACGATAAAAAACATACTAGGGTCCGAGGAAATGGACATACTTGTCATTAATCCCAATACAACCGCGTCCATGACGCGGAAAATCGGCGAGGCCGCACGCGGTGTTGCACTCGCCGACACCAATATTATTGCCGTCAATCCCAATGATGGCCCACCAAGCATTGAAGGCTATTTCGATGAAGTTTTTGCCATTCCCGGCATGATTGGTGAAATGCAAAAACATTCACACGCGGATGCCTGCGTGATCGCCTGCTTTGATGATACGGGACTGGATGCCGCACGCTGCGCAAGTAACATGCCGGTTATTGGCATTGGTGAGGCAGCCTTTCATATGGCAAGCCTTATAGCCGGTAAATTTAGTGTCGTGACCACCCTCTCCCGTTCCGTTCCAGCAATTGAGCACAATCTCATACGTTACGGTCTTGCAACGCGCTGTGCGAAAGTCAGAGCAAGCGATGTCGCTGTGCTTGATTTGGAAATCCCGGGTTCAGATGCGCGGCTTCGCATTTCGGAAGAAATAGTGCGTGCCAAGCGAGATGATCATGCCGAAGCAATAGTTCTTGGCTGCGCAGGTATGGCCGACCTTGCAGCATCATTGTCAGAAGAGCACGGGATTCCAGTCATTGACGGCGTTACAGCAGCGGTAAAACTCTGCGAGAGTCTCATCACACTTGGGCTTAAAACGTCTAAGCTCGGCGGCTATCAAGCACCGAGAGTAAAAGAATTCCACGGTATCTTTGCACCTTTTTCACCAGGGAAATCATGCTGAGATCTAATAATTACACATTGGATGCAGCGCCTTATAGTGTAAGCGGTGATCTTAACGCCGTTGACAGCAAGGATCACGGCTTCGATATGTATGTCAGATGAAACTCGAACGCATTTGGTGCGGACACCACCCGGCATCGTTTGTATCTGGATAAAATGAACTTACTGGACACCCAAACCACAGACAACAATGAAACGAGCGGTAATACCGGGTCAACGCGCTGGCATCCTGTTTATGAGGGGCTGCGAGATGCGGTCGTGAGCCATCAATTGTTGCCTGGAACCAAATTACCGGAAGATGAACTGGCTACAATCTATTCGGTCAGTCGCGCAGTTGTGCGTTCTGCATTACAGGCGCTTGCCCATGATCGTCTCGTGCGGCTTGAGCCGAACCGAGGCGCATTTGTCGCCGAGCCCTCACAAGAAGAAGCACGAGAAGTCTTTGAAGCACGGATGCTGATAGAGCCGGAGGTCGCTGCACTCGCTGCTAAAGTTGCGACTGCAGAGGATGTAAGAAAACTTCGCGAACATCTCGATAAAGAGCATGAAGCACTTCATGCAGGACGCGACAGCGATGCCATTCGTTTGTCCGCTCGTTTCCATCTCGAACTTGCTGGCATTGCCAACCACTCCATTTTGGCAGGCTTTGTTGCTGACCTCCTGCCTCGCTCATCATTGATCATTGCGCTTTATTGGCGTCGTCGCGAAACCACCTGTGAAAGCCATGCACACCACGCTCTGGTAAACGCAATTGAGCAGCATAAGCCAGTCGATGCTGCGGAGTTAATGAAAACGCATATTCTCGACCTTCTTGCAGGCCTTAATCTTAAACGCGTCGAAAGAGACCAAAAGCGCCTTTCAGATATTTTGAAATAGTTGCTCCATCAAAACGTACCTACGTCTTTCTCTTACGTTGATTTATAATTCTTTGATTTATTAATTTACACCTTGGCTACACTTTTGAACTGGGCATGCAAGATTTGAGCGGCTCCGCCTGTCGAGAAGTCATAAACAAACAGGACTATAACCTTAGCAAAATCGACAACTGATACGGTGTTAGTAGAGCCAAGATTAAGCAACGGACATCTGTCACAAATACCCCAGTCGGATTCGACAGTCGTCGCCCGTAATCTCGATGCGAACCTGTGCAGTTGTCTTAAACTTAAGACAACTGCGGAAGGCTAGGCTTCTTTTGATACTAAAAGCATATCAGATACCGTGATCATAGATATGATGCACTTAGCAATACGTTCCCAAGATCAAATGTTAAAAACTTAGACCCAGATTGCCTTTTAGCGTGCTTGTCGAATATTCTTCGCGGTACACGCCCTTATCCTGCAAAATAGGGATTACCTTTTCGACAAACTCATCAAAGCCGCCCGGCGTGAGATGGGGTGCAAAAACGAACCCATCAGCGGCATCGGCTTGCACGTATGCGTTGATTTCATCCGCAATTGTTTGCGGCGTACCCACAAATTCCTGTCGCGCTGTTACCTTGATAATCAAATCACGTATACTGAGCTTATCTCGGTCGGCAAGCTCACGCCATGCCCGCGCCGTATCAATGCGGTCATCATAACGGTTGGCGCGCCCCAAAGCCAATTGCTCATGTGCAACATCCGGTTCCAGTTCCGGCAGAGGACCGTCCGGGTCATAGCTGGAAAGATCACGGTTCCAAACCTGTTCCAAAAACGTAATCGCCGATTTCGGACTAACTTGCTGGAGTCGTATCTGACGCAGCTTGTGCTGAGCATCCTCTAGCGTGTCACCCAGAACAAAATTTGCGCCCGGTAAGATTTTGAGTGAATCCGGGCTACGTCCGTAATGCGCAAGGCGCTGCTTCACATCGCGATAGAACTGTTGACCGGCTTCAAGTGTGCCATGCCGCGAATAAATAACATCGGCATGACTCGCAGCCAGCTCCCGCCCTTCCTGCGAGTCCCCAGCCTGTGCAATTACAGGCGCACCTTGCGGCAGAGGTGCTAAATCAGAATGCCCCTTAATATCGAAGTGCTTACCCTTGAAAGCAAACTCACCACCGCCCCAGATTTTTTGCGCGGCATCCAGAAACTCGCGCGCACGCTCATAGCGCTCCTTAAACGGCAGATGATCACCCCGCCTGAAATTCGCGCCAGTAAATGCGCCGGGCGAAGTCACCACATTCCAGCCCGCGCGACCACCTGAGAGAATATCAAATGTCGCGAGCTGACGAGCGAGTGCATAAGGCTCGTTAAATGTGGTTGTGAGTGTGCCGATTAGCCCGACGTGTTCGGTGATAGAAGACAATGCGGTAAGAATGGCCAGCGTATTCGGACGGCCTGCTACATCGAGTTCATGCAGTTTGCCTTTCTGCTCGCGTACCCTCAGACCTTCTGCAAGAAAGATAAAATCAAATTTTCCGCGTTCAATCGTTTCGGCAAAATGCCTGAATGATGAAAACTCGATCTGGCTCCCTGCCGCCGGGTCGCTCCAAACCGTGAAATTGTTGACGCCGGGAAACTGCGCTCCAAGAATAACCTGCTTAAGCTTTGTCATTGTGGCTTCTCCTTCGCTCAAGCGGCTGTTTCATAACGATTGATTGCTTCAGGCAGACCAAAGCGCGCACGCAGCGTGGAGCCTTCCAAATCGCGAATAAGCTTTTGCTCACGCAGTGCTGGCAGCAGCTCCTTCAGAACAAAATCGCTTTGTGATTTCGGATCGGACAAAACCAACCTTATCCCCTTCGCGCCCAGCGCTTCGCTTCGGAGAATATTTTCAATCACTCGCTCTACATTTGGCACTTCTGAAAGCTTGATATCTCCGACGATTACGGGCGTAGTTCCGCCTATCGCTTTGAAAAGTGGTTCATCCACGGGAACGAAAACGACGTCAGCGCTGCGTGCTTTGGCAATGTCATTATGGTTGGTGATTGTGGTCGCAACGACAGGCTGTCCCTGCGGTGGGCGCGGTGTAATCGACGGCCCAAGAACCCGGAAATTGTCGCTTTCAAACTTGATATAGTGAAGCTTAGAAGCGTCGAGAAAACGCTGCGTTTTCTTATCGCGAATGACCGCATCATCCTCCCAGCTATCCCACAACCCGCGGATGACTTCGATTGCATCCTGCGCATCGCGATCAAGAGCCTGTTGGTCAAACGCAGGATAGCCGTTCAAAACGCCCAGAGCTTCGCTCGCCTCGATATTTCGGTTTTCTGCAAGATTTTGAACCACAACTCCTGCCCGCCCCTCGCTGACATAATCAAGCGTTGCAATGGCAGTTGAGACGTGAAATGGCTCCAGAAAATTGACCGCCGCACCGGCGATAATTCCGATATTGACCAAACGTGGTGCCAGCCAGTTTGCCAGCAATATAGCATCCAGCCCGTCGCCATTCTTGTTGGCAAAACCATCTTCGAGCGTCAGAAATGCGAACTCATGATCAAACGGCTTTGTCAGCTCGGTCCAGAACTTTCGCGATGGCTTGTCACTGTTCTGCGAAGCGGTAGCCACATCGATACCCACACCGAAGAGCAGACCTTTGGATTGCGTCATGTCTTTGTTCCGATCGTCTAAGAATTTATGGGATGGCTAGCCAGCACGAAGGGCGCTGAGTTCTGGACGAGAAGCGCCGGAGGCTGGGATGATCTTTGCGAAATCGCTCAAAATTTGCGCATAATCCTCAGCAAAGAACTCGTAAGGCAGCTCAAGCCGAAACTCCGATACCAACGGCAGAACAGGATCCCGGGAAAGCGTTTCGAGAATTTCATCAGTCGTACCGACGATATCCGGCAAGAACAGCGTGCGACGCGGACCATGAGCAAAACCAGTCCTTTTATCGCGCTCAGCAACAAATTCGGCATAGCGACGGCGGGCATCCGGACTGGCGCTATCGGTTGGCAAGATCACACGACCCAGAGCAACACGCGGCGCACGTTCATGCACCCATTCTTGCCGGAATCGCTCAATCAACGCTTTCTGCGCGGTCAGAAAATCATCCGTTTTTTCACCGCTGACGATGTTGCCGGTCAACAGGTTGAAACCAGCCTGCCCGGCCCATTTGGCGGAGATTTGCGAACCACCGCCATACCACAAGCGGTCTGTTAATCCCTCGGCGAACGGCCTTAAACGTGGAATTTGTGCGCCAGCAGCATTGCCCGCTTCGGTCTTGCCCGAAAGTGGCTCCGAACGAAGTGCCTGCGCCAGTTTCTCAGCCCGCGCATGGCTGTAATCAGCAATTGGAACCGTATCAACAAAGTCCTCAATCAGATGCGCAAAAGGCGGCGCACCAACCGAGACACCAACATTCAATCTGCCATGTGAAAGCAGATCAACCGTTGCCAAGTCTTCGGCCAGCCGAAACGGATTTTCATAGCCAAGCTGGATAACAGCGGTGCCAAGGCCAATGCGTTTTGTTCGCTGCGATGCAGCTGCAAGGAAGGTCGATGCAGAAGAAATGCCACGCTCCAGATGGCGCTGGCGCACCCAGCCACTGTCATAGCCTAGTCGCTCTCCATGCTCGAAAAGTTGCAACGTATCTTCAATGCCCTGCGCCGGATTGTCCTCTCGGTGACTGCCGGGAATGAGAAAAGCAAAATGTTCAATATTGGAAAATGGCATATTCTGCCCCCTTTAAGCAGCTGTTTCGCGATAGCTTTGAAGACGCGCCAGGATTTTTGCTTCCTGCACCGCTTTGCGTTCCTGCACACGTTGTGTTGCCTCTTCAAACGAAGCTGCGGCCGGATAAATTGGAGTAGCAATTGGATGCCCCAACTTGGGTCCAATATGCTTTTCAAAAGGGAGTGAGCGATAGTGCTGGACATCGACTGACGTATCAAACAGCGGTCGATAGCCGAGCGCGATATAGAGGGCAGTCGCCTCCGGCTGGCGGAAGCCTGTCGAAAGATAGGCCCGCGTGTAACCCAATTCTCCAGCAGCTTCCTCGAGAGCGACCACGATGCGGCGCGCCAGTCCCTGTCTGCGCAAATGCGATGCAGTCCAGATGCGTTTGAGCTCCACTGTATCATCATCGTGGCTCATAAACGCACCGCCAGCGATAGTCTCTCCATCGCGCTGCAACAGCAAAAAACCACCAAGCGGCGGCGCGAATGCTTCCGTGGGGTAGCGAAGGATTTCCGTGCGCGCACCACCGGGACGATCTAAGTTCGCGTAGCGGCTGTCATACTCTTGAACCAAGCCATCAATAAGTGGCTGTGCAGCTGGGTCCAGAAGTGAGGATTGGGTAATAATATCTACCATAAGAGACCTCTATAGAAACAAATACTTTTTCATAAGCGGTTTTCAGACAGCAAAACCAAAACATGGAAAAGCATATTTTCTATACGGTGCATCTTTGTTTTATGATTTGCACGGCATGAACGTTTAATCAAACAACAAATATTAGAAGAACATTGCTAGATTAAAACTCTACAAAAAACATAGGCTATATCTTCATTGATTTTACTGATGGGGACAACATGCCTTATGCGCTTAGCTTTCTTGACAAAAGCCCTATTCATGATGGCGAAGATGCCCGAACGGCTCTGAGCCGCACGATAAAGCTTGCACAGAAAGCGGAAGCCGCAGGTTTTCGTCGTTTCTGGGTCGCCGAGCATCATAATTCGCCAGCACTCGCCAGTTCTTCGCCGGAAGTGCTGATCAGCTTTTTGTTGGCACATACGAAACATATTCGTATCGGCTCGGGTGGAGTGATGTTGCAGCACTATAGTGCTTACAAGGTCGCTGAAAATTTCAATCTCCTTGCCTCTCTTACCCCTGGACGCGTTGATCTTGGGGTTGGCAAAGCGCCGGGTGGCCTGCCACTTTCAACGCGTGCTTTGCAAGGGGCTTATGATCCTGAACGCAAGCCACCCTTTGAAGAACAACTGAAAGAACTTGACCAGTACTTAAACCATTCCATCAAAACTGCTGACGACGAAAATCACCTCGCCGCCTATCCGGTTCCGCCGCAAAAACCTGAACGTTTCCTACTGGGTGCGAGCGTCGAAAGTGCTGAACTTGCTGCGCAGCTCGATTGGAACTTCGTCTATGCTGGACATATTCAGGGCGACCCGGCAGCCATCAAAGAAGCGGTTGAAGCCTATCGGACAATTACGAACCGCCCTGCTATTTTAGCGGTTAGTGTTATTGTTGCTGAGAGCGATGCCGAGGCGGAAAAACTGGCTGGTGATATTCGCCGCTTCCGTGTCGCGGTCGAAGGCCTGCAGCCAGTCAACGTGGGCAATCACGAACAGGCGCTGGAATATGTAAGACAGGCAGGCGCCACGGAATACACAATCGAAGAGCGCATGCCGCATGTCATTCGCGGCACGGCCCGCCATGTTCACGCCGAACTTCAACGCCTGCATCATGATTTTGGCATCGCTGAGTTCGTTATCGACTGTCCAGTTTCAGAGGGCAGCCATCGTCTCAAAACCATTGAGCTGCTCGCCAACAATCGCCCGGCAATCGCGGCATAAGTTTTCCCAATCTCCCGACACTGGATGATCAACGTGGTAACAAGACGAATTTTTCTTACAGGTGCCAGCGCTATTGCTTTCACCATCGCTGCAGGCTTAACAACAACTTACGCTCAAACAGAAGCCAAGCCAGTCAGTGGCGGCTCTCTCACATGGGGTGTGGAGACAGAGCCAAGCACGCTCAATCCGCATTTGAACGGTCAGGCCAAAGCCAAGCTCATCTTGCGCAACAGCTATGAATCCCTTTTGGCCCGCACACCGGAGGGTGGTTATGTGCCGTGGCTCGCCAAGAGCTATGAAGTTTCTGAAGACGGCAAAACCTACACGTTTAAACTACGCGACGGTGTGAAGTTTTCGGATGGTGAAAAATTCGATGCGGCGGCTGTTGCGCTCAACTTTAGCAAACTCAAAGAACCCACTTATTCGGGAAGCATCAGTGCAGGGCATGTCGCGCGTGTCAGCGAAGTCACGGCTGTTGATCCACTGACTGTCGTTATAAAACTCGACCGCGTTTACGCACCTTTTCTGGATGGTGCGGCCGGCATTGAACTGATCTCGCCCAAAGCATTTGAGTCTACACAGCTGAAGGCTGGTGGAACAGAAGTAGCAGGAACCGGGCCATTTGTTATCGACCGTTATATCAAGGGTCAGGAAATCCGTTTCGTTAAAAACCCGGATTATAATTGGGCGCCCGAAAATGCCGCGCATCAAGGACCGGCCTATCTTGATGATGTGACATATCGTTTCCTGCCTGAATCCTCAGTGCGTATCGGCGCACTCACTTCCGGGCAGATTGATGCTGCAGAAGGTATTTCGGGTAATGACGCACAGCTTTTCAAGGATAATCCGGAGTTTACCTATCAAGCTGCACTTAACACCGGAACACCCTACACACTTTATCTCAACATCACCCGCGAGCCGACGTCCGACGTCAATGTCCGTAAAGCAGTGCTGGCTGCCGTCGATGTCGAACGCATTATTCAGTCGGTTTATCGCGGTGAGCGCGAACGTGCCTGGGGCATTCTTACGCCCGCTGACACTGACTTTTACGACAAGTCGATTGAAGGCACTTACGGGTTTAATCCAGAACTTGCCAATAAGCTGCTTGATGACGCGGGTTGGACGGAACGCGATGCCGACGGCTTCCGCACCAAAGACGGCAAACGTCTGACAATCGAGGTTGTGCAGTCACAATCCACCGTGCGCGACCAGCGGGATATTCTGTTACAGGCGGTACAGGCACAGGCCCGACAGAATGCGGGCATCGATATTGCGCTACAATATGTCGATGCGGGCACCTATTCCAGCCGTCAAAAAGACGGCGAATACGGCATCATCCCAAACTCGACCACGACGCAAGAAAATGGCGTCACCATCTATTTCCATTATCTGCCACGCGATAAGGGCGGCTCGATCAACTATAGCCGAACAGAAGACCCCAAAGTCTCCCAATGGCTGGACGATGGCGCTTCCACGCTCGATCCCAAAAAGCGCTTTGAGACTTACGCAGAACTGCAACGTTTTGCATTACTCGATCAGGCTTATGGCCTGCCGCTCTACGTACCTGCCGATCAAATCGTCGCATCATTCCGCGTTCAAGGCATTGGTTTCCGCGCTTTCAAGCGGCTTCCGGAAAACGCCTACGACATCTGGCTTCAAGATTAATTTCATCCTTTTGACGAGAGACCGATACATGCTTAATCGCCGATATTTCCTGACACTCGGAACCGCAGTTTTCGCAGCGGTCGCATTGCCAAAAATCGCATTCGCGGAAGATGCCAAACCCGTTGAAGGTGGCAAGCTGGTCTGGGGCGTTGAAACCCAGCCTGCAACGCTCAATCCGCAACTCAATGGTCAGGACAAAACCAAACTTCTGCTGCGCAATGCTTATGAATCGCTGCTCGCACGCACCGCTGACGGCGGTTATGTGTCCTGGCTTGCGAAAGATCATAAGATTTCGGACGACGGTAAAACCTACACATTCACGCTACGCGATGATGTGAAGTTTACGGACGGCGAAAAATTCAATGCGGAAGCCGTCGTAGCCAACATTACAGCGCTCAAAGACCCGGCCTATTCCGGCAGCACAAGCACTGGGCCAGTGTCGCGCATTGCAGAAGCGACAGCGCTTGACGAAAACACCGTCAGTTTCACGCTCAAAGGCATTTACGCGCCATTTCTCGATTATATTGCCAGCCTGGAAATTCTCTCGCCTGCTGCATTCAAATCTGAAGAAATCAAATCCGGCGGACCTCAGATTGCAGGAACCGGTCCTTTCATTTTGAAGCGCTATGCCAAAGGACAGGAACTCAACTTCGCAAAAAACCCGGATTACAACTGGGCACCAGCAAATGCTGCTCATCAGGGGCCAGCCTATCTGGATGAAGTGACCTACCGTTTCCTGGGCGAGTCCTCGGTCAGAACCGGCGCCCTTACGTCTGGTCAGGTTGATGTCATTGAAGGTGTTTCCGGCAATGATGCGGCCTTGTTCAAGGACAATCCTGACTTCACCTATCAGACGGCCTTGAATACCGGCACACCTTATTCGCTTTTCCTCAATGTCGAATGGGGGCCAACGCAGGAGCTGAATGTTCGCAAAGCGCTGGTTGCCGCGATTGATGTCGATGCCGTTCTCAAGTCTGTCTATCGCGGGGAACGCACCCGCGCATGGGGCATCACTTCGCCTATTGATCCACAGTTCTACGATAAAAGCATCGAAGGAAAATACGGTGCAAATCCAGAGCTTGCCAATAAGCTTCTTGATGAAGCTGGCTGGACGGAACGCAATGCGGAAGGCTTCCGCACCAAGGATGGCAAGCCGCTGACCATCGAAGTTATTCAGGCACAGGCAACCGTGCGCGATCAGCGCGACGTTCTCTTGCAGGCTTTGCAGGCGCAGGCGCGCCAGAGTGCGGGCATTGATCTCAAGATCGTTTATGTGGATGCCGGAACCTACACAGATCGCCGCAAGACCGGCGAATTTGGCTCGATTGCCAATTCCAACACGCCAACCGACGCTATCGATATCGAGCTGCATTACCTGCCACTCGATAAGGGCGGTTACATCAATTACAGCCGCGCATCCGCGCCTGAGTTGGCGCAATTGCTAAACGAAGCCGCTTCGACGCTCGATCAGGCCAAGCGGTTTGAGCTTTACAGCAAGCTGCAAAACTTCGCCATTTTGGATCAGGCCTATGCCCTGCCGCTTTACGAGCCAGAAGATCAGGTTGCGGCAGCAAGCTACGTCAAAGGCATCAGCTTCCGCCCATTCAAGCAACTTCCAGAAAGCGCGCACAATATCTGGCGCAGCGAATAAGCACGCTTTTTCGCGGACTGCGACACAAAGGAGCTACAGATCATGGATGCTGAAAATACCACGACCATCGGTCGCGCACCCGCAAGCTGGTTGCCCCGGCGTTTCGGAGTTCCGCGTAACAGTCTTACGGGACAAATCACCCTGCGCATAAGCTCAGGTCTACTGGTGCTTTGGGCGGCGATCACCCTGAGCTTCATCAGCGTCCACCTCGCGCCGGGCGATATCGTCAGCATATTGATTGGCGAGCAGTTACGCACGCCTGAAGTAGAGGCCGCCATTCGTGCAGAATGGGGTCTAGGTGAACCGATATTCGTACAATACCTGTCCTATCTCGGACGCATTCTGCATGGCGATTTTGGCCGCTCTTATTATCTGCAAACAGATGTTTCTGAGCTGCTTTATTCGCAGATGTGGCCGACGCTAAAGCTCGCAGGGGCCTCGCTTTTTGTGGCAATCGTCTTTGCGGTGAGTAGCGCGGTCCTGACTGCTGGTAAAAAGCTGCCGCGTTCAATCGCGGCCGGCACAGAACTTGTGCTGATTTCAACGCCATCCTTCTGGCTTGGCATCGTTCTGCTTTTTATCTTCTCTTTCACACTCAAGCTGTTTCCGGTGTCGGGGGACAGGAATTTCGCAGCACTCGTTTTACCTGCCTTGGCTCTCGGTCTGTCCTTGGGTGCGGTCATTGGACAGGTCCTACGCGAAGGTCTGGAACGCGCACTGGAAGAACCCTTCGCGCTCACCGTTCGTAGTTGGGGAACCAGCGATCTCGTGTTGCGGCTTCGACATGGTTTGCGCCATGCATCGCTACCAGCCGTGACACTCACCGGCTGGCTGATTGGTGGACTTCTTTCAGGCGCAGTCATCACCGAAGCCGTTTTCGGACGTCCCGGTCTTGGGCGCATCACCGTTGATGCAGTGCTTTATCACGACCTGCCGGTGGTGCTTGCTGTCGCTATTTTCTCGGCCTTTATCTATGTGGTGATGAGCACCATCGTTGATGTGCTCTATCTGCTCATTGATCCGCGCCTGAGAACCGAAGGCCGGAGATAAATCATGAGTGTCACCCCCGCACTTGAAACGCACTCGACGGCAAAACAGGCTGGCACAAGCTTACGTGATCTGGCCCGATTGGTGCTTTCGCGCCCGTCACTGGCACTACCATCACTCTTTCTAACGCTCATTGCCGTTGCAACGCTCTGGCCGGGTTTACTTACAACAGCGGATCCATTGCTAGCAGATCCGCTACAGGCACAATTGCCGCCGTCGGCAGAGCATTGGTTTGGCACCGATCACCTGGGCCGCGACGTGTTTTCACGCGTTGTTCATGGCGCACGTTATTCTGTTCTGATCGGCTTTAGCGCTGTGGCTATCGGTGCTATCGCTGGCTCGATTTTGGGGCTGTTGGCTGGACTATCGCGCGGCCTGATTGATGAAGCAATTTCCCGCTTTCTCGATGTGGTGTCTTCGTTTCCCGATCTGCTGCTGGCTCTTGTTTTCATCTCGTTCACAGGACCGGGCACCGTCAATCTGATCTTCGCGCTGGGTGTCGCAATCATTCCGCGTTTCGCTCGCGTCGTGCGCGCGCAGACCTTTGTTATTGCGCAAAGCGGTTATGTCGAGCAGGCGAAAACATTTGGGCTGAAGCGTCACATCCTCGTGTTGCGGCACGTATTGCCCCACGCCATTGCGCAGGTACCAATCCTTGCAACAATCGGGCTTGGTACAGCAATCATCAGTGCTGCGGGCTTGAGCTTTCTTGGCATGGGACCGCAGCCGCCAGCTCCCGAATGGGGCGCGATGCTCTCAGAAGCGCGCAATTATCTGCGTGTCGCATGGTGGATTGGCGTCTGGCCCGGTCTGGCCATCACACTCACCGTTATCTCCATCAGCATTCTCGGACGCCGTTGGCAGCTTGCCTTTGAAGGCCGGAGGCAGTCATGACAACGCCCCTTGTTGAAATGCGCAATCTATCCATCAGCTTTCAACGCGATGACCAATTGGTCAAAGTCGTCGAAGGCATCAATTTGACCATTCAACCCGGTGAGACGGTAGCGCTTGTTGGAGAGTCCGGTTCGGGCAAGTCAGTGACGGCACGAGCACTGATCGGACTTTCAGGCCCAAGCGCAATCGTCAAGGCTGACCTTTTCGAGATTGATGGTCTGAGTGTCCTTGATTATCGCGACAAGCAATGGCGCGGTCTTCGCGGCAACAAGATCGGCTTTGTACTTCAGGACGCGCTGGTCTCGCTTGATCCGCTGCGTCGTATCTCGCAACAGCTTTCCGATGCCTTCGGCGTCAAGGGCTTCTTCCGAAAGCCGGATGTCACGGATCGCAGCAAGGAATTGCTGCGCTCGGTCGGCATTCCCGACCCTGATCGCAGATTGTTGCAATATCCACATCAGCTTTCCGGCGGCTTGCGGCAACGCGCACTGATTGCAACAGCGGTTGCGCGTTCGCCGTCACTGCTGATTGCGGACGAACCGACAACAGCGCTGGATGCGACGGTTCAGAAGCAGATACTTGATCTTTTTGCAGAGCGTCGTCGGGCGGGACACACACTTCTGCTGATTAGCCATGACCTTGCTGTTGTCTCACGGTTGGCCGATCGCGTTCTGGTCATGCACAATGGCCGCATCGTTGAGGAAGGCCCGACTAACCAGATCCTCAATGCGCCGAAGGAAGCCTATACGCGACATTTGCTTGAAGCCGTACCGTCGGCCGGGTCGCGCGGCTACCGGCTATCGCCAGCACAGCCGCACCAAGCTCAAGTCAGGGTGGCTCTGCCAGCAAAGCGCATCGATGAGAGCACCAATGTTCTCGAAGCCAAAGGGCTTTTCAAACATTATGGCAAAGCCAACACGCCTTTGGCCGTCAATGATGTCTCATTCTCGCTGAAAGCTGGCGAAGCGCTCGGCATTGTTGGGGAATCCGGCTCTGGCAAAACCACCGTCGCGAAGATCGTTCTGGGACTCACGGAACCCGATCAGGGTAGCGTGCATATTGATGGTAGGCTCTGGAGCAATCTGCGCGAGGAGCAACGCCGCGAACAACGTGCGCATATGCAACTGATTGCACAGGATGCCCTCAGTTCGTTCGATCCGCGTTACACGGTTGAAAAGATCGTCGGTGAAAGCCTTGATTCCGTTCATATCTATGGCGATGAACGCCGCAAGCGCGTGGTGGAAGTGCTGGATGCCGTGCGTCTGGGCGCACCGTTTCTCAAGCGCTATCCCCGCGAATTGTCGGGCGGACAGCGCCAGCGTGTCGCCATCGCGCGTGCCTTTGCACCGCGTCCGAAACTGCTGGTCGCCGACGAGCCTGTAAGCGCGCTTGATGTATCGGTACAGGCTCAAGTGCTCGACCTTCTTGCGGAACTTCAAGCTGCCTCCGGCACATCGCTTCTGTTCATTTCGCACGATCTTGGCGTTGTCCACCATCTGACAGACCGCGTTCTGGTGATGAAGGACGGTCGCATCGTTGAAAGTGGCGCTGTTGAACGCGTCTTTTCTCAACCACAGCACAATTACACACGCGCCCTGCTGGATGCGGTTCCAACGATAAGCGCCGCTTAATTTACAAGGACATTACCATGACCAAAACACGTACCCGCCGCTTGAAAACCCTGTTCGGTGCCAGCAACGTTGTTTCCGCGGACAATGACCAGGACAAGACATTTGGTTTCAAACGCGCAATAGAGCTGGCAAAGAAGGCTGAAGCCGAGAAAATCACCGGTCTTTTTACTGCCGACCTTCTGCAACTTGATCCGGCGGGTCTTGCAGGCACCACCGGCACACAAGACCCGGTTATCGCGCTTGCAGCGCTGGCACATGCCACATCGCATATCGGGCTTATTGCGACCGTCTCAACAACATTTCTGCATCCTTACAATCTCGCACGCCAGATCGGAACGCTGGATCATTTGAGCGGTGGCCGAACGGGCTGGAATGCCGTGACCTCTTCGGTCGGCGAAGAGAATTTCGGCGGCGATCTACCAAGTCCGGAAGAGCGCTATGAACGGGCTGCGGAATTCATCGAGATCGTCAACGCGCTCTATGATGCAAATGAACGTGATGCGATCACGCGCAAAGCGTCGGGTAATATCTCTGTCCACCCAGAAAAATTTCACCCCATCAACTATCATGGCAAGCATTTCAGCGTCGAAGGGCCACTGAATGTGCCACCTCTGCCGCAGGGTCGTCCGGTTCAGTTTCAGGCAGGTCAATCGGATGCCGGTGTCACAGTTGGCGCACGCTATGCGGAGGTTGTTTATACATCGCAGCCAAAGCTTGAAGACGCTGTGGCCTTTGCCACCGAGCTGCGCCGCAGAGCAGCACAGTTTGGCCGCGGCAACAATCTGCCATTCATCATGAACTCGCTTCATTCGCTCATTGGCTCATCGGAAGCCGATGTTGCACGCCGTGTGAAGGATAAGCATGAGGCTATCGATTATGATCAGGGGCGTGTCAAACTTGCAGATATGCTCGGCGGTCATATTGATCTGAGCGATCTGCCGCTCGACAAGTCTCTACCGGAAAACCTTTTGCCGGAAGTAACCAGCATTAACCGGCGCCGGGGCCGTGTTGAAGTCTTCCGCCGCTATGCGCGTGAAGGCCTGACGCTGCGTCAGTTGATTATTGAGGCACAGGAAACCGGTCACTGGTCGGTGGCTGGCACGCCGGAGCAACTCGTTGATGCGATTGAAGAACGCTTCAATACGGGTGCTGTCGATGTTCTCACGCTGCACGGCATTGGTAATCCCGATCAGGAAGATTTGCTTCTCAATGGTCTGATCCCGGAGCTTCGACGCCGGTCGTTGATTGATACGGATTATATCGGTTCTGACTTCCGAGCCAATCTGGAACTGCCAGCCTTATCCGTTGCAACACCATCTCAAGCCCGGAGCGCCTGAAATGGCAAAGCGTGAGGGTTTTCTGCGTTTTGGCTTGTTCGTCTATCCGGTCGGCCACCATATTGCGGCATGGCGGCACCCGGATGCTGTTGCAAATGCTGGCATCAATTTCGACTATTACCGCAACGTTGCCTCGCTGGCAGAAGCAGCCAAATTCGATCTGCTGTTTCTTGCTGATGGTGCAGGAACTCGCGGCGACAATCTCGAAATTCTGAGCCGCACAGCGCATAGCTACGTAGCACAGTTTGAGCCACTCACGCTTTTGTCCTCGCTCTCGGCTGTCACCAGCCATATCGGTCTTGTTGCAACAGCCTCATCGAGCTTCAATGAGCCTTTTCACATCGCACGAAAATTTGCCTCACTTGACCATTTAAGCGGTGGTCGCGCAGGCTATAACCTTGTCACTTCGGCCAGCGACTTTGAGGCGCGCAATTTCAATCTCGACCGTCATTATGAACATGCCGACCGTTATGAACGGGCGGAAGAATTTGCCGATGTCGTCACGGGGCTATGGAATAGCTGGGAAGATGATGCCTTTCTTTATGACAAGGAGCAGGCACGGTTCTTCGACCCTAACAAGCGGCATGTGCTTGATCATAAGGGTAAGCACTTTTCCGTTCAGGGACCGTTAAATGTGCCGCGTTCGCCGCAAGGACATCCGGTAACGGTGCAGGCCGGTTCATCGGCAGCTGGAAAGGAACTGGCAGCAAAAAGTGCAGATGTTGTTTTCACAGCACAGCAGACGGTTGAGGAAGCTTCCGCTTTCTACAAAGATGTCAAACAGCGTGCAGCGCACTATGGCCGTGATGCCGACGATATAAAAATCATGCCAGGCATTTTTCCGGTTGTTGGCCGCACGAGGCAAGAGGCCCAGGATAAGTTCGATCAGCTCCAGAACCTTATTCACCCGTCTGTGGGGCTCAATATTCTGTCTTCGGGCTGGTCTGGCCCCGACCTTTCTCAGTTCGATCTCGACGGTCCCGTGCCGGAGTTGCCGGAAACTCAAGGCAGCAAAAGCAGACAAGAGCTTCTGTTTGAATTGGCGCGGCGCGAAAATCTGACCATTCGCGAACTTTATCTACGGGTTGCAGGTGCGCGTGGTCATCTGCAAATCATCGGCACGGCGACGGACGTGGCTGACGCACTCGAAGAGCGTTTTGAAACCTATGGCGCGGATGGCTTCAATGTGATGCCGCCTATCTTTCCGGCAGGTCTGGAAGACTTTGCCGAGCTGGTGCTGCCGGAGCTTCGTCGCCGCGGGCTTGCCCGCAGCGATTATGATGGTCCGACATTGCGGGACAATCTCGGTTTGAAAATACCGATCCATCCCGCGACATCGGTTCAGAGTTCAGACACCTTAGCTGCCATTAAAAAAGCGGTTTGAAGGGCGTGGGAGACCCAGGTGTTCACGCAGCGTGGCGCCCTCGTAATCGGTGCGGAAAATGCCACGACGTTGTAATTCCGGCACCAATTTATCCGCTACATCATCAAGGCCTTCCGGCAGAAACGGGAATACAACCGTGAAGCCGTCGCTCGCATCCTCTTCCAGCCATTTCTGCATTTCATCGGCAACGCTTTCGACGGTTCCGACGAAAGCAAGGCCTGAATAGCCGCCATAACGCTGAGCGAGCTGACGGACAGTCAGCTTTTCCTCTTCAGCCAATTTAAGCACTTGCGCCCTGCCAGACTTGCTTGCATTGGTTTCGGGAATTTGAGGCAGATAGGCGTCGGGATCGAAGCCTGATACATCATGGCCAAGAGCTATAGATAGAGATGCAATACCGCTATCATAGTGAACAAGACTATCGAGCTTCGCACGCTTCTGCTTGGCTTCCTCAATGCTATCACCAAGGACGATGAAGGCTGCAGGCAATATCTTCAGCGACGTTGGCGCGCGACCGGCAGTAGCCAAGCGCGACTTCAAATCAGCATAAAGCTTTTTCGATTCACCAATGTCGCGCGGCGCACAAAATACCACTTCCGCAGTTTCTGCCGCCAGCTTGCGACCCGGCTCTGATTGGCCTGCCTGAACAATAACTGGCCATCCTTGTACGGGGCGCGCGATATTGAGTGGTCCACGCACGTTAAAATCATCGCCATGATGGTCTAAAACATGCATTTTAGATGGATCGAAGAAGATACCGCTTTCCTGATCGCGAATGAAGGCATCATCCGCAAAGCTATCCCACAGGCCAGTTACAACATCATAGAACTCACGCGCACGCTTATAACGTTCTCCATGTTCAGCGTGCTCATCCTTGCCAAAATTCAAAGCTGAATCTGGGTTTGACGTCGTCACGATATTCCATGCAGCACGCCCTTGACTGATATGATCGAGCGACGCAAAGCGGCGAGCAATATGGTACGGCTCTTCAAATGTTGTGGAGGCGGTCGCGGCCAGACCAATTTTATCAGTCACCGCAGCCAAAGCCGAAAGCAACGTAAATGGCTCAAACGACGTAACGGTGTGACTGCGCTTCAGTGCCTCGACAGGCATGTTCAGGACTGCAAGGTGGTCTGCCATGAAAAATGCGTCGAACTTGGCCGCTTCTAGCTTTTGCGCAAAGGCTTTCAGATGCTGAAAATTGAAATTCGCGTCGGCATAGGCGCCCGGATATCGCCAAGCGCCAGTATGGAGACTTACAGGGCGCATAAACGCCGTAAGATGAAGTGACTTTGTCAATTGATTGTTCCTGAGGCTATTGCGAAATGTGGGATCGTCTTGATGAGTGCTGATCAGATCAATGATTTTACGACTACAGGTTCATTGAGCTAAGAAATATGGTTGCGCAGCCTGCGCTACTCAAGGAATTTACGCTTCATATTTCCGTGATTCATGCATCATCATGCTCATCATCTGTCACATAGAGATGATAAACTTCACCCCAACATATAGCGTCATCTTTATTGGGTTTTATCGACAAACGCGACATGGCATAATTTCTGAGTGGAACCGACATCGGCGTTTTGACGTTGAAGATGTGGTTCCGATCAGCCTCGGAGGCAAAATGGTTTCGCTTCTGGGCCTTGAGGAAAACAACAAAGGGAGGTCAGAAAAATGAAAGCACGCACAGCGAGTGTCGGTGATCTTGAGAGCGTTTTTCACGACCTTTCAGAGCGTATGGCGACTGAATATAGCTCTGCCGGAAAAGACGTAAAAGCTGCCCATGATAATTTCACAATGAATCTCAGTGAGGGCCGTGCGCATGCGTTGATTGAAGGCGACAAAGTCGTCGCCATTATTGCATGGCAGGAAGCTGACGAGGCTACAGACACACTTTTTGCAGCCAAAGAAGACTTTTTCAATGCACGGTCAGTCAGGTTCTGTCGCAAGCACATAAGACAAATTCAGGCTCTTTCTGGCGACCGCCCCATCCATTCAAGAAGCTGGCTTGATCGACCTGACGTCGTCAAATGGTTTCGCATCATTGGCTATCGAGAAATCAGCGGTGAGAATGGAGCGCATCTCTTCGAGCTTAGCGCCCCGGCAGGAAACAGTCTTCCCAGCCAATGACATCACTTGCGCCGCGCTTATCAAATTCAGCGCGGTGCGATCCATCTCAAATCCTCTGCTATAGCGTCAATTGTTACCCGCACGCGCGAAGCGAGAACACGTCCGCCGGGCCACAGGATATGGATGGGAAGCACCGGCATTTTAACAGCTGATAAGACCTGAACCAGCGCACCAGATGAGAGCTGATCTTCAACGAGCCAATGCGGTACCTGTGCGAGGCCAAGACCGGCCGCTGCCGCATCTACAATCATATCGTAGGCTGCAAAACTGTGCTTTGCGCGCATCTCGCATCGAACAGCCTCTCCTTCAGCGTTCAATGTAAGCCATGCGTCACTCTGCCTACCCCGAAACTGCGTGATACAGCTATGCTCAAGTAGTTGTTCCAGCTTCAGTGGTTCGCCATACAAAGCGATATAGCTAGGCGCTGCGCAAATAATGACATCTTGCTGGCCGATGCATTTTGAAAATAGATCTGTGCTATCCGGCAAATGGCCAATACGAACCGCGAAATCAAACCCTTCTTCGATAAGGTTTACAATGCGGTTCTCAAACGACACCTCAAAATGAATGTTTTGATGCTCTCTAGCCAATTGCATCAGAATTGGTGCAATGCGTTTGCGCCCGAACAGGTCCGGCAGATTAATCCTGACCCGACCTGTAGGCACTTCCTGACGCGAAGAAAGTACCGTCTCTGCATTGGCGAGTTCTTCAAGCGCACGGCGGCAGCTTTCAAGATAGACACGTCCCTCGTCCGTTAGGCTTAAGCTGCGGGTGGTACGTTGAAACAACCGGACACCGAGACGCTCTTCAAGTCGTGCAACAGCCTTGCTAACTGCAGATTGCGACAACCCAAGCACTAAAGATGCAGCAGCAAAACTACCCGACTGCTCCGCCTGAACGAAAGCTCTGATACCATTAAATCGTTCGTTTGAGATCATTATTCGATACTATGTGTCTTATATGACTATATAAAATGCCAGAAATGCGAAATTTTATCCATGATAAATTGCCTCACACAGAAATCCAGTCTGCAAAGGGCAAAAAAATGTCAGATGCGTTGAAAGATAAGACTATCGTTGTGATTGGTGGAAGCACAGGCATCGGCTTTTCGGTTGCTCAAACTGCCATAGCGAAGGGTGCCAATGTCATTATTGGCGCACGCGACGCCCAGAAATTACAAGCGGCAGCGGCAAAACTTGGCGAACGCGCAAAAGCTTTAGAGGTCGATACATCTGACCATGAATTGCTTGCAGCCTTTTTCAAAACAGCGAGTAAATTCGATCATCTGTTTATTTCTGCCGCGACCTATACAATCGCTGGTATCGACAGCAACGATGAGCAGGCAATCGAAAGCCCCTTTCGCTCCAAATTCTGGGGGCAGTATTGGGCCGTAAAGCAGGCATTACCTTATCTCGATAAAGCGGGGTCCATCACATTGATGGCTGGTGCTGCCGGTGCGAGACCGATCAAGGGTGGAGCGATCTATGCCGCCTGTAACAGTGCGATTGAAGGACTTGGCCGTGGACTGGCAATTGATCTCGCCCCCATCCGTGTGAATACGATTTCACCGGGCACAATTGATGGCCATTTATGGCAAAATCGCCCGCAGGAAATACGTGAGATGGCCTTTGAGCATTACCGCGGAGCGTCACTCGTCGGGCGTCCGGGAACTGAGCAGGAGATAGCCGATACAGTGCTTTATCTTATGGAAAACCGCTTTGTAACAGGCTCAACGCTCTATCCGGATGGCGGCTACGCGCTTCGCTAAAATCCGAAATAACAACTGGCTACATTATCTGAAGTTTCTAATGCAGCCAATTGAATTTAAAAAGTTTCTCCCCGAAGATGGCTTGCTAGAAAGCCGAGATTATCCTGCCCCCAGTAGGTCTCAGTGTCGTAGATATAGGTTGGGAAACCAAACACACCCTTATCGACAGCACGCTCACGATCAGCTTTCCACTTGGCCTGAACATCGTGATCATTTTCGCGCCCGATGAGATATGCGCCATCGAAACCCGCTTCATCCGCGACCGCCCTGCGGACTTCTGGATTGCCAATGTCTTTCGCTTCGGACCAGAAGGCGTTTTGCAGGACGCGGGTGAGTTGCAGCCAGTTCTGACCATCCAGATAGGCCGCGATTACACTGAAGGATGCAGGGGTCGGATCGCTCAGAGCGGGCCTATCATCAATCAAAAGTGGCTTGCCACGAAATCTGGCCCAACGCTTAAGATCTTGCGTGCCATAAGCGCGCCGGGCTTCCGGCCGGTTGCGCGAGAAGATGCCACCGTTCTCTTCAATCACAGTTGCAAGATAAGGCTTTATTTCGACCACATGCCGTTCTGCCAGTTCCTCAAGCGTATCAAGCCCCAAGTAAGACCATGGCGATCCGATGGAAAAGAAGTAATCAATCGTTTTTGGCACGTTGTGTCCTTCGATAAATGCTGCATTGGGAAGGTTATTTAAACTTTGGTAATCCGGGCGGATTGGTTTCAGATCGCTCTAGGGCTTCTTCACTCAGATGCCAGCGATCAAGGATACGGGCGTAGTCTCCGCCCTTAATCAGAGTGTTGGTGGCCACAGTCAGCGGATCAGCCAGACCGCTGCCTTTACGTGTAGTGATCGCCACGTCGGACCGATCTGGCCAACCTGCGCTCAGCGTACCCACACGTTTGATATTTCCGTCACGCGAGGCAATGAACACAAGCTGTGCATGAGGCTGCACAATCACATCGGCACGTCCCGACTGCACAGCCAAAAGGCTCGCGGCCTCATCATCATAATATTGCAGTTCAAGCGGCTTTAGCCCGGCCTTTTCGTTTTCCTCACTCCACTTGACGAGGATACGCTCCTGATTGGTTCCAGCTCCCACTATAATGCGCAAACCGGCAGCATCTTTGGGTTCTTTAATGGACGTAACGGCACTGTCAGTTTTCACAAACAGGCCATGTAGACCCTGCCGATAGGTCGAAAAATCGAACTTCTCTTTGCGTTCCTCTGTAACGCCAACATTTGAGATCACCGCGTCATACTTGCCAGATGCAAGACCCAGCGGCCAGTCAATCCACGCAACCGGCACGCTTTCCAGTTCAAGGCCGAGGCTCTCAGCAATGGCCGATGCATAATCCAGATCAGCCCCAACGACCGTTTTGGCATCTGTTGCATAGGCTGCAAGTGGTGGTCCTCCGGGTGCAACCGCCACAGTCAACTTGCCCGGCGTTACGAACTTGAAATCGGCGGGGATGGCGGCAATTGCTACGGCATCTTTCTGGACGTGAATGCGCCCTGACTGTTCAGGCGACAAATCAAAATCGTCTGCCGCGAATGCTGGCAGAGACGAAGCCGCGAACGCCGCCCATGTAGCGAACAACAGAGCACTTGCTCTCATAAACCATTCTCCATCTGTTTGAAAACTTGTGGGCTGGCGCAAGCACCCCTCATGCGCCAGCCCAAACCCTTACGATCCGCTTTTTGGCAGACCCTGCGGGTTTGTATGTGCCTCGGTGATGGCTTCTGGTCCAAGGTTCCATGTTTCGAGAACCTTGGTATAGGCACCGCTTGCAATCAGATCGTTGAGGACATTGGTCAGCGGCTGCGCAAGCCCGCTGCCTTTGCGCGTTGTCACTGCAATTTCAGCGGTAATCGGCCAGCCACCACTGACGGTGCCAACAAGCTTGGTCTTCCCGTTGATACCAGCCGAATAGGCCTGTGTCGCATTCACGCTGAACACTGCATCAGCGCGGCCGCTCTGGATCGCGAGATCTTTTACGGCATCATCGTCGTAATACTGTACCTCAATCGGTTTCAGACCAGCTGCAACATTCTGACGATCCCACTCAAGCAACACCTTTTCCTGATTGGTGCCAGCATCAGTAATGATCTTGAGACCTTCAATGTCTTTTGGCTGCTTCAACTCGCCAATTGCGCTGTCTGACTTGACGTAAAAGCCAAGCTCATCCTTGCGGTAAGTAGAAAAGTCAAACTTCTCTTTGCGCTCTTCCGTCACTGTAACGTTGGAAATCACAGCGTCGAATTTGCCGGAAGCAAGACCGAGCGGCCAATCAGCCCAGGCAACAGAAACCAGTTCCAAATCCCGTCCAAGACTGTCTGCAACGATCTGAGCCAGATCGACATCGTAGCCAATAACGGTCTTGGAGTCAGACGCATAATCATGCAGCGGTAAGTGTCCGCTGGTGCTGATACCGATTGTCAGAACACCATCTTTGACGAATTTGAAGTTCTTAACCTCATCGATACGATTATCGCTTTTCTCGACCCGCAAGCGGTTTGGCTGTTCGGGGCTAAGGTCAAACTTACCCTCGCTCCACGCTGTCCCCGAAGTCAGCACAGCCATCGAAATCAGGCCTGCAGTGAAGTATCCCGCTTTTCTGATATATGTCATATTCCCATCTCCTTGAGCTTAAAGCTCCATGTAATGACCTGATTTCTCGATATTCTGGCTCTTTACGAGCGGATTTTACGATCCGCTTTTTGGCAGGCCAGCCGGATTCGTTTTGGCCTGATCAACAGCTTCTGAGCTCAAGCTCCAGCGTTCAAGCACCTGCTGGTACTTGCCATTTTTGATAAGTTCGTTGAGTGAAAGCGTGAGCGCATCGGCCAGACCGCTGCCCTTGCGTGTGGTGATTGCCACTTCTGCTGTCTGTGGCCAGCCACCGCTCACAGTTCCGACAAGCTTGGTTTTGCCATGCTGCGATGCTGCATAGGCCTGCACGGCGTTGACACTGAACACCGCATCCGCGCGACCGGAATCAATTGCAAGGCTCTTGACCGCATCATCGTCGTAATACTGAATTTCAACAGGCTTCAGACCCGCTTCAACGTTCTGCTTGTCCCATTGCACAAGGATGTTTTCCTGATTGGTGCCTGGATCGGTGATGATTTTGAGACCCGCAATGTCCTTTGGCTCTTTCAGCGAACTGATTGCGCTGTCAGCCTTCACATAAAAGCCGAGTTCATCCTTGCGATAGGTCGAGAAGTCGAACTTCTCCTTACGCTCTTCCGTCACGGTCACATTGGAAATAACCGCATCGAACTTGCCCGACTGCAGCGAAAGCGGCCAGTCAGCCCACGCAATCGGCACAAGCACCAGTTCACGACCCAATGTGTCGGAAACCAGCTGAATGAGATCAGGATCGAAAGCTACGACGGTCTTTGCGTCCGTTGCATAGGTGCTGATCGGAGGGACCCATGGATTGATGCCGACGACGAACTTATCGTTCTGCACGAATTTGAAATCTTTCGGCACGGCATTGATGACAGCGTCACTTTTTTCCGTGCGCAGACGGTTTGGCTGCTCCGGGCTAAAATCGAGCTCTGCGGAAAAGGCTGGTGCGCTCAACAGGGTGGCTGCTGCAAACAAGCCACCCAGAATTGCATTTTTGTAATGAGATGGTTTCACTGAATAACTCCTGAGATTGATCTGAATTTTCGACAAACAGCTCCCTTCAATCGCCTGTGCAGAGGCGATTGCTGCTGTCTGAATTTTGGTTGAATTAGATGGGTGTTCCTGCGTCAGAGAACTTTGGCGAGAAACTCCCGGGTTCTTGGATGCGTGGCCGCGTTGAACAGCTGTTCCGGCCTGCCGGTTTCGAGAATACGGCCCTCTTCCATGAAGACGACAGTATCTGCCACTTCACGCGCAAAGCCGATTTCGTGGGTTACGATCACAAGTGTGGTGCCAGAGCGCGCAAGCTCCTTAATCACATCAAGCACTTCGCCAACCAGTTCCGGATCAAGCGCAGAGGTCGGCTCGTCAAACAGGATGACTTTTGGATTAAGAGCGAGTGTGCGGGCGATGGCGACACGCTGCTGCTGCCCACCAGAAAGCTGGCGCGGATAGGCATTGATCTTTTCGCTGAGACCAACACGAGCCAGCAGGCGCTTTGCGATCACCGTTGCGGCGTCACGGCTCAGACCACGCACAATCATCGGCGCTTCGATAATATTTTCTAACACGGTCAGATGCGGGAAGAGATTGAAGTTCTGGAAGACCATGCCAACATCGACACGCTTTTTCAGAATATCCTTTTCTTTGAGCTCATAGAGTGTGCTGCCACTCTGGCGATAGCCCAACAGTTCGTCGTCAATCGCAATGAAGCCGTCATCGACGCGTTCCAAATGATTGATCGAGCGCAGAAGTGTCGATTTACCGGAGCCTGACGGCCCGAGGATCGCCGTTACGCTGCCTGACTTAATATGAAGGCTGACATTGTCGAGAACCAGATTGTCGCCAAAGCTCTTGGAAACACCATGAATATCAACTGAGCCGCGTCGTCCACCTGTGAACCCGCCAATAGTCAGCGCTTCGGTAATCTGTGAATTCTTCTCACGGCTGACAACATTCTGCACTTCAGCGGATGCTTTAGGCTGTGATGGGATAAAGCGGGAGAACAGGCGGCCAAACAGAGCCGGTGGCGGATTGCGCAATGCGCCACGTGAATAATACCGTTCCGTATAATACTGAGCAATCGACAGCACAGTCATGATGATCAGGTACCAGACGGTCGCGACCATCAGCAGAGGAATGACTTCAAGATTGCGGCGATAAATGACCTGAACCGTATAGAAAAGCTCAGGCAATGCCAGCACGTAAACCATCGACGTGCCTTTTGCGAGGCCGATGATCTCATTGAAGCCAGTCGGAAGAATTGTGCGCATGGCTTGTGGAAGCACAATACGGAAAGCCTGACGACGACGCGGTAGACCAAGAGCCGCCGCTGCTTCAAGCTGACCCTGATCAACAGACAGAATACCGCCGCGAATGATCTCGGATGAAAATGCTGCCTGATTAAGGCTAAGCCCAAGAAGTGCTGCTGCAAAAGGGCTCAATATCTGAACGGTCGGATATTCCGCGAAGGTAATATCCGTATAAGGCACGCCGAACCGGACGGTCTCATACAAATAACCAAGATTGTTAAGCACCAGCAGCAGAACGATCAACGGGATAGAGCGTAACAACCAGATATAGGCCCATGACAATCCCGACAACAACGGCGACCGTGAAACACGCGCCAGTGCAAGTGCGGTGCCAAGTGCAAAACCCAGCACCGTTGCAAGGGCAGTCAGCCAAAGTGTGCGCATCAGGCCGACAAGCACTGGCTCAGCGAAGAACCATTCCGCAAAAACCGACCAGCCCCATTTAGGGTTTGTCAGAACCGATTGCGCCGTCGCGATGATAAGAACTGCCGCAATAATTGTACCTACAACACGCGCTGGATAACGTGCTGGCACGATGCGGTAATGTTTAAAATCACCGGGACTGACGCGAGGTTTAGCCTCGCGTTCGGTGCCGACAAAGTCTGTAGCAATGGCCATGATCAACGCTGCTCCGATTGGTCATTCAATTTATGACGAGAAGCGAAGGCGTCTGTCATGGAAGTCATATGTTGCAATATTCGGAGAAGATTGACCGGTTTTCAAAACAAATAAGTCTATTTAATCGAGCTGACGTGGATGTTTTTTCTACAACACCCACTTAAACGCCATGCATTTACTTAGCCAAAAACCGGCTGCTTCTGCGGAGTTTTAGTTGATTCAAAACCGAGCTCAGAAATATTTGCAATGTGCTTTTCAAACGGCAGTGTGCCGTAAATTTCCGGATCAGCGGCCACATCAAAAAGTGCCGTATATCCGTTGCGCAGATAAAGTTCCTTGGCTTCTGGCTGCCTGAAACCGGTAGTCAGATAGACGCGTTTGTAACCTTGAAGCCGAGCCTGCGTTTCAAGCTCTTGCAGTACCTTTTTCGCCAATCCCTGACGACGCAGATCGCCATGAGTCCAGATGCGCTTGAACTCAGCGGTCTCATCGTCATAACGCATGAATGCACCACCGCCGATGGTCTGACCGTCGCGCAACAACAAAAGGAAATTACCATGCGGCGGCGCGAAGGCTTCCGGTGGATATTTGTTCATTTCCGCAGCGGCACCTTCATCGCTGAAATAGTTGCCGTAGCGCGTGTCATATTCAATTGTCAGCGCTTCGATCAAAGGCACTGCACGACTATCAAGTGTTGTGGTGTAGAGAAATTCATCCGCCATGATATGGACTTCCGTATCAGTTGAGAGAAGCTTCGGTCAGACGCACCCAAAACAGGGCTGCTGGCAGTAAGATGTCATCGTTGAAATTATAGTCCGGGCTATGCAGACCGGCGCTGTCGCCATTGCCGACGAAGAGATAAGACCCCGGCTTTTGCTCAAGCATGAAAGCAAAATCCTCGCTCGCCGTGCGCGGCCGAAAATCTTCGATCACCGTGCCTTTGGGAAAGCTTGTAAGCGCGACCTGTTTCGCAAAATCAGTCTCCGCTTTCGCATTGATCAGCGCCGGGAAGCCCCATTGATAATCGACATCCGCAACCGCGCCATAGCTCTCAGCTTGCGAACGGGCAACAGCTTCGATCCGCCGCCGCAGTTCTTCTCGAACGCTCTGTGAGAACGAGCGAATAGTAAGCCCAAGATCAACATGCGCCGGAATGACATTGAGTGCATCGCCGCCATGGATGGAAGCCACCGTGACCACTCCCATATCGAGTGGATCGAGATTGCGCGCAACGACAGTTTGTAAAGCCAGAACAATCGACGAAGCAACCACAACTGGATCAACCGACTTGTGTGGCTCCGCACCATGACCGCCGCGACCATTAACGCGGATTCGTGCACGATCCACGGATGCCATTGCAGACCCGCTCACAAAGCCAAATTGTCCTGCAGGAACACCCGGCCAGTTATGCAGTCCATAGACGGCATCGCAGGTAAAGCGCTCAAACAGGCCATCATTGATCATACGCTTCGCCCCTGCCCCAATCTCTTCCGCGGGCTGGAAAATCACATGCAGCGTGCCTGAAAAACGACCAAACTCGGCGAGATACCGCGCAGCGGCTAGAAGAATGCTCGTATGCCCATCGTGACCACATGCATGCATGACGCCGGAGTTTTTGCTTGCGTATTCAAGGCCAGTCGCCTCGATGATCGGCAGCGCATCCATGTCCGCCCGGATGCCGATGGTCTTGCCGGAGTCACCACGCTTCAAACTTCCCACGAGACCAGTACCGCCAATACCGGTTGTAACCTCATAGCCCCATTGGCTGAGATAATCGGCGACAAGTGCAGAGGTCCGAACCTCTTTGAAAGCCAGTTCTGGATGAGCATGAATTTCGCGACGCAGAGCGATAAACTCGTCGATAAACGAGGCAAGACCTGCCTCGATTTCGAGTTTTCGGTTTATCTCTGGCGACGGTTGAACAGTCATGCCGCGCCCTTCTGATCACCTTCCTGCGCAGGCGCCGCATAACGGCTCTGCGGAAGGATCAGGCCCAGATTTTCACGCAACGTATCGTGTTTCAGCGTGCCTTCATGATAGCCGCGCTTTTCCAGAATTGGCAGAACATGCGCAGTGAAATCATCAAGCCCTTCAGCAATGACCTGAAAGCCGAGGATAAAGCCATCTGCAGCCTTCTGCTCTTTCCAGCGGATAATTTCGTCAGCAATCCGCTCTGCCGTGCCGATGAAAGAAGTGCGCGGCGTTGCAGCATTAAGAGCCACCTCACGCAAAGTCAGCTTCTGTTCAGCCGCATCACGCTTGATACGATCTGTTGTCGAGCGGAAACTGTTTCTACCGATATCACCCAATTCTGGGAACTGCGCGTCGAGATCATAGGTCGTAAAATCATGATGATCGAAGAAACGGCCAAGATAGGCGAGAGCCTCGTTGACGCTTACCAAATTGCGGATTGCCTGATATTTTTCTTCGGCTTCCACTTCCGTTCGCCCGACAATCGGACCAATGCCGGGGAAAATACCGATATCATCCTGTGAGCGCCCATGCGCTACAGCACTGGCCTTGATCTGCGCATAGAATGTCTGGCTGTCTTTAATCGTGCCTGCATTGGTGAAAACAGCATCCGCATGTTTACCGGCCAGACCAATACCCGCTTCCGATGCGCCGGCCTGAAAGATAACGGGCTGCCCCTGCGGTGAACGCTGAATGTTGAGCGGACCTTCAACGGAGAAGAACCGACCTTTGTGGTCAAGACGGTGGAAGCCTTCCGGCTCGTAAAACTGACCAGTTTCGCGATCACGAACAAAAGCGTCATCGTCCCATGAATCCCAAAGGCCTTTGGTGACGTCGAGATATTCATCGGCAATTTCATAGCGCAGTGCGTGATCGGGATGCGGCTTGCCGTAATTCCGGCCCGATCCTTCCAGCGGGGTTGTCACAACATTCCAGCCAGCTCGTCCACCTGAAATTAGATCAAGCGATGCAAACTGACGCGCAATCGTAAACGGGTCGCTATAGGACGACGAAACGGTACCTGCGAGGCCGATACGTTTTGTATGCGCTGCCAGCGCCGACAAAACAGTCAAAGGCTCGAAGCGATTGAGAAAATGTGGAATGGAAATCTCATTGATATAAAGCCCGTCTGCGATGAAAGCGAAGCTAATGCCCGCCTCTTCGGCCTTGCGCGCCGTATCAATAACGAATTGGAGGTTGACACTGGCATCGGCAGGGCCGGACGGATGCTTCCAGGCGCTCATATTTCCGCCTGCTCCTTGCAGCATCACGCCAAATCTAATCTGTCTGGAACTCATTTGAGATTTTCCTTATAGCCAATGGCTTTTAATCAGGCGGCAATAGCTAGACGTTCGCCCGCGAGGCTTTCAATCGCAGCCAGTCTTTGCTCATGGGAAACAGCAGGGAACTCGAGTACAAACTCTTTAACCCCATATTGCGCGTGCAATTCATCGAGCTTCTGCTTCACCTGCTTTGCAGAACCTGAAAGCACGCTTGGGTGCTTTTCCTCAACACGATAATCAGTCTCACCAGCCTGCCGCGCAAACTCCGCTGCCGCCTCCGGCGTGCCAACGGAAACAGATACACCCGACGCCAGATGGACTTTAAAAATCTTGATTTTGCTGACGGCCGCATCGACGTCGTCTTTGCTTTCAGCCACCACAGCGCCCAATGCTAGGACGGGCACTTTTCCAGTCGCATCACGATAGACGTCAAAGGTTTTCTGCAGATTGGCGGTATCGCCGTTGAGATGGCCTGCATAAACGAAATCCCAGCCTGAACGAGCGGCGAGCAACGCGCTATCAGGGCTTGCACCAAGCACAAATTTTTCTGCCGGAACCTGCGGTTTTGGCGTCGCCGCCAATCCCTCAAATGGGCCGGAAGCTATTTTGTCGCCGCCAAGGAAAGCACTGAGTTGTTCAATCTTGCTGTTAAAATCGAGCCGCTTTTCGGCGCCGAACTCCTGCTGCAAAGCCTTGGTTGATAGCGGCAACCCACCGGGCGCTTTCCCCACGCCAAGATCGACACGCCCCTGCCCGAGTGCTGCAAGCAGGTTAAAATTCTCGGCAACCTTATAGGGGCTGTAATGCTGAAGCATAACGCCACCAGAACCTATTCTAATACGTTTGGTTAGTGCGAGGAGATAGGACACAAGAACTTCGGGCGATGGCCCGGCCAACTCATCTGCATGGTGATGCTCTGCAACCCAGAAACGCTTATATCCAGCCTTCTCTGCCGCTTGCGCATAAGACACGGTATTAGCAAGTGCAGTTTCCGCGTGTCCTGCCGGCACCACAGGGCTCTTGTCGAGAAGGCTTAACTGATAGGGCATCGACGTATCCGCTTTCATTGAGAAATTGAAACCGCCTGATTTGCCAGGCAGAGCTTTCCCATTATGCGAAGCACATAGATGCGATCAGCCGAGCTTATTTTCCCGGCGCTGACATAAAATCTCAAAGATCCAACGACTGAAATATACTGTATTCAGGCAAATTAATTCTGTTTCATTCCGTATTTTTAAAATGCGCTTCTTCACTTTTATCTTCTGCACATATTCGATCAAGAACAGCGGCTTATTGTGCACCTTCACCAACACCACGTTCGGCGATATTGCTTTGGCCCTTGCATAAGCCCTGCAACCCTTATTCGGTTTCGCTAAACATACAATTGCATCTCAAAATATTAAATATGGCATTCTATGAAGTCGCCGATCTATATCTTTAAAATACCTGTAACTTTTCCATCAAAAAATAGAAGCAACTCGTGGTGTCTTGGATGTCATACTAGATACAACGACGAGCTGATTGAACTCACCACGTTTGAAGGCATTCAGAAACCGCGGATAGTCTTTAAAAACAACGCAGCCATTCGAGTTTCCACTTTTGCCCAACATATATGTATGCGCAAGAAGACCATCCCGATTATGTGGATTACGACCGTCGACGGGCGTCAACCGAATTGCTGCGACGCCGTGGAAAAGACTTTCGCGCATGCGCAAATTATATGTATGAGGTGGCGTCGCACCACGATTTTTTTGGGTAACAGAGTTCGGATTATCGCGCATCGGCCCTATACCCGAATGCGCTTCCAAACGTTCGCCATTTGGTAAATAAACGGTCGCAGCCGAAATATCATAAATGGCAGTACGGCTATTAATTGGAGACCTGAACAGTCTCTTCAAAAGTCCGTCATGCTTTGGTTCGTCATCCCGTGTTGCTTCCGTAGCATAACGAGTTGTCTGTGCAGGTAAGCGGCTTATTACAGGCTTACGCGAAGGTAACGGAACTTCGTCAGGCATTAATTTTTCTGGCGCATTTTTTATGATCGGTATCTGTGGAGCAACGTCAGGCCCCAGATGTGAGGCGTCTATTTCGGCGACTCTTTCAGCTTTAATCGGCGTGTAAGGAACACGTTCTGCACGTGGCTCCACTATCTTTTCTGAAATTGCCACTTTCTCTTCAATGACGCTATCTGGTCCGATATCCGAAATGATATCTCTGTCACCATCGACTTTGTTGCGATGCCAATCGACATTTGAATAACGCGTATCAGCGGTATAAGCCGCAATAAAACGCTGCCGAATGACATTATCTATACCAAGGCTATGATTTACAGTCGCAAATTTCTGCGGAAAATCCCCAGGCAAGCGCCGCATTACAGGGGCAACGGAAGCAAAAATGGGCAAAACAGTCTCAGCGACACCTATCGCACTTAAAACACCACTAAATGCAAACAAGCCAACTGCTAAAATCGTAGCAATTTGAGGAAATCTATAATTCTTCTTATTGGAAAATTTATACCGAAAACTGAATGCGGTATCAAAACTAAAATCGAATGTATCAGTTACCAGCGCCATAACTCTTAACCCGCATGGAAAATAGAATTCAGAAAGTCATCGAAGCTAGGATTTCGTCAAAAAACAAACACCCGTAATCTCAATGAACCGCTGATAAGACATTCTAATTATGCAAAATTATGGTAACCAAATTCTTTACGCGCCCATCCTCATCTACGAAAATAAATAATTCACTCGATAAGTGATATGATTCAATCAACGACGCGCTCGTCACATTCCCGACTATAGATACGCCTGAAGAGCTAAAAACCGACAGTTAGCCGGATGAGCGGCCCGTTTTTCTTGTAAGTAGTAGCTTTCAGCCCCTCCTCGTTTTTTACAGGGACGAAATACAAAGACACAATATAAACAATTAAAGGTGATCCACTCTTAAAATATTTTTTTATAACAATATCAAATAATTCAAGAATATTGAGACACATGGATCGTAACATTATCTGTTACTAATTAATTTCGCCACTTGGTAAGATGTTGCTGAAATGGCATTCTGAAGCCAATTTATTATGAGGTGGAGACGTTATATGCGACAACAGTTTGACCTTTTTAACGCCTCCTCATCGGAGGTTGAAAAACAGGCAGAACTGCGTCCTATCCGAACCAAAGTTGGGAAATCAGCCCCTATTGATGAAGCGGAAATGGTACAGCGCCTGAAAGACAGCGGGCGTTATCGTATTTTGCAGAGACTTGATCCTCCGCGAACAGTCGCGAATGCTGATAAGATTAATTTCCCACGACTTGGCGTTGTGGTCGATACTGAAACCACCGGCCTGAGTGCTGCTCAGGAAGAAATCATTGAAATCGGTGCGGTGGCCTTCCGTTATGCTGATGACGGTTCAATCGGAGACGTCTGTGCAACTTTTGGTGCGTTGCAGGAGCCCTCGAAACCTATCCCCGCGGATATTACCCGTATCACAGGTATCACCGATGAGATGGTCGCCGGGCAGATAATCCCGCGCGCCAAACTCGAAGCACTGATTGCTGAAGCCGACATCATCATTGCACATAATGCTGGTTTTGACCGGCCATTTCTTGAGCGTTTTTCGCCCATCTTTGAAAACAAGCCATGGGCTTGTTCGGTCAAGGAGATTGACTGGACGGCACGCGGCTTTGAAGGCACTAAACTTGGTTATCTGATCGGCCAAAGCGGTTATTTCCATAATGGCCACCGTGCAGAAGATGATTGTCAGGCGCTGCTGGCGGTTCTGAAAGAACAATCAGGCAAAACCACTCCATTTGCAGAATTGCTTCAAGCGAGTCAGAAATCGCGCCTTCGCATTTATGCAGAAAACAGCCCTTTTGAAATGAAAGACAAGCTGAAGGAGCGTCGCTATCGCTGGTCCGATGGCACAGACGGACGGCCAAAGTCTTGGTGGTCGGAAGTCGGCGAAGACGAGCTTGATACGGAACTCGAATATCTGCGCACCGAGATATACGGCTGGCGCGATGCAGAACCTCTGGTTCAGAAACTCACCGCTGTTGATCGTTACAAAGAGCGAGCGCCACTCAGATCAAAATAAAGAAAAGGCCGCATCACGCGGCCTTTATTCTTATGCAATGATGGGCCAAGGACGCTGGACAGGCCGCATGTCCTCATAGGCCTTTGCAAGTCGCAGCACGCCCAGATCATCAAAGCGCTCGCCAAAAATCTGCAAGCCAATAGGCAGCCCCTTGGACGTATAGCCACAATTGAGCGAGATTGCAGGCTGTTCCGACATATTCATCGCAACGGTAAACGCGATGTGCTCGAAAGGGCGTTGCGGATCATTGACCGGAGAGGCCCATTCCGCCGGATAGGTCGGCATTGGAGCGGTTGGGGAAATGATGAAATCGAAATCCTTCGATGCCGCAAGCGCTGCATGGCGCATCACATCTATTTGGGAAAAGCCGGAATAGACTTCCTCGCCAGTCAAACCTTCAGCGGTTTCAGTCCATTGATAGATGTATGGCAAGATTTTCGCACGGTTTTCCGGTGTCATCTTAGAGACGTCGGCCCAGGAACGCGCCCGCCAGAAGCGATCAAGTCCATCGATCATGGTGCGATTGAGGAATGGAGCAACCGGCTCAATAATTGCGCCAGCACCCGCGAACAGCTTCGCGGCGGCTTCCACAGCTTCGCGTGTTTCATCGCCCGTTGGCTCGCCAAAACCAGCATCGAGCCAAAGGCCGATTTTGAGACCTTTTACATCAATATCAAGGTTCATCCAGTCGATATCCTGATATGGCAGGCTCATCGCGTCACGGCGATCAGGACGGGAAAGCACCGACATATAAAGCGCGCTGTCGGCAACTGTGCGCGTCATTGGCCCTGCAACGCGGCCAAGAAACGCCGGATCGATTGGAATACGTCCGAAGGACGGCTTCAGGCCAACCAGACCGCACCAGCCTGCCGGCAATCGAATAGAGCCACCAATATCCGTACCGATATGCAGTGGCCCGTAACCAGCAGCACCAGCGCTGCCTGCACCAGCACTTGAACCGCCCGGATTGGTGTTCAAGTCCCACGGGTTGCGCGCAAGCTTATGAAAGCTCGAAAGCCCAGAGGACAACATACCGAGATCAGGCATGGTTGTTTTAGCCAAAAGCACGCCACCAGCCTCGCGGGTTCGGGCTGCGGGCGGCGCATCAATGGCTGCGGGATTGAGAGGCAGTGCTGCACAGCCCAGCGGAACAGCTGTACCTTTCGTGGCAATATTTTCCTTAATCGTCAGCGGCACACCGTCAATGGGGCCAGCAGGCTCACCTTTTGACCAACGTCCTTCCGATGCCTTCGCAGATGCCCTCGCGTTTTCCGGATCATAAGCCCAAAGCGCATTCAGTTTCGGCTCATAGGCCTCGATGCGCTCAATTACAGCTTCCGTAACTTCAACCGGCGAAAGCGATTTCGCCTTATAGGCAGAAACAAGATCGACAGCTGACAAATCGGCAAGTGAAGACATGGCGTTCCCTTATTTCATTCTGGTAGTTTGATTGTAGAATTGAGCTTGCGGGCACGTTTGCGCCGTCCCGAAAATGGCTTCGGCACAGCATCAACCAATGCGCGCGTATATTCATGTTGCGGATTATCGAAGACCGCGTTGGTCTCTCCCTGCTCGACGATATTGCCGTGATAAATCACCGCTACACGATCGGTAATTGCGCGCACGACACCGAGATCGTGACTGATAAAAAGATAGGAAAGGCCGAACTTTTCCTGCAGATCCATCATCAGATTGAGAACCTGCGCCTGAATGGATACATCAAGAGCTGAAACAGGTTCGTCAGCAACGATGAGCGCCGGTTTGGTAATTAGGGCGCGAGCAATAGCGATACGCTGGCGTTGCCCCCCGGAAAACTCATGTGGATATTTTTCGGCAGATGCTTTTGGGAGGCCGACAGCTTCCAGCACTTCTGACACGCGCTCGTCCCGTTCCTTGCTGCTTGTCCCACGCTCCAGTGAAACAATCGGCTCCGAAATGATCCGCTTAACCGTGTGGCGCGGATCGAGCGAACCATAAGGGTCCTGAAAGATCGCCTGAAAACCTTTACGCGCTTCACGCAGTCCTGAACGGTCAAGCGCATAGATATCCTGACCATTGATAAGAATTTGGCCAGACTGCGGTCGTTCCAGCCCCATAACAGCACGCGCAAGTGTTGATTTGCCCGACCCACTTTCGCCCACGATACCAAGGCTTTGCCCTGCTTCGATCTCGACATTGACACCGTGGAGAACGCGTAACGATCCCGGCTTTGAAAGGAATGATGGGCGCGGGAGCTGATATTCACGCACGACATCACGAACCTGCAAAATCATCTTGCTCATGCCAGCCCCCCGCCATCGCGTGGATGTAGACAGGCAGCGCGATGGGCAATGCCTTCGCTTTCACCGATCAGATCGAGCGCCGGAATGAGTTTTCGACAATCGCCTTCAACGAATGCGCAACGATCAGCAAAGCTGCAATATGGCGGGCGGGCCAGCGGATCCGGTACAACGCCGGGAATTGCAGCGAGGCTCTGACGCGGCTTCGTATGATCGCGAACCAGATTAGCCCCATGTGGAGAAGCCTGAAACAGCCCCCGCGCATAAGGATGCGCCATACGATTGAACACGGCTTCAGTCCGCCCCGTTTCCACGATTCGCCCGGCATACATCACTGCGATACGATCAGTCATTTCCGACACAACGCCGAGATCATGGGTAATGAGCATCAGCGCTGTTCCAGTTTCGTCGATCAGCTCATCCATGAGATCAAGAATCTGTGCCTGGACAGTAACATCAAGCGCCGTGGTCGGTTCATCAGCAATCAACAGATCAGGCTCGCAGGCAATCGCCATGGCGATCATCACGCGCTGGCGTTGCCCGCCGGAAAGCTGGTGCGGATACAGATCGAGATTAAAGCGCGGTGCAGGCAGACCCACGCGATCCAGCAACTCTCGCGCTTTGCGTTCCGCATCAGTGCGACTTTCGCCAAGATGCAGACGGCGGCCTTCGGCAATTTGCGCACCAATGGTTTTAACCGGATTGAGTGCTGTCATTGGCTCCTGAAAGATCATCGCCATGCGACGACCGCGCATTTTGCAGAGTTCGGCTTCTGGCTTGTTTGCCAGATCCTCCCCATCAAAACGCAAGGTTCCGCGCACGCGCATCCTGTCAGGCAGCAAGCCCATGGCAGCAAGCGCGGTAATCGACTTGCCACTGCCAGATTCACCCACAACGCCCAGGCGTTCACCACGGTTGAGGGTTAACGTAATACCCGACACGATATCTGCAGTGCGCGTGCCAAATGGCAGCTCGACAGACATATTGTCCATTTCAAGAAGAGGTGTTTTTGGCAAAGCTTTTATCATCTCTGCCTCCTTACGCGCGGATCAAGTATGTCGCGCAGACCGTCACCCAGCATGTTGAGACCAAGGACTGCGAGTGTAATGGCAAGACCGGGGAAGATCGCCAGCCATGGTGCATCATAGATGAAGGTCTGTGCATCGTTGAGCATTTTGCCCCAGCTCGGCATTGGCGGCTGTGTGCCAAGCCCCACATAGGAGAGACCTGCTTCCGCCACGATGGCGAGTGCGAACTGGATCGTCGCCTGTACGATCAGCACATGATTGATGTTGGGCAGAACATGCAGCAGCGTGATCGAGATATCGCCGCGCCCTGCGCAACGCGCCGCCTGCACATATTCGCGCTTCCAAAGCCCGAGCGATGCACCACGCGTAACACGGGCAAAGACCGGAATATTGAAAATACCGATTGCAATCATGGCGTTGACCGCACCGGGGCCAAAAATAGCGGTGATAATGACTGCGGTCAGCAGCGCCGGGAATGCAAACGCCAGATCGGTCATACGCATGACAAAGCCATCGACCAATCCACCGCGCGCTGCAGCAAAGGCACCAAGAGGGATACCTATACCCGCGCCAACAAGCACAGCAATAATCGACACGGCAATGGAATTGCGCGCACCGACCATAATCATGGAAAACACATCACGACCGAAATTATCCGTTCCGAACAGATGACTGAAGCTCGGCCCCTGCAACTTGTCGCGGAAGTTCATGGCGGTGGGCGAATAAGGCGTCCAGAAATAGGAGACGAGAGCCATAGCCACAAGAATAGCGGTAACAAGCGAACCGATCACAAGGCTGCGGCTTAAAAACAACGTCCGAAAGCGGCTTGGCTTTACAATTGTCTGAACCTCACTCATCGGCTGCCTCCCGTCGAAAGACGCGGATCAATGAAGCCATAGACAAGATCGACAATGAAATTGACCGTAATCACGGAAGCCGCAAGCAGCGTCACCAGCGACTGCACGGTCACAAGATCGCGCTGGGCGATTGCCTGAAACACCAGCCTTCCAAGGCCGGGAAGATTGAAGACATTTTCGATGATGATCGTTCCAGCCAACAGAAATGAGAATTGCAGGCCAATAATTGTGACAACCGGGATCAGCGCATTTGGCACCGCATGGCGCCAGAGTGCTGCGTTACGGGTAAGACCTTTTGCGCGCGCGGTCCGCACGAAATCCTCACCCAGCGTTTCGATGACGGCGGAACGCGTCACGCGGGCAAGAATAGCGGCAAGCGGCAAGGCAAGAGCCAGCGCGGGCAAAAACAGCGAGCGGATACCATTCCAAAAACCACTTTCCCAGCCCGCGAAACCAGACGCGGGGAACCAGCCGAGCTGCAAAGCAAACAGGAGGATCAAAAGCAGGCCGAGCCAAAAATTCGGGATAGCAACCCCCACCTGCGCCACACCCATGGAAACCACATCGCCGGTTTTGCCACGTTTGGATGCCGCATAAACGCCGACGGGAATAGCTACCGCGACCGACAGAACCATGGACAGAAGTGCGAGCGGCAGCGTGACCATAATGCGCGGTCCGAGCAATTCACTGATTGGCACAGAATAGGTGTAGCTCGTGCCGAAATCACCTTTCAGAAAGCCGCCAATCCACGAAAGATACCGCCACCAAAGCGGCTGATCGAGGCCGAGCTGTTTGTGAAGTGCTGCGAGTGTTTCAGGCTGTGCGTTGATGCCGAGGATAACTGCCGCAGGGTCGCCCGGCAGCACCTGCATCAACAGGAAGACGATGACGGAGGCCGCAAGCGTCGTAAGCAAGAGCGATGCTAATCGCCCGGATATATAAGCCAGCAAAACGACCTCCTAAGCACAATCCCGAAAACTTATCCGGCTTTTCGGACAAGATTGTGCGTCATAAAAATGCAGGAATGGGCGCTTCACGCCATTCACTCCACATTCCATTTCTAGCCGTGCCGCAGCCCCTTGATTGTTATCGCTGCACGGCTATTCGCGTAAAACCGCCCCGCCAAAAAAGCCGGGGCGGAAATGTTCTTATTCGGCCCAGTAAGCCTGTGTCAGATCATCAGCGGGGATCGGCATGTTCTTCCACAGACCTTTTACGTTCTTATTCCACACACCGATTTTTGGCAGCGCATAAAGGAAGATATTCGGCTCGTCTGCAGTAAGCTTTTCCTGAAGCTTCTTCACCAATTCGAGCTGTTCTTCGTCGCTACCGGCCTCGGCATAAGCTTTATAGAGCGCCTTATATTCCGGGTTGTTGTAGTTGAAGTAGTATTTTTCGCGAGCATAGATATCGAGATCACGCGCTTCTGTATGTGCAATGATCGTGGCATCGAAATCCGAGCGCTTGAATACCTGATCCAGCCATTGTGCAAACTCGATTGGAACGAGATTGGCCTGAATGCCCACTTCCGCCAGCATGGCTGCGATGATTTCACCACCGCGACGCGCATAGGCCGGAGGCGGAAGCGTGATGGTGATTGACGTGCCAGCCGGAACGCCCGCCTCTTCCAGCAGCTGCTTCGCCTTTGCCGGATCATACGGATAGGTTTCCGAAAGATCGACATAACCCGGATCGACCGGCGCATAATGCGAACCGATTGGTGTACCAAAGCCGGAATACGTGCCTTCAATCAGGCTCTTGCTATCAATGGCATGGGCCAGTGCCTGACGCACCTTCACATTGTCGAATGGAGCCTTGGCATTGTTAAGCGAAAGCAGAACTTTGCCTGCAGTATCACCGACTTCGACCTGCAACTTATCATCGCTCTTGAAGCGGCTAATCAATTCCGGCGCCTGGAACATCGGGAAGACATCAATGTCGCCAGCAAGGATTGCGGCGGCTGCAGCCGAAGGATCGCTCACAAAGCGGAAAGTAACCGCAGAAAGCTTTGCTGGCTCGCCCCAATAGTCCGGGTTACGGTCGAGCTCGACACGATCACCTTGCACCCAGCGCTTGAACTTAAACGGACCCGTTCCGACAGGTTTGGTCTTATTATCGGCTGCCGAATTCGGAGCGATCATAACCGCGTCGCCCCACCCCATATTGAACAGGAAGTTCGAGGTTGACCGCTTCAGCGTCACAACGGCAGTCGCTGGATCAGGACATTCGGTGCTGGCGATTGGTTCAAAAAGACCTTTTTGCGCATTGGTGGAATCTGGAGCCACCGCACGCTCATAGGAGAACTTTACAACCGAACAATCGAACGGCGTCCCATCGTGGAACTTCACGCCCTGACGCAACTTGAAGGTGTAGGTCTTCTTGTCATCAGAAACTGTCCAGCTTTCGGCCAGTTGTGGCTTTACTGTGCCGTCTTCGACGATACGAACCAGACCTTCATAGAGATTGGCGTAAGTAACCTGCCGGATACCGGCAGCAGCATTTGCCGTCGGATCAAGGCCCGGCGGTTCCAGCACTTCGCCGACCACCAGCGTATCCTTTGCAAAGGCACCGTTGATCGATGCAAGCATCGTGGCTGTAATCAGCCCGGCTTTCAGCAGTTTACTCATCGTTTCTCTTTGGCTCCCCTTATCAATTTTTTAAATCGAACGCCCGCCATCTACGTCGAGCGCAACCCCGGTGATCATAGAGGCTTGAGGCGAGCAAAGGAAAGCCGCAGCTTCAGCCAAATCATCAGGTTTCAACAGGCGACCCATCGGGATGGAATCGCGGAACTTTTTGCGGATTTCTTCGGTATCCTCGCCCATGAAGGTGGTGAGAAGCGGTGTCTCACCCGCAACCGGGTTCAAAGCAACCACACGAATCTTTGCCGGCGCAAGCTCGATAGCGAGCGCCTTAGTCACAGAAACCACCCAGCCCTTGGTCGCATTGTACCAAGCGAGATTCGGGCGCGGACGACCTGCGCCTGTCGAAGCGACATTGAGAATGACGCATTCCTCTCCCTTGGCACCATTGCTTTTAAAATGTGGGATGAGCTTGCGCGTCATCAGATAAACGCCACGCACATTGACGCCAAGAATGCGATCAAACTCTTCCGGCTCAACCAGCTCAGCATTTTGTGGCTTATGGCCGATGCCAGCATTGTTGATGAGAATATCGACTTTACCGAACTTCGACAGGGCGGCTTCTACCGCTGCATCAACATCTGCTTCCTTGGAAATATCGGCAGCAACGGCCAGTGCTGCATCACCAATTTCGCCTGCAACGCGCTCGGCACCTGCCTTGTCGCGGTCAACGATGATGACCTTGGCGCCGCCTCTGGCAAAGCGCTTTGCCATGCCCTCACCAAACCCTGAACCTGCTCCAGTGATGAGCGCGACCTTACCTTCAAGCGACACTGCAATTCTCCCAAATTCAAACTTCAGCACATTTTCGGACGGGAAACCGGTTCCCACTTTCCCTGAAAATGCTATTTTAGCCGTGATACACGGAAATCGTCTTCAGCGAGGCAAATCCGTAGAACGCCTCAAAACCCTTTTGACGCAGCCGAATGGCAATTCGATACCGCCGCCAGCGCCACAACATCGGCGCGCCCCTGAGTTAAGGGCTTGCCAACATCCTTCAATTCAAGATCAGTCAACAAGTCGATGTTTTTCAACACTTGTTCTGAAATGCGGTGCAAGGCGCGACCGCGCTCGGTCGCGGTCAGGTTTCCCCACTCACTGGAAAGTGCGGCACGGACTGCAGCCACAGCCAGATCGCTACCATCGGAAGGATTGCGAAGCGTAATGTGCTCGCCACCCAGAGCTTCCTGCCATTGACCAGCAATGAAATTGCCATAACGAAGAAGGCCTGAACCACTCGACTTGTTTTCATGCTTCATTTTCATCCTCCCGCAGAGGCATTTCAGCCTCCAGTCTTGCCGTGGTTGCGCGGATATGTGCCCGCGCCAGCCGTTCGGCCTCTTCCCCATCACGCGAAGCGATGGCTTCAACAATTGCTCCATGTTCGCGGATTGCTTCGCGTGCACGATCTACCGATAACGAAAAAGATGGCGCGAAAACCTGCGACGTCATGCGCAACAGCGGAACAAATGCTATCAGCGAGGCATTGCCCGCGGTGTTCATCACCGCCATGTGAAAATCGACATTCGTCTGGGTGTAAGCTTTGGGAGCCCATGGATCGACGACTGTGCTCTGCCCCACAACATGGGCGCGCAGCTTTGCAATATCCTCATCTGTTGCGCGTTCAGCCGCAAAACGTGCAGCAACGCCATCGAGAACTTCTCGCACAGCATAAGCATCAATCAGGCGTGTGAGATCAGCGGAGGCCACACGAACGCCCCTGCCAGGCAAGTGGATAACCAGCCCGTCACGTTCCAGAACACGCAAGGCTTCGCGCAAGGGCGTGCGGCTAATGCCAAATTCCGCAGCTATATGTTCCTGTCGAAGAATGGCACCCGGCGCATAAACACCCGCATAAATTCTCTCACGAAGCGCTTCTGCAACTTCGTCCAACAAACGGGTCTGACTGCGCCATTCAAAAGCCGCCAAAAGAAAAGCCTCCCAACTTTTTTGAGTACAATATCCTGGATACAAAATTCGTCAAGCAACATAAACTGACATTTGTTTGTCCAAAATTGGTGCTTACATATGCGGACATTTCTATTCGCTGACGAGCGCGCTGAGCATTTCGACCAATTGCAGCATTCGATCAGAGCCATTGTCTGTATGCTGGATAACGATTTCCATCGGACTGATAAGGGGGAGATCCGAAGCTTCGGGAACAATGCGATGCGTGGACAACGCCACCCGGTCAGGTAACAGGCTTACACCCAAGCCCTCTGCCACAGCGCTTTGAACACTGGCAAGACTGGAACTCGTAAATACCACATGCCACGGCCTCCCTATATGATCGAGAGCTTCCATCATATCGCTACGATAAAGACCATTTGGTGGGAACGCCACAAGTGGCAAAGGATTCATATGAGACACTGGGTAATCAGCGCTTTCCAGCCATGAAAGTGGCTCGGGCCAGCGTATTGCGCAACGCGTATCACCCTGCTTTTGCTTGACCATCACCAGATCATATTCGCCGGTCTCAAACCCCTTCTGTAAATCACGACTCATCCCGCTAGTGACTTCCAGCTTCATATTGGGATGTGCGCGAAGGAAGGCTGCAAGTGCTGGCGTAACAAGTTTCGCTGCAAAGTCTTCTGCCAAACCGAGACGAAACACGGCTGCCAGTGAACTGCCTGTCATCGCAGCAGTCGCTTCATCATGGAGATGCAGCATGCGTCTCGCATAGCCGAGCAGCTTTTCGCCTGCTTCAGTTGGCCGGACATCATGTCTGGCGCGCTCTAGCAAAGGTTGCCTCGCAGCGTCCTCGAGTCGCAAGATCTTCTGGCTCACAGTTGATTGCGTTGAATGTAATTGCTGTGCCGCAGCAGTAAAACTGCGCGTATCCACGACAGCTACAAACGCGCGCAAAAGATCGAGACTAAAAATATTATTCATTTTATGAATGGACGCCAGTTGAACATTTAATTTTTAAATATGTCTCACTGCAACTATTTTAGCAAGAAATAGGAGAACAGCCATGCGTCAAACCTTAATCCGCTTGAATGCCTTGGCATTAATTGCAGGAGCAATTGTCATGTTAGAACCGTCACTGCCGGGTCATCAAGCCACAGCATATGCGCAGACTTCGCTTATTGATGCGGCTAGCGCGGGGAACCTCTCTGCTGTCAAAGAAGCAATCAAAGCAGGTGTCAATCTTGATACGCCTGGAAAAGCGGGCGAAACAGCTCTGCTTGCCGCAACACATGCCAATCACGTGGATGTAGCCCGCGCACTTATTGATGCCGGTGCTGACGTGAATGCAAAGGATTCGATCAAGGATAGCCCCTATCTTTATGCTGGCGCACGCGGCCACCTCGAAATACTCAAGCTAACGCTTGCTCACGGCGCGGATCTGAAAAGCACGAATCGCTACGGCGGTACGGCCCTTATCCCCGCTTCCGAGCGCGGCCATGTCGAAACCGTTCGCACGCTAATTAAAGCGGGCGTTGAGGTCGATCACGTCAACAATCTTGGATGGACCGCGTTGCTCGAAGCAATCATTCTTGGCGATGGCGGTCAGCGACATATTGATATTATGAAACTGCTAATTGATGCCGGTGCAGACGTTAATCTTGCCGATAAGGATGGAGTAACACCATTGCAGCATGCACGTCAGCGCGGGTTTGCACCGATGGTAGCGATGCTTGAAAAGGCTGGTGCAAAATGAGCACCAGCAATGCTTTTCTCAGTCAGGCAATTGCGCTTGCTTTTGAAAACGCCGAACAGGGCGGACGCCCATTCGGTGCCGTTGTCGTGAAAGATGAAAAGCTTATCGCCACCGGTGTCAACCGTATGCAGGCTGACTGCGATCCAACTGCGCATGCCGAACTGCTTGCATTACGTGCAGCGGGTAAAGCCTTGCAATCCGTGCGTCTCGATGGTTGCACGGTTTATGCGAGTGGTCAGCCCTGCCCTATGTGTTTTGCCGCCATGCGTATGTCAGGCATCACAGAAATCATCTTTGCCTACTCAAACGATGAGGCAGAGCCTTTCAATCTTTCGACTGCAAAGATCGCGAAAGAGCTTTCCAAGCCAGTCAGTGAGCAGACCGAAATAAGGTTCGAACACTGTTCCCCACGTGATGAAGCTCAACTCTATCGCGCATGGCAACAAAAACAAATATCCGAGCGCCAGACTGCAAAATGACTCCAACCTCAGCCCCATCCGTAGACAAACAGGAAACGCCTGTAGCGCTTATTGTTCTCGTTGTGCTTATTGGCCTCAATCTGAGGCCATTTCTAACGGCACCCGGACCTGTGCTCAGCTATATTGCAAGCGATACAGGTATGGGTTTTGGTGCACTGTCATTGCTGACTTTTCTGCCGATGCTGCTGATGGGGCTTGGTGCGTTTGTTGCACCGCATATCCAATCGATTGTCGGAACACGGCGCAGCATGTTTGCAGCACTTGTCATCCTGGCAATAGGCTCACTTTTGCGAGGTTTCGTTCCCGATGGGCTGTCCCTGATCCTCACGGCGATTCTCTGCGGTGCGGGTGTAGCCATGATTCAGGCAATCATGCCGGGCCTCATTAAGGCAAAGTTTCCAACAAACATTGCCACCGTGACCGGACTTTATTCCGCTATGATCATGGGTGGCGGGGCACTTGGTGCACGACTTACCCCGTGGCTTGCGGGCACTGAGCATAACTGGCGGTTCGCACTCGCAGTTCTGGCAATTCCTGCAGTTCTAGCCTTGCTCACCGCAATTCCGATTCTTCAGGAAACGAAATCTTCCGGCGCAAAATCGAACATTGCAGGCAAATTGCTGCGCCGTCCGCGCACATGGATCCTTATGGTCGCATTTGGCCTTGTAAATGCGGGCTATTCTTCAATGGTTGCATGGTTGGCGCCTTATTATCAGGCACTTGGTGTCAATGCTTCAGCTACCGGTAATCTCGTAGCAGTTATGGCGATTGCTCAGGCGCTATCGGCTTTTATTCTTCCACTTCTTGCCCGACGTAGTCTTGATCGCCGCCCTTGGCTGCTGTTGACGCTAGCTATGCAATCTATTGGTTTTGCAGGTCTTGCGTTTCTGCCGCAACTCTCGCCGATGTTCTGGTCGGCGATATGTGGTGCCGGACTTGGTGGTAGTTTTGCGCTCGCCATGATTACATCGCTTGATCATCTGCCAAAGCCTGAGGAGGCCGGCGCTCTGGCAGCCATGATGCAGGGCGGCGGCTTTCTAATCGCAGCGCTTGGCCCTGTTGCAACGGCTTTCTTGCACAATTTGACGGGAACGTTTGCATCGGGCTGGATCATGCATCTCATTTTAGTTGCCAGCATCTGTCCACTTTATCTCAGCTTCAATCCCCGCCACTATGGGCGCGTGATGAAACTGCCGGATATAAACGAAAACCCCACACAATAGCGTGACTACGCTTGGTTTAACCACGACAACCGGTGCTTTTCTGGAGCTAATGCTTTACATGACATATGAACCTTGCCCGTCTGGATAAGGTTTGCAGAACCCTCTTAAACATTCGCCGCGCGCTGGTCTGCTAGTGCGGTACTGGTCAGTGGTCGATGAAATGAAGCATGAAAAGGTCATTCAAGAAGGCACATTCGTAGCACCGGATGGTCTGCCAAAGCCGCGTTTATACTGGGCCTGGGCGACGCTGATGGTCGGGCTTACGCTCGCTGTCATCGACGGCACCATAGCCAATGTTGCACTTCCAACGATTGCGGCCGACTTTTCTGCCGGGCCATCAGCATCGATCTGGATCGTCAATGGCTATCAGCTTGCAATCGTGATCACGCTTTTGCCGCTTGCAGCTTTGGGTGAGATTTACGGCTATCGCCGCATTTATCTTCTGGGTGTATCGTTGTTCACACTCGCATCCATTGCCTGTGTTTTTTCCAACTCGCTTGAAGCTCTTACCATCGCACGCGTCATTCAAGGCTTTGGTGCTGCGGGCCTGATGAGCGTCAACACCGCGCTTCTACGCTATACAGTACCACAAGCAAAATTCGGTACTGCTATCGGGCTAAATGCACTGTTTGTTGCGGCCTCTTCAACAATTGGACCGACGCTTGCAGGTGTGATTCTGCATTCATTGAGTTGGCCGTGGCTGTTTGTCATTAACATTCCGCTGGGCGTTATGGCTGTTGCTATGGGCCTAAAAAGCCTGCCCGATAATGAGCGCTCATCGCGCCGTTTCGATTATCTGAGCGCTGTGCTAAGCGCGCTTACGCTTGGGCTTTTGGTGACAGTGGTTGACAGTGCTGGTAGCGAAATTGATGGATTGTGGCTTCTGTTACAGGCTTTGGCGTGCATTGCCGCTGCAACGTGGCTTATCCGCCGCTCAATGCGCAAAACTGATCCACTATTACCGCTTGATCTTCTGCGCATTCCTGTTTTCAGCCTTTCACTCTGTACCTCGATCATGTCATTTCTGGCACAGATGATGGCTTTCATTTCACTACCTTTTCTGTTGCAATCGGTTTATGGTTTCCAGCCCATCGAAGTCGGTTTTCTGATGATGCCATGGCCAATTGCTCTGGCAATTGTCGCCCCTATATCTGGTAAACTCTCAGACAAATATTCACCTGCAACGCTCGGCCTCATAGGGCTGGTCATTTTCGCAATTGGCCTTGCTCTGATGGGACTTCTGCCCGAACAACCAACAGTTCAAGACATCTGCTGGCGTATGGCAATCTGCGGAGTTGGATTTGGCTTTTTTCAAGCGCCAAACAATCGCATGATTATAACATCCGCCCCGCGTGCCAGAAGCGGTGCGGCAAGCGGCATGCTGGGAACCGCGCGGTTGATGGGGCAGTCGCTGGGTGCTGCGTTCGTTGCATTCCTATTGGGGCATTGGGGCCTAGCCAACATTCCAAATATTTTACTTGTCGCAGCTGGTTTTGCCGCTTTTGCATCGATTATCAGCATCACCCGACGCAAGCGATGAATTAGCCTGTGAATCTTTGAAAATAACTTAGTCGAAACATGAAATTCCCTGTTGCAATCTCAAAAGCGTTGGTCCATATAGCGCTTGCCTAACGGAAACGACTTCTCCTAGAGAACAGTTTCCAAACTGAAAACTGGCGCGAGCGGGTGTAGCTCAGGGGTAGAGCACAACCTTGCCAAGGTTGGGGTCGAGGGTTCGAATCCCTTCGCCCGCTCCAGTTTTTCAGTTTAACGATAGGTATCAAAATCCCGGCTTTGTCCGGGATTTTTGCTTTTTAGCGGTCAAATTCTTTTTGCCCTTCGACTCAATCGAAAATCACCCACGCGCCTGTTTGATTCCTTATCATTTGACTGTGTTTCATCCTGCGTTTCGACTCCGCAAAACACCCTTCACATTCATTTTGTTTCGAAAACGACACATTCGAAATCAGAAAATTACGTGAAACACCTTTTAAGCTTGCGGTTTCGTATTTTGTGGCACTAAGAAGGCAGCATCTTGGGCTTCCCCCCACAATGAAAAGCCCACAAGTATGGATATGAAACAATGACTGTTGCTCAAGCAGTTGTTCCGAAGAAAAATTCTGCACGCCGCGTTTTGGCCGCGAGCATGATCGGAACAACAATCGAATTCTTCGACTTCTATATTTATGCCACTGCTGCGGTAATCGTTTTCCCGCACCTCTTCTTCCCCGCAAGTGACGGTAACTCGGCGCTACTCCAGTCTTTGGCAACTTTCGCTATTGCCTTCTTTGCACGTCCAATCGGCGGCGCGTTGTTCGGTCACTTCGGCGATAAGGTTGGCCGTAAGGCAACGCTCGTTGCAGCTCTTATGACCATGGGTATTTCCACGGTCGCTATCGGCTTCTTGCCAACCTATGAATCCATCGGCGTATGGGCGGCTCTCCTGCTCGCACTCTGCCGTCTCGGTCAGGGCCTTGGCCTTGGTGGCGAATGGGGTGGCGCAGTTCTGCTTGCAACCGAAAATGCACCGGAAGGCAAGCGTACCTGGTACGGCATGTTCCCACAGCTCGGTGCGCCTGTTGGCTTTATCCTTGCAACGGGCATCTTCCTGATCCTCGCTGAACTTCTCACCGAAGAACAGTTCATGTCGTTCGGCTGGCGTATTCCTTTCATCGCAAGTGCTCTGCTGGTTGGCGTAGGCCTCTTCATTCGTCTGAAAATTGCTGAGACGCCGGAGTTCCAGAAGGCTATCGACAAAGCTGAGCGCGTTGAAGTTCCTGTCGCAACGCTTTTCAAAAAGTACAAGTCGAGCCTGTTCTTCGGTACTATTGGTGCTGTTGCAACTTTCGTTCTGTTCTACCTGATGACGGTGTTTTCGCTCGGTTGGGGTACACGTGCGCTCGGCTACAGCCGTGAGCAGTTCCTCATCCTGCAGATGGTTGGCGTTATTTTCTTCGGCCTCACCATTCCGATTGCAGCACTGCTTTCAGATAAGTACGGCATGCGTCCAGTCATGATCGTCGTAACAGTCCTGATCGGTATCTACGGCTTCCTGATGGCCCCGCTATTCCTCAGCGGAACTGTCGGCGTTCTCGCTTTCCTTATCCTTGGTTTTGGCTTGATGGGCCTGACTTACGGTCCAATTGGCGCAGCCCTTGCAGAACCCTTCCCGACTTCGGTTCGCTATACCGGCGCTTCGCTGACATTCAATCTGGCTGGTATTCTTGGCGCATCAGTTGCACCTTACATCGCAACTTGGCTCGCGACCCATTATAGCTTCGCTTATGTTGGCTATTACATGACTGCTGCCGCCGTGATTTCTCTGATCGGCTTTGCATTCATCTCGTTCAAGCGCGGTGAATAATTAGTAATAAGCGTCAAACAAAAAGCCCGCGTGGAGCAATCCACGCGGGCTTTTCTTTATGTAAGTTCGACAACTTTATTCGGTGTCAGCAGCTTCAAGCGCAATCGCAACGGACTGAATGATCGAAGCGAAACGCGCAGCAGTCTGGATCACTTCGGTCGAAACGCCAGCCTTGCGCAGAACATCTTCATGCGCATCGATGCACATGCCGCAGCCATTGATTGCTGAAACGGCCAGCGACCAAAGCTCAAAATCAACCTTGTCGACGCCCGGGTTGCCAATCACGTTCATGCGCAGCTTGGCTGGAAGCGTGCGATATTCCTTGTTGGTGGCAAGGTGCACGAAACGATAATAGACGTTGTTCATGCCCATTATCGAAGCAGCCGATTTTGCGGCCTGCACAACGCTTGCATCAACCTTACCTGCTGCTTCAGCAGTCAGCGCCTTGCGCACATCAGCATTGCGCGAAGCGATACCGCAAGCAATAAAAAGACCATATTTCTGCTGTGGCGTCAGCGTTTCATCGCTCGCCATGGACGAAAGGTTAAGGCGAACATCCTTGGCAAAATCCGGGATTTTAGACTTCAGATCATCAATGGACATGGAACCCTCTTTAAATGTCATGTGTCAGTTCTGGATAAACAAAAGGCGGGTCTCAACCCGCCTCGTGTCATATAGTTGATGCCGATTAGGCAGCCTTAAGCGTTTCGCCACCGACTTCGCGGTTGCATGGGCAAAGCTCATCGGTCTGCAGAGCGTCGAGAACGCGAAGCGTGTCTTTCGGAGCACGGCCAACATTGAGGTTGGTTGCGTAAACGTGCTGGATCGTGTTGTCAGGATCGACAACGAAGGTGTAGCGGTAAGCAACGCCATCTGGCGAGCGAACGCCGAGGCCATCGACCAGCGAACCGTTGGTGTCAGCGAACGACCAGATTGGCAGCTTGTTAAGATCCTGATGATCGCGGCGCCAAGCGAGCTTTACGAATTCGTTGTCGGTTGAACCGCCGAGAACAACTGCGTCACGGTCTTCAAAGTCCGAAGCGAGACGTGCAAACTCTGCGATTTCTGTTGGGCAAACGAATGTGAAATCCTTAGGGTAGAAGAAAATAACCTTCCACTTGCCTTCGAAGCTTGCTTCGGTGACTTCTTCAAAAGCCGAAACGCCGTTTTCTTCGTGGAAGTTAAAACCAGGCTTTACGCCGGTTACTTTGAAAGAAGGAAGCTTGTCACCAATACCGAGCATCTCATACCTGCCTGTGAATTCGTTGTTGTGCAGAAAGTTCAGAAGTTTCAGAACTCTCTACTTGCTAGACATATATAGAGATTCTAATACAATCGGTCAAAGCGATTAAAACGATCAAATCCATCGATTTTAACGATGGGGATAAGTCCAGCCTGCTCTCATGCTCAATATCAGTGTTCGCCAACTCCATTATTTTATCGCTCTTGTAAAAGCAGGCTCGTTTTCACGCGCAGCCGAGGCCGTCGGTGTTACGCAGTCGACACTAAGCGCTGCCATTCAGGCGCTTGAAGCGGAGATCGGTGCCACACTGATCGACCGCACCGGACGACGCATGCAACTGCTGCCAGCGGGCGAGGATTTCCTCAATCGTTCGCAGGAAATCGTTGCTTCCATTGAGGAACTACCAGAACATGCGCGTCAAGCAGAGCGACCTCTAACCACGCGTCTGCGACTGGGCGTCATCCCGTCAATCGCGCCGTTTTTATTGCCTAAAGTACTGCCGACGACAGCCAAAGCTTTTCCGGAACTGCAATTAAGTGTGCGTGAAGGGCTGACGCGCACTCTTCTCGACAATCTGCGCTCAGGTTCGCTTGATGTGGCGCTTGTCGCTCATCCCTATGAACTCGATGATTTTGAAGTCGCCGAAATCGGGAAAGACCCATTCTTTCTCGCTGTACGACGCGATCATGCGCTGGCCAATCGCGACCAAATTGATGCGAGCGACCTTCAGGACCAGCCGTTTCTGCTGCTCGAAACTGGCCACTGCTTACGTGAACACGTCATGGCTGCCATTGGCTCAAAGCCCACCCAGACGGGTGGCGATGTTCATGCGACAAGCATCATGACGCTGGTGCAGCTTGTGGAGTTTGGCATGGGCGTAACGTTGCTGCCAGAAGTCGCGATTAAAGCAGGCGTTACCCGTGGTAGCGAAATCAGCATTGTTCCTTATGAAGGACAGAACAACTATCGCTCACTTGCTTTGGTCTGGCGCGCCAAGGCAGCGAGACGCAATGAATACCAGCTCTTTGCAACGCATCTACGCAATCATTGCATGAATAAGTGAGCTAAAGAACACCCCATGCACGAAAACGACCGCGCCCGGTAATCTCTCGAAGATTAAGCTCAGCAATCAGCTTGAGCGCCCCCTGTGGCGTAACATCAAGTTCCTTTTCCACCATTGGGCTCGATACAAGCGGGCTGCGCATCATCATATCCACGAGTTGCGGCAAGCGGGAATTAGAACGGCGCCCTTTTAGCTTGCGCTGCATCTGCTCTCGCGCCAGCATCAAACGGTCATGCTCTTTCATCACTGTCTCAGCACCATCCTCAATGGCTGCAAAAAAGGTTTTGAGACGAACAAGGCGATTCTGCGAGCGGCGTTCATCAGGCCTTTTGGTTCGCAAACCGATGCTTAGCGCTGGCAAATGCGAAGAAGCTATTCCAGACTGACGCAGGTAAGCGGCAGCAAGCAAGCGCCCTACCCATGAGGAGCGCTGCACTACCTCAATATCAAACCAAGCATCATACATGATTGCAGAGCGCATTAAGGGAGGCAGATAAGCAGACTTTTCAAAGATATCGCGCCATTGCTGCAAACGCTCATCCTCATTCCAGTCCTCATCATTCAACAGCGGATCAATTTCGACGACCTGAGGCTTGGGCTTCTCCTGAACGATGCCTTTCAAGAGTGCATCAGTGCGTGCAAGCAGAGCGTCAATATCATCCAGAAGTGCGTCGGCCTCGCCCTCTTCCGGCTCAGAATAGTGTTTCACGGGCTCGGCTTGAATATCGATATTTCGACCGAGCAATTGCTGGATACCTGAACTGCTCAACGCCCACCCTGCTGCGCGTCCAGCAACTTGCCGCCGAAGACGCAAAACGGAGTGCGCAATCGTCAGCGCATGGCTCGGCATACGCGTATCCATCACGGCGTCGTGCAAAACCAAATCTTCCAGATGAACCAGTTCTCCCTCAAGCCACATGGACGCAACAGCGTCATGCATATGCATGCGCTCCAACATTCCGTCGCGGATTGGTGAACGGGCAAGCCGCTCGTCGAGCCTGGTTAATGCAGCCGTGGCATTAGCCACAGGCACAAAAAGCTCATCGAGCGGCAACTTGTCAAATTCATAAGCCATGTTCAGCATATCGCAACCGATTGCGGAAAAAGGCAAATGAAAATAGCAGTTTAAAGCGCCTTGCGTCGTTTTAGACGCATAAAAAGCGCTTTAAATAAACTATTTTATCTTCGCATCGTGCTTTCCAAAAATCTGGTTAGATTTTTGGGCCGATGCTTAGGAGAGAACGTCCGCAACTTTCACCGAACGACCTTCTTTAACCGAAAGAAGTGCAGCTTCAGCAAGTGCTAAAGCCTGTAATCCATCTTCAGCAGAAGGTGTTGACTCATCACCATTATCAATCGCATCGATGAATGCGGCAATCTCAGCCGCATAAGCATCCGTATAGCGCGTCATGAAGAAATCATGCAGCGGCGGACGCGTGTAGCCATCTTTCGATGCAACTTCGATCGAGACAGGACGCTGGTTTTCAGCCGAAACCGCTCCTTCTGATCCATGCACTTCGATGCGCTGGTCGTAACCGTAAGAAGCCCGACGCGAATTGGAAATCACACACTGACGACCGGAAGCTGTGGTCAGGATAACGCTGGCGCTGTCAAAATCGCCAAGCTCGCCGATCTTAGGATCAACAAGAACCGTCGCCGATGCAGAAACCGTTGCAATTTCTTCACCCAGCAGAAAACGCGCCATATCAAAATCATGGATCGTCATATCTCGGAAAATCCCGCCGGAAACCTTGATATATTCTGCAGGCGGCGCACCCGGATCGCGACTGGTGATCGTGACCATCTCGACCTTACCGATGCGACCATCATCAATCGCTTTGCGAACCGCCGCGAAATGTGGATCAAAACGGCGATTGAATCCGAGCATAACCCTGCCGCCGGTTTCCTTGATGACAGCGAGGCACGCGCGCACCCGCTCGATATTTAAATCAATCGGCTTTTCGCAAAAAACGGCTTTGCCAGCTCGCACGAAGCGCTCGATCAAATCAGCATGGGTGTTGGTTGGTGTGCAAATCAACACCGCATCCACATCAGATGACTTTTCGATCTGTTCGATAGTGCGAACTTCAGCACCAGCAGAATCGGCAATGGCACGTGCTGCATCCTCATTAGCATCCGCCACCGCAACAAGTTTCGCACGCTTATCAGAAGCGATTGCACCCGCATGAACCTTACCGATACGGCCAGCACCGAGCAGAGCAAGACGTGTAACCATTGCCTTCATTCTCCCAAAACGGCCATCCTCGATTGACCGACAAAACAGTTTCGCCACTCCACTTTGTGCAAGAACACAATGCGCAATAGAATATTTATTCTATTTTGCTAGATTGCGATATAATATAAGTCAAGAGAGTGTTTCTGAAAGGACCGCAATGGACGTCGAACAGGTTGCAACAGCGCCAAGCAATATCAAAGAATTTGAAGCGAGGCTGCTCGAAATTGCAGATCGCCTGCCCAAGCGCTTGAAGCAATGTGCGGATTATGTTGCGGCTAATCAGGACAGAATCGCGGTTTCAACTGTGGCCGAAATGGCCGAAGGCGCAGGTGTTCAAAGTTCGGCATTCATGCGCTTTTGTCAAATTCTTGGCTTTTCAGGTTTTTCGGAAATGCAAAAGATTTTCCGCGACTCCTATGCTGGTGGCTGGCCAGATTATTCCACGCGGATCGAACATTTACGCGAAACTGCGGCAGGAAGTGCTCCTGCCCTGTTAGCCGAATTCGCTGAAGCCGGACGCACGTCTCTCGAAAGCCTGCTTAAGACCATAGAACCGCAGGCATTGGACAAGGCAGTCCACCTGCTGGCAACGGCGGAGACCATTCATATTATCGGGGTCCGACGTGCATTCCCTGTTGCAAGCTATCTGGCCTATGCTTTTGAAAAGATGCAAGTTCCGGCGATGCTACACAGCGCAGTTGGCAAGCTCGAAAACCAGCATGCCATTCGCAAAGGCGATGTTGTACTTGCCATTTCTTTCTCACCTTACTCGCCCGAAACCATTGCAATGGCGGAAAATGCCAGCGCACGCGGCATTGATGTCATCGCAATCACCGACACAATTGTCAGTCCGATGAGCAAGCTGGCACAACAATCATTGCTCGTTTCTGAGGTAGATTTCGGTGCATTCCGCTCGCTTTCTGCAACGCTCTGCCTGGCAATTACGCTCGCTGTCGCCGTCGGCACAAAACGCCAATCATAAAAGAACACGACATTCCATTTTTCAGTTGAAATAGAATATTAAATCCATTTTAATCACAAATAGAATGAAAGACGCATGCACCGATGGAGGATGGAATGGAGCGGCTGGATTTGATCACGATTGGCCGGTCTTCGGTGGATCTCTACGGCGCACAGATCGGTGGCTTACTGGAAGATATGTCTTCCTTTAACAAATATGTTGGCGGCTCCCCTACCAATATCGCAACCGGCACCGCTCGCCTGGGGCTAAAATCGGCGCTCATTACGCGTGTCGGCAATGAACATATGGGGCGCTTTCTGCTGAATGAACTTGCACGCGAAGGTGTAGATACGCGTGGCATCGTCACCGATCCTGAACGCCTCACAGCACTGGTCATTCTCGGTATCCGTGACCAGCAACAGTTCCCGCTCATCTTCTATCGTGAGAACTGCGCTGACATGGCACTTTGCGAAGATGATATCGATCCAGACTTTATCGCTCAGGCCGGATGTGTACTCGCAACCGGCACGCACCTTTCGCATCCGTCTACAGAAGCTGCAGTTCTCAAGGCTTTGAATCTTGCGCGGGAAAATGGCAGCCGCACAGTGCTCGATATTGACTACCGCCCGAACCTCTGGGGACTTGCAGGGCACGGCGATGGTGAGAGCCGCTTTATCGAATCTGCTACCGTGACCGCCAAGCTGCAAACTACGTTGAACCTGTTTGATCTCATCGTCGGAACAGAAGAAGAGTTCCACATTGCGGGCGGAACGACTGATACGCTTGAAGCCCTCAAAGCTGTCCGCGATACCACCAAAGCAGTCCTCGTTTGCAAGCGCGGGCCGATGGGCGCCGTAATCTTTGAAGACGACATTCCTGATAGTCTCGACGAGGGAAAATCTGGTGAAGGTTTTCCAATTAAAGTGTTTAACGTGCTTGGTGCAGGTGACGGTTTCATGTCCGGCCTTTTGCGCGGCTGGCTTAAGGATGAAGATTGGCCGACCAGCTTGAAACTCGCCAATGCCTGCGGAGCCTTCGCAGTGTCGCGCCATGGCTGTACGCCCGCTTATCCCAGCTGGGAAGAGCTGCAATATTTTTTCAAAACCGGCATTCGCAACACGGCGCTCCGCAATGATGAGGCACTTGAGCAAATTCACTGGTCGACCAATCGCAATGGTGACTGGCCGCATATGCGAGTTTTCGCTTTTGACCACCGTATTCAGCTTGAAGAAATGGCAAGGGAAGCTGGCGCGAATGAGGAAAAAATCGGACAATTCAAAGAATTATGCCTGAATGCTGCATTAGAGGTTTCGGGCGGTCAAAATGGCTATGGCATCCTCTGTGACAGTCGGCTTGGTCGCGATGCGCTCTATCGCGCCGCTGGAACTGGCCTTTGGATCGGACGCCCCACAGAATGGCCGAGTTCGCGACCGTTAGAGCTTGAACCGGAAATCGGACCTGATTGCGGCGGCCTTGTTGAATGGCCGCTTGAGCATGTCGTCAAAGTGCTTTCGTTCTATCATCCAGATGACAGCGACGATGTAAAAGCCCAACAGGAAGCCACCGTAAAACGGCTCTTTACAGCTGCACGCCGTAACCGTCTTGAATTCCTTCTGGAAGTCATTCCATCCAAGGTCGCACCTGTCGATGATATGAGCACAGCGCAAGTCGTTGAGCGTTTCTATGAGATCGGCGTCTATCCCGACTGGTGGAAACTAGAGCCTCTGACCACAGAGGAAGCATGGCAAAATACCTGCGATGCGATCACGCACAATGATCCGCACACGCGCGGGATCGTCGTGCTGGGTCTTGATGCACCAGCCGAAGAACTTGAAGCAAGCCTCAAAGTTGCGGCGGGTTTTGATCTCGTGAAAGGCTTTGCTATTGGTCGCACCATTTTAGGTGAAGTCGCACGCCAATGGCTTGCAGGCAAAATGAGCGATGCAGATGCTGTTTCGGAAATGGCAGAACGCTATCGCAGTTTCTGCGATCTGTGGGACGGGCTGCGCCAAAAATAACGCATCTCAGCGACGGGTGGAGGCCTGTATCTGAGGTTGCGATGAGGCGGGATTTCCGCCGGGAGGAAATATGACGACAGTTCGACTAACCGCGGCACAGGCTCTTGTGCGCTACATTGCCAATCAGATGACACCAGAAGGTGAGCCCTTTATCGCTGGTGTCTGGGCGATTTTTGGCCATGGCAATGTGGCTGGGCTTGGCGAGGCTTTGCATGGCATTCGTGATCAACTCGTGACCTGGCGCGGCCATAATGAGCAAACCATGGCTCATGCGGCCATTGCTTATAGCAAGCAGCTCGGTCGCAAACGCGCTTGCGCTGTCACTTCCTCCATCGGTCCCGGTGCAACCAATATGGTCACCGCGTCAGCACTCGCTTATGTAAACCGCCTGCCGGTCCTGTTCATTCCCGGCGATGTATTTGCCAATCGCGGCCCCGATCCAGTGTTGCAGCAGATCGAGGATTTCAACGACGGCACAGTGAGCGTCAATGATTGTTTCCGCCCCGTGAGCCGCTATTTTGATCGCATCGCGCGACCCGAGCAGCTTCTCACTGCCCTGCCGCGCGCGTTCCGGACAATGACCGATCCTGCGGATTGCGGACCTGTAACGCTGTCATTCTGCCAGGACGTGCAGGCCGAAGCCTATGACTGGCCAGAGGAGTTCTTCGCGCCAAAAGTATGGCATTGGCGTCGTCCGCCAGCCGATGAGCATGAATTGGCAACAGCAGTTGCCGCGATCAAAGCTGCCAAGACCCCGGTTATCGTTGCGGGCGGCGGCGTACATTACTCAGGCGCCCATGAAGCACTGAAAAGCTTTGCGGAAACCCACAACATTCCGGTTATCGAAACACAGGCCGGCAAATCGACTTTGCCGTGGGATCACGCACTCAATTTCGGTTCGGTCGGCGTTACTGGTGCAGACAGTGCAAACGCCGTTGCAGCAAACGCCGATCTGGTCATTGGCGTAGGCACACGGTTTCAGGATTTCACCACCGGCTCATGGGCATTGTTCAAGCATCCAGGCCGAAAACTGCTTTCGCTGAACGTTCAGCCCTATGACACGCACAAGCAAGGTTCGATCTCACTTGTTGCAGATGCGAAAATTGGGCTGTTAGCACTTTCAGCTGGTCTGAAAGACTATAAGCGCAGCACACTCGACACCACGCTGAAAACACGCTGGTTTGAAGCAGCGGATCGTTGCACGGCTGCCCCCGGCGATGCCAACCAGCTACCCACAGACATGCAGGTGATCGGCGCGGTACAGCGTCAGTCGAAAGAAAATACCGTCGTTATGTGCGCGGCTGGCACCATGCCAGGTGAATTGCACCAACTCTGGAAAGCCGGTCGCCCGATGTCCTATCACATGGAGTATGGCTTTTCCTGCATGGGCTATGAGATCGCAGGTGGGCTTGGCATCAAAATGGCGGAACCGGATCGCGACGTGATCGTGATGGTCGGTGATGGCTCCTATATGATGGCGAATTCAGAGCTTGCGACCTCTGTGATGATGGGCATCAAGATCACAGTCGTGCTTACAGACAATCGCGGTTATGGCTGCATCAACCGTTTGCAAATGGCGACCGGCGGTGCCGAGTTCAACAATCTGCTCGACCACACAACCCATGTGAATGCATCGAATATCGACTTCGCGGCCCATGCAGGTGCGATGGGTGCCGACAGTAAGAAAGTCGGTTCTATCCGTGAACTCGAAGATGCGCTGGCGGAAGCGCGCAACAGCCCGCGCACCACAGTTATCGTCATCGATACCGACCCTTACCTGACGCCTGAAACCGGCGGCTGGTGGTGGGATGTGGCTGTGCCGGAAGTCTCGGACCGCGAACAAGTACGCGCCGCGCGCGAAAATTATGAAGCTCAGATCAAAGAAAGAAACTGACCGATGATCCTCTATGGCACCAACCCGATTGCCTGGTCGAACGATGATGATCGCAGCCTTGGCGCGCATATAAGCCTTGATCAATGCCTTGATGAGACTTCAAAAATCGGCTTCGATGGAATCGAAAAAGGTCATAAATTTCCGCAAGTTGCAGCGGAACTTAAAGCAGTACTCGAACCACGCAATCTGGGCTACGTTTCTGGCTGGCATTCGCTGAACCTTCTTAACAATTCCGTAGAGGATGAGAAGGCTGCTATGCAGCCGGCGCTTGATCTTCTGAACGCCATGGGATGCAAAGTCATCATCGTTTGCGAAACGTCGAACGCAATTCATGGCGACGATAGCAAGTCGCTCTCCGAACGTCCTGTGCTGGAAGAAGCACGCTGGGCTGAGTTTGGTGCAGGCGTTGAAGCACTGGCCCAATATGCGAGCGCGCAGGGTATTGCACTCGTCTATCATCATCACATGGGCACGATTGTTCAGAGCGAAGACGAGATCGATCTTCTGATGAAACATACCGGCCCACATGCCAAATTGCTGCTTGATACAGGCCATTGTCTGTTTGGTGGCGGTGATCCTGAACGCGTTGCAAAGAACCATATAGAGCGTGTCCGGCATATCCATGCCAAGAATGTACGCCCGGCTATAGCGGCACAGGTACGCGACCAGAGCCTCTCCTTTCTGGAAGGCGTGCGCCGCGGCGTATTCACGGTTCCCGGTGATCATGAAGGCGGTGTCGATTTTGTACCAGTACTTAAGGTCGCAGCCCAGCATGGCTATCGGGGCTGGCTGGTGATTGAAGCCGAACAGGACCCTGATGTGCGCAATCCATTCGAATATCAGTCGCTGGGGCTAAAATCGCTCAAAGCATTTGCGCGCGAAGCAGGGTTAGACAAAGGAGACTGAGCTATGGCCAATCTGTTACGCAAACCGAGCGGCAAGCATGGCAAGGTGCACGACATCACGCCGGAAAGCGCCAATTGGGGCTATGTTGGCTTTGGCCTTTATCGTCTGAAAGCAGGTGAAACCGCAACCGAGAAAACCGGCGACCGGGAAGTCATTCTGGTGCTGGTCGAAGGCAAGGCAAAGCTCAAAGCCTCGGGAGAAGATTTCGGCGAAATGGGCGAGCGAATGAGCGTGTTTGAAAAACTCGCTCCGCATTGCCTCTATGTGCCTGCTGAGAGCGACTGGGATGCGGTGGCAACAACCGATTGCGTGCTTGCTGTCTGCACAGCACCTGGCAAACCGGGCCGCAAGGCACAAAAACTCGGACCGGAAGGGCTGACATTCGATACGCGTGGACAAGGTGCAAACACCCGCAACATCTTCAACATTGCCATGGAAGGCCGCGATGTCGCCGACAGCCTCTTGGTGACGGAAGTTTTCACGCCACAAGGCAACTGGTCATCCTATCCGCCCCACCGACATGATGAAGATAACTTCCCGGATATGACCTATCTGGAAGAAACCTATTATCATCGCCTCAACCCGTCGCAGGGCTATGGCATTCAGCGAGTCTTTACCGAAGATGGCAGTTTGGACGAAACCATGGCCGTTTCTGACGGCGATGTTGTTCTGGTGCCAAAGGGACATCACCCATGCGGCGCGCCCTATGGTTATGAGATGTATTATCTCAACGTCATGGCTGGACCGATCCGCAAATGGCGATTTAAAAACCATCCTGATCACGACTGGATTTATAAGCGCGATAATCCATCAGCATAAAAAGAAAGCCCCGGATTTCCGGGGCTTTTTTCTTAGAGTTTTGCCACTTTTTTCAAATCGTCCACCGCACCGGGTGCAGCAACGAAAACTTTGCTACCCTTGGTCAGTTGCTCGCCTTCCGTTGGAAATGGATGCGTATAGCCGCCTGCTTCGCGGACCAGGCAAAAACCTGCCATGCAATCCCAAGCGTGCATATATGGCTCGTAATAGCCCACCAGACGCCCTGCTGCCACATAGGCAATCATCAGCGCGCCAGAGCCGTTACGAATGAATGTGCCCCCCGCTTCGAGCAGATCTTCCACGATCTTCGCAACCACCTGCGGGGTTACGTAATTATTGGCACCAATGCCCGTCACCGCGTTGCGAATTGTGCGCGTTTCATCAAGCACAAGCTTTTTGCCATTAAGCGTTGCACCCTGCCCCTTGGCGGATGCGTAAAGCTCATCAAAGCATGGCGCCTGAATAACACCGATCATCGGCTCGCCATCTTTCAGCACGGCAATGGAAACGCACCAGTTCGGCATTCCGTTGACAAAAGGGCTGGTGCCATCAATGGGATCAACCACCCATGTATAGCCTGAGCTACCGGCATTCAGTCCATATTCTTCACCCAGAAAACCATCGTCGCTGAAAGCTGCTGATACACGTTCATTGATCAGCTGTTCGACATTGCGGTCAGCAATGGACACCACATCCTGCGGATCGCGCTTGGTTTCAATCACCAGCGTCTCGCGGCGATTGAAGTAATCAAGTGCCAGAGCACCAGCCTCGCGCGCAATGTGCTGCGCAAGCTTAAACCGTGCTTCAAGCTCTTTTGAAATGTCTGATGTCATGCTTGGTTTCCAGTCAGCGGGAATGAAGATGCATGGTCTAGGTAGTCTAATACCGGTAAGATGTGAGATATTGCAAAGCTGTGCATACTCTTTGTTTTTTAAATTTATGTGTCAATCGCAATTTAAATATTTTAAAATATTTCATTCTGAAAATCGGTAAAATGATCACTTTGTTCTAGATTGCACAGCCTTGCAATAACGCAAGCAACAAAAAAGGCGGCCCAAAGACCGCCTCTTCTTAATCCGTGTGAAGGCTTATCAGCCGATAGCCATCAGGCTGGCATTGCCGCCTGCAGCCGTTGTGTTGATTGAGGTCGAAACCTCTTCAAGCAACCAGCTTAAGCAATAGCAATCAGCGCTCTCAGCAAGCTGAGCGGAAGTCGCTGCCTGTGTCAGCACGAGCGGGCCTGGAAGAGCTGCCAGCTTCTTGTTGATGTCGGTCAGGCGTTCGCCCTCTCCTTCGACAAGCGCACCGGCGAAAGGCGCATCTGCCTGCCAGCCTTTTGTCCAGACAACACGCGCAGCGACGCTTGAAGGCAAGTCCTTCAAAACATTGCGCAAGCCTGAAGCCTCGTCGATGACAGCTTCGTTGCCAGTGGCAAGTGCCGCTGTCAGCTGACGATAGAAACCGGTTTCAGTCTGTGGAACCAGAAGAATGCGACCACGCGCATGAAGCGCATAGAGGTTGCGTTCACCAACCGGACCCGGAAGCTCGATATTCAAACCAAGAGCAGAAGCACTGCCGGTTTCACGAGCGGCCTGTGCCAGTTCGTTCATGCCGCGATTGCCAAGCCACTTTGCGAAATCGTTGAGCGCGGCATCGCTGTGAACCGAAGCCATACGCGGCGGGATTGGCGCTGTTTCAACGAGGCGACCGAGATAGAGCGGACCGCCAGCCTTCGGGCCCGTGCCGGACAGACCACGGCCACCGAAAGGCTGGACGCCCACAATCGCCCCGATAACGTTGCGATTGATATAGATGTTGCCAACACGGATGCGATCAGCAACATGAGCAATCGTTTCATCAAGGCGCGTATGCAGGCCGAAAGTCAGGCCATAGCCGGTTGCGTTGATGTCATCGATCAGGCTGTCCATATCGTTACGCTTGTAGCGCACAACATGCAGGACCGGACCAAACACTTCACGCTTCAGATCACGCAGACTGTCGATCTCGACGATGGTTGGAGCAACGAAGGTGCCCTTCTCAGTTCCTGCTCCAAGCGGAAGCTGCTCCACCTTACGACCCATATCGCGCATCGTCTGAACGTGCTTCTCGATGATGTCTTTGGCTTCTGCCGTGATAACAGCACCAATATCAACTTTCAGCTGGTCGGTGCGGCCAATGGACAGTTCCTTGAGCGCGCCCTTAAGCATAGTCAGAATGCGATCAGCAACATCTTCCTGCAGGCAAAGAACGCGCAGAGCCGAACAACGCTGACCGGCGCTGTCGAAAGCTGAACCGATAACGTCGAATACGACCTGTTCGGCAAGAGCGGACGAATCCACGATCATGGCGTTCTGACCGCCCGTTTCAGCAATCAGCGGGATCGGCTTGCCATTAGGCAGCAGACGCGACGCAAGCTGCGCCTGAATGAGACGTGCAACTTCGGTCGAGCCGGTGAACATCACGCCACAGGTTTCCTGTGCTGCAACGAGCGCTGCACCAATGCGGCCATCACCCAGCAGAAGCTGCAAAGCATCAACTGGAATGCCAGCTTCATGCAGAATACGCACGCCCTGTGCAGCGATGAGCGGGGTTTCTTCAGCAGGCTTTGCCAGAACCGGATTGCCTGCAACAAGAGCTGCTGCAATCTGGCCGGTGAAGATCGCCAGCGGGAAGTTCCACGGGCTGATACAGACAATTGGGCCGAGCGGCTTGTGCGCAACGCCCAGCGTGCGGCGGGTCTGTTCGGCATAATAGCGCAGGAAGTCGATAGCTTCGCGTACTTCTGCAATCGCGTTTGGCATGGACTTGCCAGCTTCACGCATGATGAGGCCAAGCAGTTCTGCCATTTCACGCTGCATGATGTCAGCCGCGCGATCAAGGCAGGCTGCACGATCAGCAGGCGAAACCTGAGACCAGCTTGCAACAGCCTTCTCAGCCGCTTTCATTGCTTGCGTAACATCGTCCGCGGCGATTTCCGTAACCGTACCCACGACATCGGAGTGATCGCCGGGATTCAGAACCGGGCGACTTTCACCCTTAACCTTGGCACCCGCAACCTGCGGTTCCGCAGTCCAGGCGCGCGTAGCATTGGACTTGAGCGTTTCGCTCAGTTCTGCCAGCTGCTCTTCATTGGAAAGGTCGAAACCCGCCGAGTTTTTGCGAATGCCATATAAATCTTCGGGCAAGCTGATCTGATCGTGACGTGCACCGACAACGGCCATCGAACGAACGACTTCCGCAGGATCGGCAATCAGTTCATCAACCGACACGCTCTTGTCACCAATGCGATTGACGAAGGAAGAGTTCGCACCGTTTTCTAGCAGACGACGGACCAGATAGGCCAGCAGCGTTTCATGCGTACCAACCGGTGCATAAATGCGAGCTGGACGACCCAGCTTCGATGCGCCGACGACTTCGTCATAAAGCGGCTCGCCCATGCCATGCAAGCACTGGAATTCATAAGAGCCGGTTTTGAAGTCTGGGCCTGCCAGATGATAGATCGTGGCAAGCGTCTGCGCATTATGCGTTGCAAACTGCGGGAAGATCACATCACGGGCGCCAAGCAATTTGGCCGCGCAGGCAATGTAGGAAACGTCGGTGTGAACCTTGCGGGTGTAGACCGGGAAATCTTCAAGGCCATCAACCTGCGCGCGCTTGATTTCGGCATCCCAGTACGCGCCCTTGACGAGACGAACCATGACGCGACGATTGTTGCGGCGGGCAAGATCGATAATGAAATCAAGCACAAACGGGCAGCGCTTGCCATAGGCCTGTACCACAAAGCCGATGCCTTCCCAATCAGCCAGATCAGGATCTTCAATCAGGCTCTGCAGAAGATCGAGTGAAAGCTCAAGACGGTCTGCTTCTTCGGCATCGATGTTGAGGCCGATATTATACTTCTTGGAAAGGGCTGCGAGCGCCTTCACCTTGGGCAGAAGTTCGCCCATGACGCGTTCGCTCTGAGCGCGAACATAACGCGGATGCAGCGCCGAAAGCTTGATCGAAATACCGGGACCGTCATAAATGCCGCGGCCGGCGGAAGCGCGACCGATCGCGTGGATCGCAGTCTCGTAATCCTTGTAATAACGTTCTGCGTCAGCAGCAGTCGTGGCAGCTTCACCGAGCATGTCGTAGGAATAACGGAATCCGCGCTCTTCAAGTGATTTTGCGCGCTTCAATGCTTCATCGATAGTTTCGCCAGTGACAAACTGCTCACCCATCATGCGCATGGCCATATCGACGCCGCGGCGGATGACAGGTTCACCACAACGAGCGATCAGGCGAGTAAGCGCTGCCGAAAGACCACTGTCATTGACGGTGTTGGTAAGCTTGCCGGTGACAACAAGACCCCAGGTTGCAGCATTGACGAACAGCGAACGACCACCGCCGACATGTGACTTCCAATCGCCATTGGAAATCTTGTCACGGATCAGCGCATCACGCGTTGCCATATCCGGAATACGCAGCAGAGCTTCGGCAAGGCACATCAGCGCCACGCCTTCCTGGCTCGACAGCGAATATTCATGCACCAGACCTTCAACGCCCGTACCCTTGTGCTTGGCACGCAGGGCTTCGATCAGCTTACGCGCTGTTTCGCGAACCTGCTTGACGGTTTCTTCAGGCAGGGTCGCCTGCTGAACCAGCGCGGTCACGCATTCGGTTTCAGGCAGACGATAGGCGTCGGTGATTGCCTTGCGCAGCGGCGTCTGAACGCGGATTGGCGGCGCGAAATTCTGGAACACAGGAGTAGCGTTGGTGGTTAGCTTATCAGTCATGGTGCAATGCTCGCAAAAACAGGCTTAAGCCCAGTTCAACTATGCTTATATATCGTGGCACACTATCACTGGCGCAAATTGCATTCTGCCTTCATTTGATCCATATAAAGGTAATTCGATCTTATTAAAGCGACTTCAAGAGGCAATTTGAATGCGAAAGATAGACTCCGTAGACGATCTGGATCAGTTCGATCGCCGCATTCTTGAAGTGCTGAGCGATGATGGTCGCATTGCCATAACCGAGTTGTCAAAAAAGGTCGGGCTTTCCAAGACGCCGTGTCAGGCACGCGTCAAACGATTGGTCGATGAAGGTTATATTATCGGCTTTCGCGCAGCGATTGATCCGGAAAAACTCGGTCTCGACCATATCTCTTTTACGACCGTGAAATTATCGGACACACGCGAAGCGGCCCTTACGGCCTTCAATGTCGCGGTCCGCAAGATACGCGAAGTCGAAGAATGTCATATGATAGCAAGCTCGTTCGACTATTTGCTGAAAGTGCGAACGCCCAACATCAGGCGTTACCGCGAGGTGCTGGGCGAAAAAATCTCGAGCCTGCCGAATGTGGCAAGCACATCCACTTTCGTGGTGATGGAGTCTGTAAAAGACAACCGCCCGGTCAGAGTCTATCCGGGCGCGCTGTAGGTTTTATAGCGGCTGATCTGCCAGATAGCGTTCGAGCGTTTTGGCTGTACCATCCTGCCAGATACGCTTGAGCGCCGCAGAAAAAGCATCGGTATAGGCCGGATTGGTGGCTAATGCGCCGAAAATATCGGTCATTTCGAGCCAGCGCGCCGGTTCGTCTTTGGCAAGCACCGCCTGCTTCACCAGACGATCCCATGACGGATCATTGGGTTCAATCACCGCACCGCTGTCCGTCGTTCCATAGCAGTAGCGGCACCAGAGAGCGGAGACCAGCGCAAGACCCGTGATCGAATGACCTTTGGCCAAACGGTCTGAAACTGTCGGCAGAATAAATTTCGGCTGGCGGTTAGAACCATCAAGGCAAAGGCGGCGGATTGTGTCGCCTATCTTCGGATTAGCAAAACGTTTGTCGATGAGCAGACGATAGTCTTCGAGAACCGTATTTGGAACTGGTGGCACTTCGGGAATAATTTCTTCTTTTGTGAGTTTTTCCAGATATTGACGGATCAGTGGATGTTCCATCGCCTCATGCACAAAATGGATATCAAGAAGCCCTCCCGGATAGGCAATCGCCGCGTGCCCACCATTAAGTATCCGAATTTTCATCAGTTCATAAGCATCGACATGATCGGAGAAGATTACGCCGACTTTTTGCAGCCGCGGACGCCCGGTCGGGAATTTATCTTCTACCACCCATTGCTTGAACCCTTCACAGAAGACCGGCCAGCCGTCCTCAACGTCAAACTCCTTCAAGGCGATATCGCGTTCGCGGGCACCGGTCGCGGGTGTGATGCGATCAACCATTGAATTCGGAAAAGCCACATTGGCCGCAATCCAATCAGCAAGTTCAGGATCGCTGAGCTTCGCGAGGCCAACGACAGCATCTTCGGTAACATGGCCGTTGCCGGGAATATTATCGCAGGACATGACCGTGAACGGCTCAACTTCGGCTTGCTTGCGCAGTTTCAGCGCCTGCACAATGAGGCCGAAGACTGTATTCGGCTTATCAGTATGAACGCTGTCATAGACAATATCCGGATCCGCTGGATCGAAATGCTGGCTTGCCGGATCGATATAATAACCGCCTTCGGTAATCGTCATCGAAACGATACGGATATCAGGCGATACGAGGTAGGCCATCAGGGCCTGTCGCCCTTCATCGGTCGATGTGGTCACGTAATCAACCATCGATGCTGTAATGCGCGCGCTGGAATAATCAGCTTCCTGCTCGACAACCGTTGTTAGCCAGTCCTGCGCTTTGAGCGTTTCGCGCATGGCATCATCACTCGCGCGAATACCCGCACCGACCAAAGCCCAATCGTGATCAAGCCCTAAACCAAACAGATCATCGAGATAAACAGCCTGATGCGCACGATGGAAGTTACCGACGCCAAAGTGCACAATTCCCGGTGTCAGCGCCTCCACATCATAACCAGGCTTATCAACTTTGTTGAAGCTCTTAAGCGTTGCACGGGACAGCTTGGTCATGACTTGCGATCCTCCTCGATGAATTCAGACAACCCAGCCTATGGCTTGATATCGCAGTGGGCAATATCTCTTTATAAGTATCGTACATTACAAATAAAAATGGCGGGCAAAGCCCGCCATTTCGATTGAATTTATAGTTCTTAGTTCAAGCCAAGTGTTCCGCGCAGTGTCGAAAGATCCTCTGCAAGCGTGTTGATCGCGCCAGCCATAACCTTGCGATCTTCTTCGGTCAGCTTGTCGTACAATTCATAGCCATCGCCCTTCTTGTACTTAACAAGAATGTCGTTGACGGTTTTGAAATTGGCATCCGACTTCTTCAGAAGCTCTGGATTTTCCTTTTCGATCAGCGGACGGAAGAGTTCGACGATCTTCTGCGAGCCATCAACATTGGCTTGGAAATCCCAGATATCCGTGTGGCTGTAACGGTCTTCTTCACCGGAAATCTTAGTTGCAGCCACTTCTTCCATAAGGGCTGCTGCACCACCGACAACCTTTTCAGGCGGGAATGTCATGTCCTTGATGCGCTTCTGAAGCTCGACAACATCTGCGTAAAGCTTATCAGCATATTTATCGAGACCTTCTGTCGAATTCTGGTCGAACAGACCATATTCGAGGCGATGGAAGCCGGTGAAATCGTCTGACTTTTCCGCGTCTTCATGATCATCTGCACGGCTATCGATCGATGCATCAAGATCAGCAAAGAGTTCAGCGATCGGCTCAATTCTTTCATAAGAAACGCGTGTCGACGGATAAAGCTCTTTCGCTTTCGCCAGATCACCAGCCTTGATCGCGTCAGTAAAAGCCTTGGTGTCTTTTACGAGAACATCAAGGTTGTCCTGAACATAGATCTTATAGTCAGCGATTGGCTGAACGAGATCGAGTGGGGAAACTTCAGCTTTTGCGACGCCAAAGCTGAGCGAAAGAGCGACAGCACAAGCCGACGCGAGCAGTGGAAGACGATATTTCATAGTTGCCTCTCCATGGTGATACAACTTTCACCCACGCGCATTCTGCGGCCCACTCGCCTGCAGGAGTGCTCGTGCATAAAAGTCATCCTGATTTTTCACGCCAGGTAGCGCGAAGAAATAACCGCCGCCAATTGGCTTGATATACTCTTCAAGAGGCTCGCCATCGAGGCGCTTCTGAACAGTGATAAAGCCCTTTTCCAAATCGGCCTGATAAGCAATGAACAGCAGCCCCATATCGAGCTGTCCAGCTTTTGTGACCCCATTGGAATAGTTAAACGGACGACGCAAAATCAAATGTTGTTCGGCATGAGCATCGCGCGGATTGGCCAGACGAATGTGGGAATCCATCGGCGTAACTTTGCCTTCGGGGTCCTTAGCGTAGTCGGGCACATCCGCTTCGGTTTTGCCATCAAAAGGAGCGCCGCTATCCTTGTGGCGACCAAAGATTGTCTGCTGTTCTTGCAGTGGCGTACGATCCCAACGCTCTACAAAATTACGGATAAGGCGCACAGCCATGTAGCTACCATTCGCAGCCCATTCCGGCTCGTCCTTGTCTGATTGAATCCAGACAATACGATCCATCAGCGCTTTGTCAGCAGCGTCGGGATTGGCTGAACCATCGCGAAAACCGAGGAAGTTACGGGCACTTTCCTTGGCTTTTGGTGAATGCGGCGGCTGTACGGGCACAGAGCCTTCTTGTTTCCAGCGGATCATCAGCAGGTCTGGCATATTCTTCACGATGTCGCGCAATGCGTGAATATTGGTATCTGCAGTATTTGAACAAAACTGAATGACCAAATCGCCGTGACAGAGGTCTTTCTGCAACGCATCATTAGGAAATGCAGTCATGCGCTGCAATTGCTTTGGCTTATGTGGCTTTAATCCAAAACGGTCATCAAAAAGCGAACTGCCAAGCCCGACGGTAATTGTCAGATTATCGGGTGTCACATGCGGACCGAGAATACCGGAATCCGAAGGCGGAAATTTGGGATCGAGTTCAGGCGGTTCGCCGCCCTTCATAAGAAAGGCAGTGCGCTCCGTGAGAAGCTTGAACATGCGTTCAAGATCGGTTCGATCACGCGCCAGCACATCGAATGAGGCAACAAGTCCCGTTGCCGGGCGTGGCGTCACGATACCCGGCTGATGAACGCCATAAAATGACTGCGCCTCATGCAGCTTGTCGCTCTCAGGCGCATTGGTCACGCTTTCGGACGAAAGCGTATTGTTCGACGAGCGCGCATTGGCTGTCTGAGACGCCAATACACCTGCAACACTTACCGCACCAGCACCGAGCAAAAGGGCACGACGCTCTGGCGATGCTGGATTGTCTGTTACATTATCTTTTTTAAAAAATTTCTTGGTCATTAATCCACTCCAAGTTGATCGCGGAGTTTTGAAAATTGATCGGCGAGAGCAGTCGCCCCGTCCTTGATTTTTGCCTTCTCATCAGCAGAAAGTGTATCATAGGCCTTGCCGTTTTGAGCCGCGAGCAACAACTTCACGGCAGACACCTGCGCATCAACCCCGTCGAGAACCTTGGGATCGACTTTGACAATAATCGGACGCAATACATCCGCTGTCTTTGCGGAGCCTTCAACAAGGCCTGCAAATACCTGTAAATCCGTATGCGCATAACGGTCATCACCTGTATCACCCGCAGTTGATGCAAAGCGATTAAGTGCCGACGCTGTGCCCGCCAGCATACGGTCCGGTGAAATGCGCAGCGCACGAATACGATCTTTGAGACCTGCCGCATCCGCTACAAGCTTGGCTGCAACAGGCTGAAGACCATCAAGCGACTTTTGTTCAAACAGACCATATTCAAGGCGATGCAGACCACCAAATGCTGGATCCTGCTCGCGCTTTTCAAAGAAATCCGCGCGTGCGTTAATTGCCGTATCAAGATCAGAAAGTGCTTCTGAAACGGGTGCTATACGCGCATAGGCTTCGCGGGCTGGCGAATAAGCGGCTTGTGCAGCTTCCAGATTACCACTTGATATAGCATCCGAAAGCGCGCCAACCGCCTTCTGGAATTCCGCCACTTCTGTTGCGAGGTAAATTTGATATTCAGCCAATGCGCCGAGGAAAGCGGTCAAAGGCAGCTTGCCCTTTTCGGCTTCACTGGTTGCTGAAGGCGTTACGATCAGTTTGCCGCGTGGATTGGAAAGAAGGCCACATGTGATCTGATATTCGCCCGGCGACAGCTTGGCCGAAAGCGTTTGCTTGAATCCTGGCGCAATATTTTCGCGTTCTTCGAGCACCATCACGCCATCAAGAATTTCCCATTCGACCGAACGATCCGACTTGTTGACGATTTCAAAAACAGAGCGTCCAGCAGGCACTGTCAGCTCATTCGGCTCGCAACTCTTGGCGTTAATGACGACCTGAACCTTACCATCAGCATCCGCGTGACGTGACTTATCTGAAACCTTAGAGGCGTAGTAAAAAGCAGCGCCTGCCGCCAATACCAACAAAATGGCAAGCACCAACACCGCTCGCACAAGGTTGCGAGAGAATGGTGCGGCTGGCTTTGGATCATGCGGCTCGGTCATGAGAAATCTCTTTGATTACGCGGAACGTTTCGCAGGCGCGGTTTGCGCTGGTGCGGACGATGGCATCAGAAATAGAATAAGGGCGGGAATAAGGAAGGCTAGATAAGCGAAAACTTCGCTAACGGTCGGCGTTGCGATATAGCCGAATATCCCGGCCAATACGGAACCAAGCGTGCTATCGAGCGGCAGAACTTCGCTGGTATCAAAAACAACGGTCTGGAAGTGGTTCCAGATGCCCGCCTCATGCAAAGCCATAACGGAATTCGCGAGAATGCCAGCCGCGATGACCAGAATGAACACACCCGTCCAGCGGAAGAAGCGGCGCAGATTGAGCTTCAAGCCACCGCGGTAAATGCCATAACCGACCAAAGCTGCGAGCAGCACACCGAGCAATGCACCAAGCGGAGCGGCTCCACCTTCGCTCTGCTGGAAAGCAGCGAGCAAGAAGAAAACTGACTCAAGCCCTTCACGCGCCACAGCAAAGAACACCATCAGGATCAGGCCGAAGCCTTTATGTGTCGGTGTCTCAAAAGCAGCATCAATCGAATGGTGCAGTTCCGCTTTGATGGAACGCGCAGCTTTGCGCATCCAGAAAACCATTGACGTGAGGACGAATACGGCAATCAGCCCGATAATGGCTTCGAACAGCTCCTGCGCTTTTTGCGGAAATTCAGCACTCAGCAATTGCAGAATGGCACCAACAGACAAAGACAAAGCGAGCGCGAGGAAAACGCCGATCCATACGACTGGCATCCATGCACTGCGTCCGGTCTGGTGCAAATAGCTCGCAATGATACCAACGATCAGCGCAGCTTCCACGCCTTCACGGAACATAATGAGAAATGGCACGAGCATTACGAAACAATCCAGTACGCTTGAAACCGAACGAGAGTGACTCTCATGCAGTGACCAGAACGATGTCCAAATTCAATATTTGAAAGGAATCGCTCTCTATCTTTACCTATCGCATTCAGCCCACACGAAGCCGCCAAGTGCTATTGCAGGAAATGCTGTTAAGCCCCCACAACAGCGCGTCAGGCCATCGTCGATCGTCTTCCTTTCTATAACTCTGGACGCTGCCTCGCAATAGAAATGAACATGACTACCATGGGAATGTTTTAGAATTATTCTAATGATTTCATAGATTTATGTAGCAAGTTTTAGGTTTGCTAATAAACAAGACCACCTGAAAAGACTTGGATTTTAGAGCTATCTTACGGAAATATAATTGGTTTTGATCTGTCAGACAGATCGAAAAATCACAAAACGGCAACAGACAGCAAGATGAAGAAATTATACAGCTTCGTGAAAAGTTTCAGAATTTTCCGAAATGGTCAAAAATTTCGCGTTTTAGGGGTTGAAGAATAGTTGCAACGGGTCCATATGACACTTGCTTACCGCTTGCGCTTCCTCCCATTGCGCGCGGTAAGTGTTCCCCTCTGGAGGTTTGCCTTTATGGCACCTTCATAACTTAGCCGGACTTTTTAGTCCGGCTCTTTTTTTGCCTAAATTTCAAAAACTTAGAATAAAAATAAAAAGCGCTGCGTTGCCGCAGCGCTTCATAAGTCCATGGGTATTTTTCGTCAAAACCGACTGCATGAGAACCGGATTCTCATCATCAGTGACGCCTTAAAAAGCTATTTCCAGCTCTTTAATTGCCCTACGAAATCAGTTTGTAAAACAAGAAATTCTATTCAAAACGGAGCGATAGAGTACCGCTCCGTTCTGCTGCTTAACAAAGTCTTTTAGAGCGTGTTTCGATCTGATTTTATCAGATCGTCGCTCTAAATGTTTGTTTCAACGCGCATCTTACCCGAAAACCGTTTCACACTTTTCGGGATGCGCTCTAGCCGTAAGACGCAACTGGCGGGCAAGAGCAGATGAGATTTCTGTCACCGCCCACATTGTCGATGCGGCTGACCGGCGGCCAATATTTCGCCGTCGTGTCAAACTCACCGCTCAAAGCGCTTCCCGGGAACACTGCTTCCTCACGGGTGTAAGGATGTGTCCATTCTGTTGCCAGCGTATCGCCTGCCGTGTGCGGAGCATTGGCCAGTGGATTATCATCCTTTGGCCAGACCCCATCGGCAACCTTTTTCGCCTCGCCCGCAATAGCAATCATTGCATCGCAAAGGCGGTCGATTTCCGCTTTTGGCTCGGACTCGGTTGGCTCAATCATCAGTGTTCCAGAAACTGGCCATGACATGGTCGGTGCATGGAAACCATAGTCGATCAGGCGCTTAGCCACGTCCTCTACAGTGATGCCTGCACTGTCTTTGAGCACGCGCGTATCCACGATGCACTCATGCGCCACACGATCATGCGCGCCGGTGTAAAGGATCGGATAAGCGTCCTTCAAACGATGCGCTATGTAGTTGGCGTTGAGGATTGCAGCCTCGGTTGCCTTCTTGAGACCCGCTCCGCCCATCATGCGGATATACATCCACGTAATGACCAGAATGGATGCACTGCCAAACGGTGCTGCGGAAACAGCGTGCTTGGAACCAATATCCACATGGCCCGGAAGGTAAGGTACAAGATGCTTAGCAACGCCAATCGGACCAACACCCGGACCGCCGCCGCCATGCGGAATGCAGAAGGTCTTGTGCAGGTTCATATGGCAAACGTCAGCGCCAATATCGCAAGGGCGCGCAAGGCCAACGAGTGCATTGAGGTTTGCACCGTCGAAATAGACCTGACCGCCATTGTCGTGGACGATTTCGCAGAAGGCCTTGATGCCTTCTTCGAACACACCATAGGTCGATGGATAGGTGATCATGAACGCCGCGAGATTATCGCGATGCTTTTCAGCCTTGGCTTTCAGATCATCGATATCGATATCGCCGTCAGGACGGCAATTAACGACAACAACGCTCATACCAGCCATCGACGCGCTGGCAGGATTGGTGCCATGTGCAGAGGATGGAATAAGGCAGATGTTGCGATGGCCTTCGCCGCGTGACTGGTGATAGTGGCGGATTGCGAGAAGTCCCGCATATTCGCCCTGACTACCGGCATTTGGCTGGAGCGATACACCGGCAAAGCCGGTGATTTCGCAAAGCCATGCTTCGACGTCTGAAGTCATCTTGGCATAGCCGGTGGTCTGAGCGGCTGGTGCAAACGGATGCAGATTGGCAACCGTGTTCCAGCTCACCGGCATCATTTCTGCTGCCGCATTGAGCTTCATCGTGCAGGAGCCGAGCGGGATCATCGCGCGATCAAGCGCCAAGTCCTTGTCGGCCAGACGACGCAGGAAGCGCATCATCTCGGTTTCTGAGCGGTGCGAATGGAACACGTCCTGTGTCAGGAAACCTTCACCACGCCCCTTGGAAGGCACCAGCAGATCATCATTGCCAACTGGCTTTGCGCCAAACAGAACGGCGAGCGCTGCAAGATCTTCCTCGGTCGAGGTCTCGTCAAAGGTAACGCCGACCGTATCCGCATCGATAATGCGGAGCAGACGACCGCCCTTGTCAGCTTCGTCAGCAATGGCCTGCGCCTTGCCGGAAACCTTAATGCTCACTGTGTCGAACAGACTGTCGCCTGCGATTTCGACGCCAGCAGCCTTGAGGCCCGTTGCAAAGCGCGACGCAAGAGTTGCCACGCGGGTTGCAATAGCCTGCAGGCCAGCTGGACCGTGCCAGATGGCATAGGATGCAGCCATATTGGCAAGCAATGCCTGCGCGGTGCAGATGTTGGAAGTCGCTTTGTCACGGCGGATATGCTGCTCACGCGTCTGAAGAGCCAGACGATAGGCGGCACGGCCATGTGCATCGACCGACTGACCGACGATACGGCCGGGGATAATACGCGTCAGTGGTTCCGATACTGCGAGATATGCAGCATGTGGACCACCAAAGCCCATGGCGACGCCATAACGCTGCATGGAGCCGACAGCCATGTCAGCGCCCCATTTTGCAGGCGCTTCCAGAATGGTCAGTGCCAAAGGATCAGCAACAGCTATCACCAAAGCGCCCTTGGCCTTGGCATCGGCGATGACGGCAGTGAAGTCGCCATAAACACCACGTGTATCCGGCCAAGGAACAATGACCGCAGCGGTATTGTCATCAACCGTGCTTCCGGCTTCAACCTGCCAGCCAAGTGGCTCGGCGCGGGTGTTGATCACATCGACCGTTTGCGGATGCAAATCACCTGCGAGCAAAACGCGCTCACGCTTATCGCGATGATGGCGAACGGCAACGCCCACAGCTTCAGCCACAGCAGTTGCTTCATCCAGCAGCGACGCACAGGCAACCGGCAGACCGGAAAGCTCGGCAACGAGCGTCTGGAAGTGGAACAGAAGCTCCAAGCGGCCCTGACTGATTTCCGACTGGTATGGTGTGTAAGCCGTGTACCAGGCTGGGTTCTCAAACAGATTACGCTGAATAACTGGCGGAGTGAGCACACCATGATAACCCGCACCGATGAAGCTTTTCTTCACCACATTGCGGTCCATGATTTCATTGAGCTCGGCAAGTGCTGCGTGTTCGCTCAAAGCTGCTGGCAGATCAAGCGCACGGTTAAGGCGTATAGACGCCGGAACCGCCTGCGTGATCAGCGTTTCCATAGAAGGAAGGCCGAGCGCTGCAAGCATTGCGCGCTCGTCTTCGATGCGTGGCCCGATATGACGGGCAACAAAAGGGAGAACCTGTTGCGTCATCTGATTATCCTACGAGTTTGTCGTAACCAGCCTTGTCGAGCAGGCCGGTAAGCTGGCTTTCATCGGAAAGCTTCAGCTTAAACAGCCAACCTTCGCCTTCAGCAGCCTGATTGACGAGAGCCGGATCGCTTGAAACAGCTTCGTTGACTTCAACGACTTCGCCATCGACCGGAGCATAAACGTCGGAAGCGGCCTTAACCGATTCAACAACCACAATGCCTTCGCCCTTGGAAACGGTGCGACCTATTTCCGGCAGATCTACGAATACGAGGTCGCCCAGCTGTTCCTGTGCGTGGATTGTGATGCCGACAGTGGCAACGCCACCCTCAATGCTGATCCACTCATGATCTTCGGTGAACAGGATATTGGCCATGGAAATCATCCTTTGCGATAGCGATGCGGTGTGAAGGGAAGTGCTGACACGTCGACGGGAACCTTGTTACCGCGGACATCAGCGAAAATGCGGGTGCCGGGAACTGCGAGACTTGCCTCGACATACCCCATAGCAACCGGGAAACCTGCGGATGGGCCGAAGCCACCCGATGTGACGGTGCCGATCTGAAAACCGGATTCGTCGAAAAGTTCTGCGCCGCCGCGCACTGGCTGGCGGCCTTCTGGCTTCAGGCCAACGCGCTTAGCAGTTGCACCCTTAGCAATCGCGTCCAGCACAGCTTTGGCGCCCTTAAAGGCAGCCTTTTCACGCACTGACTTGGTGATTGCCCATGTGAGGCCAGCAGAGACCGGATCGGTTTCCGGCGTAATATCCTGACCGTGCAGGCAAAGACCAGCTTCAAGGCGCAGGCTATCGCGAGCAGCAAGGCCAATCCATTCGACGCGTTCGTCGGCCAGAAGCTTGGCTGCAAGCGCGCGCGCCTCATCAGCAGGCAGACCGATTTCAAAACCGTCTTCGCCGGTATAGCCCGAACGGGTCATGAACCAGTTGGGATTAGGTTCAAAGCCGCTCATAAAGGTGAGTTCTGCACCGGCAAGGCCGAGATCATTAATGACGCTTTCAGCTTCCGGCCCCTGTATCGCCAAAAACACGCGATCAAGCGGATTGACGGTTACGTCTTTGCCAGATGCCGCCTCGTTAAGATGCTCAATATCGGCTTCCGCATTGCCAGCATTGGCAACAACCATGAAGCGGTCTTCGCCAAGACGCGTAACGATAAGATCGTCAAGAACGCCGCCGTTATCATTCAGAAAAAATGTGTATTTCGACTGGCCGGTTTTGAGAATCGATGGATCAAGCGGACAGGTCTCGCTCAAAAGCGCAATTGCATCGGCGCCCGAAACTTCGATCAGCTTCATGTGTGAAATATCGAAAAGACCAACATGCTCACGCGTATGAAGATGTTCCTTCATCACGCCGAGCGGATAAGTGATCGGCATGTTCCAACCAGCAAAACCGCCAAAGCGTGCGCCAGCTTCTTCATGCAGATCCTGCAAAGGCAGGGTATTCAAGTGTGCGGTATCGCCCATAACAACTCCAGAGTCGCACGTATGCCTCCGCGAAATGCGGTTGCTTCGTGCCCCTCTGTCTCAGGCCTGAGAGACTCGCATAGCCATAAAGCTATACTTACACCTTCGGCGCGGAGTTTCCTCCGACTTTCCAGAGTTGCCTTACCCATCTGCGGTTCATGGTACCTGAGAGATTTCGGGCGATTTCCCCTTCGGTGGCCAGCTTGCGCCAGCTCTCTCCCGCAGACAAACAGTGACAGAACATACTTACAAGAAGCAAAGCTCCATCACACGACATACGTCACTTAGCTTAAACCATTTCGAGAGTCATGTGGAATTATCGTCACAAGGCGACAAATCCCGGGGTTTTTGCGACAAAATTAAACGGCCCTTTTCCGATAAGCCGAAAGAATTATTTTAAAATTCATGCAAACACGGCAATAGGCAGCAAGCCCATTACACAATCATTTAATTCGAAGGAATGCTCTCTTGTGTAGACTTAAAGTCAGTTTGGCAATCATGCTGTGTGTATCGTATGGATCCGCAGCTTATAGTGATGAACCATCCAAGACAGATTACCTTTCTTTCGCAGAGCGATCATGGAAGCACTTTCGATGCGGCTACCTGCATGAAGCTGCTATGGGTCATAATATAACTGGCATACAGTTTACGCGGCGAGGCTTTGAACTCGGCAAACAATTCTTCGATGCAGTGAAAGACGGTAAAATAAACCAGATGGATTTTACCCTGAAAACGCCGCGCGATTTCTGGGTTGGCATCACGGAACTATCGCCCGAATTTGATCTCGGGCGCGCTTCGATCATTGCAAAACATCAAATCGCAGGTGAAATACTTGCGTTTAATGAAAGCCTTCCTGCGACACTCAATGACATTAAAGACAGCAGTTTTCAGATCGATAACGAACAAACCGCGAGCAATGCGATTGAGCGCATTAAAACCGAAAACTGCGATTATGACGATCTGGGCTTTTCAGCAGAGATAACAAAGAGCATGCGTGAAAATGCTCTGCGCGGCCCCATGCTTTTAAATAATGGCAAACCGCCCCGAAAAGAATGATTTGGCCAGTGCGCCTCATGATTGTGATTATAAAATGGCCAAGTTGCGTAAAAGCCATGCAATCGACAGGCTATATTGCACAGCAGCTATGCAAATCTGGCTCTCCACTTCCTAAAACATAGGGCCTATATGCTGGTGGCAACAAAGAGATTTGATTTTCACTAGGTGAGAGAAATGAACCTGATCCGCTCGTACAACAACTGGCGCCGTTACCGTAACACTGTAAATGAACTGAGCCGCCTGAGCCCACGCGAACTGAACGACCTCGGCATTATGCCTTCGGAAATTTCGTTCGTTGCACGTAAGGCTGCTGCTCGCTAAGAGCGCGCCATCAAAAGACTGATGCCTTTGATTTGAACCGCGATGCTTTATTCACGCGGTTCTACAGTTTCCAAAGTTTTCACCGGGGTGTTCCCTCCTCCCATTTTCCTCGGTGACATAAAGACCGGACCTCCTCCTCCCATTCCGGTCTTACCCTAAATGACACCTGCCGCTCCTCCCGCGGCGGGTGTTATTTTTTGTGCATTACTCTGTGGCAAGCGCTGCTTTTTGGCGCGTTATGCGATCCGCCAGTAACGAGACGGCAAACACCGCCAGCCCTGCAACCGCCAAAAAAGCACCAACTGTTCCGGTCGCGGTCCAGCCATATCCCCATGCGATAGCCAATCCACCAAGCCATGCGCCTAGTGCATTGGCGAGATTGAGTGCCGAGTGATTAAGTGCTGCCGCAAGCGTTTGCGCATCAGCGGCCACATCCATCAGACGTGTCTGCAATGCTGGCACCAATGCAAAGCCGCCACCAACAAGCAGAACACTCAAAAACGCCGTTGCCGGATGCTGCATCAAAAATGGAAATGCGAGCATCACTGCCAAATCATAGAGAAGGACGCCGCCGACCGTACCCATGACAGAGCGATCAGTCAGGTTAGAACCAACGATATTGCCCAAAACCATGCCAAGCCCGAACATGGCAAAGACGATCGGCATCCACTTCATATCGACATGCGATACTTCAGTGATGGTCGCTGCGACGTAGGAAAAGACCGAAAACAATCCGCCCGTTCCTACAGCGCCAATCGCCAATGTGAGCAAAACCTGCTTGCGGCGCAGCGCACCCAGTTCGCGTAGCGGCGAAGCACCCTCTTCTGCAGGTTGCTTCGGGACGAAAACGCTAATCATCACCATCGTTAAAATGGCGATCAGGCCAACCGCTGCAAACATGGCGCGCCAACCCGCAATTTGCCCCAGCCATGTTGCCAAAGGCGTGCCAACCAGTGTTGCAACTGTTAGACCAGTCATAACACGCCCAACAGCCTGCGCACGCTTTCCCGGCTCGGCCATTGATGCCGCCACAAGCGACGCAACGCCAAAATATGCACCATGTGGGAAGCCTGCAACGAAGCGCATCAGGATCAGGCCGTCATAGTTCTGCATAAATGCGCTAGCGAGATTGCCGAAAGCAAATAGCGCCATGAACAGAAATACCAGTTTGCGACGGTCAAGCCGGGCACCAAAGACGGCCAGAACAGGCGCGCCAATCAGCACGCCCAGCGCGTAAGAACTGATCAAGTGCCCAGCGCTTGGAATCGTCACATGCAGATCACGTGCGATATCCGGCAAAAGCGCCATGATTGCGAATTCTCCGGTGCCGATACCGAAGCCGCCAAGGGCAAGCGCTAGCTCTGCCAGTCGCACAGACGAGCGCGGCAAAGTTTCCGGCGACAAAGCCGAAGTCTGATTATTTGACATGAATAAGCCTGAAGGGAATGGAGGATGTCGGACAACCCTACCATCCCTCGCAAGCGAAGGCGATACGCTTTATTGTGATCAAATCACAATGATGGATAGCTATTTCGCCGCGACAACCTCAATCTCCACCTTGAATTCTTCCCGCGTGAAACCGGAAACGATCATCAGTGTCGACGCTGGTGCAGGCTGCGGAAACAAACGATCACGCACATCCATGTACGGGCGCATATGCGCACGATCCGTAACATAGGCATTGATGCGCACAACGTTTGAAAAGTCCATGCCACCATCACGCAGGATGCGGCGGATATTCTCAAAGCAAAGCTCGGCCTGCGCGCCTGCATCTTCAGGCACAGAACCATCTGGCCCAATACCAAGCTGGCCAGAGCAGAAAACCAGTTCAGCACAAGCGCTTACCTTCACGCCATGACTATAGGCAGCGAAAGGCGCTGCCATATCGGCAGGGAGCAGATGTTTTAAAACAGTCATTCTATATCCTCAGGCTTTCGGCGCTGCTGCGAGCAATTCTTTGAAACGAGCAGCACCCGCTGCAATATCGTCTTCACTTGGGCTTATACCAGCCGCCAGCAATCGGCGCGCCATCATGTGATCGGCCGGGCGATTGATGGAATCAACCGCCACCAGTTTGTCACCTGAAAAATGAAACACGGAGAAAGCATTATCTTCGAGATTGCCCGACAGAATATGGCGGTCGGCGTCAAACGAAAGACCTGCCGTCTGCAATTTCATGTCACCCTGATCCGACCAAAACCAAGCTACATCGCGAAACGGCGTGCCTCGACCAGCAATCGCGCGCGCAACATTCTTGGCCTGATCAGTTGCATTCTGCACTGATTCCAGTCGTACGCGACGACCTGCATGGAAATGATCATAGCTCACGCAATCGCCAATCGCATAAACATGCTCACTCGATGCACGCATATGCTGATCCACCACGATGCCATTCTCAACAACAAGTCCTGCTTCGGTCGCAAGCTCGACATTAGGAACCGCGCCTGTACCAAGCACCACCATATCAGCCGGATAAACAGTGCCATTAGCGGCTTTAATGCCCGTTACCCGACCGGCTTCGCCTAGAATTGCTTCAACGCCAACGCCGGTGAGAAGCGTTATATCCGCCGCACGGCTGCGTGTTTCAACATGGGCAGATATGTGTGTGGCAACAGAACGACCCAAGACACGCGGAGCTGCTTCAATCAGAACCGTCTTCTTGCCAAGGGCCACTGCACTATGTGCCATTTCAAGGCCGATAAAACCGCCACCGATAATCACGACGTTTTCAACACGTGGCATCATATCCGCAATGCGACGTGCATCTTCCAAACGGCGCAGCGTCACAACGCCATCAAGGTCAACACCCGGCATATCGGGGATTCGCGCCCGTGCGCCCGTTGCAAAGACCAGCTCCGACCAGTGAAGCACTTTGCCGTCATCAAGCGTGACGGTCTTGTCCGCCAAAGACACATGCGCAACGCTACGCCCAAACAGCATCTCAATATTATTATCGCGATAAGCGCTTTCCGGGCGCAGAACGAGAATGCCTGCCTCTGGGGCTTTCAGATAGGATTTTGAGAGCGGCGGCTTATGATAAGGAATATCCGTCTCATCATTAATGAGAACGATTTCGCCAGCATAACCTTCTTGTCGCAGACTGATCGCAGCCTGTGACCCAGCATGCCCCGCGCCAATAATAATACAACTGTTGTCCATAGGACCTCCGGAAATTTCCGCGCATCATAAACATGAGGCAGGCTGTCGCGTGGCGAATTCGTCACGGATTCACACCTTATTTACATGCATCCCAATTTTTTAAAACATTTAGTTTGACCGATTGGTCAGATTGTTTAGTAAAAGGCAATCGCCTCCCTATCATTTAGGAGCAAATAGATTGAAAAGATATTGGTCTGATTACACGAGCGAAGCGTTTTCACGCCTCGACCGCGATAAGATTGTGGCAGTTTTACCCGTTGGCGCAATTGAACAGCACGGACCACACCTGCCGCTGGCAGTCGATGCGGCAATCGTAGACGGCATGGTCAAAGAGACCATCGCCCGCCTGCCTGATGAAAGCCATGCGCTTTTTCTGCCGACACAGGCCATTGGCAAGAGCAATGAACACAGCCTCTATCCCGGCACGCTAACATTCTCCGCACAGACGCTCATTCGCATGTGGTGCGAAATAGGTGCCTGCGTTGCAGCAAGCGGCGTGCGCAAAATGGCGCTTTTGAACAGTCATGGTGGCCAGATCACGATCATGGATACCGTGGCCCGCGAATTGCGCATCAAACACAATATGATGGTGTTCAGCGTCAACTGGTTCGGTCTCGGTATGCCGGACGGTGTTTATAGCGAGCATGAGCTTAAGCACGGCATTCATGCTGGCGATATGGAAACCTCTGTCATGCTCGAGTTCCACCCCGACCTGGTGGATATTTCAAAAGCGCAGAATTTCCACACGCTGACTGAAACATTGGCTTCGGACTACAAGCACCTTTCGCTGAGTGGTGGCGCAAAACCTGCATGGCAGGTTCAGGACATCAACGCACATGGTGCTGCCGGTGACGCGTCGCTCGCCACTGCTGAAAAAGGCCGCAAGACCATCGATTTCGCCGCCGAACGGTTGGTTGAAGTGCTGGCTGAGATTGAGCGAGCGCCGCTCTCTTGGCTCGATAACAAGCCTGCCTGGTAAGGACGATAAGCGTGGCCCCCAACTCGCAAACCTCACCCTCCCTGATCGATATCAACGGCGTCTACAAGCAGTATGGCACAGGCGTCATTGCGGTCAGCGATATGTCGCTCAAGATCGAACAAGGTCAGTTCGTAAGCTTCCTCGGCCCATCGGGTTGCGGCAAAAGTACAGCGCTGCGCATGATCGCAGGGCTTGAATCTATCTCTGCTGGCGACATTCGCGTCAATGGCCACGCACCGGGCAAAGGCCCAATTGGTGCACAGGACATTGGCTTCGTGTTTCAGGAACCAACCCTGATGCCGTGGGCCAGCGTGTTCGACAATGTTTATCTACCGCTGCGTCTTTCCGGCATATCACGCAAGGAAGCAACGCCACGCGTCGAAGAAGCTCTGACACAAGTTGGTCTGTCGCGTTTTGCTGCCGCTTATCCGCGCGAACTTTCGGGCGGCATGAAAATGCGTGTTTCAATTGCCCGTGCATTGGTCACGCGTCCGCGCCTTTTGTTGATGGATGAGCCTTTTGCGGCGCTCGATGAAATGACGCGCTTCAAGCTAAACAATGACGTTTTGCGGCTCTGGCAGGAACATGGACTGACGGTCGTTTTCGTCACGCATAGCGTTTACGAGTCCGTCTATCTCTCCAATCGCGTCATCGTCATGGCTGCCCGCCCCGGACGGGTTGTTGCCGATATCGGCATCGAAGGCAGCTATCCACGCGCCGAAAATTATCGCGCCACCGAAGCTTACGCAAAAGATTGCGCTCGGGTTTCCGATGCGCTCACCGCGACGCTTTCATCCCAAGATATTGACCACTGAGGACAGGGAAAATGCAAAATCAACTGCCTGTTCTTAATTCGGAACAACATCGCCTCGCCCGTCGTGAGCGCAATCTGCGTATCATCATGCCGACGCTCGCGATCCTTATCGCGCTATGCATATGGGAAGGCCTCGTGCGCTTTTATGAAGTGCCACATTACCTGATCCCAGCCCCGTCGCTGATCGGTGAAACGCTTATAAAAGACGGACCTTCATTGGCGACGTCGATGTGGTTTACGGTCAAGCTCACACTGATTTCGCTGTTTTGCGCAATTGTCGGCGGCGTTCTGCTCGGCATGATCTTTGCACTGTCGCGACCAATTGAAATGGCGTTCTTTCCGTTTGCTGTCATTCTTCAGGTGACTCCGGTTATCGCCATTGCACCGCTGATCCTGATTTATGTGCGCGATACATTTTCAGCATTGCTGATCTGCGCATGGATTGTGGCTTTCTTCCCGATATTATCGAACACCGTCATCGGCCTGCGCAGTGCTGATCATAATCTGCGTGATCTGTTCAAGCTCTATCGCGCCTCGCCTTGGCAGCGTCTGCGCTATCTGCTTGCGCCAAGCGCACTGCCCTATTTCATGGCAGCGCTCAAGATTGCCGGTGGCCTCTCCCTGATCGGTGCTGTGGTGGCAGAGTTCGTTGCAGGCAGCGCTGGCCAAAGCACCGGCCTCGCCTCGCGCATTCTGGAATCGAGCTTCCGCAATGAAATCCCGCGCATGTTTGCGGCACTGTTCCTCGTTTCGCTGCTCGGCATCGTGATTTTCCTGATCACAAGCTGGCTATCGCGCCTTGTTCTCGGACGCTGGCATGAAAGCGAGATCCGTCGTGAACGTTAATATGCTGAAAGGTGTTGCCATTGCTGATCTTGATGGTCATTACGACATCAGCATCAATGGCGAGCGCATCGCTTCACTGACGCCCTCACAGGCTAAAAATGGCGGCTTTATCACACCGCTATTCGCCGAAGTGCATGTGCATCTCGACAAGACATTCACCATTGGCCGCATTGCCGAGCGTGGCAGCGCCAAAGTTGAATGCCTGTTCGACGCGATTGATCTGATGAATGTTGATCGCCAGCATTGGAATGCCGACGATATTCGCGCACGCGCCACGCGTGCCCTTGAAGCGGCCTATGCTCAGGGCGTTGGCGCAATGCGTACCCATGTTGATTGGACGACGCCTGAGCTGCCTACCGCATGGCCTGTGCTGAACGAGCTGCGTCAGGAATGGAAAGACCGCATTGATCTGGAGCTCGCAGCCCTTATCCATGGCGATATTGTGCTCGATGCCGGTGCTACGATTGCCGAGCGGGTAGCAAAAGATGGCGGCGTTCTCGGCGCATTCTTCTATCGTAATGCTGATCTTGAAGCCAAAATTGAAGAGATGTTTCGTCTCGCGGGGCAGCATGATCTCAAGCTCGACTTTCACGTCGATGAAGGGCTTGATTTGGAAGCCGATGGCTTTTCGCTGATTGTTGCCGCAACGAAGCGCCACGACATGGCGGGACGCGTCCTTTGCGGTCATGCCTGTTCGCTTTCACTGCGTTCGCCCGAAGACCTAAGCCGGATTCTCGATGCGGCAGCAGATGCAGGAACAGCGCTTGTATCGCTGCCCACATCCAACCTCTATCTGCAAGACAGGCTTGGGGGAAAATCCCCACGCCTTCGTGGTGTCGCGCCGCTAAAAGAAGCGCGTCGGGTGGGTATGAATGCCATGCTTGGCTCCGACAATGTGCGCGACGCGTTTTATCCTTATGGCGATTACGACCCGCTTTCGGCCCTGCGCCTTGCGGCCCCTGTTTGCCACCTGGAGCCAGATGAATGGCTCGACAGCATCACCACCCTGCCCGCGCGTTTCATCGGAAGCGACCGCGTCCAGACGCTGGTCGAAGGCGGACGCGCAAACTTCATTTGGCACGACGCCACCGACATCAACGACCTCATCAGCCGCCCGCAGGCGCATCGCACCATCTGGCGCGATGGCAAACACATTTAATCGGAGAAACCCATGAATTCTGCCGCACCACAGCGCATCTATGACTGGGCCGCGTTTCGCACTGAGATCGAAGGGATCCGCATTTATGACGATCCCAAGCAAGTAGAACTGCGGTCCCGCGATTATTTCTGGTATAGCCCTATCCTGACGGAAGATATCGGTCATTATCTCGGCGATCTCGTCGTCATCCCGAAAGATCAGGATGAAGTGCGCCGCGTGGCAGCTGCTGCAGCCAAGCTTCGCATTCCTATCACCGTTCGCGGTGGCGGCACGGGCAATTACGGACAGTGCGTTCCGCTTGAAGGCGGCGTCATTCTCGACATGACCAAGATCGACCGCATCATCGCAATCGAACCGGGCAAAGTTCGCGTTGAAGGTGGAGCCCGTATTTCGCGCCTCGACGATGCTGTGCGCGAAACGGGTCAGGAACTCCTGATGTATCCGTCCACCCGTCGCATCGCCACCATTGGTGGCTTTTTCTCGGGCGGCTCAGGCGGTATCGGTTCGCTGCGCCACGGCATGCTGCGTGACGATGGCAATGTCTATTCAGTCAAAGTTCTGACCGTTGAGGCCGAGCCGAAAATCATTGAACTGACAGGCCGCGACATTCACAAAGTTCAGCACGCATATGGCACCAACGGCATCATTCTTGAGCTTGAAATTGGCCTCACCAAAGCAACCGAATGGGTGCATACTGCAGCCCTCTTCGACAGCTACGAGGCAACATTAAAATTCTGCCTTAAGGCACTCGAAGAAAACCTCGATTGCTATCTGTTGACTACCGTTGATCGTCGCTTTGCGCGTTTCTACACAAAATTTGGTGATCTTTTCCCGTCCGATAAAGATGCAGTTTTTGCGATGATCGCACCGGAAGAAGTGGCGCGTTTTGAGGCTTTGGCAATCGAATTCGGCGGCAAGGTTACCTTCTCGATGACGCTCGATGAGCTACACAAAGCTGGGCTTCAACCTGCATATGAATGCGGCTGGAACCACACGACGCTTCAGGCACTCAAAGCTGAGCCGGGCTGGACTTACTTGCAGGTTGCCTATCCTCGCCCGTTCGACATCGATGTGGTGACACGCCAGATCGCACGCTATGGCGAGACGCAATATATGCATCACGAAATGGCGCGTCTTGAAGGGGAATTGCAGATTTTTGCGCTGCCGCTTGTGCGCTTTGAAGGCCGTGATGAAATGTATCGCCTGATCGAAGAACTCGAAAAGGTCGACGGTTGCGACATTTATGATCCGCACGCCTACACCATCGAAGACGGCGGCATGAAAGAAATCGACAGCGTACAGATCGAATTCAAGAAGCAAGCTGACCCATACGGCTTGCTCAATCCGGGCAAAACCCGCGGCTGGACAGCCGACATGGCATTGAAGAATTAATCAAGGGGAACCAAAATGAAAAAAACTCTCGTTACAGCGCTTGCTGCTCTCTCCATTGGCCTTTCGGCACAGATGGCCTATGCGCTCGATAAGGTGACACTCGGCACCAACTGGCTCGCGCAGGCCGGTCATGGCGGCTTCTATCAAGCCGTTGCAGATGGCACCTATGAAAAGCACGGCCTCGATGTGAAGATCGAAATGGGAGGACCACAGGTCAACAATCGTCCGATGCTGGCTGCTGGGCGCCTCGACTTCCTGCTGACCGGCAATCTGCTTTTGTCGTTCAACAATGTTGCAAATGGTGTACCAACCACGGTTGTGGCTGCTTTCTATCAGAAAGACCCGCAAGCATTGATGGCGCATGAAGGCGAATACAAGGACTTCAAAGACCTCGCCAATGCAGAGACCATCCTGATTTCCAAGGATGGTCAGTTCTCGTTCTGGCCATGGCTGGTTAAGGATTTCGGCTTCAAGGACGAGCAGCTTCGTCCATATGGTTATAGCCTTGCGCAGTTCTTGAGCGACAAGAAGACGGTGCAGCAGGCCTATGCCACTGCCGAGCCAATCTATGCTGAAAAAGAGGGCGCGAAGGTCACGACCTTCCTGCTGGCTGATCAGGGCTTCAACACCTATGCCAACACCATCGAAACACGCCAAAAGCTGATCGAAGAAAATCCTGAACTGGTTCAGCGTTTTGTAACAGCCTCCATCGAAGGCTGGAACAACTTTCTTTATGGCGACAACAGCAAAGCCTATGAACTCATCCTCAAGGACAATGCTGACATGAGCAAGGAAACGCTGGATGCGGAGCTCGCACGTCTTAAGGAACTTAAGCTGATCGACAGTGGCGACACGCTCGAAAAAGGCATTGGCGCAATCGACATGAACCGAGTGAAAGAGTTCTACGAACTCGCACGCAAGTCCGGCATTGTCAGCGGCGACGAACTGGACATGACCAAGGTTGCAACCGACGCTTTTGTTAACAAGGGCGCAGGTCTCGACATCAAGAAGCAATTGGGCCAATAACCCTCCTGCAATTCTAATAGCGGCTGGTACGAATGACCACAGACAACCAGAATGACGATAGTGAGCTGACCGGACGAGACAAGGTTCTCGGCCGCAGGCGTCGCATTCAGGGTGCCATTCGTACAGCCGCCATCGATGAGTTTGCAGAAAAAGGACTAGCCGGCGCGTCCACGCAAGGCATTGCGCAACGCGCTGGTCTGACCAAGCCGCAACTCCATTATTATATTTCCAGCAAGGAAGAGCTTTACGAGGATATTCTCATTTATATCCTTGATGAGTGGGAAGGTATATTTCTCGGCGTCAGCAATGAGGAAGACCCTGCCACGCTAATCCGGCAATATATTCGCGCCAAGCTTGAATTCAGCCAGAAGAACCCAAAAGCCTCACGGCTATTCACGACTGAAATTGCCAATGGTGCGCCTTTTCTGAGCCGCCATTGGAAGAAACACGTATCTGCAACTCATAATGCCGTGAAACTCATTCAGTCATGGGTTGATGACGGTCGTATCAAGCCGGTAGACCCGCTGCTGTTCCAGATGCACATATGGGCTGTCACCCAGCACTATGCCGACTTTGAAACACAGGTCCGCAGCATGATGTCGCTTAGTAAAGACGAGCCGCTGGACCTTGATCGCATCGAAAAAGAGGTCTCAACACTGTTTCTGCGCGCCTGCGGGCTGGAGTAAGTGCCCGCAAAATCTGACAGCTTTTTCGATACGATTAAAAAATGTCAGAATTCCTTTAGCGAACGTCAGAATCAAGTTGCACTGCAAAACAATTGTGCGTTAAAGTTGATCATAAGATTAAGGGTCTTTAATTAGTTATTACTAATCAATGACTTATATATACAGCATCGACCATCCGCAGGCGGGGGCGATGCATTAAGGAGCAGGTTCTTGGGGAGGAGCCTGCTCCTTTTCTATTGCGAGTACATTCCAGTACGAACGAATAAACGTGATATGCTCTAGAGCACATCCCGAAAAGTGGGAACCGGTTTTCGGACCAAGATGTGCGTAAAACAAATGATTATGGCGCCGATCTGATTCAATCAGATCAAAACATGTTCTAAGCGCATCACTGCAAACAAAAACCCCGGCAGATGCCGGGGTTTTGTTTTCTCGATAGCGCTACGCTTATTCAGCAAGCCATTCCTTAATACGATCTGGATGATCAGCGATATATTTATCAACGGCCTTCTCATAAGAAGTTTCCTGCGCATTAAACATCGCAGTTTCAAGCTCATCGATAGGGATGCTCATTTTGGTCAGAAGCGCTGCAGCTTTCGGGTTATCTTCCTTGAAACCCTTGCGCGCAATCGCATCGACATGCTCTGCGCCACCCAATGCGCCTTCTGGATCAGCAATATAACGAAGCTTATATTTGCCAAACATCCAATGCGGGCTCCACGAGGTCGCTACAAACCAACCGTCAGAACGCGTCGCACGATCAACTGTCGTCAGCATCGCTGCTTCACTCGATACATTCAGCTTGTAGTCCAAGCCATATTTCTTGATCGCTTCTTCGGACAGACGGGTCAGACCGGCACCTGGATCAATGCCCTGAATTTCGCCTTTCAGCTTTTCACGAATTTCTGGCTTTTTCAGATCTTCGATAGAGCTGATTTCGCTTTCCGGAATGTACGCCGGTACGATCCAGCCGAGCTTGGCACCTTCATAAAGCGGTCCAAGGTTTTCAACCTTATCTTCCACGCGCTTGTAGTAATCAGCGTGTGTTTCCGGCAGCCATGCCATCATCATCGCATCCACATCACCACGGCTCACGCCCTGATAAAGCGGTGCAACATCGGTCTGTACCAGCTCGACCTTCTGGCCAAGATTATCTTCCATCAGCTTTGCAGCGAGCTTTGTTACGAACTCTGCATCAGACCATGGAGCCCAGCCGATTTTTACCGTCTTGCTATCCTGCGCGAAGGCTGCTCCAGCACTCATACTACCTGCAACAACCGCCGCAAGACCGAATTTTGTCAGTTTACCTAACATAACTTCTCCTTTGAATTGAAAGAGTTCCCGTTTTTTATTTATGCTTGTTGATTGCGAAGTGAGGATGAGGACTGCTCCCCCTCCGCCTTCTTCATGAATGACAGCTTTTTGAAAAAGCCCAGCACGCCGCCAGAATTTCCCTTGCCAAAGCTCTGGGTGATGCGGTCGAGAATAACGGCCAGAATGACCACAGCGAGACCACCTTCAAAGCCCTTACCCACGTCCAGACGCTGAATGCCTGTCAGAACAGTATTACCAAGACCACCCGCACCGATCATGGATGCAATAACCACCATCGACAGCGACAGCATGATTGTCTGGTTCATGCCTGCCATGATGGACGGCATGGCATTTGGGAGCTGTACTTTGAAAAGCAACTGCCTTGATGTACAACCGAATGCTAGACCTGCCTCAACAAATTCCGCGTGAACCTGACGGATACCAAGATTGGTCAACCGCACCACGGGCGGCATTGCGAAGATCACCGTTGCAATCGTTCCCGGCACAGCGCCAAGGCCGAAAAACATTGCCGCTGGAATAAGATAGACAAATGCCGGCATTGTCTGCATGAGGTCAAGCACAGGACGAACAACCGATGCAACTGCATCGCTACGCGCCATCGCAATGCCAAGCGGGATGCCGATCACAACAGCGATAATTGTAGAAGCCAGCACAAGCGAGAGGCTTTCCATCGTACCGCTCCACAGCCCCATATGAATAATGAGAGCAAGAGCCAGAACTGCAAAAATCGCGAATTTCCAGCCTACCCGCCAGAGGGCCAGCAGCGTGAGAATAGCAACGCCGCCATATGGTGGAATTGCAAGAAGAGCATTTTGAATACCATCGGTTACAAAGCCGATAGTGGCTGCAATAATATCAAGTGCAGGCGTGAAATGATCGAGAATGTAGTTGACCACTACATCTGCCCCACCGCCAATACTAAAATTGAAATCCATGGTTTACCGTCCATTTCAGATCGAGTTACCTATGGCTGGACTTGTGTCCCTTGCGGGCGTCCAAAACGGGATTAATCCCGAAAGCCTGAGAGAAATGAGGCGCGCAGATCAGCCTGCGCGGCCAAGCGTTTCAAGCAATGCCGATTTACTGATAGCGCCAAGATAGCGATTGTTCCGGTCCGTGACTGGAACCGGCCAAGGGCTTTCAGCAACACGCACCAGAAGCCCCGATAGCGGTGCATCAGCCTGAATTGCAGCAGCACCATCAAGCTGGTCATTTTCAGCTTTAAAACTGCCACTTGCGAGCGCATCGCGTGTAACAACACCGCGATAAACACGGTCAGCATCCAGCAACACGCCATACGACTTACCGCTTGCATCAAGACGTTCGAGTGCCGAAGACATTTGTGCCTGATCGAAGGTGATTAGCTCATCTTCGCGTACGACATCGGCGGCTTTAAAGACGCGCGACACATCAACATTGCGGAAGAACGAACGAACATAATCATTGGCAGGTGCCGAGACGATTTCGTTTGGCGTACCAACCTGAACGACCTTGCCGTGCTGCATAATGCAAATACGATCACCAATACGCATAGCTTCATCAAGATCATGGCTTACGAAAATGATTGTGCGACTATTTTCCGCCTGAAGACGCTTCAATTCAACCTGCATTTCCGTGCGGATCAACGGATCAAGCGCCGAAAATGCCTCATCCATCAACAGGATGGTGGGTTCACTTGCCAATGCTCTTGCAAGACCAACGCGCTGCTTCATACCGCCCGACAACTGATCTGGCATCGAATTGGCATAGGGTTCAAGACCGACTGCCGACAGCGCTTTCAACGCTTTTTCGTGACGTTCAGCCTCGCCCATCCCGGCCACTTCAAGGCCGAACGCAGCATTATCAATTACGTTCCTATTTGGAAGAAGCGCAAATGACTGGAACACCATGCTCATATCGCGACGGCGAAGATCGATAAGCTCACGCTTCGACATTTTCACAATATCGCGGCCGTCAACTTCGATGGAGCCTTCAGTGGGCTCTATGAGGCGATTGAGAAGGCGCAACAACGTTGATTTACCTGAACCAGAGAGGCCCATGATCACGAATACTTCGCCTTCTTTTATATCGAAGGTCGCGTTGTCTACACCGATTGTGGCACCATGATCGCTGTGAATCTGGGCCTTTGACTTACCTGCACGCAATTCCTGCATCGCAAGCTTCGGATCGTCGCCGAAGACTTTAAACACGCTATTCAAGCTTATCTTTGTCTTAGCTGGCGACTTCATACTTTCATCCTTGTATAAAATACCATGCATTATGTTTAACCCCACTGTTCTTGTGGGTTTAATCTCCTTATTATCATTTTTATTTCTTCATTCATGCGCGAATAGGACATGCGCAACTTGCGGGCAATGACATACCCACATGGAATGATTAGCGATTGGTGTGATCTATTTATATAGGCCATTTCCAGACATGTCCACCCACAGTCACGGATTCATCTTTGCACGGCCCGTCCCCTTGATTGTTTTTGATGGGCTGCGCGACGAAATATGAAGGTTAACCAACCTATCCGCTTATCGGATTTAATCGGTCAACCTGCCTATGATAGTAATCCGCTGGAAGGGCTGCGCAGGAGCGAGCTGCGACAAATATGCAATCGGCTGCGACATGAGACAATTTAGTATTCGCAGAATATAATTCCGCATAATTACAGTGAATTTGTATGATTATACTTGTGCAATATATGGCATCATTTGCCAGAAAAATGAGCGCGGATCAACCGATCCGTGCCCAAATTCCCGAGATTATTTAACGCGATTAAATCAATCGTTAACCATATACCCGACAAAGCCAGTGATGCGCCAACGATCCCCATCGCGACGACAGAAATAAAGTGTCTGCCAGTTCAGAATATCCTGTGTTCCGTCTGCTTTGGCGATGGTTCCGTCAAATTTTTTACGCGCAACTGCGACATCACCGTTGATATCAATCACATTGAGTCGTGTTGCACGATGCACGCCATCGGCAAGAGATTCGGCATAATCTGTTGCAGCACTCGCTGCTGCCTGCCGCAACCATTCATCGCGATAGGAAGCAAGTGTCGGGAAAGCAGCATCCCATTTGTCCGGGTTTGCTTCACCGTGTGCATGAATGCCGAGAAAGCGCGCTTCATCAAAGTCATCAGCCACTAACGACCAAGTCTGAGTAACAAAAGCCTCGATATCGCGACGAACCAGCATTTCCCAAATCTGCTCACGGTCATTGTCACCAGCGAAAGGATTATCCGTCATCATTGAAGCTTTCCGCGTGCGGCAACCGGCAAAATATCGACAATATCGTCGCCGGAGATCAGATGCACTTCGTCGAAGAGATTAGAAACGACACAGACATGATCGGGAATAACCCGCACCTTGTCACCAACCTTTAAGCCAGCGAGATCACCCTTAAGCGTGCCGTGCTCTTCGCTCAGACCCGTCACCCGTGCGTCTGTCCTACCAGCCAGTTCGCCAAAATCAGGCAATCCAAGCGTGTCGCTGGAAAGCGATTTTGAACCAGCATCGATAATCACACGGTCTGCTGTCGGATGGCTGACAATTGTGGACAATACAGTCAAAGCGCAATCGTTAAGCGTTGCCGCCCCTTTTGCCACCTGAAAACGGTCGAAATAAATATAAGTACCCGGGCGATATTCAGTAACGACACTGTCGATTGGCGAAAGCCACATATCAGGCGTGCCACCGCTCGAAATGGTTTCACATCGAAGGCCATTGGCAGCCAAAAGATCACGCGCTGTACGCAACCAGTTTTCCGCCTGTTCAGCCTTGCCAGTCGCGGGATAGGTCATCAGGCCACCAAAGTGCAGACCTTTGCTTTGACTGATCTGCCGGGCAAGTTCCAGCGCTTCTTCCGCTGTTTGCACGCCGCAGCGCCCCATGCCAGTGTCGCACTCCACGAGAACCTTAAGCGGCCGCCCTGCATTGGTGAAGCGCTTTGCCAGCCCCTCAAGGGCTGTCGCGTTATCAACCGTTACCGAGATCGTTATGCGCTGATGCAGAGCATAAAGCCGATCAAGCTTCTCCTTACCCAGAATATTATAGGGCAAGAAAATATCGATAATGCCTGCATCTGCCATGACTTCAGCTTCACCAAGCTTTTGACACGTAATGCCAACAGCTCCAGCCTCAAGCTGCCGCCGCGCAAAATATGGAAGCTTATGTGTTTTAATATGCGGACGAAGCTTCACGCCGATCGCATCAGCATGTGCCTGCGCCTTAACAATATTGGCCTGCACGCGGTTAACATCGATAAGGATAGCAGGCGTATCAATCTTGCCGATCGTTTTAGGTATTCCCATTCATTCAGTCTCCCAGCGGCAAACTTGGATCATCTACTTTAAGCATATTCAGGCTTTGTTTGATGCGTCGCAGACGTTCAAGCACTTCAGGACCGCGTGTTTCAGCGGTCGCCGTCGCGATTAAGTCGACGATTGCCAACAAAGCAAAGCGCGAAGACGTTGGTTTAAAAAGATTTCCATCTTCATTAACTTGAAACGGCACAACCATGTTTGCGGTTCCCGCAAGCTCTGAAATCGGTGTAGTAATTGCAATCGTATCAGCGCCGTATTGCTTAGCAATTTCGACAGCTTCAATTACCGAGCGCGCATAGCCTGATATCGAAAAGGCGATAACCGTCATTTCGGGCCCGGCAATGGCCGCATACATCCGCTGCAACTGCCCGTCTACATGGGAAACCACGGGAATACCCAGCCGGAAAAGCCGGTTTTGCATTTCGGTTGCCATCATAGAAGAAATACCGCCAGACCCGATGCAAAGCACAGACGATGACACAGCAATTCGCTCTGCAATATTTATGATCAGCGACATATCGATGTTATCGCAGGCGCGCTGAATTGCGGAAATGGCACCATCGGTAACCGCAAGCGCGATCCGCGCCTCACGTACATCACGCGTCGGTGCTTCCGCGGTCAGATATTGACCGCCAATAGCGAGCGCCTGTGCAAGAAAAAACTTGAAATCACGAACACCGTCACAACCGAGGGATCTACAAAAGCGCGTAACAGTCGGCTCACTCACACCTGCTCGCTGTGCAATTTCTGAAATTGCAGCTTTTGATATGGAATGAGGCTCCGCAAGCACCAATGCCGCCAATCTCCTATCGGATTTTGATCCGTCCTGTGCCACAGCATGAAGCTGCGATAGGATGTCGGCGATTTTACTCATGCAGTTTTTAAAGCGGCAGTCCGCTTTCCTTATCAAACAGATGGATATGTTCAGGCCTTGCCGTTACAGGGACTCGCTCTCCGGGTGCAAGATGAATACGCTCGCGAAACACGGCCCGCACGGCGGAACCGGCAATTTTTCCGTAAACATGCGTTTCCGGTCCCGTCGGTTCAACAACTTCGACCATGAGTGACAGACCCTTTCCGTCAGTATCGACGACGAAATTTTCAGGTCGTATGCCCAATTCGGCCAAGCCTTTGGTCGTTCCGCGTCCGGGCACAGCAATACTCTCACCATCGCTGCTGCTAAATATTCCAGCCTCAGACACGGACCCTGGAATGAAGCTCATGGACGGTGATCCGATAAAGCCCGCGACGAATTTATTTGCCGGGCGGTCATATAGGTCAAGCGGCGCGCCGATCTGCTGAATCTTGCCCTGATTCATCACGACAATCCGGTCTGCCATAGTCATAGCTTCAATCTGATCATGGGTAACATAGATCACTGTTGATTTAAGCCGCTGGTGCAAACCCTTGATTTCAGTGCGCATTTGGACTCGAAGCTGTGCATCCAAATTAGACAGTGGTTCGTCAAACAGAAATACGGACGGTTCGCGAACAATGGCACGCCCCATAGCCACGCGCTGACGCTGACCACCAGAAAGCTGGCGCGGATACCGTTCCAGATAGGAGTGAAGATTGAGAATGCCTGCGGCTTTATCGACCTTAGCAGCAGTTGTTGCTTTATCTTCACCGCGAATGCGGGGGCCGAAACCAATGTTTTCGCGAGCCGTCATATGTGGAAACAGCGCATAAGATTGAAACACCATCGCGATGTTGCGCTTTTGCGGCGAGAGTTCATTAGCGCGTTCACCACCGATAATGAGATCACCATTGGAAATTGGCTCAAGCCCAGCGACCATTCGTAAAAGCGTCGATTTTCCACAACCGGAGGGGCCGACCAGAACGAGAAACTCACCATCTTCAATATCAAGATCTACACGGTCAAGGACGTTAAGCTGACCAAAAGTCTTGGTAATTCCGCGCAAAGAGACATTCTTCATGGCTTAGCTCCCACCTAAAATATCATCAATAAAAGGCCTGCATCCAGCCATCAGGCCAGCATCAACCGGCAGAACCGTGCCGGTGATGCCGGAGGCTCGATCAGACGCCAAAAATGCTACCGCCTCCGCCACCTCCTCAACATTGACAATACGTCCCAGAGGATAAAGCTTGCGCAACTTGTCGAGAACCGTTGGATCTTTACCTATCCGATGATCCCATGCAGCCGTTCGAATAGAGCCCGGACAAACCACATTCGCGCGAAGACCTTTCGGGCCATATTCAACGGCCAAGGCGCGAGCAAAAGCATTGATGCCGGCCTTTGCAGCCGCATAGGCTGGATTGCCGAAATGCATGAGTGAGTTGATGGAGGATATGAAGACAAAAGCCCCGTTTCCCCGGCGTGCCATTGCCTTTGCCAGAACCGTAGAAAGCACTGAAACACTCGTCAGATTTATATCGATTTCAGTTGCGATTTTGCTTTGCTCAAGGTCCTCAAAACTATCCGAGCGGGTCCAGCCAGCATTGTTAATGACGATATCGGGCACACCATCTGAAGCGATAATGCCTTGAGCCGCGTGCTCCACAGTTTCAGGAACACCAAGGTCAAAAACGTGACGGCTGGAGATACAATCGCTCTGCATTGCCTCAAGCGTCAGATCGCAACCGACAACGCGCGCACCGCGAGAGGTAAAAAGCTCAACAAGAGCCGTCCCCAAGCCACCGCCAGCGCCGGTTATCAATACGGATTTTCCGGCAAACTCGCCTGAATTCTCCAATTTATTCCCCTTTATACGGCGCTTTTCGCGCCCTTATTTGGCTTTAGCGTAAAAGTGAAAATGTAAGTTTGCAACAAAACTTTTTACTTGAAAGCGTTTGATTTGCCGATAATGTAAGAAAATAACAAAAATAAGCATGAAATTGCATCAGGCAATGCCAAAAAAGGGAACGGAAACATGACGATAGGAAAATGGAAGGCTGGCCTTCTGGCCGGATTAAGCATTCTGGCACTGAGCTCATTCGCACAAGCGGGCGAAGTGCGCATGACGGTTGCGGAATACAGCTCGAAAACCAAACCATATTTTGATGAAGTAAAGAAGGCTTTCGAAGCCGAGAACCCCGGCATAACGCTCAATTTCGAAGTCGTGCCATGGGATGTGCTGCTACAAAAGCTCACAACCGATATTTCCGCTGGTACCAACGCAGATCTTTCCATCATTGGTACCAGGTGGCTAATCGATTTCGTACAACAGGGTATTGCAGAGCCGCTTGACGGCTATATGGATGACGCTTTCAAAGGGCGCTTCATCGAAACATTCCTGTCGCCTTCGATACTCGAAGATAAAACTTACGGCTTGCCAATCGCGGCCTCTGCCCGCGCCATGTATTACAACAAGGATTTGTTGGAAAAAGCAGGCGTCACCAATCCTCCCGCAACGTGGGATGAGGTGAAAGCTGCCGCTGAAAAGATCAAGGCATTGGGCGGTGAAAACTATGGTTTCGGCCTTCAGGGCAAAGAAATTGAAACCGATGTTTATTATTATTATGCCATGTGGTCACAAGGGGCTGAAATCCTCAACAAGGACGGCACATCGGGCCTGAGTTCACCGGGCGCACTGGAAGCAGCCAAGCTTTACAAATCGATGATTGATGATGGTCTGACGCAGCCTGGCGTCACCTCTTATGCGCGTGAGGACGTGCAAAACCTGTTCAAGCAGGGCAAAGTCGGCATGATGATCACAGCACCGTTTTTGTCAAACCAGATCAAAGAAGAAGCGCCAAATCTTAAATACGGCGTGTCAGCAATTCCAGCCGGTCCAACGGGTGCGCGTGGAACTTATGGCGTGACAGACTCTGTCATCATGTTCGAGAACTCTAAGAACAAGGAGGAGGCATGGAAAGTGCTCGACTTCCTGTTCCAGACCGATTGGCGCGCCAAGTTCACGCAAGGCGAAGGTTTCCTTCCTGTGAATAAGGAAGAAGCGAAGATGGATTATTACGTCAATAATGCGGATCTCGCAGCCTTCACCGCACTTCTGCCAGATGCACGTTTCGCACCGATCATTCCGGGTTGGGAAGAAATCGCTGACATCACGTCTAATGCCATGCAGACAATCTATCTCGGCAAGGGTGAACCAGACGCTGTGCTCAAGGAAGCTGCCGCCAAAGCGGATGCAATCCTGAAGAAATAAGCCTCCGTCATCCCGGCAGTGCATTAGCGCATTGCCGGGCTTTCTTCATTCAACAGATGCATGGGGTTTATGGCTGATGCAAAATCGCACACTGCCCTATTTCCTGATCCTGCCAAGCCTGCTTCTGGCTGCGGTTGTGATTTTCTGGCCGGTTGTGAACCTCATAGAGATTGCCACCCACAACGTGAACCGCTTCGGGCAATTGCGAGACTTTAACGGTGTCGACAATTTCTCAGCATTGTTCGCGTCACCCGATTTCATTAATGCGATATGGCGAACTGCTTTCTGGACGGTTGCCGTTGTTGGCGGCGCTTTGCTTGTTTCGATCCCAGTCGCGATCATTCTCAATATGGACTTTTACGGCCGGTCAGTTGCACGCGTCATCATTATGCTGCCATGGGCCGTATCGCTTACCATGACCGCAATCGTCTGGCGCTGGGCGCTGAATGGCGAAAGCGGAATGCTCAATTCTGCGCTGCGTAATCTCGGGCTGATCGATAGCAATATCCAGTGGCTTGCGAGTGCAACAACCGCATTTCCGATGCAGATACTTGTCGGCATTCTCGTCACTGTGCCCTTTACAACTACGATCTTTCTCGGTGGCCTTTCGTCCATTCCCGATGATCTTTACGAAGCATCATCGCTTGAAGGTGCCAGTCCATGGCAGCAGTTTCGTGAAATTACCTTCCCGCTACTCAAGCCCTTCGTGAATATAGCCATCGTTCTGAACACGATTTATGTTTTCAATTCCTTCCCTATCATCTGGGTGATGACACAGGGGGGGCCCGCAAATTCGACCGATATTCTCGTCACGCATCTTTATAAGCTTGCGTTCCGTCTCGGAAAACTCGGTGAAGCCTCCGCAGTATCACTGATCATGCTGGCTATTCTTCTTGTGTTTACCGCGATTTATATTCGCCTTGCCATGCGGAAGGAACCGGCATGAACAAGCCAAAGGTAAAACGAACAATTCTCGCATGGGCGGCTCTTGCTCCGCTCATTGTGCTGACACTGTTTCCCTTCGCAGTAATGTTCCTCACCGCTGTAAAGCCACCCCAGGAAGTTTTGTCACCAACATGGTGGCCGAGCGAATTTCATTGGCAGAATTTCTCGGAAATGTGGATGCGTACAGGCTTCGGCACAGCACTTCTTAATTCCGTCTATGTATCGGTAATAGCATCGGTGGGCGCGATTGTTTTCTCAATCCCTGCCGCTTACGCCATGTCCCGCTTTCGCTTTGCAGGTGATGGTGCGTTTCGGCAGTTCTTGCTCATTTCGCAGATGATTTCGCCCATCGTTCTGGTGCTTGGCCTGTTTCGACTGCTCGCAGCCTATGGATTGATTGAAAGCGTTACAGCAGTGGGTGCCGTCTATATGGCGTTCAACGTCGCCTTCACGGTATGGATGCTGCAAAGCTATTTCGACACGATACCAAAGGACCTCGAAGAAGCTTCATGGATGGAGGGTGCAGGTCGTTTCAAAACACTGGCCAAAGTTTTTCTGCCGCTTTGCCTGCCAGCAATCGCAGTGACCACGATCTTTACTTTCATCAACGCTTGGAATGAGTTCGTTGTAGCGCTGACGATGCTTCGCAGTCAGGAGAGTTACACGCTACCTATTCAGGTATTCTCACTGGTTGCTGGGCGCTACACGGTTGAGTGGCATTATGTGATGGCCGCAACATTGGTTGCTACGTTGCCCGTTGCAATCCTGTTTGTTTGGTTGCAGCGCTATCTTATCAAAGGACTGTCACTCGGTGCTGTAAAATAAAAGGCGCGGGATTTTCCCGCGCCTTTAATCAATTAGTTTGCCAAAAACGTCGAGATGAATGGCACGTATGTGATCAATGCAAGCAGGATGAACAGCCCCATATACATGCTGAATGCCTGACGCGTGAAATCTGCAACACGTACTTTGGCTATATTACAGACCATCAACATCACTGTTCCGACGGGCGGCGTCAGCGTACCAATCGAAAGATTGACGATGACGATGATACCGAAATGTACAGGATCAATACCCAAGGCACGAACTGTTGGCATGAGCAATGGCACCAGAACAATCATCAGTGCTGTGCCTTCAATCAACGCGCCAAGGATCAGAAGGATTACGTTGACTGCCAGCAAAAATGCGTAAGGGTTGCTGGTGAAAGACGAGATCAACTGCATCAGCGACTGGCCGGCCTGCTCAAGCGAAAACACCCAGGCGAGTGCAGACGACGCCATGATAACCAGCATGACGGAGGCTGTGGACTTGGCGGTTTCAATAAGTGAATCCACCACGTGCGAAACGCGCATCTCGCGATAGATCACAAAGCCGATAATCAGTACGAGCGTAACAGCAACAGCACCGGCTTCCGTCGGCGTGAAGATGTTCATACGGATACCGCCGATGATCGCAAAAAGCAGCAAGACCGCTGGCCATGCAGAAGCAAGCGTCGATGCAACTTCGGCACCGCTCATGCGCTTTTCACGGCTTGGCTTATAACCACGCTTTACCGAAGTGATGTAGGCCGCAATCATCAGAATAACGGCGCCGAGAATGCCCGGAACAACACCGGCCATAAACATCTTGCCGATGGATACGTCAGCGATCAAACCATAGATGATCAGCGCAATACCCGGAGGAATGATTGGCGTGATCAGCGAACCGGCAGCCGTAACTGCGCAGGAAAATGCCTTATCATAGCCACGCTTGACCATTTCCGGCACCATCATGCGCGTCAGCATGGCGCTATCGGCGAGGTTGGAGGCGCTCACGCCACCCATCAGGGTCGAAACCATGATGTTGGTCAGCGCCATGCCGCCACGCATACGACCAACCAGAATATCCGCAACCTTAATCAGACGCTCGGCAATACCCGTATGCGACATGACCGTTCCAAGCATAATGAAGAACGGGATCGCCAGCAGCGATGTGTTCTGCGCAGGGCTGATAAAGCGCTGCACAGCAATAGCAATCGGCATCTGGTTGAAGAAGATAAAATAGGTAAAGACAGCAATCAAAATGGCCACATACAGGCGCATGTTAAGCGCAATCAGTGCCAGCATGATAAGAACGATGGTCGTCAGGTTCATGCCTTGCCTCCCGCAAATACGGCGCGCAAGGACTTGAAAGCACCTGCAAACATATAAATAGAGATAATCACGAAGCCGACGGGGACTGCGATGTCGATCCAGAAATAGGAGACGCGGAGCACGTCAGTAACTTTGAACTGCGCTGCGACCGACAGTTTGTAACCGGCATAGGATACATAAAGCAGGAACAGTCCCGAGAGAATTGAGATGATTGCATTAATGACATCACGAATCTTCTCAGAGAAGAGGTCCACAAGCATGGGAATGGCGAGATGCTGGTTGCTGCGTTCTGCCGCAACGCTACCAAGCATGATGATCCAGATCATCAAAAGCCCGGCCATTTCCTCAGTCCATTGCAATGGCTGATGTATCCAGTAGCGCATGACAACAGCGACATTGAACATTGCCAGCAAAACGAAAAGCGGCAAAGCTGCCGACCACTCGACCAGTTTATCAAAATATTTCATCGGATTAATTTCCATAAGCGTGCCATGCCGCAGTGAAAACCGCGACATGGCAATATCCGAATAGGGAGGATTAGTTCTTCAGCTCAGCCTGAATCTTTTCATAAAGACCTGGCGACCATTCAGGGAACTGCGTGTAGACTTTTTCAGCCAAAGCTTTGAAAGGAGCACGGTCAACTTCGATGACTTCGACGCCAGCTTCCTTCATTTTCTCGATCATCTCGTTGTCTTTTTCGATCGTCAGCTTCTGGCTGTAGAGACCCGCATCATATGCGGACTCATGGATCATCTTGAGCTGTTCTTCAGGCAGCGTCGAGAAGAAGGCTTCGCCACCGACGATCAGAGCCACGTTGGTCAGATAACCGACCTTGCTTAGATACTTGGCTTCTTCCTGGAACTTCTGGCCATAGAGAACCGAAATCGGATTTTCGACGCCATCAATCACGCCCTGTGCAAGGGCCGGGAAGGTTTCGCCCAGCGGCATTGGGGTTGGCGTAGCACCCATAGCTTCAAAGGTCTTGATCTGCATGACGTTGTTCGGCACGCGGATTTTCATGCCCTTGAGGTCTTCCGGCGTGCGGATCGGCTTCTTGGAAATGATCTGGCGAATACCGTAGAGATAGTTTGGCATCACGATGTGAATGCCCTTCTTCTTCAGCTCTTCGCTCTTTCCTTTGAACCAATCGCCGTCATAAACTTTGAAAAGCTGTGCCGGATCGTCAGTCAGGAACGGACCGTAAAGCACGCCGAGGTCCGGGTCATATTCGGCCAGAAAGCCAACATCGGAAATCGTCACGACATTGAGGCCCATCATGGCCTGCTCGGTCACATCCTTCTTGGAGCCGAGCTGCGAGCTTGGATAAAGCTCCAGCGTGATTTCGCCATTGCTGCGCTTGGCAAGATCGTCTTTCCAGTAATGCATCACCTCATCAAAAGGCTCGCCCGGGTTGTTTTCATAGGCAACTTTGATCGACACATTGGCAGCATAGGCTGCCATGCTTCCTGCCAGCAACATGCCAGCGGCGATCATGCCGGTAACGAGTTTTTTCATGATATTCCTCCCTTTTGGGGTCTTCAAACAATGGCCACGAGGCCGGCTTCCTCCACTAGCGCACCATACCGTCCTTCCCGGCATGACGCATTTGCTTCGATTCAGTTGCGTTCAATGATGATTTTCAGAACGTTACGATCGCCATCCCAATAGGGCAGCGCCTGTTCTGCTTGCTCAAAAGGAAACACCTTAGAGATAAGCAGGTCTGCATCGTTTCCAAGCTTCTCAAGATGCGCGATGACAGCCTCAAAATCGGTGAGCGTCGCATTGCGCGAACCCATAATGTCGAGTTCTTTGAGATTGAAGAACTGGGTCTGATAGGTCACTGGCGACTTGGAATAGCCGACATAGACCACACGACCAGCAAAGCCTGCGAGTTCAACCGCCTGCGTGAATGTGATCGGCAACCCGACCGCTTCAAAGGCGACATCGACGCCATCATCATTGGTGAGTTCCTGCACCTTCGCGACAACATCTTCGCCACCCGGCAGAGCGTGTGTTGCACCAAATTTCAGCGCCAGTTCACGCTTTTCAGCACTCGGATCGATGGCGATAATCTTTGCACCACGCGCAACTGCACCGATCAACACACCCATGCCGATCATGCCACAGCCCAGCACCGCAACGGTATCACCAGCCTGAACGCGTCCACGTTCGACCGCATGGAAACCAACTGAAAGCGGCTCGACCAATGCGAGATGACGGGGTGCAAGCGTATCATTCAGAATGAGCTTTTCAGCTGGCAGCACGATCTGTTCTGCCAGTCCACCATTCTGTTGCACACCGAGCGTCTTGTTGTAACGACAGGCATTCAAACGACCTTTGCGGCAAGACGAACACTGGCCGCAATTGGTGTAAGGCAGCACGATAACCCGTTTACCCGTGGCATAGGCCGCACTCACGCCCTCACCCGCTTCGATGATTTCGCCGCCGATTTCATGACCGGGAATACGTGGTAATTCCACCAGCGGGTTAAGCCCCTTGAACGTATTTAGATCGCTGCCGCAAAGCCCCACATGCTTGACGCTCACCCGGACGTGGCCAGGCAACAGTGGCGCTTCCGGAATCTCAGCAAAACGAGTTACGTTCTCGCTCTCGATACGCAGAGCTTTGACCATCAGAATATTCCTGTCATTTTTATTGCATGAGGCAGATCAGGTTACGGCACCGACCTGCCAAGGGACGAATTCGTTATCGCCATAATCGTAGATTTCACTCAGCGTCTGCTCACCAGAAGCCACGGCGATAATGTGCTCGAAAATGCGCGTGCCGGACTCTTCAATGGTTTCATCGCCGGTGACGATGCCACCGCAATTGAAGTCCATATCTTCCTTCATGTGTTCGTACATTTCGGAATTGGTCGCGATCTTGATGCAAGGCGCAGGCTTGAAGCCCGAAACCGATCCGCGCCCTGTGGTAAAGCAGATCACGTTACAACCGCCCGCCACCTGTCCAGTCACAGCGACCGGGTCGTAGCCCGGCGTATCCATGAAGGTGAAACCCTGTTCGGTTACGGTTTCAGCAAATTCATAGACGGCCTTGAGAGGCATGGAGCCGCCCTTGGCAACCGCACCCAGCGACTTCTCAAGAATGGTGGTTAAGCCACCGAGCTTGTTTCCGTGCGACGGATTGTTATTCAGTTCGTCGCCGTTCCGGGCCGTATAATCGCGCCACCAGTCGATGCGCTGAAGCAGCTTTTCTGCAACCGCAGGCGTAACCGCGCGGCGTGTCAGAAGATGTTCAGCGCCATAGATTTCAGGTGTTTCTGCCAGAACAGTTGTGCCGCCATTGCGCACGATCAGATCGGACGCATAGCCCAGAGCCGGGTTCGCTGAAATGCCGGAATAACCATCCGAACCACCGCATTCGAGCGCAACTTTCAGCTTCGACAACGGCTGTGGCGTGCGCTTAGCGGAATTCACCAGTGGCAGCATTTCCTTAATCTCAGCAATCGCATGATCGATGGTTTTGCGCGTGCCGCCATGCTGCTGGATCGTCATGGTGCGAAGGCGCGCACCCTCTTCCATGCGATAATGTTCCATGATCGGCGCGATCTGGTTGGTTTCGCAACCAAGGCCGATCAGCAGAATACCACCAAAATTCGGGTGCTTGGCATAGCCCTGAATGGTGCGAGTCAGTAGGCGATAGCCTTCCGACTTGGTGTTCAACGCACAGCCACTGCCATGCGTAAGTGCTACCACGCCATCGACATTCTCAAAGCCGTCAAGTCCACCCATGCGGTTGAAGTAATCCGCAATGTAGCGAGACACGGTTGCCGAGCAATTTACCGATGAAATGACACCGATATAATTGCGCGTACCGACGCCACCGAAACCGCGATCATAGCCCATGAACTGCCGGCGCTCAGCTTCCGGCAGCATACCGCGTTCTTCAATATCGACCGAAAACTGATGCTCATGCTCGGAAGGCAGCATTGCGAGATTGTGCAGATGCACATGTTCACCCACGGCAATATCCTGCGTGGCAACACCAATCACCTGCCCATATTTATGCACTTCCTTGCCTTGCGGGATAGCGTGCAGAGCAACCTTGTGACCACGCCCGATAAGATTGTGCGCAGTAATACCACCAAGCCCAATCGGATCACCAGCGCGAACCGAAATACGCGCAACCGCCACATCGTCGGACGGATGCAAAAGGATTACCGGCGTCACAGCCGAGACAGCCTTGTCGTTCATTTTTCTGACCTCACTCCCAAGATCGCAACAGCGTTAAACATGAGCCCAACTATCTGGGCTCGTTCTCCATCCATCGCTGCTTTGATGTATCCAGATGCGTTCGCATCGCTGCCTGCGCCAGAAGCGGATCCCTCGCCTCCAGTGCAGCATAAATCTTCTCATGTTCCGCCAGAGCAAATGCCCATGTGTCAGCATTTTCGTAGCGCGTGCGCATTTGCGCGGTCAGCGGACTATGCCGCTCGTCAAACAAATCACGCACGATGCGGGCAACAACCGAATTGCCCGATTGCTCGGCAATGATCAGATGAAACTGGCGATCCAGTTCAATAGGCTTGCGTTCCGCTTCAATCTGTAGCCGCATCGCATCGAGATTGCCGCGCAGGCGTTCCAGCGCTTCAGTGTTGATCTGGCTGCAGGTCATGATGACGGCACTGCCTTCGATCAGCGAACGCGCCTGCATGATTTCGAGCGGGCTTTCGCCAATCGAACCGCCTTGTGCTGGAAGCCGTGTTTCCTCAGCTGCAACATAGATCCCCGAACCCATGCGGATTTCGACATTGCCTGCAATTTCAAGCGCAATCAGCGCTTCACGCAAAGAAGGCCGGGACACGCCCAGCTGATGCGCGAGTTCACGCTCGGCTGGAAGTCTGCTTCCCGCTGGAAAATGGCCTTCACGGATCAGATGACGGACCCGATCGGCAATCTGTTGGTAAAGCCTCCGCGGTTCCACGGAGCCAATATGCTCACTCATGCTCTCTCCCAAATTGGCCTTACCATATTTTGAAGATGCAAAAAGTGCAATATTAGCTATATCATTGTAATTGCTGAATATATGCAATTATGTCAGTTTTGTCGCACCACCTTTTAGATGGATTTTAAAGAGTGGCTTGACCAATTTTACCGGCTGGCGTAGCTATTTTAGGGAATTCAGGGAGGACTACATGACCGATCAGCCATCGATTCTACAGTTTGGCACCAGCCGTTTTCTGCTCGGGCATGTGGACTTCTTCATTTCTGAAGCTTTAGCTAAAGGCGACGCTATCGGCACCGTTGCAATCGTTCAAACGACCACCAATCCTGAGAGTGCGCGCCGCATCGAGGCGCTTAACAGCGGCGAAGGCTACCCGGTCATCATTCGCGGCCTGACCAATGGCGAGGCTATTGATGAAACGCATCAGGCAAGAAGCGTAAGTGTGGCCTATTCCGCCCATACCGATTGGCAGGCTATCCGAGCACTTGCGACGCAGGTTCAGGTGATCCTGTCCAATACGGGTGATAAAGGTTTTGAGCTGGATGCAAGTGATGATGTTTCCCTATTGAGCGAAACCGACCGTTTGCCAAAAAGCTTTCCCGCCAAGCTGCTTGTGCTACTGCATCATCGCTGGCAGGTTAATCCAGAAGCAGCACTGTCGATTTTTCCGTGCGAGCTGATCTCGCGCAATGGCGACAAGCTTCGCTCGATTGTGCTTGATCTCGCAGAAAGCTGGAGCTTGCCGAAGGCTTTCACACAATGGATTGAAAGCAAATGCGTCTTTGCCAACAGCCTTGTTGACCGCATCGTATCCGAACCTATCGATCCGGTCGGCGCCATTGCTGAACCTTATGCAATCTGGGCCATTGAGCAGACAGATGGGCTCACGCTTCCCTGCAAGCACCCTGACATCGTGGTGACAGATGACCTCGCAAGCTATGAGCGCCTCAAGCTCTATCTTCTCAATCTCGGCCACACTTTCATTGCTGAGCAATGGTTGAACGGCAATCGTCCGAAGGATGAAATTGTGCTGGAGGCCATGAACGACGAAACGATCCGCAATGAACTTGAAGCGCTTTGGCGCGAAGAAGTTCTGCCGGTTTTTGCCGCTGACGGTCTGGGCGAACAGGCTGAAGCCTATGTCAATACTGTTCGCGAGCGCTTCCTTAACCCGTTCCTCAAGCACCGCATTGCGGACATTGCTTCAAACCATGCGGAAAAGAAGCAGCGCCGCTTTGCACCCGTCATTGCTCGCGCAAAAGAACTCGATCTTGATTTAACGCAGCATCGCTTAAAAGCAGCAATGTAGCCCCCCCCCAATTTCGTAATCAAAACTATTAAAATCACGATGTAGAAATGCACCATAAAATAACGACGACATCCAAAAAAGATGCCGTCGTTCTTTATCAATATAAATATAATCTTATTAAAAATGACTATGAAAGCTCTTGAATTTGTTTCTGCCCTCTTCAGACTGAGCTTATCCTAACATTCAGGTCATAAAAGAGATGCCGCAAAGCTGCTGCATCTATCATAGTGCAAGCAGCGATTATTTAGATGCAAAAGTAAGATGAACTAAAATAATCGACGCATTCATTTTTTATAAAGTCAATAAAAAGACAATTTAAAATGGACGGCTTAACAATATGACATCGCCCTAATAGCAGAAGCGTCAACAAAATGTAAACAGAGTGTCAACAATAAGCCCCTAACATTCACGTGAATATCATAAGTCAAATAATTAAGTTTAAATGCTAAATTAAAATCACTTAATTTAGCATTTAACTATACAATCAATTGGATGATGCTGCAAACAACTCTTCAAAACGCGCCTTTGCACGTGCAGGAAACTTCACCTCACGATAGCTTTGTGGAAGCTCCGCTTCGCCAACCTTAATCAGCATAACCATGCCCATGCCGTAATGCGGCGAACACTTGATGCCGTAAAAGCCTGCTTGATCAAAAGTCACTTCGATCTCTTCGTTAATCTTGCCCTTAAAGCCCGGATTGCCCTCTGGAACCATCCCATCAATAGTCGCCGCATTATGGCTCTTATGCGTCGCAACGAATTTCACCTTATCGCCCGGCGCCAGCTTCAAGAAATCAGGCTCAAAAACCATCGAACCTTTTTCACCACGGTTCATCATCTTGACTTCATACGTCTCAGCCAAAGCTGGAAATGCTGAAGTGACCATCAATGCGGCGGCCAGGAAAAGTCGTTTGCTCATTGTCATGCCAATCATGTTTATGCAGATTGTTTAAGTTCAAGCTTAGGGTGGCTCGGTGCGCGATAACGGATATGGCAGCCATCCACGCCCTCATATTCCACTTCGACCTCAACGCCGAATACCTTGCGGATACATTCGGCCCGAAGCACATCACGCGGCGTTCCTAAAGCAACAAGCTGCCCTTTATCCATGACGGCTATACGATCACAGAACATCGCCGCATGGTTTAAATCATGGAGTGCCGCAACCACTGTCAGCTTCTGTCGGCTCACAAGATCAAGCAGGCCAATTTGATGTCCGATATCAAGATGGTTTGTCGGTTCGTCCAACAACAAGATTTGCGGCTCTTGTGCCAGCGCACGTGCAATGTGCACACGCTGCCGCTCGCCACCTGAAAGCGTATGCCAGTATCGGTCTGCGAGATGCGTCATATCAACATTGGCAAGCGCACGATCCACGATCACATCATCTTCAGCGGACCATGGAGAAAGAGCGCCGAGATAAGGGGTACGTCCAAGTTCGACTGCTTGTCGTGCAGTTATGCGATCAGTCGTACCCGCCTGCTGTTCAACCAATGCCAGTTTGCGCGCAATCTCGCGGCGTTTAAGCTTATGAATGGGTGTTCCGCCGAGCTTCACCTCACCGGAACGGCTGCGGCGAACTCCAGAAAGAAGCGACAAGAAACTGGTTTTACCCGAGCCATTTGGCCCGATAATCCCGAGAAATTCGCCTTCTTTCACATCAAGCGATACGTCGCGCAGGATTTCGACACCGCCTGCCGACCAGCAAACATTATGCGTTGAAAGCATCATGACTGTGCCCTTCTCTGCCCGAGAAGGAATGCAAAAGCCGGCGCACCGAACAGAGCCGTTATGACCCCGATTGGCAGAACCTGCCCCGGAATGATGATGCGAGAGAGGATATCGGCAACAATCATGAAGATTGCACCAATGAGTGCTGAAGCTGGCAGCAATCGCCCGTGACGCACACCAACGACCATACGTGCAGCGTGGGGTATGACCAGCCCGATAAACCCGATAGAACCCACAATAGAGACCATCACCGCCGTCATCATGGCACTAACGCCGATCAGCACTGCATAGACGCGGCGCACGGGAATGCCGAGCGATGCCGCCGATTCCGAGCCAAAAGTGAATGCATCAAGGGCACGTGCATGCCAAAGACAGATTGCTAGACCCACAATGCAGGCTGGCAACGCGAGCGTCACATCAGGCCAACGCACACCAGAGAGATTGCCCAACAACCAAAACATAATGCCGCGTGCCTGCTCCGCATTGGCGGCCTTGGTGACGATAAATGATGTCAGCGCGCTGAAAAGCTGCGAGCCTGCAATGCCTGCGAGGATGATTGCGCTGTTGCCGCGCCCAGCTCGAAGTGCCAGCAGTGAAACAAGTGAGAATGCAATGATCGCACCGATGAACGCTCCCACCGAAAGCGAAAGAATACCAGCGCCGACGCCGAGAATTGCAACCGCGACGGCGCCCGTAGAGGCCCCTGCCGAAATACCTAGAATGTAGGGGTCGGCCAGCGAGTTTCGCAGAAGTGATTGCAGAACGACGCCCGATATTGCAAGAGCTGCGCCACAACAAGCCGCGACCACGGCGCGGCTTAAGCGATAGCTCCAGACAATGCCTTCATCGATAGGTTCGAGCGGATAACCAGCATTCCAGATGCGGTTGGCAATAGTCTTTGCCACCACGTCCAAAGGTATTGACGTTTCACCAATAGCGGCGCCCAGCCACAGCGCGCCGAGCAACAAGACAAGCGCCAGTGTGCCCAAAAGCACCCTACTGCTTGCGCTTCTCGAAGTCAGAATTCCGGCTGTGGCTGAGCGTGTTGTCACTTGTTCAGGCCTGAAGCTGCAATGGCATCGGCCAGCGTTTCAATACCTTCGATGGTACGAATAGTCGGGTTCATTGCCTGTGCGTCCATATCGAACACATGACCATCTTTAACAGCTGGCATCAGGCTTGCGACCGGATCACTCTTGAGGAATTCGCGCTTAACTGCAACATCATCAGCAGGGAAACGACGACGATCCATAGTGCCCGCGACGATAATTGTCGGATTGGACTTGGCAATGGTTTCCCAGCCAACAGTCGGCCACTCTTCTTCACTATCAATGATATTATTGATGCCAAGTGTTTTCAGAATATAGGCTGGAGCACCGTTCTTGCCCGCAACATAAGGATCAATATCGAGCTCTGCACTGGAGAACCAGACAACAGCCGAAAGCTTGCCATCGGCAGATGCGATCTTCTTACGTGCTGCGTCTTCACGTACTTTCAGATCAGCAACAACCTTTGCGCCGCGATCCTGCACATTGAAGATCTGCGCGAGTTCGTCGATTTCCTGATACACCTGATCCATGGTGAAGGCGTTGTGACGAACGCCATCACCGCCGTCTGAATTGTCTTTTCCAATGCAATCGGCTGGAGACGTATAAACCGGAACGCCCAATTCTTCGAATTGCTCAGCCTTCGCCACAACACCCTCAGGTCCAATCTGCCATTGGAACTGATTGGCAACAAGGTCAGGTTTTTCCGCCAGAATGCTCTCAAAGCTCGGATCATTATCCGCGAGACGCTTTACCTTGGCATTGGCTTCTTCGTAGCCTTTGAGGACAGGCCCAACCCACAAAGCTGTGCCGACCATTTTATCTCCGAGGCCCAGAAGGTATAAAATTTCTGCGCTGCTCTGACCAACGGCCACCGCACGTTCTGGCACATGTTTAAATGTCACGTCGCGCGCACAATTTTTCAACGTCAGCGGATACTGCGTTTCGGCTGCTTCAGCCGCAAAACCAGTTACGAAAAGACTTGCAGCGCCAACGATTGCGCCAAACGGCAACTTGCCGATGAGTTTCATTTGAATCCCCGAAATGATGTGAGAAAAGCCGTATCAAACGGCGGATGTGATCCGGCGCGTATAGAGAACGGACATATCCGGGGATATGAATGACAAAGGGAGGTGACGTCTTGCGACGTTAATAGCTGTCATAACCAACTCCTGCACCGGGCATCCCCGCCCGTGACCATGGACTACGTTAGACGGCAGGTCTCCTGGCTCACGAATATTCGCTGTTCATCTGCCTTCCCGAGTTAAACTCAGTGGCATGACGCCTTTGGGCGTCACAGGGATGAACGGCAATCCGCTTACAGTTGCGGGGGCAGCCACGGTCTCGGTCCCTTTTGGGTCGTCCTCACCGTGTTCCCTATTAATCCCCTTCGCTCTCGGTCGGGGAACCGTCGTAACTCTATTACGTTCTGGTATCAGCAAGGTCAAGCGACGCAAGCCACTAAATCATCGATTAAAAATTGCTTAGACTTTATGCTAATGGGCCGGGTCTCAAACAGTCTCGCGCTAGCGTATTGTAAATCCCTGTTGTAATCTCCAGATCAGGAGTCTTCACCTTGGGAGAGGTGAAGGGGTTTGAGGAGGGCTATCGAAAAGATAGCAGCACAATGCGCGAAAAGTGCATTTCGGGAGGATTTATGCGTAAATGGATTTTGGCCATTTCGTCGGTCGCAGCGCTTGCAATCGCGAGTGCAGCATCGGCTGAAGACTATAAGGTTTTGGCACCTGCGGCACCGGGCGGCGGCTGGGATCAGACTGCACGCACCATGCAGAGCGTGTTGCAGGACGAGAAGATTTCCGGCAGTGTTCAGGTCATCAACGTTCCTGGCGCTGGCGGTACTATTGGGCTTGCGCAGTTCGTTAATCAGAACAAGGGTGATCCAAGCCAGCTTATTGTTGGCGGCTATGTTATGGTCGGCGCGATCTTGACCAACAACTCCCCTGTGAATCTCGATGCTATTACGCCGATTGCACGCCTGACCGGCGAATATGAAGCCATCGTTGTTCCCGCAGGATCTGATATTCAGAACCTAGGCGATCTGGTTACAAAGCTCAAAGCAGATCCCGGCTCGGTCTCATGGGGCGGCGGTTCGGCAGGCGGTACTGACCACATTACAGCCGGACTTTTTGCAAAAGCCGTTGGCGTTGATCCTACAAAAGTGAACTACATCGCATTTTCCGGTGGCGGTGAAGCCCTTGCCGCAATCCTCGGCAATCAGGTGACTGTCGGCATTTCCGGCTATGGCGAGTTTGATCCACAAATCAAGGCTGGCACGCTACGCATCATCGGCATTTCAAGCGACGAGCGCATTGAAGGCATAGATTCACCAACCTTCAAAGAAGGTGGTGTTGATGTCTCAATCCAGAATTGGCGCATGGTGGGTGCAGCACCTGACATTACCGCTGAGCAAGAAGCGGCAATCAATGCCGACGTTGAAAAGATGGTGAAGTCTGAATCCTGGCAGAAAGCACTGAAAGATAAAGGCTGGGCAGACACTTATCTTGCGGGCGACGACTTCAAGGAACAGCTTAAGAAAGACGTCACTTCAACGGGAACCATCCTCAAGGATATTGGCCTCGTAAAATGACAGTCATTGAAAAAGAGGGAGAGCGCCGTTCCACTGGAACGGCGCCTGATTACGCAGCTCTTGTCATAGCTTTTATTCTAGGCGCGGTTGCCGTAGCCATCGCGTGGTCAACCGCCTATGGCAATAATGTTCTCTCATACTCGCCCGTTGGACCAAAAACGGTTCCCTACATCATAGCGAGCGGACTGTTCATTCTGTCGATTTGGACGGTGATCAGTGCTTTTAAACGCGAATTTCCAGAGCGTGAGCATCAGGAAATAGCCCCCATGGCGTGGATCGTTGGCGGTCTCGTTATTCAGATGCTAACAATGAAAACGCTTGGCTTTTCCATTGCGACGGGATTGCTCTTTGCTGCAACGGCTCGCGGATTTGGTTATCGCAAATTCTGGATAAGCGTACCTGTCGGCATCATCTTCGCATTCGTAATCTGGTTCATTTTTGCACGCGGCCTTCAGCTTTCCCTACCATCGGGCTGGCTTGAACACTTTGTTTAAGGCGAAAGTATATGGATACAGTCAGCCTTCTCGCCAGCGGTCTTCTGGTAGCACTCGAACCCGCTAATCTAATCTATGCGCTAATTGGCGTCACGCTTGGCACCGCGGTTGGCGTACTTCCGGGCATAGGCCCCGCGCTTACCGTAGCGCTTCTTTTACCTGTCACTTACAAGCTTGACCCTGCTGGTTCGCTCATCATGTTTGCCGGTATTTACTACGGCGGCATGTATGGCGGCTCAACCACCTCTATCCTGCTCAACACACCCGGAGAAAGTGCCTCAATCGTCACGGCATTGGAGGGCAATAAAATGGCCCGCGCGGGCCGCGGCGGACCAGCACTCGCAACCGCTGCCATCGGCTCGTTTATCGCAGGTTTGATTGCGACCCTCGCCCTCGCCTTTGTCGCACCATGGGTGGTAAAATTTGCCCTCTCCTTCGGACCATCCGAATATTTCGCGCTGATGCTACTCGCCTTTATGACCGTCTCTGCGGCTTTCGGCGATTCTACATTACGCGGTCTTACTTCGCTTTTCATCGGCTTGACGCTCGGTCTTATCGGCATTGATCAACTGACCGGACAAGCGCGTCTCGTAATGGGCACACCGAACCTGCTTGACGGCATCAATGTGACCACGCTGGCAGTTGCACTATTTGCAATCGGTGAAACGTTAGCCGTTGTTTCCAAGAAGCTCAGTCCTGATGATGAAGTTATCGCCGTCAAAGGCTCTGTCTGGATGACGAAAAATGATTGGAAACGCTCGTGGATGCCATGGCTACGAGGCACAGCGATCGGCTTTCCGATCGGTGCGATGCCTGCGGGTGGCGCTGATGTTTCGAGCTTCCTTTCCTATTCAGCAGAGCGGCAGTTTTCTAAACATCCTGAAGAGTTCGGCAAAGGTGCCATTGAAGGCGTCGCAGGACCGGAAGCAGCCAACAACGCATCCGCTGCGGGCACGCTTGTACCACTGCTCACGCTCGGCCTGCCAACCACTGCAACAGCCGCAATCATGCTGGCCGGCTTTCAGCAGTTCGGCTTGCAACCCGGACCATTGCTTTTTGTAACCAATGCATCATTGGTTTGGGGACTTGTTGCCAGTCTTCTGGTTGCCAATCTGATGCTACTGGTTCTTAACCTGCCTTTGATCGGCCTGTGGGTTAAAATGCTGACCATCCCGCGCCATTGGCTCTATGCTGGCATTCTCGTGTTCGCAACGCTTGGCACTATTGGTGCAAATGCGTCGACTTCAATGCTTTTCGGTCTTCCGGTATCCTTTGAGCTTGGCCTGCTGCTAGCCTTCGGATTGCTAGGCTATGTGCTTCGCCGCTTCTCATATCCGATAGCTCCAGTTGTCGTCGGGCTGATCCTCGGACCAATGGCCGAAAAAAGCCTACGGCAGGCATTGCAAATCAGCCAGGGTAATCCGATGACACTCGTCAATTCATGGGTATCGATCACGCTCATTACGTTGGCAATTGCTGCCGTCGTGGTGCCGATGATTATGCGCAGCCGTGGCAAAGCTGATATGCTTAAGCAGATGGCAACGGACGAAGATTAATAACAAAAAGCCCCGGAAAACCGGAGCTTTAATTTATTCATGAATCTTGCGGAACTGAGCCACGTCGATACCGAGTGTCTCAAGATCTTTTGCCATCGGCTGATGACCAACACGTAGTGCAGCAGAGGCGCGCACAGCACTACCAAATTGCGCAAAACCACGACTTAAACGGGCAAACATTTTCATCTCCATCACGGACACATTGTTGAATTAGTCCGCACTCTTGAGATGGTGCTATGCAACTTCTATTTGAAGGTATCACTTTGCATATGAGCCATGCGAAATCGGTATGTACTGATAATACTCAATATTGATCGGGATCAATGAGGCTTGCGCCTTCAGCTGACAAACTATGCTTATCAAAGGAAGGAGAAAAATATGTCAAACACACCTCACACACTGGGTGAAGAGTTTCCAGGGCAACTGGTTGCTATTCATGCCCTGAAGGCTGCGGACCCTCGTTTCGCGCGCATTCTGGAAGAGTATGACGCGGTTAACGACCAGATTCACCGTGCTGAAACGAAGATATCCCCTGTCAGTCAGGAAGAGGAAACAAACCTTCGCAAACAACGACTCGCACTAAAAGACACGATTGAACAGGCATTGGCCCAATAGCCAACCTGCATCACCAAAGGATAGCGGCGGCACTCATTAATCGCCGCTGCCTGATCTAACTGATCGCTCCATCTTCCCAACCGCAATTAACATAATAACGGCGATTGCAGTGGCTATCATCGCAATATGCCAAAGTCCAAGACCGCTTGCGAGACCTATGGCTGCGGCAAGCCACATACCTGCACCCGTCGTGATACCGGTAATCTGGCCCTTGGCAAAAATGATGAATCCCGCCGCAAGAAACGCAACACCGCTGGTGATCGCTTCGACAAGACGCGAAGGGTCCATGCGAATATTCTGATCGTCGAAAACAGGCACATTTACAAGCTCGAGCGATACGATTGTGAAGGTAGCAGATGCAAGACAGACCATCATATGAGTCTTCAAACCTGCCGGTCGCTTTCGCCACTCTCTTTCGAGACCAATAACAGCACCAAGAAAAGTTGCCAGCAACATCCTTGCCAGAACAACTGGCAAACTCAACATATTATCGTGTGTAAATTCAGCCCAGAATTGATCCATACTCTAGGTTCTGTCCTGCATTCATTTCAGGCGTATCATAGTGCATGCGAGATGGACGAAGCCCATGATTATTGGCATGTTGCAGTTTAAATGGAACGTACCGCCCATTCTGGGAATAGAGCCAACCTACAACATGTCTTTGTCAGCCGATATCGGAGAGGAGATAATGAACTTAATTGAAATATCAACGAAACTGCGAAATTCATATACGGATCACCCATAATAACCTCATTCCGAGTTAATATTATGAATATTCCATCCTGAATTCATTACATTTCAAATCGTTCATCAAAATACTTATTCAATTAAAAAACTATCGTTACTATTAAACTCGACTTGAGGACAACTTAAATGGGATATTTAATACATCAAAACAAATTAAAACCGGCGGACCCAATAAAACCTTTTCACGCAAAATTTCCTGAATTGCCACAAACCCCATATGAAAAAGAGAAGAAATACGATTAGACTCCTGTCGCTAATTTCGGACTTAAACCATTCGAGAATAAGATTAATCGCTGTGATTGGCATAAATAAGAAAAAAAGCAGGCCCCACTTAAAATGTTTGATATTCTGCCTGCGAGATGCTCCGCACCCTGTGCAAACAAAAAAGCCTTGTCGAATATGGGTTCCACAAAACGGGCAAATCAATATCAGTCACTCCTCTTTTGGGGGTCAGAAGAGTGATATGAGCACTAAATATTAGTGTCTATTACAAGTTATATTGAGGGTATTGGAATGCTCGCCATTTAACCGAGCACGGGCGATGACAAATAGTCGTTGTCGGCTGCTTCATAAATATCACGCTTCGCAAAGGCAGCGGCCAGATCATCGGTCTTGAGTGAGATTCGAATGTGTTCGCCACGAGCATCAAATGCAGCGACCTCACGAGGCACACGACGCTTATAAAAGTAGTTTCAGTTAAGCTGCTGGAGGTGTCTATGAAGACATTTATCTTCGCGTTTTCGTGATATTTAACTCGCTCCCCGGCTGCGCGTGTGGCTCAAAAATCGAGCACAGCACAATCGCAATTTCTTGTATTGCCATTTTATGTAATTAAATCAATTACTTAGGAGGTTTTAGATGGTACGGACGGGTGGATTCGAACCACCGACCTCAGGAGCCACAATCCTGCGCTCTAACCAACTGAGCTACGACCGCGTACCTAAATCTCAACGAACCATCTTTCGATTTCCGCTGACAGGGGTCACATACGGAGAATCGATCAGCATTGCAAGTCATAATAACGATCTTTTTTGAAGATATCCCCGTTTGTTAGCTGGAAAGCTTCAATCGTTAAAATTCGACCAAATCCAGTTACCACGTTTTATGCATGATTGTGCATAAAGCCGTATTATCCACCGGCACATAAAATTGGCTTACCTACATTAACTAATGAAATAGAAAATCAGGCCCATATCTAACGCGAATATAGACCACACCTCGTAAGAAGCTTATTAAAGAGCTATTAATTGGCACTTTGAGTGACAACGAGAACAGTTAAAGGACCGGTATGTCAGTATCATACCCCTTCATTGATATAGCCGCGCTGGACAACATCCGCGAAGGCTTTGCCAGAGGCGATGCGCAGCTGGTGCTGACGCGCGACCTATCGACTGTCCTTTGGATCAATGGTTCCGGTGCCAAACTCTTCGGCTTTGAACGTATCCAAGACATTATTGGCGGCCAACTCGAACTGCCCATTGCAACGCGCCGCCAAATCGCTGGTGCCAGCAGTGAAACAGGTATCGCGCCACGCATCTTCTCTGTGCGTCTCAATTCTGGACTTCGCTCTGAAATTATACGTCTAAAAATTTCGCATCTCACATTGCCAGACGGCGTTGAAGCGCTCTTGCTTGCATCAGAACAAAAAGGTAGCACGCCAGACGCGATTATTGCCGGTCTCGGCGATGAGACCACACATGTTGCTCTGATGGACGATAAGGCTCAGTTGATTGCTACAAGCGAGCGCTTTGCAGCGCTCGATATTTCCGTTTCAACACTTGAAGACCTGATGATAGAAACGCGCGATGCAGCCGAGGGGGTTGTAAAGCGCCGCATTCGTGCTGGAAAAAACTCAGTTCCCGGCGCAATTGCCAAGCTCCGCGACAATCCTGCGCTACATCTCATCTGTGTTGTAGGGAAAGCGGAAACCGCGATCAAAACGGATGCGCGCGCAACAACAGCAATCGTTAAAGATGAGACACAGGCCGAAAAGCCCACAGCGCCGAAAAGCTTTGTTTTTGACGCTGAGGGACCGCCTGCTCGATTCATCTGGAAAGTAGATGCAGAGGGAACCTTTACCGAAGTTTCGCCTGAACTCGGCAACATTATCGGGCAAAACGCAGCTGATGTTGTTGGTCGGCGCTTTGTAGAAGTGGCCACTGTTTTCGGTTTCGACACCGATGGTAGCATCAGCGCACTCTTACAACAGCGCGACACATGGTCTGGCAAGAAGCTGCTTTGGCCCGTTGAAGGCACAAGCTTGCGCGTGCCGGTAGAACTTGCAGCACTGCCCGTCTATTCGCGTGATCGCGAATTTATTGGCTTCCGCGGCTTTGGCCTTGTCCGCCCGGAAGACGCAGAGCAAGACCCCGAAACGATTGGTACAGTCCTCGCAGGCGGAACCCCAGCAAAGCGCGAAGCGGCACCGACTATTCAGGAAATGCTTAGCGCCGATGATGAAGACGATATTCTGGCTCTTTCAGAAGAAGTGGCCAATGATGATCACCCAGAAGCACCGCACCTGCAAACAGACGCACCCACGCTTCCATTCGAGCTAACGCCCAATCCCGGTCGTCGCGAGTCTGATAAGGTTATTGAACTGCTCAATGCCGCGGCCCGCGGAAAAGTAGAAGCGGACCAGAGCAAACAGCAAAAAGGCAAGGAGCAGCGCCCGGAAGGTGGTTTAACCACGACGGAACGCAATGCGTTTCGCGAGATTGCGGATCGGCTGCGCAAGCAAGGGCTGGCAAATTCGCGTCAAGAAAAAGATGCTTTGTCGGAAGACGTCACGCCTACGCAACCAGCAGCAGAGCGTGTTGCGCCTGTGGCACTCGTGACGGAAAAGCCACCCGTTACAGATGAGGTGCCTACGCCCGCAATACTTACGAAACAGCCGATTGCTGACGAAACCGCACTTCTCGCCAACCTTCCAATCCCCGTCATCATTCATTCGGGCGATGTAATCCATTACGTCAATCAGTCTCTTTTGGACCTGACTGGCTATGCAGCGCTTGCAGAAATCCAACGGGCCGGCGGCCTTGCGGCGTTATTCAACAGTGACCGTAGTGACGACGAGACAGCGGTCGGCATGGTCCTACGCCGTGCCGATGGCAGCGAAGAGCCTGTAGAAGCACATCTGAATGCGATTAGCTGGCGAGATGGTCGTGCTTTGATGCTAAGCCTTATGCCCATGCCAAGTGCTCCGGCTGTCACCGTGACCGAAAATGCAAATAGCACAGAAACGCGCGAACTTCAGGGGCACATCGAAGAACTCAGAACTATTCTCGATACGGCCACGGATGGCGTCGTGCTCATTGACACTGACGGGCGTATGCGGTCCATGAACCATTCCGCAGCCGCTTTGTTCGGCTACGATCAAGTGGATACCGAAGGCAAGTTCTTCTCGATGCTCTTTGCCATCGAAAGCCAACGCGCAGCGATGGATTATCTCCATGGCCTGTCCGACAATGGTGTTCTCAGTGTTCTCAATGATGGGCGTGAAGTCATCGGCCGTGAAGCACAAGGCGGCTTCATTCCTCTTTTCATGACCATTGGAAAACTGCCCCATACCAATGGCTTCTGCGCTGTTCTGCGCGACATCACGCAGTGGAAACGCACAGAAGAAGAACTGACAAATGCCCGCAAGGAAGCGGAACGCGCATCCAATCAGAAGACAGAATTTCTCGCCCGTATCAGTCACGAAATTCGTACACCGCTGAATGCGATCATCGGTTTCTCTGAACTCATGTCGGACGAAAAATTTGGTCCGATTGGCAATGAGCGCTACCGTGATTATCTGCGCGACATTAACCGTTCTGGCAATCACGTTCTGGCGTTGGTCAACGATCTGCTCGATATCTCCAAGATTGAGGCAGGCGGCGTTGACATGCAGTTCGAAGCCGTTTCACTCAACGATGCAATTGGCGAAGCAATTGCCCTCATGCAACCGCAGGCCAATCGTGAACGTGTGATTATCCGTTCCAGCTTCCAATCCAACCTGCCGGATATTGTTGCAGATGCGCGTTCGATTAAGCAGGTCGCACTGAATTTGCTTTCCAATGCAGTGCGTTTTACTGCGACGGCTGGACAGGTGATTGTATCGACGAATTACGAATTAAACGGTGATGTCGTCATGCGTGTGCGCGACACCGGCATAGGCATGACGAAGGCCGAAATTGAGCAAGCGCTCAAGCCGTTCCGTCAGGTTAACACCATGCAGCGCCGTCAAACTGAAAGTGCAAAAGACTGGCGCAATGAAGGCACAGGGCTTGGGCTTCCGCTGACAAAAGCGATGGTTGAAGCCAATCGTGCTCAGTTTACAATTGATTCGACACCCGGTCAGGGAACAGTCGTTGAAATTGTCTTCCCCCCGACACGTGTGCTGGCTGACTAATTTCAAAAAAATAAAAGCCCTCCCTTCAGAGGGCTTTTTGCTTTAAAAAGCATCGGCAAAAGCTCGCCACAAATTTCAGAGTCAAAGAGACACCAAAGCAATCATAGATCAGAGCCGGAAATGGCTCGATCCTTACTCCGTGTTGCATTCTTTATCGTGCCACGCCGATTGATCGTGCGTGAAATTTGGACGTTCAAATTCACACATTAGAAACTCGAGAAAAATCAGGGTTAATTTCTTAGAAACAATTGTTTAACCATATGCAGGAATCAGCATAGGCGGCTTTGCTTTGCCACAGTGCTGGGTTAGATTACGGAATATGTCTCACTGATAGGATGGTTGATGCGCTGGCCCCGATTTATGCGCCTTATTATTGCGGTCATCATTCTTGGCGCAGCAGCAGTGGCTACCCTGCTCGCGGTCATACCTTTTATCGTTTCAACTGATGCGATCCGGATTCGCGTTGCGCAGGAAATCAGTGCGTGGACTGGCTACAGCGTCGAACTGCGTGAAGCACCACGTTTGCGCGTGTTCCCAGTTCTGCGTGCGTCGCTTGATGGCGTAACGCTGAGCAAGCTATCCGATCAGGGTTCAAAACCCTTTATGAGCGCCAACCGCATTGAAATTGAGCTTTCTCCGCTTGATGCCATTATGGGGCGACTGTCATTTTCCGAAACGCAAATTGTCCGGCCACATTTCAACATCGGTGGACCCGTTGATAATTTTGCAGAGCTTCTGGATGCAATTGCAAGTTCGAATGGCAGGCTGGGGACAGCGATCCGCGCGCAACGTGCCTTGCAGCAAAACGGTGCGGATGACAAAACTCTTGCCACACAGCAAGCATCTCAGCCGTTTGGTCGCGTTGTTCTTCGCGACGGAACGATTTCATTCAATGATCCAGATTCGCAGGAAGAGCCGAAAGACGATCAGCAAATCACTAAACTGAATGCCACGCTTGAATGGCCGCGCACTTCAAGCGCCGCAACGCTGCGCGGCAGCGCATTGTGGCGCGGTGAAAATACGCAATTCAGTCTGACAGCGGCACAAGCGTTGCCGCTTCTTGCAGGCGGCACATCCGATGTAACGGCGAGTTTCACATCGACGCCTCTCAACGTCACATTTGAGGGCAAAGCCAACATTTCCAATGATCGTTTTTTTGAAGGCGCGTTGAGCGCCAAGACGCCTTCATTGAGCAATTCCCTGCGTTGGCTAGCCCTGCCACCTGTTGCGGGAAGCACCGAAATTGGTGCCTTTTCTCTTGATTCAACCATCACCTCAACACCGCGTCGTCTGAAGTTCGACAATGTCGAAATGACCACGGACGAAAGCCCCGCAAAAGGTGTGATCGAAGTTGGCTTTGAACAGGATACGCCCGCAATCACCGGAACGCTGGCCTTTGAAAAGCTCAACCTGCGCCGACTATTTTCGATTTTCGTGCCTTTGCCTGAAAACCAGCCACGTTCGCCCAGCGAACGTGATCTGAACGAACGCGATATCATCAATACAAGTTTTATCGACCGATCGGAGCTAGACCTTCGCCTTTCTGCACAAACCGCCACAGCGGGGCCCGTCTCTATGACTGGCGTCGCAGCAGCTGTTCAAATCAGAGGCGGTCGCGCGATGTTTGATATTGGCGATGCCAAGGCCTTTAACGGCATTCTTCAGGCCAACCTTCAGATTGTGCGTGACCTGAAAACAGCGACCGGCGAGTTACGCTTTAATGCTTCCGACATTGATAGCTCACAACTGTTTGCAGCGCTCGGTTTCGACAAACCGTTCGTGAATGGCAAAGGCAATGTCTCGCTTTTCATGAAGGCTCCTGCAAATCGCTGGTCAGGCTTGCTCAACAATGCCCAGGGCAATGTTTCAGTACAGCTAAACAATGGCCAAATGCAGGGCTTCTCGGTGCAGGATTTTCTGACAAAGGCAGAAAGTCAGGGCTTCTTCGCACTTGAGCGACAGGAGAATGTTTCGCTCGCTTTCAACCGTCTTGATATGAAAGCAAACCTTTCCGATGGTGTCGCTTCATTGGAAAATGCGACACTTATAACATCGCAAGGTACGCTTAATCTTGCTGGCATTGTGCCATTTGTTGACCGCAGCCTTGCGCTGAGTGGCGAAGTTATCTTCCCCGATAGCCAGCCCCAACAGCAGCAAGAAAATACAAACGGCCAGCAGGCGCAACCTTCGCCAACAAAACCGCCACTGCATTTCTTTGTTGGCGGTTCGTGGGATCGACCCTTCATTTCCCCATCAACGATGGGAAGCGGAACAGCGCAGTAAGCTGCGCCGTTCCTTTTTCATCTAACCCATACGGAACGCTGCTTGTTCGTCGCGACGGCGCTGCACTTCGCGGCGCTTGTTTACGACTGAAGCGATGATCACACCCGTCGTCACTACAGCGATCAAGATGGTGCAAACCGCGTTGATTTCCGGTGTCACACCAAGCCGCACTTGCGAATAAATCTTCATCGGTAGCGTGGTTGCGCCCGGACCCGAAGTGAAGCTTGCAATCACCAAATCATCCAGCGACAGGGTGAAGGCCAGCATCCAGCCAGAAACTACGGCTGGCAAGATTACCGGCAGGGTAATCTTCATAAAAGTGGTAACAGGTGGCGCACCGAGATCCATTGCAGCCTCTTCCAGAGAACGATCAAAGCTCACCAGACGTGACTGCACAACCACGGCCACAAAACACATTGAGAATGTGATATGGGCAAGCGTTACTGTCCAGAAACCACGGTCAAAGTTCATCGCCACGAACAAAAGCAGCAGCGAAAGGCCGGTGATAACGTCTGGCATAACAAGCGGTGCATAGACCATGCCGGAGAACAAGATACGTCCGCGAAACCGCGTATAACGCGTCAATGCGATTGCCGCGAATGTTCCGAGTATCGTGGCAATCGTGGCGGACAACAGCCCGACCCGGATCGTCACCCATGCGGCATCCATCAGTGCCTGATTGCGAAACAGTTCGCCATACCACTTCGTGGAGAACCCAGCCCAGACAGTGACCAGGCGGGATTCGTTGAACGAATAGATCACCAACAAGACGATTGGCAGATAGAGAAACGCAAAGCCGAGTGCGACTGATGCGATGTTAAAACGGGACCAGTTGTTCTGCATCTTATTTCCCCTTCTCCTGCTGGCGCGCCTGCACCTGCTGGAAAATCACAATCGGCACAATCAATATACCAAGCAGAACAACGGCAACTGCAGATGCCACTGCCCAATCGCGATTTGAGAAAAACTCACTCCAAATTGTTTTACCGATCATCAATGTCTGGGAACCACCGACCATATCAGGAATGACAAACTCACCAATAGCCGGGATCATAACCAAGAAGCACCCGGCCAACACACCCGATAGCGAAAGAGGAAATGTAATCCTCCAAAAGGCCGAAAATGGGGTACAGCCAAGATCTTGGGCTGCTTCGATGAGCGAATAATCTAGCTTCTCAAGGGATGAATAGATCGGCAGAACCATAAACGGCAAATAGCAATAGACGATAACAATATAGACCGCCGTGTCAGTGTTCAGGATTGTTAGAGGTGTATCTATGACGTTCAGCCACATAAGAAATTGATTGAGAAGCCCTTCTGGCTTCAAGATGCCAATCCAAGCATAAACGCGAATAAGAAAGGACGTCCAGAACGGCAAAATGACCAGCATCAATAATGTCGGGCGTATTGTAGTGGGTGCTCGTGAAATGCCATATGCTAAAGGATAGCCTACTAGAAGCGCTAAGAACGTTGATATGGCCGCGATACGCACACTCGACAGATACGCTTTTATATAAAGCGGATCGTCCATTAACCACACATAATTATCAAAGCTGAGCTGTTTTACCTTGTCCCAATTCGCCGCAAAACTATCGGTCAAATCGAAAGTCGGCATATAAGGAGGAATCGACATCGCAACTTGCGATTGTGAAATCTTGAAGACGATGAAAAATGGAACCAGAAAGAACAGCAGCAACCAAAAATATGGCACTGCGATCACAAGGCGACTGGTTATGGAAGCAATCAGCTTTTGCATGTGCCTCCCCTCCTTAAGCCGTCAGCACCAGACCGGCATCGGTATCAAATGAAACCCATACGCGCTCATCATAGGTCAGCGGGTTTTCCGTCTTGCGCACAGCATTCAGGCTTGCAGCCTTAATGGTACGGCCATTTTCGAGGCGAACATGGAAAACCGTCATATCGCCGAAATAGGCAATATCCCAAAGCTCACCCTCAACTGCATTGACGGACGTTTCTTCCGGCTTCTCGCGGGTGATGCGCGTTTTTTCAGGACGCACGGCATACCAGACCTTTTGACCAGTGTTCAGCTGTTCACGCGTTTCCGTGTGAATATGGAAGCCAAACTTCTCGGTCGCGATTTCCGCCTCACCATTCGCGGACTTGACCACTTCGCCTTCGATGATATTCACATTTCCGATGAAGTCAGCCACAAATTTGGAACCCGGCGCTTCATAAACTTCTGCCGGTGTTGCCACCTGCATGATGCGGCCTTTGTCCATCACAGCTATACGATCGGACATGGTCATAGCTTCTTCCTGATCGTGGGTGACGACCATAAAAGTAAGACCGAGCTTAACCTGCAAATCCATCAGTTCGAACTGGGTTTCTTCGCGCAGCTTCTTATCTAGCGCGCCAAGCGGCTCATCAAGCAGCAACACCTTCGGACGCTTCGCAACAGCACGAGCCAACGCCACACGCTGACGCTGACCGCCGGACAGTTGATGCGGCTTACGCTTGCCATATTGCTCAAGCTTCACGAGTTTCAACATTTCAGCAACGCGCGCATCGATCTCCGACTTCGCCATACCGTCCTGCTTAAGACCAAAAGCAATATTCTTCTCAACCGTCATATGCGGAAACAGCGCATAGGACTGGAACATCATGTTGACGGGACGCTTATAAGGAGGAATGCCGCGCATATCCTGACCATCCAGAGTGATGCGGCCAGAGGTCGGTTCTTCGAAGCCTGCCAGCATGCGCATCAGTGTGGTCTTGCCACAACCGGAAGCACCCAAAAGCGAAAAAAATTCTCTATTGAAGACATTGAGCGAAAGATTGTCGACGGCAGTAAAATCGCCGAAAATCTTCGTTACATTCTCAAATGAAATATAAGGCTTCGCTGCCGGATCATTCCAAGGCGCGAATTTGCGGCGAAAACTGCCAAAAGATTCCATTCCGTTCCCCTATCGCTCTATCAGGAACCTGACATTCACAGGCAGAGCCTGCCATTAAGGTATATTTTAAGACGTAGAGCGGCCCTCCTGTATGAACAGTGAGCCGCTCTCAATTTCAACGCTTATCGCGCCGGTTAGAGTACAGATCCGATTTCATCAGATTTGTACTCTAATTGTTTGTTTTAACGCGCATCTTATCCGAAAACCGTTTCACACTTTTCAGGATGCGCTTTAATCAAGCCGTCTTACGATTTAACTATTACTGGCCTGTGACAATCTTGGTCCAGGCGCGTGTAACGTAACGCTGTGTTTTCTGATCATAAGGCGTTGGCACAAAAAGCTTTTTCAGCACATCTTCGCTTGGATAGATTTCTGGATCGTCCAGAATTTCCTTGTCGATGAATTCCTGCGAAGCCTTGTTACCGTTTGCATAGAAAACAAAGTTCGATGCCTTAGCAGCAACTTCTGGGCGCATGATATAGTTCATGAATTCAAGCGCTTCTGGCACATGCTTTGAATCAGCCGGTATCGCCATCTGGTCAAACCACATCAGCGCGCCTTCCTTCGGGATCGAATAACCGATCTCTACGTCCTGATTGGCTTTCTCTGCACGATCACGCGCCTGAAAGATATCGCCCGAATAGCCAATTGCCATGCAGATGTCGCCGTTTGCAAGCGCATTGATATATTCCGACGAATGGAATTTGCGGATATTTGGGCGGATCTTCAGATAAAGTTCCTGCGCCTTTTCCATATCTTCCGACGATGGAGAATTTGGATCAAGACCGAGATAGTTCAGAGCCGGGCGAAGCATTTCGCTGGATGTATCCAGCAGGTAAATGCCGCAATCCTTTAGCTTTGCCGAGATCTCTGGGTTGTAAAGAACGTCCCACGAGTCAATCTTATCGGTGCCGAGGATTTCTTTGATCTTGGCCTTGTTATAGCCAATGCCAGTGGTGCCCCACATGTAGTTGATGGAGTATTCATTGCCCGGATCATAAGTCGCCGCACGGGTTGAAATTTCGTCCCACATATTCTTGAGGTTCGGCAGCTTGTCTTTATCAAGCTTCAGGAACACGCCTGCCGGAATCTGACGGCCAAGAAATTCGCCGGATGGCACGACAAGATCATAGCCGCTACCGCCAGCAAGAAGCTTGGTTTCAAGAATTTCATTGGAATCATAAACGTCATAGACGACTTTAATTCCGGTTTCCTTGGTGAAGTCCTTGAGGATCGAATCGTCGATATAATCCGACCAGTTATAGATATTGACCACCCGCTCCTGCGCGCTTGCGGGAAATACGGCAGCGCTCACAAGGCCCGAGACCATCGTTGTCGCCAGAAGAAAGGATTTCATCCTCATCGCGTGCTCCATTCTGCACCGTAATTTCCGGTACAGCTTAAGGGTGGGTAAACTGTTTCACTCACTACCTTTTTAGATTGTGCAGCATTCGTCAACCGGCTGATGACAACACGAACATAAAAATTGCGATGCTCACACGTTAAAGCCGCCAAGATTTTGGCTATGACGTGTCGAAAATGGTGGGGTTCGAGAACCGGAGCGGAATGTACTTTTGGGTACATGAGCACCGGAAGCATAGAAACACGCCATTTGCAGACCGTCAGAGCCGGAATATTGCTGTTCTATTGGAAGTCGAAGGCAGAGATTCCCGCCACCATTTCATCAAGCCCCAATGGACGCGTCAGCGGCGGCTCGGCCCGCGTGATGCAGCCCTGTCGCTCACACAAGCGACAAGCCGGACCGATCTCCGTGCTTGGAGAATTAATCGCTCCATAAATTGTCTCACGACCTGCATCAAGCGAGCAGCCGAGAAGAATGGCGGTGCGTCGCGGACGTTCGTTGAATGCGCCTTGCGGCCCTTCAAGCGTTCGCGCAACTGTCAGAAATGCCGACCCATCGGGCAATTCGGCAGGTTCCACAAGTACTTGCCCCGCTTGAGTAAACGCCGCATAGACCGGCAGTTTGGGACATTGACCACCAAATCGGACGGGAAATCCTTCCGCACCTGCCATGCGCAAACGATTGCCAGCGTGGTCGATCTCCATCAGAAAAAACGGCAAAGCAGCATTACCCTGTCGTTGCAGCGTTGTGAGCCGGTTCGCCGCCTGCTGAAACGACACGCCAAAGCGCGAGCGCAACACGTCAACATCATAACGCGCCCGCACAGCTGCATCGCGAAACTGGCGATAGGGCATCATCAAAGCCTGCGCAGCATAACGCGCAAGTTCAAAACGCGCTATGCGCTTCGCTTCACTCGACGAGAGTTTCAAGGCTTCCGTTTCGGCGCCGATCATCACCTGCATACGGATAAGCGCCGCTTCCATGGCAATTTCTTGCAACTGATCAAAGGGCGACAATCGCTCCGATATAAACAGCCGCTGCGAATGCCGGTCGTATCGTCTGCGCCAGTTGGGCATGGTCGCAACAGGCAATGTGCGCACGGTAATGCCATGTTCGCGCCGCAGCCATTCCTTCAGCGCAGCCGACAAATCGCCTTCGGGTTTCAACAAGGCATAAAAGCTCTCTGCCTCTTCCTCGATACGCGGATAATGATTGGGCCGCCGCGCCATGACATCGCGCACTTCATCAAGGGGCAAACGCGTTGCGGAAAGCTGCGCGTCACTTCCTTCATGCGAAAGCAATTGCGACAGATCCGAAAGGCGTTGCTGTTGCTCACGATAGGCACGGTAAAGTTTAACGATACCGCTTGCCGCATTGGGCGCCGCCTCCCCGATTTCCACCAGTTCCTGATCGCCGGGCAATTCGCCCGTCAGCAGCGGATCGGAAAACACTTCCTTTAGGCCCGCAACCGTTGTTCCGCTCTCTGCCTGAAGACCATCGAGATCAAGCTTGTAGACGCTGGCAAGCTTTAACAAGAGCTGCACCGTCAGCGGACGCTGATTGCGTTCAATAAGATTGAGATAGGACGGCGAAATGCCAAGCGCTTCGGCCATGGCTGTCTGCGTCAGACTCCGCTCATTGCGGATACGCCTGATGCGTGGACCAGCAAATATCTTGCGTTCGCTCATCCGGTCCTCCCAAACCAAAAGTGATGAGTTTTACAACTCGTGACAAAATAGCTTCAAAGCTCAGCTTTGACAATATTTACAAATTTACAGATTGCCGCAGTCAATTTTCAGACAGCATGACTTCAACTATCAAGCCGTTTTACTGCTTTTTCTGGCTCTCCCAGCTTCACGATTGTAAATCTAGTCACAGAAAGAGCGGCGACAATCTGCTCTTCCAGAACCTGATTAAAGTGTGAGGAGACACCGAAATGACAGATTTTTACAGCCTTATCCCTTCGGCACCCAAAGGTCGCTTTGACGGCATTGAGCGTGCACATACTGCCGAAGATGTGAAGAGGCTGCGCGGTTCGGTGGAGATCAAGTATTCACTGGCCGAAATGGGCGCAACACGTCTGTGGAAGCTCATCCATGAGGAAGATTTCGTCAACGCACTTGGCGCGCTTTCAGGCAATCAGGCGATGCAGATGGTTCGCGCAGGCTTGAAAGCGATCTATCTCTCCGGTTGGCAGGTTGCAGCGGATGCGAACACTGCTTCAGCTATGTATCCCGACCAGTCGCTTTATCCGGCCAATGCAGCACCAGAACTCGCCAAGCGCATCAACAAGACATTGCAGCGTGCCGACCAGATTGAAACAGCAGAGGGCAAAGGCCTGTCGGTTGATACATGGTTCGCGCCAATTGTTGCCGACGCGGAAGCAGGCTTTGGCGGACCGCTGAACGCATTCGAGATCATGAAAGCTTTTATTGAAGCGGGTGCTGCCGGTGTGCATTATGAAGATCAGCTAGCATCTGAAAAGAAGTGCGGACATCTCGGCGGCAAGGTTTTGATCCCGACTGCGGCACATATCCGCAATCTTAACGCTGCACGTCTGGCTGCGGACGTGATGGGAACGGCAACGCTGGTTATCGCCCGCACAGATGCCGAAGCCGCCAAGCTTCTGACCTCAGACATCGACGAACGCGATCAGCCCTTCGTTGATTATGATGCAGGCCGCACAGCGGAAGGCTTCTATCAGGTGAAGAACGGCATCGAGCCATGTATTGCCCGTGCGATTGCCTATGCGCCCTATTGTGATCTGATCTGGATGGAAACATCCAAGCCTGATCTCGAACAGGCTCGTCGCTTTGCGGAAGCCGTACACAAGGCGCATCCGGGCAAGAAGCTCGCTTATAACTGCTCGCCGTCATTCAATTGGAAGAAGAACCTCGACGACGCAACGATAGCGAAGTTCCAGCGTGAGCTGGGTGCGATGGGCTATAAATTCCAGTTCATCACGCTGGCAGGTTTCCATCAGCTCAACTTCGGCATGTTCGAACTGGCGCGCGGCTACAAAGATCGTCAGATGGCAGCGTATTCCGAGCTGCAGCAAGCGGAGTTTGCAGCCGAAGTCAACGGCTACACCGCAACCAAACACCAACGCGAAGTCGGCACCGGCTATTTCGATGCCGTATCACTCGCAATCACCGGCGGTCAGTCTTCGACAACCGCTATGAAGGAATCCACCGAAACGGCGCAGTTCCGTCCGGCTGCTGAGTAAAAAGGGAGTTGTAAAAATGGCTTCAATTGCACGCGTTAAGGAAAGAGCAGAAGAGCAATCAACCTCAATGAGCACCGATCAGCAAAGCGCAATCCGCATGCTGGCCAATGACCTGCACCGTCTCAATCAGTCTGTTATGAATGCGGTTGAGGCTGGCGTTTCGGTTGAACTGGTTCGCTCCGCGCGCCATCATGGTGGCGAAGGCAACTGGGGCGATCTGCTGACACCCGTTATCGTTACCCGCAATCCCTGATGCTCACCATCGCAATCACCGTCGCCACCGTGCTTTTCACTTCGACAACGCGGTGCCGGCGGAAACAATCAAGCGTAAAAGTCGCATTTCGGTCTTTTCATCCAAAAAACGTATATTAGAACTTGATATACCAGTTCATCCATGTTGGACTGGCTCAACTGACCTCCCCGGCTGGCCCTGCCAGTCGGGTTCTTTTTTACATAAGCAGGTAATCTTTTGGCTGCGGCAGGTCTGGCAAATCCGTTTCACCCAATGCTTCACGCAGATTGATCTCAATCGTATCGGCAATCGCGCCAATTGGCAGGTCATTGGGCAGCGTACCAAATGGCTCTTCAAGTTCATCGCCCAGCGCATCAAGACCAAAGAAGGTGTAAGCGACCAGCGTCGTCGCAAAAGGCGTTCCCCAGCCGAGCATATCTGCAAAGCCAAATGGAATGAAAAAACAAAACAAATAGGCCGTGCGGTGCAAAAGCAACGTATAACCGAAAGGCACAGGCGTAAAACGCAACCGCTCAGATGCGGCCTGCACTTCGGAAAGGCCGTTCACCGACGCGTTCAGCGTCTGAAAATCAATTGCATCAATGTGCCCGGCACCACGCAATTCAGCGAGTATCGCGCCAATCTTGCGCAGGATAAAATCAGGTCCGTTTCGGCTAGCTGCAAAGGCTTTTTGTTCATCAAGCATCAGCCACTTGTGCGCTTTTGCTTGCCCGTCACCCGGACGTAAATGCGGCACCATTGATTGCGTAAAGGCGACTGTATAGTGGAGCAGCTTTTCACGCACGCCTTCCATTCCCGGCAACTGGTCAAGAACCAGTGTCGCGCGTGCAAAGCCGCGTGTGACATAAACCAGTTTGCCAAAGACTTTGCGCGCCTCCCACCAGCGGTCGTAGCAGGCGTTGTTGCGAAAGCCCAAAAAGATCGAAAGAGCAATGCCGAGCAGCGCAAATGCCGTCCCATTATTGAATGCTGGAACCCAGCCGGGAAAGGCGCGATGCGCCCATACAACAACCATCGACAGCACGAAGACCGCAAATATCTGCGGCAATATCCGCGTGATAATCGATCCTTTGAGAATGAAAAATAATTTCCACAAAGGCGGGCGCGGGCGAACGATCATTACACTTGTCCAGAAGACGATTAGAGCGTCGTGCACCTTAATAGACGCACAAAACTCGCTCTGACATTTTTAAAACAGAGCACGGCTATACGCCCAAACTCTCGCAATGCGCCAGTATTACTTTAGTATTTTTTCAAGCTCGGCCCATGTCTCATTCTTGGTTGGCACCCCCATGCCGCCTTTTTGGCTTTCAGCATTGCGGTTCAGACGCGCAAACGCGACTTTTTTGCCGTCTTTTTCGGCCCAACCGACATACCAGCCAAACTGACGGCTACGGTCAATTTTGCCTTTCGCATCACGCTCAAAGCCCGATCCAGTTTTCCCATGCGCCTTCCAGCCATTTTTAAGATTTTGCGTTGGCAAAATGGCCATGGTTTTTTCTGCAACACCAGCCGAAACAGGCAGCTTTCCGCCGAGTAATTTGCGCAGAAAAACAATTTGCTCATCCGGAGAAATCTTAAGCGATGAACTGATCCACGAACGCTGCATGCCATTGTTTTCGCCCGGATCGCCACGAAGGTCGCGATTACCGTAATCAATTTGATCGGTATATTTCTGGAAATTATCTTTCCCAAGCTTGCGGGTCAGCTCCTGCGAAAACCAAACGACCGATTGATCCTGCCAATATGTCGGATCGACTGATTGCTTCCAAGCTTCACGCCAGGATGGATATTCCTTCTTATAGGGCCAGACTGGATCATGTGCATCTTTGAGAATACCGCTCTCAAAGCCCATCACCGCCAGAGGCACTTTAAATGTCGATGCTGGGCTGACGCGTGTGGCACAGCCATCGCCCTCCTTTGCCAGCACTTTTCCGCTATCAGCTTCAACAACCAGCATACAAGCCATCGTCTTTTCATAAGCATGTGCATGCAAAGCAGAAAGCGGCAAAAGCGCGAGCGACGCGACTAACAGACTGGCAAATCGGGCATAGGGTTTTGGCATCAAAACTCTCCTGTTATTCTTTGCCCGCAAACTATTTTAGCAATCATGGCAAAACGATAGCAAGAACGACCCCATCCCCCGAATTTAACTGCGATTTTCTGAAAAGCTTCATTTGTCAACGCGACTTTGCGCGGCTATCATAAGAACATACGAAATCATTTTTTGGTGTTGGATGTCAGCTGATACGACGGAAAAAAAGGCAACGCGTGCGCCGCGTCGCCGTACTCCACCCCATGTCAAATCGCTTCGCGGTGTGAAAAACTGGAAGCAGGCCACCGAATGGCTGGCATGGCGCGACATCGAAGACATCGAATGCATCACACCAGATCAGGCAGGCGTTGCCCGTGGTAAGATGATGCCCTCTAAAAAGTTTACGTCGAACACCTCACTGGCATTGCCTTCTGCTGTGTTTATGACCACCATTTCGGGTGACTACCCGGAAGATGGCCACGGATTCCAATATCCGGAAGATGATGGCGATCTGCGGCTCCTGCCCGATCTTTCCACGCTGTCGGCAGTGCCGTGGGAATCTGATGCGACGGCGCAGGTTATCTGCGATCTGGTTTATCAGGATGGCCGTGCGGTAGAGTTCACGCCGCGTAATGTGCTGCGCTCGGTCGTGGCTGCTTATAGCAAACGCGGCCTCAAACCTGTTGTGGCACCGGAAATCGAATTCTACCTGGTTCGAAAAAATCCGGACCCGGATTACCCGCTCACCCCACCAGTGGGCCGTTCCGGCCGTGCAATTGGTGGCGGACAAGGTTATTCGATTGCAGGCGTCAACGAGTTCGACGAACTGATCGACGATATTTACCACTTCTCCGAAGGTCAGGGTCTCGAGATTGATACGCTGATCCACGAAGAAGGTGCAGCCCAGCTTGAAATCAACCTGCGCCATGGTGATCCGGTTGAACTGGCCGATCAGGTCTTCTTGTTCAAACGCACAATTCGCGAAGCGGCTCTCAAGCACGATATGTATGCAACCTTCATGGCTAAGCCTATTCAGGGCCAGCCGGGTTCAGCCATGCATATCCACCAGTCAATTGTCGATAAGAAGACCGGACGCAACATTTTCTCCAATGAAGACGGTACGGAAAGCGAAGCCTTCCGCCACTTCATCGGCGGCATGCAACGCCACGTTCCCAATGCGCTTGTGATGTTCGCGCCTTATGTGAATTCCTATCGTCGTCTGACGCCATCGGCTTCGGCACCCGTCAATGTGAAGTGGGGTTACGACAATCGCACGACCGCATTCCGCGTACCACGTTCTGAGCCGGGTGGTCGTCGCGTCGAAAACCGCATTCCATCGTCAGATGCAAACCCATATCTTGCGCTCGCCGCATCGCTGGCATGTGGTCTGATCGGCTTGGTGAACAAGATCGAGGCAGATCAACCCGCCTCGACCAGCGTCAACACCAAAGAAATTGATCTGCCACGCGGCCTGATTGATGCGGTGGAGCTGTTTGAAAACGATCAGGAACTGCGCAACCTGTTTGGCAGTTCATTCGTCACGACTTACGCGGCAATCAAGCGTGCCGAGTTCGAAACTTTCATGGAAGTTATCAGCCCGTGGGAACGCGAGTTCCTGCTGCTCAACGTCTGACCGGTTCCAAATGCCCTATCAAAGCCCAATCTCGCCCGGCGTCTCCTGGTACGAAGCGAGCGTAGCGGAACGACCGCAATATCCCGAATTGGATGGCGCGCGACAGGCGGATGTCGTCGTCATCGGTGGTGGATATACCGGGCTTTCGGCGGCGTATCATCTCGCAAAGCAGGGGGCCGATGTCGTTCTGATTGAGGCCGCCCGTTTTGGCGACGGCGCATCCGGGCGTAATGGTGGGCAGTTCGGAACAGGTCAGCGCACATGGGCCGAAGATCTCGAAAAGCAATATGGCCTTGAACGGGCAAAGGCACTGTTTGATGTTGCGGAAGAAGCCAAGGCGCATCTGCTTGGCTTTGCCCGCGAACACAATATCGATATGGAATATATGCCCGGTCAAATTTCTGCGGCACATAAACCACGATATTTGAAGCATTACCGCGACCATGCGGAGCAGATGGCAACGCGGTTCAACTATCCCCATATTCGATATGTCGAGCGCGATGAAATGGCCTCGCTTCTCGGCTCAAGTCGCTATCACGGTGGTGCCTATGATGCTGGTACGGGGCATATTCATCCGCTCAAATTGCTGATTGGGCTGGCGAGAGTTGCCGCAGAGGCTGGCGCACATATTTTTGAGAACACCAAAGCCACCAAAATCACCACGGCAAGTGGTCGTGTCCAAGTCGAAACAGCGCGCGGAACGATCTCAGCAAAGCACGCGTTTCTTGCCGTCAACGCGCATGGCGGCGATCTTGAACCAACAAGTGCATCCCATGTCATGCCGATCCGTTCGTTTATCGGCGCGACAGCTCCTTTGGGTGATAATAGCCCGATTATTCCCGGCGGAGAGTCGGTGGATGACTCCCGCTTTGTGGTGCGCTATTTCCGCAAATCAAAAGATGGTCGCCTGCTGTTTGGTGGTCGTGAAGCCTATACAGCTGACAATCCACGAGACATCAGCGAGCATATCCGCCGACAGATCGCCGAAATCTATCCTGCGCTCGACAAAGTCGAAATCACACAGGCATGGGGCGGTTCTGTTGGCATCACCATGCCGCGACAACCCTATGTGCGCGAAGTGATGCCGGGCGTTATCGCGGCGGGCGGTTATTCCGGCCATGGCGTAATGCTCGCCAACTACATGGGCAGGCTTTATGCAGAAGCGATCAGCGGCAAGCGCGAGAAGCTCAAACTCTTTGAAGAGCTGCGCATTCCCGCCTTCCCCGGCGGACGCACGCTGCGCGCACCGCTGCTTTTCGTTGCGCTGTCATGGTATGCGCTGATGGATCGGATATAACATTTATCTCTTAAGAGATGTGCCGTTTTTCTGCATCCAACAAGCGAGTGAATCGAGCGTGTCACGCAAGGTTTTTCCCAGCGGTGTCACCTCGTATTCCACTCTTGGCGGCATTTCCGGGTAAACGGCACGAGTGATCAAACCGCGCGTTTCAAACAACCGCAACTGCCGCGTCAGTTCTTTCTGGGTGATCGGCGCGACAGCACGCTGCAATTCACCAAAACGGATAGGACCATCCGTAACGATCAAGCGATACAGGATCGGTATCGCCCATTTACCCGCGATAAGATTGACAAAATCCACCATCGGGCAGCGTGTGTCGGTCGACGCATTTTCGGACATGTCGCCCATAGGCCCGATCCTCAGATTAGAAAATTATTCCTTTAGTACCAAATTGGTGCCTACTATACATTAGATACTAATGGACACAATGTCCTTTCTCCCGGAAGCTAAATGCTTCGACTGCAGAAAGGTAAACTATGGGTCGTCTCGAAGGAAAATATGCGCTTATCACAGGCGGCACGAGCGGTATCGGGCTTGAAACCGCCAGACAGTTCGCCCTTGAAGGGGCGACCGTGGCCATTACAGGCCGTAAGGCGGAAGGCCTGGAAGCGGCGGCTCGTGAGCTGCCTGACAGTGTTCTCAAAATACAAAGTGATTCAGGAGATGTCGCAGCACAGGAGCAGCTTGCAAAAATGCTTGCGGAACAGTGGCCGCGCCTGGATGCCCTTTACATCAATGCGGGCGACGTCACCCATAGCCCGCTGCAGGACTTTTCCGAAGAAGCCTATGACCGCCTGATGGCGATCAATCTGAAAGGGCCATTCTTTCTCATCAAAGCGTTGCTACCACTTCTTGCCAATCCCTCATCTGTCATCCTGTGCGGATCGGCCAGCGCACATATCGGCTTGCCGCAAAGCAGTGTCTATGCCGCCAGCAAAGCCGGGCTTTTGTCGCTCGCGCGGACACTTTCAGGCGAGCTTGTTGATCGCGGCATCCGCGTGAACGGCCTCAGTCCCGGTCCGACGGAAACCCCGGCTTTTGGCAAGCTAGGACTAGCTGCCGCTGCAGAAGAAGCCTTACGTGCGGATATACACAAACTCGTGCCAATTGGACGAATGGGACGTCCCATTGAGCTTGCGAAAGCCGCAGTATTTCTCGCCTCTGATGAATCCACATTCGTCGTCGGATCAGAAATTCGAGTTGATGGCGGCGTGACTAACCTCTGACTAATCAAACCTGCAAGGTCGCATTCGTCCATTGACAATGCGGCCCGTCAGGAATAGCAAAGCACCATGATTAAAGCGCTCATCAACACTCGGTCTTATTACGCCCCGCTCATATAGCGGTGGTTTTGCTTTGTCATAGTTCAACCGCTGCATTGCCAGCGGTTTAGTTTGAAGACGGTGCCTCTGGCGATCCAGCCATTCAGAGGTCAGTCTATGTCTTTCGACGAAAATCATCAGCATAAAAAAATCGGCATTATCGGCTTCGGTGCATTCGGGCAGCTCATCGCCCGTTACCTCAGCCCATATTACCGGCTGTATGCTTATGATCCTGTCGCAAGCCTAGATAATGTTGCTGGCGCGCTATCGGTAACACTTGCGACAATCGAAGATGCAGCCGGTTGCGACATCGTTATTCTGGCAACACCCGTATCAACTCTCGAAGGTGTTGTTAGAGCTATTGCGCCACATCTGCGGCCCGGCGCGCTGGTTATGGATGTGGGGTCGGTGAAGGTTGGCCCGGCCAGTATCATGCTCAAGGGCCTGCCGGATCATGTAGATATTGTCGCCACGCATCCTCTGTTTGGCCCGCAAAGTGCACGCAATGGGATCGCTGGTCTGAAGATTGCCATTTGTCCGGTTCGCGGCACGCAAGCGCTTCGCATCGGCGCATTCTTGCGCAAGCAACTGGCGCTTGATGTAATTATGACAACACCCGAAGACCATGATCGCGATGCGGCCATGGTTCAGGGGCTCACGCATCTGATCGCAAAAGTGTTGGTGCAGATGGAGCCATTGCCAACGCGCATGACGACGAAGAGCTTCGATCTGATCATGCAGGCGGTCGGCATGGTGCGCCATGATGCACCGGAGGTTTTCCACGCCATTGAGCGTGCAAATGACTTTGCCCCCATGGTGCGCCAGCGTTTTTTTGAGCTGGCGGCCACGCTTGAACAAACACTCAATGAAGCGCACTTATAAGGTTCTGCCAGCCAAAGCCTTATGATGCCAATCGTTTAGATGCGCGATTTCAGATTGCATATTCGTGATAAATTTCACAGCAATGTCATCTGTGTCGCCATCTGCCGATGATGCGTTTTCATCCAGCTGCACGGTTTTACCAATGGCTTTGAGTTCAGAAACAAGCTGATCGAGTGCCTCACCATGGGCCGCATATTCCGTTTCTACATCTGTAATAGAGTAGGAAGTGATGGCATCACACAAGCGCTCCATCGACGTAATAACCGGATACCAGACAATGGCTTGCAATCCCGCAGGCGGCGGATCACCCAGCGCTTTCTGCAAGGTTGCCCGCATGTCTGCAAGCTTGCCATAGGCTAGTCTGCGTGCAGCAATGAGATTGACGGCTTCGTCCTTCACACCAGTCTTTTTTGAACTGTTCAGCACTTGCCCCAGATAGTGGACAATCGCCGTTCGCGCGGCAGTAAAACAGCGTTCAAAAGTCTCATATTTTCGCTTTGGCCAAACCAAATATCCGAAAACAATTACAATTAAGCCGCCTGTCAGGGTATCAACGAAACGCCAGATAGCATAATTGGCTTCCTTTGTTTCGGGGCTGACATAGTCAATCAACACGAGAACAAGCGGCGTCAAAACCATTGCAAACAAGGCATAAGACTTCTGGATCGCCCACGGCATCAAAAAGGCAATGGCCGTCAGGACCACAACAAAGGTCACGCCAAGCGGCACGAAAATCAAGATCGCGGCACCGATCAGCACACCTGCACTGGTTCCGATGCAGCGCAATATCGTTCTTCCAAAAACAGAGCCCAGATCTGGGCGCATGACGATTACGATGGTCATCGGTATCCAGTACCAATGCGTCACCCGATCGATAAAATTAAATGACAGGCCAATTCCCAGACAAATCGCAAAGGCAAGGGCCGAAAGAATCGTGTCTTTGCCAACACTCATAATATCCACCGTCATGCGCAGTCGCTCAAAAAGCGGCGCAGTCTGCGGTGTTTGCACATTCATGTTATCAAGAACAAAGGCGCGTTTATTCGTGATGCTTTCGGCGAGCTGCGCAACGGCATCTCCGATCCGCCCTTCATCAGTTTCGATCTGCTGTCGATCAATACTGCCTTTGGTGGCAAGCATGTCATGCATGAGAGCAAGATTGCTGGCAGCCTTTTTCAACACATCGATTTTATCTGTCCCAAGAACCAGCGTGAATAAAGCATCTGCCTTATGGACAATTGCAGCCGTTTGCTCGCTCTGTGGGCTGGCTCCCCAAGCATTGAATCGTGTCTCCAACATCATCTGATAGAGTGAATCTAGAAGAGTCGTCACCTGCTCTCGGTCCGCTTCGAGCATTGTGCCATCAGCGCGCGCCTGCGCGAGTTTTTGCAGTGCACTTAACAGCTTTATCAGGAGTTTCCGTCGCGGGGAATTTCCACTAAAAAGCGCTTCAATACCCAGCATAACCGCATAAAAAGCAGAACCAAGAATAAAGAAACCTGCCAACGGAATGAATGATTTGATATCCGGATTGCACAAAGCAATTGTCCCGAACATCAAAATCATCATGCAACCCGAAGACAGCACGCTGCTATGAAAGCTGATGATGGTCGAGAAAAATGCGAGAACCATCATAATGCCGATAATGGCAATCCATGGCAGAAAGCCCAGATATCCAAGCAGCAGCCCTATGGCACCGCAAAGTGCCGAAATAGCAATTTTAAGAAATGTGAATTGATAAGCCTCATCGCGTTCACCGGGCGCCTGTGTCAAAGATCCCATAGAAACAAAGAGCGATTCAGCTACATGTCCGGTCGAGATGCCTATTGCCAGCGGTAAACCAACGCCAATTCCAGCACGTATTGATCGCCCCCACACCCACTTCGCAGGTTTAAATGCCAGAAGCTGCTTCAACCAATCTCTGTTGGCGTGACTGGCGGAGGTGTGCTGCATCTAAACTCGCTTGGTCTTGATTGAACTTTCAAATGAATAAGGCACATTGCAACTTAGACATATGAAATACTTATTGCGACCCTAAAAGGCATGGTCATAAAAGTAATTTCCCCGAACAATGCGAGATCAAGCACATGAACCGCGACACACTTTTCCTTCTGACGCCGGGCTTTGAAGATCCAGCCTATCCGGGCCAGACATTTTACTGCGAGCATTGTGCGCTTATGGAAGGCGTGCTCGCTTCCTTTCCACAGCTCGGCAAAAACCTCGACATCAAGCGTATCGCCTGGCCAAGACCACGACATGACGTGATCGCGCTTGTGGGTGAAGAAAACCAATCTTTACCTTTGCTGATATTGACGAAAGGCCAGCATTCGGTCCATCAGACAGGCGAATATGAAGGCAATGCATTTGTTTCCGACAAGGATGCGATTATGGCAGTGCTTTCCGAGCGGCACGGTTTCCCCAATCCGCATCCCTGAACGAAAGTCCAGACCATGAGCGGCAAAATATTGATCAGCGCCTGCCTCGCAGGACATCCGGTCCGTTACAACGGATCGGCAAAGCCGCTCAATCATCCGCTGATCGATCAGTGGCGTTCTGAAGGTCGGCTGGTCAGCGTTTGTCCGGAACTCATGGCCGGGTTCAGCGTACCGCGCCCATCGGCAGAAATTGCCGAAGGCAGCAATGGCGAGGCGGTACTCGCGGGCGAAGGCCGGGTAGTTGAAGAAAACGGCAAGGATGTTACCGCACAATTCGTCGCTGGCGCTCGTGCGGCGCTCGCCGTTGCCCGCGCAAATGACTGCCGCTTTGCGCTGCTGATTGATGGCAGCCCATCCTGCGGCAGTCGCCTGATCTATGATGGCAATTTTGCAGGGCAAAAACATTCAGGCGCGGGTGTTACCGCAACGCTTCTGCGCAGCAATGGCATAGAGGTCTTTTCAGATACGGAAATTGAAGCACTCGGCGCACGCATTTGTGACCAGTAACTTCAAACTCCCTCTTTCCTTTTTCCTATTTCGCTCCATCTTAGCTCTCCTGCCGACTCGGCAATTTTTATAGGACGATGGGTGCTACCCTTCATGAACCTGTCTCAAAGGTTTGATCATATTCCTCGTCCGAACATCGAGCGGCGCTAAACGAGATTTCAGATTGAGTGACGCGCATCCATATGCGCTCATCCCCAACCACAACAAGGAGCAACCTCATGGTCGTTAAAGCCTATGGTGCTTATGCCGGTGACAAGCCACTTGAACCGATCGACATTACCCGCCGCGATCCGGGTGCAGACGATGTTCAGATCGCAATCGCTTATTGCGGCGTCTGCCATTCCGATCTCCATCAGGTGCGCTCGGAATGGGGCGGCACGGTCTATCCTTGCGTTCCCGGCCACGAAATCGTCGGCCATGTCACAGCTGTTGGCGCAAATGTCAGCAAGTTTAAAGTTGGCGATACAGTCGGCGTCGGCTGCATGGTCGACAGCTGCCAGCATTGCTATGCCTGCGATGACGGACTGGAACAATATTGCGAACATGGCTTCACGGGCACCTATAATTCGCCAACGTCAGACGCACCCGGCCACACGCTGGGCGGCTATTCGCAGCAGATCGTTGTGAAGGACAAGTTCGTCCTCAAGATCAGCCATCCGAAAGAACAGCTTGCAGCGGTTGCACCGCTGCTCTGCGCAGGCATCACGACATGGTCGCCTCTGCGTCACTGGCGCGTTGGTCCGGGCATGAAGGTGGGTATCGTCGGCATCGGTGGCCTCGGGCATATGGGCATCAAGCTTGCACATGCGCTCGGCGCTCACACGGTCGCTTTCACCACATCCGAAAGCAAGCGTGAAGACGCAAAAGCGCTCGGTGCGGACGAAGTGATCGTATCGCGCAACGAAGAAGAGATGAAAGCTCATGCCAATAGCTTTGACTTCATTCTCAACACTGTTGCAGCCAGCCACAATCTTGATGCCTTCACGCAGCTTCTGAAGCGTGACGGCACTTTGACGCTCGTTGGCGTGCCTGAACATGCGCATCCATCGCCAAGCGTGGCTGCGCTGATCTTCAAGCGCCGTTCGATTGCCGGTTCGCTTATCGGTGGCATTGCTGAAACGCAGGAAATGCTCGATTTTTGCGCTGAAAAGGGCATCGTTTCTGACATCGAAATGATTGCTATTCAGGATATCGAAAATGCATATGAACGTATGCAGAAGAGCGATGTGAAGTACCGCTTTGTCATCGACAGCGCGACCCTCGCAGCCTAATGAACTACAAACGGCCCGGTCATTCCGGGCCGTTTTTTGTTGCTAAAACACTTGAGATTCGGGCTCTGTCGTGCCGAAAATGGTGCATTCTGAGAACCGGAGCGGAGTGTACTTAAAGGTACATGAGCACCGGAAGCGCAAGAAGGTGACATTTGCAGGCCGACAGAGCCCGAATATCAATTGTTTTAAACAGGGATTTCGGAGACCTGCTTAACCGTCTGGCTTGGAACGTCAGTTTTCAGGCTTTGCACGCCTTTGATACGGCTAAGATGCTCTGACTGAAACCGGCGATAGTCTTCAATATCCGCTGCTACAACGCGGATCATTGCATCGAAATCGCCGAGCATGAAATAACATTCAACCACCTGCGGCAGTTTCAAAATCGCTTTGGCAAATGTTTGCAGTGTTTCTTCGTCCTGCTGGTCAAGACGAATGCGCACAAAGAAGGTCAGCCCTTTGCCGATCTTAGCTGGATTAAGCACAGCAACATAGCGGTCAATCACACCCGCCTCTTCTAAAAGCCGAACGCGGCGCAAACACGGCGACGGCGACAGCCCCACTTCCCGCGCCAGATCATTGTTCGCAATTCGACCATTGCGCTGAAGCACGCGAAGAATCCGTCGATCGATGTCATCCAGCTTCATTGGCTCTCAATTCCATTTCTGCAAATAATATTGGCATTCTGTGCCAAATATTGATGCATAAGAGCGATCTTTGCAACCCGATTGCGCGAGACATTGGCTACATTGCCCATCGATCAAGCAGATCACGCAATGCATGAGGGGCAGCCTAAAGGCCCGCCAACGGAATTTATATGGATATTTCGCAAGACTACGCACCGCAGAAAAGCAAGACTGCACGCAACTCGGAGTTTCGCCGGGGTGCCGTTGCGGGCTTTCCAGTTCTGCTAGGCATCATTCCCTATGCGGTGGTTCTGGGTGCGCTTGCGACGCAAAAAGGGCTGAGCATTGTTGAAGTCCCATTGATGACTGGCCTCAACTTTGCAGGCGGCTCTGAATTTGCAGCCATCCAGCTCTGGACGTCCCCGCCGCATATTCTGCTAATCGCCGCGATTACGTTTCTGGTCAACAGTCGCCATCTGCTGATGGGCGCAGCACTTGCTCCCTTCATCCGCCATCTGCCGAAGCGCAAAGCTTTCGCAACACTGTTTCTGATGTGTGATGAAAGCTGGGCTATCGGGATTGCTGATGCCAGACGCCGCAAGGCCAAAGGTATCAATCCTGCTCTCAGCCTGAAATTCTATGCTGGTGTTGCGGTGCCGTTCTACGTCGCATGGGTATTTTTCACTACGCTCGGCGCTGCCTTTGGCCCAATGATGGGCGATCTGCGTCCCTATGGATTTGACATGGCCTTCCCGGCCGTCTTCCTCGTACTGCTGGCAGGCATGTGGAAAGGTGTTGCCGCTGCACGCCCATGGCTCGTCAGCCTTGTTGTTGCAGCCGTTACTTACCTCACCATTCCCGGCGCGTGGTATGTCGCAGCCGGTGCGATTTCCGGCTTGATTGCAGCTTATGTCCTTGCAGGTGACGACAATGATTGATCCATTAGCAGTTGCAGCCATCGTTCTGATGGCAGGTGTTACCTATCTCACGCGCATCGGCGGATATATTCTTTTGCGCAATCGCACACTCAGCAAGCGCGCAACAGCCATAATGGAAGCAGCACCCGGCTGCGTGCTGATTTCGGTTATCGCGCCTGATTTCGTGTCAGACAAGCCGGCTGATCTAGCAGCGCTTGCGATCACCATTCTTGCTGCAACGCGTTTTTCGATGCTGCCAACCGTCATCATCGGTATCTGCTCGGCGGGCTTTTTCCGCTATCTGATGGGCTAATTCTTTTTCGATAATTCGCCCAAAATCCATTCGCGAAATGCGCGGATTTTGGGCATATTCTTTCGTGCTTTTGGATAAGCCAACCAGTAGGCCTGTCCATCATCGCAAAGAAGATCAAAAGGCTGTATCAGTTGGCCGGATGCAAGTTCTGCTTCGTGAAAAGCAGGCGTCAGGATACCCACGCCTTGCCCAGCAGCGGCTGCACGGCCTTCAAGATGCTGCGCACCATAACGGCTAAATGCATTGCCCTGTATTTTTGGATCTTCAATTCCAGCTGCTTCATACCAGATTTTCCACCATGGGTCGGTGGGATCAACGGCACGAAGGCGCAATAAATCCGCAGGCTCTTTAATACCTCCGACCGACTCTATAAGCTTCGGACTAAGCATTGGCGAGAACTGCGCTTTGATAAGCTCATGCGCGTCGAGTTCCGGCCAGTCGCCTCTGCCACTGCGAATGGCCATGTCTATATTCGAGGTCGAAAAATCGATCATATCGTTGGATGTATCAAGCCTGACAGCCAGTGACGGATGCTGCATCTGAAACGACCCCAAGCGTTGCACCAGCCAGTTGGCTGCAAACGTCACCACGGCACTGATCGTCAACACGCCCTGCGTATCTTCACGCGCCGATGCAAATGCCGTGCGCATTGTTTCAAACGCTTCGTTGATCTGAGGTGCCAGGCGCTTGCCCAGTTCGGTCAACTCCACCTGTCGCGGTTTGCGCAGAAAAAGCGGTGCGCCGACGCGTTCTTCCAGCAGCTTGATCTGATAGCTGACGGCAGCCTGCGTCATTCCCAGCTCTTGCGCCGCACGCGTAAAGCTCGCATGTCGGGAGGCGGATTCAAAAACGCGAATGGCTGAGAGCGGCGGCAGAGTTTTCGACATAATACATAAGTTCTCCTTATGCATCATAATCGACGTTCAATTGGAAAACAACGCGTTATTCAGTCATAAGCATAGGCAGAATTTAATCGACAGCCGAACTTCCCACTCGGCTTTAAACTTAGAAAAATCGAGACCGACCATGCGTGATGTTGAGATCAACTCATCAGCGATTGCTTCCGCTTGCCCTGAAAAAATAGCGCCTTTTAGTCTTCGTGCGTGGATTGCACGCTTTTTCAGGGCAAAGCCAAGCCCTTACATCATCAGCGAACATTCGCCGGAATATCTACTGCGCGATGTGGGAATCAAAGAGGGACGACCATCCCGTTTTAACCGTGATGGTCACAAGCTGCCCGAATGGTGAAAGTGGTTTGTTTTTTAGCATTATCCTACGCAAAACCGCTTCGCACTTTTGCTGGAAATGCTTTAACCACTAACCACCGCAAAGCCACGCGCTTTCAAACCGCGCCGGTCTTCGCGCAGATTATCGATCAGGCGTAACCGGCTGCCTCCCAGATGCGATGTCATCAAATCTATCGCTTTTGAAGCATCGCCTTCCCGAACTGCATCCAGAATTGCGTGATGCTGCTGCCATGCCCGCGCAAGCGCATCCGCATCGCGCACTTCAAGCCAGCGCGCCCGCGAAAGCCGCTGCATGGCATCGCGAACACCACGGCTCAGAAACTCATTGCCGGAAAGTCGCGCGAGTTCGATGTGAAAGTCCATGCCCACACGATGCCATTCCTCGCGTGTGCTCGTCGCATCACAACTGTTGAGCATCTCAGCAATTGTTTCCACGCCACTGCGATCGTCCAGCGCGCAGGTGACGTTAAGAGCGGCAATCTCCAGCGCCTCGCGATAAACGCCGATCTGTTCAATCTCCGCCAGATTGATCGGTGACACGGTCCATCCACGCCCTTCCCGCCCCACAAGACCTTCAGCTTCAAGACGCAAAAGCGCTGCGCGGATCGGCGTGCGTGATGCATTGAACTGAGCTTCAATCGCACGTTCAGTCAATCGCTCGCCCGGCCCCAACTCAAGCCCAAGGATCATATCGCGAAGCTGCTCTTCGACTTGACGCATCTGTGACATTGTACCCTCAATAATTCTAGCAAGCGGCCAATTGACAAGCCGCGGCGACAAGCGCATGTGTGTATTCCATTTTGGTATCCCAAAATGGAATACAATGCAATCATACATAAAACTAACGGAACACAGCATGAGCACCCAGCACGCCACAAGCGGCGGCAAGGCCACAATCAACGCGGATGCGCAGAGCGCTACCGCCGCAGATGAAACCCATGAACGCTACTGGAAGCAGAACCTGCTTATCTGCCTCGTCGGATCGTTCACCACCCTTGTTGCTATGTCGCTGCTTCTACCGTTCCTACCACTTTATGTGGCGCAGCTGGGCGTAGTTGACGAAGCTGCTATCGTGCAATGGTCTGGTATCGCTTATGGCGCAACCTTTCTCGCGGCCGCTATTGTGGCTCCGTTCTGGGGTAAGCTCGGCGACCTTTATGGCCGCAAGCTGATGCTGATCCGCGCCAGCCTTGGCATGGCGATTGCCATGTCGTTGATGGGGATGGTGACTGACATATGGCAGTTGGTAGCGCTGCGCCTGTTTGTAGGCATCGCGGGCGGTTATTCATCGGGTTCGATGATTCTCGTTGCAACCCAGACGCCAAAGAACAAAACCGGCTGGGCGCTGGGTGCATTGTCTGCTGGCATTATGGGCGGCAATCTGGCTGGCCCGTTGCTGGGCGGCGCGTTGCCGCCTTTGATCGGTATCCGTGCAACCTTCTGGTTGGCTGGCAGCGTGATCTTTCTGACTTTTCTTGCGACAACATTTCTGATCCGCGAAGACCGCAAACCGCCCAAACGCAACAAAGAACAGAAGAAACAATCGATATGGGCAGCAATTCCAGACCGCAGACCGGTCATTGCAATGCTGGCTACCGGCATGTTGCTGATGTTCGCCAATATGTCGATTGAGCCGATCATAACCGTCTATGTGATGCAACTGATGGACGACCAAGCCAAGGTCACCCTGATTTCAGGTGTCGTGATGGCTGCGGCAGCACTCGGCAGCATACTGTCTGCCTCGCGTCTTGGCCGTCTCGCAGATCGTATCGGCCATACCCGCGTTATCACTGGCGCTTTGGCAATTGCCGCATTGCTGTTGATACCACAAGCTTTCGTAACCGAAGCATGGCAACTCATCGGCCTGCGTTTTCTGATGGGCTTGGCACTCGGCGGCCTTTTACCCTGCATCAGCAGTGTCATCCGGCACAATGTCCCTGATCGCGTTGCGGGTAGTGTGCTTGGTCTTTCTGTTTCGGCGCAATATGTCGGTCAGGTTGCGGGTCCTGTCGCTGGCGGCTTTGTCGGCGGACGCATTGGAATGCCAGCCGTCTTCATCGGCACATGCATATTGATGGCGATGGGCGCGCTTTATAACTGGATGGTTTGGCGCCGGGCTTCACAGAACTGACGTATGGTGGAAATAGGTACACCCATCAATTGAGTCCCTTTTGAAAGCCTAACATGACATTCCAACCATTCGCGCCCTTCGATGCACTGGCAGAACAGCTTCTGCCGCATGCGCTGGAGGCAAAAGCCGACGGCTCGCATGATCTGTCCCACATTGCGCGCGTATGGAAAAATGCTGCTGCGATCCAAAAGTCAGAAGGTGGCGACGCGGAAATACTCTTCGCCGCCGCCCTGCTCCATGATTGCGTCAGCGTCGAAAAGAATTCGCCGGATCGTCATCGCGCATCAGGACTGGCCGCAGAAAAAGCGTCCAATCTCCTGCGTGAGCTTGGGTGGAATGAAGAACGTATTACCGCCACCGCGCATGTGATCGAGGCGCACAGCTTTTCGGCCAATATCGAGACGCGCACGCTTGAGGCAAAGATATTGCAGGATGCAGACCGGCTGGATGCGATTGGCGTGATTGGTGCCGCGCGCTGCTTTTACATTGCAGGGCGCATGGGCAGTGCACTTTACGATAGCACCGATCCGATGGCCGAAAATCGCCCATTGGATGATAAAAGCTATGCGCTGGATCACTTCCGCACCAAGCTTTTCAAACTTGCCTCCGGCTTCAAAACTGAAACCGGAAGCCAGATGGCAGCGGCACGCCACGAAAAACTGGAAGCCATATTCAATGACTTCCTGAGCGAAGCTGGTTATTAGAGCGCATCCCGAAAAGTGCGGAGCGCCTTCGCGGGGAAATCAGTCCACTGGACTAATTTCTACCCCCGCTACGATCGGAACAAGATGCGCGGAAGTGCAAATAAATAGAACATTTCCAACGATTCAATAAGAACCAGAAATGCTCTAGATCGAGTAACCGCCATCGACGCTAAGTGCGGTTCCCGTCACCATTGAAGACGCGTCGGAAGCAAGGAAAAGTGCGGCTTCTGCCACGTCTTCCGGCTTGGAAAAGCGGCCAAGTGGAATGGTGGCTTTAAGACTTTTGCGCGCCTGCGGGGTATCTTCTGCAAGGAACATACCCAACGCTTCGCTGTCGCTTTCTGCGGGGCAGATGCAATTGACGCGGATATTCTTATCAGCCAATTCCAGTGCCATCGCCTTGGTCGCGCTCACGACCCAGCCTTTGGAGGCCGCAAACCATGTCAGCCCCTTGCGCGGACGGTTAGCCATAGCTGATGCCGTATTGATAATCACGCCGCCGCCCTGATGCTCCATGATCGGCGCAACCAGCAGGGTGGAATAATAAATCGCCTTCATATTGACCGCATTGATAAGATCAAAATTATGCTCATCCACATCGGTCAGCGGCATATTGCGGTGCGTGAAGCCAGCATTATTGACCATAATGTCAATGCGACCGAACTTGTCGAAAGCTGCACGTGCCAACCGTTCCACATCGTCTTTGCGGGACACATCCGCCTGAACAGACAATGCATTCTCGCCAATATCGGCTACCTCATCCTCAAGACGCTTTACATTGACATCAGCCAGCACGACGTTTGCGCCTTCGGCTGCAAAACGGCGCGCTATGGCAGAACCGAAACCCGATCCTGCACCCGTGATAATCGCAACCTTATCTTGCAGCCTTTTCATGTCATTCTCCTTTTGCGGATGTGCGATATGATCCGCCCGTCAAATCAGTAAACTTTGTTCTTCACAGATGTGTTCTGGCATAAATATGGCTCTATGTTGAACATGCCATCTGTGCATATGCAGTTAACTAAACGGCAAAGACAGCTGTAATTGGCAACATTCGCGAGAATGTTACATTGGAGTGTTGAATTTAAATCGATTAGATTATAGACAAATGATGCACGAAAATCGCAATCTGCTAAGAGCAAGGTGATTTGCGTCAGAATTGGAAGAGAGCAATATATGACCAGCCAGATAATACCGGTAGAGCCCTTCGATTGCATCGTTTTTGGTGGCTCCGGCGATCTTGCCGAACGCAAACTGATTCCTGCGCTGTATCAGCGTCAGCGTGCGGGTCAGCTCAGTGAGCCAACGCGCATCATTGGTGCATCGCGCAGTGCCATGACCGATGAGGAATATCGCAAGTTCGCGCGCGATGCGATCAACGAACACGTCAAGTCTGCCGAAATTGACGCCAAGGAAGTCGAGACGTTCATTGCTCGCCTTTCCTATGTTGCCGTCGATGCAAAATCAGAAGACGGCTGGGCCGCTCTGAAAGAAGCAATTGGCAAAAAACCTGAAAAGATTCGCGCTTTCTATTTGGCTGTCAGCCCAACACTGTTTGGCGACATTGCCAGCCGTTTGAAATCACACGGCCTGATTACCCGGGACACGCGCATCATCGTTGAAAAGCCTATTGGCCGCGATCTCGAATCCGCCAATGTACTCAACGACACAATCGGCAGCGTTTTCCGCGAAGATCAGATTTTCCGTATCGACCATTACCTTGGCAAAGAGACCGTTCAGAACCTTATGGCTCTGCGCTTTGCCAATGCGCTTTATGAGCCACTGTGGAATTCTGCACATATCGACCATGTCCAGATCACGGTTGCGGAAGAAGTTGGTCTCGAAGGCCGCGCCGGATACTACAACACCGCTGGCGCGCTGCGCGATATGGTACAGAACCATATTCTCCAGCTTCTCTGCCTCGTCGCCATGGAACCACCATCGTCGCTCGAAGCCGATGCCGTCCATGACGAAAAGGTCAAGGTACTGCGTTCGTTGAAGCCAATCACCACTGCCAACGTCGAAGACGTGACAGTTCGCGGCCAGTATCGCGCCGGTGCATCGGCAGGTGGCCCAGTTAAGGGTTATCTCGACGATCTCGGCAGTGATGACAGCAACACGGAAACTTTCGTTGCCCTGAAAGCCGAAATCGACAATTGGCGCTGGGCTGGCGTTCCATTCTACATGCGCACAGGCAAGCGTCTTGCTTCGCGCGTTTCGGAAATTGTCGTCACCTTCAAGCCAATCCCGCATTCGATCTTTGGCGATAATGCAGGCAAGGTCGTGGCCAACCAGCTCGTCATCCGTTTGCAGCCTGATGAAGGTGTGAAACAGTGGCTGATGATCAAGGATCCGGGTCCGGGCGGCATGCGTCTGCGTCACGTTCCACTCGACATGAGCTTCGCCGAGTCGTTCAATGAACGTAACCCGGATGCCTATGAACGCTTGATTATGGACGTTGTGCGCGGCAATCAGACGCTGTTCATGCGTCGTGATGAAGTGGAAGCAGCATGGCGCTGGGTTGACCCAATTCTGAAGGGTTGGGATGTCAACAACCAGCAGGTTCAGGGCTATACGTCAGGCACTTGGGGTCCATCCTCGTCAATCGCTCTTATCGAGCGCGACGGTCGGACCTGGCACGAAAGCTGAAAATGCTGAGACCGGAGACGTTGACAGACATTTCCGGATCAGTCTTTGTGCCAAAAAAGAAAGAACGAGCGCGAATATCCAATGAGATTGCGCCCGTTCTGGACGTATGGACTTGAAAGGTACGGCATGAGCATCGAACGGCACGATTTTACCAGCGGGACAGAACTAGCGCAGTCGCTCTCTGAAGCAATTGCGGACAAGCTGTCGAGCGCTATCGCTGAGCGGGGACATGCGACAATCGCTGTTTCCGGCGGCACAACGCCGCTTAAGCTGTTCGATATTTTGTCGCGCAAGATGATCGACTGGACGCTTGTGACCATCACGCTTGTTGATGAACGCTTCGTGGCTCCGACCAATGAGCGCTCGAACGAGAAGCTGGTGCGCGATCACCTGCTGCGCGACCATGCAGGTGTTGCGAAATTTGTCGGCCTTTATAATCCGGCAGCAACGGCTGAAACTGCTGCTCTTGCTGCAGCTAACCGCATTGACGCGCTGCATCGTCCGTTTGATGTTGTTGTGCTTGGCATGGGCAATGATGGCCACACGGCTTCGTTCTTCCCGAATGCCGACAGGCTCGATCAGGCAATCGATCCAAAGACCAAAGCTGTGGTTCTTCCAATTCATGCAGAAGGTGCTGGCGAAAAGCGTCTGACACTGACTTTGCCGCTGCTGGTGGAAGCAGACATGCTGGTTCTGCATATCGAAGGTGCCGCTAAACAGGCGACGCTTGAGAAAGCACTGGCAGGCGACGACGAAAAGGAAATGCCGGTTCGCGCCGTATTCCGTCACGCGCGCAAGCCGATACAACTCTACTGGACGAGCTAACAGTCTCAATAAAGACGCAGTTTGCGTTTGGGACTGTCGGCGTTAAACTGAGCCACAGGCAAGCCTGAAATTATTTCACAGGTGATACCCATGACGACGCAAACTGCGCATACCCGCATCAAGGCCATCACTGAGCGTATCGTTGAACGCTCAAAACCCACCCGCGAAGCCTATCTCGGACGTGTGCGTGAGGCGGCTTCCCGTAAGCCGCACCGCTCGGTGCTTGGCTGCGCCAATCTCGCGCACGGCTTTGCAGCCTGTGGCCCGAATGACAAGGCTGCGCTGACCGCCGACGTTGTTCCAAATCTTGGCATTATCACCGCTTATAACGATATGCTCTCGGCTCATCAGCCGTTTGAAGCCTATCCGGAACTGATCCGCGCAGCCGCACGCGAAGCTGGCGGCGTTGCGCAAGTTGCAGGTGGCGTGCCTGCCATGTGCGATGGTGTCACGCAGGGCTTTGCCGGCATGGAACTCTCGCTGTTCTCGCGAGAAGTTATTGCCATGGCAGCCGCTGTCGGCCTGTCACACGATATGTTCGATGCTGCCGTTTATCTCGGCGTCTGCGACAAGATCGTACCGGGCTTGATCATCGGCGCGCTGACTTTCGGTCATCTGCCAGCAGTTTTCATTCCGGCAGGTCCAATGACAAGCGGACTACCGAATGACGAAAAGGCAAAGACCCGCCAGCTTTATGCCGAAGGCAAGGTTGGTCGTGCCGAATTGCTGGAATCGGAATCAAAATCCTATCACGGCCCCGGCACCTGCACATTCTATGGCACGGCCAACTCCAATCAGATGCTTATGGAGATCATGGGGCTACATCTGCCCGGCTCGTCCTTCATCAATCCCGGCACACCCTTGCGCGATGCCCTCACCCGCGAAGCGGCAAAACGCGCGCTGGCCATTACAGCTTGTGGCAATGAATATACGCCGGTTGGGGAAATGATCGACGAGCGCTCTTTCGTCAATGGCATTATCGGGTTGAACGCCACCGGCGGATCGACCAATCACACTATCCATCTCATCGCCATGGCGGCGGCTGCGGGCATCAAGCTCACATGGAAAGATATTTCTGAAATATCTGATGTTGTGCCGCTTTTGGCACGCGTCTATCCAAACGGCCTTGCCGATGTGAATCATTTTCATGCAGCTGGCGGAATGGGCTTTCTCATCCCCGAATTGCTTGACGGGGGCATTCTGCACGAAGATGTGCGAACTGTCTGGGGCGAAGGTCTACGCCCTTATGCCATTGAACCGAAACTTGGCGAGAATGGCACGGTTATTCGTGAACCGGTTCCTGAAAAGAGCGGCGACGACAAGGTTTTGGCCAAAATCGGCGCACCCTTCCAGCCGAGCGGCGGCATCAAAGTTCTGACCGGCAATATCGGCAATGCTATCATCAAGGTTTCCGCAGTGAAGCCCGACCGTCATGTTATCGAAGCACCTGCCAAAGTTTTCAACGATCAGGCTGAATTGCAGGCGGCTTTTAAGGCTGGCGATCTGACGGGTGATTTTATCGCCGTCGTCCGCTATCAGGGACCGAAAGCCAATGGTATGCCCGAACTGCATAAGCTGATGACTGTGCTTGGCATTTTGCAGGATCGCGGACAGCGTGTAGCCCTTGTCACCGATGGTCGTCTTTCAGGCGCATCTGGCAAAGTGCCATCTGCCATTCACGTGACACCGGAAGCGCTCGACGGTGGCGCCATTGGAAAAATCCGCAATGGCGATATTATCCGGCTCGATGCAGTAAATGGCACATTAGGCGTACTTATAAACAACGCGCTTCTGGATGAGCGGATTGAGCGCTGCCCTGATCTATCGGCCAATGAACATGGCATGGGTCGCGAGCTTTTCCGCGCCTTCCGCAACATCGCCGGACGGGCTGATGAAGGCGCATCGGTGTTTTGAGATAAAGACATGCTTCTAATTGAAAGGCCGCATGATACATGCGGCCTTTCTTTTATTTTCAGAATACTGGCTTTTCGAAGCCAACGCTGCGGCAAGCAGCTGTTAACGTGTTCGCCATCAGCATTGCGATGGTCATCGGACCCACGCCACCCGGAACCGGCGTGATGGCGCCAGCCACCTTTTCCGCATCCGCAAAATCAACATCGCCAACCAGACGCGTCTTGCCTTCGCCCTTTTCAGGCGCAGGAATGCGATTGATACCGACGTCAATTATAGTAGCGCCCGGCTTCACCCAATCAGCCTTAACCATCTGCGGACGGCCAACAGCTGCCACCAGAATATCGGCTGTACGCGCAATCGCGGAGAGGTCTTTGGTGCGGCTATGCGCAACAGTAACTGTTGCATTAGCAGCAAGCAGAAGGTTGAACATCGGCTTGCCGACTATATTGGAACGGCCAATCACAACAGCATTAAGACCCGACAGATCACGACCGTGAACGCGCTCAATCATGATCATCGCGCCTGCTGGCGTGCATGGAACGAAAGCCGTATCGACTTCGCCGGTGCCAAGCTTGCCAACATTGATGAAATGGAAGCCATCAACGTCTTTTTCCGGCGCAATCGTCTGGATCACACGGCCTGAATCGATGTGCTTTGGGAGCGGCAGCTGCACGAGAATACCGTGAATAGCTGGGTCGTTGTTTAGGCTATCGATCAGATCAAGAAGTTCCTGCTCGGAAGCATCCTCGGCCAAATCGTGCTGCACGGAAACGAAACCGCACTCCTTAGCCTTCTTGCCTTTAGAAGTAACATAGACCTGACTTGCTGGGTCTTCACCGACAATCACCACAGCGATGCCAGGGACAACGCCGGTCGCAGCCACGAGCTTTTCGGTCTCACGCTTCACCGTTGAAACCACATCCTCGGCGAGCTTCTTGCCATCGATCAATTGGGCCATATTGAGTGCTCCGATCTAACAGACGATGCCTTGGGATACACCGCCTTCGTCCTAAAGACATGCCAATAAGCGTCATCAGCGACGATGACAATCTCTAAGCGGCAAGTTTCAGGATAAAGTCGCAAAATGCCGAAGCGTGAAGGCGATTTCATAGAGCAGCGCAACTGTCACAAACACCGCGTGATAGCGCCGGTTATCAGTGAATATGGCCACAAGGCTGGCCGCTATCAACAATGCAATACGAACGGGATATTCGAAGCCGTAGAGATAGTAATGGTCCATACCTTTCAGCAAAGTATCAACAACATCAGCGACATAGAGCAGTGCCAAAATGCCGAAGAACCATTTTCGCCGAGAGATGAAATAGTCACGATAGCCGGTATATTCCCCCATACTGTCAGGGAACAGCAGAGTGCAAAGCAGGAAATAAAGCCCGGCATAGAAAATTACAAAGAAGTAGATTTCGAAGGTCCAGAGGTGGATCGTGCGAAGGCTAAATTCAAACCACCAGAAATGGATGACCGACAGAAGAATAAAAGCGACCCACGCAATATGCACCGGATAGATATTCTGTTTGCCCGGATGCTGAATAAAACGCGCAAGCCCCGTCAGAAGGCGTGAAACGCTAAGGCCAAGTATGATCCCGATGATAATGCGGACATGCGTGAAAGCTTCCGCGGGCGGCACGCCGGTTGTTAACAACGGATCCATTGTTTCCCTCTTAGTTCAATTATTAGTTATTCTGTTTTAAAAACCTTATATTTCAATAAACAACTAAGTATAAAAACACGACGCCAACTTGCGTCAGCGTCGTTCACAACCCGATATCGACAAACAGTCGACTTAGTTAATCGAACCAAGGAAACCTGACCAGTTTTCCGACCAGTTTGCGCGGCTTTTTTCATCAGCAGAGCGGATATTACAGGTCTGCAAATCGCTTTCAGGAATATCCTGATGCGTCTTTTCACACACCCAAACATCGCTATTGTCAGGAACTGTCGACGCTACGAGACTAACGATTTTGTTGTCTTTAATACCAAGAAGAATATCGAAATCGCTCTCTTCATTGTTGAAAGCCCATGAGCAATATTCGTCAAAGTCTGGGCGATTTTCGTCAGGCTTGCCGCAAGCCTTGTCGTGATCAGGAGCCAGCTTGTCCATAAAGGCCTTGCCTGCGGGCGAGGAAATGACAAGATCGGCATCAGAGAGCTTGCTGATCTCTTTTACTGCCCACTCAGGACTATTTGGTGTTTCAGCAACTGCTGCACCTGCGGCCAAAACACCAGCTGCCATTGCAGCCACACGCACGATTTGGAAAGCTTTTCCCAGCATTCGCTCACCTTTTAAAGCAATGATTTACAACAGATTTTGTCAGATCATAATTATTTCCAGATAGAGACCTATCCATAAAACAGTATCTGTTCAACAAAGAATTGATTGCAAGTTTGAAACATTATAGCGCGTCTCTTCTCCAGAGTTTTTGCCTTCGCGCCTTGCGGTTTGTGTTTATGGAGGGCTATATCGGACCCAACAAACGATAGTGCTTAAACACTCGATTCATGAAGGTGGAACATTCTCATGCAAGATACAGTCATTCTCGTCGGTTGCGGCAATATGGGCTTTGCCATGCTCAAGGGCTGGCTCGACAGCGGCATTCTGCAATCCGAGAATGTGTATGTGGTTGAACCATCCGAAGCTCTTCAGAGCCGTGCTGCGCTTGCTGGCGTTAATGCATGTTCGAGTGCAGATTCGCTGCCCGACGATCTTAACCCGCGCATGGTGCTGGTTGCCGTCAAGCCACAAGTCATGGGCACAGTTTTGCCTTCCTATAAGCGCTTTGCGCCAAACGCGACCTTTGTGAGCGTCGCGGCAGGCATTCCCGTTTCATTTTTTGAACAGCATCTCGGTAGCGATGCAAAGATCATGCGTTGCATGCCGAACACGCCAGCAGCCATTGGCAAAGGCATGCTCGTTACCTACAAAAATGCCAATGTCAGTGACGATGATGCAGCTTTCGTAAAGAGCTTACTTAAGACATCAGGCAAGATCGCAAGCATTACTGACGAAGCGCAGATGGATGCCGTGACTGCCGTTTCCGGTTCCGGTCCTGCTTATGTATTCCACTTCATCGAAGCGCTGACAGATGCTGGCGTGACAGCTGGTCTTCCGCGCGAAACAGCAGCGCTTCTTGCCATGCAGACCGTCATGGGTGCAGGTGCATTGGCCGCAGCAAGCAGCGACACCCCAACCAAGCTGCGCGAGCAGGTTACAAGCCCGAACGGCACAACTGCAGCGGCACTGGACGTCTTGATGGGTGAGGATCGCCTCAAGAATTTGGTTGCCGAAGCTGTCGATGCGGCACGGAAGCGTTCGATTGAGCTTGGAAAGGCTTAAACCAAAACACGCGGCACGGCTTCAATCAGCGCCTTTGTAACAGGCGCTTGCGGTGCCGCTATCAACTCTCGCGCCGGGCGACATTCAACAATACGCCCGCGCTCCATCACGGCAATCCGATCCGCCATTTGTGCTGCAACCGCCAGATCATGCGTGATGAAGAGATATGCCGTGCCTTCGGCCTTCTGTATCTCCTGCAATAGTTTCAGAATTGAGCCCCGCACCGTCACATCGAGCGCCGACACTGCTTCATCCAGAACGATGAGCGACGGTGTTGTTGCGAAGGCCCGTGCAATTGCCACACGCTGACGCTGGCCACCGGAAATCTCATGCACACCGCGTTTGCTCAATTTGGAATCAAGGCCAACCTTTTGCAGAAGCTCTGAAATATCGCGCCTTATCCCATGAATACGCAGCGGTTCGTTGAGCAGGTCATACACCGTTGCGCGTGGATTGAATGCCGAAAGTGGGTCTTGAAACACCATCTGCATCCGCGCGCGGCGCTTTCTTAATTCGCTGCCTTTGAACGCAAGCCAATTCTCATTCTCAAACTGGATTGAACCGGATTCAAGCGGATGCAGCCGTAGAAGTGCGCGCGCCAATGTGGATTTACCGCTGCCGGAAGGCCCGACCAACGCCAGCGTTTCACCTGCTGCAATCTCAAGATTTACATGATCCAGCGCGAGCTTATCGCCATAACGCACGGTCAGATCAGTCGCCTGCAACAAATGTCTATCCATGTTGAGGCTCCAGCACGGGAACGGCTGCAATCAGCGCTTTTGTATAATCGCTCTTCGGGTTTGTTATGATCGCACGCGCTGGGCCGCTCTCCACCAGTTCACCATGACGGAACACGGCAATACGATCCGCCAGATTGGAAGCCAGCGCAATATCATGTGTGATGAAGATTAGCGTCATGCCATCAGTCTGAACCAAGGCACGCAGCAGTGCCACGACTTGCCTTTGCACAATGGTATCGAGCGCACTGGTTGGCTCGTCAGCAATCAGCAGAGTGGGGTTTGCTGCTATGGCAAGTGCTATTGCGATGCGCTGTTTCTGCCCACCGGAAAACTGATGCGGATAACGCGAAAAACTTATGTCCGGCTCTGCTATCTGAACGCGCGCTAACAACTTGAGCGCCTTATCTTCTACCGCATGACGATCAATGTTTTCGTGAGCACGGATAGTTTCGACCAGTTGCGCACCAACACGCATCAAGGGATCGAAACTTGAAGCTGGATCCTGAAACACAAAGCCCACATCGCAGCCCGGCTTTGGTTTTCCATTCGGCCATAGGATCGCGCCTGAAACGCGAGCATTGGCTGGCAGCAGGCCAGCAAGAGCCAACGCCAATGTGCTTTTTCCAGAACCGCTTTCACCAATAATGGCAAGTGTCTCGCCGGCATATATATCGAGGTCAAGATTGTTGAGCGCTGTATCGCTGCCATAGTGCACGCCTAGCTTTTCAATATGGGCGAGCGCACTCATGCCTGCACCTCGCGCCGCGATGCAGCCTGTGTGATGCCTTCGCCCGCGAGATAGACACCAACGACAGTCAAAGCCAGCGCAAGCCCGGGCAGAATGGACAACCACGGCGCAGAGCGTAAAACCGTGCGGCCTTCGGCAATCATGCCGCCCCATGTCACGCGATTGGGATCACCAAGTCCCAGAAATGACAGCGCTGCTTCAATCAGAATTGCAGAGGCGACAATTACCGGAACAAGCGCCAGCACCGGCGGCAAGGCATTAGGGAGGATTTGCCGAAAAGCAATCTCCAGCGGGTGCATACCAATAACACGGGCTGACGCCACATAATCGCGCTCACGGATGGACAGTACCTGCCCGCGCGTAAGACGTGCAGCCTGCGTCCAGCTAGAAAGCGCAATCGCCGCAACCAGTACCGGCAGCGAAGGCCCGGCAATGCTGACCAATGCCAGTGCAAGCAAAAAGCCCGGTACGGTCTGAAAAGCTTCCGTAATCCGCATCAGCACTTCATCGACCAAACCACCGGCAAAACCTGCCAGCGTACCGACAATGCTGCCAATCAGAATGGATGCCGCCGCCGCCGCCAGCCCCACAATCAGCGATGTACGGCTCGCATGGAGAAGCTCGGCCAGCACATTACGACCCAGCCGGTCAGTTCCAAGCGGGAAGGATGCATTGTCGAATGGCGCAAGCATCGGCGTCGCAACAATACGCAGCGGATCACCGGGAAAAAGCAGCGGCGCAAAAAGCGCTGCTGCGATCAGCAGGAACAGAATAATCGCGCCTGCAACGCCCTCGCCCGATCCGAAATAGCGTTTCATACCACTCATCATGGCCGCACCTTTTGCGCAGATATGCGCGGATCAAGCCAGAGATAGAGAAGATCGACCACAAAATTGACGGCGATCACCATGATGGCACTCGTCAGAATAACACCCAGCAGCAAAGGTGTATCGCGGCTTGCAACCGCCTCCTGTGCGAGCCTTCCAAGGCCGGGAACTGCAAAGACGCTTTCAATCACCACGCTGCCGCCCAGCATAGAAGCGGCTTGTAGGCCAAGCATGGTCACGAGTGGCAAGGCAGCATTGCGCGCCACATGGCGCAGCACGATACGCGGGCGTGATATGCCTCGCGCTTTCAGTGCGCGGACGAAATCCATACGCCAGATGTCAGCCATAGAAGCGCGCATCACACGCAGATAAAGCGCCAAGTAAATCAGCGCCAGCGAGACCACCGGCAGCAGAAGATGACGCGCTATATCTAAGGCTCGTGCAAGACCTTCCTTACCAGAAGCAATCGTCTCAATGCCGCTTGAAGGCAGCCAGCGCAACCGGATTGAAAACAGGATGACCAGCACCAGTGCCAGCCAAAAACCGGGTATGGCATAAAGCACAAGCGAGGCAACCGACAAAAAACGATCGCGAAAACTTCCGGGTCTTGCGCCTGCGACAATACCCAGAGCCGACCCCACCGCGAATGACAGCGCCGTCGCAGCGCCCATCAGCAAAAGCGTATTGGGAAGGCGCTCAAGAATGATGCCAACAATGGGGCGGTTGAAACTGACCGACCAACCAAGATTGCCTTGCAAAAGTGCGGCAAGATAAGCAGTCAACCTGTGCCAAACGGATTGATCCAGCCCCCAGCGCGCACGCATTTCAGCCATGGCACTCGCATCACCGCCGAAGCTTACCGCATAGGCATCAACCGCATCGCCGGGCGCCAGTTCCAACATCAAGAAACAGCCGACAATAACAATCAGCAGCACAATCATGCTGCTGATCAGTCGTTTCCTGAAAAGAGTTAGAATCTGCGCCACGTCGTGAACGTACAATCAAAGCAGCGCTTCGTCACAATATTTCGTCACTGTTCAATAAACACATCTGCCCAGTTGGAAACTGCCCAGCGCGGATTGTTGGAGACATTCTTAACGCGGTCATTGGCAACCGTGATAAAGCCCCATTCCGCCACATTGATGAGCGGCAAATCAGCTTCGACCAGCTGCTGGAATTGATGATAAAGTGCTGTGCGCTTTTCCTCGTTAATTTCATGTGCAGCCTTAGCAATTACCGCGTCCAATTCCGCATTGGCGTAACCACCCTGATTGGAAAACGGCACGCCTGCTGCAATACCGCTTTCCACCAGAATGGTCGTCGAAATAGCCGGATCGCCACGATAGACGGTCGGTGCAATGGCGAGATCAAAATCGTGATCCGTATAGACTGCCTTCTGATGTGCTGCTGAATCATTATTGACGATACGCGCATCAATGCCGATTTCCGCCAACGCTTGTCGCAGATAATCACCAAACTGCTTGGTTTCATTGAAATATGGGGCTGGCAGCAGCTTTAGTGCAAAGCGCGTGCCGTCCTTGCCGCGCTTATAACCCGCCTCATCCAGCAGCGCATTGGCCTTCGCCACATCGAAAGGATAATCGGTGACATCGCCCGTATAAAACTGGCTGTCATATTGCGGAACGGGTCCGGTCGAAGGCTTGGCATAGCCCAAGAAAATCGTCTTCACGACGAAATCTCGATCAATCGAATGAGCGATTGCCTGACGAACTTTAAGGTCTGAGAGTTCCTTGCGGCGATGATTGATTTCAACGACCAGCTGATAGGTCAGCGCCTCATAGCCTTTAGAAATGACATTGATCCCCGGCACTTTTGAAATGCGGTCGAGATCGGCCAGCGGTACGGCGGAAAACGCAGCAAGATCAATTTCCTCGGCTTCCAGCGCACCTGCTGCAGCAGCACGATCCGGCAGCACGCGGTAAATGATTTCATCAAGATAAGGCTTGCCCTCGCCCCAATAATCTTCGTTTTTCGCAAGGCGATAATATTCACCGGTCTTGTGCTCTGCATATTTGAACGGGCCAGTGCCAATCAACTTCTCATTGGCGGGATTGGCGGCAATATCCGTGCCCTCAAACACATGCTTCGGCAATACTGCGGTGAGCGCTGGCAGCGCATTGCGAATAAGCTGAAACGGTGTTGGTTCACTGAAATAAAAAACTGCCGTATGCTCATCCGGTGTTTCGACTCTCTCCAAGGCCTTGAACACAACACGACCGAGATTTTGCAGCGGCTTCCAGACTTGCAGCGCCGAAAAAGCAACGTCTGCGGATGTGAAGGGCTTACCGTCATGCCATTTGACGCCATCACGCAGGCGGAAGGTTGCGGTCAGACCGTCATCAGAGCCTTCCCAGCTGGTTGCAAGGCGTGGCGCCAGACCGTTTTCACCATCAAATGAGGCTTCAGCCAAAGGCTCGATGACCTTGCTCGCCACGAAGAAAATGCCGTTGGAAGCGACAATGGCCGGGTTGAGATTGCGTGGCTCTGAATCTGCTGCAACAACCAGTCGACCGCCTTTTTGTGGTGCATCTTCAGCCCGTGCCAAGCGAGGCAACAGCGGCAAAGCCGCAAGCGATGTCGAACCAACCAGAAATGCCCTGCGTGAAGCAACAAACCGAGCCATATACCTGCCTCCGAAATTCCGTTTCCATTGTCTACAACGGCGCTACGGGAATTGCAGGGTAAATCCTGTCACAGTGGCAATAAATATCGAAACTTGTTTCTCTTTTCGTAAGGCTAATCCACTGGCAGCTCTCTGTGGGACCAGTCCTTTTTAGGGATAGGGTCACCAATCGCATATTGAAAAGACGAAACCGCCATGTCTTTTGGGTTAACTTCGCAATTGAAATCGAGGTTGTACCATTTTGCATGACTTCTGAAGGCACCATCGGACATTTTCAGACTCGATGCTGTCAGCGCCCCACCCGTTCGCGCCATCATATCAGGAATAATATCAGGCCGGTGATGCCGGATTTGCTCCAATGCCTCTATTCCGCAAATCTGAATGACGCGATCCGTGGGAGAAAGCTTGCCCAAAGCCTGTTTGACATTTGGGTTTGAAAGCGCATCCTTCGAATATATTTTCTTGGCTTTTGTCATCTGCACTTCTTGCTTCGCCAAACTGGCTACACTCACAGCCGATCTTTCGGCGCTCAAAATTGGATCAGTGGCAGATGATTTATTCTGATTGGGTTCGGTTTCGCTGTCCGTCGGTTGAGCCGCATCTTCACCCTCTTGTTCAGAAGGCGTTGAGGGCTCGATTTTGGTGTTTTCTTTCTCTTCGTTTGCAGCTGTCTCAAACGCCTTTTGTTCAGATGCGGCTCTGGCAGCATCATCCGTCTTATCCGACTGTTTCTCAGCCTGTGCCGAGGGTGGTGGCGGAACGAGTTCGACCTTTACATCCTCAGGCTGGACAGAATGCGTCGATACCGGAAAGGTGATCAATAATAGCGCGAGCACAGCACCATGCAGGCCGACTGAAACGACGCCACCCAATATCGTGTCTTTGTCCACCACAGATGACGATCCCTTCATTTCGATCCAATTAGGGACTGCATAAAATAGATGCGGGCCTCAACTAATGCATATCAGGCAAAAACATGAAGCAATTTCGCTAGAAAATCATCTATTTCCTAACGCGATCAAGATCGTGCTGTGAAAACACTGAACATACATTGCCTAAATACACAGACTTTGCAAAAACGCTTAAACATCTCCACTGGCAAATTCGGCCATGCAATACACTGCCAAGCAATGCTCAAAGGAAGAGATTTTCTGATGACTTTTATAGATAGCCAAATGCAACGGAAAATTAGCTTCGCATTCGGCGCAATGCTTTTGATCACTTCGCCAGTCTATTCACAGGTTGCATCAACAATTCAGACACCGCCAGCATCCGCTATCGCCGCGCTTTCAGGTGAACAATCCCTGCATGAACTCGCTCTGGCCAATCTCGTTGCTTCAAACTGCGAGATCAGTGGCGTGACAAAAGGCGATGCGGCACTGATCGGCGGAACAGCACAAGCCGTGGCCAGCCACATGAATTTGACTATGGATGTTTACATCACCAGCTACGTTCAACCGGCAATGATGAAACTCACAACTCCAGCTGCATGTGAAGAACATGCACCCACGACAACCAACGTCTTAAAGAAAATAAAAGAGTTGGGTGGGACAGTATTGGATTGATCAAAGAAACTTGCTTACATCTTGAAAATAAATCAAAAGCAAAACCAATCACAGCTTTTGGCATGAGAGATGTAATAGAATGTACGAGAAGCGTACCACTCCACCAGTGAGTCAAAGCCGTTTCATTGAACGGATGATGAAACATGCTCTTTATGTAATAGTCGTCATGCTCATCTCGGTGGCAATCGGTGCAGTTGGCTTTATTATTTTCGAAGGCCTTGGGCTTGAAGATGCAATACTGCATTCAACCTTCATTCTCAGTGGTTTTGGTTTGATCACCGTTCCTGCAACTACTGCAGGCAGAATGTTCGCTGGAATATATGGCCTGTACGCCAATATTTTTTTCCTGGCGGGCTTCAGCATCATGTTTGCTCCAATCATTCACCGTATATTACACAAAATGCACGCGGATGATTTCTGAACCCAACGGAACTGATTTTCTCTTACCGGCCTTATTAAAGAAATTTTCTCCTTGCCAAACACCCACCCTTGCATAGATCATGGTTAATTATGTGTTGTCGTATTTCGTGAGGAGATGTTCGATACGGCACATACATGGCGAGCTTTTACAGCTCTTTTAACCGCATTTGCGGAGTCCTGTATTGTAGTTTCCGTAAGTGCCTGAAGCCAATCATATTGGAAGAGAGGAAACAGAAATGTCTAGTTTGCTGCCCCCACTTCATGACGGTCATGCACCGATCTATTTGCATCACGCATTTCAGAACGCAATCGATGCTTATGAGGACTGGAACCTTGAATCGGCTGAACCAGTCGTCGCAATCAATGGCAAGATAACGCGTATTAGCGTCGTTTTTCGGCGGCTATGGAGTTGTACCGATACCGTCCCGCGTCATACGCTTGAAGCGTTAAGGGATATCGTTCCATCAAACCTTATCCATGCGGAACGCTGGAAAGACAGCGCTACATTTGCCGAAGCTGCCCATCTCATGCGCACAGCACTGGAATGGCGCAAAGCTAGGCGCGTTCCCGTCGTCTGCTAAGCCAGACTAACTTATGCTGCGGGCGGGATTTGCCCCGCCCGTTTCCAATCACAATCTATAATTCAAAGCTTGCGGAAGCGTACGCGCGCACTGCGCTCAATGGCTGCAACGGTCAATTCGTCCAACGACCAACGGTCACGCAACATCTGCAAAAACTCAAGCTCTTCCTGCTCAACATGTAAATCAGCAGCAGCCACCTCAACAGCCAGCGCATAAGCGGTATCATAGAGCTTTTCTGGCAGAGCATCATGCGCCAAATCGAGAATGCGCTCCAGACCATCGTCATAGGAAAGCATCTCAAGACAATCACTGGCCAGCTTCGGCAATCGAGTAGCATCAAACCCCTGAAACACAGGCAGACGGGAAACCACATTGCTGATGGATGCCAATTCCGCATCGGTCATCGTTGTATCTGCGGCGGAAGTCGTCACCATGATGTAAACGAGCGCGTCATGAGGCGAAATGTTTTTCATCGAATGCTCCTGCATCGTCCAACCGGAATCATAGTTTCGGCTAATTTTGGAGAAAATTAAGGAGCATATAAGGCTTACGCAAGCAAATTCGGACGTAATCACTGTGCCAAAGATTGACGTGTAGGCTTCGCCGCGCCATAGAGCAATGGTACATAAGTGTGCAAAAAATTTCAGCAAACAAAGCCCTTCACAGGACATCAGGATAACATCATGACTTCGCACCGCCTTCCCGAAATTACGCTGACCCCGGAACTGACCGCGGCGGCTGCGGAAGCGAAATCGTGGCCCTTTGAAGAAGCGAAGAAAATCCTCAAGCGCTATGCCAAAACCGGCATGCCAGAAACCGTGATTTTCGAGACTGGTTACGGCCCATCGGGCCTGCCACATATCGGCACATTTGGCGAAGTGGCACGCACCTCTATGGTCCGCCATGCCTTCCGCATTCTCACGGAAGACAAGGTCAAGACGCGCCTGATCTGTTTCTCGGACGATCTCGACGGGATGCGCAAGATCCCGGAAAATGTGCCGGACAAGGCAGCGCTGGAACCTTATCTGCAATTGCCGCTTTCCGCCGTGCCAAACCCGTTTGGCGGCGAATATAAGAGCTTTGCCGAGCATAACAATGCCATGCTCTGCCGCTTCCTCAATACCTTTGGTTTCGATTACGAATTTGCCAGCGCATCCGAATATTACCAGTCCGGTAAGTTTGATGCAGTTCTACTGAAAGCTGTTGAACGCTATGACGACATCATGAAAGTGATGCTGCCGACGCTCGGCGAAGAGCGTCAGGCGACCTACAGCCCATTTCTGCCAATTTCGCCAAAGTCTGGCCGCGTGCTTTACGTGCCGATGAAGAGTGTGGACGCCAAGACTGGCACCATCACTTTTGACGATGAAGACGGTGTTGAAACCACGCTTTCCGTCACCGGCGGCAAAGTGAAGCTTCAGTGGAAGCCAGATTTCGGTATGCGCTGGGCTGCACTCGGCGTCGATTTCGAAATGTTTGGCAAGGACCATCAGACTAATGCGGGTATTTACGACCGCATCTGTGAAATTCTTGGCGGTCGCGCGCCAGAGCATTTCGTTTACGAACTGTTTCTTGACGAACTTGGCCAGAAGATTTCAAAGTCAAAGGGCAATGGCATCTCGATTGACGAGTGGCTGGCCTATGCGCCAACCGAAAGCCTTGCGCTCTATAACTTCCAGAAGCCAAAGACCGCGAAGAAGCTCTATTTCGACGTGATCCCGAAGGCCGTGGACGAATATTTCACCTATCTCTCGGCTTATAACCGTCAGGAGTGGAAAGACCGCCTGAACAATCCGGTCTGGCACATCCATTACGGCAATCCGCCAAAAGTTGAACTGCCGGTTACATTCGCGCTGATGCTCAATCTGGTCAGCGCATCGAATGCGGAAAACCCAAGCGTTCTCTGGGGTTTCATCTCCCGCCATGTGCCGGGTGTTACGCCTGAAAACAATCCGGAACTCGACGCGCTTGTTGGCTATGCAATCCGTTACTTCAACGATTTTGTGAAGCCGACCAAGCAGTTCCGCACCCCTGACGACGTTGAACGCGCAGCTCTTGAAGGTCTTGATGCGAAGCTTGCTACGCTTCCAGCTGGTAGCGACGGCAATGACATTCAGAACTCAATTCTGGACGTTGCCCGTGCAATCGAGCGCTATCAGGATCACACGAAGAAAAGCCCTGAAGGCGGCCCCGGCGTTTCGGTTTCCTTCTTCCAGATGCTCTATGAAGTGCTGATCGGTCAGGAACGCGGCCCACGCTTTGGTTCATTCGTTGCCCTTTATGGCATCGATGAAACCCGTGCGCTCATTCAGAAGGCTCTTGCTGGCACATTGTCGTAAGTGACAAATAATTCGAAAAATGCCCTGCGCCGATCAATCAGCGCAGGGCATTTTATTTTATATCATCTTCCACTCTGATTAAAACTAAGCAGGGGGGAAGACATCAAATGTTCAATACGCATATCCCAAAAACCGTTTCACATTCTTAGAGATACGCTCTAATTTTGCGGCGCAGGCGGAAATTCACCATCAAGCTGTTGTGGTCTTGTCGGTTGAAGAGGCGTCTGTGGCACTTGGATTGATGGCTGATTGCCCCCATTGCTAAACTCTGGCAACGCGGTTTCAGGCTTATTTCCATAGATCCCGAGTTTTCCTGCCTCTGCTTTTTCACCCGCTTCCTGATATGCACCACCCGCAACAGCTTTCGCCCAACCGTTGGCGACCAACCACTGCGCTGCATCGTCATTGCCGACGCTGCACTGCGTCGCAATAGCAGCGCCGCTATCATCCTGCGGTAGTCGGCACATAATTGCCCGAGCGCGTAACCACTGACGAAAAGCTGTGCGCGCCTGCATACCACATGGCCAGCTTTCACCCGCTGACGACTGGCACATTTGCTCGACCGGCATGACGTCTATGCCTTGCAAATCAACAATACGCCCCTGACTTTCAAGCCGCCCTGCCGCTATTGCGACAGGTCGCTGCAAAAGCTGCATCGGCTCCCCATCATCCACTGGCGTTGCAGGTACTGGCGGCTCAGGTGGTTTTGGTGTTGAAGCCAACCCAAGATCACTCAGTGGCGGCCGTGCAGATTCACGCTCAAGTCCACCTTGTCCTGTTTGCGTGGAAGAATTCTGCTCTGTAGTCGTTGGCGCGGTGTCAGGAGTTGATGTCTCTTGGGGTGCGGGATTGTCCTCACCCACATTTTTATCAGGCTCGTTATAATCAAACTGCTCAACAACAATCCCATTGCCAGTAGAAGCATCAGGTTTGCTTTGACCGTCGCCACTTTCGACAATCGTCACCGGGCGATCCAACGCACCGTAAAACGGTGCAACGAATGCAGCGACGAGAATGGCCCCGGTTAAACCAGCCAAGCTACCGAAAACAATCCGGGCATTATTTTTACGATGCGGCCTGGCCATTACTGACTGGCCCATAGAATGCGCGCGACCCACTCAACATCTTTCATTTCAAAAGCACGGTTCGGAAATTCAGGATTGAACGAATGTAATTCGATTGTGCGTGGCGTCTGGCGATGTAGAATTTTGGCCATAACCTCTCCGTCTTTCGTGCGAACCACAACACGATCACCGCGTCGAACCGCTGCATTGGGTGCTACAACCAGCGTATCGCCATCACGATAAAGCGGCAACATCGAGTCGCCAGAAACTTCCAGCGCATAGACATTATCTGTGGGAGCCGCGGGAAACTGAACCACATCCCAGCCCTGACCAGCTGGAAAACCGGCATCATCAAAATAGCCGCCAGCCCCCGCTTCAGCCATGCCAAGCAGCGGAATGGCGCTTGGCTCCTGCAAATATTCACCATAATTGGGCGTCGAATTTTCACCACGGATGAGCCGGGTAAATTCATCCAATGTTGCCCCGGTGGCTTCCATCACTTTGGCAAGTGACTCTGTCGAAGGCCAACGCGCGCGGCCATCTGATGCATATCGCTTGGACTTATTAAAAGTGGTTGGATCCAGCCCTGCACGACGCGCAAGACCGGACGCACTTAAAGAGCTGCGTTCTGCCAAGGCATCAATCGCAGCCCATACGCTATCGTGAGAAAACATTGCCGCAACCTACAAAAGAGGATTTTAAACCTAATTACCTAACATATATTGTGGCGAACTTAACAGAATTCCTAAAACGACGCAAGATGTGCGATTTTACAGGCAAATTTTCTTATACATAGACAAAACGCGCGACATCGGAATGTCGCGCGTTTTTCATTTCAGTCAAACGTTTATACGTTAAGCGGCTTTCTTCGCTTCATTTTTATACGGATTGAAGCGCTGGTAGAAGCTTTCGCCATTCTCTGCCATATCAACAAGCAGCTTCGGTGCCTTGAACTGCTGACCGTATTTGCGCTGCAACTCTTTGGCAAGCTTGACGAATTTCTTCGCACCCATGCCATCAATATAAGACAACGTACCGCCGGTATAAGGTGCGAAACCAAAGGCCAGAATGGAGCCCACGTCGGCTTCACGCGGATCGGTGACAATGCCTTCTTCCATCACGCGTGCAGCTTCCAAAGCAATCGTCACGAGAAAACGCTCTTTAAGTTCGCTCACGTCAATCTTGTCAGGGTTCTGCTGCGGATAAAGATCTTTGAGACCGGTCCAGAGATGCTTCTTGGCAGGCTTGGCTGGATACTCATAGAAGCCCTTACCGTTCTTGCGGCCCTTACGATCAAACTCATTAACGAGCTTGTCCACCAGTTCCACATGGCGCGGATCAACGGCCTTTTCGCCAAGATCGGCAAGCGTTGCCTTGAGGATTTTCTGCGAAAGGTCGATCGCTGTTTCATCATTGAGCGCAAGCGGGCCAACCGGCATGCCGGCCATGCGGGCGGCATTTTCGATCATCGCAGCAGGAACACCTTCAACGAGCATGTTGTAGGCTTCTGACATATAACGCAGTACGCAACGATTGACGTAGAAGCCGCGGGTGTCGTTGACGACAATTGGCGTCTTCTTGATCGCACGAACGTAATCAAGGGCTACGGCAAGCGCCTTGTCGGATGTCTTCTTGCCGAGGATCACTTCAACCAACAGCATCTTATCGACGGGCGAGAAGAAGTGAATGCCGATGAAGTTCTTCGGACGCTTGGAGACTTTGGCAAGACCGCTGATCGGCAGAGTTGAAGTGTTGGAAGCGAAAATCGCGGAAGTTTTCAGCACTTCCTCAGCCTTTTCGGTCGCGACACGTTTGACTTCGCGATCCTCAAACACCGCTTCGATCACGAGGTCAGCCCCTTCAAGCAAACCATAATCAGGCGTTGCGGTGATGAGCGATAGAAGCTTTTCCTTGTCGGCCTCTGTCGCACGACCCTTCTGCATTTCCTTGGTGATCAGGTCAGCAGCATGGGCTTTTCCCTTGTCAGCAGACTCCTGATCGCGGTCGATCAATACCACCGGAATGCCAGCCTTAGCAGTCACATAAGCAATACCTGCGCCCATGAAACCAGCGCCAATAACGCCGATCTTCTTGAACTTGTTTGGCTTTTCATCAACCGGGCGGCGTGCGCCCTTGTTCAACTCCTGCAACGACACGAAGAGCGAACGGATCATCATGCCCGCTTCAGTCGTCTGGAGGATTTCGGTGAAGTAGCGCTGTTCAATCCTGAGACCGGTATCAAACGGCACTAGAAGGCCTTCATAGACCGACTTCAGAATAGCCAGTGCCGCTGGATAATTGCCGGAAGTTTCACGACGCAAAATAGCAGTTGCCGCAGGCCAAAGATTTGCACCGGCAGCCGAATAGATCGCTCCGCCCGGCAGCTTGAAGCCTTTTTCATCCCATGGCTGAACTGGCTTGAGGCCACTCTTGATGAGCTTCTTAGCGGTTTCAACGAGCTTCTTGGCAGGTGCAACTTCAGTAACAAGACCCATCGCCTTGGCGCGCTGCGCCGTTAGGCTTGAGCCTGTGGTCATCATTTGCAACGCGTCCTGCTGGTTGGCAAGGCGTGGAACGCGCTGTGTGCCGCCAGCGCCCGGAAAGAGGCCGACTTTCACTTCTGGCAGGCCCATCTTCACGCCCGGCGCATCAGATGCAACGCGGGCATGGCAAGCAAGTGACATTTCAAATGCCCCGCCCATGCAGGTGCCATTGATGGCCGAGACCCATGGCTTGCCCGAAGTTTCGAGCTTGCGGAACAGTCCGCCCATCCGGCCGACATTATCAAACAGAGACTGGACAGCAGCTTGCTTGTCCTTTGCCTTTTGCTTCTGGAATTCCTTGAACATGCCTTCAAGCATGGTCAGGTCAGCACCACCGGAGAACGTGTCTTTGCCAGACGTGATGACTACGCCCTTGACCTTTTCGTCAGCAGTCGTCGCGTCGATGATGGTGTTTAATTCCTGCATCGCTTCGACGGTGAAAACATTCATCGACTTTTCAGGCATGTCCCAAGTGACGAGAGCGATGCCATCGGTGTCAGTTTCAACTTTGAAATTTACATAAGTCATTTTCTGAAACTCCCCTTACACGCGCTCAATGATCGTGGCCGTACCCATGCCAGCGCCGATACACAACGTGACCAGTGCGGTGTTGAGATCGCGGCGTTCCAACTCATCCAGCACCGTGCCGAGGATCATCGCGCCCGTTGCACCCAGCGGATGGCCAAGCGCTATCGCGCCGCCATTAACGTTGATCTTGTCATGCGGAATGTCAAAAGCCTGCATGTAACGCAGAACCACGGCAGCGAAGGCTTCGTTCAACTCGAACAGATCAATATCCGAGATTTTCATCTTTGCTTGTTTGAGAAGCTTTTCCGTCACATCGACCGGGCCAGTCAGCATAAGCGCTGGTTCAGAACCGATATTGGCAAAAGCACGGATACGCGCACGCGGTTTAATATCAAAGGCTTTGCCAGCCTTCTTCGAGCCAACGAGAACGCCTGCTGCACCATCAACGATACCAGACGAATTACCGGCATGGTGAACGTGATTGATGGTTTCGACTTCTGGATGCGCCTGAATGCCGACAGCATTGAAGCCGCCCATTTCGCCGGGCATCACAAAGGACGGGTTGAGCTGGCCGAGCGCCTGCATATCGGTGCCGGGACGCATATGCTCGTCATGATCAAGAATGGTAAGGCCATTCTGATCCTTGATCGGAATGACGGAATTCTTGAAATAGCCCTTTTCCCACGATTTTGCAGCGCGTTTCTGGCTTTCGACTGCATAGGCATCGACATCATCACGCGAAAAGCCGTATTTCGTAGCGATCAGATCAGCCGACACGCCCTGCGGCATGAAACGACCGGGAAAGCCCACTGATGGGTCCATATACCAGGCGCCGCCCGACATACCCATGCCAACGCGCGACATACTTTCAACGCCACCGGCAATCACCAGATCATCCGCGCCAAAGGCAATCTTAGCCGCAGCCAGATTGATCGCATCAAGACCCGACGCACAGAAACGCGAAATCTGGATACCCGGCGCTTTAAAATCATACCCCGCTTCAAAAGCCGAAGAACGCGGAATGACAGCACCCGCTTCGCCGACCGGATCGACACAGCCGAAAATAATGTCATCGACCTTTGCCGTGTCGATGCCGTTGCGGTCGCGCAAGGATTCGAGAACCTTCGCGCCCAGACGAACGGCAGGCACTTCATGCAGGCTACCGTCTTTCTTGCCACGTCCACGCGGTGTGCGAACGTGATCGTAAATATAAGCCTCAGCCATTTTTTCTCCTTCCCGCCAATTCCAAGCAGCATTGGCGCAATATCAAAATTTAGAATGCGTCTGCGTTAAGCGCCATCATGCTATCCGCACCGGACTGGATGCGTGCAAGATGTGCAACGGTTTCCGGCATGATGCGCTCGAAATAGTAGCGTGCGGTTACAAGCTTTGCTTCAAGATAGGCCTTGTTGCCTTCTCCTGCGGCAAGCTTTTCTTCGGCAACTTTCGCCATGCGCGCCCACATGTAACCGAGCGCCACCAGACCAAAGAGATGCATGTAATCGTTCGATGCTGCACCGGCATTGTCAGGCTTTGCCATCGCGTTCTGCATCAGCCACATGGTTGCGGCCTGAAGGTCGTTGACGCCCTTCTTCAGATGCTTCGTGAAAAAGCTAAGCTTTTCATTTTCGCGGTTGGTTTCGCAGAATTCGCCCACTTCCTTGAAGAAAGCAGTGATCGCACGACCACCATTCAGCGCCAGTTTGCGGCCAACCAGATCAAGCGCCTGAATGCCGTTGGCACCTTCATAGATCATGGCAATACGTGCATCGCGCACATACTGGCTCATGCCGTGTTCTTCAATATAACCATGACCGCCGAACACCTGCTGCGCCATGACAGCATGTTCAAAACCCTTGTCGGTCAGAACACCTTTCAACACCGGCGTAAGCAGACCAACTAGATCATCTGCAGCCTGACGCTCTGCTTCATCGCCGGAACGATGCGCAATATCGGAGTTCAACGCCGTCCAAAGGATAAGCGCACGACCGGCTTCATTGTAAGCACGGATATTCATAAGGTTACGGCGGATATCCGGATGCACGATGATCGGATCGGCCTTCTTGTCAGGCGCTGCCGGACCCGAAAGTGCTCGGCCCTGAATACGCTCACGCGCATAAATTGCGGCGTTCTGATAAGCAGTTTCCGCTATCGAAAGCCCCTGCAAAGCCACACCGAGACGCGCTTCATTCATCATTGTGAACATGGCGCGCAGGCCCTTGTGTGCCTCGCCAATCAGATAACCGGTTGCGTCATCGTAATTCATAACGCAGGTGGAATTGCCGTGAATGCCCATCTTTTCTTCGATGGAACCACAAGATACGCCATTGCGCTCGCCCGGATTGCCATCAGCATCCAGAATGAATTTTGGCACGATAAACAGCGAAATGCCCTTAACACCTTCCGGCGCACCGTCGATACGGGCCAGCACCAGATGAATAATGTTTTCCGACATGTCGTGTTCGCCAGCAGAGATGAAAATCTTCTGGCCGGAAATCTTGTAGGAGCCATCTTCCTGTGGTGCAGCCGTTGAACGCAGCAGCCCCAGATCGGTGCCGCAATGCGGCTCGGTCAGGTTCATGGTGCCGGTCCATGTGCCTTCGACCATCTTAGGCAGATAAGTGTCTTTCTGCTCATCCGTGCCATGGGTGAGGATCGCAGCAATCGCACCCTGCGTGAGGCCGGGGTACATGGTAAGCGCCATATTCGCCGACGACATGTATTCGCCAACAGCGGTATGCAGCAGATATGGAAGTCCCTGCCCGCCATATTGTTCCGGTACAGCAAGACCAAGCCAACCGCCTTCGCGATACTGGTCATAGGCCGCCTTAAAACCCTTCGGCGTCTTAACAGAACCATCGGATGCGCGAACGCAGCCTTCCTGATCGCCAGAATGATTGACCGGAAACAGCGTACCTTCGGCGAGCTTCGCGCCTTCGGACAAGATCGCCTCGACGACATCGGGCGATACATCGGCAAAACCCGGCAAATTGTTATAACGCTGATAATTCAGAACGTCATTGAGAACGAAATTTGTATCCTCAACTGGCGCGCGATAGCTCGGCATCGAAATCCTCCAAATCAATTACCTGCTGTTTCGCCTAGACGAAACATACATTAGCTTGCGTCGACGACATGATTGCCACATCAAAAACTCAAATGCGTGACAGCACGTCTTTACCTAAAATTGGGCTGAAAACGCATAAATCCAGCCGTTTAATCCACTTTTGACACCATTCCCGATCAAGATTTGATGAGAAAGGCGAAGTTTCAGATAGAAACTAGCCTACTATTACGTTTCCGTAAACGTCAAAATTTACACTTAATAGTACCCACTGGTTTAAGCAGCAAAAAAACAGACAAAAGCACACCCACGATCATAAACAGGCGAAGGAAGACCGAAGCTTATTGGCAATTAAGCGGGCGATGACACTGCCAGGCCACCATTCCCATGAGCATTGCACGGCATCACAGCCTGAATTTCCAATGACACTCCAGCAAGCAGCTGCCCCCCCCTAATTCCTATTACGCCATTTGCGTAATATTTTGACCTCACTTTTGCGACGCCAACGGCGGACGCGATGAGAATCATTGGAAAGAACTACCAATCCGAGCGGAAGCATCCAGAAACCGAGGATTGGTAAGAAGCCCAGCGCACCACCTAAAACCAATGCACCGCCTAAAGTTCGGCGCATTGCAACCGATTTGGGCACAGGGATTCGCTTTCCAAGAATCAAAATGGTGCGTTTGACAGGTATTTCATAGGCTTCACTCATAGAACATTCGTACTTTCTGATCCTAACGTGGGTATTCCACAGACATAAATACCCCGGGAAATATGGGGTTTCGTAGGCGAAAAGCAAAAAATTAGAAAAAATGAAAAATAGGGCTTTGCAAATCAGAAATCCTCCTGCTATACGCCACATCGCTGACACAGCGAGCGCCTCTTCCCCGGTAGCTCAGTGGTAGAGCAACCGGCTGTTAACCGGTTGGTCGCTGGTTCGAATCCGGCCCGGGGAGCCACTGCTTTCTTAATGAAAACAGTAGGTTGCATAAAAATCTCAGTTTAAAAATAGAGCATTTAAAAGCTTTAAAATACTGAATTACTGTCTTCGAATTGGTATCTCGAATATATTTTTCTGATAATCCACGGCGCATTTTGCATCGTTTTTTAGATTTCCAACTCATCCATCAGCATTACTAATAGGCTACTTCCCATTGTTGCCCTGCTTAATAGGGGGGAGTTGGCAAGCTTCGGTATCAGCGTGGACTTCCGCCTTTAAAGCCAACTTGAATATCTCACACAGTATAACTGATGTAACACTCATTCTTCCCCAGCCTCACGTCAAAACCCCGAATTTTGAGCCGCAATACCCGATAACAAAACATTGATTTTAATTAATGTTTTGATCCTATTTCATTCATCTGGCGTTCACTCCTCGATTGATACGTTTGGTTCAACACAAAAGGAGTGTCCCATGATTAAGAAAGCCATCCTCGCTGCAATCGCTCTTTCATTTGTTGGCGCACCACTTGCGCAGGCACAAAATCACAATCCGCCACGCAAGCCTGGGTATAGCCACACTGAAAACTCCCGCCCTTCTCATGGGAAAAACTTTGAACGTCACGACCGGCGCGACCAAAAACAAAAGCGCTGGTCACGTGGTGAGCGATATGGTGATTGGCGCCGTCATCAGGAAATTAAAGACTATCAGCGCTATGGCCTTCGTAAGCCAGGCCGCGGTCAGCATTGGGTAAAAGTCGACAATCAATATTTGCTTATCGCTGGTGCGACAGGCCTTATTGCCGGCATCTTGGCTGCGAGATAAATATTAAGCGGGGCTTAGGCCCCGCCTTTAAACTGCATTCAACTATTGGTAATGATTGCTCCGCAGGTTTAGGCACACAAATCCCCATCGAACCAATTCAGATCCCAGAGCATTATCCAAAACTTCGCGATGCATCTTTATATTTTGTCGGACAGACAGCATTCCTTTACGGCGTAAGCTTCATGCGCTGTAAGCCCTCTATTTTATCAAACACACATCGATTTAGACTTACGCCCCGCATATGAGGACTACTGACGCATACGAGGCTGACATACGCATTGCCGCGACGTGAAGCACCGCAAAGCGCAAAAAATATGTAGTCAGCTATATTTTGCGACCAACTCAAGCAACAGTACCAATACGTAACAGGCTGGACGGCTATAATATTCTGTTGAAATCAGAAATTCATATAAATTAACTCTAGAAACAACATCAAAATTAACGAAAGCAGGTATCAGCGAAAACCTTACTGGAGATAAAAATGAAGTTTTCAGATTTCCTGACATTTAACAAATTTCTTACGCCCTATCTGGTCAATGTAATTTATTGGATTGGCCTAATTGGCATAATAATTTCATCTTTAGTTATATTCTTTTCGGCGTTTTCAGCGTTCGGGGGCTTCAAAAATATTATTGGAGCAGTAGTTTTGCTCGCTGTTGGAACGTTGTTTTGGCGCGTTGTCTGCGAAGGTCTTATTCTTTCATTTAAGGTACTTGACCGACTTACAGAAATCAGAGATCGCCTACCTCGTTAATTGAGAAACAGAAAAACAGGCGCTGAAGCGCCTGTTTTGTTTCCAATACCGTCCCATGCATTGAACACAATCTCATTGAACTCATAAGGCCGACTGACCTGCAGATTCCAGCATAGGGGCGGCACGGCAATGCTAATTGTAAATGCCACCGTTGAAACATCTGGCAGCACCCCTCACCCTGTCGTCATTTAATTCGAAATACCCTGAGCGACCTTCTACAGATCACGCAAAACGGCACTCATACATGCATATCGTGCAGGGCCTGAAGATCAACAACATCCGCGATACGTCACGCCATTCCATGTTCAGAATGTGAGAGCGTAATTTGAACAAATCATCTGGCGGATGGAACGCAACTGAAGCGATAAAAAAAGTTGCTAAGTAATTGATTTTGGTGAGCGCGCAGGGATTCGAACCCTGGACCTACTGATTAAAAGTCAGTTGCTCTACCGGCTGAGCTACGCGCTCCCAAGAGGGACAAATCATCCCAGGAAGTGCGCGGAACATACGGGCGACTTTCGGATTGGTCAACACCATAAGTTCAAGTTTTCCCACATAAATTCAAAAAAATCGGCCATTTAAGAGAAAAATCAGATCCAGCTTTATAAAGAATAATGTGAGCACACCAAATCTGGGCGATTTGATCACCGCATAGAGATCAAATCCCTTAGATTCGGTTCTGCACAATGCTTAGAACGTTATAAAACGATACCGCCTACGCAGCTGACATTGTAACCTTCGCTCAGGTTGCGATTTGTAATACGGCACGACAGACGCGCTCTCATATAATTAATCCAACAATATTGGTCTTTCATGTCCCTCATAACAAATATCATATTCCGATTCAGGCACTCACTCTCGGGCATCGGCCTGGCACTCGGAACGTTATTGTTCGCGGCCGCCCTCACGCCAAGCCTCGTCCCACGAACATATGTCATGCAAGGAATATTGTGCGGAACTGCGTTTGGTTTCGGTTACGGCTTTGGCGTCGTATGGCGCTGGACATGGAACTATCTTGAATTGCCTGCGCCAAGCAACCGCTTGCGAAGCATCACTAATCTCTTTGTTGGAATCACGTGCACGGTAATAGCAATCACAGCGCTTTATTTTTCAGCTGGATGGCAAAACTCTGTACGCTCGGTGATGGGCATGGACGCAGTTCCAAGCGCTTATCCAGCAAGCGTATGCGCATTCGCAATTGTTACGTTCCTTATTCTTCTCTTGCTAAGCCGCGCATTAATCCTCCTTGGGTTGTTTATTTCGAGAACAACGCATCGTCTGATACCCCGCCGGGTTTCAAACGTCTTAGGCGCAGTCCTGACCGTTATCATTGTATGGACGATAGCGAACGGTCTTCTCATCCAATCGGCTTTCAAGGTAGTTGACCGGTCGTTTAGTGAATATGATGCGCTGATTGAACCTGAGCGCCCGCAACCGACCCAATCAAACAAAACCGGAAGCGCTTTCTCGTTGCTCAAATGGGAAGAACTGGGACGAGCAGGCCGGGAATATATATCTTCGACACCCACGGCTTCAGAGATATCTTCAGTTACCAAACGGCCTGCAATTGACCCCATTCGTGTCTACGCAGGCTTGAATGTGGCAAGCAAGCCCAAGCAACGCGCTGAACTTGCGCTTGAAGAACTGAAGCGGCAAAATGGCTTTGATCGGTCGGTGCTCGTCATAGTCACTCCAACAGGCACCGGCTGGGTTGATCCAGCCGCTATGGATGGCCTCGAATTTCTGCATGATGGCGATGTCGCGAGTATCGCGATGCAATATTCCTATCTCAACAGTCCACTATCTCTGCTGTTCCAGCCCGAATATGGTGCTGAGTCCTCCCGTGCTTTGTTTACCAGTGTTTATAACTACTGGAAAACGCTTCCAAAAAATCAACGTCCACGTTTATATCTTTACGGCTTAAGCCTTGGTGCGATGAACTCTGAAAAATCAGTAGCCCTATTTGAAATGCTCGAAGACCCAATCAACGGCGCATTGTGGAGTGGTCCGCCATTTCCAAGCCGTGACTGGAAAGAAATCACAAGAGACCGAAATCCGGGTACACCGGAATGGTTACCAGTATTCAGAGATGGCTCTTTCGCACGCTTCATGAATCAAAATGGAGAGGCACCAGGCAATGGAGATCACTGGGGACCATTGCGAATTGTCTATCTGCAATATGCCAGTGATGCCGTCGTGTTCTTTGATAGCCACGCCTTTTATCGCCAGCCCGATTGGATGGAAGCGCCCCGCGGCCCGGACGTTTCACCTCAATTGCGGTGGTATCCGGTAGTAACGATGTTACAATTGGCCCTCGATATGGCATTCGCAACAACAACACCTATGGGCTACGGCCACGTCTACTCCCCTGAAGACTATGTTGATGCATGGATAAAAGTGACAGATATCAACGGCTGGGATAGCGACCGGATTGAGCAACTCAAGCAATATCTCGGGCGTAAAATTGCGAATGACGATGTTGAAGGTTACGAGCAGCGCGGGGGCTAAAAAACCCTTAAACAAAACAGCCGCCCTTGCGAGGCGGCTGTCATTTGAGAAGCTATTCCAAACTCATCAATAAGGTGAGTAGCACTGCTGACGCGGGCCATTATACGGCTGGAAAGTGTTATCCGAAGCGCGATACGACTTATATCGGTTATAACACCACTGAACATGGTTGTTGCCCTGACGATACACCGGCTGTGGCGCAGGCTGGGAAGCAATTGCTCCGCCTATAATCGCGCCAGCACCAAACGCTGCCAGAGGGTACCACCACCCATCATTATGGCGACGATAGCCATGGCGGTAATTATTATAGCCACGGTGACCATTCCAATAGCCTGGACGCGGGCGATGATTGCCGTTCCAGCCCGGACGATGGCCTGGACGCCCACCATTCCAGCCAGGGCGGTTTCCCGGACGATGGCCATTCCAATTTCCGTTACCATGACGACGCCAGCGATCATCCCGAATCTGATGAACATTATCACTGCCTGCAATCTGCGCAGTTGGCAGGACCGGAGCCGCCGAAACCGGTACCATCGCACCGATCAGAAAAGTAGCGCCTACAAGGCCGACTACTATTTTTTTCAGAGAGTTTATCATCTTATTCTCCAGTTCAACTGCACACATCATCACAGAAGAAAGATGAACCTGTGCTGAATGATGGTTAGAAATATATGTCACCCTAATGGTATGGCAAGCTGCGCGCTCCACATCGCATCAGCATGGTTAAAACATTTATGAAACCTATTGGTTCTAGGACCTAACAGATGCTTACTTTATGAGTTTCAATTCACCAATACTGACCGCCTTGATCGCTCCAGCAATTTGCCATCAACGGCATCGATCTTTGAATTTTATCCGTCATCTTCTATAGAGGCATTTTGACATCTGGTGGCGAGATTGAAAAAGCTGCATATGCTGCTGCTATGAATGATAGCTCCGCTTGCCCTACCGCTCATCCAGACAACGAACCAAAACGATTGACGCATTTTCTGCCGCAGTCAGGAGATCAGTCCGTGGAGTGGCTCGTCGCGGACGGATTAACGGATTACGAAGTAGCGCTCACGTTCATGGAACAGCGCGTGCAAGCTATTCGCGAGGGCACTGCCAGCGAGCTTGTCTGGCTTGTCGAACATCCGCCGCTTTACACTGCCGGCACCAGCGCTCACACTGAAGATCTTCTGACGCCAGATCGCTTCCCGGTTTTCAACACCGGACGTGGCGGTGAATACACCTATCACGGCCCCGGTCAGCGTGTGGCCTATGTCATGCTGGACTTGAAGCGTCGCCGTGAAGACGTCCGGGCATTTGTAACCGCACTTGAGCAATGGATCGTCGAGACATTGGCCCAGTTCAACGTCAAAGGTGAACGTCGTGCAGATCGTGTTGGCGTATGGGTTTCACGCCCAGAAAAGCCGCTGCTTGCCAATGGTGGAATGTGTGAAGATAAGATCGCTGCTATCGGCATTCGCCTGCGCCGCTGGGTGAGCTTCCACGGCATTGCCATCAATGTCGAGCCAGAGCTCGAACATTTTGGCGGCATCGTCCCTTGCGGCATTGCGGAATATGGGGTGACCAGCCTTGTCGATCTTGGCTTGCCGATCACCATGGGCGACGTGGATGTTGCTCTTGGAGTAGCTTTTGAAAGCGTCTTCGGCCCTCGTCAGACGAAATAATCAGACGACTTTTATTCGCCTCTCGCGCATGAAGACGTAAAAGCCCGACCCTACGATAATGAAGATGCCGAACCATTTGGACGGCGTCGGAAAATCACCAAATATAATCAGCCCAACCAGAACCGCGTTGACGATTTCCAAATACTGAAACGGTGCTAGCATGGATGCTGGGGCAAGCTTAAATGCCTGCACAACCAACAAATGGCTGACTGTGCCAATTGCGCCCAGCAGAAACAGCAACAACCAAGGCTGTAGGCTATGAGGCAGCGCGAAGCTTAGATCTTCAACGCCAGCAGCCGTGCCAAAAATCATAAACAGACCTGCGATCAGCGATCCACCGACGCCTGCATAAAACTGCATGACGACAGGACCTTCTTTCGCACCATATTTGCGGTTCAAAATCAGATAGATCGCGAAAGTAACGGCAGTTGCCAACGGCAACAGCGATACCGCACCAAAAATCTCAAAGCTCGGCTGAATAACGATCATCGTACCAATCAACCCGATACCGACCGCACTGAACCGGCGCCAACCGACCTTTTCTTTAAGAAATATAGCAGATAGCAATGTGAGGATCAGCGGCTCGGCAAAAAACACCGCCATGGCGTCGGCGAGCGGCATATATTTAACGGCGGTGAAGAAACACGTTCCGCCAAAGCCCATCAGCGCGCCACGCACAAGATTGCCTGTAAGATGTTTCGTATGCAGCGCGGTTAAGCCGCCCATGGCAATCAAAACTGCAAACATCAGTCCGGACTGAATGAAAAAGCGCATGAAGGTAACGGTCGCCGGAGGCATGTTATCCATCATGGCAAGCCACTTGCCGATGGCATCCATTAGCGGCAGTAGCAGCACCGAAAGCACCATGATCGCCATGCCCTTTACATGCGCTTCTGTACCGCCTGTCGCCGTGCCGTGCATTTTATCACTCACAATTTCATCACTGCAATTGCGCTTACGCGAATGATCGGCTTGTTTCTATCTTAATCCGCGTAATTGAGCCTGCGGTTTGACTTTCGCCATGTTTGTGGTGCAAATCGGTCTCGCAACGCACAAAACCACTTGATAAGTTCGGGCAAAAGCGGAACGTAAGGCGAACTTTGTTCGCGTTACGGGTATTATCGTGGCATCATCTGTGTGATTCGCAGATATAGATTTGGTACCGTTCGCATGGGGCGGTCCTATAGGTTTCAGACAGAAAGCTTTTCGGACAAAGATGGACGATAACGATCTCTTTTCCAGAGTAGTCAGCAATGCCCGTGAACGGCAGACGGACCGACAGCCCGATAAGGCTCCGGCACCACAGCCTGTTGCCCAAACGGTCACACCGCCATCTGCACCGAAACCTGCTTCAGTGACAACAAAAGCTCCACCTATTTCGTCGAGTGGCGATGATTACAACGCATCTTCCATCCGCGTTCTTGAAGGCCTTGAGCCTGTACGTCTGCGCCCCGGTATGTATATCGGCGGCACTGACGAGAAGGCGCTGCATCATCTGTTCGCAGAAGTCATCGATAACTCGATGGACGAAGCGGTTGCAGGCCATGCCAATTTTATTGAAGTCAGCCTGGATACTGAAGGCTTCCTGACAGTTAGCGATAACGGACGCGGCATTCCGGTTGATGAGCACCCACAGGTGCCGGGAAAGTCGACGCTTGAAGTCATCATGACCAAGCTGCACGCAGGCGGTAAGTTTGATGGCAAAGCCTATGAAACCTCCGGCGGCCTGCACGGTGTTGGTGTATCGGTGGTCAACGCACTTTCCGATGTTCTGGAAGTAGAGGTTGCGCGCAATCGACGCCTTTATCGCCAGCGCTTTTCGCGCGGCATTCCGCAGGGTGGTCTTGAAGATGTCGGCGAAGTCCACAACCGTCGTGGTACGCGCGTACGTTTCCATCCGGACCCCGATATTTTCGGCAAGAGCGCCCATTTTGATCCGCACCGGCTTTATCGCATGGCGCGCTCAAAGGCGTATCTGTTTGGTGGTGTCGAAATTCGTTGGAGTTGCGATCCGTCGCTTCTCGACCCAAAGAAAGAAACACCTGAAAAGGCCGTTTTCCATTTCCCCGGTGGTCTGAAAGATTATCTCTCGGCGTCACTTGGCAAAGAGCATCAGGTTACGCGTGAGATTTTCTCTGGCCGAACCGAAAAGCAAGGCGGTCATGGTGCCGTTGAGTGGGCGATCTCATGGTATGGCGGCGACGGCTTCGTCAATTCCTACTGTAATACGATCCCGACTGCCGATGGTGGCACGCATGAAGCGGGTCTTCGTATTGCCCTCACACGTGGCCTCAAAGCCTATGCGGAACTGACCAACAACAAACGCGCTTCAATCATCACCACCGATGACGTGATGATATCTGCCGCTGCTATGATGTCCGTCTTTATTCGCGAGCCTGAATTTGTCGGCCAGACCAAGGATAAGCTTGCAACCGTCGAAGCGCAGCGAATTGTAGAAAATGTAATCCGCGATCCATTCGATCATTGGCTTACCGCGTCGCCGCAAGAGGCATCACGCCTTCTCGATTGGGTTGTTGACCGTGCAGAGGAACGTCTGCGTCGTCGTCAGGAAAAGGAAACCGTTCGCAAGAGCGCAACGCGTAAGCTGCGTCTTCCGGGTAAGCTTGCTGACTGCACGCAAAATGCGGCTGCGGGTGCTGAATTGTTCATCGTGGAAGGTGATTCCGCTGGCGGATCTGCCAAGCAAGCGCGCAATCGCTCCAATCAGGCGATCCTGCCGCTGCGTGGTAAAATCCTGAATGTCGCCAGTGCTGGCCGCGAAAAGCTAACAGCAAACCAGCAGATTGCCGATCTCGTGCAGGCCTTGGGTGCCGGCACGCGTAAAAACTATCGCGAAGAAGATTTGCGTTATGATCGCATTATCATCATGACAGATGCGGACGTGGATGGCGCGCATATTGCATCGCTGTTGATTACGTTCTTCTACCAGGAAATGCCGGACCTTATCCGTAACGGGCACCTTTATCTGGCCGTTCCGCCGCTTTACCGCATTAGTCAGGGTGGCAAAGTTGCCTATGCACGTGACGATGCGCACAAAGATGAGTTGATGCGCACAATGTTTACAGGTCGCGGTAAGGTAGAGCTTGGCCGCTTCAAAGGCCTCGGCGAAATGCGCGCCGAACAGCTCAAAGAAACCACGATGGACCCTAAGAAGCGTACCCTTCTGCGCGTCCATGTTGATGAAGATTATATCGAAGAAACACGCGTCACTGTTGATGATCTGATGGGTACAAAGCCGGAAGCCCGCTTCCGCTTCATTCAGGATCGCGCTGCATTCGTAGAAGAGCTTGATATTTAGCTCAGCTTAACGGCATGTAAGCAATAAGTCGGAATACAGATCCGTGAAGGATTGCGGGCGCATATATTCGCCCGCCATCAGATCATTTATTATGATCTGCCAGCCATTGCTGCATCATTTTGATTTCGGCTTCCTGTGCGGAAATGACTTCTTCCGCGAGGGCTTTCACCTTCGGATCAGAGCCATATTTGAGTACAACGCGAGCCATATCAATCGCACCCTGATGATGTGGAATCATTCCCCGCATAAAATCTGCATCCGCATCGCCCGTATATTCTATGCTCATGCCTGCATGCATACGGTCATTCGCATCCTTATAAGCCGAAACCGCAGAATTATCGGAAGTCGCATCAGCTTTCGCAGCACTGCTACCATGATGCATGTGTGAATCGCCAGCATTTGTCTGCGCCTGAGCAATGCCTGCTCCCAGACATACGACCACCACACCCGCTAAAAAACTCTTTGTCGCGCGTTTATAATCAACCAAAAACATATTCAAAAATGGCATGAGAACCTCCGTGGTTTATCTCATGCCAAAAGATGAGGCTTGCCATCGTTGGAAGGTCAAGCAATTAGATATCAAAAACTAAAATAAACGAAAGCACGCCCCCACAGGTGATTTATTGTTTTACATCAATGCCGAGCTTGGTTTGAATATCATCAATCGATTCTTTGACAAAGAATGTAAGATCAGTGCTCAGCGTTACAATACGCGTTCCTGTACCATAGGCATTATATGACAAAACGTGGTTGAAATTGACCGCGACTCGCTCGCCGCTGACGTCCGTAAGCATAATCCACATATAAGCCCCTCCTCTGAAAAACGATTCCTTATAAGAGGATAGGCGCATGTCTTAAAATGGCAATGACGCTTTATAAGTCTGCGCGCATTCGGACTTTTTCAACATTGCGCTCAAAGCTTGCCGACCATTCTTCGCTACGCTGATAAATGCGAAAGCCTAATTTCTCATACAGTCTAATTGCCAGGAGATTATCGGCATGTGTGCCGATTTCGGCATCTGAAAAGCCATTGAGAACAATCTGAGCCATCAACGCATCAAGCAACGCGCCGCCCAGTCCCTGACCGTGATGGGCAGGATCAATCCAGAGGTCGGAAATATAGTTTGATTTCGGGACATGAGCCCCCCAGCCGCAAATCTCGCTGCTTCGTTCCGCGAGCAGAACACCATCGGCATTCTCATACAAATCACGAAGGAATTTGGCCTGAAGCCCTGCCCAGCTTTCATTCGTGAGCGTAATGTTGCGTGCTGCGGTTTGCCATGCCCGAACTGCTAGCTCAGCCATCAAAACAAATTCGCCGGGCGATGCCCGGCGAATGAGAGTTTCAGATCTTACCACCATTTCTTTGGGGTAAAGCGCCCAGCTGCTTGCTCAATTGCATTGGCTGCCTGGAACAAAGTTTCTTCTTCAAATGGACGGCCGATCAACTGCAAACCAAGCGGCAAGCCCTGATCGTTAAGGCCCGCAGGAACAGCAATACCCGGCAGACCCGCCATGTTGAGCGTGATGGTGAAGATGTCATTGAGATACATCTTAACCGGATCGTTTGCGAGTTCCTTGTCGCCAATGCTGAACGCAGCAGAAGGCGTAATCGGCGTCAGAATTGCATCAACACCACTTGCAAAGACATTTTCAAAGTCTTTCTTGATCAGTGTACGAACCTTCTGCGCGCGCAGATAATAAGCATCGTAATAGCCCGCCGACAGAACATAGGTTCCCGTCAGGATGCGGCGCTTTACTTCCCTGCCAAAACCTGCGGCGCGGCTCTGTTCGTACATATCGGCAATGTCCTTGCCCGGCACGCGCAGACCATAGCGCACGCCATCATAACGCGCGAGGTTGGACGAAGCTTCAGCAGGTGCAACGATGTAATAAGCGGCAAGCGCATATTTAGTGTGCGGCAGCGAAACATCGACGATTTCTGCACCAGCATCCTTAAGATACTGAACGCCCTTCTGCCAAAGCGCTTCGATTTCTTCCGGCATACCGTCGATACGATATTCGTTCGGAATACCGATCTTGAGGCCCTTCAGCGACTTGCCGATAGCTGCTTCATAATCTGGAACCGGCAGATCAACAGACGTTGTATCTTTCAGATCGACCGATGCCATTGATTTGAGCAGGATTGCAGCGTCGCGAACGTCGCGCGCAATCGGACCAGCCTGATCAAGCGACGATGCATAAGCGACAACACCCCAGCGCGAAACGCGACCATAGGTCGGCTTAATGCCAACTGTGCCGGTGAACGCAGCTGGCTGACGGATCGAGCCGCCGGTATCAGATGCCGTAGCGCCTGCGCAAAGATGCGCTGCAACAGCTGCGGAGGAACCACCCGAAGAACCGCCCGGCACCAAATCAACATCCGAGCCGTTTGCGCGCCAAGGATTCTTCACCGGACCGTAATAGGAGCTTTCATTGGACGAACCCATCGCGAATTCATCCATGTTGAGCTTGCCCAACATGACAGCGCCGTCAGCCCAGAGGTTGGAAGTGACGGTTGATTCATATTCAGGCTTGAAGCCGTCAAGAACGTGCGAACAGGCCTGCGTGTGAATACCCTTGGTCGCGAACAAGTCTTTTACGCCAAGCGGAATACCTTCCAACGCACCGGCTTTGCCTTCGGCAATGCGAGCGTCGGAAGCCTTTGCCATTTCGCGCGCCTTTTCAGGCGTCACAGCGACATAGGCATTGATCTTGTCATTGGCGGAATCAATAGCCGCAATATAGGCGTCAGTCAGTTCGGTCGCTGTGAAGGCTTTAGCCTTCAACTTGTCGCGCGCTTCGGCAATGGTCAGTGCGGTCAGTTCGCTCATCATCAAATCCTGTAAAGTCACGCCGCAACCGGCGCATTCGTGGTGAATGATAAAAGGTCTATTCAACGACCTTTGGCACCACGAAGAAATTGTCTTCGGTAACAGGCGCATTCGCAACAACGGCATTGGCAATATTGCCATCCGTCACGGCATCTTCACGTAAGCGCATTTTCATCGGCGAAACCGAGGTCATAGGCTCAACACCTTCAACATCAACTTCATTCAATTGCTCAACAAAGCCCAAAATTGCATTGAGTTCGCCAGTCATGCGCTCGGCTTCGTCTTCTGTGACGGCGATACGCGCAAGATGCGCGACGCGCTTGACGGTTGAAATATCGACGGACATCCTGTTCTCCGCAAATGCATGTTTAGGGCGGCGGACCGCCACCCCGAAAAGGTTCTTTTACCGGCTATAACGGTGTGGGTGCGGAAGCGCAACATTTCTTGCGCTCCCATCCATAGTTAGAAGCGATGAGCGTGGCCCGGTTTCGCCACCAGTACCTTTGTGTGCTTATGGTCAGCCATAGCTTCAAAAAACTTGTCTGCCGTCTGATCGATGATCGGGAACGAACCATAATGGCATGGCAGAACGGTTTTGAAGTTGAAATAACGCTGGCAGGCAAGAGCCGCCACAGCCCCGCCCATTGTGAAGCGATCACCAATCGGCACAATGCCGATTTCCGGCTGATGCAATTCATTGATCAGCGCCATATCGGAGAAAATATCCGTATCACCCATATGATAAAGTGTCGGTGCATCGTTGAAATGGAAAACCAACCCGTTTGGATTACCAAGCGCCTGGCTGACGCCATTTTCGGTCAGCATAGCCGATGAATGAAGGGCATTGACGAAAGTCACAGTGAAGCCTTCATGCGCCAGCGTGCCGCCAGTATTGCCAGCGTCAAGCTTTTCAACGCCCTGACTTCCGAGCCATGTGGCCAGATCAGCATTGGCGATAACGGTCGCACCATGTTCCTTAGCAATCGCGACCGTATCGCCAATATGATCGCCGTGACCGTGCGTCAGCGCGATATGCGTGGTGCCCTTGGTGGCTTCCTTGAAATCGATGCCCTTAGCACCCGGATTTCCATTGATGAACGGATCAATAAGAATAACGGCCTTATCTGTTTCAACGCGATAGGCTGCATGGCCCAACCAAGTGATTTTCATTGTATTTCTCCGTGTGGCTCGATTTTCAACTCTAAAACAGATATTACGGCTCAATTCCATCAGGCAATATGAAGCCTGATCAAAATACTATGAGGACACATGGCCGTCGTTGAAATCGAAGACGTTTTGGAAATCCTGCAACCCGGCCAGACTGTCGCCGGGCTGGACCTTGGCACTAAAACTATTGGCCTTGCAGTTTCTGATCTCGGCCTGTCGTTCTCGCATCCACGTCCTGTGGTTAAACGCACCAAGTTCACAATCGATGCACAGGTGCTGCTCAAAGCGCTTGAAGCCGACAAAGTTGGCGTCATCATTATTGGCCTGCCTATGAACATGGATGGTTCAGCCGGACCACGCGTTCAGGCAACGCGTGCCTTCGTGCGCACCATGCAGCCCCTGACCGATCTGCCTTTCGTCTATTGGGACGAGCGGCTTTCAACAGTCGCTGCCGAACGCGCGCTGATCGGCATGGATGTTTCCCGCGGCAAGCGGGCCGAACGCATCGATTCGGCCGCAGCTTCCTTCATCCTGCAAGGTGCACTGGATCGTCTGCACATGCTGCGCTCATCGCATTTTGACGACAGCGATTACGACGCAGGATAAAGCTGATCCAATATCCGGTTGGCATTGTGTCGTGCATCCAGCATGCCATAGGTCGAACGCCACTGCCCGCCAAGACGTGTCTCAATAAACGCGTCTGCCACATCATCTGCCCCAAGATTGCGCAGTTCTGCAGCTGCAGCAGCATAAGCGAGCTGCTCCGTCAGAAGGCGTGCAACACCCTGATCGGTTTCGGTTAGCTGCAAAGCTGCCTGCAACACATCAATGGTGCCCTGCCCGCGTACACCCAACTGTCCGCTAATCCAGTCGAGAACTTCGTCGAACAGTGCCGGTGCACGCGAAAGCACACGCGCCACATCAAGCGCCATGACATTGCCCGAGCCTTCCCATATCGCATTGACCGGCGCTTCGCGATAAGCGCGTGCAAGATTGCCATCTTCAACATAGCCATTGCCGCCAAGGCATTCCATCGCTTCATAAAGCAATGCCGGTGCAATCTTGCAGACCCAATATTTAACAACCGGCGTCATGCAGCGCGCAAAAGCCGCTTCTGCGCGGTCACTTGCAGCCATGTCAAAGGCACGCGCCAGACGCATGGACAGTGCAGTCGCACCCGCCACATCAAGCGCCATATCAGCGAGAACGCGGCTCATCAGCGGTTGTTCGATCAGCTTTTGCCCACCCACTTCGCGATGACGTGCATGATGAACGGCCTCAGCCAGTCCCGAACGCATAAGGCCAGCAGAGGCAACAGCACAATCAAGCCGCGTCAGCGTGACCATATCCATGATGGTTTTGACGCCCTCGCCCAGATTGCCGACCAGATGACCGATAGCGCCATCGAACTCGACTTCTGCGGAGGCATTGGATTTGTTGCCGAGCTTGTCTTTGAGACGCTGGAAGAAGAAGCCGTTGCCAGCCGCTTCATTGGTCAGGCGCGGCAACAAGAAACAGGACAGACCTTCTTCCGCCTGCGCCAGCACCAGAAAAGCATCCGACATTGGAGCCGACATAAACCACTTATGACCACTGATTGTATAGGTGCCGTCTTCGTTGCGTTCGGCGCTGGTTGTATTGGCGCGCACATCCGTGCCGCCCTGCTTCTCGGTCATGCCCATGCCAAGCGTTATGCCATGCTTTTGCAAGGCAGGCTTTTGCGAGGAATCATATTTGCGCGACAAAATCTGCGGCGACCATTCCTTGTAAAGATCAGGCGACGCCATGACGGCAGCAAGCGACGCATTGGTCATGGTGAGCGGGCACAGATGCCCTGCCTCAAGCTGTGCGGTCAAGAAGAAGCGCGCAGCGCGTGCCTGATGGCGACGTCCGGCTTCAGCTGGATTGGCTTCCCAAATCGAGCAATGTAGACCCTGTGCAATCGAACGGCGCATTAGCGCATGATAGGCGGGGTGATATTCCACCAGATCAGATCGCCGACCCTGACGATCATGGGTACGCAGCTTTGGAAGCTCTGTATTGGCAAGGCGCGCCAGATCCTGCGCTTCCGCCGACATGACAAAACGTCCGGTGTTTTCCAGATCAGAATGCAGTTCTTTGGGAAAGCGTGCTGCGATCTGTATCAGAAGCGGATCGCCCAGATATGCATTTGTGCCCGTCATGGACGGTGTCTGGTTGGTGACTTCGTGCGTTTTCACAGGCTCATCCGTTTGGTTCTGGTCAATTCAAAATCAGCTCGCGAGCCTTTTGAAGCTCAGCGATTTAATATTCTATGCTTTCTTGCATCGTAATTTCCTAACATTTTCACACAGCCCACCGCTTTATGCCCAAAGAATACAGGTTTTTCTTTGTGAATCGGCCAAAGCCATTATAAGGGCGGTTGCGGTCCAGTTCTTGCGGCTCTATACGGGTGACTTGCCATGACAAATCAAACGGTCTCACCGATTTATCCTCATCGCCACCTGCTTGGCATCAAGGGGCTATCGCCCCTGGACATTAATTGTCTTCTCGATCTTGCAGATCAGGAAGTGGCTGTCTCAAGACAGTCCGAGAAGAAAAAGTCCGTGCTGCGCGGTCGCACCCAGATCAACCTCTTCTTTGAAGCATCGACGCGAACGCAATCATCGTTTGAACTCGCCGGAAAACGGCTGGGCGCGGACGTGATGAACATGTCGGTCGGCAATTCATCGGTCAAGAAGGGCGAAACGCTCATCGACACCGCGATGACGTTGAACGCCATGCAGCCAGACATTCTGGTTATACGCCATGCGTCTGCCGGTGCTGCAGCACTCCTTGCGCAAAAAGTCGGTTGTGCAGTCGTCAATGCGGGCGATGGCGCGCATGAACACCCAACACAAGCGCTGCTTGATGCACTGACCATCCGCCGCGCCAAAGGCGACATCGGAAACCTGATCGTTGCCATTTGCGGTGATGTGCTTCACTCGCGCGTTGCGCGCTCCAACATTCTGCTTCTCAATGCACTTGGCGCACGGGTTCGTGTCGTCGCCCCTTCGACCCTGCTGCCCTCCGGCATCGCCGATATGAGTGTTGAAGTTTACAACACCATGGAAGAAGGCCTGAAAGACGCCGACGTGGTCATGATGCTGCGCCTTCAACGCGAGCGTATGGCTGGTTCCTTCGTACCTTCAGTGCGTGAATATTTCCGCTTCTACGGTCTCGACAAAGAAAAGCTGAAACTCGCACGGCCTGACGCACTGGTTATGCATCCCGGCCCGATGAATCGAGGTGTCGAGATTGCATCCGACGTCGCAGACGGTCCGCAGAGTATGATCCAGCAGCAGGTGGAAATGGGTGTGGCGGTGCGTATGGCGGTTATGGAAGCCCTGCTCGATCCGCGCCGCGCAGAAATTGCAGGAGAACGCTCATGAGTGCGATCCTTTTTGAAAATGCCCGCATCATTGATCCGTCACGCGGGCTTGATGAAATCGGAAGCCTGCTGATCAAAGACGATAAAATCGTCGCCAGCGGTGCTGACGCCCGCAATCAGGGCGTACCTGAAGGTGCTGAAGTCATTAACCTGAATGGCATGGCGATTTTGCCGGGTCTCGTTGATTCCCGCGTCTTTGTCGGCGAACCGGGTGCGGAACACCGCGAAACCATTGCATCGGCCAGTCAGGCCGCAGCGGCGGGCGGTGTAACCTCGATTATCATGATGCCCGATACCGATCCGGTAATTGATGATGTGGCACTGGTTGAGTTTGTCAAGCGCACGGCGCGCGACACCGCCATCGTCAATGTGCACCCCGCAGCAGCCATTACTAAGGGCTTGCACGGCGAAGAAATGACCGAAATCGGCCTGCTTCGAGATGCAGGAGCCGTTGCCTTCACCGAAGGTCGCCATACGATTGCCAACACGCAGTTGATGCGTCGCGCACTCACCTATGCGCGCGACTTCGATGCCGTCATTGCCTGTGAAACCCGCGATCCATATCTCGGTGCCAATGGCGTTATGAATGAAGGCCTGTTTGCGAGCTGGCTTGGTCTTTCGGGAAGTCCACGTGAAGCAGAAGTGATTCCACTGGAACGTGATCTGCGTCTGGCTGCGCTCACCCGCAGCAAATATCACGCGGCACAGATTTCCTGCGCCATGTCTGCTGATGCGCTCAAGCGGTCAAAAGACCTTGGCGCAAATGTCACCGCTGGCATTTCCATCAATCATCTCTCACTCAACGAGAATGACATTGGTGAGTTCCGCACCTTCTTCCGTCTGTCACCGCCCTTGCGTAGTGAGCAGGATCGTCTGGCAATGGTTGAAGCCGTCAAAAACGGCACCATCGACATTGTTGTATCAGCCCATGATCCGCAGGACGTGGATACTAAACGCTTGCCTTTTGCGGATGCAGAAGCGGGCGCAATTGGACTGGAAACACTGCTGGCAGCGGCTCTTCGCCTTCACCACAATGACAGCATTCCGTTGCTTCGTCTGGTGGAAGTGCTTTCAACCGCTCCTGCCCGTATCTTCGGTCTGGACGCTGGCACACTGAAGCCTGGCGCAAAGGCTGATCTTGCGATTGTCGATCTGGATGAGCCATGGGTGGTTCGTGAAGAAGACCTGCATTCGCGCTCGAAAAACAGCTGTTTTGAAGGTGCCCGCTTCCAGGGCCGTGTCAACCGCACGATCGTTGGCGGGAAAACCGTTTATACGGCTTAGCAGTCACTAAATAAGCATCAAGAATAATGCCTTAGGCTTTTCTTGCCGCTCACACGAATTTTGAAAAGCCGTCTTGATTTTAGACGGCTTTTCTTCTCAACTGAATTCATAAAGAAGATATGGGGAGTTTCATGGCCGAAGCAGGTCTGATCAATTTGGTGACACTCGGCACGCTGATATTTGGCTATATCCTTGGTTCCATTCCCTTCGGGCTTGTCCTGACACGGCTGGCAGGACTGGGCGATGTACGTTCAATTGGCTCGGGCAACATTGGCGCAACCAATGTTTTGCGTACCGGAAATAAGAAACTCGCCGCGGCAACACTTATTCTTGATGCACTGAAAGGCACAGCAGCTGTCCTCATTGCCTCAAAATTCGGTCAGGATGCGGCTATCGCTGCCGGTTTTGGTGCGTTTATCGGCCATCTATTTCCGGTTTGGATCGGCTTCAAAGGCGGTAAAGGTGTTGCGACCTATCTCGGCATTCTGCTTGGCCTCGCATGGCCCAGCGCACTGATTTTCATCGCTGCTTGGATCGTAACCGCCCTACTCACCCGCTATTCGTCGCTGTCTGCACTTGTGGCCAGCCTCATTGTCCCAATCGCGCTTTATGTTCGTGGTGATCTGTCGATTGCGACCCTGTTTGCAATTATGACAATTATCATTTTCATCAAACACCACGCCAATATTTCACGCCTTCTAAGCGGCACTGAAAGCAAGATTGGCAAAAAGGGATGAAGCAGAGCGCGAATTCAAAAAACGGAATTCGCCTCTCAGATAAGCAGCGGCTCAATTGGCTGCGTCTCATTCGTACTGAAAATATCGGACCCGTCGCGTTCCGCGATCTCATCATGTTTTGTGGCTCTGCGGCCAGTGCCATAGAACGGCTTCCTGATCTTAATATACGTGGCGGTGGTTCAAAGCCCGTACGTGTTACGCCGCTTGAAGATGCCGAACGCGAGATTGAAGCGATTGAGCGCATAGGCGCGCGGCTTGTCGGCATGGGCGAACCTGACTACCCACAACAGCTTAAAAACTGCGAGGCACCACCGCCGCTTGTCATTATCAAGGGCAATCCAAATGTCTTTCGCAAACCACCCGTTGCAATTGTGGGATCGCGCAATGCATCCGTTGTCGGTGCCCGCTTCACGGAAAGACTAGCACGCGATCTTGGTGACGCTGGCTTCGCAATTGTTTCAGGCCAAGCACGCGGAATTGACGCAGCGGCACACAAGGCGAGTTTGACAAGTGGAACCGTCGCTGTACTGGCCGGTGGTCTTGATCGACCCTATCCACCCGAAAACCTGCCCATCTATCGCGCAATACCGGAACATGAGAGCGCATTAATCACCGAAATGCCGATGGGTGCAGAACCACGCTCACGCGATTTCCCCCGTCGCAACCGTATCATCGCAGGGCTGTCGCTCGGATTGATCGTCGTCGAAGCAGCAGAACGCTCAGGTTCGCTTATCAGTGCACGTATGGCAGGCGAAATGGGCCGCACGGTGTTTGCCGTACCCGGCTCTCCGCTTGATCCACGCGCTCGCGGAACCAATTCATTGCTGAAACAAGGGGCCACACTCGTCACAAATGCCGATGACGTTATTGAAGCCCTGAACCCACTGATAGGTCGAGAAGCAATTCACAGTGACGAAGATCAACCGGACCTGCTCAAACAATTTGACGAACCGCCAGAACCGCCACATGCAATAACCACCGACGAGCAGCGCGACATTCTGCTTGATGCGCTAAGTGTTGTGCCGATTGATGTGGATAGTCTTGTGCGCCATACAAGCCTTGATGCCAGCAGCGCGCAACTCATTTTGTTAGAACTTGATCTTGCCGGGCGGCTTTTACGCTATCCCGGCAATCAGGTGGCATTGGTGCCTCAATAGAAAATATATTTGAATATTATTTTGCAGATTTGCGTTTGCGGCTGCCTTCTTTTGCCTCCTGCAACGCCATATCCATCATGTAAACAAGCAAAGGCTGATTAGTTTCTTTAGCCATGACAATCAATTCCTCAAGCATTTGCTCAATATACATCAACAACTCCCGGCGTGTCGCCACCCGTTGAACCATACTTGCCCCCAAGATCGTTCGTTTATCTCCATCCTAAAATCATCCATTTGATATCTGCATTTGGATATACCCCACAGCAATACTACCATCTGGTTTATAATTAACAACATCAATCTTAGGTTGTATTTGACGATTTTTCGCATGTCGCTCTTGACCAAACGCAAACCGCTGTTCATGTGAATGGCAACAATTTGAACGCGATGAATTGGCATTTTGCCTGTGAAGATCGCGAATCTGGGCTGCTTTAATGAATGTTGTCGTCGTAGAATCGCCTGCAAAGGCAAAAACAATCAATAAATATCTTGGCTCGAACTATACGGTTCTGGCCTCGTTCGGTCACGTGCGCGATCTGCCAGCTAAGGATGGCTCAGTTCGCCCGGATGAAGACTTTGCTATGTCATGGGAAGTGGATAGCAATTCTTCCAAACGACTGGCCGATATTATCAAGGCGCTCAAAGATAGCGACGCATTGTTTCTCGCAACCGATCCGGATCGCGAAGGCGAAGCTATTTCGTGGCATGTGCTTGAAGTTCTGAACCAGAAAAAGGCGCTTAAGGGCAAAACCGTAAAGCGTGTAGCGTTCAACGCCATCACCAAGAAATCGGTTCTCGACGCCATCGCCAATCCGCGTGACCTCGACGTGCCGTTGGTCGATGCCTATCTGGCACGCCGTGCGCTGGACTATCTCGTCGGTTTCAATCTATCGCCGGTTCTGTGGCGCAAGCTGCCGGGCGCTCGTTCCGCTGGACGTGTTCAGTCGGTCGCATTGCGTCTGGTTTGTGATCGCGAATCTGAGATCGAACGCTTTATCCGTGAAGAATATTGGAATATTGCTGCTTCGTTGAAAACGCCGCGCAATGATGCCTTTATCGCACGCCTCACGGCAGTTGATGGCAAGAAGCTCGGCAAGCTCGACATTAAAAATGAAGAGCAGGCAACGGCAATTCGCACAATGCTTGAAGGCGCAAGCTTTAAGGCTGTTTCTGTCGAAGCAAAGCCGACCAAGCGCAATCCCGGCCCTCCATTCACCACCTCAACGCTGCAGCAGGCCGCATCCGGCCAGCTTGGTTTTTCGGCCTCGCGCACCATGCAGGTTGCGCAGCGTCTTTATGAAGGTGTCGACATTGGCGGCGAAACTGCCGGTTTGATCACCTATATGCGTACTGACGGTGTGCAGATTGCACCGGAAGCAATTACCGCTGCGCGTGAAACGATTGGCAAAAACTTCGGTCCGAATTACGTGCCGGAAAAGCCGCGCTATTATTCCAGCAAGGCCAAGAATGCGCAGGAAGCGCACGAAGCAATCCGCCCAACGGATTTCTCACGTCATCCAAAAGAAATGCGCCGTTTCCTTGATGAAGATCAGGCCCGCCTCTATGAACTGATCTGGAAGCGTACAATTGCCAGCCAAATGCAGGCAGCAGACATTGAACGCACGACCGCAGACATCGAAGCCACCAATGGCTCGAAATCAGCAATGCTACGCGCCAACGGTTCGGTAACAAAGTTCGACGGCTTCCTCGCCGCCTATACCGACCACCGTGAGGAAGAGGACGAGGATGAAGATAGCGCAAAGCTGCCTGAAATTCGTTCGGGCGAAGCGATTGCACGCGAAAAAATCGATGCCACACAGCATTCGACAGAACCACCGCCGCGTTATTCTGAAGCTTCGCTCATCAAAAAGATGGAAGAACTGGGCATTGGTCGTCCATCGACTTATGCCGCGACACTCGCAACTCTTCGCGACCGCGAATATATCACTATCGACAAGCGCAAGCTGACACCCGATCCGAAAGGTCGTCTGGTTACGTCGTTCCTCGAAAGCTTCTTCAAACGCTATGTGGAATATGATTTCACCGCTGATCTGGAAGAAAAGCTCGATCTGATTTCTGACGGCAAGTTGCTGTGGAAAGACGTATTGCGCGATTTCTGGCGCGACTTCTCAGGCTCCATCGATGATATCAAAGAGCTGCGTGTTACCAATGTTCTTGATGCGTTGAATGAAGAACTTGCACCGCTCGCTTTCCCTGATCGTGGCGATGGCAGCGATCCACGCTCGTGCCCAACCTGCGGCACGGGTCAGCTTTCGCTGAAGCTCGGCAAATATGGCGCGTTCGTTGGCTGCTCCAACTATCCTGAGTGCAAGTTCACCCGTCAGCTTAATGGCGAAGGCAATGGTGACGCCGCAGCTTCCGATGAGCCAAAATCACTTGGCAAAGACCCATTCACGAACGAAGAAATCACGGCACGCAGTGGGCGCTTTGGCCCGTATATCCAACGTGGCGAAGGCAAGGAAGCCAAGCGCGCCAGCCTGCCAAAGGGTTGGTCACTGGATACGGTCGATCATGAAAAGGCGATTGCTCTTCTGTCACTGCCACGCGACGTCGGACAGCATCCTGAAACCGGCAAAATGATCTCGGCAGGCATCGGCCGCTACGGCCCTTATGTCAGCCATGATGGAACTTTCGCGAACCTTGAAAACGCAGAAGAAGTCTTCTCTGTTGGTCTGAACCGCGCTGTTGCTGTGCTTGCAGACAAGAAGTCCAACGGTGGCGGTCGTGGCCGTGCAACCCCTACCGCACTTGCAACACTTGGCGATCACCCGGATGGCGGTTCAATCACTGTTCGTGACGGTCGTTACGGTCCATATGTGAATTGGGGCAAGGTCAATGCTACGCTTCCAAAGGGTCAAGACCCGGCAAGTGTGACCATGGAAGAAGCGTTGGTTCTGATCGCTGCCAAAGCTGGCAGCACCAAGACCAAGAAGGCTCCGGCTCGTAAATCAGCCGCTAAATCGGCAGATGGCGAGAAGAAAGCCGCGCCGAAAAAAGCTGCGGCTAAAAAGCCAGCAGCGAAGAAAATAGCCGCACCCAAAGCAAAGGCCCCGTCTAAAGCAAAAGCTAAGTCGGCAGAGGAGTAAGAATTGGCACGTCGTTTCCCAAAACCCGATACCGGACGATCCGCACGGACCGAACGGCGTGCAGCAACAGCGAAATTGAACGAAGCAAAATCAGCCGACCCGATTGCTTATCTGCCAACGCGTGAGGAAGTCCTCAAATTTATCGAGGAAAATCCTGACCGTGCAGGCAAGCGCGAGTTGGCTAAAGCGTTCAACATCAAAGGTGATGCACGGGTTTATCTCAAAGACCTGTTGCGTGAACTAAGCGATGAAGGCTTGGTCGAAAAGCGCGACCGTCGCCTGTCACGTCCGGGTTCCTTGCCGCCGATTGCCAGTTTGAACATCACTGGTCGCGATAAAGAAGGTGGCCTCGTCGCTAGCCCGGTCGATTGGGACGAGGCGGAATATGGCAAACCACCCGTCATTTTGATCCGTCGCACGCGTTTGAACAAAACATCCGATGGTCCGGTTGTGGGCGTCGGTGATCGCGTCTTGGCAAAAATTTTCCGCAGCAAAGAGCATGACGGTCCGGAATACTCGGCGCGTGTCATCAAGGTTCTTGAGCAAAACAACAATGCTGTGCTTGGCGTTTTGCGCAAGCTGAGCAATGGCGAATGGCGGCTTGAGCCGGTCAATCGCAAACAGCCAGAAGTACAGCTTGACGCGCAATCGCTGTTAGATGCGAAAAGTGGTGATCTGGTCGAAGTGGAACTTCTGTCGTCGCGCCGCTATGGTCTGCCAAGCGGTAAGGTTCGTCAGGTCGTTGGTTCCGTTGACAGTGAAAAAGCGCTGTCGATGATCGCTATTCATGAGCATGAAATCCCGCATATCTTCCCTGAGGAAGTTCTGCGTGAAGCAGCGGCTGCAAAGCCCGCAACGCTGGATGGTCGTGAAGACTGGCGCGAAATGCCTCTGCTGACCATCGACCCAGCAGATGCAAAAGACCACGATGACGCGGTTTACGCAGAACCAGATACCGATCCGAATAATCTCGGTGGCTTTGTCGCTGTTGTAGCGATTGCCGATGTTGCCGCTTACATTCGCCCCAACTCAGCCCTTGATCGCGAGGCATTGAAGCGCGGCAATTCAGTTTATTTCCCGGATCGGGTGGTGCCGATGCTGCCTGAACGCATTTCAAACGATCTGTGTTCGTTGCGTGAACTGGAAGACCGCCCAGCGCTTGCCGTGCGGATGGTGTTTGACGCAAACGGTCATAAGAAGTCGCATAAGTTCCATCGCATCCTTATGCGCTCACATGCCAAGCTATCCTATCAGCAGGCACAGGCAGCGATTGACGGCGCAACGGACGAGAAGACCGCACCGATCCTCGAAACCATCCTGAAGCCGCTTTGGGCTGCCTATGCAGCGCTTAAACGCGGACGGGATGCGCGTGAGCCGCTTGAGCTTGATTTACCTGAGAAGAAAATCATTCTCGCGCCTGATGGCAAGGTCGAAAAGGTCATCGTGCCGGAACGCCTGGATGCGCATAAGCTCATTGAAGAGTTTATGATTCAGGCCAATGTGGCTGCGGCAGAAGCTCTGGAAGCGAAACGCCAGCCGCTCATCTTCCGTATCCATGATGCCCCAGCGCTTGCCAAACAGGAATCGCTCCGCGAATTTCTACGTACGCTTGATCTGAGCCTTGCCAAAGGCGCGGAACTCAAGCCCGGCCAGTTCAACCGTATTCTTGAAGCCGTTGACGGCACCGATCATCAGGATCTGGTCAATCAAGTTGTTCTGCGCACGCAGAGCCAAGCGATTTATAGCCCTGATAATATTGGCCATTTCGGACTGCATTTGCACAAATATGCGCATTTCACCTCGCCTATTCGCCGCTACGCCGATCTGATCGTGCATCGCGCATTGGTGAAGGCGCTCGGACTTGGCAATGACGGCCTGACCACCGCTGAAGAAGCGCAGCTCGTGGAAACAGCGGCACTTATTTCGTCAACCGAACGCCGTGCCATGTTGGCCGAACGCGAAACCGTTGACCGCCTGATTGCGCATTTCCTCGCAGCGCATCTCGGCGACGAGTATGAGGGCCGTGTTACCGGCGTTACAAGAGCCGGACTTTTCGTATCTCTTGCGACATATGGCGCAGACGGACTTGTGCCCATTTCAACTTTGGGCAATGAATACTATCTGTATGATGAAGCAAACCACGCACTCGCGGGTGAAAGAAGCGGAAAAGGCTTCCGTCTCGGCGATACGGTGACGGTGAAGCTAGTGGAAGCGCTCCCTGTCGCGGGTGCGCTTCGTTTTGAGATGGTTTCGGAACCGCACTCCCTGCCGATGTCGACGCGTTCGCATCATAAGGCAACCAAGGGAATGCGCGGGCGCACAGGAAAGCCAGCAGGCGTTTCGCGCTCAAAAAGAAAAGGTCGCAAATGAGCACGTTAGAGGCCAGTTCAACAGATAATCAAATCCACGTTTTCGGTGGCGATAGCGAGAAAACAGCCCGGCCAACACGCAATCTTGGACAAGCTATGTGGCGCGGGTTTAAGTCTCGCTGCCCGCATTGCGGCGAAGGCAAACTGTTTCGCTCTTTTGTAAAGCCCGTCGATCATTGCTCCGTTTGCGATGAAGATTATACGGAGCAGCGCGCCGATGATCTTCCTGCCTACCTGACAATTTTGATTGTCGGTCATATCGTTGTCGGTGCCTTCATGGGCGTTGAAGCAACAACAAACCTTTCGCTCGTAGCGCATATGGCCATTTGGGGACCGATGATCGTTCTCATGTCGCTGGCGCTTCTGCAACCGATCAAGGGTGCTACCATTGGACTGCAATGGGCCTTGTTCATGCATGGTTTTGGCGGAAAAGGCGAAGGTGAATACGGCGACGTTACCTGACAGGGTTTTCCCCGTGACCTCCGCCTCACACACCACAAATGATAAAATAAAACCGCTGCTTCGCCCACGCGATGCAGCTTCGCTTCTTCTTGTTGATCGGACAGAAAGTATCCCGCGTATTTTGATGGGACGTCGCCATCCATCTCTTGCTTTCATGCCCGGAAAATACGTGTTTCCGGGAGGTCGGGCCGACCCCGGCGATGGCAGCATGGCTGCTGCATCCGAATTAACCGCTGAGGACACGGTCAAGCTCGTTACAGGGATGGGATCGCGTGCCTCACAACGCCGAGCACGAGCGCTCGGACTTTGCGCCATTCGCGAAACATTTGAGGAAACCGGGCTTCGTTTTGCCCGACGAAATCACCACGAAGCCATGTCATCAAACGGTGGCAATTCTCCTGCAAACAAGGACTGGTTATCATTTCTGGAAGGTGGTGCGCTGCCTGCGCTAGGCGATCTGCGCTATTTTGCACGCGCAATCACGCCGCCCGGAAATGTCCGCCGATTTGATGCGCGTTTTTTCATTGCTTTTCGTGACAGCCTGCCAGAACTGCCGAACCAGCAACTTGTTCCCGGTGGAGAACTACAGGATTTGAATTGGGTTTCTATCGATGAGGTTGATAAACTGGATGTTGCCCGTATTACTCAGGCCATTCTGAAAGAAGCGCAGACGCTGCTGACAGAAACCCGGCACGAATTGCCAGCCACCCTTCCGGTGGTACAATACAGCAAGCGGCATGGCCGCTTTGTGCGTGAAGTGATCTAACCTTATGAACAAAGAAATTCATCCTGCCGATCTCGCAGCGCGGCAACCTGGCAACGGGCCTAATGAAGGCGAATTGCATTGGCGTTCGCTTGCGGCAGCAATTGCCACGATCAGCGCTATGGGGGCCGCTATCGGTCTTGGCATTCCGCTTTTAAGCGTTTTGCTCGAAAGTCGCGGTCACTCGGCCAGTCTGATTGGTGCCAATACTGCTGTCGCTGGCCTTGCTTCCATTGTTGCAGCACCCCTTGCAGCACCGATTGCAGCGCGCCTCGGCGTGGCCAAAGCAATCGTTCTTATGCTGGTTATCGGCAGTTTCGCATTTCTTGGTTTTCACTTTTTCCAGCCACTTTGGGCATGGTTCGCACTGCGAATCGTACTGCATTTCGCACTGACCGTGCTTTTCGTTCTCTCGGAATATTGGATCAATGCTTCCGCTCCGCCAGAAAAGCGAGGCTTGGTGCTTGGCATCTATGCGACATCCCTATCAATGGGCTTTGCCCTTGGACCTTGGCTGTTCTCAAAGATCGGCAGTGCTGGTGGCATGCCTTTCTATGTCGGTTTCGCAATCATTCTGATTGCCATCATTCCAGTATTGATCGCATGGCGCGATAGTCCAGATTTCGAGGAGGGCGAACATGTTCCCTTCCTGCCGTTTATCTTTGCAGTTCCAGCCGCGACGATGGCCGTCTTCGTTTTCGGCGCTGTTGAAACTGGTGGCTTCGCACTGTTCCCGGTCTTTGGCGCACGCGTAGGCTTTAGCGAAGGCGATGCCGCATTGCTGCTGACCATGATCGGCCTTGGCAATGTGTTGATGCAGATTCCATTGGGAATCATCAGCGACAAGATTTCAGATCGCCGCAAATTGCTGCTGTTTTGCGCTGTCACCGGCCTTATCGGAATGATCGCCCTGCCCTACCTTATGCACAGCTGGTATCTTATGGCCGCCGTACTGTTTTTGTGGGGCGGCGTGGTCGCCGGTCTCTATACCGTAGGCCTTGCCCATCTTGGTTCTGAGCTGACGGGACGCGAACTTGCATCCGCCAATGCTGCATTCATCTTCTGCTATGCAATCGGAATGCTGGCAGGCCCGCAAGCGGTTGGAGTCGGCATGGATGCGATGGGACCCAAGGGATTCCCGCTCACACTCGGCATCTTTTTTGCGGCTTTTGCACTCTTTGCTACGATTAGGCTCGTTCAAAAGAAGAAGCGGGGTTGACTTTTCGCCGCTAAACCGTAGTGTCGCGCCGAATTTCCGCTTCTTACCAACAGGTGAGACTCGTAGCGGTTTAATCATAAAAGAGCAGGTATTTCGATATGGCCAAGGCTACGACCATCAAGATTAAGCTTTTGTCGACCGCTGACACCGGCTTCTTCTACGTAACGAAGAAGAACAGCCGCACGATGACGGATAAGATGACAAAGACTAAGTACGACCCGATCGCGCGCAAGCACGTCGACTTCAAGGAAACGAAGATTAAGTAATTCGTTTCTGCCGCCAGAATAACTGGCAGGAATCAAAAAGCCGTCTCTTATGAGACGGCTTTTTTGTTAGGCGCTGTTTAAGGCATTCAGGCCGCCGAAAGAACGATCCGATTGCGACCTTTTTTCTTGGCCTCATAAAGGGCTGCATCCGTACGCGCGAAAAGCGCTTCGACCGTATCGCCACCCATCAAGCGAAGCGACGCAATGCCGATGCTAATTGTCATAGCAATCTGATGCTTGCCGCCAGCAAGCAAGAATGGCTCTTCTGATACTGCATCACGAATTCGCTCTGCAACGGCCGCAGCAGAAGCCAAATCAGTATCCGGTAACACGATGGCAAATTCTTCACCGCCGTAGCGGCACATTACATCCATGCCGCGAATCTTTGTGCGCAACCGCGTAGCAAATTCTCGCAACACATCATCGCCGCCATCATGACCATATTGATCATTGACGCGCTTGAAGTGGTCGAAGTCGATCATGATGACCGTTAACGGCCTCTCACGGCCTGTAGCACGCGATAGAAGCACTGGCAGGTGCGTATCAAGGTAACGGCGGTTATGCAGCCCTGTGAGGCTGTCTGTAACCGCCATAGTTATGGTACGATGCAGGCTCTGGCGCAAAAGATCATTGTAGCACTTGCGTTTGATCTGTGTGCGCAATCGCGCATAAAGCTCCAGCTTCTCCAATGGACGCATGACATAATCATTCACACCCAACTCAAGTGCACGAACAACTAACGAGCCTTCATCTTCATTGACGATCAGAATGATCGGCACAAGCCTCGTGCGTTCAATCGTTCGTATCTGCGAACAGAGGCGCAGCGGATCATAATAAGTAAAATCAGCTGAAATGACGATGCTGTCATAGTCGTTCTCAATCGCCTTAATGAGCGCATCATTGGCATCATTGGCCACATCGACGAAATAGTCTTCGCCCAGAATCACGCGCAGTCGTGCAGCCGCAATTTCGTTCTCGTCAACGATCAGAATGCGCGCGGCGTCTTCTCCACCACCGAAACGACCGGAAAGCTTGGTAACGAGCAGTGCTTCAACTTCTGTATCGGCGACCGTGCCGGTTCTTTGAAACAATTCATCTGAAACCATCTTCAAACGGGCAAGACTTTTGACGCGCGAAAGCAGTTGCTGATCATTCACTGGCTTCGTCATAAAATCGTCTGCGCCAGCTTCAAGACCTGTGATCTTGTCTTGAGCGCTATTAAGCGCCGTTAACATCACAACGGGTATATTTGTCGTGCGCGGATCGTCTTTCAGACGACGACAGACTTCAAAACCATTGATACCCGGCATCAAAACATCAAGAATGACGACATCAATCTGCCCACCCAGACAGATTTCGATCGCCTCCGCACCATTATAAGCGGACACAACTTCGTAATATTCGCGCAAAAGCAGAGCTTCGAGCAGCTTTACGCTCGATTCTACATCGTCCACGACGAGAATTCGTGCTGTCATGATCCCCTGCCCCCCCCTAAAACCTTATACCGCGAACGTGCCTTTATTCAAAATAATCAGGCATCGCCGAGATAAGACTTTATCGTCTCAATAAAACGCGGAACAGAAATTGGCTTGGATATGTAAGCCTCGCAACCGCCCTGTCGAATGCGTTCCTCATCACCCTTCATCGCAAATGCGGTGACGGCGATGACCGGAATATGCTTGAGCTCCTCGTCGTCCTTAAGCCATTTTGTGACTTCCAGACCGGAAACTTCAGGCAACTGAATATCCATCAAAATCAGATCGGGGCGATGTTCACGGGCAAGATCAAGCGCCTCAAGGCCACTTCTGGTCCTGATGGTCTCATATCCACTGGCTTCGATTAGATCGCGAAACAACTTCATATTCAGTTCGTTGTCCTCGACGATCATCACAGTTTTGGTCATCGAATATTCCCTGGCCTTATTCTTGTCCGCCACACGACAGGTTTGTTGTGCCCATTACGCCCACATGGATTCTATGTAGTTTAAGCGTATTTGATTGACGAATAGCAAATATTCTACCAAATCCGACATTGCAGTGATTTCACCCAACAACTGAAATTGCCTTTCATTTTAGCGTATAGTGCAAATCAGCGTGAATCGAATTTTCAGCGATCTACGGCACACTGACTGAGCTTAAAGCGGAGAGAACTAATATGAAAACTGTCATGAGTGAGACAGAGGCAGAAGCTCTTGCGGTGGAAGCACTCGTGTGGATGGCACAAGATAACGATCTGATGCCGCGTTTTCTCGCTTTGACGGGCATCGAAGTCTCTTCAATTCGCTCTGCTGCACAAGAGCCTGGTTTTCTTGCAGGCGTGCTGCAATTCTACTTAAGCCACGAGCCAACGCTGCTTCGCTTTTGCCAGGAAACAGGCCGCGATCCCGCAACAATTGAAAAAGCAGCGATACTTTTGCCGGGCGGCATGAAGCAGGACTTTTAACAAAAAAGCCCCGCCTAAGCGGGGCTTTCTACTACGTATTCGCGCGCTTACGCAAAATCTTCTGGCAGAAGTTCCTTCGGGAAGTTCTGGTAAGAAACTGGGCGCAGGAAGCGGCGGATCGACATTGTTCCAACGCTGGTTGCGCCGAAGTTTGTCGATGCCGGGTATGGTCCGCCGTGAACCATTGAATCCACAACTTCAACGCCAGTTGGGAAGCCATTGACGAGAACGCGGCCCGCTTTGCGCTCCAGCACCGGCAGAAGCTTTTGTGCTTCAGCAATGTCGCCTGCATCCATGTGAATCGTTGCAGTCAGCTGACCTTCAAAGCCACGCGCAAGCTTTTCCATTTCATCGACGGAACCAACGCGGATGACCAGTCCAAGAGGACCGAACACTTCTTCACCAAGCGCATGGTCAGACAGGAAGCGCTCGCCAGTTGTTTCAAACAGATTTGGCGAAACCTGACGACCCGATGACTCGGTTTCATAAAGCGGTTTCACGGCATTGCGCGTTTCAAAACGCTCTTTGCCTTCGTGGTATGCCTGCGCAATACCATCAGTCAGCATGGTCTGCGGAGCAACTTTTTTGAGACCTTCGACAGCAGCAGTTGTGAAGGTATCGGCATCTGCGCCATCGAGAACAACGGCGATACCCGGATTGGTGCAGAACTGACCTGCGCCCATGGTGAGCGAACCAGCCCAACCCTGTCCGAGCGTTTCAGCACGTGCCTTCATTGCTTCTGGCAGAAGGAACATCGGGTTAACCGAACCGAGTTCGCCAAAGAATGGGATTGGCTCAGGACGTGCAGCGCAAAGATCGAACAATGCACGACCACCACCGAGTGAACCGGTGAAGCCAACAGCCTTGATATAAGGGTTCTGAACCAGCGCATGGCCAACATCACGACGGCCGCCCTGAATGAGCGAGAACACGCCCGGATGAACGCCGGTCTTCTTGATAGCGGCTTCAACGGCTTGCGCCACGATTTCACCTGTGCCGGGATGCGCCGAATGGCCCTTCACGACAACTGGGCAACCAGCTGCAAGTGCTGCTGCTGTGTCACCACCGGCTGTCGAAAACGCCATTGGGAAATTGGACGCCCCAAAGACTGCAACAGGACCAATTGGGCGCTGAACGAGACGAATTTCTGGACGTGGTGCTGGCTGACGATCAGGAAGTGCAGCATCAAAACGGCGATCAAGATAGTCGCCTTTTTCGATATGATCAGCGAACAAACGCAGCTGTCCAGTGGTGCGGCCGGTTTCGCCCTGAAGACGCGCTTCCGGCAAGCCAGTTTCCTGCGAGCCTATAACAACGATATCAGCAATGCGTGCTTCGATTTCGTCGGCGATAGCGCGCAGGAATGTGGCGCGCTCAGTGCGGGTCGAATAGCCATAAGACCAGAAAGCATCTTCCGCAGCTTCACAAGCGCGGTTCACCAGCTCGACTGTACCGACTGCAAACGAATGCGCTGGCCCACTTGCTGGTGAAGATTGAAAAGTCCCGGCTCCATCGAGCCATTCGCCAGCAACAAAGTGTTTCCCTTTGGGCGTAAATGCCATTCGTCCATCCTCCTGTAGAAATCAACGCACAATTAAGCCAGTATCTCACTGCATCTAAATTGTACTTGTCTAATGATTGTATACCCTGTTTGTTTGTATACAGTGTGTGCGCACATATCAATTGCCTGCGGGACGTTCCATGCAGGTTTAGCCATGAAAGATGCATGATGAGCGAGACCACCATCCTGAGCATTGCCACGCTTCACGACCGCGTAGAGGCGATTTTTCGTAAAGCAGGGCTGAACGCTATACAGGCTGCTGCTGTCACGCATGTTATTATCGCGGGTGAACGCGATCACTGCAAATCCCACGGCATATATCGTATCGAAGGTGCGCTGCGCACAGTCAAGGCCGGGAAGGTAAAAGCAGACGCGATTCCTGAAATTGTGGCCGATGAAGCTTCAAGCATCGTGCGGGTGAACGCCAACTTTGGCTTCGCCAATGCTGCATTTGAAACAGGTGTTCCTGTGCTTGCCGAGCGCACGCGTAAGAATGGTATTGCAGCGCTTGTTATCAATGATTGCACACATTTTTCAGCACTCTGGCCAGAGGTCGAAGCACTGACGAACGAAGGACTGGCCGCCCTCGTCATGTGCCCAAGCTACGCGACCGTTGCGCCAACGGGCGGCAACAAACCACTGCTCGGCACCAATCCTTTTGCATTTGGCTGGCCGCGCAAGGAAACCTCGCCTTATGTCTTCGACTTTGCAACATCGGTTGCAGCACGTGGCGAAATCGAATTACATCGCCGCGCTGGTAAACAACTACCGGAAGGCTGGGCGCTGGATGCGGAAGGCAACCCGACAACTGATCCTGAAACAGCACTCGCCGGTGCCATGCTGCCATTTGGCGGCCATAAGGGTTCTGCGATCAGCACGATGGTCGAACTGCTTGCGGCCATCATGATTGGTGACCTGACCAGCCCCGAAGTACTCGACTTCCTCGGCACGACGACTCTGTCACCAGTGCATGGCGAACTGATCATCGCGTTTTCACCGGAAGCTTTTGCGAAAGGCCGTCCGGGCGATCCGTTTACGCGTGCCGAAATGCTGTTTGACGCTATTGTTGGACAAGGCGCCCGCCTTCCCTCGCAGCGTCGCTTCAAGGCACGCGCTGAGTCTGAAAGCGAAGGCATCAAACTCACCAAAGCGGAGATCGACCAACTCGATCTTCTGCTGGAAAAAGGCCTCGACGCCATCAACTAAAAACCAAAACAAAAAAGCCCTCCAAACGGAGGGCTTTTTCAATCTATTTCTATATTCAAGCCTTGTAGGTCTGAACAGCGCCGGGCAACTTGCTCCACTCGGCATACCAGTTGTTGAAGAGCTTGAACTGCGCTTCAACATAACCGCGCTGGCTGTCGGAGAGCTTATCGCTTGCGTTGAAGTGCAGCGTATATTCCTTGTCACCCTTCAGAACCATCATGTGCTTGAAGTAAAGCACAAGGTCCGGGCCTTCATCAAAAGAGGACAGAACAGCAAGCGCCTGTTCAAGTTCAAGCGCACGCTGGCGCGCATCCGCATCACCCTTTGCTGCAGCCTGCGAAAGCTTGCACATCTGGATGACTTCCTTCGGCAGAACGTTGCCAATGCCGGTGATAGCACCTGTTGCACCGCAGTTCACAAATCCATGGAACACAGCCGTATCAACACCGATCATTAGCGTGACATCGTCATCGCGGCTGGTGATGTTTTCGGCTGCGTAACGCATGTCGGCTGGGCCGCCGAACTCTTTGAAGCCAACGAGGTTCGGATGCTCCGCACGCAGTGCGAAGAACAGATCAGCGCGCGTTGCAAAGCCATAATAAGGGCTGTTGTAGATGACGGCAGGAAGATCAGGAGCAGCCGAAAGCACAGCCTTGAAGTGTTCCTTTTGCGCTGCAATCACCGAGCCACGCGACAGAACACGCGGGATGACCATCAGGCCTTTTGCGCCAACTTTCTGAGCATGTGCAGCATGAGCCGCAGCAACAGCGGTGTTCACAGCGCCAGTACCCACGATAACCGGAATGCCAGCGGCGGTCAGACGAGCAACGCCTTCCATACGCTGTTCATCGGTAAGCAGAGGCCAGTCGCCCATCGAACCGCAATAAACGACAGCCGACATACCAGCGTCGATCAGTTCCTGGCCCTTGCGCACCAGCGCATCGAAATCAGGCGTGCGGTCGTCCTTGCACGGGGTCATCAGAGCCGGAATCACGCCGGAAAAAATATTGGCAGCCATCGAAAACTCCTCTCAGAGCATTACCGTCGAACTGCGGTGCAGTTTTACAACGGGCAATGCAACAAACAAAAACCAAAGCGATTGGACTGTCATGGATCTGGCCATTTTCAGTTCGCTGCAACTGATATATCAGTCTGTATTTTATTTGTCGACAGAAATTACACGGCGCTACAGGTTTATTTCCAGACGGTCATCGCGCATCACCAGCTTCTGTACCTGACGCACGATCTGCTCTGCATGTTCATGCGCCAGCTGTTCGGCTAGTTTCATGTCGCGCGCAGCGATTGCAGCGATCATTTCCTCATGCTCCTCGACAAAACGCCGTGGCAGACGATCATTATAAGACTGATAGTAGAGCCGCAAAATGCGCCGCCCCTCATCCAGCAATCGTTTAAAAAGACTGGTGAAATATGGATTGCGGCCCGCTTCTGCGATTGCAAGATGCAGAGCTGCATTGGTCGCAATCATCCCAAGCGCGTCCTGTGCTTCCACAGCTGCGGTAAACTCAGCTTGATGCAAAGCGATGATATCCAGATCTTCCTGCCGATGATTTTTAGCGGCAAGCTGTGTTGTGGCGCGATACATCAAAGTCAGTGCGTCGAAATAGGTATGCATGTTGAGGAAGTCGATGTTCGACACCATCGTCGAACGATTAGGCAGCGTATCAATCAGCCCCTCGCCCGCCAGCCGCACCAAAGCTTCACGGATTGGCGTGCGGGACATTTTAAACCGTTCGGCAAGCTGCACTTCATCGATCGGGCTGCCAGGCGGCAGCACCAGATCGAGAATTTCATCGCGCAACAGGTCATAGACCATCTTCCCGCCAGAACCGCGCTTGCGTTCAGGGATGGCGTTGTTATCGCTTTCCGTCATCGGCAGCTCCTCATGAAAGTATTAGGCGAATGGTTCCGTTGGTCCTTTTGCAGGCTGCGTAAACCACTGCGCACCATCAGCGCTCATGTAAATATGATCTTCCAGACGCACACCAAACTGCCCCGGCACGACAATCATTGGTTCATTTGAGAAGCACATACCCGCTGCCAGCTGCAACTGATTGCCACGCACGATATAAGGCGCTTCATGAATTTCCAATCCAAGACCGTGACCTGCACGATGCGGCAAACCGGGAAGCTGATAATCCGGCCCCAAGCCATGCTTGACCAACACGGCGCGCGCAGCGTCATCGAGGCTGGAACAGGCAGCACCAAGCTTTGCAGCATCGAACACGGCCTGTTGTGCCTGTCGTTCAATAGTCCAGATACGCTCAAAATCGGCTGTCGGCTCATCAAGCATATAGGTGCGGGTCAGATCGGAGTGATAGCCATCAATTCGGCAACCTGTATCGACGAGAATAACATCGCCATTCTTATAAAACTGCTCGCCATCGGCACCATGTGGGAGGGACGTCGCTTCACCAAAAGAAACGATGCAAAAGGTCGAGCCGCTTGCACCCATTTCGCGATGCTGCTCATCGATAAAGCGCACCACATCGGATGCGGCAATGCCCGGACGAATGAATTGATGCGCACGACGATGCACTTCAAGCGTCAGCCCCATGGCATATTTGATAATGTCGATTTCAGTCTGTGACTTGACGATACGCTGCTCACGAATGACCGGGCCAGCGTCAATAAGACGATCCGCGCCAATTTCTCGACGCAACGCATTATAGACAAACAGCGGGACTGCTTCGTCAACGGCAAGTGTCTCATCGGCTTTCAGAAGCGAAGCGACGAGAGCAGCGCTATTTTCCTCTTCCTGCCAGATGCGGATTTCACCGGGGAGATGCGGAAGGCTTTCCACACGGCTTTGCTCAAAACCCGGAACGACATAGACAATCTCGCTTTGCGTAATCACTGCACCAAGCAGGCGTTCGCTCGAATGCCAGACAAGGCCAGTGTAATAAAGCAGGCTCTCAGTCGACCCTAGCAGCAAGGCACCGATATTTTTTTCGGTTAAATTGCGGCGCAGAACATTGATACGCTCAAGCCGCTCATCATTGGAAATGCTGGGGCGTTGGGTAGTGAGAGACATTGCTTATTCCTTTCAGCCTGCCACGGACTCGGTGACATGCTGAAAGGATAAATCTCTGTACGCAATTTGTCGACAATATTAGAGTTTCACCAGACCTGTGCGCTTGAGAAGGCCCATCAGTAATAGCGGCAGCAGCGTTGTGAGCAGGATCGCAATGAAAGCCATCGCCATGCCGAGGCCGATCGAACCTTGCTCAAACTGTCGCCAGATGAAGATCGAGATCGTCTGCATCCCAACAGGTGCCACCAGTATCGAAGCGACCAGCTCACGCGTTGCCACAGCAAAAACCAGCAGCATTGCGGTAATTAGGCTTGGCGCGATCAGCGGCAGCATGATGCGGCGGAAAGTTGTAAAACTACCTGCACCGCAAACGCGCGCGGCGGCTTCAAGATTATCGCCAATTTGATGAAACGCTGCAGTTGCATAGCGGATTGGCTGTGGCAACAGAATGCAGCAATAGGCAAGCAGTAGGATCAGTGGCGTATTATACGGCGAAATCAGCAAAGATGGCTGGTTCCATGCAAGGATCAAACCGACCGCAACTACGACACCGGGAAGAGAGTTTGGCAACACCGTCAGAACATCAAGCCAGAACCGCCCACGAAAGCGCATTTTGACAACCGCATAAGCAGCTACGGCACCCAGAAATCCGGTTAGCAACGCGCTCGCAACACCCAAGGAAAGGCTGTTGGTCAATGCGCGCATAGCACCTGCACTATTATCTGCAATATCTGCAAAATTATCAAAGCCGAGATTGGATAGTGTAAGCCCACCGGAAATAGTCTTCGACATGGCTGTCGCAAGAATTGCGAGCAGCGGCACGCCGGTTGCAGCAAAAGCGACTACACCAAACAGGATGACAACCGGAACCTTGAACACGCCAAGTTCGCGCTTGTCTTTGTTTTGTGGCTTACCACCCGTTGTCACATAAGAACGGCGCGTCAAAATCCAGCGCTGCAGCATAAAAGCTGCGAGCGATAACAAAACCAATGCCAGCGAAAAGACCGCGGCGCCCGAAAGATCAATCGGCCAATCGGAAATGCGCATATCGATTTCCGTTACCAGCACTTCAAAACCGGATCGGCTGCCAAGTGCTGCCGGTGTGCCATATTCCTCAATTGCCGAAGCGAAGACGAGAAGCAGGCTTGCTGCCAGTCCCGGCGTTGCAAGTGGCAGCGTAATGCGGAAAAACGACCGCCAAGGCGACGCACCAAAAACACGGCCAACATCAGAATAACGTGCGCCAACAGCTTCAATCGTCCGCGACACGGCGAAATAAACCAGCGGAAACGTGTTGAGCGCCATCACGAATGTCATGCCGGCAAGCGAAAACAGAAAAGGCGCGAGGTTAAAGCCTGCAAGCTGATCAAGATAGCCGCGTGGCTGCAGAGTCATGATCCAGCCAAGCGTCGCAATATAGGGCGGTATCATGAAAGGCACGAGCATCAGCACGTCCCACACCAGCGCAAACGGCACTTTATATAGCGCCCGAAAAACAGCGAGAGGCACCGCAATAATCGCCGATAAAATCACGACGCTGACACCAAGCAAAATGGTGTTGCCGGTCATGCGCAGAAGTCTTGGATCTTCAAACAAAGCTGGCAGATGCACAAAAGGTGCGCTGAACACGCCCTGCCCGATCTGCGGGAAAATCGCCTGTAAGACAATGAAAATAAACGGAACCGCGACGACAATAGCGAGGCCGATAACGGCCACAAGCCCAAGCGGATTTGCAGCGGTAGCGGTCTTTGCACTCATGATTGCCTCTACGGTATTCCAGCTGCCATGAAAAATGACAGCAATCTAAAAATAGCCAAAAGAAATGGCTCTCCTCAATTTGAGGAGAGCCACCCGGATTTTACTTCTTCACGCCGAAAATCGCGTTGAATTCCTTCAACGTTTCATTGCGCTTGCCGTAAACAGCTGCTGCATCGATCTTGAGAATCTTCAGATCATTGATCAGCGGACGGTTAGCCACAACGTCGGAACGTGCAGGCATCAGGTAAGTGTCAGCAACCATCTTCTGGCCTTCATCCGAAAGCATGTAATCGATGAACTGCTTGGCTTCGTCCTGATTTTTCGACCAGTTGAGGATCATGGCAGGACGTGGCGCAATTACCGTACCCGATGCCGGGAAGATAACGTCAATAGCTTCGCCCTTGGCTTTGCCAGCCAGCGAGATATAATCGACAGCACCAAAAACAGCGGCCTTTGCACCCTGAAGCACTGGGTTCAGCGCTTCTGCATTGGCACCGGCTGCAACTGCGCCATTTGCCTGCAGGTTCTTGAACAGGTCCCAGCCCTGTGTTTCCGAAAGTGCGGCAACGAGTTCAAATGTTGCACCCGACTGCGATGGATCTGGGAGGTTCACCAGATCCTTATATTCTGGTTTGGCCAGATCAGCCCATTCGGTTGGCTTTGGCGTCTTGCTGTTTGGGTTCCATGCAATACCAAGCGCCGAAACACCCTGTGCAACAGCGGTTTCGTTCTTCAGAAAATCAGGAACTTTTGCAGCATTCGGGCTGGTGTAAGCAACCAGCCAATCGCGCTTGGCGAAATCAGTTGCTGTATCCCAGGAAGCAGAAATCAGAACGTCCACAACAGGATTGGCAGCTTCGGCTTCAATACGGGCCATAACCTTGCCGGTCGTTGCCTGAAACACATTGACCTTGGTGCCGGTCTTGGCTGTGAAGCCAGCGGCCAGACCTTCGATCAGCTTGCCGGGACCAGCCGAATAAACGGTGATGTCGGCGAAAGCTACCGAGCTTGCGAGCAGAGCTGCGGCAAACGCCATGCCTGCGCCGATAAGGGACTTTTTCATTAATCTCTCCTGAGATGTGCCTGAGACAGAAGTTTTAGCGGGAGAACCAGCGGAGTTGCTCCGCATCGATTGCGATACCAACCGGCACGCCGGGTGTAAGACGATGACTGTCGAGATAAGTGAGTTCATGCGACACGGTTTGCGAACCGATGCGTACCGTCGTTAGATGACCGTCACCGCGAAACTGCGTGCGCAGAACCGTTGCCGGAATGGATAAACTGCACAATTCGACGCTGCGCACCGACCGCGATGGCAGAAGCACATGCGTCGCCTGAGCGGGCGCTATGCTGTTCGCAAGCCGGATTTCCGTTTGCGCGATACGATAACCAGCACTTTCACGCTCAACGGGCATCACACAGCCAAGACGAAGGAAATCAGCAACGGCAGGCGTATTGGGCTGCGCGACAAGAACTTCTGGCGCTGCCAGCTGTTCGATAACCCCTGCCCGCATGATCGCGACCTGATGAGCAAGCGAAAAAGCCTCACTCTGATCATGGGTCACATAGATAGCCGTCAGGCCAAGATTTGCGACAAGCTGACCAATTTCGGTGACCATATTCTCGCGCAATTCGCGATCAAGATTGGAGAGCGGTTCGTCAAAAAGCACGAGACCGGGTTCAGCAACGATTGCGCGCGCAATCGCCACGCGCTGTTGCTGACCGCCCGACATATCGCTGATCGAACGATCACCAAAGCCTTTAAGACCAACACGGTCCAAAGCCGATTTCACACGCGTTTCACGCTCAGCGCGTCCAATGCCGCGCATTTCCAGCGGAAATGAAACATTCCCGTAAACAGTCATATGCGGCCAAAGCGCATAATCCTGAAACACCATGCCAAGATGACGCTTTTCCGGCGGCGAAAACTTGCCCGTCGCAGCATCAGCAACTTTTACGCCATTGATCGTAACGGATCCGCTCGTGGGTGCCAGAAGACCTGCCACCAGACGAAGCAATGTGGTCTTTCCACAACCCGACGGACCAAGCAGAGCAAGCGTCTGGCCTTTTGGTAAGGTCAGATCAATATTTCTCAGGATCGTATTATTGCCATAGGCGAGGCTCAGGCCTTCTGCCTCGACAGCAACATCTGCGTGTATTTTAGTTTCATGTAACATAAGCGCGCAATCTTAATGGTTTGCGCGCTTCTATTCCGGCTGCATGACAGCCGGATGACACACCAGTGAGCTATTCACCTTATCAAATAATCGCAGGAGATACACTCGGTCAGCAACGGTGCCACCAATTGGCGAAACAGGCGTGCCACTACGGAGACTAAGTATGCCTCGCCTCACACCACATGACCATATAAATGCAGGCGCAATGATAAGTTACTATCAATTACGAATACTCAAACGCTCATTCGCAGACTAACTACAATGTGAAAACGTCTTTCTGCGCTCTACTTGATAAATGTGATGCTCAATGTTTTATCCGAAGCATGTTTATGCTGTCTCAAAATCTGTGAGAAACTTCAATCGAGCAATTAATGATATTAAGTAACGGTTAAACAATTCTCATAGACATGAGAAAAAATACAAATAAATATAATATTACGAGCTAAAATAATGTTCTGAAAATTGACAAAGCGAATAAATCCGCGGTTATAATAATCATAGGAACATACGAGGAATTCGTGCTCAAATTTCAAAACACAGTTCTTGAGTTAATCGCTAGGGGAAAACCTCTCAGGCAAACACTGGAAGAAATGTGCTTTGGCATCGAGGAACTCATAGAGGACTCTCGCGTTATGGTCTGCTCCGTGGACAACGCCGGGATGATACATATGTTGGCAGCACCAAGTCTGCCCACCAGTTATACATATGCTTTGAATGGTGTTGTAGTTGGCCCGGAGATTGGCTCTTGTGGCAGTGCTATCTACAATAACGTTTCAGTGACTGTCCACGACATTGAAAAAGATCCGAAATGGGCTGCTTACAGGCACCTTGTTTTACCAATAGGCCTTCTGGCCTGTAGCTCTTTACCTGTCATCAATGACGCCGATGAAGTCATTGGTGCAATCGCTATCTATTTTCTCAGAAAGCATACTCCTACCACGGAAGAGAGCGATATACTCAAGGCCGGCGCCCAACTCTGCAAGCTCGCGATGATGCGCGAAATGCGCATTCTCAACTATGAACGCAGAGCAACTGTAGATGTATTAACAGGACTGGCAAACCGTTCAGCATTTGACGATGCTCTATCGCAATTGCGCTGCGAACTGCCCGGAAGTTGGGCTCTCTTTGTCATTGACGTCGACAATCTCAAAATAACCAACGACACTTTTGGCCATGATGTCGGCGACTTCTTGATCAGTACAATTGCCGCGCGGGTTTCAGCTACGTTAGCGCCTGATATAACCTTTAGAACAGGTGGCGACGAATTCACCGTTATCATCCAAAATCATAAGGCGCTTTATGACCTTGATCATACTGCAGACCTGATTTTCCAAGCGCTCTCTTCACCAATTGATTATGATGGTCAGACTATTTTGCCTCGCGCAACCATCGGGGGAGCTGTACTTTCTGCACTTGATACCCACCCGCAAATAGTGCGTCGCAATGCAGACTTTGCTCTCTATCACGCCAAAGACAACGCCCGTGGCAGTTTTGTGCTTTATCAAGCCAACCTGGGAACACGCATTTTACACCGTCGCAACTCAATTAAAGAAGTACGCGAAGCACTCGAGGAAAAACGTATCACAGCGCATTATCAGCCCATTATTCGGCTTGATACTGGCGAGGTTGTTGGCTTTGAAGCATTAAGTCGAATGACAACTCCATCGGGTGATATTCTTTCCGCCGCAATGTTTCAGGAGTCGTTCTCTGATGTCCACATTGCATCAGAAATCACCCAATATATGCTTTCAATTGTTGCTCAGGATATACGACATTGGCTTGATCTGGGTTTGCCAGTTCAACATGTCGGAGTTAACGTAACAGCAGCGGATTTCTACGTAGGTGACCTTGCTGCTTTTGTTTCAAAAAAATTCTCAGATTACAACGTACCACTTAATCATCTCATTATAGAGGTGACAGAAAACGCATATATCGGGCAACGTGATGATGTAGTAGCATCAGGCATTCGAAACCTGCGATTACTGGGTGTACGGGTCGCACTCGATGATTTTGGTACAGGATTCGCGGCGCTCGCTCATCTTCTTACCGTTCCCGTCGATATCATCAAAATAGACAGATCATTTGTATGCCGCCTCGCGCCCGGCGATCCGAGTGTCGCCATTGTCAAAGGAATTGTGCAGATCGCACGAGACTTAAATATCAGACTTGTTGCAGAGGGAGTAGAGACTCTTGAACTGTCTGAAACACTTCAAAAAATGGGTTGCCAACTTGGGCAAGGCTATGCATTTTCAAAAGCTGTAGAGTGCGAAAAAGCCACCGAAATTCTACGCGAATTTGGTCAATATAACGACCGATCCAGCTTACGCTCTGCAAAGTCTTTCTACGCAAAAAAAAAATCCATTTACAATACGCTGTGATCCAATGTCTCAAACTATTCGTATCACGAGATATGAATACAAGCATTTCCTTAAGCCCGCAGACATGGCAAAAGAAAATGGGGCGCGATTTGCGGCTTCTGTCTTCACCATATCAGCGCGTACGGGATACGAACCGAATGATTGAACGGACTGCTTCTGAAAATCAGCCCTCATTAGAGGAATTGATGCTGGCGGTCAGTTCTCGACGCGATGTGGACGCATTCGAGGTGATTTTCAAACATTTCGCTCCTCGGGTGAAGGCCTATATGGCCAAACTGTCTGCCGATACGCAAACAGCGGAAGAATTAATGCAAGAAACCATGATTGCGGTCTGGAACAAGGCAGACCACTATGATTTTTCAAAAGGCGCCTTGTCGACATGGATATTCACCATCGCACGCAACCAGCGCATTGATGCTGTGCGTCGCACCCGCCGCCCTGAATATGACGCAACCGACCCGGCCTTTGTTCCAGACGAAGAACAGCCAGCCGATATGAAGATCGTCCAACGACAATCGGCCAACCAGTTGCGTGCGGCCATGGATAATTTACCGAAAGAGCAATGCACCCTGCTTGAACTCGCCTATTTCGAAGAAAGCACACATAGCGCTATAGCCAAGAAGCTTAATCTCCCGCTTGGCACGGTAAAATCCCGCCTTCGTCTGGCATTCAGCAAATTGCGTGCCGCACTCGATAATTCGGGAGCGCACTAATGGATATCAAACATCATCTCAGCGACGAACTACTCACGAGCTATGCTGCGGGTTCACTTGCAGAAGGTTGGAGCATTGCTGTCGCTACCCATCTTGCACTTTGCCCCGCTTGCCGTTCAAGACTTAAGCAGTTTGAACAGATCGGCGGGCAGCTTCTTGAAGCAGTTGAGCCAGCAAAATTCGAAGCAAGCTCATGGGAAAGCTTAAAAGGCAAATTACAACAGGTGCCGCAGCCCAAAGAACATTCCGTGCCGCGATCGGAAGTGAAAACGCCTGTCGTAATACCGGAGCCGCTGCGATCCTATGTCGGTGGCGACTTGCCAAACTTGAAATGGAAATCGCTGGGTCGGGGTGCTTATCAAGTGCCTATCAAAACACGCGATAAAGAAACACAGGTTCGCCTGTTACGAATTCCAGCCGGCAAGCCAGTACCCGAACATGGCCACGGTGGCCGTGAGTTGACGCTGGTGCTTAGTGGAAGTTTTGACGATGGCACCGGGATTTTCGCGCGTGGCGACATTGAAGAGGCGGATGCCGATCTCGTGCACCAGCCTATTGCTTCGCCCGATGGCGATTGCATCTGCCTTGCTGTGACTGACGCACCGTTAAAATTTCAGAGCTGGCTTATGCGGCTCGTACAGCCATTGGTTGGCATATAAAGAAAAGGCGGCAGATATGCCGCCTTTTTTGTTAGTTCAACACGACAATTGCCGCGTTCAAAGCTGTCGCAAGCGAAAGCCACACGAGATACGGCACAAAGAGCAGCGCTGAAATACGGTCTGGTCGCCAGGCGCGAACGATAAACAACAGCACGCAAAGCCAAACGCCGATAATCACGCAGAGCCCTAATACAGTCATATGTGCGCCAAAGAAAATCGGCGACCAGATGAAGTTCAGGGCCATTTGTCCAAACCATGGTCCACGCCGCTGCCACCCACTATCACTGATCCAGGTGCGCCAACCCGCAATCGAAATGAAGATATAAAGTATCGTCCAGATTGGCCCAAATGCTGCGTTCGGCGGAGTAAACCAAGGCTTCTGAAGCGATGCGTACCATTCCCCGGGTGGGAAACCGATACCAATAGCCATTCCAATGACAACGATAACAAAAGCGAAGACAGCCAAAAGACCTAATCTATGCATATGTTTACTCCAAACTAGCCACTTATCCGCGACGCAACCCAATAGCCAACATAGGCTGATGCGGCCGAGAGAACAGTGCCCCAGATCATATCTGCTATTGTCAGCGTCCATGACCAATTCTTCAAAGTGGCCTGATTGGTCAGATCATAAGTCGCATAGGCGATAAATCCAAGAAGCGCGCCATTTAGCAGTGTGACCATACCACTACCTGCTAGCAGCCCCGGCCTCACCGCAAAGAAAACAAGCCCAAAGACAAAGATCAAATAGAAGACGATAGCGGGTGCGAGGCGAAAACCCGACAACATCATATCACCCATAACAGGCCGGTAAATCACGTTGGCCATATTGGACAACCAAACCGCATCAATCGCGAGAAACGCAACAGCGGTAGCAGCGTAAGCTATGAGATAGTCTTTCATTGAAAGCCAACTTTCTTATTTGATGCGAGTCCAGCCAACACTCCGACACAGGAGACCAGCCAAAACACAGCCGTTGGAAGTCATAGTGTCACCATTGACCTTTACGCTGATCTTGTATGTGAGCTTGCGTTGGGGGTCGAAAGCAGTTCCTGAATATTGCCCGCTTCCGGCTTGCTTAATGCTCATGACAAGCACATCACCCGTTTTTTCCTTCGGTGTTCCGGGCTTAATCCAGGTATTGGTCGCGCAGATGTCGTTGCCGCATCCCGCAATCTTAACCCGGGCCTTTCCATCTCCACGAGCCCAGTTTCCGCCGATCTCTTCAGAGTGCGCCGAAAACGGAACCAAAACTATTATTCCAATAATTGCTACCAGCCATTTCATCGACGCCTCCCTGGTCAGTCGATCCAATTTCTAAGCGTGTTCAATCGTGTAAAGCCCGACATTGATCGCACCCTCTTCAAACCCACCTTCGCAATAGCAAAGGTAATATTCCCAAAGCCGTCTGAACTTATCGTCAAAACCAAGATTTTCGATTTCGGACCAATTCTCAATAAACCTCTGGCGCCACTCCGCGAGCGTAAGGGCGTAAGAATGGCCGAAATGTTCGATCTCTTTCACTACAAGTCCCGACTTCAGCAGATCACGTTCAAGGACTTTATCTGATGGCAGAAAGCCGCCCGGAAAGATAAATTTTTGAATGAAATCTGCTTTACGACGGTAATTTTCATAGCGCGTATCTTCGATTGAGATGATCTGTAAAACAGCGCGTCCACCCGGCTTGAGACAACGCTTCATCGTTGCGAAATATTCCGGCCAATAGGCTTCACCAACCGCCTCAAACATTTCAATCGAGACAATGCGATCAAACTGGCCTTCTACATCACGATAATCCTGCAGGCGCAGATCAACAGCACTCTCCTGTCCAGCTTCTGCGATCGTTTGATTGGCCCATGCAAGCTGCGACGGTGACAAGGTGATGCCAGTCACATGCGTTCCATCGTGTTTTGCCAGAAAGCTTGCCAGTGCGCCCCAACCACAACCGATCTCGAGAACTTTTTCACCGCCGTCAAGCGCGAGTTTGTCTGCTATGCACTGCAACTTATACTCCTGCGCACTCTCTAAGCTTCGCGTTGTCTCGTTCCATATTGCGGACGAATAGAGCATCGAAGGATCTAGCCAGCGTCGATAGAAATCATTGCCAAGATCGTAGTGAGCCTCAATATTTCTCCGGCTACCGCGACGCGTATTCGCATTAAACAGATGGCCGATACGGTTAAGCATCCGCATCCAGCCGGAACCGCGCAATGTCGTAAGCAAGGTATCGCGATTAAGTGCCGCAAATCTAATAACGGAAGTGAGGTCCGGCGATGTCCATTCGCCTTCGATGTATGCTTGAGCAAAACCAATATCGCCACCCGTCACCAGACGACGCAGGCAACGCCAGCTCTTGATGATTATTTTTGCATCCGGCCCAGCCAAGCTGCCTTGGGCAGATACCATTTTGCCCGACGGTAAAACGAGTATCAGTCGCCCATAACGCACCTGATTGAGCAACCTGCGTAAAAGACGGCCAGAGGGACTCCAACCAGAATAGCTGCTTGAGATTGGTGTTGGGAGCGGCGAGGTGTCATTAATATGGCTCATGCAGCCTCACTCCTTGGCCGAGAGGACTCTTGGCGGATATGCGTTATCGGGTCTTGCGGTGGCTGTGGTCGTTTACGCAAACGGATACCCTTCAACCAGATTTTAAGTGCCTCCCAGTGAATGCCACCAACCACGCGTAGAGTAAGAAATGGAATTGCAAAGAAAGCACGCAGCAAAGCTGCATCAGTTAGCTCAACCCGGCGCGCCAGATGGCGGGCGGTCATAAGCAATCCTTCATCGTCAAAACTGTTGATACGGATGGAGAGCTTGTCTGTGGGTGGAGAAACTTCAAACTCGTATCGCAGCTTCATATCCATGAAGGGCGAAACGTAAAAAGCCTTGTCGCAGCTTTGCACGATACGTCCACTTAAGCTGTCCTCTACCGGGATCATATAGCCGTGGCGCTGGCGGAAGGTATTATCAACCTCCCAGAGTATTGCCACGAGTTCATCCCCGCGATTATAGCAAAAGAAAACACTCAGCGGATTGAAAGCCCAGCCCAAAATACGCGGCATGGTCAGCAGTCGGATCGCACCGCCATCAGCCTTGATGCCTGCGGCTTCCATCGCACGCTCAACCTGCTCGCGCAGCGGCATATCCGATGCGTCTCCTCTGTCTTTTCTGTAGAACGAAAACAGATTGAAACGATCCAGAGAAAACATCTTTAACTGGCGGTCAAGCGCTTCCAGCTCGTCGAGATCGAGCAGGAGCGAGTAGATTTTATAAGCAAGCTTGTGCACCTTGGGCCGCAAACGCGCATGGGTCACATGTCCGGGAAAAAGCGCAGAATGGAAGTTTCCGGTCATGCCAGTGCCCTTTCTCGGACAGACAAAGGCTGGCGAAAAATACGTGCGCTTTCCTGCTCCACCTGCCATGGGCGACGCAGACCGCCGAGATCTTCTGCCACGGCAAGCCCCGCCTGGAGCCCATCCTCGTGAAAGCCCGAACCGAAATGCGCACCGCAAAACCATGTTCTGCGCCGCCCCTGCAACGACCAGATTTCTTTTTGTGCACGATCCGTTGCCATGTCAAAAACCGGATGCTGATAAATCTCACGACGGATCACAAGTTCCTCACGCGGTGCCCGACACGGATTGAGAGTAACAAAAGTTTCGGGTGCGTTTCCCAGCGGTTGCAAACGGTTCATCCAGTAAGTGATAGATGGATGCGCCGGACCAGTGGCCGAATTTGTTAGGTAATTCCAACTCGACCATGCTGCACGGCGTCTGGGCATCAACGATACATCGCTATGCAACACCGCTTCATTGCGTGAATATTGAAACGCGCCGAGAATACGACTTTCTTCAGCGCTCGGATCAGCCAACATCTGCAAAGCCTGATCGGCATGAGTGGCAATCACAACATCGTCGAAAACATGGGACCTGCCGCTTCCATCGATCAGCTCGACGGAGTTTTCAGAGCGTCGAACGGATTGGATCGGTGTCGAAAGCCTGATCTGGTCTGCATAAGCCTTGGTGATACGCTTCACATATTCCCGGCTACCGCCGGATACAGTACGCCAGATTGGCCTGTCACGAAGAGCCAGAAGACCGTGATTGCAGCAAAAGCGGACGAAGCTTGCAGCCGGATATCGACCAACTTCCATTGCAGGTGTAGACCAGATCGCCGCAGCCATTGGGTAAAGATGATCTTCACGAAAGGCCCGTCCATAACCATTGCGTGTCAGATAATCATCAAGCGAAATGCTACCCATAGCGCTCAAATCTTTTGGAGCATTGCGATAAAAACGCAATAGATCGCGTATCATCGACCAGAAACGCGGGCTGACCAGATTGGACCGCTGTGCAAACAGGCCAAAACCGGTTCCGCCTGAATATTCATAAGCACCATTTCCAACTGAGACTGCAAACGACATGTTCGACCCGGCAGTTGGAACGTCAAGTGTGTGAAACAATGCAGTTAGATTGGGATAAGTCACTTCATTATAGACGATGAAGCCGGTATCGACCGCAACGGGACCATGGATGCTTTCATACTCGACAGTATTGCTATGGCCACCGATGCGATCTGAAGCTTCAAACACTTTCACGTCATGCCGTTGCGAAAGCAGCCATGCAGCGGAAAGCCCTGAAATACCGCTGCCGATAATCGCGATTTTGAGGCGTTTTGAGCTGCCCGGATGGCTCGTGATATCCATAGTCCCTCTCTTCACCACATGCTTAGCCACGTGTGTCGGCCGCATCTGTGCTGCATTTTCATCATTTTACGTTTTGAGAAGGGAATTGGTTCAATCGGCTACCAAATTTTTTTTGAGCCACTTACGAAACCAAACGGCAGGACCGAACGTATTGCATCATATAAATACTGTTTCGAATAAAGGTCAGCCATGCAAACTGGTCTGCTCATAATTGTTGCTATCAGCCTGTCTGTCATCATGACACTTGCCTGGGGGATAGAACGAAAGACCGGCAAAAGTGGCTGGATTGATGCAATTTGGTCTTTCACAGTCGGCATCGGCTCAATCATAGCTGTATTACTTGCAGATGCGACATTGCAAAGACGTTTGGCGATCCTGCTTATCGTTCTCATATGGTCAATACGCCTTGGCTTGCACATCGCCCAACGAAGCCTAAGCCATGGCGAAGACCCACGCTATGCAAAGCTCATAAAAGAATGGGGTGAAAACGCTGCCCTACGCCTATTTTGGTTTTTGCAGATACAGGCACTCGCGGCCTTCATTCTGGTGCTGGCGGTCTATCTTGCAGCCGTAAGCCGACCCAGCTTTCCATACTTCTGGGATATGGTTGCTGTTGCAGTCATCGCTATTGCACTGCTTGGAGAAGCTATGTCTGATGCTCAACTCGCGCGGTTTCGGAAAACACCCGACGCCAAAACCGAAGTTTGCGAAACCGGCCTTTGGGCCTATTCCCGACATCCAAACTATTTCTTTGAATGGCTGTTCTGGTGTGCATGGCCACTGATGGCAATCACCGCATCACCATGGAGTTGGTTGTCGCTGCTCGCGCCTATACAAATGTACTGGTTGTTGGTTCATGTCTCCGGCATACCACCGCTTGAAGAACACATGCTAAAATCTCGCGGGGAAAAATTCCGATCTTTTCAAGCAAGGGTAAATGCATTCTTCCCCGGACCTCGAAAATGCCCTTAAAGATCAGAAGCCTCAACATGAATATATCGTCATCTATGATCGATAGTAGAAACCACACTCCTCTGAACAATGTGCTGACTCTTGCAGGTGCAAATAACCATTGCGAGGGAATAATAAGCCAACTGGATTACACATTGGATCAGCTCACAGCGTTGGATTGGCTAAAGAATTTTGACAATTCGATTGATCAGACCAAGTCAGTTCTGCAACATATCTATGTGCAAGATGCCAACCTTCGACCGAGAAATATGGTGGTGTCTGTCGCACCGGACAACCAACGTCTAAAGTCCGTGAAATAAGGATTATTCAATGACTGCGAACGCGCTAGTCTGGTTACGCAATGATCTGCGTCTTGCCGACAATCCTGCTCTTCAAGCTGCCGTTAAGCTGGGTGGTAAGATCACAGCGCTTTATGTGCACGAGACCAACCCGCAATTGCGAACGCCCGGCGGGGCGGTGCTTTGGTGGCTGGAACAGAGCCTCAACTCGCTCGAGAAAAGCCTTAATGAGCGCAATGTCGAATTGCTTGTAGCTCACGGTGACGCGTTAGAAATAATCGAGAAACTGATTGAGGAAAATGATTTCGATACAGTTTTCTGGAACCGGCGTTATGCTCCGCAGGAGCGCGATGTCGATGCAATTGTCAAATCCACACTGAAAGACAAAGGGCTCAATGTGGAATCTTTTGCAGGTAATCTTCTCGCTGAACCATGGGAGATTAAAACAGGTGGCGGCGGCCCTTATCAGGTCTTCACACCCTATGCCAAAACGCTGCGCCAGCAGGGCGTTAACCGCCCCCTATCCGCATCCGACTGGAAAGCTGAACCATCCAACATCAAACAGAAGCCAGATCGGGAGCATTATAAGCAGCCTTTCTGGTCAAAAAAGATGAACGGTATCTGGGAGATCGGCGAGGCGGCGGCCATTGATCAGTTATATCATTTCTTCGATGAAACTATTCGCAACTATGCGGGTGATCGCGATCGCCCGGATGTCGAAGGTACGTCAAAGATTTCACCTCATCTTCGCTTTGGTGAAATCAGTCCTCGGCAGGCATGGTATGCGACGCTCTCCTTGATGGATGAGCATCCTGAAACCCAAACTGGCGGCGAGAAATTTCTATCCGAACTGATATGGCGCGATTTTCACTATCATCAGCTGTATTATCGGCCTGATATTGCCGAAAACGATATGCGCAACACGCTTGCAGATGTCCAGTGGCAGAGCAAGCCTGACGCCTTTGACGCCTGGAAAATGGGCAATACCGGCGTTCCCATGATTGATGCCGGGATGCGGCAGCTTTGGGCAACAGGGTGGATGCACAACCGTGTGCGAATGCTTGTTGCGTCCGTTCTGAGCAAAAACATGCAAATCGACTGGCGAGAAGGCGAGAAATGGTTCTGGGACACGCTCGTCGATGCCGATATCGCCAGCAACCCGGGGAGCTGGCAATGGGTGGCAGGTTGCGGCATGGATGCTGCCCCGTATTTCCGTGTTTTCAATCCCGTCTTGCAAGGCGACAAGTTCGATACTGGCGGCAGATATGTGCGCGAATGGGTGCCTGAAATCGCAGCTCTGCCGGACAAATGGATTCACAAGCCATATGCGGCCCCGGCAGACGTGCTGCAAAAAGCAGGCATCGTTCTGGGCAAGACCTACCCACTTCCAGTCTTCAAAGCCCCCAAAGCGGGTAAATAATCAGGTGATTAAAAACGGGCGCTCATCTGAGCGCCTCAAGTTCCGCGATGCGCGCTGCACTGTCTTTTTCAAGAATGCGTGTCATTTCCCGAATGATTGTTTCCGCCAACACGAAAAGCGCAGCCGACGAATCCCATGCCGAAGGCACGGCAATGCGCCCAGCAAGTACATGGCGCGATACGCGCGAAATCGGCGAAAGCCATTGATCGGTCACGAGGATTATTTCGACACCCCGGCCTCGTGCCTTTTCTGCTAGTTTCAGCAGACTTTCCTGATAACGACGAATATCAAAGACCACAAGCACATCGCGTTTGCCCATATCGAGCAAACGATCCCGCCACACACTTTCCTGCCCGCCGAGATGAAACACATTGGGCCGAATAATGGTCATGTGTGCCGCCATATATTGCGCGATTGGGTCGGTGAAGCGTCCGCCGATCAAATAAACATTGCCCTTAGAATTACAAAGCGCTGCAACCGCCTGTTTAAGCTGCTTTTCACCTAAATGCCGAAAGCTCTCCCGGATATTCTCAAGTGTATGTTCAACAGCCGGATAGGCGTTATCCTGCACCTTATCAGACCGCTCATTGCGATTGTGCGGAGATTGCAGCTGCGCGGCCAGTTCATCCTGCAAACGGGCCTGAAAATCAGAGTAATTCTGGAAACCGAGACGATTGACGAAGCGAAGAATTGTCGGCGAACTAACCCCCGCGAGCACGGAAAATTCGGCAACCGTTTTGAGACCCAGCATAGGATAATTGGCGATTAATGTTTGTGCAGCACTGCGCTCGCCAGCGGGCATCGCATCAATGCGTTCATTAATCAGTTCAGCGACTGTCGCACTCGTCTGCACGCTGTCTCCATTCAAAAATGCCCTTTTTAGATTTGGGCGAAATTGTATTTGACAAATTATCATATGCCGTATCAAATATTCCACAATAGCGCAAAATATGAAAAACGTAACATAAGTTACAGCGCGGGGAGCATTAAGAATGACGGACGAGCGAGAACATCGCACGGTTTCGTGCGTGCCTGTTATTGTCGTAAATGCAAACGGCAACAGCCCTTGGCTGTTTATCTGCGAACATGCTTCAAACTTCATCCCCGAGCGCTTCAACAGCCTGGGTTTAAACCCTGAAGCATTGAAAGCACATATTGCATGGGACCCCGGCGCAGTTGAAGTTGCGCGTCACCTAAGTAGCAAACTTGATGCTCCGTTAATCGAAGCGACGTATTCGCGTCTATTGATTGATTGCAACCGCCCGCTGGATGCACGCGATCTCATTCCAGAAATCAGCGAAACAACGGTTATCGAAGGCAATCACGATCTTGGCGCTATAGAACGCACTGCACGGATAGACCTTTCACATCGGCCGTTTCATACACAGATCGAAGATGTTGTTGCGGAACGCGCCAAGCGCGGATTGCCATCGTGGATTGTCACGATCCATTCGTTCACACCTATCTATCGCAGCGTTTCACGGCCATGGCAGATCGGCATCATTCACGATGAAGACGACCGGATTGCAAAGCTATTGATTGCGGTATTAGCCGAAAACAAGAGCCTGAATATCGGCATCAACGAGCCTTATTCACCGGCTGACCGGGTCTATTATACGCTGGAACGTCATGCGCGCCCGCGCAACGCTCCCTGCGTGATGATTGAACTCCGCAACGATGAAATTGCCACCACAGAAACGCAGAAACAATGGGCGGCACGGCTCGCCACTATCCTGAGCCAGATCGAAAGCCAGAAGGAGCAAACCAACACATGGCCAAACAGCTGACTTTCGACACCCTGAAAAGCGCCGTTGCAAATGACGAGATTGATACCGTGCTTGCATGTTTTGTTGATATGCAGGGGCGTCTGATTGGTAAGCGTTTCTATGCCGAATTTTTCGTGGAATCTGCCCATGATGAAACCCATGGCTGCAATTATCTGCTGGCTGATGACATCGATATGGAGCCGGTTCCCGGCTATGAAGCCGCAAGCTGGGACAAGGGCTATGGTGATTTTGTCATCAAGCCCGATCTCTCAACGCTTCGTCTGGCACCATGGTTGGAAAAGACAGCAATTGTTCTCTGCGATGTGCTCGAACATAAAGATCATCAAGACCTTGCACATTCACCCCGTGCCATCCTCAAGAAGCAGCTCGCTCGCCTGCATGAGCGCGGCTATCGTGCCTATTTCGCGTCAGAGCTCGAATTTTATCTCTTTGATGAGACATATAAAACCGCACGCGCTAAGCGCTGGCAGGAGATGGAAACCGCCTCTCCCTATGTGCAGGATTATGTTATCCATCTGACAACCAAGGAAGAACAGGTTCTGCGCGCCATGCGCAATCATCTGGGTGCTGCAGGCATTCCTGTAGAAAACTCCAAGGGCGAATGGGGTCCAGGCCAACAAGAGCTTAATGTTCGCTATGCGGAAGCGTTGGAAATGGCCGACCGCCATGTCATCATGAAAAACGCCATGAAGGAAATTGCCGAGGCGCATGGCAAGTGCATTACCTTCATGGCCAAATATGACTATAATCGTGCTGGAAGCTCCAGCCATATCCATAACTCCATCTGGAGTGCGGATGGAAAAGAACCGCTTTTCTTTGACCCCAAAGCACCTAACACCATGACGCCACTCATGCGCTCGTGGGTGGCAGGACAGCTAAAATACGCGACCGATTACACCTATTTTCTGGCACCCTATATAAACTCCTATAAGCGCTTTCAGGCGGGTACATTCGCGCCGACCAAGATCATGTGGAGTCAAGATAATCGCACGGCGGGCTTCCGCCTTTGCGGCGAAGGTACAAAAGGTATTCGCATTGAATGTCGCATCGGTGGCGCTGATCTCAACCCCTATCTGGCTTTTGCGGCACTGATCGCAGCGGGGCTTAAAGGCATAGATGAAAAGCTGGAGCTGGAAGAGCCATTTGTGGGCGACGCCTATAGCGCCGTTAAACTCAAAGAAATTCCATACACTTTGCGCGAGGCAGCAGAAGCGCTCAAAAGCTCAGACTTTCTCAAGGAAGCGCTCGGTGAAAATGTGGTCAATCACTATCTCCACACCGCCCATTGGGAGCAGATTGAATATGATCGCCGCGTCACCGATTGGGAACTGCATCGCGGTTTTGAACGCTATTAAACTTATTTAGAGGAATTGTCCGATGAGCGGCACGGCCAAAATTATCTCCCCAATTGATGGCTCGATTTATGCAGAGCGCGCTTATGCAAACGACGCTGCAATCAATGCAGCGGTAACGACAGCACGTCACGCACAACCGCAATGGGCGGCAACGAGCATTGCCGAGCGCGCACGATATTGCAGTGCAGCCCTTGATGCGCTCGCAGCAATGCAGGACGAAATCATTCCTGAAATCGCGTGGCAGATGGGTCGGCCAACACGCTATGGCGGCGAAAATGGTGGAGTGCAGGAACGCGGCCAATATATGATTGAAATAGCCGAAGAAGCACTGAAATCTTATGTTCCGGCGCAAAAAGATGGCTTTCGACGCTATGTAAAGCACGTTCCGCTTGGCGTGGTGATGGTGATCGCGCCGTGGAATTATCCCTATCTTACCGCCGTCAATACTATCATCCCGGCACTAATGGCAGGCAATACAGTTCTTTTGAAACATGCAACACAAACACTGCTGACAGGCGAGCGTTTTGCGCAAGCCTTTGAGAAAGCGGGGATTCCCAAAGGTGTGTTCCAGAATATCGTTCTTGATCATGCATCAACGGAAAAACTGCTGGCATCGGGCATGATCGACCATGTCAATTTCACAGGCTCTGTCGGTGGTGGGCGAGCGATTGAAAAAGCCGCTGCGGGCACCTTCATGTCGCTCGGGTTAGAGCTTGGCGGCAAAGACCCAGCCTATGTGCTACCGGACGTTAATCTCGATCACGCCGTAGCCAATCTTGTCGATGGAGCTTTCTTCAATTCCGGTCAGTGCTGCTGCGGTATCGAGCGCATCTATGTGCACGAGGCTGTCTATGACCGCTTTGTCGATGGCTTCATCAACCTCACCAAACAATATGTCGTCGGCAATCCGCTTGACGACGCGACCACGCTTGGACCGATGGCACAGGCACGTTTTGCCGATCTGATCCGCGAGCAGAAGGCCGAAGCCTTGCGCAAGGGTGCCAAAGCGCATGTCAACATGAACGTCGAACATGACATCGCCGGTTCGCCTTACATTGCGCCGGAAATTTTCACCCATGTCGATCATCAGATGAGCGTCATGCACGAGGAAAGCTTCGGTCCTATTGTTGGCATCATGAAGGTGCGCAATGATGACGAAGCGCTGGCACTGATAAATGATAGCATTTACGGCCTTACCGCCTCCCTCTGGACGACTGATTCGGACCATGCAGCAAGCCTTGGCGACCGCATCGAAACCGGCACTCTTTTCATGAACCGCTGCGATTATCTTGACCCCGCATTGGTATGGACCGGCGTAAAAGATACTGGCAAGGGGGCCGCCCTTTCCCCTATTGGCTACGGCAATCTCACGCGACCAAAGTCCTTTCACTTACGTGAAAAAATCTGATCTGTTTGAATATCTGGAAAGCAATCGACATGACCAATTTGACTGCAAAATGGAATTTTCCGACTACGGTGCTTTTCGGACCGGGCCGCATCAAAGAACTGCCCGTCGTACTCAAAGCAGCCGGCATTGAACGCCCTTTATTCGTCACCGATCCGGGCCTCGCAAAGCTTCCTGTTGTAGCCTCGACGCTCGCAATCCTGGATGAAGCGGGCGTCAAATATGCAGTCTTTTCCGATGTGAAGCCCAATCCGGTTGAGAGCAATCTTACCGCTGGCGTGCAGGTTTTCAACGACGGCAAACATGACGGCGTTATCGCCTTTGGTGGCGGTTCAGCGCTCGACCTTGGCAAGCTCATCGCCTTTCAGGCTGGTCAAACACGCCCGGTTTGGGACTTTGAAGACATTGGGGACTGGTGGACCCGAGCTGACAGCAGTGCGATTGCACCCATCATCGCCATACCCACCACTGCAGGTACAGGTTCAGAGGTTGGCCGTGCAGGCGTTCTGACCAATGAGGCAACGCACACCAAGAAAGTCATTTTTCACCCGAAAATGCTTCCAGTAACCGTCATTGCCGATCCTGAACTTTCGGTAGGCATGCCACCATTCATTACGGTTGGCACTGGAATGGACGCGCTGGCGCATTGTCTGGAAGCCTATTGCGCGCCCGGCTTTCACCCGATGGCCGACGGCATGGCGGTTGAAGGCATCCGTTTGGTGTTCGAAAATCTGCCAAAAGCCTATGCCGATGGTTCAGATATTGAAGCGCGTGCCAATCTGATGGCTGCGGCCTCTATGGGCGCGACAGCTTTCCAGAAAGGACTGGGTGCGATCCACTCGCTTTCGCACCCTATTGGTGCGCTTTACGATACGCATCATGGCATGACCAATGCCGTTTTCATGCCTTATGTGCTGCATCATAACCGCGCGGCAATCGAAAAGCGCATTGAACGGCTTGCCCGTTATCTTGGTATTGAAGGTGGATTTGACGGCTTTATCGATGCAATCATGAAGCTCCGCAGCGATCTTGGTGTGCCAGATAAATTGCAGGACTTCATCAAAGATCTTGATATGGATAGCGACCGCAAGACGCTGATTGCAGATATGGCAATTGTCGATCCAACTGCGGGAGGCAATCCTGTTGAGCTGACGAAACAGGGCGCAATTGATCTTCTCAACGCCTCCATCACCGGCAGAGTTTGAATGATAAAGGCCCCGCGCATTTTAATACGCGGGGCTTTTGTAAAATCTGCCTTATCGGCGCTTAAAAAACGGCGCTCTTTTTTCCTTGAATGCTGCGCGGCCTTCTTGTGCATCAGCGGTTGCAAAACAGATCGTTTGTAAATCCCGTTCATATTCAATGGCTTTTTCAAGCGGCATTGAAACCGCAGCTTTGAGATTGAGTTTGGCGGTTTCAGCCGCAATCGGTGCGCGTGAAGCAATCACATTCGCAATCTCACGTGCACGTTTGAGCAAATCTGCTTGCGGAACAACTTCGCTAACAAGCCCCCAGCGCTCAGCCTTTTCAGCGGAAATAGGATCACCGGTCATAATCATGAGTGCCGCATTGGATGCGCCGACTGAATGAGCGAGATGGACCGCCATTCCGCCACCGCCGATCCAGCCCAACTTGATCTCTGGCGCTGCAAATTGGGCGTTATCCGAGGCAATGCGAATATCACAAGACATAGCCGTCTCAAGTCCACCACCAAAAGCATAGCCATTGACCGCCGCAATCGAAGGCTTAAGCAGCGCACGAAACGCATCGCAGTAATCCGGACGGTTGCGGAACTGCCATGGCGTTTCATAAGTGTCGAGCTCGCGAATATCAGAACCCGCACAGAAGGCCCGCTCACCCGCACCCGTCAAAATAACGCAGCGGATGGTGTCGCTATCATTGCATTCAGTAACGGCCGCAACAATCGCATCCGCCATTTCTGGCGTCACAGCATTGAGCTTTTGCGGACGGTTAAGCGTGATGATAGCAACCGCGCCATCGACTTCAAATTGAACGTCTTCGGTCATGTAAAACTACCTTTCACTGCCGTGTACGCGTGAAGCTGCATAAAGCGACTGAAGTTCATTCAGAACATTGGAGGCCGCGCGCTTTTCATCGAAAGCAGCGCCTAACAATACCGAAGCCTTGCTCTGAAACGCAATGTAACCGTCATGACGAGGGCGCACATAGGCGTGCTCCAATGTATCCGCTGTGTTGCGATAAAAATCGCCCCAGCGCGCATTTACTTGGTCGTTATGCCAAGCATCGCGGCGCGATGGCTGTCCATCATGTTCTGGAATAAAGCCGGATTGTGCTTCACTGCTCATCAACCACAAAAGATGCGCTTTAAGTTCGGGCGTCACCTCACAACGACGAGAAATGCCAATGCCTGTGCCACCCAGTGTTGAACCGGGACGCCCGCCAACGACTGAGCGTGGCGCATTGTGAAATGCGATTGCGTGACCATTTTGCGGAGCCGCATAATTCACATAGCCATAGACCAGCGGGCAAAGCACTACATCGTCATGTTCGGCCATGTGGCCAAGAATGCCGATAGGGTTCTTCTGCCGAACCGATGCAGGGCTGCGAGCAGCAAGCTCCGCCATCAGATCATAGACCTGTCGTCTAACATTATCTGAAACGAGAATATCAGGGTCTGTTTCTGCTGGCGGCTCACCAAAAGCTGCCGCAATAGACAGAAATGACAGACAGGCATGTGGGCCGGCAATCGAAAGCGCAACCTTTCCGGTTTCGCGCGACAGGCGCAGTACATCATCCCATGTGGTCGGAACATCGGCTACGAGATCAGACCGCAAAGCCATAACCTGTGTTGCAGCATCCAGCGGCAGTGCCCAATGTTGCCCCGCAAAACGATAACTGGTTAGCGACGGACCAATGCTAGCTCTGCCAAGCTCCGCAACGGTTTCAGGGCCGAAAACTTCTTCAAGCGAAAGCAGGCAATCGCCCGCCAGTGCTTCGCCTACATGTGGGTGATCCAAGACAACAAGATCATAACGCGCACAAAGATCGGCAATCGGATGTGATTCAAAACCTTCAAGCGGTTGCTTATCCCAATTAATCAGCAGTCCTTCGCTTGCCATTTCCGGACGCTTCGCCGCTGCCGCCAACGCATTAAAACCACGCGGGTGATCCCATGTCAGTGCTTTAATCAGCTGCATGTCAGAGCTTCCCGGAAACAACAGCACCCGATTGCTCAAGCGCGTCAATCTTGTCCGTCGCGTAGCCAGCCTCTGCCAGAATATCACGCGTATCCTGCCCGGTGATCGGCGCACCGCGATCAACAGTGGATGGTGTCTTGGAGAACCGGATCGGGAAGCCCGGGGTTTTCACCTTGCCTTCGGTCGGATGCTCATATTCCACAAAGGTGCCATTGTGTTTGATCTGCTCGTCTTCAACGAGATCACCATAACCATAGACAGGCCCACACCAAATATCAGCTGCACGGAGCAACTCCAGCCATTGCGCAGATGTTTTCGTCTTCAGCTTATCGCGCGTTTTAGCGAAAATTTCATCGCGACGCGCCCAGGTATCGACTTCATCGCTCATGGTGAGGAAACTGTCTTCACCAATCACTTCACCAAGCGTTTTAAGCTTGGGAAATGCCACAATGATAAACCCATCCGATGTTGCGAATGCCCCATAGGGTGCGCGGATATAAACATGCGCATGCGGCTCTGCCGAACGCGTCTGTGGTTTACCGCCAACGGTGAAAACCGAAAGCTCCTGCATTTGGATCGTGGTGATTGCATCCAGCATATTGACCTGCACAAGCTGTCCCTCGCCCGTGCGTTCGCGATGCAGAAGTGCCGCCAATGCACCTTCAAAAGCCGTATAGGCCGTAATCGCATCGACGAGATATTGGCCTGCCGCCGTTGGCGCTTCACCCTCACGACCCGCCGACAGCATCGCTCCCGACATGCCCTGCAAAACGAGATCCTGTCCCGGACGATTAACGTAAGGACCATCTTCGCCATAGCCGGAAATTGAAACATAAATCAGCTTCGGATTGATCTTGGAAAGCGACTCGTAATCGACGCCCAAACGCTTGGCGACACCGGGACGATAGTTCTGCAGGAACACGTCGGCGGTCTTTACCAGATCGAGCAGAACTTGTTTTCCGTCATGCGATTTGAGATCAACCGCCAGCGAACGCTTATTGCGGTTGAGTGACAGGAACGAAACGTTGACCTGATTGCCCTCGGCACCACCAGCAGCCACATGGCGCTGCCATTCGCCCGTTGTTGGCTCAACCTTAACCACATCCGCGCCCAGATCGCCCAGGCGCTGCGCCGCAAACGGTCCCGCCATGGCAATTGAACAATCCAGCACCCGATACCCCGTTAAAACGCCCATAGCACTATCCTCATGGCTGAAATTCGTTGTTCATGAAACTATCACTTAGTTTCAGCTTGTCTAGAGTGAGCGCTAACATTATTAAGCAAAAATTGCGATTGAAGATGAAGCTTTTTGTAAAAATGTGGATGCAATCGGGGACTTCTAACCGCTGGCTCTGATTTTCAGTTCAAAACCGACATCAATTCTTGTTTGGGAAGGCGTTTCGCCGCGCATGGCATCAAGAAGCAGCTCTCCCGCTTTGCGTCCAATTTCATCTGAAGGCACCGCGACCGTCGTCAATGGCGGCACCAGATGCTTTGAGAGTTCGAAATCGCCAAAGCCAGTAATTGCGAGTTTTTGCGGCACATTCATACCAGTGCGCTGTGTTTCGAGCAGCGCACCCGAAGCGAGAATATCGCTTGAGAACATGATCGCGTCAGTGTCTGGATATTGCGCGAGTACGAGCTTCAACAGATCAATGCCCGAAGCCATCACAAGCTGCATCTCAGTTTCAATTGTCATGCGTGGCTTCTTGCCGGGAAAACAAGCCGCCATTTTCGCTTCAAATGCATCCCGACGCTCGGCTGCACGGTTGTCGCCTTTGCGCACCACACCGGCAAAAACGATGTTACGTTTGCCGGATGCCAGCAAATGATCGACCATCTCAGCGATTGCATCAGCATTGGAGAAACCCACCACCCGATCAAGCGGATGATCGGGTAAATCCCAGCCCTCAACAATAGGAATCTCTGCACGTTTCAGCAGTGCAATGCTGCCCTTTGTATGACGCGTACCAATCAGAAAAATCCCATCCGGGCGGCGTCCGAGCAGGCTGCGGATAATCTCTTCCTCACGCTCCTGGCTGTAATCAGTATTACCGAGAAATATCTGATAACCGGCACGATTTAACACCTCAGAGAAATGCTGAATTGTGTCGGCAAAAACCGAGGCTGAAAGCGTTGGAATGATCGCAGCAACGGTATTGCTTTTGTGCGATGCAAGATGACTTGCCGCCAGATTATGAACGTAATGCGTCTTCTCAATTGCGGCCTGAATGATCTCGCGTTTTTCAGGCGTCACCGTATCCGGATAGCGTAATGCGCGTGAGACGGTCTGCATGGACACACCCGCAGCCGCGGCCACATCTGCCATCGTAACACCGGAGCCTTTGCGTCGGCTTTTTCTGGGAAGCGCTTTTCCGCCTGTCAAAGATCAAACAGCCCTTACAAAAGAGTGGTGACGATATCGTCTTGCCTTTTCCTAAGCCATGATGCGGACCACGTAAACGCAAAATGCGATTTAATGCATCACCCAGCCGCCATCGACATTCAAAGTTTGGCCAGTAATAAACCCCGCTTCATCGGACGCAAGGAACATCAAAGCGGATGCAATATCCTTTGACGATCCGCGACGTTTGACGGCCTGATGGTCCAATACAAACTTTGTATAGCCCTCAGGATCAGGATGGATTTTCTCCGCATCCGTTGGAAAAGCCCCCGGAGAAATCGCATTCACCGTGATGCCATAAGCGCCAAATTCACGTGCCCATGCTCGGGCAAGTCCAATCAAAGCGCCTTTCGATTGCACATAAGGCGAAAGCTGCGCCCAGCCACCATAGGCGGTAACGCTGGCGATATTGATAATCCGACCCCAGCCGTTTTCACGCATATGCGGCAGAGCCACCTGAACGCAGACAATGCCCGCGTCGACATTGATGCGCTGCACAGCCTGCATTTCTTCAAGCGTATAGTCTTCAAACTTCTTTGAAGGATAAATCGCGGCATTGTTGATAACGATATCAAAGCCACCAACTTCAGCAGAGATCGCTTCAAGCGCCGGTCGCAGCGCCTGCAAATCTGACAAATCAAGCGCTTGGATCGAAAGACCACTCAGAGCTTCAGCGGCGGCTTTCTCTTTCAACTCTTCAATCTTCTTCGGATCATGATCTATCGCCACAACTTTCGCGCCAGCGCGCAGAAAGTTAAGCGTTGTCTCAAGCCCAAGACCACCGGCAGCGCCCGTATAAAGAATGGTTTTGCCTGCTACGGAAAATCTAGCTTCAGCGCTCATCAGCGGCCTCCAATAGCAATATGATTTCCTGATGGCGCCGGATAATCGTCTTCGGGCTGCTTTGTGATTGCCGTAATCCGCGCTTCGCTTGCGGCAATATCGGCAGCATCGCCCAGAATGCGGAAGGTGCTATCGTAGCGGCGCTCTTCGCCATGTTCGAGCCAAATCAACTCACCACGATCACGCGCCCCACCATGCCCCAAAACATGGTTTGTCGCTGGCTCAATGCCAAGCGCATATTGTCCGGCTTGCAGGTTCTGCCATTCATACATGCAAGGGAACTGATCTTTGCGCGTCGTGACTTCAAAGCCGATGCCAAGCCGGTCATTGACGAGCGCAACCGGCACCTCCCCATTGGCGTCAGCGCCCATTTCATGCTGCCAGACCTGCTCATGAAACTGCATTTGAGGAGCTGGTAATGTGCGATAGCCAACGCCTTGTTTCTTATAATCGTCGCCCGCATGTGCAGCCCAGACAACATCCTTAACGGGTGCAAGATAACGCGAGCCTTCAGCAAGAACCGGATGCCCGACATTGATGTGATAGCAATACATATGCGGCGTGCGATAAAAACCGCGATTGGTCACGCGATCTGTCAGTTGAATATCGTTGGTGCCAGCCTTGATTTCTATGCGGCGGGTGAGTTCAAGATGTTCGCCGAACACTGTTCCCTGCGTGACCACACCTTCGCACCAGAGAAAGCATTCGTCACCTTCCCAGCGTTCGCCATAGCCAGTGAGTTTTGCAGGAATGGTGCCTATGCGGCCATGAATGGAGTGCTTTATCGTTTCACGCGGCTTATAATTATAATGGTCTGCCGGTTCGTCATACATAAAGAGAATATGATCGAGGCCGCATGTGACCAACAGGCCAGAGAACGAGCGCATCCAGCCAAGACCGCCCTCGCCCTCATATTCATGCAAGCCCGGATGGCGGAAACCAGAGGGAGAATTCCAGCCAATCGCCATACCGCGATATTCGCAATCAGCAATATCGAGCGCGCGATCAACAAGCACGGTGAAGCGTAGGCCCGTGCCTGAACGAAACTCCAGCATTCTTATGCCGCGTTCGACTCCATCTTCAAGCACCATCAGGCGTACACCAGCGAATTGCGCAAATGAACCACTGCTCGCTGCAATATCGCGACGCGACCGCGCCTCACCAAAAAGCTTCACCATTCTCGAACCTTAAATCGTCTGGCCTAAGGCCAATCCAGTCAGAAAGCGGCCAGTGTCGGAACGCTTGTTTCAAGCACCGACCGCCCACCCCCCACGGTGTTAGAGTCCCTGCGCGCGCAGCTTCCCATCAAGGAACTTCTTGGCACGCGGCACATCGGCCTCGTCGAGATGCTCGATTATCATCGGAATGTTCGGGTGCTTCTGTGCAAGACGCTTGAGATAAAGATCGTAATTCAGCGAACCAAGACCCGGAGCAGGCAGTTCGATCTCACCCACGCCGCGGAATGTATGGCTTTCAAGCGCATCTGCATCGCCAATATCCGCGTGCTTTTCGGTCTTGTCATCACCGGAACGCTTAACATCTTTGGCATGGCCGATTTTGATCTTGTCGCTCAGCGTATCGAAGACCTGATTGAGGATTTCATCCATACGGTCAATGTTGTGCGTTTCAAAATAATTGGTCGGGTCCATCAACAGGCCAAGGCCCGGATGATCGACCTGCGCAAACATTTTCACTGTTTCTTCCACCGAGCCAACGACGTTGTTCACATAGGTTTCGAGCAGGAATACCGCACCGTGATCATAGGCAAACTGCGACAGGTCAGCGATGACCTTGCGGCATTCCTCAAAACCTTCTTCGGTCTTGTTTTTCGGATGATGAACCCAATCAGACTCGGTGTTGTAGGTACCGGTTTCCGAAATCACATAAGGCGTGCCGAGATACTGAGCATGGCGGATAATCTCTTTGAGGTAGCCGACGCGACGCTCGCGCTCTGCCTTGTCTGGGTGAATAATATTGGTGTAGCCGGAAATGCACGAGATCGGCAGATTATTATCGCGGAACGTCTCGCGGATTTTAACGCACTTATCCTTGGTGATCTGACCAGCGCTCAGATCAATATCCTTGAAATGCATGTCGAGCTGCACAGTATTGAAGTCGAGAGCCCGGATTTTTTTGGCTGTTTCCTCCAGCGAGTAAGGAAAATAGCCACTGAAAATACCCACCTGCATCATGATAAAACTCCTCCCGTTTTGTATGATTACTGAATTGATATTTCGGACAATCTGACCGTGCGGCCTTCATCGATGGACTTGTAGCCTGCCTCGATGAGCGCAACCGTTTTCACATTGTCTGCCACTGATAGTGCTGGCGGCTCGCCCGAATGGATCGCATATTGCAACTGCTCCATCACGCCGATGAAAGCATGTGGGAACCACATGGTTTCCCATTTCGGGCTGACCCATTTACCGTCAGTTGTTTTCTTGGAAGCATAGGTCAGTGTCGATGGCGAACCATCGGGCCAGCCAATCGTGCCTTGCGCAACGCCATCTGTGCCTTCAACGCGCCATTTGATGTAAATATCGCTGTCAAAACCCTCTTCGCGCGGCCCTGACCAAACGTCTTCCATCGAAACAGCCATGACACCACTTGGGAACATCAGCGTTGAAACTGTAATGCCGTCCTTATGCGCGAATGCCGTGCGCGGGTCCGTGCGTGTCAGTGTAGTGATGGTGTCTGGCTCGCCAAACAGAAACCGAAGTACATCGAGATGATGCACGCTCATATTGGAGAGCGTCAGACGGTCATAATCTTCCAGAAAGCCCTGCCAATGCGGAATGGCGCGCATTTCAATTGTCGCCATAACTGGCGTTCCGATCTCACCCTTATCAAGGATCTGCTTGAGAACCCGCATCGACTGGTCGTAGCGCATGTTCTGATTGACCGAGAGAATTTTGCCCGCTGCGGCGGCTTCATCGCGAAGCGCAATGGCTTCCTCAAGCGTTAAAGCCAGTGGCTTCTGCGCGAGAATACCTTTGATATGTGGCTGTGCCAGCGCCTTGCGAATGAGTGCTGGCTGCTGATCCGGTGGATAGGCAATATCAAGAATTTCGATATTCTCGTCCGCGATCAATGCTTCAGGCGTATCGTGTACGGTCGGAATGCTCCAGCGCTCAGCAACTTCCGCCGCCTTAGCCTTTGTGCGCGAAGCAATTGCAGCAACGGCAAAACCCGCTTCCTTATAGGCGGCAAGATGGCACTCAGCCATGATCATGCCCGCGCCGATGCAACCGATTTTAAAATCCCGAACCCGAACCTGCGGATCAGGGGCGAAGCCCTGCGATACGCTCATATAACCCTCCCGCTATAAATCTCTCATCCTCCCGCTTAGAGCAGCGGCATGCTTGAAGCGACCGATAATCGCCGCAAGCTGCACAGATGAGAAATATCAACCTCCATTGATATGGCGAGGATTAATGAAGATTGATGACAGCAGTGTCAACATCATTAAAAATCATTTTCCATCAATTTTCATCTTTTTACACGCAAACACTACAAATGCGTGACCTAATATCGCGACAATTCATATGAATGATGTTTTTTGATGCGAAACTAACGCTAAAATATTCATTCATGAGGAAAACGGCCTCTCGCCCTCGCTTTAGGCTTGCAAGATTTTCAAATCTAAATACATCATTTTACATCATTTTATGAGGGACTGGATTTGCGCTCAACTCTGACCGACATCGCCAAAGCCGCAGGCGTTTCGAGCGCGACCGTTGATCGTGTATTGAACAATCGCGAAGGCGTGAAACAGCGCACCCGTGAGATCGTGTTCGAAGCAGCACGTAATCTTGGCTATCTGCCCGGCAGTACCAGTAAAGGTACCCTGCCCCTAGAGGTCGTTAAACTCGACTTTATTCTACCTGCCGGAACCAACACATTCATCGCCAATCTGCGTGATCAAATTATCAAACAAGCGGCTTTAAATCCTGAAATAGACCTGACAATTCATAGTGTCGAAGGCTTCAATCCCGATACGCTAGCACGCGCACTGGAAAGCCTGAAAGGTCAAACCAACGGTGTCGGCGTTGTTGCGCTGGATCATCCGAGCGTGCGTGAAGCAATGCGGACACTCGCCCAAGCAGACGTCCCCATTGTCACAATTGCATCCGATATTCTGCACGTTCCCCGCGTTCGCTATATTGGCATCGACAACCGCGCTGCGGGTCGTTTGGGCGGTTATATTCTCGGGCGTTTCCTTGGAAAAGCGGGCGGAACAAAGATCGCACTCTTCGCGGGTTCACTCGCATATCGCGGCCATGAAGAGCGCGAAATGGGTTTTCGGCGGGTTCTCGCAGAAGAGTTCCCGCGCTTTAACATTGTTGAACTCACAGAAATCAAAGATGACCGCGAACGCGCCTATAATGAGACCACTGCACTTCTGAAACGACACCCTGACCTCGCCGGAATTTACAATATTGGTGCAGGCAATCAGGGCATCGGACAAGCTCTGATGGACTCCGGCAAATCCGATTCCATCATATTTATCGGCCACGAACTGACCGAAAGCACGAAACGGCTGCTCTTAAACGGAACGATGGATGCCGTGATTGATCAGAATCCGCGTGTGGAAGCCCGCGAAGCATTAGCGGCACTCGTCAGCACCATCAAAAATGAACAGATCGACGAGCACCCGCCACGCATTCAGGTCATTTTCAGGGAAAACATCCCTGAAACCTGATCGGCGTATCACTTCGTGTAAAGGTCGCGCGAGCGCTCCAAATGATGACGCATCGCGCCTTCTGCACCATCCGCATCTTTCGCGGCGATTCGATCAAGAATTTCTTCATGCTCGACCAACGTGAAGTTTTCTTTACCCGTCCAGATCAGCATATGGGTATGGTATTCACGCAGCCATGCGAGCATCGCCTCGCTTAAACCCACAAAAATCGGATTGCCCGAAATCTTTGCAATACGAATGTGAAATTCCATATCGGCAGAGATAAATGCATCGGCCTCACCCAGCGACGCGCGCTGCCGATCGACGATTGCTTTCAGATCAGCAACATCCTGCGCGGTCGCTTTCAAAGCCGCTTCTCGCGCAATGCCACGCTCAAAGAAAATACGCGCGTTCTTAAGATGCTCAAGGGAATCAATCGACTGCGCCAGCATGATCTTAGCTGTTGGATCAACCTGCTGAAAGATTGACCGCGCCGTCAGTTTGAGAACTTTCGCCCGCTCGCCATGCGAAATGCTGACAAGCCCCATTTTGGCAAGCGACTGCATCGCCTCGCGGATTGCGGGGCGTCCGACGCCAAATCGCTCCATCAAGACGCGTTCCGATGGCATCTCATCGCCGGGCGTTAGCTCGCCCGACGTGATCATGTTTTCTAGCCGGTCGAATACCTCGTCCGACAATTTCCGGCGAATAATCGGTTCCGCTGGCTTATTCATGCTATCTCACTGCGCATTGTCATTCCCCCCTTATGCCTCCTCAGGCTCCGCAAAGGAAGCTGTTACCCACGATCTCGTGAATGGGCTAACAATTTTCCACTTGCAGATATTGGAATACTCATTATACCAGTTCGCACTCGGAGCCAAGCGCTTCAGTCGCATGCTTGAAAGCGAGGAGAAACTTTCGAGTAGGTGTGGAGAATAAATGTCGGAGCATTTCTGACATGGGTGGAACACTAAAGCGCATCCCGAATGATTTGAAACGGTTTTCGGAAAAATGCGCTTTAAAACAAGCAGCGAGCGACAAAAAATCCGATGAATATCTGTCTGACCTATCGCATTGAGACAACCGGCAGCATCGAACAGATGGCAGCCAAGATCGCCAGCGATCAGTCAACCGGCACTTTTGTCGCCCTTCCCGGCGAGACAGAAGAACTCAAAGCCCGCGTTGCAGCGCGTGTGCTCGAAATTCGTCCGCTTGAAGATGCAACAGTTCCCGCTTGGCCAGAACTTGAATCCGGACACGGCCCAATCAAGCGCGCCGATGTTGATATTTCCTTTCCGCTTGATGCGGTCGGCACCGACCTTGCAGCGCTGATGACCATTGCCGTTGGCGGTGTTTACTCAATCAAGGGCATGACCGGCATTCGCGTTGTCGATATGAAGCTGCCGGAAGCCTTCAAAAGCGCGCACCCCGGCCCGCAGTTCGGTATTGCCGGAAGCCGTCGCCTGACAGGTGTTGAAAAGCGCCCGATCATTGGCACGATCGTTAAGCCAGCACTGGGCCTTCGTCCGCATGAAACAGCGGAACTCGTTGGCGAACTCATTGAATCGGGCGTTGATTTCATCAAAGACGATGAAAAGCTGATGAGCCCGGCTTATTCGCCGCTCAAAGACCGCATCGCCGCAATCATGCCACTTATTCTCAATCATGAGCAGAAGACCGGCAAAAAGGTCATGTACGCTTTTGGCATTTCGCATGCCGATCCTGATGAGATGATGCGCAATCATGACATGGTGCTTGAGGCTGGCGGCAATTGCGCCGTGGTCAACATCAACTCGGTCGGCTTTGGCGGCATGAGCTTCCTGCGCAAGCGCTCTGGCCTTGTTTTGCACGCACATCGCAACGGCTGGGATATTCTGACCCGCAATCCGGGTGCAGGCATGGACTTTCGCGTCTATCAGCAATTTTGGCGCCTGCTCGGCGTCGATCAGTTCCAGATCAACGGCATCCGCGTGAAATATTGGGAGCCGGACGAAAGCTTCGTCAACTCGTTCAAGGCTGTCAGCACACCGCTATTTGATCCATCCGATTGCCCGCTTCCCGTAGCCGGTTCCGGCCAGTGGGGCGGACAGGCACCGGAAACCTATGAACGCACGGGCCGCACAACGGACCTGCTTTATCTCTGCGGCGGCGGCATCGTCAGCCACCCGGGTGGCCCTGCTGCGGGCGTTCGCGCCGTGCAGCAGGCATGGGAAGCAGCCGTCGCTGGCATCCCGCTCGAAACTTACGCAACGGACCATCCTGAACTTGCAGCTTCATTGGCCAAATTCGGGAAGGGAGGCGAATAATGTCAAAAGCACCTCACGACCTTCTTCTGTCTTACTATGGCGACGATCTCACCGGCTCCACCGACGTTATGGAGGCCATGGCTTCCAACGGCGTTGACACCGTTCTGTTCATGAACGTACCGGATGAAGAACTGCTTGCGCGCTTTTCGCATTGCAAGGCTATCGGCCTTGCGGGCACCAGCCGTAGCGAAACACCGGAATGGATGCAGGAAAACCTCACGCCTGCATTCAACTGGCTGAAGAGCCTGAACGCGGCAATCGCGCATTACAAGGTCTGTTCAACATTCGATTCATCACCCAAAGTCGGCAATATCGGCAAGGCCGTCGAAATTGGCAAAGCGATCTTTGATCAAACCTATGTGCCTGTGATCGTTGGCGCACCGCAGTTGAAGCGATACACGTCTTTCGGCAATCTGTTTGCTGCTTATCAGGGCGAAGTCTACCGCATTGACCGTCATCCGGTCATGAGCCGTCATCCTGTTACGCCGATGCATGAAGCCGATCTGCGCATGCATCTCGAACAGCAAACAGCGCTTAAAACCGTGCTTGCTGATCTCGTAGCACTTTCCGCCGCCGATGCCGACGAGCGCGTAAATGCAATAGTCAAAGATGCCGACGGCATGTTGCTGCTTGATGTCGATAGCAGCGAAAGCCAGTTGCAGGCAGGTGAACAGCTCTGGCGGCTGCGTCCCGATGCAAGCTGGTTCGTTGCTGGTTCGTCGGGCATTGAATATGCGCTTCTCGCTGCGTGGGCGAAAGCCGGACTTATTGGCGCGAAGAAAGAATTTCCGCTTCCGGGCAAAGCTGACCGCATTGCGGTTGTTTCAGGTAGTGTTTCGCCAACAACCGAACGCCAGATCCGTCATGCGACGGCATCCGGTTTTACTGGCATTGATCTCAATCCACTCGATCTGCTTGGCGAAAACGGCAATCAGGCAATCGAAACTGCTCTTGCTCAGGGGCAGCAGGCACTCCAGCAGGGCAACAGCGTCATCTTGAACACCGCGCTTGGCCCATCGGCGGATCGCGGTACAGAAATCGATAAGATCGCAGGCAGCCGCCACAAGCTGGCGCGCAGCCTCGGCTTCATCCTCCGCAGCCTAGTTGAGCGCGAGCAGTTGACCCGCGCTGTGATCGCAGGCGGCGACACTTCCAGCCACGCCTTGCGCGAGTTGCATGTCGATGCGCTTACAACACTACTTCCATTGCCTCAGACCCCGGGTTCCCCGCTCTGCACGGCACATGGCACCTATGCCGCCACCAACGGTCTTCAAGTTGCGCTTAAAGGCGGACAGGTCGGTTCTGACGGATACTTCAGCCAGATTCGTGACGGTCTCACCGCTTAAATCTGGAATACTCATTGACTGGTTATACCAGTTAAGCTACCAAAACTACGGGAAGGAAATACAATCATGACAGCTATTGCTCTGTTCGGCGCCGGTGGCAAGATGGGCTACCGTCTGGCCAAGAACCTCAAGGGTTCGCGCTTTGACGTTCGCCACATTGAAGTCAGCGAAGTCGGTAAAGCACGTCTGAAAGACGATCTCGGCATCGATACAATCGATGTTGATGCAGGCCTCGAAGGCGCAGAAGTCGTTATTCTGGCTGTTCCAGATACCATCATTGGTAAGGTTGCAGCGGGCATCGTTGACAAGCTAAAGCCAGGCACCATGGTTGTTGCACTCGATGCAGCTGCTCCATTTGCCGGTCATCTGCCAGAACGCGCAGACCTGACATATTTCGTCACGCATCCTTGCCATCCGCCAATCTTCAACGATGAAACCGATCCTGCTGCAAAGCGCGATTTCTTCGGCGGAATTGCTGCAAAGCAGCACATCGTTTCGGCTCTGATGCAGGGTCCGGAAGAAGCTTATGCTTTGGGCGAAGAAGTTGCCAAGGTCATCTGGGCTCCTGTCATGCGCTCGCACCGCGTTACTGTTGAGCAGCTCGCAATTCTCGAGCCAGGTCTTTCGGAAACCGTTGCCGCTTCGCTTCTCGTTGTTATGAAGCAGGCCATGGACGAAACCGTTCGTCGCGGCGTTCCTGAAGAAGCCGCACGCGACTTCCTGCTCGGCCACATGAATGTTCTGGGCGCTGTCATCTTTGGCGAAGTTCAGGGCGTGTTCTCGGATGCATGCAACAAGGCAATCGAATTCGGCATTCCAGCGCTGATGCGCGACGATTGGAAGAACGTGTTCGAGCCAGAAGAGATTGCAGAAAGCATTCGTCGCATCACGTAATATCTATCGGGGAGAGCGCAAGCTCTCCCTTCACTGCCTCTTGGGAAATGGGGCTTTAATTGGGAGGAAAACATGAAGTTTACACGTAGGACAATTGCGCGCGGATTTGCGATCGCAGCTCTTTCGGCCAGCTTGGCAGGCGGAGCGGTCATGCCAGCATGGGCGGCAGACCTTATCGCGATCATCACGCCATCGCATGACAATCCATTCTTTAAAGCTGAAGCCGTCGGCGCTGAAGCAAAAGCCAAAGAACTTGGCTACGAAACACTTATCCTCGTGCATGATGATGACGCTAACAAGCAGTCGCAGCTCGTCGATACGGCCATTGGTCGTGGTGCAAAAGCCATCATTCTCGACAATGCCGGTTCGGAAGCCTCTATTGCTGCCGTTCAGAAGGCAAAAGACGCTGGCATTCCATCCTTCCTGATCGACCGTGAAATCAATGCCACAGGCGTAGCAGTATCGCAGATTGTTTCCAACAATTATCAGGGTGCACAGCTCGGTGCAGAAGAGTTCGTCAAGCTGATGGGCGAAGCTGGCAATTACGTCGAACTTCTCGGTCGTGAAGCTGATCTGAATGCTGGTATTCGATCCAAGGGCTATCACGATGTTATCGATGATTATCCTGATCTAAAGATGGTTGCACAGCAGTCGGCCAATTGGAGCCAGCCAGAAGCCTTCACCAAGATGCAGAGTATTTTGCAGGCAAACCCTGACATCAAGGGCGTTATCGCTGGTAACGACACCATGGCAATGGGTGCATGGGCAGCGCTTGAAGCTGCTGGCCGCAAAGACGTGATCGTCGTTGGTTTTGACGGCTCGAACGATGTTCGCGACTCGATCAAGGCGGGCGGCATCAAGGCAACCGTTCTTCAGCCAGCCTTCGCACAGGCACAGATGGCTGTTGAACAGGCTGACCAGTACATCAAGACCGGCAAAGGTCCTGCTGAGGAAAAGCAGCTGATGGATTGCGTTCTTATCAATACTGACAATGCAGACAAGCTCGAAACCTTCGCATTGAAGGACTAACTCCCAAGGCTTGCGAGGTCGGGAGCGCAAATTTCAAAGTTAGCGCTCCCGACAGTATTTCTTCTATCGAGGATATTCTCATGTCAGTGCTGAAGTCAGCTTCCATTGTCCTGCTGGCCTGCGGCGTCGCGCTTTCGGGCTGCAAAATCATCAAGACGCCAACAGCAGAAGAAGCCGCAGAAGCACGCGGCGATAATTTCAACCCGGATCGCGCTGTTGCGCAAATCTGGGAAGGCAAAGTCGTTCCTTATTTCGCAGAAAAATCCATATCGCTTGGCGAAGTAATGGATGCTGCAAATACCAATCTCGATGAGGCTGGCGAAAAGTTCGGCCATCGCGAGAAGCAAGGCAATGCACCGTGGACCTTCGCAACCAAGCTTGAAGGCACTGTGGTTGGCGCAGAAACCAAATCGCGTGCCGCCTATGTCGATGTCGACAGCAATGGCGACGGCAAGGCCGATGCTCGTGTGCAGATCGGGCCGACCGTTCGTGGCACTGCAATCCGAGACGCTCTCAAAATTGTCAACTTCAACGAGTTCCGCAACCAGATCGAATGGGCGCAATTCGGCAAGTCATTCAATATTCTCGTCAATGACTCCATTCTCACAAAACTACCACGTGAAGACCTGATCGGTATGAAAGTGACGACAACCGGCGCTTTCCCGATGCCATCAAAGGGTCAATTGCCGCTGTTCACCCCTGTTTCTATTTCTCTGGAGAAATAATCCATGGAAGCAGAAGCAAAAAACAAGGACGACATCGTCCTCAGACTTGAGGACGTATCAAAAGTCTATTCGGGCATTGTCGCGGTCAAGCGCGCCAATCTCGAATTGCGGCGCGGCTCGGTCAATGTGCTTGTTGGCGAAAATGGCGCTGGCAAATCGACATTGATGAAGATAATCGCCGGTGTAGAACGCCCAACCATGGGCAAAATCATTCTCGACGGCGAGGAAGTATCCTTCGATAGCCCTGCTGACGCACAAAAGCGCGGCATTGCAATGATTTTTCAGGAACTGAACCTGTTTTCAAACATGTCGGTTGCAGAAAACATCTTTGCCAAGCGCGAAATCACCCGCGGCATACGCGGGATTGATCACAAGGCGCAGATCAAAAAGGCCAATGAATATCTTGACCGCCTGGATGCTGGCATTGATGCGCGAACCATGGTTGCAGACCTGCCGATTGGTCAGCAACAGCTTGTCGAAATTGCCAAAGCCGTTTCGATTGATGCGCGCATTGTCATTATGGATGAACCAACTTCCGCACTTTCAGCTGCTGAAGTTGATATTCTTTTTAAGGTCATTGCTGATCTCAAAAGTCGCGGTGTAGCCATCGTCTATATCTCGCATCGCCTGGAAGAATTGATGCGCATTGGCGATTACATCACCGTGCTTCGTGATGGGCAGATCACCGGTCAGGAAGAAATCAAAAACATCAACACGCAATGGATTGTGCGTTCGATGATTGGCTCTGATGCCAAGGATTTCGCCAAGGCTGTCACGCATAAAATGGGCGGGGAAATGTTCCGCGCCGAAAACATTACCCTGCCCCGCGCCATCGGCGGTCTGGCTGTAGACAATGTTTCACTCAGCGTTCGTGCAGGCGAAGTGCTTGGGATTTACGGCCTGATGGGTGCCGGACGCTCCGAGTTCTTTGAATGCATCATGGGGCAGCACGCTCATTCAACCGGCGAGATTTACATCGACGGCAAAAAGATCGCCGAGCGCGACACCACCCGCCGTATTCGCCGCGGACTGGCGCTGATCCCCGAGGATCGGCAGCGCGAAGGACTGGTGCAAATCTTGTCGATTGCCAGCAATCTGACACTGGCGAGCCTTGATCGTCTTGCGCGTTTTTTCCACATCGCGCCCAAGCGTGAAAAGCAAGCTATTCAGGAAGCTATCAAGGATCTGGCGATCAAAGCGCCCAACCCTGATTTTGAAGTCACCTCTATGTCAGGCGGTAACCAGCAAAAGGTTGTCATCGGCAAAGCACTGATGACCAACCCAAAAGTTCTGCTGATGGATGAGCCATCGCGCGGGATTGATGTCGGCGCAAAAGCTGACGTTTTCCGCACCATGCGCAGGCTCGCCGGTGAAGGGCTCGCCATTCTGTTTTCAACATCTGATCTGGAAGAAGTCATGGCGCTCTCCGATCGCATCGCGGTGCTCAGCAATGGGAAGCTGATTGCCATATTTGACCGCGAAAACGCGACGGAAGCCGACATTGTTGCCGCTTCGGCTAAGGGCCACGGACATGTCACCGACCATGACCAACAAACAAGGGAACTCGCGTCATGACAGCCAAAACCACGGCAGCCTCTGACCCAACCTTTTCGAGCGGCTCAGCTTTGCTGACGCTGATGAAACTGCGAACCTTCATCGCGCTTTTTGCAGTGTTTATCTTCTTCGCATTCGCAGCACCCAACTTTCTTTCGACAGCCAATCTCATTTTGATGTCGAAACACGTTGCGCTGAATGCATTCCTTGCCATGGGCATGACCTTCGTCATCATCACCGGCGGCATCGATTTGTCGGTCGGCTCCATCGTCGGCCTTTGCGGTATGGTCGCAGGCGGCTTGCTGATCTACGGCATTGACCTTGGCATTGGCTATACGATGTATTTCAACGTGATCGAAATCTCGCTGATCACGCTTGCGGTGGGTGTGGCCGTTGGCTTCGTCAACGGATTACTCATAACGCGGCTCAATGTTGCACCATTCATCGCGACACTCGGCACTCTTTATGTGGCACGCGGTCTGGCACTGCTATCATCAGACGGTCAAACCTTCCCGAACCTCGTAGGACGCGAAGACCTTGGCACACAGGGCTTTGGCTTCCTGGGCGCGGGTAGCATTATTGGCCTGCCAGTATCCATCTGGATTCTCGTCGTTGTCGCACTCGCAGCCGCCTACATCGCGCGTTACACTCCACTTGGCCGGCAGATTTTTGCTGTTGGTGGCAATGAACGTGCGGCACGCATGTCGGGTATCCGCGTTGATCGCGTAAAGATGTTCGTTTACATGTTTTCGGGCTTCTGCGCGGCGATTGCTGGCCTTATCATTTCATCCGAACTGATGGCTTCGCATCCGGCAACGGGTAACTCGTTTGAGCTGAACGCCATTGCGGCGGCGGTTCTGGGCGGCACTTCCATGTCGGGCGGACGCGGCACAATCGGCGGCACGATCATCGGTGCTTTCGTTATCGGTATTCTCTCCGACGGTCTGGTTATGATGGGCGTTTCGTCCTTCTGGCAGATGGTTATCAAAGGGCTTGTCATCATCATTGCCGTGGTGGTCGATCAGGCACAGCGCCGCCTCCAGCAGCGCGTAACACTCATGCAAATGGCAAAAGCAGGATAAAAATGGCAGACTTGAATGGCGCTCTCATCGGTTGTGGTTTCTTCGCAATCAATCAGATGCATGGATGGAATGATGTTTCAGGTGCCAAAATTGTGGCGATCTGCGACCGCGATCCAGAGCGGCTGAAGATTGTTGGCGATCAGTTCGGCATCGAACGCCGCTACACGGATGCAAACGCGCTATTCGCCGATGGCGGCATCGACTTTGTCGATATTGCCACCACCGTTTCAAGCCATCGCGCTCTGGTGGAACTTGCAGCTGCTCATAAGGTGCCTGCAATCTGCCAGAAGCCATTTGCCAAAACGCTTGATGATGCCAAGGCCATGGTTAAGGTCTGTGATGATGCAGGCATTCCGTTGATGGTGCATGAAAACTTCCGCTGGCAAACGCCTATTCAGGCCGTTAGCAAAGCGCTCGACAGCGGTGTTATCGGTACACCATTCTGGGGCCGTTTCTCGTTCCGCTCGGGATTCGACGTGTTTTCCGGCCAGCCATATCTTGCGGAAGGTGAACGCTTCATCATTGAAGATCTCGGCATCCACACGCTTGATATTGCGCGCTTTATCCTTGGTGATGTGACAAGCCTTGTCGCACGCACCAAGCGCGTCAACCCGAAGATCAAGGGCGAGGACGTTGCAACCATTCTCATGGACCATGAAAATGGCGCCACTTCGATTGTCGATGTAAGCTATGCAACCAAGCTCGAAACCGATCCATTCCCGGAAACGCTGATTGAACTTGATGGCACGGAAGGCTCAATCCGTCTTTATCAGGGTTATCGCCTTGAAGTGATTACGCCTGCTGGCACTACAGTTTCTGACGTTTCGCCTGCATTGCTCTCATGGGCATCGCGCCCATGGCACAATATTCAGGAAAGCGTTTTTGCCATTCAGCAACATTGGGTGAACAAGCTTGCATCGGGTGAAGAAACCTCAACCTCGGGCGCTGACAATCTCAAGACTTTCGCGCTTGTAGAAGCGGCCTATGACAGCGCTGCAAGCGGCAATCGCGTCGATATTACGGCGTTGCTCAAATGAGCAGCGTCGATCCCTTCCTGCTGTATGGCACTCGTGAGGCTGAAACCCCGCCTCAGCACCTCAAAGCTGACTTATTGTCAGTCGATCTGAGCAACGGCAATCTTCGTACCATCAAATATGATGGTGTGGAGATTCTGCGCGCAGTCTCCTATTTGGTGCGTGATCGAGACTGGGGGACTTACAGCCCGGCAATCCACGATCTAAATGTCGAGCAAAGTGCCAGCGGTTTTAGCGTCTCCTATCAGGCACGCTGCGAAGGCCCGGATGCAACGCAACTCGCTATCGATGTGCGTATTAAGGCTGATAGCAATGGCGAACTGACTTTTGACGCCGTGGCCAACACCGCAACCGGCTTTGAAGCAAACCGCTGCGGTTTCTGCATTCTGCATCCGATTGTCGGCGTTGCCGGTTCGCCTGTCACTGTTGAACATGTCGATGGCACGCTTAACGAAACCCATCTGCCTGATCTCATTGAACCGTGGCAACCGTTTAAGGACATGCGCGCTATCACCCACGAGGCAATGCCGGGCGTTTTCGCCGAGTGCCGTATGGAAGGCGATACATTTGAGATGGAAGACCAGCGCAACTGGTCTGATGCATCTTACAAAACCTATGTGCGCCCGCTCGCTTTGCCTTGGCCTTACCAGCTTGAAGCAGCGCAACCTTTGCATCAGCGCATTGTCCTCAATATTCGCGACACGCGCGAAGCTGATTCAAAGACGACGAAAAGTGCTGAACCCGTGCGCATTACGCTCGGTAAGACAAGCGGCGCCATGCCGAATATCGGCATCATCATCACGCCGGAAGAGGCCAAAGCAAGCCTTGCTGCAATTGATGTTTTGCAAGAGATTGCGCCGCAGGATTTGCTATTTCACTACGATCCGCTGGCGGGTCATGACGGATCAGCATTTGTCGATTTTGCAGCACTGACAAAACATCACAAAGGTCGCGTTTCGCTTGAAATTGCATTGCCTTGCGAGAAATCACTCATTGATGAAACCAAGGCCATCGCCTCAGACATGAAAGCGGCAGGCTTTACGCCAGACGCGATCATGATCTCACCGGCAATCGATCGGCAATCGACACCGCCGGGGAGCGAATGGCCACCCTGCCCGCCGCTTGAAGATGTTTATGCGGCAGCACGAGCAGCCTTCCCGGATGTGCAGCTTGGCGGCGGCATGCTGAGCTATTTCACCGAGCTTAATCGCAAGCGCGTTCCCGGTGACCTGATCGATTTTGTCAGCCACTGCACCAATCCCATTGTGCATGCTGCGGATGATTTGAGCGTCATGCAGACGCTTGAAGCGCTGCCTTTCATCACGCGTTCGGTGCGTGCGATTTATGGCGATAAGCCCTATCGCATCGGACCATCGACCATTCCTATGCGCCAGAATCCCTATGGCAGCCGCACGATGGAAAATCCGAATGGCAAACGTATTGCCATGGCCAACCGCGATCCGCGCCATAACGGAAAATTCGCGGAAAGCTTTGCTTTTGCCTATGTCATTTCAGTGCTGAATGCAGGTCTCGACAGCCTCACACTTTCGGCGCTCACCGGCCCATTCGGACTTATTGCTGGTGACAACGAACCGACAGCTGCGGGTCACAAGCGCCCTCTGTTTAACACCGTAAAAGTGCTGGCTGATCTTGCGGGCAAAAGCTGGAAACAATGCCGGACCTCGCGCCCATCTGACGTTCTGGCAATGGCAGTGGAAGACAAGATTTGGCTCGTTAACATCACTCCGCATGAACAGACTATGTCTGTTCCAAACGGCAAGATAATTTCCCTGTCACCCTACGAGGTTAGCTCAATAAGCATCTAAAAAAAACCGGGCTATGGCCCGGTTTTTTAATTCTAAATCAGCGACGTTTCGCGGGCTCATCTCCAAGTACCATGCCATGGCGTTTTAAAAGCTCAGCAAGAACAAGCTCCAGCTCCCGCGCCTTGCGTGCAGCATCCCAGCTAAACTCGACGCTAAGAATATCGGCAATTGCAGCCAGATTGGCATCCGACAGCGCGCCATCAATTGCCAGTGTCGTGCGGCGCAAAACAACGTCAGAGAGATGCACAACCAGCTCATTGCGCGCAATCCACGCGATTTCTGCACGACTGATGCTGTCTGTATCAGGCAAAAGTGTAACACCAACTTTGGCTTCGTCCTGAATGATCGGCAGAGCGGTCGTGCCATAACGCTGCAATAGCGTCTCTACGCGTTCAGCTGCAAGTCCATTTTCCTTGGCGTATTTCGCCACCCATGCGGCGCGTGCACGATCATCCGCTGGGTAATCTTTACCCCCGCCGATAGTCAAAGTGCGGGTTGATTTGAGACGCTCGCGGCCAAAGCGCTTGAGCACCGTGTCGGCGACTTCTTCAGCGAAACCGCGGAACGTTGTCCACTTGCCGCCAACCAGCGAAATGATCTCAAACGGACGGCCTGCATCCGGTTCGATAACTGGTGCGGAATGATCGCGGCTGATGAGCCCCGGTTCAGACGCATTGGACGCTGGCAGTGGACGAATACCGCTATAAGTGTAAACAATCTGGCTACGATCAAATTTCAGCTTCGGCAGCAGCGAACGCAGGCTCTCGATGAAATAATCGATTTCCTTGTCTTCAGCAAAAACCTCATCCGGATTATTGGCCGGAATATCGGTTGAGCCGACCAGCGCAAGGCCATGATAATCATAGACAAGGCAGATACGACCATCATCTGCCTCGAAATAGATCATCCGGCCCTTAAGGCTCTTCACCAGTTCAGGATGATCGATCAAAATATGCGAACCCTTGGTGCCACCAATCATCTTGGTTTCTTTACCAAGCGCCGCGTTGACATGATCGATCCAAGGACCAGCGGCATTGATAACGATCTTTGGTTTAACCGTGAAAGCCGAGCCTTCTGGCCCTTCAAAGCTCACTGCGCCGTCCCTCGCGGCGACAATCGACGTGAAATTCGCTGCAGCACTTTTCGGATTGGCTTTCAGGCCATCGCTGACAAGCTCATAAACCAGGCGTTCTGGTTTGCTGACCCATGCGTCATAATAAATGCCACCACCCACAATAGACGGTGTCATATATGGCATTTCCTTCAAGGCTTTCTTCTTGAAGAGAAAGTTATGCTTCGGCATGACGCGCTCACGCGCACCAAAATAATCATACAAACCAAGACCAATCTTGATAAGAACCGCGCCACGACTGCGTGGAGCGGTAGTCGAGCCAAACAAAGTCCGAAGCGCTGCGGGAATACCCTTGGTCCACGAGAACACCGGAATAAATGTCGGCAGCGGGCGAACATTATGCGGCGCGTTTTTCAGCAGGATATTGCGCTCGACCGTTGATTGCGCCACCAGACCAAATTCGCCGGTTTCGAGATACTTGAGGCCACCATGAATAAGACGCGAAGGCGCAGCACTGGTGCCAGAACCAAAATCGCCCTTATCGACAATGAAGCAGCTCACGCCCTGTTCACTCAGATCACGATAAAGACCCGCACCATTGATGCCAGCCCCCAGAATGAGAACATCAACACCGTCAGCTTCAAGTTGGCTGATGCGGTTCTTCATTTGGGCACTGCTTACGAAATCGTTCATTTCACTGTCTTCGCTATATTTCAATCAGTTAAGGCATCGATCTTGGACCAGATTGGCCCCATTGCAGATGCTATTTCCTTGAAGAGCGCATAACGCTTTTCATAATCTGCACTGCGCTGCGCATCCGGCACGTAGGTCCGGCCAATCGCATCGAGATCACGCGGATCACTATAGACATCAGAAAAAACGCCAGCGCCCTTGCCTGCGCAAAGTGCTGCGCCCCATGCGGCTGCTTCATCGGTATCGGTCACTGTCACCGGCATACCCAGCACATTGGCAAACATTTGCGCAAAGGATGGGCTGCGCGAAACGCCACCAGTCAAACGTGCTGCGGAAATTTCGAAGCCGTCTTTGAGATGGTCGACATGAATACGGTGATTGAAGGCGATGCCCTCCCACACAGCGCGCAGCATATCGCCACGTTCCTGCCAACCGCGTAGACCAAAGAACGCGCCGCTTGCCATCGCACCATAGGGCGAGCCAAACAGATAAGGATGGAAAAGTGCCGTCGAAGGCTTTGCCAGCGCGGCGTCGATTTCCGGGCGCAGCATATCGTGGATCGAGCGGCCAGTTTCTTCAGCCTCACGACGTTCTGCCGGGCAAAGCTTATCAAGGAACCAGTCGTAATTCGCGGTGGAAGCAGGCGAGATGGACATATTGTTCCATTCACCCGGTGCGATGCCATTGCGGCAGAACCAGCTCTTATCGACACGGGGTTCGGACGACAGCGTTTCATTGATTGAATAAGTGCCCGCGACAACCGCAACCGTACCGATCTTAAGACCGCCGACACCGAGCGCCGAAGCGGTCACATCATGCAGGCCACCAACAACCGGCGTTCCCGCAAGAAGCCCTGTACGGCTGGCGCATTCCTGCGAAACGCCACCGATGATTTCGTCGGAGCGCGACATAGACGGCAGTGCATCCCAGAGCGCTTCAAGGCCAAAAAGCTTGAGCGCGTCTTTGGAATAGTCCTGTGTTTTATAATCAGTGAACGATGTCGATGCCTCGGTGCGGTCAGTGCCAACTTCGCCCGTCAAACAAAAACGCAGCCAGTCTTTACAGGCAATCACATGACCAATGCGATTATAGCGGTCAGGCTCATTTTCCTTGACCCAGGCCAGAATTGCGGAAGGAGCCGAGGCGTGCGGTAGCTGGCCCGTAATCGCAATCGACTGGTCAGCCACTGCGCTGCTTAACCAGCGTTCAGCGACATCAACAGCACGGCTATCAAGCGACAGGATGCCTTTTCCAAGCGGACGCGCATCTTGGTCGAGCATGTAAATGCCGTCGCCATGCGCAGTGGTGGCAATTGCGAGAATATCCGATGCCGGGCGTCCACTTTTTTCAATCGCTTCCGCAATTGCATCAGCTGTTGCGTTCCAGAACTCATCCATGTCACGCTCAACATGGCGAGGCTTTGGGAAATATTGAGGGACGCGGCGGCGCGCAACGGCAAGCGTTGTGCCATCAACATCGAAGATAACGGCCTTGGTGACGGTCAGTCCGCTATCGATTCCCAACAAAGACGGCATGGATTGTATTTCCTGATATGTATGCGCTAAATTCGTGAGCCTTGCGGCTATTCTTTCGTTCCGCTCGAGCCGGCGATGACGACATTAATGCCCTGGGCCTGCATCCGCTCAACATGTTCGAGTGATGTTTTGTCATCGACAATCACCACATCGAAATCCTTAAGCGCTCCAAAATTATGCAATGCGCGGCGCTCGAACTTGGTGTGATCGGTCAACAGCACGCGTTTTGCAGAACTCTCCAGCATTGCGCGTTTGGTTTCGACCATTTCTGGCGATTGGTGAAACAACAGATCATCGGTGATTGCCGCAATCGAAATGAAAACCACATCAGCACGCAAACGACGAATTTCATGGATTGTCATGCCGCCAACAAAGGCGTTGCACCAGTTGTAAAGCTGACCACCAAGACCCAGCAACGTAACATCTTTTATGTCGCGCACTTCATTCATCAGGATCAGCGAATTGGTGATAACCGTCAGCGGACCCTTATCCGCTAGATATGGCACCATCTGGAGAACGGTTGTGGAGTCGTCGAGAAAAATAGCCTGACCCGGCTCTACGAATTGCATCGCGGCTTCAGCGATCAGCTTCTTTTCTTCGGATTGGCGCGCGACGCGATAGAGGTCGCTGGCCTCAATAAGGCTTGTGGGTGCTGCGGAAACAATGCCGCGCGATTTACGAAACAGGCCGCGACTAACCAGTTCATCCACATCGCGATGCGCTGTCATAAGACTGATCGCGAAACGCTCGGTCAGATCTTCAATCCGCACTGACCCTTCGGACATAATCATTTCAGCAATTTGCTGGCGGCGAACCAGCTGACGCGCGTGCCTACTATCGTTGGGCACCTGCTCTGTCAGAAGGTTGTCTATGCTTGCTTTCGTGCTTGTAACCATGCCTATCACTCGTCCCCAGCCCGCCAATGTCCTATTGGCCGGTCCCGATTCATAGCCTCGGTACTAAAATAAAAACGGGGCGCGGACTACACCGCGCCCCATCTTGTCGGTTCTTACTGTTCCAGAACGAATGGAGCAGTGTACTTGTCAACATTGTCCTTGGTGATCAGGAAGCAATCGAAAAGCTGCTTTTCCTGGTCAACGCCGGTCTTGCCTGTCTTGATGAAGTTGTCGGCCTGCTTAACAGCAGCTTCCGAGAAAATCGCAACTGGCTGAAGAACGGTGTACTGAAGTTCACCGGCCTTGATTGCAGCAACTGCATCTGGCGAACCGTCAAAACCGCCAACCTTAACCTGATCAAGCTTTCCAGCCTTCTTCAGAGCAGCAATTGCACCGAGAGCCATTTCGTCGTTACCCGAGATAACGCCAATGATGTCTGGGTTTGCCTGAAGCAAAGCCTGCATCTTGTCGTGACCCTGTGTACGGTTCCAGTTCGCAACGTCCTGACCAGCCTTTACGAGGTCTGGGTACTGCGAAAGAACAGTTTCGTAGCCGTTCGAACGAGTGGCTGCATTGTTGTCTGATGGCGAACCGAACAGCTCAACATACTTGCCTTCTTCACCAACGCTCTCAACCCACTGCGTTGCACCGAGTGCTGCGCCCTGTGCGTTGTTGGAAACGAGCTGTGCCTTAGCAAGGCCTTCCTGGTTGATTTCAGCATTCACGAGGAACACTGGAATGCCAGCTGCGACAGCGCGCTTAACTGCACCAACAGAACCGTCAGCATTTGCAGGATCAAGAATGATCGCAACCGACTTGTTGGTGATCGCGGTGTCGATCAGGTTGCTTTCTGTGTTGGTGTCGCCCTTGTGGCCGCCAACAACAGCCGAATAGCCAAGGCCTTCAGCGGTTTTCTTGGCGATTTCGCCTTCAGTGTACCAATATGGGTTCGAAGGATCGTTGACCACGATTGAGATCAGACCTTCAGCCCATGCGGTGCTGGCGATAAGCGGCAATGCTGCTGCAGCAGCAAAAAGAACGCGCATACCCTTCTTAAACATGTCTCACTCCCGTAAAAGATTATCGTTGCACAATGCCGGTTTCCCGGCGTTACCATTTCCAAAAGGCGAGGCTTTTGCTTGATCGCCATTGTGGAATGTTTTCGCTACCCCCGAAGAACTGGCTCCGCCCTGAACGGTGAGCGGAGCCGTAACTTTGTTTAACGTCGGGAATATTGAATGCTGTTGAGCAGGACCGCGAGCACGATGACCGCGCCGGTAAATACGGTCTGCCAGTAGGACGATACGCCGATGATCACGAGGCCATCGGAGAGGAAGCCAATCACGAAAGCGCCCAAAAGCGTTCCGAGAATTGTCCCGCGACCACCCGTCAGCGCTGCGCCACCAATGACCACTGCAGCGATTGCCGTCAATTCGTAGGTCGTACCTGCGGTTGGACCAGCGGAGGTCAGCTGCGACGACAGAACCAGACCAGCGATAGCGGCGCAGATGCCCGAAATCACATAGACCGAAATCTGCACGCGCTTGACCGGAACGCCGGAAAGTTCAGCAGCACGTTCATTACCACCCGAAGCATAGAGCCAGCGGCCAAAGGCTGTGCGGTTGAGCACGACTGCGACGATGATCGCGAGAACGGCCAGCACAAGAACGCCAATCGGCACACCAAAAAGCGTGTTGAAGCCAAGCCAATCAAAGCCCGTATTGCCGAGCTCAGGACGACCGCCAAGATTGTTGTAGGTCAGACCATTGGTCATCAGAAGTGCTACACCGCGTGCACAATAAAGCACGCCAAGCGTTGCTACGAATGCTGGAACGCGCAGATAGGCAATCAGAACGCCATTGATGCCACCAACAAACGCACCAAGCGCACAAGTGATGAGGACGACTGCCCAAACCGGGAAGTACAAAATGACGCCCAGCTCCGGAATATTGACGCCCTGCATCAAAAAGCCAGCGACAACGCCCGCAAGACCAAGAGTGGAACCGACCGAAAGATCGATACCGCCATTCAAAATAACCAGCAGCATGCCAATCGCAAGCAAGCCAAATATGGCCACATGCGACGACATGATCAGGAAGTTATTGACGGTAAAATAATAAGGCGAAAGGAATGAAAAGGCCGCGATAATCGCGATCAGCGCAAAAAACGCACGACCTTCGAGCAGCAAATGCACGATGCTGGTTTTCCGCTTCGCCCCATTCGGGGCCGCTTTTTCTTTTGTAGTCGTGACTGACATTCTATCAGTGCTCCATAACTATTTTAATGGCCGACCATGGACTCGCCCGAGGCGGCCATGATCTTTTCCTTGGAGACATCAGAGCCAAATTCGGCTGAGATGCGTCCACGGTGCATAACAATGATACGATGAGCGATGCTGAGGCACTCGCCGACTTCTGATGTGGTGTAGACAACCGCCAAACCGTCTTTGGCCTTCTCGGCCAGAAGCTTGAACACTTCGGCCTTCGCGCCAATATCGATACCGCGGCTTGGCTCATCCAGCAGGATAACCTTCGGCTCCGTTGCCAGCATCTTGCCGATAACGACCTTCTGCTGATTGCCGCCGGAAAGCGAACCGATTGCGGCTTCGCCACCATCCGTCTTGATGTGAACGTTTTTAATCGACTGATCGACGATGCTCTTTTCGCGCTTTTTCGATGTGAAAAGGCCTTTCGTCATTTCGCCAATGCTGGCGAGCGACAGGTTACGGCCAACCGTCATCGTCTGCACGAGACCATCGCGCTGGCGATCTTCTGGCACGAGAACCAGACCTTGATCGATGCGCTGCGCAATCGTCAGACCCGCGACGTCCTGACCTTTAAGCAGAATGCTGCCCGAACTTGCTTTCAGACGACCGGCAACGGTTTCAAGAAGCTCGGTACGACCCGCGCCCATCAAACCGTAGATACAAACGATCTCACCGGCGCGCACATTGAGCGACATATTATCGACAAGCGCGAAATCACCCGACTTATCCTGAACGGTCAGACCTTCCACGGAAAGTGCGACATCGCCCCATTCATAGCCAGTCGGAGGTGAGCCAAGGTCGAAGTTTTCGCCAACCATGTTGCGAACGATCCATTCAAGATCAATGTCAGCGCGTGGGGCGTAAGCCGTCATTGCGCCGTCACGCAGCACAACCGCATGATCGGTGATCTGCAAAGCTTCTTCGAGATGGTGCGAGATGTAAACGATGGCAACACCACGCGCCGTCAGATCGCGAATGACCTTGAACAACACTTCAACTTCTGAAGCACTCAACGCAGACGTTGGCTCATCCATGATCAGAATTCGCGAATTGACCGAAAGCGCACGCGCGATTTCGACAACCTGCTGCTGACCAAGACGAAGCTCTTCAACAGGTGTCAGCGGATCAATGTCTTCTTCAAGCTCTGCAAGCAATTCGCGCGTGAGGCGTTCTTCTTCGGCGAAGTTAACGCCGGTTGCACCACGGATTTCGCGTCCCATGAAAATGTTGTCGCGCACATTCATATTGGTCGCGAGGCTTAACTCCTGATGGATAATCGAAATGCCGCGATCACGTGCTTCCGAGGAGGAATTGAACGTGACAGGTTCACCATCAAGAATGATTGTGCCTGATGTCGGCTGAATAACACCCGACAGAACTTTCATCAGGGTCGACTTGCCAGCACCGTTTTCGCCAAAAAGCGTGGTGACCTGACCGCGACGAATTTCAAAATTCACGCCTTTAAGGGCATGAATGCGGCCATAGGCCTTGGCAACATCATGCGCGCTGAGAACAACGTCGCCGTGCTTGCCTTCGATTGTCTTCCGGTCAGGGCTCATTTTACTTCGAGCCCCACTGGCGTAACCAGCCAGTTCTTCGGATTAACAAGCTTGAAAACGCCCGTCACCGTAACCGTCTTGCCAACCAGATTATCGACATCAACGCCTTCAAGAACCTGTTTCTTCATCTCATTATTGAGAGCGGAACCAGCGTTCTGGAATTCGATCTGGTTCTTGAACTGACCAAATTCGATTGTGCCAGTCGCGTCACGCAAATCGGTGCCGTTTACAGCAGGGCCCGTCTGAACGCGGATAGCCATGCCTTCAGGGAAACCATCAACCTTGATGACATTGTAGTTGGACTTACGTTCTTCGACAGTGCCAGTAAACTTGACCGGGATAACCGGGTTCACACTGCCAACGCCGTATTTCTTACCGGCGGCGTCTTTGTCAGCAGCAAGCGCTGTACCAACTTCAACAGCATCAGCTGCACGTTCTTCAACGCTGGCCTTAACTGTTGGGAACTCTGCCGCGCCATAGGCGTCAGGTGAGAAAACCTGCTGACGCACATCGGCATCAGAACCGATTTTCACGACCTTCGTGTCAAATCCAATTGCACCGATAACCACCACCGCAGCGATCACGCTCCAGAGGACGGCGCGACTTGATTTGGCGGGCTTTGGTGTAACTTGATTAGCTTGTGTACTCATTATCAAACGCCTTCAGCAAATTCTGCCGGATTGTCGTTATAGAAACGGATGATGCGGTTAGGCCTATACAGCCTCATGATTGCGCGGATTATGCGTAACCTTAGCGACCGCGAAATATCGGGCAGCCAAAGGGGCAAAACAAACAGGAGCAGAAATCTGAAACATAAATCCTCCGCATGTTGCCGGCACCGCCCCTCCGCGTAGCCTGGAAACAAAGATGCCGCCGTCATGATCTATGATAGCAGCATGTTATCAACTCCAATAATCATGTTATAAAGACATATAACTGTCAATCAGGACTTTTTGAAACGCGTTCCATTTTGCACATTTGAACGCCAAAAATGCACGCAACTCCGGCGAATTTCGCCACAAAAGCTGAAATGCCTGCCCCAGCGCTCCGAAAAACAGAACGTGCACTTCCCTGAGAGCAGTCTAAAATTTTTGTTAATTAAAACAATATCTTAATAGAATTAAGCCACCCAAAAACATCTGAATAATACTTCTTTATATCCAAATAAACCCCGATTAAATGCGGTGAAATTCACTGCCATCACCTTTTGGTGAAAAAAAATGCTTGTGCACAAAAATTTTACAGACAGTCATGTATCGTTATGTTATCTCAACTAGACGCAAAAGCCTATTTTGTCTAAAACAATGGGCAGCGAGCGACAAATTTCGTCGCGGGAGGAAATCCAAATGTCCGTCAAGGACCACATTGGGAAAGCGTAATTCAGTCATGCGTGGTCAAGGTGATATAATCATCGGCATCGACGCGGGCACGTCCGTCGTCAAGGCTGTGGCATTCGACCTGAACGGTCGTCAACTCGATTCGGCGGCTGTCCGTAACAAATATGAAACCGGCGAACATGGTGCTGTGACGCAGTCACTTTCCCAGACTTGGGACGACTGCGCCAAAGCTATACGCGGCCTTGCGGATAAAGTCCCAAATTTAAGCCAACGCACTGCGGCTGTTTCCGTTACCGGACAGGGTGATGGCACATGGCTGGTGGGACGCGATAACAAGCCCGTCGGCGATGCGTGGATATGGCTCGACGCACGCGCCGCTAATACGGTTACAAAACTTGCTGCAGGACCTATGAACCGTGCGCGCTTTGAAGCGACCGGAACCGGGCTGAACACCTGCCAGCAAGGTACACAAATGGCGCATATGAACAGTTTCGTGCCGGAACTGCTCGATAATGCGGAAGTCGCCCTTCATTGTAAGGACTGGCTTTATCTCAATCTCACCGGCGTCCGCGCCACAGACCCATCGGAAGCCAGTTTCACGTTCGGCAATTTCCGCAATCGTCAATATGATGATGTGGTTATTGAAGCACTCGGTCTTATTAAGCGCCGCAATCTGCTGCCCGAAATCGTAGACGGTACTCTGACGCAGCATCCTTTGTCCCCCGACGCGGCCGCTGCAACGGGTCTTTTGGCCGGCACGCCGGTGAGTCTCGGCTATGTCGATATGGTGATGACCGCACTCGGCGCTGGCGTTTATTCCGGCACTGCCGATGCAGGTTGCTCGACTATCGGATCGACGGGCGTGCATATGCGTGCGAAACCTGTTTCCGAGATTAATCTGAATGCGGAAGGCACAGGCTACGTTATCGCGCTGCCAGTTCCCGGCATCGTCACGCAGGTTCAGACCAATATGGGCGCGACGATCAATATCGACTGGATATTGCAGGTCGCCGCTGATCTGATGTCTACAGCAGACAAACCAGTCTCGCTAAGCGATCTGATACCGCGCCTTGATGAATGGTTTAATGCAAGTCGCCCCGGCGCATTGCTTTACCATCCTTATATTTCGGAAGCTGGCGAACGCGGACCTTTCGTTAATGCCTTTGCTCGCGCTGGCTTTATCGGACTTTCAAGCCGCGACCGCTTCCCCGAACTGGTGCGTTCGGTGGTTGAAGGTCTCGGCATGGCGACGCGTGATTGCTATGCTGCAATGGGCGATATGCCTGCCGAACTGCGCATAACTGGTGGCGCGGCTCGCTCTCGCGCTCTTCGCAGCACGCTTTCCGCAGCAGTGAATGCGCCGGTGCGCGTTTCATCGCGTGAAGAGGCGGGTGCTGCTGGCGCTGCCATGATGGCGGCGGTCGCAATTGGTGCTTATTCCAACATGGAAGATTGCATTGCGGAATGGGTTGCACCTTTGCTGGGTGCTGGCGAAGCACCTGATGCCGCACAGGCACAACGCTACGCAGAACTGTTTGGCGCCTATAAGGACGCCCGACTGGCTCTGACCCCGATCTGGGACAAGCTTGCAGCCGATCGGTAATTCGACAATCGGCTGAGATGACATATTATTTTGCCGGAATTCCGGCATCCGAAGGAGCATGAGATGGCTGAACCGGAAACCTGCGATCTGTTTGTGATTGGCGGCGGTATCAATGGCGCGGGCGTGGCTCGCGATGCAGCCGGGCGCGGCCTTAAGGTTGTGCTGGCAGAAAAAGACGATCTTGCAGAAGGCACCTCGTCTCGCTCTGGCAAGCTGGTTCATGGCGGTCTGCGCTATCTTGAATATTATGAGTTCCGCCTTGTTCGCGAAGCATTGATTGAGCGCGAAGTGCTGTTGAATGCAGCACCGCACATTATCTGGCCAATGCGTTTTGTTCTCCCGCACAGCCCGCAGGATCGTCCGGCTTGGCTCGTGCGCCTTGGCCTGTTTCTTTACGACCATCTTGGCGGTCGCAAGAAGCTCCCCGGCACCCGCACGCTTGATTTGAAGCGCGATCCGGAAGGCACCCCGATTCTCGATCAATACACCAAGGGCTTTGAATATTCCGATTGCTGGGTAGATGATGCCCGTCTCGTCGTTCTCAATGCTGTTGGTGCCGCTGAAAAGGGTGCAACCGTTCTGACCCGCACGCCGGTAACGTCGGCGCGTCGCGAAAAAGGCGGCTGGATCGTTGAAACCAAGAACCGCGATACAGGCGAAGTGCGCAACTTCCGCGCACGTTGCATCGTCAATTGCGCTGGCCCGTGGGTAACGGACGTAATCACCAATGTTGCTGGCTCAAACTCGTCGCGCAATGTGCGTCTCGTCAAGGGCAGCCATATCATCGTGCCAAAGTTCTGGTCCGGGGCGAATGCCTATCTGGTACAGAACCACGATAAGCGCGTGATCTTCATCAACCCGTATGAAGGCGACAAGGCGCTCATCGGCACCACCGATATTGCTTATGAAGGTCGTGCAGAAGATGTAAGCGCGGACGAGAAAGAAATCGATTACCTGCTCACCGCAGTAAACCGCTATTTCAAGGAAAAGCTGCGTCGCGAAGATGTTCTGCATAGCTTCTCTGGCGTGCGTCCGCTGTTTGATGACGGCAAGGGCAACCCGTCCGCTGTCACCCGCGATTATGTGTTCGATCTCGATGAAACCAATGATGCGCCATTGCTAAACGTATTTGGCGGCAAGATCACCACATTCCGCGAACTTGCTGAACGCGGTATGCATCGCTTGAAGCACATCTTCCCGAAAATGAGTGGTGACTGGACACATGACGCACCGCTTCCGGGCGGCGAAATCGCCAATGCCGACTTTGAGACTTTTGCGAACAGCCTTCGTGACAGCTATCCTTGGATGCCGCGCAAACTGGCCCTGCATTACGGTCGTCTCTATGGCGCACGCACAAAAGACGTGGTTGCGGGTGCCTCCGACCTCGCCGGTCTTGGTCAGCATTTCGGCGGCAATCTTTATGAAGCCGAAGTTCGCTATCTCGTTGCAAAAGAGTGGGCAAAGACGGCGAACGATATTCTCTACCGCCGCACCAAGCATTATCTGCATCTGACCGAAGCTGAACGAGCCGCATTTATCGCTTGGTTCGACAGCGCTAAAATTGCTGCCTGAGGACACCATGGCCCTTACGCTTTCACTAAACACAAATCCGCTTGTAAATCGCTTTGCAGAGCCGGATGATCTGATTGAAACCGTTGCACGTGATCTGCGCCTGCGCGATCTTCAGCTCACGCATGAGTTCATCAATCCAAGCTGGGATGCTTCGACCATCCGCCGTCTCACCCGCGACATGGACAAGGCATTAGAGCGCACTGGCGTTCGCGTTACCTCCGGCATGACCGGCCCTTATGGTCGTCTCAACCATTTCGGCCATCCAGACGCAGATGTGCGCCGCTATTATGTCGACTGGTTCAAAACATTTGCTGATATTATCGGCGATCTCGGTGGCAAGTCCGTCGGCACGCAGTTTGCGATTTTCACCTATAAGGATTTTGACAATCCTGAACGCCGCGAAGAACTGATCAAAATCGCAATTGATTGCTGGGCGGAAGTTGCCGAACATGCAGCCGGTGCTGGTCTTGATTATGTGTTCTGGGAGCCAATGAGCATCGGTCGTGAATTTGGCGATACAATCGCGGAAAGCATCAAGCTCCAGGATCGTTTGACCGCAGCAAATATGGCAATACCGATGTGGATGATGGCCGACATTGATCATGGCGATGTCACCTCTTCAAATCCAGACGATTTTGACCCCTATGCATGGGCGCGTGCTGTGCCAAAAGTGTCGCCAATCATTCATATCAAGCAGAGCCTGATGGATAAGGGCGGTCACCGTCCTTTCACGGCAGCCTTCAACGCCAAGGGTCGCATTCAGCCTGAACCGTTGCTGAAAGCCTTTGCCGAAGGTGGAGCAGTGGACAATGAAATTTGTCTTGAGCTGTCGTTTAAGGAACGTGATCCAAACGACCGTGAAGTCATTCCACAGATTGCGGAAAGTGTGGCCTTCTGGGCGCCACACATTGACACCGGCGCCGGAGATTTGAAAATATAACCACAAGAAAACAATAAAGAATCGGGAGCAGGCAGCATAAAAATGGCAGATGCAGAGGATTCCTTAGCCCTTCGTGCCGCCTGGCTTCACTTTATTGGCGGAATGACCCAATCAGCCGTTGCGAAACGGCTGGGGCTACCTTCCGTAAAAGCCCATCGGCTCATCGCCAAAGCAGTTGCAGACGGCGCGGTTAAAGTGACCATCGACGGCGATATTTCCGAATGTATCGACCTCGAGAACCAGCTCGCTGAAAAATACAATCTAGAATATTGTGAAGTCGCACCCGATCTTGGCGAAGACGCCCTGCCCCTGCTCTCCTTAGGCAATGCTGGTGCGGAATTTTTGCGTCGTGAGATTGAACATGGTGACCATGAGGTGATCGGCCTCGGCCATGGCCGCACGCTTTCGGCGGCGGTTAGCCACATGCCGCGTGTAACCGCTAAGGATTTGGAATTCGTTTCACTGCTCGGTGGTTTGACGCGAAACTTTGCAGCCAACCCGCATGACGTGATGCATCGCATTGCCGAGAAGACCGGCAGACCCGCTTACGTGATGCCTGTGCCGTTCTTTGCTAATACCGCAGAAGATCGCGAAGTGCTGCTTGCGCAAAAGGGTGTCACAACCGTCTTCGACATGGGTTGCCGTGCGGAACTGAAAATCGTTGGTATCGGCACCGTCGACGCTCATGCACAGCTCGTCACATCAGGCGTAATTGATTTGGCAGAGATGGAAGAGATTGCTGAATATGGTGCGGTCGGTGAAATGCTCGGTCACTTCTTTGATAAGAATGGCACACGACTGGATACCAAGCTGACAGCCCGCACCATAGCAGCTTCCGTTGAAAACGCTGATATGAGCCGGATCATCGGCCTGGCTGGCGGCCTGTCGAAGACAGAAGCTATTCGCGCCGTTCTGAAAAGCGGTCGTCTGTATGGTCTCATCACGGATGAGCGCACCGCAAAAGCCCTTGTGGAGTAAATCGCGCCTCACTCAACAAAACATCACAAAATAACATTTTATATGGATTATTATGTGATTTTGTGATTTAAACTTGCGTCATAAGCAACCACGCTTTGAGATCGGAATTTTCGTGAAACGCGACGAAAGAAGACAGGCGATCATCAATCTGCTGATTGAAAATCACGCAGTTGATCTGGATGATCTTGCTGATCGTTTTGCTGTTTCCAAAATGACCATTCATCGCGATCTGGACTCGCTCGAAGAATCTGGCGTGTTGCGCAAAGTTCGCGGCGGCGCGACGATGGACCCCGGCTCGCAATTTGAAAGTGATTTCCGTTTTCGCGTGCAGCAGGACAACGAAGCCAAAGTTCAGATGGGCCGCGCTGCTCTTGAATTGATTGAGCCCGGCATGACCGTGATGATCAATGACGGCTCAACAGCGGCAGTTCTTGGCAGCATGCTGATTGAAAAGCGCCCGCTGACAGTAATCACCAACAATGCAGTGATCATTGAAACTCTCAAGGGTGAGGCTGGTATCAACCTGATCGCATTAGGCGGCGTTTTCTCCGCAAAGTTCAATGCTTTCTTTGGTCTGCTTACCGAAGAAGCACTTTCCAAGCTCAGTGCAGATTTTGCCTTCATTTCAGCGCCCGCCGTTAACGGACGCCTCGTCTATCACATGGATGAAAACGTCGTTCGCACCAAGCGCGCCATGACTGCATCGGCAACACGCACGTGCCTGCTGGTCAATCACCAGCGTTTCCGTCGCACAGCACTTCATGTCATGGCTGATCTCGGCGACTTTGATGCCATCATCACCGATCAGTCGCCGGGCGATGCACTCGTCGCCGATCTGGAGCCAGCTGGTATTAAACTAACAATCGCAGAATAGTTTCTGCGGAACCGCATTTACACAAGCAGAAAGAACATTCGAGCATGTCCAAATTCTGGGTAGGTACGAGCTGGAAAATGAACAAGACGCTGGCCGAAGCCCGCGTTTTTGCAGAAAAGCTGAAAGAGGCCGATGGCGATCGTTCAGCGGATATTCAGCGCTTTGTCATTCCACCCTTTACCTATGTTCGTGAAGTCAAAGACATTCTGGCCGATACATCGGTCAAAGTTGGCGCGCAGAACATGCACTGGGCTGATCAGGGCGCTTGGACCGGCGAAATTTCACCGCTGATGCTCAAAGATTGCAATCTCGACATCGTTGAGCTTGGCCATTCCGAACGCCGTGCAAACTTTGGCGAAACCAACGAGACTGTTGGTCTCAAGGTTGAAGCCGCTGTTCGCAACGGCCTGATCCCGCTTATCTGCATTGGTGAAACGCTGGAAGATCGCGAAAGCGGACGCGCTGCAGAGGTGCTTGCTGAAGAAGTACGCGGTGCGCTTTCCAAACTTTCGGATGAACAGAAGAAAGCCGAAATCCTGTTTGCCTATGAGCCTGTATGGGCGATTGGTGAGAACGGCATTCCAGCCTCGGCAGAGTACGCTGATGCCCGTCAGGCTGAAATTATTACTGTTGCCGAAGGCATCCTTGGCCGTCGTGTGCCTTGCCTTTATGGCGGCTCGGTCAATCCCGGCAATTGCGAAGAACTCATTGCCTGCCCGCATATCGACGGCCTGTTTATCGGTCGTTCGGCATGGAACGTGGAAGGCTATCTCGACATTCTGGCGAAATGCGCCAAAACCATCAAAGCTAATTAAGGAGCAATATCATGAAAGTAGCAGTAGCAGGCGACAGCGCTGGCGAAGGTCTGGCCAAGGTTCTTGCCGATCACCTCAAGGACCGCTTTGAAGTGTCGGAAATCTCGCGCACTGAAGCCGGTGCCGAAGCATTTTACGCAAACCTCTCGGATCGCGTTGCATCCGCCGTTCTCGATGGCACCTATGACCGCGCAATTCTGGTTTGTGGCACCGGCATCGGTGTTTGCATTGCAGCCAACAAGGTTCCGGGCATTCGCGCAGCGCTGACGCACGACACCTATTCGGCAGAACGTGCAGCGCTCTCCAACAACGCGCAGATCATCACCATGGGCGCACGCGTTATCGGTTCGGAAGTTGCAAAGACCATTGCCGATGCATTCCTTGCGCAGACTTTTGACGAAAACGGTCGTTCGGCTGGCAATGTTGACGCCATCAACGAAGTTGATGCCAAGTACAACAAGTGCTGATCGCCTAATCTCTTGAAAACAAAAAAGCGGCGGGGAAACCCGCCGCTTTTTTATTGAGGTCTTGCTCAGCTTTTAGCTGAACTTTGGGTCCAGCGAACCATCACGATAACGCTTTGCCATGTCTGACAGCGGGATCGGACGAATAGACTGGGCGTGGCCGGCAGTGCCGAATTGTTCGAAGCGATCCTTGCAGAGCTTGGTCATCGCAGCCATTGCAGGCTTGAGATACTTACGTGGATCGAACTCGCTCGGATCTTCTTGCAACACGCGACGGATCTGACCTGTCAGCGCCATGCGGTTATCGGTGTCGATATTGATCTTGCGCACGCCATGCTTGATACCGCGCTGGATTTCTTCAACAGGCACACCCCAGGTTGGCTTCATCTTGCCGCCATACTTGTTGATGATTTCCTGCAAATCTTCCGGCACCGAAGACGAACCATGCATAACAAGATGCGTATTTGGCAGCTTGCGATGGATTTCCTCGATCACGTTCATGGCAAGCACGGAACCATCAGGCTTGCGGCTGAACTTGTAAGCGCCATGCGAGGTGCCCATAGCTATTGCCAGTGCATCGACCTTTGTTTCACGCACAAATTTCACGGCTTCATCGGGGTCAGTCAGAAGCTGGTCATGAGAAAGCTGACCTTCTGCGCCGTGACCGTCTTCAGCTTCACCCATGCCAGTTTCGAGCGAACCCAAAACGCCAAGCTCACCTTCGACGGAAATGCCGCCAAGATGTGACATTTCGCTGACCTGACGGGTGACGGAGACGTTATAATCCCAGTCAGCGGGCGTCTTGCCATCAGCCTTAAGCGAGCCGTCCATCATGACGGAGGTAAAGCCAGCCTGAATGGCGGTCATGCAAGTGGCAGCCTCGTTGCCATGATCGAGATGCACGCAAACCGGAATATGCGGATAGATTTCCGTGACCGCATCCATCATGTGGCGTAGCATGATATCGTTGGCATAGGAACGCGCACCGCGCGAAGCTTGCAGGATAACCGGCGAATTGGTTGCATCCGCCGCTTCCATAATGGCGAGCGCCTGTTCCATGTTGTTGATGTTGAAAGCCGGAACGCCATAGCTGTGTTCAGCAGCGTGGTCGAGCAATTGACGGAGCGTAATACGTGCCATCTGAGTTTCCTCCTAGTTAATTGCGCGAACGCGCGTAATATTCGCCGAGCACATCGACTTCCTCGGCAACACCGAACACCAGCGCGCTGCGCTCGTGATAGGTTTGGGGAATAATGTCGAGGATCGGCGTGGAACCGTTGGTCGCTTTGCCACCAGCCTGCTGGCTGAGGAAAGCAATAGGATTGGCTTCATAAACGAGGCGTAAGCGGCCTTTTTCGTAGCCCGAACGCGCATCGTCTACGTAGAAGAAGATGCCGCCGCGCTGCATGATGCGATGCATGTCGCCCACAGCAGCGCCCAGCCAGCGCATGTTGAAATTGCGCCCGCGCGGACCGTCCTCACCGTTGTAGCAATCATCGACGTAGGCCTTCATGCCAACCGACAGATGACGATATACGGATGCGTTATAGGCGAGATCTGACGTGCGCTCAGGAAGTGTCACATTCTCACGTGTGATCTGGAAAATACCGCTGACAGGATCAAGCGTTGCGAAAATCACGCCTTCCCCAACCGAAAGCGCAAGATCAATCGAATTGCCGAACGAAACATACCCTGCTGCCAGCTGGCGATTGCCGGGCTGAAGGAACGGCTCTGCCGTATCGGCTGGGAAAATCGAGAAAATAGTGCCGAGCGGTGCGCCAAGGCCGACATTGCCTGAGCCATCAAGCGGATCGATTGCAACAGCAACCAGACCATCCGCTTTACCCGGAACAGGAAGCTCTGCTTCTTCAGACAAAACCGATGCGGCACCGGCTGCAATCAGCAGCTCAACAAAGAGATTGTGCGAGCCGACATCGATACTCTTCTGCTGGTCGGAATCGCTATTAACGCCAACCAACTTACCCGGATTACCCGGCAGCGAACCGCGCGCGATGCGTCCGGCGAGACGACCTGATCCAGCCAGAATTGCCTTGATCACATTGCTTGTTGCTAGACGCAAGTGATCTTTGCCTGCCCATGTATCAAGATATTCGCCAACAGATTGCAGATTGATAACATCTGTATCGCCAGCCAAAACGAGCGGCGCGTAATTACCTACCATTGTCATTCGCCCTGCTCCCGAAGAAGCTGCATTTGTGGCATGCAGACTGCACGCTGGGTTTTGTTAAAGGCGGGGGAAGCTGAACTCATTTACTGGCAATCTCCATGCAGATGTCTTTAAGACACGCCCTTATTGGGCTGAGACATGCCGGACGTAACACCGTTTTGAGATCATAACAATAATCCCAATAACATTATAACGATTGAAATGTGATATCGTGTTTTAAAATCATGTTAATTACGGATATGCGGCGTCATTTTCCCAAGCCAAAGACACATTGAGACGCAAAACGAGTCACCAAATTATTGAATGACCCACATTTTATGGAAAAACAGGAGAATTATAACATCTCAGTGTGCGAAGATTCCAAGCACGTTTAGAAGCCGAGAGAATTTCAAACCATTGCGCTGAAAAATAGTCCGCTTTGGTTTTGTATATTTGTTGCGGCGCTGTAAACACCGGCTTGAAGCAAAGATGTGCCCTATTCCGGCTTTTTCTTATCGGGATTGTAGGTCACGAAGAAACGAAATGACGCCCATAGGCCAAGTGCGCCAAATAACATGGCCCAACCAACACTGCCCATGAAAACTTCAAATGCTGCCCAAGCGAGACAGCTACCGGCGATTAAAATCCGTGTCCATAAGGGGCGAAAGCGCGGGTCATCAAACTCAAACATCTTTTAGCCTTGCTATGCTTAACGTTGTTACATCATGCATAGATGATTTGAGACTAAGATTAAACCACTTCGATCACGTCAGAAAATAATCAATCGAAAATTTGGCATGAACTGTACACTCAAAAGGGTAAAATATGGCGTATAGCCAAATGTTTTGAGAAACTATTTTCTTGTTAGTATAATCGTAGGCGATCATGATTGGTGTTATGGATCAATCATATTATATAAATATCGCAATAGCAGTGCTTCCATTTATTTTTTGGACTGCAATACTGTTTGCTCTTTATTCGCCGATTGGAGTGTTATCGGAACAAACCCCACCAATCTCCGATAATACAGATACTGTGGACGACACTTATAAAGATAATTTCGTGATTATACCCTACGGCTTGATATTCCCGATACATTATAGATCCAATTCTGGCGTACAGAATTACGGATGACAATTTAGGTTATCTATCTAGAAAATACATAATCGCAAAATTACGAGAAAAATAAACAGAGGGAAGATTTCTCCCCTCTGTTATTCTTAAATAAGTTTATTTTAGCGAGAATTGATCGTCCAGAAATCCTGCCAATCCTGAAGCTTTGAATAGTCGCTTTCAGCGGTCTCTGAATGTGGAGCATAGAGCTTAGTCCATGACTTTCACGATACCAACGAGGAACTATTGAAGGCTTTGTCAAAGGGACGCATAGACCTTGCCTATAACGTGCCCTTGTCTGATGTCAGTAAATGGCAGCACGATGCCGCGAAGTTTGCGGTGATAATACCGCAGGATTACGTGGTCGCTTTGCCTTGAACTGCGCTCATTCCAGAACGAAGCAACCATGCAAATATCGCCGAACAAGCGATCACATTTCTCCTATCCCCTGACGGACAGACAATACTTCAACAGTCTGGTTTAGTAGCAGATGCCAGTCGTTTGGATATAACATCACTGCAACCCGTCGAACTCGGGCCAGAGCTTTTAGTCTATCTTGATGGACTTGAGCTTAGCCGCTTTCTTGATACATGGTTCCAGCTAAACGCCCACGAATGACCAACACAAACGACACCGACAAAACACGGTTTCCGTAACTATCTAAAAAGGCCAAAGACATTTAATCCTTGGCCTTTTTTATCACTTAAATAAGCCCTTCTTCCTTAAGAGCTTTCTGTACAGCAGGGCGAGCCATAACACGTTCACGAAGAGCAAGCGCCTTAGGATACGCTGAAAGATCGACTTTCATCAAAAGGCCCCAGCCAATAACAACGGCTGCATAAGCATCCGCTTGCGTGAACTCCGAACCAAGCCAATATGGATGGCCTTCACCAAGCATAGCTTCAAACTGGCTCATACGGCGATTGATTGACCCTACTACAGAAGCCTTGGCCTCATCAGAAAGGTTTGGCGCAAACAGACCACCAAAAGCAACGTGCAGATCGCCACAGAAACCGAGTGCTTCCTGTAAGCGAGCGCGCTCAATAGTGCCATAAGCGGGTTTGAATGCCGCTACATCGGAATGATCTCCGATATATTGCAGGATCGCTGAATTTTGGGTGATGACTTTACCCGGCTCAACTTCGATAGCTGGGACTGCACCGCGCGGATTAATCTTCAAATAATCTGCACCACTTGCAGTCTTCTTTTCCTTCAAATCAACTGTTTCAAGATCGTAGGTAAAACCTGCTTCGCTCAAAACGATATGAGGGGCGAGAGAACAAGCTCCCGGCTTATAGTAAAGCTTCATGATAGCCTCCGTTGCAATTTGGTTCGAACGGTTCTTATCACTTTTAAATAAAAGAAAAATATTGATTACAATCACAAAGTTGGGAGGTATTTTTACCTATCGGGAACACCAACAAAGATCATTATTCTAATTCAAAAGCGGGGCAGCGCCCTTTGCAGCAAAAGCTAGGCTGTGTTTACCAGCAAGCCGCATAAGATCGTGGTGGTGATTGTTTCTGCTGCCTTCACATAATCGGCTTCGACGAGCTTATCAACATCAAGCGCATCACGGGAGAGAGCTACAAACTCGACATAAAATTGCGTTGCAGACCAGAGCAAAATGAACAAGTGCCTCGCATCGACGGGCATGATTTTACCCGATGCTGCCGATGCGTCGATGACGCTCTCCTTTTCAACCGTGACCCTGCGCATATGTTCACGCGTATCTCTTGAAAGGTGTTCAGCCCCCTGTAAAATCTCATTGGTAAACAGACGCGTTTCGGCTGCATTTTCATATGCATGAGTAAGCTTGGCGCAAACATAGGCTTCGATGGCTTCTGCTGATTCACGGTCAGCTGAAATGTGCGCAAATGTATCATCCCAACTATGAATCAGCCGGTCGATTGCTGCGTTGTAAATCTCTTATTTCGAGGAGAATTAATAATAGACATTTCCTTTTGGCAGTCCCGAAGCCTAGCAATTTCAACGATGCGCACGCCATCAAGCCCCTTTCGAGAAAATATCTCAACAGCGGCAGTCGATCTCTTGAGGATGTTGCGCGCTCTGATCGTTTCATCAGAAACCACCTGACCTTCAGGTTCCACTTCCGCCGATCTGCTATGCTATGCCATTAGTTATCCCATTGTTTCAAAGTGTTTTTCTAAGATTAATCATCCCAGTCAGACACGCGCGCGCATCCACTGGTCTAGTCATACAACAGTAAGAGATCAATGGAATCGAGTGACCAATAAAAAAGAAGCTGACAAAACGGTCAGGTTCTTAAAATTGGCTGGCCACGCAACCTTGGGGAGCGTGCGGTTAAAAACTGCAATGGAGGAGTTTCTGTCAGATTGGCATAGCGATCTGCGCGAGCCATGGCGCGCACTTCTCGGCAATGTTGCCCTTGATTTTGATGGGATTGCGCCTGAACTTGAAATGGAAATATGGGAGCCGATTTTTCCGGTTCGCCGCGGCAAACACTTTCCGGGAATGCCGGTCGGTACGCATTGCCTACGCGCTTTTGATGGCATTTCGCCTGATGATGTTCGCTGCGTTGTTCTTGATCTGGATCCATATCCCGAACCGGGCTTTGCAACCGGTCGCGCCTTCGAAGCGGGCAACCTGCGCTGCGTGTTGCGCGATCATCCGGCATTTGCGGACAATGTTCTGTCCCGTCCCAATCCATTCATCCTCTGCAACAATTTTCTTAAGGAGATGGGCTCGCCGTCTCAAAGAACGCGGCGTCACTGTTATTCTAATCCTGCATAAAATCCGGGAAGTGCTGGCAATCGCAGATACGGTCACGGTTCTTCGTGGCGGCAGGCTGGTTGACGGACCGTTGCCGTGTGGCTCAATTGATGCCGACAAGCTCGCAGAGCTGATCATTGGTGCAAATGCGGCTAAAAATCTTAATGCCGACGACAAGGCAGCATTGACCGGCAGCACGATTGTTACCCATGCGTACGAAAAATGAGAATGCAATTGCGGGAAAAACTGCACCCATACTGCGCATGAAAAAGGTATCTACCCGCTCCGATCCTGAAGGGCCAGCGCTTGATCAGGTTGATCTCGAAATTCGTCCCGGTAAAATCATCGGCGTTGCGGGGATGGAAGGCAACGGACAGCGCGCACTTGTTCGCGCAATCGCTGCAATAGCAGATGTCGTTGATGGTACAATTGCATTAGACAACAAAGAGCTGACCGACGCGCCGCTTGCAGCACGACGGGCAGCCGGACTTCGTATCATTCCTTTTGAACGCAATGTCGAAGGTTTGAACCTGACGAGTCCGCTTTGGGGAAACTGGGCTGCACGCAATCTGCTTCAGATGCCGCTTTTGTCGACTATAAATCCGGCTGCCATCCGCAAACAATGTGATGCCGCTCTTAAACAGTGGGATGTGCGTTATTCGGAAGTCGGACAGCGAGCCGGTTCACTGTCGGGCGGTAACGCGCAAAAAGTAATCCTCTCGCGTGAAATGGACGAGGATGCGCATCTCATTCTTGCTGCACAACCGACCCTTGGTTTGGATATTGGAGCAACTTCCTTTGTGTGGGATTCGATGCGCAAAGCTCGGGCGCGCAGACATGGCGCATCGGGCTTGCGAGTTTTCTGCTCAGCGGTGCGCTTGCCGGTCTTACCGGAACAATTGAATTCATGGGGCCAAATGGCCGTATCACCGGCGGTTTCCTGCCGGGACATGGTTTTACGGCAATTTTGATTGCACTCGTTGCTAATTTCTCCGTGGTTGGAACAGCATTTGTTGCGCTGTTTTTCGGTGGACTTGCCTCTGCAGCTTTGTATCTGCCGATTATGGCGGGTCTTCCGTCATCAGCTATCGACATTATCAATGCCGCAATCGCTCTCTTTATCACTGCAAAATCCAGCGTCGTTGACCGGATCGCAAAACTCGGAGGACGGATATGGAAGACTTCGTAATTGCTATCCTGCGCTCAGGTACGCCGCTGATTTATGTCACACTCGCAGGGGTGATCGCGCAGCGAACCGGTATCTGGCATCTCGGTCTTGAGGGCCTGATGATTGTCGGTGCCTGCGCAACCATTGTCGGTATTGTGTTCACACAATCGATCTGGTCAGCGCTTCTGATTGCGATTAGCGTCTATGTTGTCGGCTCAATCCTGTTCTGGTTTGTTGTCGAAAAACTCAAAGCCAATCAGATCATTGCGGGTCTCGGGCTAACCGGTTTGGGCCTTGGTGGCACAGCGCTTGCCGTTCAATCCATTTTTGGCGCGCAAGCCGGAGTCAGCGCACCTTTCGGTCAGCCGCGCATCGGCCCGGCATTCGGCGCCCATGGCTCTCTTTAGATCCTCGTGCTTCTCATGCCGTTTGTCGTGTTTGCCATGTGGGTTGTCTTACGACGCACACGTTTTGGCTTGCGTTTAACTGCAGCAGGCGAACATCCGTTTGCAGCGCGTAGCATCGGCATAAACCCTGCCTTGATGCGTCTTGTGGCGCTAATGGTTGGCGGTGTTTTGTGTGCATTGGCCGGTGGGGAACTTGCAGCCGGTAGTCTTCAGATTTTCACGCAGAACATGACCGCTGGTCGGGGCTTTATGGGCTTTGCTGCCGTTATCTTCGGTGCTGGTCACCCTATTGGCGCAAGTCTCGCCGCGGTGTTCTTTGCTGTGGTGGGTGCACTCGGCATCGGGGCACAACTGGCTTTTGGCGACCGTGTTCCACACGATCTGCTGCTCGCCTTACCCTATATCGCAACGGTTATTGGCATCTGGATTAGCACGCAATTGCGTGGCGGCACGAAAGCTGCCAACGGCTTTGGCGAGTTGCGCGATCAGTAATTGCGGGAAGACCTGTCATGCCGATCATAAATCAGACGATCATCAGAAATGCCACCATTCTGACCATGTGCGCGCAGCACGGAAGTCGTCCGATAAATGGCGATATTCTGATTGAAAATGGTCGGATTTCAGCCATTGGCAACGATTTTGCGGCATTGCCCGATGCGGTTATGATTGATGGAAAAGACCGGCTTGTTATGCCCGGTCTCATCAACGCGCACACCCACTCAAGCGAGACATTCTTCCGTGGCCGATATGAAGGCATGCCGCTCGAAATCTGGTTGCTTTATGCCTATCCGCTGCTGATGGGGCCGACCATTGATCAGAGTCTGCTTTATCTGCGCAGTATGTTTCTGGCGATGGAATCTTTGCGCAATGGTGTGATCACCTTGTGCGATGATTTTTTCGATCCGCCAGCCCATGATCTTTCCCGGCTTTCAACGGTGTTTAAAGCCTATAAGGATGCAAATATATGCACGAACTGGGGATACTCTCTCGCAACACAACAATTGCACATTCTGTGTGGGTCAGCGAGCAAGACATTGAGATGATGGGCGATGCGCGTTGTTCTGTTGCGCATAATGCTATTTCCAATCAGAAACTTGGTGCTGGCATTGCGCCCGTTCGTCAATTGATGGATGCAGGTGTCTCGATTGGTTTGGGAACCGACGGTGTTTCCTCAAACGATACTGCGCGCATTTTTAATGTGATGCGTGTGGACGGTCTGATCCACAGCGTATCTGTTCCCGATTCCGCTAAATGGATCAGGGCTGATGAAATACTGACCATGGCGACCATTGGCGGTGCGCGCAGTGCAATGCTGGAGAATGTCACCGGATCACTCGAAATTGGCAAGGCTGCCGATTTGCTGATCATCGATCTCTCAACGCTCAGCTTTACCCCGCTTAATGATGTAGCCAAGCACCTTGTCTATCCCGAGAACGGCTCGTCAATCGAGACGGTTATGGTTGCTGGAGAAATCGTCGTTGATAGGGGCGCTATGCGCACAATCGATGAAGCCGCTATCTAGCCGAAATCCGTGAGCTTGTTCACGCGCATCTGGCTGAACATGCGAAGCTTGAGCAACGTAACGCCGCGTTTCATTCTACCATGGCCGAAATTCACCGCCGCGCCACAGCAAAAGACATTGGTATGAGCCGGTATCTAAAAAACTAACCGGCTTCTATATCGTCAGAAGCCGGTTAGTTTATGTGGCTTGAACGGCTATTATTTTTGAGTTGAATTTACTCTTGCACTCTGCAAGTCCGCCAAATCCGCAGTAATAGCAGCAGCTTCGTTTTGCAGTACATCCTTGGCTTTAGCGCGTGCTTGTTCGATAGCAAGATCAGCACTCAGGCTTCGCTCATTTGCCTGCAATCCATCGTCGCTGGAAGATTCTATTTCAGCAGTATCTTGTCCACGAGACTTCAGACGGTCTGCTCTCGCCTTCATCTCATCACGACGCTCTGTTTCATTGAGCGATATAGATTTTTTTTCGCGATCCTGTTGTAAGGTATCGATATCTTGGACGAAACTCTGGAATTCAGGCTCGTTCTCGACACGTTTACTATGCAGCTGTTGCAGGGATGGAATCAATTTTTTCACATCGCCTGTGGGCTTATATTTTGCAGGCTTAATCTCGGTCCACGGCAGAGCGTTCTTAAAGCTCGATTCTCCGAAACTTTCCAAGTTATAAAGCCCTGGCAACTCAATATCGGGCGTCACACCGCGCAACTGGGTTGTACCGCCGTTAACCCGGAAAAACTGCGCAACCGTAAATTTCAGTTCGCCAAATTGTGGCTCAGGATTGTTCACAACTTCATCCAGATTAACAACCGTCTGGACAGTGCCCTTACCGAAACTCGGCTCGCCGATAACAACACCACGACCGTAATCCTGTATCGCAGCTGCAAAAATCTCGGAAGCGGAAGCAGATCCGCGATTAATTAGAACTCCGAGCGGCCCATCCCATGCTGGCACTGGGAGATCGTCACTTTCGACCTTCACTTCCCCTTTTGCATTGCGCTGCTGAACAACAGGCCCCTTGCCTATAAACAAACCAGTGAGGTCAATAGCTTCTGACAATGAGCCACCACCATTGTTGCGCAGATCGAACAATATGCCATCGACCTTCTCTTTTTTGAGTTCAGTGATAAGCTTCGCAACATCGCGGCTGGCACTGCGATAATCCTTGTCGCCCTTACGGCGCGCTTCAATATCCTCGTAGAACGCAGGAAGTGTAATCACGCCAATCTTACTGGTGTTATCGCCATCCTTTACGGACAGGATCGTCTGCTTGGCTGCCTGTTTATCAAGACTAATCTTATCACGCACAAGACTGACGATATGATGCGTCGCATCTGGTCCTGCATCTGCTGGTAGGATATCCAGCCTTACAACTGTACCTTTTGCACCGCGTATCAACTCCACCACTTCATCGAGGCGCATTCCAACAACTTCTTTGATCGGACCGTCTTTATCCTGCCCTACCCCGACAATTCTGTCGCCCACAGCCACCTTACCCGAAAGCTGTGCTGGGCCACCTGCTACAAGTTCACGAATAGTCGTGTAATCGTCTCTTTCCTGCAAAACAGCGCCAATACCGACCAGCGATAGCTTCATTGAAATATCGAACTCAGCGGAGGCCTTAGCCCCAAAATAATCCGTATGGGGATCAACTGAAGTTGTATAAGCGGCCATAAACGTCTGGAATACATCTTCTGGTTTCGACTTAAAGACACGCGCCAGTGAATTATCGTAGCGCTTTCCAAGCGTTTCACGAATGTCGGCGTCATTCTTGCCAGCTAACTTCAAGCGCAGCCAATCGTTCTTAACGCGCTTGCGCCAAAGGTCATCCCGCTCAGCAGAGGTCTTAGGCCACGGGCCTTTATCGCGGGCCAGAGGGTAGCTTTCCTTTACGGTGAAATCAAAATTATCCTTGAGCAAGTTGCGCGCATAAGTAATGCGATCAGTAATACGCTCCTGATAAATATTAAAAATTGCAAACGGTATGCTCAAATCCTGCTTCTGGATGGCATCATCGATTTTCTTGCTGCTCGTCATGAAGCTATCGATATCGGATTGCAAAAAGATAAGCCGTTCCGGGTCAAGCGAGTCGATAAATCGGTCCATAACCACCGCTGATAGCTTATCGTCGAGCGGGACTGGCTTGTAATGGAAGCGTGTCAGAAACTCTGAGGTCAATTGCGCGGCCTGCATTTGTTGCGGCAACGGTTCTAATGCTGCTGGCGGTCGAGCTTCTAAGGCATGTGAGCTAGAGCTAAGCGCCAGAAAGAGAAACAGAAAACCAGATATTAATCGTATCACTTTTGATCCATTTCTCTTCACAATGATAACTCAATCAACCAACTATTTGGGGCAACAACCACTTTTTGGCAACCGATCAACATTCACTTTTACGAATGTTTGATACGTCGGAACCGTCTGATCACAGACGCTATATTCTCTATAATCATTCGCACAAACAAAGATGCGTATTCTGAACCTTAGCATCTATGCAAGTCTGATTGACCTTAATTTTTCTTCATGTAACAAATTACTGGAACTGGTCATACAGCAGATTTTGGGCGCAAACATGTACGACTATTGTATTGTGGGAGGCGGCATCGTCGGTTTGGCGACCGCGCTGAAGATTGTTAAAAGCGAACCCGGTGCAAGCCTTCTTCTGCTAGAAAAAGAAAGCTCGCTCGCCGCGCACCAGACTGGGCATAATAGCGGGGTTATTCACGCCGGTATCTATTATAAACCCGGAAGCCTGAAAGCAGAGCTTTGTCGTTCAGGTGAACGCATGACAAAACAATTTTGCGATGAAAATAACATTCCCTATCGCACGCCCGGAAAATTAGTCGTCGCAACCAACCAGATGGAATTACAACGACTGGCAAATCTCGAAACGAATGCTGCTGCGAATGGTATAACATGTCGGCGTTTAACTCCAGCGGAGCTTATCGAACTCGAACCCCATGTTACCGGACTTGGCGCTTTGCTGGTTGAGCAAAGTGGGATTGTTGATTATCGCGCCGTATCAAGAGCCATGGGCGATATGATCAGGAATGCGGGCGGCACGATCACTTTCAATGTTGAGGTTGATCGTATCGAAGAGCTTAGCGATGCCGTCAGGATTCATACGAACAAGCAAGTATGGGAAAGTCGTTACGTTGTTGCTTGCGCTGGGCTTCAAGCCGACCGCCTCGCCCAGCGTTCGGGACAAGCCGTTGATTTTCGAATCGTGCCATTTCGCGGAGAATATTACGCATTAAAGCCCGAGCTGAGTAATCTGGTCGAACGCATGATTTATCCAGTGCCCGATCCGTCTATGCCGTTCCTTGGCATTCATTTAACCCCAATGATGGATGGCAGACTGACCGTAGGTCCAAATGCTGTGCTTGGCATGTCGCGTGAGGGTTACGCAAAGCTCTCAGTCAACCTTCATGACATGGCGACCTACGCGAAATTCCCGGGTTTCTGGAAGGTTATTTCAAACAATTTTGGCTCCGCAATTCAGGAGTTGAAAGACAGTCTCTTCAAATCCAGCTATCTGGAAAAATGTAGAAAATATTGCCCTTCACTTACAGCCGATGATTTGCTTCCTTATCGGGCAGGAATACGCGCTCAAGCCGTTTCAAACACCGGCGAACTCATCCACGATTTCAAGTTTATTCAGTCTAAGCGCGTTTTACATGTCTGCAACGCACCCTCACCGGCGGCGACATCAGCAATCCCAATTGGCGAGTTAATTTTTAAACGCTTACAGCAATAAACAAACCAAAAATCCTCAATTATCGTTTTTCAATAACGCGGACGCTTTGACCTGCACCAATGTCAATCAACTGCGTCGATGGCGGCGGCTGATGAACATCGTGTGTGCCGAAGCTTTCCGGGTAAAATTGACAACCATCAGGTGGCAGTGGCGCGCTTCTCTCATCAATCAGCTTTATGCCCGTCAATTCCGCTATCGGATCAGGAATGGCAGATATTAATCGTCGCGTATAAGGATGGGTCGGGTTTGAGAATACCTGATCCCACTGCCCGCTTTCGACGATCTGCCCGAAATACATAACCGCCACACGGTCACTCATGTGTTCAACGACACTCAGATCATGGCTGATCATGATATAGGATAGGCCCAAACGCTCTTTGAGTTCCAGCAACAGGTTGATAATCTGCGCACGGATCGACACATCAAGAGCGGAAACCGGCTCGTCCAGCACAATGACTCTCGGATTGAGCAGCAATGCACGCGCTATTCCTATACGCTGCCGCTGACCACCGGAAAACTCATGCGGGAAACGTCGAGCCTGTTCAGGTTTCAGGCCGACAAGACGCAAAATTTCTTCAACGCGCCCGTCAACTTCGTAACGCGATTTAATGCCATGAAGCCGTAAGGGTGCAGCAAGCGATGTGTAAATTGTCTGGCGTGGATTGAGCGATGCAAACGGATCTTGAAACACCATCTGCGCCATTTTTGCACGTTCAATCCGCGACGGTTCGTGTGCAGATGTAATCGGCTTGCCTTCGAAAAAAATCTCCCCACTGGTCAGCTTTTGCAGCCCAACAATTGAAAGTGCGAGTGTGGATTTACCACAGCCAGACTCCCCAACAATCGACAGACACTCACCCTTGTTTAGGGTCAGACTCAGATTATTGACTGCATATAGGAATTGCTTTGAACGGCTAAATATTCCGCCGCTAATCGGGAATCTGACACAGAGATCGTCGACGCGAACAAGAGGCTCAACTGGATTAGTGGAATTCGCTTCACTCATGATGGAAGCACCTTACGGAGCCCAAATCGGATAATGGGGTCCAGCCCGGTTTCTCAGTGCGACAAATATCGGTTGTATGCGTGCAGCGTGGTTCGAACCTGCACCCCTCTGGAAAGGCCGAAATTGATGGAACGACACCCTCAATTTCCTGCAGCTTTCGCTGTCCGTCTTTTTGACGGGATCCAAGCTGCGGAAGAGACGCCAGCAAACCACGCGTATAGGGATGTGCAGGATGCTGGAAAAGATCTGCGGTTAGACGTTCCTCGACAAGATGCCCCGCATACATAACACCGACCCGACGACACATCTTGGCAATAACGCCGAGGTCATGACTGATCATCAGCACCGATGTGCCCCGCTCTGCGCAAAGTTCCTGCATAAGGCGCAAGATTTCCGCCTGCACAGTGACATCAAGTGCTGTTGTTGGTTCGTCAGCAATCAAAAGATCGGGGTCGCAAGCCAGCGCAATCGCAATCATAACGCGCTGCCGCATACCACCCGACATTTGGTGAGGATAATTTTTTACACGCTGATCCGGCGCCGGAACCTGAACACTTGCCAGCGCCTGCACAGCCCTGCGTTCTGCCTCATGCCATGTCGCGCCCTGATGCAACACAAACATTTCAGCAATTTGTCGCCCCACTGGCGACAAAGGATTGAGGGCTGTCATAGGCTCTTGAAAAATCATCGCAATGCGATTGCCGCGTAGTTTCCGCATGTCACGCGCTGATATTTTCCGAAGGTCCTGCCCTTTGAAGCGTATTGCGCCACCTGCAACAGACAGGGGCTTACGCAGCAGTCCGATCATGGAAAGTGCGGTAATGCTCTTTCCGCATCCGGACTCTCCAACCAAACCGAAAGTTTCGCCAGCACCAATGGTGAAAGACACGTCTTCAACCACATTATGTGGGGTCGAACCCGAATTGAGATCAATGCGAAGGTTTTCTACCTCAAGAAGCGCGGTTTCAATCATGCCTTGCGCGTCCTCATATGCGGATCGAGCCAGTCACGCAGACCGTCACCGAACAGATTGAGACCAAGCACCGCAAAGAAAATAGCGAGACCGGGGAAAATTGCCGCCCATGGCGCATTTACAATCAGTTCACGCGCATCTGTCAGCATATTGCCCCAGCTGGGCTCCGGCGGGCTGATGCCAAGACCGAGATAAGAAAGTGCTGCTTCCGCGAGAATAGCTTCTCCCATGCCAAGCGTACCAATAACAAGGATTGGGCCAATCATATTCGGCACAATCTGCGTGATCATGATGCGACTATCGCCGTAACCAAGCATCTTGGCGGCCTGAATATAGCCTTGCTTTTTAAGAGATAGGGTAGAACTGCGCGCGATGCGACACGTCCAAGACCAGTTTGTCAGACCAAGCGCCAGCAGCAGACTTGGAAGACCGGGGCCAAGCACCGCCATAATTGCAAGAGCAAAAATCAGCGAGGGAATTGCAAGCATCAAATTGGTGAGGCCAGTGACGAAATCGTCCCACCAACCACCAAAATAACCTGCCGAAATACCAAGGCAAAGTCCGATCACAGTATTGATGCACTGCGATACAACGCCAACTGTCAAAGAGACCCGCGCGCCGTAAAGAAGGCGTGAAAAAACATCACGCCCTTGCGCATCTGTACCAAACCAGAACTGGCTGTCGGGCGGCAATTCCGCATTCATTAGATCTGCATCCATAACGGGATGATAAGGCGCAATCCACGGCGCGAAAACAGCACCCGTCACCATCACAGCGCATATGAAGCCACCAAATACGAGATTGAAACGAAGCTTCATGGGCCTACTCGTGGCTGATGCGCGGATCAATAACCGCATAAAGAATGTCGACTATCGTATTGATGATGAGGAACCACAATACGATCACAAGAATTGCTCCCTGAACCACCGGAATATCACGCAATGCAACACTGTCGATCAGCAGCGAACCGAGACCCGGCCATGAAAATAGTTTCTCCACCACAACGGCCTGCCCCATCATGGAGCCAAACTGTAAGCCAATGGTTGTGATAATAAGCACAAGCGCATTGCGCATGACATGCCATTGCACAAGGCGGAAACTATTCATGCCTTTTGAACGCGCGGTCCGGATAAAATCAGCACCCATGACTTCAAGTACCGCCGCGCGGGTTGTTCTCGCAAGAAGAGCAAGCGGTGCCACACCTAAAGTCAGCGCTGGCAAAATCACGTGCCTTAGACCGCCATCGCCGTAGCCGAAACTCGGCAACCAGCCAAGCGTCAGCGCGAAGAGATACATGAGCAAAAGCCCGAGCCAGAACTGTGGCAGTGAAAGGCCCGAAACGGCACCAATCATTGTCACACTGTCGAGAATACTGCCCGGTTTCAGTGCAGCCAGAAAGCCCAGCGGGACGCCAATCAAGATTGCAAATCCCATCGCTACGAATGCCAGTTTCAGTGTCGGTCCCATCCGCTCCTGAAGAAGCGAAACCACCGGCTGCCGTGATCGGTAAGAGGTGCCAAGATCGAATTGGGCAAGTTGCATCATGTAATTGCCGAAACGAACATGAACCGGCTTATCGAGCCCAAATTCCTGCGTGATCTTTTCGACCATTTTGGGATCATTCATGCCTTTGCCACTCGCGACGAGCCCCGTTGCTATGCTGCCCGGGACCACGCTGAAAATAACAAAGATCAGCAGTGACACTGCAATGACTGTCGGTATCATCTGCAAGACGCGACGGACAATAAAATGGAGCACACAGTCCTCTTTTCGGATCAGCGAAGATCAGCCCGCCACAATAAGCGAGCCGATCAAAATCAGCTCAATTTAGCGCCCCGACGGGACAGTGTCGTCAACCCAGAGCTTTTCATAAGACTGAACTGCGAGTTCTGCCGAGTTTGGCTGAAGACCATGCAACCATGGCTGATGCGCCATCACTGCCTTGTTATAGTTGAAGAACCAGACCGGCGCTTCTTCCTGCAACAGATTGTTGGCTTTCTTCAAAAGCTCGTTCTTCTCGTCTTCGGTTTTGGCCAGTTTCGCTTCATCAACCAGCTTATCAAAATCTGCATTGGCAAACTTCTGATAGTTACATGACGATTGCGGCGTCGTTGAATAGAAGCACTGCATAGCAGTCAACGCATCAGGACCGTTTTCCAAAGACCACATATAGGCTTGGAAATTACCCGACGGAACAACATCAGCAAGCACCGAAGCCTCAACCGGCTTGGGCGTGACTTTGATCCCAACCTTAGCCAGCATAGGGATGATCGCCTGAACAATCGTTAGACCCCAGCTCTCATTTTGTGTGGCGGTGAGTTCAAACTCAAAACCGTCAGGATAGCCAGCCTCTGCAAGCAGAGCCTTGGCTTTTTCAGGATCGTAGGGATAAGGCTTCGCATCCTTATCAAATGCAGGCGATGAATTCGGCAACCAGCCAACAGCGCGATAGGCCTTATCCTTCACCAAGCGCTTGATGATCAGATCGCTATCAATTGCATAATTGATCGCCTGACGAACGCGCTTGTCCTGAAACGGCTTGAAGTCGGGGTTGAAGCCCACTGCACGCGTATAGACCTCAGCAACTTCCACCATGTTTTTGGAGAGTTCAGGATCGGCCAGATATGCAGAATATTGCGCAGGCCCAAGCACTGCGACATCTATTTCCTTGTTGCGGAAAGCGACATCACGCGCCGACGCATCCCCCATGATCATGATGTTGATCTTGTCTGCGTACGGCTTGCCCTTTTCGTAATATTTGTCCCACTTCTCGACCGTTAGACGGGAGCCAGGGATATATTCGGCAAACTTATACGGCCCGAGACCAACTGGCTTGCGCTGAAATTCATCACTATCGCCCTCACCGGCGGGATAGATCGACGTGTTGTTGCGCATAAACTGATAGCCCGGATCAATTGGCTGCTTAAGCGTGATTTCCAGCGTATGATCGTCGATCTTTTTGAGACCTGAAATTTTCTCGGCTTTGCCTTGAGTATATTCGTCCGCACCCTTGATCTCAGAAATATAACGCGCCGGTGGAAACGCCTTCTTCGGGTCCATTATCCGCGTGTAGCTCCAGATAATATCATCCGCAGTCAGCGGCTTGCCATTATGAAAATAGGCATCTTCCCGCAGCTTATATGTGTAGACGAGCTTGTCATCTGAAACTGAAACATCGGTCGCAAGACCAAGTACGGGCTTATTTTGATCGGCATCCCAGTCATAAAGCGTGCGATGAATAGCCTTCGCGTAAAACTCGTCCTGCGTGGTGGGCGATGCCTGAACATCGAGCGTCGAGAAGCTGTCCCCGTAAGGTGCGACAAAATTAATAACGCCGCCCGTGCGTGGTTCGTCAGCGGCATAGGCTGAAGTTCCGGCCATCAACACAGCAGACAAAGCCGCAAGCAATGCAAATTTTCTCATGATTTTCCCCATCCTAGTGTTTTTATAATTTCTTATCAGCGTTTGAATACCACTTCGCCGTCGCGAATAGTAAGCATGCACAGCGTATCGTTGAGAATTTCTTCTGGCTTTGCAGCCAGCATGTTGCGCGAAAAGACAGCTATATCGGCAACCTGTCCCGGAATAAGCCTCCCCTTCACGTGTTCGAGCTTCTGTGAGAATGCCCCGAACTCTGTATAAACCTGAAGTGCTTCTTCAATGCTCACACACTCACGCGCATCCATGACCGTGCCTTTGCCCGTCTCTCGCGTCAACATGGAGTAGATATTTGGGTATGGGTTTGGATGACAAACAGGAGCATCACTTCCTGTTGCAGGCTTAAAACCAAGATCTTTCCAAGTCTTGAGCGGATAGCTTGAAAGCGCCCTCTCCTCACCCAAAACCGAAATATAAGCATCACCGAAATCGTAAATAAACACCTGCTGCGGGCATGGATAAATCCCTGCCTTTCGCATCCGCTGATGCTGTTCAGGCGTTGAGAAACCGCAATGTTCAATCCGGTGACGACGATCCGCATCAGGATGAGCGGCAAGCGCCTTTTCATATGCAGTAATCAACTGACCAATTGCAGCATCACCAATGGCATGACAAGCAAGCTGATAGCCCTTTTTATGCGCATCGAGAACCATTGCTTCAAGTTCAGCATCCGGCAGTATCTGCACGCCGATATTATCATCATCGCCCAGATAAGGCTTACTCATCCAGGCTGTACGACCACCTGCCGAACCATCAAGGAATATCTTAACCGCGCCAACGGTCAGCATGTCATCGCCAACGCCGGAGACCAAACCGGCCTCATAGCATTTTTCGACAATAGAAGTGCCGGGATCGCCTAACAGCACAAGCCATGTGCGCACAGGTAACTTCTTATGAAGCTTGGCCAGATTGTAAGCCCTGATCTCATCAAAGCCTGCGACATGCCCAACAGCTGCATCCATCACGCTGGTGATGCCGTAAGAAAGCAACATATTGCCTGCCGCTTCAATCGCTTCAATCATTTCCTCGGTTGTTGCCACTGGAATAGCCTGACGCACAACGCCTTGCGCATTTTCGGCAACCATTCCGGTCAGTACGCCATTTTTCTGCTCAATCAGACCGCCATCAGGTACGGGTGATTTTTCATCAATACCAGCAAGCTCAAAAGCCTTCGAGTTGAAAATCGAGACATGACCGCAGGCACGCACCAGCATGACCGGATGATCAGGAGCAACAGCATCGAGTTCAGATTTATGTGGATGGCGACCAGTATCGAGCTTGGTCTGATCATAACCACGCGCTTTGATCCATGTTCCAGCGGGAACCGAAGCCGCTTGCTCACGAATTGCGCCAAGCAAGCTTTCCAAAGTCGGTGCCGCTTGCGGTGTTGCATCAATCCAGTTGAGCGTCAGACCGACCGAAATAAGGTGAAGATGTGCGTCGTTTAAACCGGGGGTGGCAAACTGCCCTTCCAGATCGATCAAACGCGTTTCATCGCCTTTAAGAGACCAGATTTCATCTTTGGTCCCTGTTGCAAGCACCTTGCCCTGCCAGATTGCCAGCGCTTCCGCTATGCCTTCCTCAAATCCACACCAGATAGTACCGTTATAAATTATGGTATCGGCAAAAAGTCCGGACTTAGTGGACATACGGCGCACCTCTCCAAATCGCTGTTTCATAGAGGATGATCAGAATTTCGCTAACCTATCAACTCTTTAAACAGCTGAGTTAATAATTTTATGCGGGCAACGATCCCAGGCCGCAGCTAGACTATAAAGAGACATAGGTTTGGGAGTTAAGCTTCCCAAAATGGCAAAAGACGCCTTGCGCTTTGACGGCGCTCATACAAAAACATCAAGAATATAATGAACATGCAACGACGCTCTCCGTTGCGCAAAATACAACGGAGAGCCTCGCTTAATTAGCGACGGAAGCCTTCGCTGGCTACCATCAGATTTTTTGTATAGTCGGCTGATATGTTGCCACCGACAAGATCGCCGGCCTCGAGCTGCTCAACCACTTCACCGTTGCGCATGACTGCCAGTCGTTCACACATATGAGTGACGACACCAAGATCGTGACTGACCATAACGAAGGTCAGTTTGCGGTCGCGGCGTACTTGTTCGAGCAGATTTAGCACTTCGGCTTGTACGGAGGCATCGAGCGCCGATGTTGGTTCATCAAGAAGCAGAATGCTTGGTTCAATGATAAGCGCACGTGCAATCGCAATACGCTGACGCTGACCGCCCGAAAGCTGGTGCGGATAGCGGAAACGGAAGCCGGAGCCTAGTCCCACTTCATCGAGTGCACGAACGATACGCTGTTCCGTATCACCAATGCCATGAACAGCAAGGGGTTCAAGCAACAGACGATCAACCGTCTGACGCGGATGCAGCGAGCCGTAAGGATCCTGAAACACCATCTGAACATTGCGATAGAAGGCTTTATCACGCGGTGTTTTGAGCGGCTTTCCGTCAATGCGGATTTCGCCGTCATCAACAGGTGCTAGCCCGGCCACTGCGCGTAACAGCGTTGATTTACCAGAACCGGATTCGCCAACCAGACCAAAAGATTCTCCGCGCGCCACTTCGATGCTGACGGATTTTAGCGCGTGGAACTGATCAAAAAACACGTCGATCTTATCGACGCTTAAAGCTGGTACAGTGCTCATAGACGCCATGCCTCCTCACGCTGCAAGGTGGGAAGCGGATGACGGTCAGTTCCGAGTTTCGGCATGCAGTTTAGCAGTCCTTGCGTATAAGCATGTTTCGCATTGGCAAGATCATTTGCTGCAATTTCCTCAACGATTTTACCGGCATACATGACGATCACGCGGTCGCAAAAGGAGGAGACAAGACGTAGATCGTGACTGATGAAAATCAGACCCATGCCGCGATCAGCAACCAGCTTGTCGAGAATGCCCAGCACCTCAAGCTGCACCGTCACATCAAGCGCAGATGTTGGTTCGTCGGCAATCAGCATTTCAGGCTCGGCTACCAGCATCATGGCAATCATGACACGCTGCCCCATGCCGCCCGAAACTTCGTGCGGATAAAGCTTCATGACACGTTCGGCATCGCGAATTTGCACGGCTTCCAGCATAGCAATTGAGCGCGAACGGATTTCCGCACGCGAAAATTTGCCATGGGCTTTCAGTGTTTCTGCAATTTGCTTGCCGATGGTCATCACTGGGTTGAGCGAATATTTCGGGTCCTGCAACACCATAGCAATACGACCGCCACGCAAACTGCGGCGTTCGCGTGCCGATGCATTGAGAAGGTCGATCCCGTCAAATTCCAGTTTCTTCGCAGTGATTTGAGCATGCTGGGGCGTAAGCCCCATAATGGCACGACCCGTTTGCGATTTGCCGGAACCAGATTCACCCACAATTCCGAGGCGCTCGCGGCCAAGCGTAAAGCTTACACCGCGAACCGCTTCAATAGCACCCGTGCGGGTCGGATAGGTGACGCGCAGGTCTTCAACTGTCAGAAGTGGCTTCATTGGTTGTTACCCCGCGGATCAAGAGCATCGCGCAGACCGTCACCGAGGAAGTTGAAGCCAAGGCTGACGACAAGAATCGCAATGCCGGGCATGGCGGCAACCCACCATTGGTCCAGAATGAAACGACGACCCGAAGCAATCATTGCACCCCATTCAGGCAATGGCGGCTGTGCGCCGAGGCCAAGGAAGCCGAGGCCCGCTGCTGTCAAAATGATGCCAGCCATATCGAGTGTCACACGCACGATGAGTGACGATGTGCAAAGCGGCATGACGTGACGCAGAACAATACGGAACGGTGAAGCACCCATCAGGCGCACGGCGGAAATGTAATCCGAATTGCGAATGGTCAGCGTTTCAGCGCGCGAGATACGTGCGTAAGGCGGCCAAGACGTGATCGCGATAGCAATAATGGCGTTTTCAATGCCCGGTCCCAAGGCTGCGACAAAGGCGAGTGCCAGAATGAGCTTTGGGAAGGCAAGGAAAATATCGGTAATGCGCATCAGCACGGCATCAACCCAGCCACCGGCGTAGCCAGCAACGGTTCCGACCAGCAGGCCAATTGGCGCTGCAATGATCGCAACGAGAAGCACGACATAGAGTGTCAGGCGCGAACCATAGATCAGACGCGAAAGAATATCGCGGCCCTGATCGTCGGTTCCAAGCCAGAACCCCGGCGTGCCCGGAGGCAGCAGGCGGGCATTGGCGAGGTCACCCGTATAAGGCGAATGCGGTGCCAGCAATGGAGCAAAAGCAGCAACAAGCAGCAGTGCTATGATGATAAGCAGACCAAACACGGCCAGCTTGTTGGCCGTGAAACGACGCCAGATCATGTAAGAACGACCCAGACGTGCCTGCATACGCGATTGCGGGCGCTCTGAGAGCAGCCATTCGCGCCACGAAAGATTGGATGTTTCTGTCATTTGGCTCATCGTGTGCGCGTCCTTGGATCGAGAAGCCGATAGAGAAGATCGGACAGCAGATTGATCGCAATAAACACTGATCCGATGATGATGGTGCCACCAAGAACGGCATTCATGTCAGCATTTTGCAGCGAATTGGTGATGTAAAGACCAAGCCCCGGCCATGAGAAGATTGTCTCGGTCAGAACAGAGCCTTCGAGCAAACCTGCGTAGGAAAGTGCAATCACGGTCACCAGCGGCACCGCGGCGTTGCGAAGAGCATGGCCCCAGATGATGCGGGTTTCTGAAATGCCCTTTGCACGCGCTGCCACGATATATTCCTGCTCAAGTTCGTTGAGCATGAAAGAACGCGTCATGCGGCTGATATAGGCCAGTGAGAAGTAACCGAGCAAAGCTGACGGCAAGATAAGGTGCGAGACGATGTTGCGCAGCGCTTCCCAGTCACGTTGGATAATAGCATCAACCAGATAAAAGCCGGTGATGGGCGTGAAGGTATATTCAAAGGTGATGTCAATGCGTCCCGGACCTGACGTCCAGCCAAGGCGCGCATAGAAAACCAGAAGTGCGAGCATACCAAGCCAGAAGATCGGCACGGAATAGCCGACGAGCCCGATCACACGCACGATCTGATCGATGATGCTGCCACGCTTAACAGCGGCCAGAACACCGAGCGGAATACCGAACAAGGCACCGATGATCGTGCCAATGGTTGCGAGTTCCATCGTTGCGGGGAATACCCGGCGAATATCGGTCATAACCGGATTTGTGGTTAGAACAGACGTGCCGAAATCGCCCTGCAGGACGCCTTTCACATAAAGGAAGAACTGCTGGTAATAGGGGAGGTTGAAGCCCATTTCCTGACGGACGCGCTCAACCACATGTGCGGGTGCGCGGTCGCCAACAATGGCCAAAACCGGATCAATCGGCACAACGCGGCCGATGAAAAAGGTAACGGCCAGAAGACCAAGATAGGTGGTGATGACGATAGCCAGAAAACTGGCAATCGCCAAAGCGATGGAAGAGGAGCGCCGCCGGGCGCCCCTCTTTTTCTTAACAGCTGTTGTTGTATTCAATTGTCTGACCGTTCTTCAGATCAGTCTTTGCTGACTGGTGCGAGGAAGTTCGAATCGAATGTCGGTCCGAGTTTGTAGCCCTTCACGTTGCCGCGAAGACCTGCCACTTCGATCTGCTGGAACAGCATAACGAACGGACTTGTTTCAAGCGCTTCCTGCTGGAGCTTCTGGTAGATCGCAGCACGCTTGTCATTGTCGCGTTCAAGCAATGCGTCCTGTGTCTGCTTTGTCAGCTCAGGAATGTCCCATGCATTGCGCCATGCCAGTGTCTTGTTAGACGCGTCATCGCCATTGTCGGGGTTGGACGTGAAAGCTTCCGCATTCGAGTTTGGATCCCAGTAATCCATGCCCCACTGACCGATATAAAGGTCGTGGTTACGCGCACGGTATTTGGTCAACGTCTGCTTACCATCGCCTGGGATGATGTCGATCTTCACGCCAGCCTTTGCAGCGGACTGCTGGAAGGATTCAGCAATGCCGGTGACTGGCTGAGTGTTACGAACGTCGAAAGTGACCGACAGACCGTCTTTCAGACCTGCCTTTGCGAGCAGTTCCTTGGCCTTTTCAACATCAAGCTTATAAGGTGCTGCATCGAGAGCGCCGAGAACACCCTTTGCCTGATAGGTCTGACGCACATCGCCGATACCCTTGATCAGGGTCGAGCCAATTGCATCATAATCAACCAGATACTTGAAAGCTTCGCGCACTTCAGGCTTCGCGAGGTTCGGGTTCTTCTGGTTCAGCGAGATGTAATAGACGGTGCCCTTTGGAGCGTCGACTGCTGCGAGTTCCTTGTTCTTTTGAACAGCTTCGAGATCGCCCGGCTCCAGATTACGCGCAACATCAACGTCACCCGATTCAAGCATCAGACGCTGAGTGGCGCTTTCCTTGACGTGACGATAGAACACGCGAGCGAGCTTGGCTTTTTCGCCATAGTAATTGTCGTTGCGTTCGAGAACGACAACTTCGTTGGCGCGCCAGTCGCGAATCTTGAATGGTCCCGAACCTGCATAGCCGGTCTTCAGCCATGCAGCCGCATAGTCGGTGTCATATTTGTAATCGTCGGTCGGTGTGACCTTGACCGAATGCTCTTCAAGAAGCTTCTTGTCTACGACTGCGCCGATAGTTGCGGTGAGGCAGTTGAGCACAAAGCTTGGTGCATAAGGCTTATCGACAGTCAGCACGAAGGTTGTTTCGTCAACTGCTTTAGCGGTTTCGTTGACGTTGTCGCCAGTCAAACCAAACTGCGTAAGAATGAAAGCCGGGCTCTTGTCGAGGCGGACGGCACGTTCAAATGAATAAGCAACATCTGCTGCGGTGAGCGGATTTCCGGAGGCAAATTTGATGCCTGGCTTGAGCTTGAACGTATAGGTCAGGCCATCTTCTGAAATGGTCCAACTTTCAGCAACGCCGGGCACGACTTTCGATGTGTCGTTGATATCGAGGCGAACCAGCATGTCATAGGCATTACCGATGAATTCAGCTGGTGAAAGTTCGAAGGACTCAGCCGGGTCGAGCGTGATGGTGTCATCAATTGCCCAAGCCTGAACCAGCGTATCAGCTGGTGTGGCCGAAAATGCCGGGTTCGCAGCCAAGATGGCGGCAAAAGCGGCACCAGCAGCGAGAAGACGGAAACGTCCGAAATGGTTCATTTTAGTTCCCTTTCTGTAATTTTGTTTGTGTTCAGGCGGCTTCGTGCCATGCCTGTTTTAATACGCGTACCCAGTTGTTGCGGCAGAGCTTGGCAAGTTCTTCCTCACTATAACCTGCATTCTGCAACGCAGTTACAAGGTTTTGTGTACCCGCGGCATCGCCGATTTCCGCTGGAATAGTTGCGCCATCGTAGTCCGAGCCAAGCGCCACGCAATCGATACCCATGCGCTCGACCATATAGTCGATGTGGCGGACGACGTCAGATAGTGTGGTCTGCGCATTTTCCATGCCGTCTGAACGCAGCATAGTTGTTGCATAGTTGAGACCGGCAAGCCCTTTGCTCTCCCTGATCGCATCCATCTGACGGTCCGTCAGGTTGCGGGCAACGGGCGTCAAAGCATGGGCGTTGGAATGGCTGGCAATCAATGGCTGATCGCTGAATTTTGCCACATCCCAGAAGCCTTTTTCGGTGATGTGCGCGAGGTCGATCAAAATGCCTTTGCGATTGCACGCCTTCACCAAGCGCTCGCCAGCTTCTGTTAGGCCCGGACCCGTATCAGGCATCATCGGGAACGCGAATGGTACGCCATGCGCAAAAATATTATTGCGGCTCCAGACCGGACCGAGCGAGCGAAGGCCTGCTGCATAGAAAACGTCCAGCGCTGCAAGATCTGCATCAATCGCTTCGCAGCCTTCCATATGAAGCACGGCAGCGAAGGTGTCGCCTGCGATGGCTGCATCAAGCTCTGCACCATTGCGGCAAAGCTGCCAGCCACCGGCTTCTTCAAGACGGAGCGCGAGCGATGCGAATTCGAGAGCGATATCTAGGGATGGTGCGCGTTCCAGCGGTGGCGAAAGTGGTGTAACGTAATGTCCGTTGGCATCCGGCTTGCCCAGCTCAATATGTTCGCCAGATGGAACATAGATGGCGCAGATGCCGCCAGCGAGGCCGCCTTTGCGGGAGCGCGGCAGATCGATATGGCCGATCTTTGTGCCGTCGATGAATTCCTTGATTGGGTCGCCACCTTTACGCTGGGTTTCCCAAAGACGCAGAAGGACATCATTATGTCCGTCGAAAACGCGCTGCATATTTCATTCCTAGCTGAACGGCTGGGTGTGCCTTGCCGCTCAATTAAAAGTCTGCCTAATCAGCTGATATATAAGAAGTTGCCCGCTAAGATAGTCAAGCGCTTCATTCCCAAAAGATTATTTTGATCCCAATAAATTATTTTAAAAACAACGGATTGAACTAGAGAATGCCCAATTAGTTCTCAAATTGCATATCATGATGCAAAAAGGGCATAAGATATATGTGAGCATACATCCTCGAGAACGAGAAAAAACGACCTGCTCCAAGCAATGATCCTTTTTGAAATATAGCTCATTAACGGAAGAAGGACATTGAATTTGCGCCGTAAAGGCAAAATGCGAATGGATTGTCACGAAACGTCGTCAAGTTGACATGCAAGATACGCAAGGCAGATCAATCGCTAAGGCGATCATGTTGATAGGCGTAACGGAAATCACAAAACGCACGATAACGGCCCGCAAAATATGACTCAGGCGAAATCCGGGCAAGGTTGCGCCACCATTTATAAACTCCAACACTGGTATTGGATGCAACTTACCAGAAATTAGAAACAGCCGCAGAATATGTATGGAGTATGGATTGGGAAATCCGTTACTCTAAGCGTATAATTGTCGTATATGTTTGCGTGGCCGATCTAACATTGTAATAAGCCACGCAAACAAAAGTAATGATATTTTACTTTAACAAAATATCAGTTACATCAAAAATGCCCGCAGCAGATATTTTATCGAGTGGGGCTATTTTGAATTCATTCTTCGCGAAAACCTGCTTTAAATCAAACCTAATGAAGTTGATTGAATCGTAAGTGCGAATGTAGAAATCATTATTAGTTAAATCACCCAGCACGGTCCAGGATGTATATTCTGACTCATACTCTTGATCGCCTTCAGTAGCAAAACTTTCAATATCCAGACCACCAGATTGCGGCGGATCAATCGTTATGCCACGCGGACGATCAAAATTATTCATCATATGCCCAAGTGTGCGAATTGCTTTTTCCGAGGCCGGTTTTTCAGCATAAGTCGTGTAGTAAGCCGCCCGTACAAAACGTCCAACAGATGTATTAGATGCGGGCAAACCAGCTGTCGCTATGCCCGAGTCAGGCTGGGATACCTGCAAATCACCAAACTTACCTTTTGACTGATCGAGATTGGTCAGGAATGTGTAGTTGTTTAGGTTAGTCAGGTGCCACGTAAATTCCGGCCCATTGGTCATCACACCAACCGGGTTATCATAAACATTTTGCCTCTCGCTTGAGAACTCGATGACAATCGACTTACCCGCACGGTCATGTACGACAAAATGAAACGGCGTTTTTGCACCATGCAAGGGCACGAGTGCAGTTAGTATTGCGGTGTTATGGCCAAGCGCTTCTTTCACGTCTGCCGCGCTAGCAAACTGCGCCAAAACCCAAGCACCAAGATCGATTGCAGCAAGCATTGCCTTAGTCTTGGCAGTATTAGCTGCAGGACCAGATGCTCCGGAAAAGGCAAGCACGCTGAAAGTGAGACCTTCTTCGTTCACACCTTCTACAATTTTCAGGTCTGCGACACTCTCATTGGGAACCGCAATTGCAAAGATCCCATACTTGGACTGGAACTTTAAAGGCTTGTGGCCATCAACAACGGAAGAAAACTTATGCCCCTTTGGAATACTCGTAACGACATAAGGAAGCTCTATGGTTAGCTCCATGGTGCGCCCTGCATAAGCGCCACCACTCGCATCACGGAACAATAAAGCTGTACAAGCAAGCCACAAATCGTGGGGGATATTATAATTTGATACTTCCGTCATAAACGGCACGACTGTTGAGATCAAAGACACTTTTTACGCCCCTCATAAATTCGCTCACTGGCCTGCCCCGCAGAAACCTTCATTAAAAGAATTAAACACCAAAATTAAAACTAGCAATGAATTATAAGCAAAAAACGATAGTTGGATTTTTTAACTTTCGAAGCGGTCAAAGAGCCCCCGCAAAACGAACCTCATCTTTCGGGGGCTGCAAAAACAATTAACTAACAAACTCAACAATTGTGCCGTTGGCATCATCGGGAGAGACGATGATACCATTCACAACATCAGTATAAGTTACGTTGCTTTCATCAAGGACTGTGCGCAACTTATCAAGTGACCCAACATGGATGCGCAACCCAGAAAATGCTTGAATTGATGTTTTATCCAACCAAGCCGTACCATATTTGTTTTCTGCATAACTACGATCATAAACGAGCAGTTCTGCAGAGTTTTCTCCCGTCACAACGCGCCATCCGCCATCTATACTTATTGCCTTACCATCAGCATATAATCTTGCAAAGCCTTCGGCGGATTTTGCAGGATCCGCGGAAATTGCGATGATCGCTGCCAGGCCATTGGCACCATTCGCATGCTCAAGCAATTCAGGCACCCAAACGGTGTCACGTGTCTTATGCTGACACATAAAGACCATGCCCTGTGGCACTTCACTGTCAGCAAACGAAACCGTCTCAAACGCTGCAACGCCTTCGCTGCCATTTGGCAATTCCACTGGACGTGAAAATTTGCCAACTTCGCCTGTTTGGATGCCTAAAGCGGCAAGTTCTGACTTCGCCTGCTGTGCATTTTCTATACGGCATGCAATCGCATGCAGTCCTTCGCCCTGCGCGCTCAATTTCTCACGCTGGTGCAGGTTGCCTTCTGTTTCAGCAACAATGCCGAGCAGTTCAAAATAGTCATCCGGGAACATGATTGTGTAATTGCCTGTCCCCTTTTCCTTGCTGTGAAGTCCACGAGGGCTCAACGTGAAACCAAGACGCCGATATTGCTCAGCACTTTTATCCAGATCGTTGACCAGAAGAAAAACGTGATCGACACCTTTAACAGGATGAGACATGCAAAGAGTTCCTTTCGCTTGATCTATTCAGCTATTTGAGTTTCGCTATAGGGATGAGCTATTGGGTGGGAGATAGTGCACGGGGATTTTACAAGTTCAAGCTAACAAAGACAGAATTGTTATTGACCCCAGCTTTTACGCTTCAATTTTTTGAGAAAATTAGGATTATTTTTCGCAGAAAACGCTTTGAAAGCTCTTGATTAGCAATTTCGCCCTATAGAAACGCAGAAAATTGAAACTTATTAACACCCCTTATCCGGTATATTTTACCAATATTGGTATGAATATTAGTTTATCTTGACAATATCGTAGCAAATTCTAGCATGGCAGTGCTTGCATGAAATATTTGCACTTTGAGGCGGCTTTTTGAGTGGTTTCAAGGGCTTGAACAATATTGGGCATTGCGGGAAAAGAGGCTTGAAAGCCCTCCCTCAACGTCCTTCAGGGGAACAGAGAATGCATATCAGAAAAGCCGGCCTTGGCCTGTTTCTCGCCGCTTTTTCACTCGCAACGGCGTCCTCCCACGCCGAAGACGTGAAACGCGGCGGCTCAGTCATTGTACACATGAACACCGAGCAAGGTGTTCTCAATCCTGCATTGCGCGCTTCAACGGGCGTTTACCAGATTACTGGTCGCATCATGGAGCCACTGATCGACCGTACCTATGAAGGCTATGTGCCCGTGCTGGCAACGAGCTGGACTTCGTCGGAAGATGGCAAGGCGATCACGTTCAAGCTACGCGAAAATGTGCGCTGGCATGACGGCCAGCCGTTCACCTGCGATGACGTATCGTTCAGCGCGATGAACCTCTGGAAGAAGCTGCTGAACTATTCAACGACACTTCAGGCAAATTTGGAGTCGGTCGATTGCACAGATCCGCATACGGCGGTTTTCAACTATTCCAAGCCTATGCCGCTGGAGCTTCTGGTTGCAGCGATGCCGGATCTTGGCCATCCAGTGCCGAAGCATCTTTATGAAGGCACCGATATTCTCAAGAACAAGTATAATTCGGCACCAGTTGGCACCGGACCATTCAAGTTCGTTGAATATGAACGTGGTCAGCACATCATTGCCGAGCGTAATGATGACTACTGGCGCGGCAAGGAATACCCATATCTCGACCGCGTGATCTGGCGCTTTATGCCAGACAAGGCCGCTGCTGCGGTGGCACTTGAGTCAGGCGAAATGATGGAAACTGCTTTCAACGGCATTTCCATGTCTGATACCGAACGCCTTCAGAAAGATGGCCTCTTCGATACCGGCACAAAGGGTTTTGAAAACAACGTCGCGCATTCGACCGTTGAGTTCAATCTGCGAAACCCAATCCTCGCCAATCTGAAAGTACGTCAGGCTATCTACCACGCACTTGATATTGATTTTGCGATCAAGAGCATCATGCGTGGCTATGCCAAGCCGGGCCGCGGTCCTATCCCGAGCTCGGGCGGCATCAACTACACGGACGACGTTCAGACATATCCGTATGACGTAGAAAAAGCCAAGCAGTTGCTCGACGAAGCCGGTTATAAGGCTGGTCCAGACGGCATCCGCTTCAAGCTGCGTCACCGCCCTGCGCCATGGGGTGAATATACCCAGCTTTGGGCAGAATATTACGCACAGGCGATGAAAGAAGTCGGCATCGACGTTGAAATCGTAACCAATGACGCACCAGGCTTCCTCAATGGTGTTTATCGCGATCACGACTTTGATACCGCTAGCGGCTGGCACCAGTTCCGCTCCGATCCAGCTGTTTCAACAACAGTCTGGCTGCGTTCGGGCGCCCCGGTCGGCACAGCATGGTCAAACCAGTTCGATTACAAATCGGACGAAATGGACAAGCTGATCGATCAAGCTGCATCAGAACTTGATACAGCCAAGCGCGCTGAGCTCTATCACCAGATTCAGAAGCTTGAAATGCAGGATCTTCCGGTCATCTTCGCAATCGAACATCCGTTCGTCGGCGTGACCAACAAGGCACTGAAGAACCACCACAACACACCACGTTGGGATTCTTCAAGCTGGTACGATCTCTGGATTGATCAATAATTAAGATCAGGCTGTTGCCGGAGCCCCGGCAACAGCTCTCCACGTTCCACAATAAAACTGCTTCAAATATCTTTGCAGGATAGCCCGCAATGTCCTTGCCCCCGATCCTGAGTTTTGCGCTTCGGCGCATCTTACAGGCAATACCCGTCATTCTTCTTATAATGGTCGGCTCGTTCCTCCTGATCAAACTTGCGCCCGGCGACACCGTCGACGCTCTTGTTGGTGATATGGGTGGCGCCGACCCGCAATTCGTTGCCAATTTGCGTGCGGAATATGGCCTCGATCAGCCGGTCTGGGTTCAGCTTTGGCTCTATATCACTAAGCTTGCACAGTTCGATTTTGGCTGGTCCTATGTCTATGAACAGCCTGTGCTGGATGTTCTCCTGAACCGTCTCGTTCCGACGCTGTTGCTGATGTTGTCCTCGCTCACGGTTGCATTTGTTTTCGGTATTGCGCTTGGCGCCTTTGCGGCACGCCGTGCTTACTCGCTGACCGATAATGCTATCTCGACACTTGGCCTCATTTGCTATGCCATGCCGAGCTTCTTTCTTAGCCTGATCCTGATGTTTGTTTTCTCAGTCAAACTGGGTTGGCTGCCGGTGGGCGGCTACAAGACCATTGGCGGGTTTTACTCAGGTTGGAAGAACGTCTGGGACATTGCCGTGCATCTCGTGATGCCGACAACTGCCCTCTCACTAATCTACGTTGCCTTCTATATGCGCCTGATGCGGACAAGCGTTCTGGAAGTTGAAGACCTCGATTATGTGCGTACAGCCCGCGCAAAAGGCGCAAGCGGTGCGCGCCTGATGTTCCATCATATTATGCGCAATGCATTCCTCCCGGTTGTGACGCTGCTTGGACTTCAATTCTCGACCGTGCTTGGCGGCTCGGTGGTCATTGAGACGATTTTCTCACTGCCCGGCCTTGGCCAACTCGCCTACACATCGGTCATCAAGCGCGACCTCAACACTTTGATGGGCATCATCTTTCTGTGCTCGATACTGGTGGTGATCGTGAACTTCATCACTGATCTTATCTATGCGCGGCTTGATTCCAGGATCGAACTGTCATGACAATTCAGGACGTCTCCCTCCCTCGCCCTCAGGCTTCCCGCACTCGCGTCTTGTGGCAACGTTTCAGCCGCAACCGCGCTGCCGTGCTAGGGCTCATTCTCTTCATTGTCGTTGTGCTAATAGCCGTTTTTGCCGACGTTATTGCGCCCGGTGATCCTCTGCGCCGTGCTGGCAATCCTCTGACGTGGCCATTCATCAATGCCGCAACGCCGCTTGGAACTGACCAGCTTGGCCGTGATATTATGGCCGGCATCTTCCATGGCGCGCGTATTTCGTTGCTCATCGGCGTCGTAGCGACGATGATTTCGATAGCCATCGGAATTATCATCGGTGCTTTGGCTGGCTATTATGGTGGCTGGGTTGATGACACGCTGATGCGCATAACCGAAGCATTTCAGACCATTCCAAGCTTTGTGCTGCTGCTGGCATTGGTTGCAATTTTCGGCTCTTCAATTGAAAACATCATCATCTGCATCGGCATTGTTTCGTGGACTGCACCAGCACGCATGGTCCGTGCCGAGTTCCTCGCACTGCGCAAACGCGAATTTGTCGATGCGGCGCGCAATCTCGGTGTCGGCAATCTATCGATTATCTTCCGTGAAATTTTGCCAAATGCGCTGCCGCCAGTCGTCGTCTTCGCATCTGTTGTGATGGCCACATCTATCCTGATGGAAAGTGCGCTCGCGTTCCTCGGTCTTGGCGACCCCAACTATGCAAGCTGGGGCAATATGATTGGTCAGGGTCGTGCGGTGCTACGTACCGACTGGTTCTGCTCGGTTATTCCCGGCATCGCTATTCTGCTCACCGTGCTTTCCTTCAGCCTGCTTGGCGAAGGCCTGAACGACGCGCTCAATCCAAGGCAGAAAAAGAAATGACTGCGGCTCCCGTTCTCGAAATCCAGAACCTGCAAATTGCTCTGCCTAAAGGTGCCGACCGTCCTTTTGCTTTGCAAGACCTGACGCTCACCATCAAGCCGGGTGAAATCGTTTGCCTTGTGGGTGAAAGCGGTTCGGGCAAATCGCTTTCGGCTGGCGCTATCATGCGTCTGTTGCCGGAGCCACATGTGCACGTCACCAAAGGTACTATCAGACTAGAAGGCACTGACCTTTATTCGCTCAGCGAAGCCGAGATGAAAAAGCTGCGCGGCAACCGCATCGGCATGATTTTTCAGGAGCCAATGACTGCGCTTAATCCGCAGAAAACGGTTGGTTGGCAGATCGACGAAGTGCTGCGGTTGCATACCAAGCTCAGCCGCAAAGAACGGCACGCTGCGGTGATCGATATGCTGAACGAGGTCAAGATTCCTGACCCAGAGTCAGCCTATAACGCCTATCCACATCAGATTTCCGGTGGGCAGCGCCAACGCGTCATGATCGCCATGGCGCTGATTTTGAAGCCTCGCCTGATCATCGCCGATGAACCAACAACTGCACTTGATGTCACGACACAGGCGCAAATTCTCAAGCTCATCCGCGACCTGCAACGCGAACACAACACCGGCATTCTTTTCATCACCCATGATTTCGGCGTAGTGGCGGAGATTGCCGATCGCGTTGCGGTCTTGCGGCTCGGAGAACTGGTCGAAGAAGGCCCAGCCAATGACGTACTCAACCACCCTCAGCACCCTTACACGAAGGCGCTGATAGCATCAGTTCCGGCACTGACGCCTCCTGCAATCAAAGCATCCGTTGAAGGCCAGCCAACCATTCTCAAAGCTGAGAACCTGCGCAAGACATTCAAAGCGCAGGGCGGACTTTTCAGTGGCAAGCGCAGTGCCGTTCCTGCGGTCAAAGACCTGTCTTTTATACTGCGTCAGGGCGAAACGCTTGGCGTTGTTGGCGAAAGCGGATCAGGAAAGACAACAGTTTCGCGCATTGTGACACGTCTTCTCGAAGCCGATAGCGGCAAGGTTGATGTGAATGGTCGCGACTTTTTAAGCGCGAGCGCACGTGAAGTGCGCTCTATGCGCAAAGACATTCAGATGGTCTTCCAAGACCCTATGGCGTCGCTCAACCCGCGGCGCCGTGTTGTGGACCTGATTGCTCAAGGACCAATTGTCCACGGCATGCCAAAAAAGCAAGCTCATGCCAAAGCGCGTGAACTGCTTGAACTGGTCGAGCTGTCACCCGCTGCAGCGGACCGCTTCCCGCACGAGTTTTCGGGTGGCCAGCGTCAGCGTATCGGCATCGCACGAGCGCTCGCCCTTGAGCCGCGGATTATTGTGGCTGACGAGCCGGTTTCGGCGCTCGACGTTTCGGTGCAGGCACAGGTTCTGCGCCTGCTGGCTGACCTGCGCGAACGGCTCAACCTTTCGCTGCTCTTTGTAACACACGACCTGCGTGTAGCGGCGCAATTGTGCGACCGCATCATCGTCATGTCAAAAGGCGAAATTGCTGAAGCGGGAGAGACGGCAGATGTCTTCGCCAATCCCCAACATGAATACACCCAGCGTCTGCTTGCTTCCATTCCCGGCAAAAACTGGACGCCACCCCGCTTAGACGGCGTAGAATGAAAACGGCTAATAACATGCAAAATATCCAGTTCCCTCCATCCATCTGGGCTGCAACAGCACCATCCCGCATACCCGCCGCGCCATTAAACAGCGACACGGAAGCCGATGTTGCAATCGTCGGCGGCGGTTTCACAGGTCTTTCGGCAGCGCTGCATCTCGCAAAGCGCGGCAAGCGGGTTATCCTGCTTGAAGCCAATGCTGTTGGCTGGGGTGCATCAGGACGCAACAATGGACAAGTCATTCCAACCATGACTGCGGCTGAACCAGATGCCATAGCCAAACGCTATGGCAATGCCGGTGAACGCTTTGCAAAACTGATTGGCAACAGTGCTGACACGCTGTTCTCTATTGTTCGCGATGAGAAAATCGAAGCAGAAGCCGAACAGACGGGCTGGTTTCAGCCAGCACATTCTCCGGGCCGCGTTAAACTGTCTCAAGCACGCGTCGAAGCATGGAAACGCTTTGGTTTCCCAGCAGAATATCTCGACAGCGCTTCCACCTCAAAGCTCTTGGGCAGTGATTTCTGGTATGGCGGCATGTTCAACCCGACAGGCGGCCATATCAATCCGCTGGCTTTGGCACGTGGCCTTGCAGGTGCTGCAGAGCGTCATGGCGCGATCATTCATGAGCAAAGCCCGGTTACTTCTTTTGAACGTAAGGGCGATCATTGGGAAGTGCGCGTTGGAAACGCAACCGTTCGTGCAAAAGGCTTTCTGCTTGCGACCAATGCCTATACCGGCGAAATAAAGGAAAGCCTTGCCCCACGTCTGGCGCGTACAATCGTGCCGGTGTTGTCATGGCAAATGGCAACAGCACCGCTTAGCGATAATCTGCGCGCGATGATCCTGCCCGGCCGTCAGGCTGTTTCTGATACACGGGGCGATCTTCGCTTTTTCCGTTACGACGCACGTAATCGTCTTATCACCGGCGGCGTAGTTATGGGCAATTACAACGTTGCAGAACGTGTAAAGCAAAAGGCTGCGCACAATCTGGCAGAAGCATTTCCAGCGCTTGGTCAGCCGGAAATGACGCATGTCTGGAGCGGTTACATCGGCATGACATGGGATCGTTTCCCACGTGTTCATCAGCTTGGAACCAATGGTTGGGCATGGATCGGCTGCAATGGTCGTGGCGTTGCGCTCGGCACCGCAATGGGCCGCGAATTTGCGCGCGCTCTTGATGGTGAACCATTGCAAGAACTCGCACTTCCGGTTTCAGAGCCAGCACCGCTGCCATTCCACTCAATTGCTCGAAAGATTGCGCCTTTCTATCTCGCATGGCTACGGCGCAAAGATCTCACGGAGCCGAATTTGTAAGTCAGACTGTCAAACATTCATGCGAAAGGTAGATCCATGAATCAATTGCCAATTCTCGAACGACGCCGCATCGAGGCACTCGTTCTCAAAAATGTTTATGAGGTTCTTCGTGAGCGGTCAGGCGAAGAAGAAGCTCAGGCAGCAATCGGCGAAGCGGTGACACGCTCCGCGATTGATCAGGGTAAGGTGTTTGCGGATGAGCTGGGTCGCACCCCAGACTTGCAGGACTTTGCCGATATTCTGCCGCTCTGGACCAAAGACAATGCACTCGAAATAGAGGTACTTTCGCAGGGCAAAGATCATTTCGATTTCAACGTGAAGCGCTGCCGCTATTCGGAAATGTATCGCGACATGGGGCTTGGTCATATCGGGCACCTGCTCTCGTGTAATCGCGATGGTGATTTCTGCATCGGCTACAACCCCGAAATGAAACTGGAACGCACCCAGACGATCATGAAGGGCGCAAGCCATTGCGACTTCCGTTACAGCCTTGAGGCACAAGAACAAGGAGCCTGAAATGCCGGTTGAAAACTGGACTTCGAACCAGCTTGACGAACTTATCGCCTTCCGCCGTGATCTGCACGAAAACCCGGAACTCCTTTATGATGTCAATCGCACCGCAGAAAAGGTGGCAGAAGCTTTGCGCGCTGCTGGCCTTGATGAAGTCGTAACAGGCATTGGCCGCACAGGCGTTGTTGGCGTCATTCGTGGCCAGACCAACAAATCAGGCCGCGCGATTGCCCTGCGTGCTGATATGGACGCCTTGCCGATCCTTGAAGAAACCGGCGCAGAATGGTCATCCAAAGTGCCGGGAAAGATGCATGCCTGCGGCCATGATGGCCATACGACTATGCTTCTGGGTGCTGCTCGCGAATTGGTAAAAAGCCGGGCTTTCGATGGCACAGTCATCGTTATTTTCCAGCCCGCCGAAGAAGGTGGCGCCGGTGCGAAAGCCATGATCGACGACGGGCTGTTCAAGCGCTGGCCGGTCAACGAAGTTTACGGCATGCACAACCGTCCCAACCTCGAAGTTGGCAATTTCACGATCAATTCCGGCCCTATTATGGGTTCAGTCGATGTGCTGGATATTACAATTGATGGCGTCGGTGGACATGCAGCCTCCCCGCACCATACGATTGATCCAATCCCTGTTACAGCAGCACTCATTCAGGCAATTCAGACTCTAACGGCACGCACGATTGATCCGCTGGATTCCGCCGTAATCTCGATTACCACTATTCATGGTGGCGATGCGTTCAACGTCATTCCGCAGTCGATCAAACTGACCGGAACCGTGCGTACACTGCGCGAAGAAGTCCGCAATCTTGTCGAAGAAAAGCTGACGCGCGCGGTTCAGGGCATTGCTGATGCCTTTGGTGCAAAGGCGACACTCGACTATCAGCGCAATTATCCGGTGACCGTCAATCACGAGCACGAAACAGAATTGGCAGCACTTGCAGCAGAAGCTGTGTCAGGCGCTGAACGCGTAACCCGTGATATGCCAGCAACGCTTGGCGGCGAAGATTTTGCGTTCATGCTCAACGAAGTACCGGGCGCGATGATCAACATCGGCAATGGCCCAAGCGCCAATCTGCATCATCCAAAGTATGACTTCAACGACGATGTGATTGCCTGGGGTTGTTCTTACTGGACGACTTTGGTCAAGCAGAGACTGCCTGTTTAGTTTCCCAACACCATAAAGCCGGGATTTTTCCCGGCTTTATTTTTGTGGCTTAAACACCCAGTCTGAAATGATTGTTTGCATCCCCAATTCTGGATAGCAAGCTTGTGTCATGGCTGATAGCAACGATGCCTAATTCATATTTTTGGGTAAGGCCCATTAGGAGATGCCATATCTGTGCTTGCGCAATCGGATCAAGCGCTGAGGTTATTTCATCGGCAACCAGAAAATCTGGCTTTGCGCCAAGAGCGCGCAGAATTGAAACTCGCTGTAATTGTCCGCCAGACAGCTCATGCGGATAACGATCGTCCCATTCGGCTTCAACGCCCAACATGCGCGCGGTTTCTGCATCCGTTTCACCGGCTTCAGCAATAATTTTTCTGATCTTCCACCTTGGGTTCATGGCGGATAGTGGCGATTGATACAAATATTGCACCGGCCAGCGCTTCGATGAGGGTAGTTTGGAACCATCGAAGGTAACGTCGCCTTTAGAGGGCCGATTCAGACCTGCAAAAATGCGGCCAAGTGTCGTTTTCCCGCAACCGGACGGTCCTGAAATGCAATAAATTGACGATCTTTTCAGAGATAGCGAAACGCCTTCAAACACGAGGCGCTTGCCAAACTTCGCACTTAGGTTTCTGGCTTCAAGCATAGGCACTGAATTCGTTTTGTGGCAGTGCGCGCCACAGTGATCTTGCGTAATGTGAGCCAAGCGCTTCCCCTGCTCCAGTAAAAGCAGATGTTTGCACCACACAACTAATTTTTCCATCGTTCAATATTGCGATACGATCCGCATAGGAAAGCGCAGGCATCAGATCATGCGTAATGAGCAGAGCGCCCCCTCCCCCATTTGCGTGTTTGCGCAATTTATCCAGAATAATATCCCGATTAGAAGGGTCCAGCCCAGCCGTTGGCTCATCAGCAACAATCAGTTTCGCGCCGCCTGCTGTTGTTTGCGCCATAAGCACACGTCGAGCCATGCCACCTGAAAGTTGGTGAGGGTAGAGTTGGGCAACGTCGCCATCCAGTCCAACATCGTTCAAACGTTTTTCAATGTTGGAAAGCTTTCCGCCGCGTTTTGCCGCCCAGCTGATCAAAGCCCCGACATTTGCCGTTGGGTCCAAATAAGTCGTCTGCTGTGGCAGCAACGCGATCTCTCGGCCTCGCAGCTCACGGCGCTTGTGTTCATCAAGCAGTTTGCCACCGAAGAGAATATCCCCGGTCGCTAAGGCATTGTTTGGTAAGAGCCCCAGAATTGCGTGCGCGAGCAGGCTTTTGCCAGCTCCCGAATGCCCAACCAGTGCAACGATTTCACCTGCTGCGATATTGAGCGTCACATCGGATAATCGCGTCATCAAATTCTGGCGGAACAGACCATTGTAGCGTTGGAAGGAAACAGACAGACCATCGATTTCAAGCATCATATGTGGGCCTCTTTTGGACTGATAAGGCGACGCAATGCATTGGCGAGTAAGTCGAAGCACAGCACCATTATCAACAGTGCAAGACCGGGGAAGACGGCGAGCCACCAGCGGCCGCCAGTGATATGTTGCATGGCTTCTGACAGCATAATCCCGATAGCGGGGCGGGATGGCTCCAGACCAAAGCCTAAGAATGTCAGGCCTGCTTCATGCAAAATCGCATGCGGAAACATCAGCAGAAAGCCAACCAGCATTTGGGGCAGTAGATGCGGCAAGATGTGATTGATTAGGATGAAGCTGCGCGACTTTCCAAAGCTACGCGAAGCTTCAACAAAGGGCGCGACGCGCACCTGAATAAGTTCAGCCCTCAAAATACGCGCAAAACGCGGCCAGTGCGAAATCGCAACAGCGATGATCACGGCACCAGTTCCACCACCCAGAGCAAAGCTGATCAGGATAAGCAGAACCAGATGCGGCATGGCGAGCATGGCATCTGTAACAAAGCTACCAATCGCATCGGCTGCTTTACCAAGGCCTGATAGCAGAACGATAATCAGCGCGATGACAACGGAAAATCCTGCTGCCAGAATACCAACTCGCAGGCTTAGCGTTAACCCATGCAGCGTGCGAGCCAGCATATCGCGCCCCATCTGATCAGTGCCAAACCAATGCGAGAATGAGGGTGATAAATTGCGTATGGAAAAGTCAGAACGAACGCCGACGTTGCCATAGACCCAAGCACCAATTGAAATAGCAGCAATGATAGCCAGAGCAAACATGGCGCTGATCAACGCACGGATGCGCCCGTTAAGAGGGAAAGCCGTCATGCTTGCCCCTTCAATCTTGGATCGACAACCCGATAAAGAATATCGGCTATCATGTTGCCAGTTGAAACAACAATCGTGGTCAACATGGCGACTGCCAGCAGCAAGGCTACATCACCACGGATACCTGCTTCAACGGCAGCTCGCCCCAATCCTGGCCAGGCGAAAACCTGTTCTGCGAGAATGGCTCCACCGAAAATCTCACCAATCGAGGCAAACAACACGGTCAAAGCTGGTAGAGCTGAGTTGCGAATGCCATGGCGCAGAATGATGTCTCCCTGACGCGCGCCCTGTGCACGCGCAAAGGTAATGTAGTCTGATTGTAGTACCTCAATCAGCTTGGCGCGCGAATGCAAAGCAATCTGCGCTACACCAAAAAGCGTCAATGCCGTCAGAGGAAGTATCAGATGCTGAACACGCTCTATGACGGTGACGTCTTCCGAAGGAATGCCAATCGGGCCAGCACAACATATTGGCGTCCAGCCGAGTTTCACTGAGAACAGCGCGAGCATCAGCATTGCCAGCCAGAAAGTTGGCGTGGCAGCAAGAACGTAGCAATAAAGCCGAATGATACGGTCAGGCCAGCGTCCTTCATAAGCCGCTGAAACCATCCCGAGAGAAAAGCCGAGCACCCCGGATAGCAACCACGCCAGGCCTGTGAGCGTCAGCGAAGCACCGATGCGCGTGCTCATCACCTCGGCAACGGACGTATTATACGTAATACTAAAGCCGAGATCACCACTGAGAATATTTCCGGCCCATCGCAAAAACTGCTCATAGACTGGGCGATCCAATCCCCAAATCGCAGCGATCTGCATTTTTTGCTCTGGCCCAACATAGGCCATCGCTGGACCGAGATACGCGTTCACCGGATCAATCGGCGATGCCTTCATCAGCAGGAACACTGCGAAAGCAACGCAGATCACCAGCGCACAAAGACGCAAAATGCGTAAGGAAATCTGAGTGGCGAGGTTTGCCGTCACTCGCAGGTCCACCGCCAGTTGGCAATCGTTGCAGTGACTGGCCAACCATGTCCATGCGGCTCAATCTGCGTTTTTCCGAGATCAAGGCACTTGTTGACGAAATAAACATGGTCGAAATTAACAAGCCATGCCCATGAATTATCACCCTTCAGCCCATAATAATCAGCGGCCTCAGACCAATAAGGCATTGACGCTTCAAGGCTGCCAGCGCCCTGCGCTTTTTCAAAAAGCTCTTCAACCTTCGGGCTGGCGTAGTAGCTCGGGTTCATATATTCGACGCCGCCAAGCTTTTCGGCAAACAGGCTGTAAAGCTGGTAAGGTGAATGGCTGCCGAAACCAAAAACCACGGGTTCGGAATGCATCACCCGTCCGATGGCATCCCAGCTTCCGCCCTGCGGCGTTGCTTCAATACCGAGCGGGCGCAACAGTTCAGCCGATGTTTCGGCCAATGCTTGTCGCGTTGCATCACTCGCCGGATAGTTGATCGGAAAAGCGGCTCTCACTCCGTCTTTTGTGCGGATACCATCTTCTCCAACCATCCAACCAGCATCATCGAGAAGTGCTTTTGCACCATCGAGATTAAACTCGATTTGATCGGCTTTCCCTGCCCATGGCAGTCCATCGGCGGGACCGAATGCAGGTGTGCCATGACCATGGAGGGCAACATCCACGACCAGCTTCCGATCAATACCCATATTGATCGCCTTGCGAATAGCAGGATCTGACGTCACAGCATTACCAACTTTGCGGCCATTGACGTCATGCGGCTTGGTAAAGGGCAGGCTCAGACCGCGATTATCAACGGTTTGTACCGGTATTGCTTGAAAGCCATTTGGAACAGCATCCGCCAACTGTGCCGGAACAGCGACCATATCGACTGCGCCAGCATTTGCTGCAGCCAACCCCGGCGCCTCACCCGTGAAAAGGAACGTGATTTTCTTAAATGGCCCCTTATCACCATAATAAGCGTCGTTGCGCTCGACGATAAGCTGTTCGCCTTCATTCCAGGCTACAAACTTATAGGGGCCGGAACCGACTGGCTTACGCCCATAATCAGGACCATAGGACGCCGCAGGCACAATGCCGAGCGTATAGAATGCTTCGACAAAAGTGATCCACGGTTTGCTAAGCAAAATCTGAACCGTGTCTTTATCGATAGCGTCGGCTTTTTCCATAACGCTCAAATCAATCGCGTTTGCGGATGCTTTGGCTGTATTGAATGTAAAAGCAACATCCTCTGCCGTGACGGGTGTTCCATCAGAAAACTGCACGTCATCGCGCAATTTGATTGTCCAGACCTTTCGGTCGTCAGACAGCGTCCAACTTGTTGCTAAATCAGGTGCAGTCTCAAGGTTCACATCACGGCGCAACAATGTCGATTGGAACAGCGGGTTTCCATAGCCGCCCCATCCCGCGAGGGGATCAAATCCGTTATCCGGCTCACCACCGATCGCCAGAACCAGCGTATCCTTGGGCTGGGCATAGGCTGATGACGCACATGCAAGTGCAACAATGGCTGCAACCGAAACGGATTTGAAATTCATCTCTAACCCCCGGAGTATGATCTTTTTCCAAAAACATCTTACCGCAGTATTTGGGGGAGGCAAACAATATATCGATAAAATAAGAATTTTATTTTGCTTTAAGTGCATGAGAAATTGAAAGAAAAGCCCGCAACGAGTAGATGCGGGCTTTTGCGTTATTCAATGGACGATTTACTTGTCCATGTGCTTTTTCATACCCCAAAGGCTGAAAGCATTTTCTCCGTAGAGATTATCGTCGAGACCCTCGACCTGCACTTCTTCCGGCACGCGCAGATGACCGAAAGCATCAAGGATTTTGAGCAGGATCATCGTGATAATCCAGGCATAAGCCGCGACGATAGCCACAGCCATTGCCTGAATGCCGAGCTGATACGCGCTTGCCGAAACAGCATTAATGCTGGAGCTGGCCGTTACACCGATCAGGATCGCCCCTGTCATGCCGCCAACACCATGCGCGCGCCAGACTTCCAGCGTGTCATCGATTTTGAGCCACTTCTGTACATATTTTGCATTGAAGCAGACCGAAGCGCCGATGGCACCGATAAGCAGTGCGGTCATCGGCTCAACGTAACCGGCAGCAGGCGTGATCGTTGCAAGACCGGTCACTGCGCCAACAAGAACGCCAGAGAACGACGGACGACCGGATTCTTTCCACTCCCAGAACATCCAGACGAGCATGGCGATAGAGCCTGCAAGCATTGTGTTGGTGAAAGCATAAGCGGCCAATGCGTCAGCCGCATAAGCGCCACCCGCGTTAAAGCCGAACCAACCGAACCAGAGCAGACCTGCACCGATTGCAACAAGCGGCAAACTGGCAGGCTGTGATTCTTTTTCACCGGCTGCGAGCTTGCGCTTACCGAGATATTTCGCAGCAGCCAATGCAGAGAAACCGGCAGAAGCGTGAATGACGATACCGCCCGCAAAATCGACAACGCCAAGTTTTGCAAGGAAGCCGCCACCCCAAACCCAATGCGCTGCTGGCAGGTAAACCAGAATGGTCCAGAAGGCTATGAAGAACAGATACGCACCAAACTTAAAGCGCCCGACAAAGGCACCGGTCATCAGCGCAGGCGTGATGATCGCGAACATCATCTGATAAGCAAATACCAGAATGAAAGGAACATTCGCTGCGTATTGCGGATTTGGTTCAATACCCACATGGTACATGCCAAAATAGGTGGTGATGTCACCAATGACACCGCCGATTGACGGGCCGAAGGCAAGGCTGAAACCACCAAAAACCCAGATCAGGCCGATCACACCCATACAGACGAAGTTCTGTATCATGATGGACAGCACATCACGCTGGCGAACAAGACCACCGTAAAAAAGCGCCAAAGCCGGGGTCATCATACAGACCAGCGCCGTACAAATCAGAAGAAAAGCTGTGTCGCCAGCACTTATAGTTTGCATGTTCTTTTTCCTTCAGAACTGAAATTCAGAGCCATCGGTTCCTATTTCAAAAATTACTTATCGCTGACAAGATGCTTGGCGACCGGCTTATGAGGATGCGGTGCGAAAAGTTTCTTCGGTGCGATAAACAGATAAAGTGTAAGCACATAGGGTGCTGTGAATGACGGTAGTCCCATTGGGGCCATGAGCACATCATAGGCACCCTGAATGAACACGGTGACAATGGTTGCAAGCACGGCGTAAACGATGACTTTTCCATCGGTTTTCAGGAAAATCACACCGACTGCAATCGCTGTCAGCACTGGACTAAATCCATAAAGCCCCTGAACAACCGTTGCCGGATCAGCGCGCATGCCAATTGCTGTGATCATGGCGATCAGCGATCCGAGCGCTGCCGCAATGCCCGCCTGTCTTGAAGCGACGAAAATGCCGATCAGGATCAAAGCGCCACTTACCTCATTGCCGAGCAAAAATACTTGCGCAATGTTGCGGAAGAAGATTTGCACCAATTCAATAGTGGCCGGAATGGTCGCAGCACCTGCAATATAGTCGGAGACGAGTTTTGGAGCATCGCCGGTAACATCAAGTGCGCCAAACGAATAAGCACCAGCGACCATCAGCCAGCCGGTCAGCACGAACGGGCCTGTTGACCCGGGTATGCCCCAGCTTTTCGTAAGCGTTGCGCCGAATGTGGCTGTGATGACCGTGCTTAGTGCTGATCCGATAATGATATAAAACCAGAGCTGTGGTGTTGCTGCGATGAAGGTTGGCAGTGCTACGCCAACAAGAATGCCGTTGAAGCCGAAAAGACCTGAATTAACGGATGGCTTATCGCAATCGAGCAGCTGAGCGGTCAGCGTGGCAACGATCAGGCCAATGACCGCGCCAATCGTGGTGGCCCAAATGCCGGTCGCATAAGACGCATAGGCGATTGCTGCAAAAAACATTACGCCGGTAAAGGCGTTTTCCATGAAGAAAACCTGCCCCGCCCCACGAAGGCAGGTGATTGGAAAACTAACTTTCTTCTCTGCCATCTCAGTATCCCCTCTCAACCCATCGAAGCCGCTTTTCGATTTTTAACGCCAGAGAAACTCTTCTGGCAGAGTACGCCCACGGGCTTCTTCACGAACAATTTTCCAGAAATTTCGCACCTCAGCGCGCACGTCATAGCTCTCGATACCTGCGGTACGCAGCATAAGACCGGCATTATTGGGCAGCATGGATACGCCCGAAATTGCGCGTGGCGCATCAGTGCTGAAGTTTACCTCGACGCGCTCCTTGATACGTGCAGCAACATCAGGCGGTGTGACGCAGACAATATTTGCAAAGGCATCAAAGCCGCGCATGACGCCCGCAAAATCTATCGTTGGATTACCTTTTTCGATCAGCACCTTATCCGTAAACAGGCGCTTACCATTTGGCCGCTTCACAGAGACAAACATGGAGAGCAAATCGAAGCCGAAGCGCTCGTCTTCATGATGATGCTTTCGTCCCGTCATCATCATCTCGCCATAGATCAGCGTCGCACTCTCATCAATGACGATTTCCGTCTGGTTGATGAAGCGAGAGTTGCGATAAGGTATTGTGAAATCGGGCAAATATTCGAGATAAGCCCCTGCTTCTACCGTAACCGTCTGATATTGCGAGGCATAATTTGCATCCATCTGGTGAACACGGTTTGCGCCCTGTGATGTCACCTGAGCACAAGCATTTTCACCAACATGAATATCGATCTTGTAGCGATCACCCTGCAAAATGCCGCCGCCAATCGAGATGATGGAGCAAATCGGCAGCTCAGGCATCGCTTCGTCCCAATAAAGCGCCTGCTGAACCAGAAGCGGAGCCACACGATAAAGATCATGCAGCACCGAGCGACCGTTGCGAATAGAAAAGCCCAGACGCAACTCGCCGATTTTTCCGGGTCCGGCAGCACGCATCTGAGCTGGCTCGGTTTGATACGAGTTCAGCTCACGGGCTGCATCAAGTCGGCTTAGTCGCTCGTGAAGGCTCATGAGTTTACCCAGCGGCTTCGGTAGCGAGAACTGGCTTAACGTCAAACAGAGCCATATCGAGAATGAGCTTCATCAGATCATCAATACCTTCACCCGTTTTGCAATTGGTGAAAACAAATGGCTTTTTGCCACGCATCAGCTTGGAATCGCGGTCCATCACTTCAAGGCTCGCGCCAACATAAGGTGCGAGATCCTTTTTGTTGATGACGAGAATATCGGACTGACAAACGCCCGCGCCATTCTTGCGAGGAATCTTGTCGCCAGCAGCCACATCGATCACGTAAATATAGAAATCGGCGAGAGCTGGGCTGAATGTGAGCGTGAGGTTATCGCCGCCCGATTCAATCAGAATAACGTCGCTGTCCGGATACTTTTCTTCCAGCTCTTCGACCGCTGCAATGTTCATCGACGGATCTTCGCGCACTGCCGTATGCGGGCAAGCGCCGGTTTCAACGCCAACAATCTTTTCTTCGATCAGAATGCCGTTGAGTGTGCGACGAACCTGCTTTGCGTCTTCTGTCGTCACAACGTCATTGGTAATGATGAGCGGCTTGATGCCCATTTCAATCAGCCGTGGCGTGATCGTTTCAATAACCGCCGTCTTGCCCGAACCAACAGGTCCACCGATACCAATACGTGTAATTTTCTTCATGGTTTATTCCTATTTCGAAACGTAATCAGTTCATGAATAGACGGACATGCGTTTTCGTGTGATGCGCGACCAAAACATCGAAGATCGGTGCGAAACTGGACATTTCATCTAGCCCCAGACCGTGCACATCCTCATAGTCGCTTTCAACCCGGCTCTGCGTTGCGAATAAAATGCGTTGCGTGTCGAGATGGTCAATGCGCATCAACCGCATAGCAGCGCTCAAGATCATCGATGCAACGCCATATTGATGGACAACAAAAGCTTGCCGTTCATCTGCGCCCATATGTGCCAAAGCCAATGCCTGACCGATTGGAAAACATCCGGGTGTGGTGCCGGATTTGATGTCTTTCAGCCAGCGCTCAAGCGGCGGAAAATCGCTGATCTTGAGAGACAATTCAGCGAATTTCTTACCCATTCGGGCCAGCATAAGCTGTTGCTCTTCGCCCACCCGGCGATCCCAGACTTCATGATCAGCGGCAAGCACAGTTTCATAATCTCCCGCCAGAATGGCGCGATGGGCATGAAGAAATGCAATGCCGTCCATATGAGCGGCCTGTCGAACCACCAGATTGACAAACTGATGCAGGCTTTCCGGGTTTTTTACAACCTCGGTCTGTAGGGCAGATTCAAGCCCGTTTGAAAATGCAAAAGCACCAACCGGCAAGGTTGAATCCGAGAATTGCAGCAGTTTCGCCAAAAGAACCATATCCTGCATAGAACGCGGTTCTTCGTTCTTTATGCCTGACATTGCTTACCTGTGATCGTGCCCGTGATGATGGCCATGCGAATGATCGTGGTCATGACTGTGTTCATGGCTATGATCATGAGAGTGAGAATGGTCACCGTGAGAATGTTCGTGGCCGTGTTTATGGGAGTGATCGTGCGAATGCGCGTGCTCATGCTTGTGAAGATCGTGATGATGATGCGGTGTCGCGTCGGCGCCCGCAAAAAGCATCCGTACTTCTTTGGCATCAAGCTTCGCTGCAACTTCTTCGCCCGGTGCAAAATGCGTCTTTACGCGATCAAACGCATGGGTGCGCATGACAGAGGCCATGACTTTCTGATCAACAGACAGCGGCACATAAACCGTTGTGCCTTTAATCACCGCTGGCCAATGCTGATTGCCCAGACCATGACCCAGCTCAAAGCAAATGCGGAGGATTTCTTGAGGTGCGAGTTCTTCCAGCCCTTCAAGCTCAATGACCATCACTTCCTTGAGCGCTATGCGTGCGACAACGATAATTTTCGCGGCTTCGTCGTAATAAAGAACATCACCATCATGCAGATGCTCGGAACGCGGAAGTGAAATGGCAAGCTCTACGCCACCTTCGCTTTCCTTACGCAAACGGCTTTTTGGAGCTTCCCATTGCTCAAGAGCAAGATAATCAACCTGTGCATGATGCGAACGATCATGCCACACGGAATCCTTGATGTTACCGAGTGTTTTCTCAACGAGAATCATAGTTCCTCCGGAAGCTTATCGCTTCATATCGGCCACTGAAAAGTGCCGCAAAAGCATACACTTTCAGGCATTACATTTTATATTTGAAAGCGGGAGGGATAGCTCCCTCCCGCAGATTTCACATCAGCTAAAGAAGTAAAGCTGTGTCAAAGGAACATTCGTCGCTGGCTCAACGGTAGCGTGCTTGCCGTCCACGGTAACCGCGAATGTTTCCGGGTTCACCTCAATCGTCGGCAACGCATTGTTGCGAACCATTGAACCCTTGCTGATAGCGCGCGTGTTATAAACCGGCATGACCTGTGATTTCAGCTCGTAACGATCCACGATGCCATGCTCAAAACCTGCAGCCGACGTGAATGTCACGCGGGTTTTTGGCAATGCCGACCCAAATGCGCCATACATCGGACGATAGATCACTGGCTGTGGCGTTGGCAGCGATGCATTCGGATCGCCCATCAAGGCCCATGAAATCATACCGCCCTTGATGACCATTTTCGGCTTGGCACCGAAGAATGCTGGCTCCCAGAGCACCAGATCGGCCATTTTGCCGATTTCAATCGAGCCAACCACATGGGACACGCCCTGAGCAATTGCTGGATTGATGGTCACTTTGGACACGAAACGCAGCACACGCTGGTTGTCGTTGCCGGACTTGTCCCCTTCATAAGCACCAAAGCGCGTCTTCATTAGATGTGCGGTCTGGATGGTACGCATCCAGTTTTCACCGACGCGACCCATTGCCTGACTATCGCTCGACAGGATGGAAATTGCACCAATGTCGTGCAGCACGTTTTCAGCCGCAATGGTTTCCGGGCGCACGCGGCTTTCAGCAAAAGCAACGTCGGTCGGAATTTTCGGGCTGAGGTTGTGGCAGATCATAGTCATGTCAAACAATTCGGCCTGCGAATTGATGCCATATGGCAGCGTTGGGTTGGTCGAGCTTGGAATAACATTCGGCTGACCTGCAACGCGGATAATATCCGGTGCGTGACCGCCGCCAGCACCTTCAGTGTGATAGGTGTGGATGGTGCGGCCTTCAAAAGCGGCAATGGTATTTTCAACAAAACCAGCTTCGTTGAGCGTATCGGTGTGGATACAAACCTGTACGTCAAATGCATCAGCAACCGTGAGCGATGTACGGATTGCTTCCGGTGTACTGCCCCAATCTTCATGGATTTTGAGGCCCATGGCACCAGCGCGAAGCTGCTCTTCGATAGTCACAACTGAAGAAGAGTTGCCCTTGCCCAAAACGCCCGCATTGACGGGCCAGCTATCAAATGAACGCAGCATCATTTCGATGTTCCACGTTCCCGGCGTAATCGTCGTGCCGTTGGTGCCGTCCGATGGACCAATACCACCGCCAAAAAGCGTGGTCACGCCATTGCTGAGAGCGGCTTCTGCCTGCTGTGGCGAAATGAAGTGTACGTGCGCATCGATGCCACCAGCCGTCAGGATCAGATGCTCACCGGAGATCGCATCCGTTCCCGGTCCGAGCGGCAGTGTAACGCCTGACATGGTGGACGGGTTGCCTGCTTTACCGATGCCGTAAATCAGGCCGTTTTTAATGCCTACGTCGGCCTTGATGACGCCCTGAATGGCGTCAACGATTGTGACATTGGTAATGACAAGATCCGGTGCACCAGCGGCACTCGTCAGTTCGTTGTCATAGCCCATGCCGTCACGCAGCGTTTTGCCGCCGCCGTAAACCGCTTCTTCGCCATAGATGCGAAGGTCTTTTTCAATCTCGATGTAAAGATCAGTATCGCCCAGACGGATTTTGTCGCCTGTGGTCGGACCGTACAAATCCGAATATTGCTGCCTTGAGATTTTAGCCATTTCACTATCCTGTTCGCTGATGTTGGGGCGGGCAATTACGGCTTATTTTTAAAGCCGTAGCGCGCAACACGCTCCATTGCATCCGTCAGACGTGGGCGGGATTCGTTGTAGCTTTCTTCGCCAACCCAACCATTCACCAGGCCGTTGAACCCGAGAACGCGTTGCTTGCCCTGATAAGGAACAAGAACGACCTGCTTTTCATCGCCCGGCTCAAAACGCAAAGCGGTTGTTGCAGGAATATTCAGGCGCTTGCCAAAAGCTTGCTCGCGATCAAACTCCAGATCGGCGTTCACTTCAAAAAAGTGATAATGCGAGCCAACCTGAATTGGACGGTCGCCTTTATTACGGACTTTCAAAGTTGTTGTTGGATAGCCGGCGTTGATTTCAATATCGCCTTTACCGAGAACCAATCCTCCAACAGGAGTCTTTGCTTTATCTTCAGCCATAACTAAGCCTCCCTGCGGGGGTTACTGGATTGGATCGTGAACGGTAACGAGACGGCTGCCATCAGTGAAAACAGCTTCAACCTGCACGTAAGGGATCATCTCAACGACACCCTCCATCACATCATCTTTGGTGATGGTCTTACGCGCCAATTCCATGACTTGTTCGAGCGTCTTTCCAGCGCGCGCGCCTTCAAGGGCGGCGGCAGCAATCAAAGATACGGTTTCAGGATGATTGAGCTTCAAACCCTGGTCTTTACGACGCTGCGCGACAATCGCCAGCGTATGAATCATGAGCTTGTCAATCTCTCGCGGCGTGAAATGCATACGTAACCTCCGTACAAAGACAATGGGGAGTCGGCATGCAGCAGCCCATAAGATAGCTCCCCTCGATTAAACCACCGTAGTCAAGCTAGCAATCGCATCGTTACGGAGCAATACTTATTTTACAAATAAATAAATAAATTTCTGAGATCAGGATTAATACATCGGCATCTATTTACAGTATTGATATGCTTATCAAGCAAACTTAAATTTTCAGAAATTTTGCAATAAATCTTATCAACTAGAATTTGGTTAAAACAAATATCCAGGAAGCAGCAACGATCATACATAAAAACATCACAATTGCGCCAGTTCTGGCAAACTCCATAAATGATATTTTAATGCCACGCGCACCAGCTTGTTCAACAACGATAATACCAGCGAGGCTGCCAAAGACGATCATATTACTTGAGAAACCTGTCCCCAAAGCCAAAGCAGCACCCAATGCATCGGCATCAGGGCCAGAATGAAGATAAGGCACCAACAGCATGACGGCTGGATTGTTTCCAACCAGATTGCTTAAGACGCCGCCAACAAAAAGCAGTGAAAGCGGATCATTCAAATTAAGACCGGCTTCGCGTAAATGGTTGAGCAAATCCTGCGGAATGCCTGTTCCGGCTATCGCTGCATTTACAATGAAAAGCCCCATGATCAAAAGCAGCAGATCGCCATCGACCTGTTTGAGCATGTCTTTCGATGAAACTTTACGGCTTACAAGCAGGATACCGGCACCAGCCATAGCAACAAGCTCGCGTGGGAAATCACTGAAAACAAAGAACCCAATGACGACAATTGCTACGAGTCCGGTTTTTATTGTCTCTAGAACGTCAATTTCACTCGCCTGCGAGACATCGTCGCCTTTGGTCGAAGGTGCCTTCAGCTCCCAGCGGCCCCGATATGCGAAAACGATAACGCCCCAGACAATCGGCAGAGAAAGCAGTGCGGGAATAACAGCTATTTTCAGGAACCCGTTAAACGACAAACCCAATTGCTGAGCGGTAATCATATTCTGCGGGCTACCGATCAAAGTGGCTGTTGAACCGGTATTAACGGCAAAGCAGAAAGCCAAAAGAAATGGCACAGGATTAAGCCCGCGCGCCAAGCTCACCGAAACCAGCAAGGGCGTCATAGCCACTGCGACCACATCTTTTGTCAGAAACGCTGAGAACGAAGCGCCCATAACAATCATGACGCCGACCAATAGCGGCGGCGATAATGGTAGCTCTGTTACGCGCTTTGCAACCCAGCCATAAAAGCCAGAAACAGAAAATCCGGCTGATACGACCATCAGGCCAAACAACATGCCCAAGGTTTTGTAATCAATCGCGTTCCATGCAGCTTGCGCAGTGATACTGCCTGCCACAAGCATTGCGAGCGAGCCAATGATTGCAGCGCCCGTCCGATCAACCTTAAAACCTGGTAAAGTTCCGCAACCCATCGCAAGATATACAAGCAAGAATATGAGAACGGTCAGATCCATAATTGTCCACTATCAAGTAGCTGGTGACTGCTAAAACAAAACACACATGCATTAAACAGAGCAATCAGTCTAAATCAATGTTTTCAATATGATATTATCGAATTTAGAACTAAAGTCCTGTATGAATTGTTCTATTCAGCGTCAATCGTGATGATGATTGTTCTGGTGGGGAATAATTGAAACATCGCCGTACACGACAGCCCGCTGCGAAATGATGGAGTTTGCAAACTCTTTCACCGCTTTCACCTCGCCGCGAAGCAGGCTAACTTCAAGGCATAATTCATGATCCATATGCACGTGCAGCGAGGCAACAGACATGTGATGATGTTCGTGGTGTGACGTTGTCAATTTTTTTGCAAGATCACGCGCATCATGTTGATAAACATAGCTTAACACTCCAACACATTCGCTGGTTGCGTCAGATGCAATTGCGGTATCTTTGATACTCGCACGGACCAGATCACGCACAGCCTCGGAGCGATTGGCGTATCCTTTCAGAGCAATCAAAGCATCCAACTCTGTCATAAGATCATCATCGACAGTTATGGTAATTCTTTGCATCGGCTCTACACTCCATTGCAGTTAGATTCGGGCTAAACCTATTGTGCAGATAATCATCAAAATAGCGATGCCCCGAACTCAAGTTGCCGCCCCAAGCTTGCATGTCGGCAGGCAATAAGGGATGGATCAATCGACGTGAATTGCATTGGAGGAATGCGTGAGTAAACTTTATCTGGCAGTGGGCTCAGTTAATCGTGAAGCACCCTATTTTCAGGGTGCGCGTGGCAAAGGCCTTTCAATCTATGCATTCGATACCGCCACCGGTGACGCCCAGCGCATTTGCAGCACCTCCTCTGTCGACAATCCAACTTACCTTAGCGTTAATCCTGTCTCCGGCGTAATCTATGCCAATTCTGAAGTGTTTGGGTGGCATGAGGGCGCCGTGAGCGCCTATCGTTTTGATGGTGAAAAAGGCGAACTGGTCTACCTCAACAAGCAAGCCTGTCAGGGTAGTATAACGGCGCACAATACCATCAGCCGTGACGGAAAGTTCGTGCTGGTTGCCAATTATGCAATGGGGAGCGGTGGCCCAGATCAGTCTCTCGTTGCCCTTCCTATCAATGATGACGGCAGTCTCGGTTCTGTAACAGGTTCTGTGCGCCATGAAGGTTCGCTAGGTCCGGACAGCGAACGGCAGGAACGCAGCCATCCTCACTGCATAGTCGAAACTCCAGACGGCGGAATTTTCCTGTCTGCTGACCTTGGGCTTGATGAAGTGATTGCCTATCGCGTCGATGAGCAAGGGCAGTTCGAAAGACAGGCAAGCGTTGCTGTGTCACCCGGTGCCGGACCGCGCCACATCGCGCAGCACCCAAATGGTCGTTTTATCTATGTTGCCAATGAACTGAACTCCACTGTTTCACTCATTCATCGCAATGGCGGCGAAATGCAGCTTGTTCAAAGTTGGGCGACGATACCATCGGGCGTAGAATCCCACGGTGCAGATATTCATATCTCGCCGGATGGTGCACATTTATATTGCTCCAATCGAGGCCATGACAGCATTGCCGCTTTTAGTATTGATCAGCAAAACGGGAATTTGAGCGATCTAGGTTTCGTGCCTACGGGCGGAAAAACACCGCGCAATTTTACGCTGACACCAGACGGCAACTGGCTTCTGGTTGCCAACCAGAACAGCGATTGCATCAATATATTCTCGAGAGATCGTTCATCAGGTAAACTAACCGACACAGGCAAGCGGATAGAAATCGGCACACCTGTCTGCATCCGACCGTTTAATCTATAGACAACTGATGCTCGAAATCGGTTAGCACATCGCAGCCATTTTCTGTGACGTGCAGCATAAATTCGAGCCTCACACCGCCAATGTCAGGGTCAAAGGCGGTCGGTTCGACCATAACCACCATATCCTTTTTAAAGCTCTCGGTTTCATAGCCGACGAGCCTTGGCCATTCATGCACAGATGTGCCGATCGAGTGGCCGGAATGGTGAGCATAGCTGTAACCATGGGCCGCGATATGCGCCTGTAATCTCTGATCGAGTTCGCCGATACCAAGCCCCGGGCGGATAATCTCAATGGCCAAATCAAGCGCCGATTTTGCTGCCTTGAACTGCTTTCCAAAACCTGCGCTTGGCTTTCCAAGCATGGCCGATGCACAACTATCACCCCAATAGCCATTGACGCGCGGTGCTAGATCACAAATCAGCGGATCGCCGGTTTGTATCGTCCGGTTCGTCGGCCAGCCCATAAATGCCGATGTACGCTCTTTGCCGGAGATGAAATCGCCGGTCAGCGGCAAGCGTTCGCCGGCACGGCTTTCCATCGCAAGTCTTATATCGGCAAAGACTTCAAGCTCGGTACGGCCTGCTTTGGTCTTCTCGAGAAATGTCCGCTGCCCGGCTGATGCTGTTAATGCGGCCTCGCGTAGCAACGCAATTTCCGCTAATGTTTTGATCATGCGTTCGCGTTTAAACGCATCGCCAATCGACACGCGCTTGCATGTTTCAATGAGTGGCAGCAGTGATAATGGAAAGCTTGCTTCCTCAATTGCCACTGTTCCACTCACGCCGAGCTTTGCAAATAACTGGCCAGCCGTATCGCAATAATTGGCGAAAATATCGGTCGGGCTTTTATAGGAAAAGCCTTCATAGGTGACGATCAATTCGGCCCAGCTTTGGGTGCCAGCTTCAAGATTGGTGACAACAAGTCCGCACTCACCATTTTTGCCTACCACTGCAATGGCAGGACCACCAGCAAATGGTGATGGTCCCGCTTCAATTGCCACGATATGTCCGGATGCATAGGCAACCCCGTCAGGGCTGGTGAAAATGCCCCAATCCGCACCTGATGCCCTGATGGCGGCAATGGTTTTTGCAAGCCTTTCGTCCATCTGTATTTCCTTCAGATCAGGTTACGGATATGACGGTCGCGGCCATAGGCTGCCACCAGAAGAAGGATAAGCACACCAAGTGCAGACTGCACCATGGCATCCGAAAACCCCATACCGATCAGGAATGTGCGCAGTTCCATCAACATGATAGCGCCTGCAACGGTACCGACAAAACCGCCTCGGCCGCCAATTAATGCCGTTCCGCCAATCACTACCGCTGATACTGTCTGAAACAGATAGGGTGTGCCAACCGTCGCACTTGATGATCCGGTAAAGCCGAGCAGCAAAATGCCGGCAAGCGCTGCAAACATAGCACTCAAGCCAAACGTGATCGCCCAGATCGCCACAGGCCTGATCAGCGCAATTTCTGCGGCCTTGATGTTAGAGCCAAGCGCATAAAGCTTGCGGCCATAAATCGTGCGCCGCAACACAAAAACTGTGCCAATAGTCAGGAAGAGGGTGAACGGGATCAACCATGGAAACGGTAAAGGTCCGATGCTGCCACCTAATGATACAAAGTCATTGATGAAGGCAGGAGCCGAGCCGGTCGGCAACCCGCGTGTCCATATCTGAACACCCGCCTGAACCATTGTGCCAACGCCCAAAGTTACGATCAAGGGATGAATGGAAAGTGCGGCTGACAATGCGCCCGAAAACGCGCCAATCAGACCCGCTGATACAAGCACGATCACCCCTGCCATCAGCGGCGACATTCCATCACCATAGAGGCTTGCAAAGACCACATTAGCAAAGCCAATGACAAAAGGGATCGAAAGATCGATACCGCCAAGGATCATCACCAGCGTCTGACCGAGCGCTGCAATAGCCAGCAGCGATGCCAGAACCAGCATGGCGCGGATGGAAAACAAGCTGGCAAAGCCGGGAATGAGGGCTGCACCGAGAAGGAAAACAAGAACAACCCCGATGAAGGCGACCAGCGCACGATTGGTAGCTAAGGCTTTAATCATGGCTGCGCCACCTTGCGTCGGAAATAAAGTTTCAGTTTTTCAGAGTTGAGGCACACAGCCAGAACAAGAACTGCGCCATAGACGGCTTGAAGAACGAAAGTAGATACATTGAACGCCGTCAACATGCTTTGCAGCAGGAAAATATCAGCTGCACCCAGAAATGCTGCTTTCAAACCACCAACACCACCAGCAAGGCTGACGCCGCCTAGTGCTACCGCAGCAATGGCAATCAGCGTATAGCCCGGTCCGATAATCGGATCGCCGGAGCCAATAAGAGCTGTCAGCGAGATTGCTGCCAAACCCGCAAAAAGGCCAGCCAGTACGTAAGCCATAAAGCGTACAAGCGGAACATTGACACCTGCAGTGTAGGCTGCGCGGTCTTCACTACCAACCGCCATCAGCGTTTCATAAAATGGCAGGCGTTTAATGCCGATCCAAATCAGAATGGCCGTGCCAACCGGTAGAATGGACCATGGACCTGCGAGGGCTGCAAACCATGCCGGAACTGAACCGGATGGTGACGGCAGGATGGTCAGCGCCAGCCCACCAAATATCAGATAAGTGCCAAGCGTCGCCACAATTGGCTGAATACGGATGATTGCCGCAAGCAGTCCGTTGAGTGCGCCCGCAAGAACGCCAAGCGCGATGGCTGCGGGTATGATAACAAAGGGGGAGGATATGCCTCCCTTGGTGATCAGCAACTGCACCAAAATAACATTGATCAATCCGACGAGCGGGCCAACAGAGATGTCAATCGAACCGCGCCCGGCGAGAAACGGAATTGTGATTGCAAGCGAAGTCAGCAGCAGTGGTGCTGCAAGCCCCAGAACTGCGCCCCAGTTTGACGGTGCAAAGCGCACCGGATTGAGCACGATATTAACAACTAGCAGAATGACAAAGAGGATTGTGGCCAGTCGCGTTTCCTGCCCGCCAGAGAACAGACGTTGCAAAAAACCTGATTGATTGGATGTGCTCATAGCGCCACCTCATCCTGTCCGAACATGGCCGCAAGAACACCTGACATCGACATTTCAGATTTGCCTATTGTTTTTGAGCATTCAAAATCACGAAACACCGAAACACTGTCGCAGATTTGCAAAATTTCCTCGATTTCACTCGACAGGATCACAAGCGCAATGCCTTCTTCACGAGCAAGCTTGCGAAATGCTTCATAGAATTTCATGCGCGTATTTAGATCGACGCCGCGGGTTGGGTCATTAAGCAGCATCACACGCGGGTTCAGCGCCAAAAGCCTTGCAAGCAAAACCTTCTGCTGATTGCCACCGCTCAATGCCGTAATTGGCGCATCCATGGCCGGATAGCGGATCGACAGAAATTCCGTATAGCGCTGCAATTCTTCTTTTTGCTTGCGGCGATTGAGTATACCGCCCCACGAAAAACGCGGCATAGAAGGCATGCCGAAATTATCAAGTACGGAAAGCACCGGGAAAATGCCGGTCGCGCGTCTGTCGCGCGGAAGGTAAACAACCCCACGCTTTGCTGCATCATGATGATTACGATAGGCTTGGCGCTCGCCTGACCTGCCAACTACTTCGACTGAGGATTGGCGCGGCTGACTAAAACCCGCCAGTGCAAGCAAAAACTGCTCCTGTCCGTGGCCTTCCAATCCTGCAAGCCCGGTGATTTCGCCAGCGCGGATCGTGCCGGACAGAGCTTTGCGCCCCGGCGCCAGCACAAGGTTTTCGTAGCTAAGAATAGTCTGATTATTCGACATGGAGATGAGCCTCCGGTGCCATGAGTTCAAGAAGGATCTGACTGTTGATCTGATGTCGGTCAAGCGTATCGACAATCTGCCCGCTTCGCAGAACCGTAACCTGATCGGAAAGACGCTTCACCTCTTCAAGACGATGCGAAATGAAGATCACAATGTTACCCGACTTTGCATAATCTTCGATTGTCTCAAAAACCAGATCACGATCTGCATAATCAAGCGCAGCAGTGGCTTCATCCAGAAGCAGGATCGAGGGACGGCTAATGAAAGCCCGCGCAATGACAACCAACTGTTGAGCCGCAAGCGACAAGCTGCCAGCAGGAACATGAAGATCAATTGGAAAGCGGGCAATCTTCGACAAAACCGCTTGAGACGCCTTTTCACGCACGACTTTGCTGACTTTGCGAGAAAGCAATCCATCAAAGCCCAAGAAAATATTTTCAACAACCGAACGATGCGGCGCGATCAGCACTTCCTGAAAGACTGTGGCGAGACCAAGCGCTTTCATTTCTGCCGGGGAGTTGGCGGCAATTGTTTTATCGTTAAGAACGACGCGTCCATGCGTAGGAGCCACTACACCTGACAGAATTTTGAGCATTGTGCTTTTGCCAGAACCATTCTCACCCAGAATGGTGTGAACCCCATAGCGAAAATCGACGTTAGCACCCGTTAACGCAACAGTTTCGCCATATCGCTTTTCGAGGTTTTCGATCCTTAATGATTTGACTGGCGCATGCGTGATCGGCGGCAGACCAGCCTCCGCAAGCAGCCTGTGCATATGGGATGTGCCGATTAGGTTAAGATCAGGCTCGGGCATAATGGAATGACTTTCCGCAGGCAGAAAATGAAAACCATTGCCAGAAACTCTGGCAATGGTTGTATTTGCACAAGCTACTTACTTGGCGCAGGACGCTGGTACTTTTGCGAAATCATAAAGTGCGGTTGCACTTCCATTCGAGAAGTAGCCATTCAGCAATTCTTCGGGGAACGGGTCCTGCGGCGGGATCGGGAAGATGGCAGCCGAATCCGGCTTCATGCAGTCCTTGTACCAGTTTGGTAGGTCAACTTGAGTCACGAGCGGCATCGGCGCAATGATCGTGTTTACGAGCGGCTTCTGGCCTTCAAGAACACGCAGCGCAACGCGGAATGCATTCTGTGCTGCGACATGCGGTGAGACCTCACCACCATAGAACTTGAATGAGTCCTGATTGGCATTCCAATAGCCGAGCGCATCCCCCGAAATGGAGCCTGCAATCAGTGGTAACGGACGCCCCGCCTGCTGGAAGGCTTCAGCAATAAAGCGCGCTTCACTGCCTGTGGACCAGACCGCATCAATCTGCTGCGGCGTGGTTGCGAGTGCCTGAAGCACAGCAGACTTGGTTGTCGTGCCAGTCCATTCGCCACTTACCTTGCGGGCGATTTTAAGGTTTCCGGCTTCTTCGACAGCCTTTTCAAGGCCGGCATTTTCCTGCTGCACAAGCGGATGGCCGGAAATACCTTCAACCTGAAGGATCGTGCCGCCATCTTTGAGGGCTTCGGCAATGCCTTTGCCCATCTGGTAGCCCCAGAGGTTTTGGTTATGCATGACATTAATGGCATTTGGCGTTGTAACAGAACCAGCCGATGTGATGACCGGAATCCCAGCCTTATAAGCATCATCGATCACTGCATTTAAAGCAGTCGAGGAACCGGCAATTGTCGTAATGACATTACAACCCTGTTCAATGAAGGCACGCATTTGCGAAATCTGCTGTGTCGCATCGCCATTGGAATCTGACACGACATATTCCGACACATCACCTGCGGCGATAGCACCATCCACGAGGCGCTTGAGTTCGTCATTGAAAGTTACACGCCACGGATTGCCCATATAGGATTCCGAGTGACACCAGCGCCAAGGCTTAGCAGGGGCTTTAAAGTCGCCATAAGTGGATGGCCCAACTTCAACCACATCGGTGTAAAACGCCTGAATTTCGGTCGGTAACGTGCCCAGCAATGCTGCACGATCCTGACTTTGCGCTGGAGCGCTCAATGCGGAAGCCGACAAAATTGCAAGAGTAAGAGCTTTCAGGCCAACGCCTGAGCGTGTCAAAAACATTTGATTTCCTCCAATGTGAACCCCTCCGTTCACTTATGAAGAAATTATTCACATATACCATCAAACGTCAAATGAAAAATGTGAGCGCTCACTATTGTTCAACCATCTTCTAAGACGAGACAATTTCTTATAAATTGAAAAAAGGAAAAGCTCTCGGTTTAGCGTTATACATCAAGCCATTTCGGGCACGATTTTCTGCTGTGAAAACCCATAAATGGAGGCCTTGCCGCCATCATCCCAACATAACGATGATACGATCGCGGCTATTACCTAACCGTCATTATAAAGACGTCCCTCGCCCTGCATCTGATAAATGGGTGCGTTCATTTTAGCCCGCAAACCAGCAGAAGTGTAATCAATCTCGACGTTACCAGTTCCCATAAGGCCCATTCTGATAAGCTTAGATCCGAAGCCAATCCTATCCGGCTTTGATATTGCCGGACCACCTGTTTCACGCCAGTTTAAAAATAGCGTAGCAATTCCATTGTGATCCATTGTATTCCAGCTAATCGAAACTCGACCCGTTTCATTGGACAACGAGCCATATTTGATAGCGTTTGTGGAAAGTTCGTGGATCAACAACGACGTTGAACTTGCAGCTTTGGGTCCGATAAAAATATCGGCACCGTCAATATCAACGCGATCATCAACGCCAAGCGCCGTGGTGATTTCGCCAATGATCCGCGCGAATGATCCGCTTGAGCTTTTACCAAACTGCAGCACATTATGCGCGCTGCTCAATGCGAACAACCGCCGGGAGAAAGAGCTGAGCTCATCTTCGTTATCCCGGCTTTTAAAGGTCTGGCTAGCAATAGCCCCTACAATGCTAAAAGTATTCTTGATGCGGTGTGCAAGCTCAGCATTCATAATCTGAGCGTTCTTCTCGGCTTCGACTTTGCCTGTCGTTTCAATAACAGTATCCATCATGCCGCCAACACTGCCGTCTTCGTCCAAAATAGGACTATAGCAGAATGTATAATAGCACTGCTCGCTAAAGCCAGAACGATTGATGAGCAGCGGAAAGTCTTCGATAAAAGTCGCCTCGCCGCGCATTGCCTTCTCGGCAATTGGTCCAATATCATTCCAAACTTCAGACCATATTTCATTGAATGGCTTACCCATACAATTCTGCTTGTCGCGAAGAATAGGCTTAAAAGCATCGTTATAAAGGGTAATGAATTTCGGACCCCAAACAATCGCCTTTGGAAAACGGGACGCCATCATCATTTGAACGGCAGTCCTGAGTGGACGAGGCCAGGTTTCCGGCGCTCCAAGAGGATTGCGCGACCAGTCTATGCTTCTGATTTCCGCGACAGCTTCTCCCAATCTCGGGATGAAGAAAAAACTATCTTCCAATTTTAAGCACCCTATCGATTAGCAAACGTGCTCGAAAGCGCCAAAAAGCAAAGGTTGTGCCTTGGGAAAGTGGCGAAGCAAGAAATCAATAGCATATCGAAATTCTATTGATAACCAACGATCATCACACTTATTCGTTTTGTGCTTGCAGCAAACCTATTCCTTAACCGGCTTTTGTTCGGCGGTTTTATCAGGCTGGATATAAAGCGTTTCAGACGAGAAGGCGAAATCGGCTCCGTGAGCATGAACTATATCAATGATCCTGAGATAAACCTCTTGCTGGGCATCGAGCCATTCGGCCCAGCGCGTGGTTTTGGTAAAGCAATAAACCATGATATTGAGCGAAGAGTCCGCAAAGGCGTTAAAATAGACCAACAGGCTTTGCGTTTGGTCTATTTTATCATTGGCTTTGAGCATCGACCTTATGTCGTCGATTACGCCAGAAACTTTATCGCCGTCTTCATAGCGCAAGCCAATAGTGGTATTGATACGTCGGTTGGTCATCCGTCCCGGATTTTCAACGCTGATGGTCGAGAATGCGGCATTAGGCACATAAAGCGGGCGATTATCAAAGGTCTTAATCTTTGTCAGCCGCCAGCCGATCTCAACAACTGTACCTTCAATGTTTCGATCAGGCGAACTTATCCAGTCACCGATGCTAAACGGTCTATCGAAATAAAGCATCACCCCAGAGAAGAGGTTACTGAGTACATCTTTTCCGGCAACACCGATCGCGATGCCACCGATACCGCCAAAAGCAAGCAAACCTGAAAGGCCTATCCCAAATTGCTCGCCAAAGAGCAGCATAATAAAGAGAAATAGCGCAAGCTTTAAAATACGAGCGACCATACGCGCAGACGTCACATCATTTCCACGTTCAATCTGGCTGTGCGTGAGGCGATTAATCAACTGGAATAGCTGCTGCATGGCAATCAATGCCATGACGAAAGTTGATACCGTGTTGATAACTTCGGGCGTAATCGCTGTTATCTTATAGTCAATAAGCAGCATATAAGCGACTTGCCTGAACGTCATAATCAGTCCAAACATCGCTACAACGAAGGTCAGGTGAGCTAAAATATTTCTGGACCAGCCTTTTTTGTGTCGTATCAGAAACCAGAACACAAAGGCGGCAATCGCAAAAAGCAGAATAATTCCTGCTGCTATCCAGTATTTTGCCATTTTACCCCGCCCTTAGCCAGCCTTCATTGCCCTGCTGAAACTCCCGGCAAGCTCGCAACAGCACTCGAACTTGATGTCAAAGCCCCGGTGAAGAATGCCAGATTAGCAGCCGCGATCAGTGAGGCAGCACGTGCATCTGTTTGCGCCAGTTTTGCATCAAGCAACGCATTGTTGGCTTCATTGACGATCGTAATCGTACCAAGCCCATTCTTATAAGATTCAAGCGCCGCATCATATGCTGTGGCGGACGTCTGAACCAGAACGCCCGCAGCTTTGTTAGCAGCCAGAGACGTTTTAAGAAGATTGGATGCAAGAACGATTTCTGCAACCGCATCAAGCTGAACCTTACGGAACGTTTCAGTCGCGGCATTGCGTGTCGATTCAGCGCTTTTGAGCTGGGCCGCACGGAGCCCACTATCATAAAGCGGCATCGTGGCACCGATCAGAACACCCGCTCCAGATGACTGGTTGCCAATTGAGGGCAAGCTGCCAGCTTCAAAACGGTTGTTAGTGGAAGCAAGCGCGCCCGCTACAAAAACTTTCGGCATAAATTCGGCCTGAGCAACTTTTATGCCCGACTTGCTTGCCTGCAATGCCGCGTAACTGGCGACAACGTCAGGGCGTCGGGACAAGGCTGTCTCGACAGCCTGCTGTGTTATGCCTTCAAACTTAGCGGGCAGCGGCCTTTTCATCGAACTTTCAACATTGATGTTGAGCATGGCATTTACGCCCATCGACGCCAGAAGTGCCTGATAAATATTCTGCTGTTGCCCCTGCGATTTCACAAGCCGCAATTCAGATTGCGCAACCTGCTGCTTCGCAAGTGCCAACTCAACAGTTGTGGCGCGGCCTTCATTCAGCTTCGCCTGTACCGCAGCAAGAACGGCCTTGCTGTTACGCATGGTTTGTTCAGCAATCCGATGCCCGGCCACCGCCGCGCTATATTCATAGTAAGTGCGGGTAACATCAAAAATAACTTTCTGATGCATCGCATTAAAAGTGACATTGGCTGCAAAGGAGACTTGTTTTGCAGCATCCGCAAGCGCCGCGCGCTGACCAAAATCAAAAACCAGCCATTGTAATGCTACCGAAGGAGCGACGCCCTTCAAGGTCGTATTAACTGTACGTTCTCCTATCAGAGGAACATCAACTGGCGTACTTGTCTTTTGAACACCACCAATCACGTTCGCTGTGATTATGGGCAGCATCGTTGCCTCTACCATACCTACAGCAAGGGCAGCCTGACGTGCTTTTTCCCATGCATTTCTTGTGGTTGGATTGCTGCGCTGCGCAAGATCAATCAACTGCGCAAGATCATAAGACGAGCGCGTATCAACGGAGACTGGACTGGAAATGAGCGCCAGTTCAGGGTTGGATGGAATACTGAAATCTTTAGCACCTGTGGTATTTTCAGCAGGTGCATTTTTCCCCTGCGCAGGTTTCCAAGGCTGATCAGGGGACGCCGGAGCGAGCTTCAAGGCTTCAGTCGCACAGCCGCTCAGGGTAAGAGCAAAAATTGAAAATAGCGCAATGAATTTCAGCGTCGCAGGCTTTCTCATACCCTGCCGCCTGCCAAAAGTGCTTCCATATGCGCAAGATGCTGATCGATTTTAGTTGCCCCCTCGTGTTCTGCTTCCTCAGCAGAAACAGCCTGATCTTCTGGTGGAATTTCGCTCTGCATAACATCAGACTTTATGCGTGACGAGAGCGCGTTCAATCTCTCAACAGCATCGGGCATGACCTCACCAGAAAAGTAGACTTCCTTGTTCAGTGAAGCAAGCTCATCGACAAAGCCATCAAAGGTTTTTTCAAGCTTCTCTGAAGGACGAAGAGACGCAGGTTCGAACGGCAACAGATAAAAACAGTAACGAACATCGCTCAAAAGACGTTCTGTTTCAGCAACTGTGGCAATCATCTTGGGTCGTTCATCCGGTGTAGCAGATGCAATTTCAGCCAATTTTTTGGCTGCATCCGAAAGGCGCTGGCGGATAACGGTCACAACAGGCGCTGGCCATATCAGTGTAGAAACAAGATAAACGGCGAAGTTTCCGACCAGTACACCGACGATACGGTCGCGCGCCGAATCCATATCGGTTGTCGGACCAAAGCCTTGCAACACGGTCAACGCAAATGCGAGGCCGATCTGAACGCCGCCGTAAGAAACTTTTTCACTGCCTGCAGATACCCATGCGGCGAGAAGAGCGACAGCAAAGACTAGAACCATCAGTCCGCCAATAGTTTCCAGCTGCGGCATGAGGTAAATAATTGACGCAATTCCAATCGCAGCCCCAATCAGACAACCGGTGATACGCAATGCCAATTTGTGAATTGTATCGCCTGCGGTGCCAAGAGAGGCGACATAGCAGGTCACCATCGCCGTATGAATGCCCTGCCAATCAATTGCTGCGTAAAATACATAACATGCAATTGCCGCCAAAGTGGTTTTGAGAGCAAAGCGTTGATAAATAGGATTGGTAAAAGCATCAGCGGCAAAAAAGCTGTCACCCGCACCCTTTTTATAGTCTGTCTTCTCACGCCCCGATATATTGTTGAGCGCCTGCAAAATACCTGTCTCCTGCCTGTGGACCGAAGGCTCCGGCGACATTTCAGGCGGAGGAAGCGGTGCATCCCTATCCAACGCCTCAACGACTCTGTCGATTTGCCGAATATAATGTTTCCGGTTCTCATCCGGCGTATCCGCGGGAAGAGCAGCAGCGGCAAAAAGCAACTGATACGATGCAGGAATATCCGTTTGTATTCGAGCTAGTCTTTTTTGAGTTGTCTGATGCAGTATTTTAACAAGCATCGAACGTTTGTTCTCGTCGTCATTGGCTGCAGCTAGCTTTTCCCGCAGCCACGGATCCGTCAAGGGATTGATACTTGAAAGTGCATTACGGGCCACCAAAAGGCGCTCGCGCAGTTCATCACGCAACAGCGTAAGACTCCAGCGACCGAAAAACAGGCTGAAACCCGCAATGACAAACATGGGAAGAATGGCCATTTCCCATGCATAGCGCAAAGCAACAGAAATAACGCCATTGATCGGAACCTGACTAACAAGGCTCAAAATAAAGGCAATAATCAATGCGACGATACTGCCGCCCTCGCCGAGTTTGCTGGCAGCACCGAGGAAAATAAAAACGAATGAAACGAGGATCATAACGAGAATACGCAACAACGCAGATTCTATAGTCCACTGCAGTACAGGAACCATCAGCGCCACCAGAATGGTGATCGCAATAACCGCGGCAGTCGCAACAATCGTATTTTCCGCGCCGTCCGCCTTCATCAGAAAGATGACCAGGTAACAGCTAATTGCGGATTCCGGGATTTTGAATAGCATCGCAACGCCAGCAACAAGCGCGCAGACTGCTGCCACACGCCATGACGTTGCCATGCGGCCCGGAAAGGGTGCCAGGTCCGCTAGGGTTTCGCGGACTGCATCCCAAAGTCCGTATTTAGCAATCGTTGCCATTATGCACTGTCACAACGGCTGATGCGCCAGAGCGCGTCAACTCTGCCGGAGGGTCAATGAGCTTTACACGCACCGGAAAGCGCTGTGCTATGCGTACCCAATTTAAGTTTTTAGGCACATAGGGCAAACTACGCGGTATATTGATGAGATCTTCGGAAGAAACGCCCCAGCCAATACCCTCGACGCGGCCTTTTACCACGATGGAGCTATCGGCCAGAATTCTTACAGCGGCACAACTGCCTACCTTGATACCGCGAAGCTCTGTTTCAGGAAAGGTCGCCGATGCATACCAGCTCGACGTATCAATCAATGTAAATACAGACTGGCCGGGAGCTATGATCTGTCCGGTGCCATGGTTGGATCCTACGACCCTGCCATCATGGGGTGCCATGACGACTGCGTTGTCGAGATTATGCTGTGCCAGTGCGAGAGCAGCTTGGCGTGCACGCACCAATGCCTGTGCGCTGTCCAGCGTTCCCACGAGCGTTGTGGCGGCTTCAGCTTGTTTCACTGCCTGCGTCAAACTGATTTGAGCATCATTGCGCAACGTCTTTGCATCATCAACCTGCTGACGCGTGACATAGCCCTTCGGACTAAGCGCCTCTAAGCGTTTTAGCGTTGCTTCAGCCAGATCGAGATTCGTTCTGGCACGCACTACCTGCTGGTCGGCAATGATTGCATTTTGCGATTCAGCCTTTACCGCACGCCTTTGAGTATCAAGTGCTGCTTCAGCTATTGCGAGGTCTGCAGCGGTTTGGTCAACCAGTATTTGGAGAGGCACAGGGTCAATTGAAAAAAGCACATCGCCTTTTTTGACTGCCTGATTTTCTTCGACATTAATGGAAATGATTTTGCCGGGAACTGTCGCAGCAATATTAACAATATTAGCTCCGATGACAGCATCATCAGAAAGCGGGCTTTTGTCGGCTTCACGCAAATAAAGCCACGCCATAACGAAAGCGACGACGATCAATATGCCGGTGAGCAAAACACCGATGATGCTGAACTCTCTTTTACTATAGGCGTTCTTTTCCATACTCATCGACCATACACAAAAAGCGCGAGGCCGCAGGCAATCGCGATAACCATTGCGGTATAAGCTGTCAGGCGAAACGGAAGAATATCATCAAGACCAATGCGGATCAGAACAACCCGCACGAGAAGAGTGATAATTATCGCAATGAAAAGGCACAGCATCCATGATGGGAAATATGCGCCTAACAAAGAAAATGACGGACCTGACACCGACTAAAAGTCTCCGCTAAGTAGGCTGCGCACACCCCGCGTGTGGCAGATTCTTACTTCTCGCTTCATAGTTACGGGAACGTCAATATGCCTGCAAGCAGCAAATCCAACTTAAATTGATAATCGTATGGTCGGAACAAAAAAGAAAACAGAGTGCGATTTTAGATCAATGTTACTTCACAACGAACGATAGCTTGATGAATAACGAAGGACCAATGCATTCGAGTCCAAGGCTTTCATTCGCGGGATGACTGGCCCGCCAAAAAAGTATGGTTTACTTCTCAAACCGATCAATTCTGGTGCGATTACGCTCGTATCGATTTTCGACCGGAAACTCCGGTATCCAAGCCTCTCGTCGTATCGTCCAAAGCTCATAAGTGGGCTTGAACTGATCGGGCGCATCCAGCGATCCCAGATTGATTTCAACTTCATCGCCTGACTTTGAAAATACGGACGATCCGCAACTCGGGCAGAAATATCGCCCTTCATAACTGCTCGTTTCTCCCTCTATCACCACGGCGCTCTCCGGGAAAATCGCAGACGCATGAAACAATGCACCATGATGCTTACGGCAATCAAGGCAGTGACATACGCCAACACGGTAAGGATCGCCAGAAGCTTCAAATCTGACGCAACCACACAAGCAACCACCTGTAAATTTTTTCATGCCTGCCTTCCTCCGCGACCAGATCAACGGCTTTTATCATACTAAAAGATAATAACCGTTTGAAACGATTCAGTTCATCATGACTGTGTGGAGAAGTGTGCGGAAGTTGGAGGAGAACGTCCGCACATATCAGCAAAAATGCTGTTGGGAGGAACCCTATGTCAGTGCAATCAAGCGCCAAGGCCGGCGCACCTAAAATGACGCGTGAAGAAAAGAAGGTTATTTTCGCCTCTTCACTCGGTACCGTATTTGAATGGTATGATTTTTATCTTTACGGAACACTTGCTGCCTTTATTGGCGCCGCGTTCTTCAATGAATATCCAGAAACAACCCGTAATATCTTCGTTCTGCTCGCTTTCGCAGCAGGCTTTCTTGTGCGCCCGTTTGGCGCGCTCGTCTTCGGGCGTATCGGCGATCTCGTCGGCCGTAAATATACGTTTCTTGTGACTATCGTCATCATGGGCGCATCGACATTCCTCGTCGGTATTCTGCCCGGATCGGCAACGCTTGGTATCCTAGCACCTGCAATCCTGATCATCCTGCGCATGTTGCAGGGTCTGGCACTGGGTGGCGAATACGGCGGCGCTGCAACCTATGTTGCGGAACACGCACCAAACGGTCGTCGTGGTTTCTACACATCGTGGATTCAAACAACCGCAACGCTTGGTCTGTTCCTTTCTCTGATGGTTATTCTGAGCATTCAGAATGTCATGACCACAGAATCCTTCGCGGCATGGGGCTGGCGTATTCCATTCCTCGTTTCCATCGTTCTTCTGGGTATCTCTGTGTGGATTCGTCTGCAGATGAGCGAATCCCCAGCATTTAAGAAAATGAAGGAAGAAGGAAAGACATCCAAAGCACCGCTTACCGAAGCATTCGGCCAGTGGAAAAATGCAAAGATCGCCCTTATCGCTCTATTCGGCCTCACAATGGGTCAGGCTGTTGTCTGGTATAGCGGTCAGTTCTACGCTCTGTTCTTCTTGCAGAACGTGCTCAAGGTCGAAAACCAATCCGCCAATATCATGGTTGCGACAGCCCTTATTCTCGGCACGGGTTTCTTCGTCGTGTTCGGCTGGTTGTCGGATAAGATTGGCCGTAAGCCAATTATTATGGCTGGCTTGGCTCTTGCAGCAGTCACCTACTTCCCACTGTTCAAGGCACTCACACAAGCAGCCAACCCGGCACTTGCACATGCTGAGCAGACAATCCGTGCAACAGTAACGGCAGCACCAGGCGATTGTAACTTCCAGTTCAATGCAACAGGTACGGCCAAGTTCACCAGCTCTTGCGATATCGCAACCAGCTTCCTGTCGCGCAGTGCCGTGCCTTATGATGTTGTGACCGGCCCTGCTGGGCAGCCTGCGACTGTTAAGATCGGCGATTCAACAGTCACATCTTATGATGCTACTGCCGCCGGTGTGGACGCGAAAGCCGCTCAGGCCAAGCTGACCCACGACATCAATCTTTCTCTGCAAAAGGCCGGTTGGCCGCTGGTACGCAGCCCTGCAAAGGTTGCAGATTCAAAGCTTGATGCTTTCGTTGCTGCAAACCCAGAACTCGCTCTTGATGCCGGTGCCGTTCGTGCGGGTGAAAGTGCCACAATGACCAATGCGGAATTGGTCAAGGCAAACATCGTTACGCAGATCGAAGCAGATGCAGCAGGTGAGCCAAGTCAGGCTGTTTACACCATCCCGAATGCAGGCGCGTTCAAGATGGTTGCCGATCCGGCACAGATCAACTGGACCATGACAATCGCAATCCTAACCGTTCTCGTGATTTACGTGACAATGGTTTATGGTCCGATTGCCGCTATCCTAGTTGAAATGTTCCCAACCCGCATCCGTTATACCGGTATGTCACTGCCATACCACATTGGTAACGGCTGGTTCGGTGGACTTCTGCCAGCGACCGTGTTTGCAATGAGTGCTGCCAAAGGCGATATTTACTATGGTCTCTGGTATCCAATCATCATTGCAACTGTCACGCTCGTCATTGGTATCCTGTTCGTCAAAGAAACAAAGGATGTCGATCTCAACAAGGTCGAGTAGTCAGCATCACGATTGAAACAGAAACGCCGCTCCTTCGGGCGGCGTTTTCATTTGTTAGAACATTCAGCGATATTGCGCTTCAATTTCGATCAGTTTTTGCTTACGCCAAAGCCCGCCGCCATAGCCAGTCAGCGAACCATCAGCGCCAATGACCCGATGACACGGAATGATAATAGCAATTTGATTGGCTCCATTCGCACGCGCAACAGCGCGCACTGCGAGCGGCTTTTCGACAGCTCTTGCAATCTCACTATAGTTTCGCGTCTGCCCTGCCCTAATGTTTTGCAATTCGCGCCAGACATCACGCGTAAATTCACTTCCGTGCAACACAAGCGGCATATCGAACCTTGCAGAGCTACCGGCAAAGAAGGCATCAAGCTGTTGTTCGAGCACATCATGTGAAGGATACCGCCCAATGCCGATTGATCCATGACAGGCTTTGTAAAGCTTCTTCAACTCCTGCGGCAGAGCTTTTCGATCCGTAAACTCCAGCAAATGCAGAGCCGACTGATCGCAGACTGCAATCATCGTGCCGAGCGGCGTCTTGATCCAATCAGCGCGCAACAAGCCATCTTTTCGCAATTGTGCTGGTGGCATTCCAAGAATACGTGCGAAGGCATTGCGAAATGCATCGGGCGATTCAAAACCCGCATCGACTTGCGCATCGATAACGCGTTCACCCTGCGCCAGGGTCTGAAAGCCGTACCGCAATCGTTCCTGCCGAGCCATTTCGAGAAACGTAATTCCAAAGTGGCGTCTGAAACTACGCCGCACCGTTGACGGGTCAAATCCCATTCTCGCAACATCATCTTCGCTCCAGCGACGTTGCGGCTGAGCTTCAAGCGCTTTCAACAAAAGTTCAATCGAGGCATCCGCTTCAGCTGCAGGCTGCAATGGATGACATCGTTTGCAAGCGCGAAACCCATCCGCAATACATTCTGGAATAGATGCAAAAAATCGGCAGTTCTCTTTAAGCGGCTTCCTTGCCGGACAGGTAAGACGACAAAAAATTCCGGTCGACAGCACGCCAACATAGGCCTTGCCGTCATAAGCCGCATCGCGGGCAAGCAGAGCATCATACAAAGTGTTCAAATCTGGGAGCGTATTCAACATAGAAGCAACTCTTAACGTCTTGGCGCGAAATTGCAGCCGGAAATCGGGCGTCTATTTTTTGGTCGCAACCAATTTCGAGGCAAGATTTATTACTTTGACACGGTGGAGAAACTCGACATATCTATAATATAAATATTGATCAAAAACTGTTTGCAAACATGGATACGGGTGAAAGTTGCCTTCAGGAGTCGACACCGCAATCAGCGCTGCTGATGCTTTCTCTCATATGCGCATTATCAACGGCATGGGCATAAGCCTGTGTCTGTCACGGCTGCTTATTTTTGCATCAAAGTTCGTTCAACATCCCAATAAGCATAAAATATCCTACATGCATATTGGTTGGGTTTTTGTCGTTTTTCTTTGGATAATTCAATTCTGGTGGGACTATCTGTTTGAGAGCAGCACAAAGACTTACAATGTTTATACCTATGTTTTGGATTTGCTTTACGTCTTTGGCCTCTTTTTCATGTGCGTCACTCTAACTCCGGACGATATCAAAGAGTATGGAGATTATGAAAGATATTTCCTTTCACGAAAAACATGGCTGTTATCGCTTTTAATACTGCTCAATCTTATTGAGCTTTTACGCAGTGCAGGCCCCAGCATTTCTATCAATAACGAGGAATCTCCCCTGGGGGATTTCGTTTTCTTTGCGATTGAAACTGCAGTGATATTGCTGGCTATGAAGATCAAGAAAACAGGTTTTCAGTATTTCTTTATCGTATTGCTTATAGCGGCGGTGTTCGCAGATTTCACGATTCAACTCGACTGAATTTAAAAAAGCCGCTGCGCGATCTTCACACAGCGGCTTCTTTAATGAATATACAATCGGAATTTAGGCGGAAAGCGCCTTGAACTTTGCAAGGATTGCATCGCCCATCTCAGTCGTTCCGACCTTATTGGTACCTTCTGACCAAATGTCGGCAGTGCGCAGACCATCATCCAGAACGCCAGCAATTGCCGCTTCCAGACGATCAGCTTCATCGATCAGGTTGAACGAATAGCGCAGGCACATGGCAAGCGACGCAATCATTGCAATCGGATTGGCAACGCCCTGACCAGCAATATCCGGCGCCGAACCATGAACTGGCTCATAAAGCGCCTTACGCTTGCCAGTCACACCATCAGCTGCACCGAGCGAAGCCGATGGAAGCATACCGAGCGAGCCGGTCAACATCGCTGCAACATCAGAAAGCATGTCACCAAACAGATTGTCGGTGACGATCACGTCGAACTGCTTCGGCCAGCGAACGAGCTGCATACCGCCAGCATCCGCCAGCATATGCTCAAGCTCGACATCCGAATGCTTTTCCTTATGGCGAGCGGTGACGACCTGATTCCACAAGACGCCCGACTTCATCACATTGCGCTTTTCCATCGACGTAACTTTGTTGCGACGGGTGCGTGCCAGTTCAAAAGCCACATCGGAAATACGTTCGATTTCGTAGGTGTCATAGACCTGCGTATCGATACCGCGTTTCTGGCCATTGCCCAGATCAATAATTTCCTTCGGTTCGCCGAAATAAACACCGCCGGTCAGTTCGCGCAGGATCAGAATGTCGAGACCTTCGATCACTTCTGGCTTCAACGACGATGAATGTGCAAGCGCTGGATAGCAGATGGCCGGACGCAAATTGGCATAAAGTGCCAAATCCTTGCGAAGACGCAGAAGGCCAGCTTCCGGGCGCACTTCATAAGGAACGCTGTCCCACTTAGGGCCACCAACAGCGCCGAAAAGCACAGCATCGGCAGCAAGCGCCTTTTCCATGTCCGCATCGGAAATCGCCTGACCATGCGCATCATACGCCGAACCACCAACGAGGCCTTCGTCGGTTTCAAAACCGAGATTCAGACCCGAATTGAGGAAAGCGATAATCTTGCGGACTTCAGCCATTGCTTCAGGTCCGATACCGTCACCGGGCAGGAGGAGGAGTTTTCTGGATGCCATAATGCCAAGCCTCTGTTTTTTATCACATAATAGCGGCAGAAAAATCAAACTCCGCCATCATAATTTAAAGTTCCGCGAGGGTTATAGAACCCCCTTGCGCATCAGGCAACAATTGCCGTGCGAAATTTATGGAAAAGAACAGAGAATATATGGAAATTATATAACATCGCGGCCTAGCACCTCCCATTTGAAAAAGGCGGCTCTAAAAATGCGGGGATTATCTATTCAATGGGGCGCGCTTCCGAAGGAAGCATGATCGGAATACCACCACGAACTGGATACGCAAGCTTGGCTTTTTGCGAAATCAATTCGCTGTTTTCCGCATCATATTGAAGTGCCCCTTTGGTGAGTGGGCAAACAAGCAATTCGAGCAGCTTGACATCAAGATTGCCAGTATTTTCATTTGTCGTCATTGGTATTTCCTCGGCGCTTCATATTTTCACTACATGCTCATTGCAGACGCGAACCATAGTCATCCTTGGCTTTCGCCAGCACCATTTCTGTAATCGCAATCAACGTCGCAGCGCGCGTTTTTAAATCCGCAGCTTCCAACAGCGCCTGCTTTTCAGCAGGACCAAACGGCGACATTATTGAAAGTGCATTCACCAGTGTGTCGTTGGCTGCGCGAGAGATACTATCCCAATCCGCCTCCAGATTATGCACTTCCAGATAATCCTTGAACGCACGCAAGAGCGCTTCGCGGTCAATCTCTCCAACATCATCCGCAGCCTCAAGATCAGCGAGAAATGGCGCAATCCTGCATTGGCGATAGGGCCTGCGGGAATGCACTTCCTCCAGAACACGAAACCGGCAAATACCTTGCAATGTGATCAACACACGGCCGTCGCCTGTCTCTGAATATGCGGTGATCCGGCCAAGACAACCGACCTGGCTCAATTCAGGTTTCACGGTCTCATCGAAATCATCACTGTCGTCTTCATCCTCGACATCATTAATGCGAGGCTGGATCATCGCGATAATCCGTTTGCCGGACAATGCGTCTTCGATCATCTCAAGATAGCGAGGTTCGAATATATTTAACGGCAGTTGGCCACCCGGCAGCAAAAGTGCGCCTTTAAGCGGAAATACCGGAACAAGCTCCGGAATATCCGAAGCTATCCGATAACGGGCATTGCCCACTTGCATAACTATCTCCTTTAAGAAAACAGAAGCGACGAAAGTTTGCGACGCGCACCCAACGTCGCCGGGTCCGCATTGCCCCACGCCTCAAAGAATTGTAGAAGCTGCTTGCGCGCACCATCATCATTCCAGCTACGGTCCGCCTTCATGACTGCCAGCAATTCATCAGCGGCCTCCACGCGTCGCCCCTGCGCATTTCGCACCTGCGCTAAATCATAACGAGCCTGAAAATCGTTGGGATCGGCCTGAATGCGACGCTCCAGCTCTATCGGATCACCGATCAGTTTTACCTGATCAGCAAGAGCCAGTTTTGTTTCGAGCGCACGGACTGGCGCAGCATCTTGCGTATCCGCTGGCAGGCTCGCCAATATTTCGCGGGCTTTCTCAGCATCGCCGGATTCAAGCAAGCACGTCGCCAAGCCGACAATTGCATCCACATTATCAGGTGCTACTTGTAGGATTGACGAGAAAATCTGCGCCGCCTGCACAAAGTCACCAGCGTCAACCAGTTCTTTCGCAGCCGTAACGGCTTCAGTTATTGCTGCTTCCTGATCACTTGGGCCGCTGATTTTCGCAATAAACTCTTTGACTTTGGAGTCTGGTAACGCGCCCATAAAGCCATCGGCAGGCTGCCCATTCACAAATGCAATGACGGCGGGGATTGATTGAATGCCAAGTTGACCGGCAATGGACGGATGGTCGTCGATGTTCATTTTGACGAGCTTGACCGCGCCTGCTGCCTCACGAACGGCATTTTCAATGATTGGTGTAAGTTGCTTGCAAGGGCCGCACCATGGCGCCCAGAAATCAACGAGAACTGGCTGATTGCGCGATTCTGCAATCACATCAGCCTGAAAAGTAGCAGTCGTTGTATCCTTGATGAGATCATTGCCGCCAACATTAGGAGTTGATGTTCCAAAAGACACATTCCCGGTCATTTGCCCACCCATCTGCGCGCTCGTATTCGAATAGGGATTGTTCTGGCTTGTCATCGGATATTCCTTACGTCTTTCAACCTGCATATAGGGCGGCAGCAACTTTGTTTCGACATATCAGTTTGTACTTGCAACAATCAATTTCAAGCAGCATTCCACTAAATTGCCCGCGCGTACTCTAGATCTAAAGAGACACCTTAGCATCTTCTGAAACAGCGAGAATACGTGCTTCATGGCCAGTGGAGGTCAGAAACCGTATCAGATCATCGCGCTTGATCGATGTTGTGGCTTCATTCGTCAAAGGATGGCCATTAATAATGTCGTTTTTCATAAGAGCCGCATCAAGGACAATCTGAACATTGTGATCAGTGTCGTTCACTGCGCCAAACACGGTCACGCCACCAGGCACCACGCCAAGGTACTCCATCAATTTCTCCGGCTTGCCAAAAGAAACACGGCTGGAAGCGCCAATAATCTGATGGATCGATTTGAGATCAACGACAGCGTCTTCATCTACAGTCACGAGAAAGAAATTGTCTTTTTTGTCTTTCAAAAACAGGTTCTTTGTGTGTCCACCGGGTATTTCACCACGCAGACCCTGTGAATCGGCAACAGTGAATAAAGGTGGATGCTCCACCGTACTAACCTCTATGTCGAGATTTTTCAGATAGTCGTGAAGTTCCGCCGACGTCATAGGCATAAGATATTACTTCCCAAATATGAGGCCAACTCAAAGCCCTTTATCAAAGCGTTTCGTACACTTAATCACACGCTCCAAAGAGGCAATAGTCAAATTATGCTCGTAGGGTATCGCGAATGCATTCGTATTTCTGCCGAATGGCTACAGCGTTATGCGGATGAATCGGAATGTGGATATAAATTAGCAATTATGAACGAACTGATTCACATCGGGTTCGAAAGAATTGGCGCTTCAAAAGCTTGAAGTACGATTTCCACAGCGACCATTGAATTATTTTATTCATAAATTACAATTAGTTATACATTTTTTTGACACTCATTTTACGAATACGGATTTTCCCTATTGCATTCCCCGAGGCGTTCAGCGATATAGCGCCTGCCTAACGGAAACGACTTCTCTCTCCGCAGAGAAGACTGGCGCGAGCGGGTGTAGCTCAGGGGTAGAGCACAACCTTGCCAAGGTTGGGGTCGAGGGTTCGAATCCCTTCGCCCGCTCCAGTTTTTCCGGTTAGCTAGGCATCAAAATCCCGGCTTTGTCCGGGATTTTTGCTTTTAGAAATTTGGATTATCGTAATATTAAACTGTCCACATTGCTTCACATTTTGAGATGGAAACAATAAAAATATAATGAGCTTCGACTGCAAACAGCTCAACACTGAAGTTTAAGAGATTGATTAATATTTGACTGCTTTTTATCCCGCCACAGCATTCAGATAATGGACGGCTAATTTTCCTAATTTATTCATGGTCAGCGGTAGTTTTTTGACAATGCTAGGGCCAAATTGTTACAAGTGATACAATGTATAGACTTTTTGTTAAGTTGTTGTAATAGCAATTGATATAGGCCCAACTAGGGACTCATGATAGTAATGATTCGAGTGTGTTGCTTTTCGTTTAGCAAACAGGGAAAAATACGTTTTTGGCCAGTATAAGACTTAGCTAAAATCTGCTTTTATTCTCTCTTGGAGAGAGACATAGGGTATAATTCATATGAATTTAAACTCTCAATGGCAAACGCTAGCTGGCCTGCCACGGTTGAGCAAACAGATAATTTTGCTCATAAGCGACTGCTTGCTTCTATTGCTCAGCGCCTACCTCGCGTTCGTTATGAGACTGGGTTTCGTTTTCGTTCCCTCTCACGCCCAGTTCTTTCTTATAATAATTGCCCCCCTATTAGGAATTCCCGTTTTCATTCGTTTCGGGCTCTACAGGGCAATAATCAGGTATCTTGCAGAACGCTCAATTTGGCCAATCTTCCAGGCGACTGCAATCGCCGCGCTATTTTGGGTCGCTCTCGTATTTCTAATGGAACTATATGGCAGTTCGGGGCTACCTCGTTCTGTACCACTGCTGTACTGGCTACTCAGCACGGTGCTGATCTCAGCCAGTCGATTTGGGGCAAAGTGGCTTCTACGCAATACTGGAGGTGGAAAAACATATTCCAGTTCGGCAATCATCGTAGGCGTTGGTGAACCGGGACGTCAGCTAGCTGCCGCTTTAAGAAGCCATAGCGACACACAAATAATTGGATTTGTTGACCCAAGCGGCATGCTGAACGGCATGGATATCACCGGACTTCGCGTCTATTCCACAAAACAGATACCGCAACTGATTGAAAATTACGGCATCAGACAAGTCATCATATCTGAACCGGAGTTAACTCAGGCTCAGCGGCAAGAATTTGCACGCGTCCTTAGCCCGTTACCGGTTAGCACGCGTATTCTTCCACCCATTGCTGACCTTACAACCGGAAAATACCTCGTCAGTTCATTACGTAATGTCGAAATTGATGATCTTCTCGGGCGCTCTCCGGTTCCACCTGATGCCACTATGCTACGCGAAGTGGTCGAAGGACGCCGTATTATGATCACTGGCGCGGGCGGCTCCATAGGTAGTCAGCTTTGCCAAATTATTGCGCAATGGAAACCAGATTCTATCGTCCTCTTTGAATCTAGTGAGTTTGCACTTTACCAAATTGAACGTCAGCTCCAACGAACCGCATCGTGTGAAATCGTACCCGTTTTGGGGTCAGTACAAGATAAAGATATCCTAGAAAACATCATCCGCTTACATCACGTTGATACCGTTTACCATTGTGCAGCCTACAAACATGTACCTCTTGTCGAGAAGAATGTGTTGATTGGCATCTGTAACAATGTCTTTGGAACGCTCAATGTGGCTTCGGCATGTTTTGCCACCGATGTTGAGCGCATGGTGCTTATCTCATCTGACAAAGCGGTTCGCCCCACAAATGTCATGGGTGCAACGAAACGCTGGGCTGAACTCATCGTGTATTATTACGGAATGCTAGCTGAACAAGCAGGTAAAAATACCTCTTTTTATTCTGTACGTTTCGGCAACGTTCTTGGGTCAAATGGCTCAGTTGTTCCATTATTTCGCGAGCAAATCGCCAATGGCGGGCCAGTAACTCTGACTCATGAAGATATGACGCGATATTTTATGTCGATCAAAGAGGCTGCCGAACTGATCGTGCAGTCTGGTGCGATTGCCGAAACAGGAGATACCGTCTTACTGGAAATGGGTGAGCCCGTAAAAGTCAGAGATCTCGCAGAAAACATGATTCTCCTTGCAGGACTTACAGTTCGCAACAGCGATAACCCACAAGGCGATATCGCAATTGAAGTCACCGGCATTCGCGAAGGTGAGAAGATGTATGAAGAGCTTTTTTACGACCCATCGCAGGCACGAACAACAAGACATCCAAAAATCATGCGTGCTCCTAAGGGTAAAAAAGCAGATGTAGATGTTATGCAAAGCTTAAATGAGCTACGTGCTGCTATGGACACAAATGATGTCACAGCCATTCGCAAAGTACTTTTTGATGTCATAGCTTTTTAAAGCGACCACGAAAATCCAGCAATAATAAAAGAACAGCAACAATCGCGACCATCAGGAATATTATCTGAGAGAGTAAGTGATTAAAATACAGCATTGAAGCGGCGCACATTATTAGAATAACGTTTAAAACTCCAACGTGCGAAACTACTTTAATAACACTCCATCCTGATCTTTTTGCCATCTGATACGCATGCTTGGAATGAGCTTTCAATACATTTTCCCTTGCTGCCAAACGCAGGAGAATTGTCGTTCCAGCATCAAAAACATAGTATAGTGGAAGAACGACTGCTACAGTTATGTGCGTTTCACGCGCCAACAACAATAAAGCTGTACCAGTCATTAACCCGAGAGGCAGACTACCGGAGTCACCTAAAAAAATACGTGCTGGTGGGCGGTTAAAAAACGAGAAGCCTAATAGACCTCCTGCGAGGATGGCTGCAAGCGCGCCACTTTCAACACCGGCAAAATGCAGTACAGTCAAAATAACAATACCTAGCAGCGGAATCCCCAAACCCGCCACCGTCATTAAGTCCAATCCATCCATAAAATTTGTTATATTGATTGCCGCAACAAGTGTAATGACAATCAAAATTGCTTCACACCAATGCGGAAGCAAATCCGGCAACAATCTATATTCCGGCCCCAAACCATAAAGAACCAAGCAGCTTGCGAGCAGTTGCGATCCAAAACGCAAATAGACGGGCAATTCAAACCGATCATCCAGCGCACCAACGGCCCATAACAATATGGATGCACCCGATAAAAAACTGACTAGCTCGACCGTGATTCCGAGGTCCGGCCCGAATGTAAACAGAGTGATGAGCGCTGCGGGAATAAGCGCAAGGCCACCAATTTGCTGCGCGGGTACATTATGATTTGATCGTGGATTGAAGCCTGCTGCGAGAAAAGATCTCGGCAACAAAACGGATAGAATATACAGCGAAGCACCACAGAGAATGGCGCTTGATACAAACGAGACGAACAGCAAAATCATTGGAATACCGGCGAAAAAATATCAATAAATCCGATTTAACATCTTTGCCGATATTGGCAAATCTCTTACTGCGAAATACGTCGCTAAGAATTCATTGTTTTCCTTTCTATGATTTTCGCTGAAAAGCGATCAATGTTTAGCTCAAATAGGGATTCCAACTCTTCGCCTTTGAGCAAAAAACTATACTATTCTGGTGATAATTGCCTTAATCTCACGCTCAAAGAAGTCTGAGAATGTCGCAATACGTGGCGGTAACTTCTGAAATGGCGGGTAATAGAGCGTCAACCAAAGCTGCGGCGGCGACCATTCCGGCAAGATGTGCACCAGGCGACCCGTGCGCAGATGTTCCGCCACAATAAAGGTCGGCAGCATTGCAACCCCTGCCCCACCAGCTGCCATATTGGCCAAAACTTCACCATTGTTCGCGCTGATCATGCGTCCCGCGGAGACATTGACGGTTGAGCTTCCATCCGACAAAGCCCACTTTTCACGGCGGCTCTCGGAACTATAACCGAGACAGCCATCGGACGTCAGTTCGCTCGGATGTGCCACATCAACATATGACGTACCGGGAGCCGCGACCAAAATCCGCTTGATCTCAATGATCTTGCGCCAGATGGTGAATTTATCCGATGGTGCGCCGGAAATACGGATCGCCAGATCGAAATCCTGCTCAACAATATCAAGCATCTGGTCGGTCAGCGACAGCTCCACCTCAATCTTTGGGTAAAGCTCACGAAATGCGGAAAGAATTTGCGGCAGCACCTGCTGGCCGAGCGACATCGGCGCATTAATACGCAATCGCCCCTGATCGGCCTTATGCACATTCATGAGTTCATGCCGCGCTGCTTCCAGTGCATCGACTGCCGGTTCAATACGCGCTGCGAAGACTGCGCCATCGCTTGTCAATGAAACCTGCCGTGTTGTGCGGACAAAAAGCTGCACACCCAGTTCTTCCTCCAGTGCTGCAATTGTGCGGGTAACGGAGGCTGGCGTCATATCCAGCTCGCGTGCGACTTGCGCAAAATTTCGCTTCTCTGCCGCCAGAAGGAAAGTTTTCAGCGCTTTCAGTTCATTCATTTGATTATTGCACTCTGCGTAATAGATTAGCAATTACTGCGACAATTGTTATCAACTATCAAGTCTCTTAAATTCGGCTCAACAAGATTGCAAAGCGGTAATGCCGCAGAAAGGCAAATATCATGCTGAACCAGATTAAGGGCCTTCACCACGTCACTTCAATGGCCGCTGATGCGCGCCAGAACAACAGCTTCTTTACCGACACACTCGGCCTGCGTCGTGTAAAAAAGACCGTCAACTTCGACGAGCCAAGTGTTTACCACCTTTATTACGGCGATGAAGTCGGCACGCCCGGCTCGGTCATGACCTACTTTCCTTTCCCAAACATTGTTCGCGGCCGTCCAGGCGTTGGCGAAGTCGGTGAAACCGAATTCTCAGTGCCAAAGGGTTCCCTCGGCTTCTGGAAAGACCGCCTTGTTGCTAGAGGCGTAACCGGCCTTGAAGCTGACCGTGTATTCGGCTCCGAGCGCCTGCGTTTTCAGGGTCCGGATGGCGATGGTTTCGCGCTCGTCGAAATAGACGATGACAAGCGTGCACCGTGGATGAGCGCAGGTGTGTCTGAGGATGTCGCTATTCGTGGATTCAGCGGCGCACGTATGCGGCTTCACGATATAGATGCCAGTGCCGAACTGCTGAAGTTCATGGGTTATGAACGCGCTGAAACTGAAGGTAATGTCAGCCGCTTCATCATGCCGAATGGCAATGGTGCCGATACGATTGACCTTGAAGCCCTGCCTTCCGCTCAGGCTGCACGTCAGGGTGCTGGTTCTGTCCACCACATCGCCTTTGCGGTGCCAGATCGTGCTGCACAGCTTGAAGTACGCAAGGCACTTATGGACACGGGCTACCACGTTACGCCAGTGATCGACCGCGATTATTTCTGGGCGATCTACTTCCGCACGCCGGGTGGTGTGTTGTTTGAAGTGGCAACTAACGAGCCTGGCTTTGACCGCGATGAAGACACCGCGCATCTCGGCGAAGCACTCAAACTGCCAAACCGCTATGAAGCCTATCGTGATCGTATCGAAGCCAATCTCGAGCCTTTGGAAAGCGGTTCAATCTGATTGCCGCACTGGCTTTTCCCGCTTAGAGTTCATTCTGGAAAAAGATATCGTAAGTTTCAGAATGAACTTCCGCTTAGACTATTGTGCATGCGGTAGACAAATAGGTCTATGCACTTTAAATCGGTTTTAGCCATTCAACCTCCATCAGAAGAGCAAGCCCATGCCGCAGAAAACCGATCTTCTCGTTCCCGTCTTGCAAGGCCAGCCCGTCATTCCCGTCTTGCTGATTGATAAGGCCGAACATGCGGTTCCTTTGGCACGCGCGCTTGCCAAAGGTGGTTTGCCTGCAATCGAGATCACGCTGCGCACGCCAGCAGCACTCGATGCAATCCGTGCAGTAGCGTCGGAAGTACCAGAGGCAATCGTTGGCGCAGGCACTATCCTCAATGCAAAGCAATATGAAGAAGCAGCCAAGGCTGGTTCGCGCTTCATCGTAAGCCCCGGCGCCACGAAATATATTCTCGCGGCGGCCGATGATAGCGACGTGCCTCTCCTGCCTGCGGCAATCACCCCAAGCGAAATGCTCGCCCTTCGCGAAGAAGGCTACACGCATCTCAAATTTTTCCCAGCAGAACAGGCTGGTGGTGCGCCGTTCCTGAAAGCGCTTTCCTCACCGTTGGCAGGATTAACCTTCTGCCCAACTGGTGGCGTAAGCCTTGCAAATGCCAAAACTTATCTTTCGTTGCCAAATGTTGTCTGCGTTGGCGGCTCATGGGTTGCACCAAAAGAATTGCTGGAGGCAGGCGATTGGGATGGCATTACAAAGCTCGCTGTGGAAGCCGCAGGTTTGAAGAAATGAGCTTTTAAATAGCGCAATAAAAAAAGGGGCCCTCACGGCCCCTTTTTTCTTTACTTGCAATAGGATCAGTTGATTTTGGTAAACTTCGCTACGGTTAGGAACGTCACAGCATTTCCGCTGAACTGACTGGAGCGTTCGCTTGGCAAATCTCCACGCTGGAAGCCCGCGGTATAGACCATAGCAGGCGCAGATCTCATCGCATCGTTGCGCAGAACCGCATTGGTTGCCGGTGCAGTCTGTGCGACGGACTCCGTCGACATAGCGACCGCAGAAGCTGGAATTGCAGCTGGCTGGACCATTGGCGCTGGGCGTGAAGCTGCGGCGGCAATACGACGATCACCCTTGCCCGTTGAACGAGCGCCAGTTTTCGCAGTATGACCAACGGCAGCAACATGTGAACGTGATGGGGCCGTCTTTGCAACAGATGCGGTCTTAACAGGCGCAATCTTCACTGGCTGTGGCTTTGTGGAAGCAACCTGCTGCGTCTCAAAATCATCCTCTGGTGGCGCAATCAGCTCACCAATTTCGTCCTTTTTAGAAACCAGCGCCAATTGCGTATTGGCACGTGGCGCTTCCTTAGGCAGCGGATAGGACGCCGCATTACCCTGGGCAATCACATTGCCAGCATCGGCAACCGTTGTCTCTGACTGCGGATTATTATTAACGATCTGCGCAATCGCATCCTGCGGATTTTCTTGCGCTAACTGCGGACGCATCGCGGGAACAACAGCCGCTGCCAATTGTGGTGCTGTTTCCTGCTGCGGACGCATTGATGGGACGGGAACAAAACCGGTCAGCATCGCGTTTGTCCCAGCATCAGCGACTTGCTGCTCAGCAGCATCTTCCGGTACTGCGGCGGCTGCAAGAGCAATTGCGTCCTGCGCTGCATTAGCAGGCTTGCTAGAAGGAATAGGAACGTTAAATGCAACCGCAGGTGCTTCTTCAGCTTGCTGCGGAACTTCTACAATTGCTTCAGGGCGCGGAGCCTGCATCGGAATTGGCGCATCACGTGCAGGTAAAGCAGCGATCATTGCTTCAGGCTGTGGCGTCTGGACTGGAGCAGCAGGTGTTGGAGCCTGACGAACAGGAGCGGCACGGGCAGGACGAGCAGCCGCTGGCGCTACATCACCATTATCTTCTTCTTCATCAGCGCCACCGCCGCCAAACAGTGCACCAAACAGCGTCTTGCTCTTTTTTGGCGCAGAATTGCTTGCCATCATGACATTGCCGCCACTGGCTTTTTGTCGTTCGATCATCGCTAATGCTTGCTCATAGCCCGGCAATGGCTTGCCGTCAGCTGGAAGGTGAGCAGTTTTGCCATCTGGGAACAGTGCCAGCAGTTCGCGACGGCTCATGCGTGGCCACGAACGAACATTGCCCACATCCATATGGGTGAAGGGCGAACCGGAGCGCGGATAGTAGCCAACGCCACCGACCTGATAGCGCATGCCAATGGCGCGTAGTTTCGCAAGCGGTACACCCGGAATGAAAAAGTCCATCGCGCGGCCAAGCGTGTGCTGGCTCTTTTTAGCAACACCGCTGGTCTTGGAACGCAGCATGTTGTTGGTCGCAGGCGAACGATAAGCGGACACGACAGTGATATACTGGCTCGATCCGGTCGAGCGATAAACCTGCCAAACGAGATCGAACAGACGCGGATCCATTCGGGTTGGTTCGTTGCGACGCCAATCGCGCAGAAAGACATTCAGCTTCTTTAAGCCGTCCGGCAGGAACTTGCCGTTCTTTTTGAAGGTGATTTCTGCCTTTTCACCCGTATGAACATAATAGAGCTTCAGCGTACGTGTTTCGGCAGATGCCTGCGAAGGCGCCAGTGCCGTTACAATCGCCGCTGCAACCAAAGCTGTCGAAGCAGACGCTCGAACCTGAGAAGCCGAATTGAACAATCCTGTCCAGACTTTCGCCAACCGTGCTTTGATAGTCGATATGCTGCTCATCGAATTATATCGCCTTACCGTGTTGTCCGCCCTAGGGGCCGTATCAGAGTTCAAAAAACGAATATGCGTGAACCCTGATTGTCGGTTTTAATGGTTAATGGACACTTAGTGAACAACAAATGAGGAAACACCATGGCAAAAAAGCCACAGTCACGCATCTATTTTCAACATAGTAAAAAAACTATTAACAATCTTCATCGATGCTAACATTCTGGCAACACAGACAGGAACAATCAAAAAGTCGATATTTTATATGGCTTTAACAGGCATTATCCACGCGAAGTATGTCGAGTAATATGAGTATCGACATCTAAAGCGTCATCTTGCGCCTTGTGGGAAATAGTCGCCACATCAACGCCGTATTCCTTCAATTTCCGATAAAGAGTCGTTCTCCCAATGCCCAATCGGCGAGCGACCTCACTGATTTGCCCGTCATAATGTGCGATTGCAATACGGATCATTTGCTCTTCCGCTGCTGCCAATGTTCGAACCTGTCCTTCAAAATCGATACTGCTAATAGCCGTCCCATTATTATGCGGAACTACCGCCGCAAGTGGAGATATTATGTTCTCAGGCGACGATTTTGAGGCCGGCATGATCGCATCAAACCCAATATGACGAAAATCTCGTGCCGTGAGAGCCGATTCATTGCTTAGAATCACTGCCTGATAAATTGCGTTTTTTAATTCGCGCACATTTCCAGGCCAATCATACGATTTGAGACACTCCAACGCATAAGGCGTGATGCCCGCAATGTGCCCGCGCCGCTCCTCACTCGCAAAGCGCATTAAAAACTGATGTGCCAAACCCGGTATATCTACTGAGCGATCACGCAGATGAGGCATCTTTATCGAAAATGATGCGAAAAAGTGATACAAGCCTGGATGAAACTGTCCTAGCTGAACCAACTCAGCCAAACAATGACTGTCGGAAGCAATCAAACGAACATCACTGAAAAGCGAGCCTTTTGCATCAGACAGTACAGACTGACTTGCCTTGATAAAAGCAAATAAGCGCTGCTGCGTACGTGGGGGCAACGCGCTGATCTGATCGAAAAACAGGCTACCGCCTTCTGCTTCTGCTACTTTTCCCGCGACCAGAAAAGGCACATTATCAGGCTTTAAAAAAGCACGAGCAGCAGACTGTCCAAAGAGGATTTCATCTGCACTTTCTCTCGACAGAGATCGACAATCAACTGCAACAAACGCCGCTTGCCATCGGCTACCACCGCTAACAATTGCACGCGCGAGTGTTTCTTTACCTGTACCTACTTCACCTTCGATCAATACAGGAGTGTCGAGTGACGCAGCACGCCGTGCTAAAGAAACGACTTTCTCCATTTCCGAACTTTTGGATGACATTTCCGAGAGTGAAATGTCACTTTTTTGCGAAATGCGGGTACGTTTTATTTCATGCGTTAGCGAATCCAGCTTAAATGCATTCGCTATAGACACCTGGACCCGCTCAAAAGCAGCGGGTTTGACGATGAAATCAATCGCACCAAGCCGAATAGCGTGCATTGCGTTCTCAATCTCAGTATCAAGAACGAGCGCAATCACCGGAATGCTAATGCCTGATTCACGGATTTTCGCAAGAACCGAATATCCGTCCAAATCCGGCAGACTTAGATCGAGAAGGACAAGCGAGACGTCCTTGCGGCTTCCGATAATGTTAAGAGCATTGATGCCGCCATCTGCAAGAATAGTGCGATAACCCATACGCATAACAGCTGCCTCAAGGCCTCTGCATTGTATCGGATCATCATCAACTATAAGAATACGCGTACTCATGAACTGCTATCTACCGATGGTTTAAACGTCTCTATATCCCAATATCCAGTATGTGTCTTATTTCAGGCGTGCATTTGGAGTAGCGCTTCCTTTGAATGCAACCCCTGATAAGGTCGAAGCACATTTCATCCTCAGAATTGTTGAAACACCAACACCGCGCCCTAACCCCTTGGCGTGTTGAAAAAGACATGCGAGAAGAGGGCAACAGGAGAATGCAATGACCGAAGCGACAAAACTTGGACAATTGCCGGAATGGAATCTGGCTGACCTTTACCCTTCTGCCGAGAGCGCTGAACTAAAAGCTGATCTCGAAAAGGCGGCGAAGGATGCAGCAACGTTTGAGACACGCTGGAAGGGTAAGCTTGGCGAAGAGGCAGCCAAGACCAATGGCGGAAATTTTGCCGATGCGATCAAGGAATATGAAGCTTTAAGCGAACTTATGGGCCGCATCGCTTCTTTTGCGGGCCTTTATTACTACGGCGACACCACCGACCCCAAGCGTATGAAGCTGTTTGGTGATGTGCAGCAGAAGCTGACTGACGCCAACACACCGCTGATTTTCTTCAGTCTCGAAATCAACCGTATTGATGACGGGATACTTGAAGAAGCTATCGTCTCCAATCCGGCGATCGCTCATTATCGTCCATGGCTGGAAGATCTTCGTCTCGACAAGCCTTATGAGCTTGAGGACAAGCTGGAACAGCTTTTCCATGAAAAATCGATCACTGGCTATAGCGCATGGAACCGCCTGTTTGATGAAACCATGTCGAGCCTTCGTTTTGAAATTGACGGTGAAGAACTGGCTATCGAGCAGACCCTCAACATGTTGCAGGACGCAGATGGTGCGGTGCGCAAAAAGGCATCTGAAGCGCTTGCGAAGACTTTTGGCGCAAACCTTCGCACCTTCACGCTGATTACCAATACACTGGCCAAGGACAAGGAAATCTCCGACCGTTGGCGTGGTTTTCAGGATATTGCCGACAGCCGCCATCTTGCCAATCGCGTTGAACGTGAAGTTGTCGATGCGCTCAGCAGTGCCGTTGAAGCAGCCTATCCACGCCTCTCACACCGCTATTATGCGTTGAAAGCCAAGTGGCTCGGCCTTGAAAAGTTGGAGAACTGGGATCGCAATGCGCCGCTGCCGGAAACACCGCAGGCGCTGATCTCGTGGGATGAGGCACGCGAAACCGTGCTTTCCGCCTATGGCAACTTCGCGCCTGAAATGGCCGAAATCGCCAAGAAATTCTTTGACAAGAACTGGATTGACGCGCCGGTGCGTCCGGGCAAGGCGCCGGGTGCTTTTGCGCATCCAACAGTGCCTTCCGCCCATCCATATGTGCTGCTCAACTATATGGGTAAGCCGCGCGATGTAATGACGTTGGCCCACGAGCTTGGCCATGGCGTGCATCAGGTGCTGGCTGGCGAACAGGGTGCGCTGATGGCATCGACGCCACTCACACTGGCTGAAACGGCTTCCGTTTTTGGTGAGATGCTCACGTTCCGCTCGCTGCTTGAACGCACCACCAACAAGCGCGAGCGCAAGGCCATGCTGGCTCAAAAGGCCGAAGACATGATCAATACGGTCGTGCGCCAGATCGCTTTCTACCAGTTCGAGCGTCGTGTTCACACCGAGCGCCGCGAAGGCGAACTGACATCAGAGCGTATCGGCGAAATCTGGATGGATGTGCAGCGCGAAAGCCTTGGCGATGCAGTCAATCTCAATCCGGGTTACGAAACCTTCTGGACCTATATTCCGCACTTCATCCATTCGCCGTTCTACGTCTATGCCTATGCCTTCGGCGATTGTCTGGTAAACTCGCTTTATGCCGTCTACCAGAACTCGGAAAAAGGCTTCCAGCAGAAGTATTTCGACATGCTGAAAGCGGGTGGCACCAAGCACCACAAGGAACTGCTGGCGCCATTTGGCCTTGATGCAACCGATCCGGATTTCTGGAGCAAGGGCCTGTCGGTGGTGGAAGGCATCATCGACGAACTCGAAGCCATGGAAGACTGAGCAAATTCGTGACCCACAAGGGTTTGATGAATAGGGGTTTGAATAGGCAGCAAATCCTTTTTCGGGATGACAAGGCGGGCCGCGATGTTTTATTCGCGGCTCCGTCTTCGATTATCCGTGCCGATACGCCAGATACGTTCGAAGCGGCATGGGAGGCCATGCAACGCGCCCACGAAGCGGGCAAGTGGCTTGCAGGCTATCTCTCGTATGAAGCGGGCTATCTGCTTGAACACAAACTGAAAGAGCTCCTACCGGAAGGTCGCAAAGCACCGCTTTTATGCTTTGGTGTCTTCGATGGCCCATCAGATGAAGCCTTGCACTCGCGCAGCGATGACAACATCACGTACTTACGTGAACCGATCGCCCAGTGGTCGCTTGAGGATTACCAGCCGAAGTTTGCACGCCTTCACCAGCATTTGCGCGAAGGCGATTGCTATCAGGGCAATCTGACATTTCCGGTTCATGCTGAATGGGACGGCGATCCACTCGTGCTGTTCAACACGCTCGCAAAGCGTCAGCCTGTCCGCTATGCGACCTATTGCGATCTCGGTGGCCCGATCATCTTGTCGCGTTCGCCGGAACTTTTCTTTGAAGTGGATAGCGAAGGTTATATCGAAACACATCCAATGAAGGGCACCATGCCGCGCGGTGCCACCCCTTTTGAGGATGAGGCGAACCGCCAGTTCCTGATGAACGACCCTAAGAATCAGGCGGAAAACCGCATGATTGTCGATCTGTTACGTAATGATATTTCATTGATCAGCGAAGTCGGATCGCTTGATGTGCCTGAAATTTTCCGGGTCGAAACCTATCCAACCGTGCATCAAATGATCAGCCGTGTGCGCGCAAAACTGAAGCCGAACCTCAGCTTGCATTCTCTTTTTAAGGCGCTCTTTCCCTGCGGCTCCATCACCGGCGCGCCGAAAATCAGCGCGATGGAAATTCTGCGCAAACTGGAAAGCGTCCCGCGCGACATCTATTGCGGCTCACTGGGCTGGATAGAACCGAGCGGACGCATGCGGTTCAATGTTGCCATTCGCACGCTCTCGCTTCTTGAGCAAAATCGTGCAATTTTCAATGTCGGGGGCGGCGTGGTTTTCGATTCCACAGCGCAAGCGGAGTATGAGGAATGTCTTCTGAAAGCACGGTTCGCAACGGGACAGCGACCAGCGATGCGGAACCAGACTATCAGCTGATCGAGACAATGCGCTGGGAGCCGCTTTCTGGCATTTTGCGTTTTGATCTCCATATGGCGCGACTGGAAAATTCAGCACGCGAACTCGGTTTCCATTACAATATGGAAACAGTCCATCAGAAAATTTCCGAAATTAGTGTAGGTGAAAACCCTCTCAAACTCCGGCTAACCTTAGCCCCTGATGGGTTGATCACAATAACCGCCGCGCCCTACGAACCGCTATTGGCTCAAACTGTGTGGCGCATCGCGTTGGCTGAAACGCGTCTCAACCACGACGATGCGTTGCTCCGCCACAAGACGACTCGACGCCGAGTCTATATTTCTGCCCGTGAAGAATATTCGCCAGCGGAAGTGGACGAAGTCATTCTCCTTAATGATCGTGGAGAAATCTGCGAAGGCACCATCACATCGATTTTCCTCGATATTGGCGGCAGCACCTGTGTCACCCCTGCCCTCTCATGTGGTCTGCTCGACGGTGTTCTACGACGCGAACTTCTGAACAATAACGTCGTTCAGGAGGGCGTTGTGACGGTGGACGATCTCACCCGCGCACGCAACATTCTTGTCGGCAATTCATTGCGCGGAATGATCCGGGCTCAGCTGGTTACCATATAAATTCGTTAAACACGTTTGCTGTCATAGGCTTGTGACGTTTCTTTCTTTCTATGAACCTGTGCTATCGTAGCAAAATAAGTAATTCCGCATCCCGGAAATACCAAGCGCTGCATCCTTGCGGCAGGAGAGAGAAAGAAAATGGCGAAAGCGAAATGGCCAGTCTATGGCGAAATTACCGGCTCTGTTATTATGATCGGCTTCGGCTCGATCGGGCGCGGTACCCTGCCACTGATCGAACGCCATTTCAAATTCGACAAGTCCCGTCTGGTCGTCATCGATCCATCTGAGAAGAACCGCAAGATACTGGATGACAAGGGTATCCGCTTCATCAAGGAAGCGATCACAAAAGACAATTACAAGAAGGTTCTTGGGCCTCTGATCAAGGAAGGCGAAGGCCAACCGTTCATCGTCAATCTGTCCGTCGACACTGGTTCGCTCGACCTGATGCGCTACAGCCGTGAAGAAGGCGCGCTCTATATCGATACGGTTGTCGAGCCATGGCTGGGCTTCTATTTTGATGAAAAGGCAGACAATGCCGCGCGCACAAATTATGCACTGCGTGAAACGGTATGCGCTGAAAAGAAAAAACATCCGGGCGGCCCTACCGCTGTTTCCTGCTGCGGCGCAAATCCCGGCATGGTGTCGTGGTTTGTAAAAAAGGCGCTGATTGATCTCGCAACCGAACTCAAATTAGAATTTGAAGAGCCTGTCACCGATGACCGTCAGGGCTGGGCAAAGCTCATGAAGAAGGTCGGCGTGAAAGGTGTTCACATCGCCGAACGCGATACACAGCGCGCCAAAGAACCAAAGCCCTTTGATACGTTCTGGAACACATGGTCGGTCGAAGGTTTTATTTCTGAAGGCTTGCAGCCTGCCGAGCTTGGCTGGGGCACCCACGAAAACTGGAAACCGAAGAATGCCCGCAAACAGAAAAAGGGCAACAAGGCTGCGATCTTTCTTGAACAGCCTGGCGGCAACACGCGCATTCGCACATGGTGCCCGACCCACGGCGCACAATATGGCCTGCTTGTAACCCACAATGAAGCAATTTCGATTGCCGACTTCTTCACTGTGCGAAGCAAGAAGGGTAAGCTGGAATACCGCCCGACTTGTAACTATGCCTATCACCCAAGTAATGTCGCCATTCTCTCGCTTGATGAAATGTTTGGCGGTAGCGGACGTGCGCAGACGGTCCAGCATGTTCTCGAAGAAGACGAAATTCTCGACGGCTCGGATGAGCTGGGCGTTCTGCTCTATGGTCACGAAAAAAACGCCTATTGGTATGGCTCGCAGCTCAGCGTCGAAGAAGCCCGCAAGCTGGCACCTTATCAGAACGCAACGGGCTTGCAGGTGTCTTCCTCGGTACTTGCTGGCATGGTGTGGGCGCTTGAAAACCCGCAAAGCGGCATCGTTGAAACCGACGAAATGGATTATCGCCGCTGCCTCGAAGTGCAGCTGCCTTATCTCGGCCCCGTCAAAGGATATTATACCGATTGGAGCCCGCTTGAAGGCCGTGGCGTGTTGTTTGAAGAAGACATTGATACCAAAGACCCATGGCAGTTCCGAAACATTCTGGTTCGTTAAATTGCACGTGATTGCCCGGCCTTTGCCGGGCAATCACCATTGCGGCACTTGAGCAACAATCTCATAATACTCTTCAACAGGGCTTGTATTCGTGTAAATTTCCATACATCACACGCTAAACACTCTTACGGAGAAAATGGACATGAAACGCTTCCGCATCATCGGCTCTACGGCAATCGTATCGCTCGCGCTTGCAGGTTGTGTGGCAACCGGCCCCGGCGGTGGTGGCAATGTCCCTGTCGTCAATCGTGCACCCTCTGGCATTGATGGTCGTTGGGCTGATCCAAACGGCATCGTCTCGTCGTTCAATGGTGGCATCTTCGAAACGCGCTCGACCGACACCAATGAAAAGTTGGCCGAAGGCAACTATCGTTACCAGTCGCCACAGCTCGTTGAGATCGACATGCGTTCAATCGTGCGCGGAACATCTTCGCGCGTGAATTGCGCACTCGTTTCGCAGAACCAGCTTAACTGCACATCATCGGCAGGCTCGCGCTTCTCGCTGACGCGCCGCGCTTAAAATCTATCTGCATGATAGTTTAACGGCATACGCTTTCTGCGTGTGCCGTTTTTTCATGCGTTCCTGTCCCAAATAACTGACAATTCAACGGCCTTTGGCATTGTTAGGATTGTAATTTGCCTTTTTTTCTCTAGTTTTCCGGCAAAGCAGGAGTCGGAAAATGAGTGAGACAGATAAAGTGATCGCCACGCCAGCCAGCCATGCTGTCAAACAGCCAAAAGTTGGTGTGTTGCTGGTCAATCTCGGGACGCCAGATGGCACGAGCTATGCTCCGATGCGGCGCTATCTCGCTGAGTTCCTTTCTGACCGTCGGGTAATCGAATGGTCGCGTCTTTTCTGGTATCCGATCCTTTATGGTATCGTGCTGACTGTACGCCCAAAGCGTTCAGGCAAGCTCTATGACCGCATCTGGAACCATGAGAAAAACGAATCTCCTCTGCGCACCTATACCCGCGCTCAGGGTGAAAAGCTTGCAGTCGCCCTCAAAGACGAGGCGAACGTCATCGTTGATTGGGCCATGCGCTATGGACAACCTTCGATTGAACACGTGACGGATCGGTTGTTGAAACAGGGCTGCGAACGCATCGTCATGTTCCCGCTCTATCCGCAATATTCAGCCACCACGACTGCGACGGTGAACGATAAGTTCTTTGAAGTTCTGATGAAAAAGCGCTTCATGCCAGCGGTGCGCACGATCCCGTCCTATGAAGTCGAGCCGGTCTATATTGAAGCGCTTGCTCAATCTATTGAGAAGCATCTGGCAACGCTCGATTTCAAGCCGGAAGTCATCCTTGCCTCCTATCACGGAATTCCAAAAAGCTATTCCGACAAAGGCGATCCTTATCGTTCGCAATGCCTTGAAACATCACGGCTTTTGCGCGCTCGACTTGGAATGGATGAAAAACAGTTCCGCTCAACTTTCCAGTCACGTTTCGGACCGGAAGAGTGGCTCCAGCCTTACACCGACGAAACCCTTGTGGAACTGGCCAAGCAGGGCGTAAAATCCGTTGCAGTGCTCAATCCCGGCTTTGTGGTGGATTGCTTGGAAACAGTTGATGAAATCGGCCACGAAGCGGCGGAAGAATTTCATGAGGCTGGCGGCGTAAACTTCAGCCACATACCGTGCCTCAACGATAGCGAAGAAGGCATGAAAGTCATCGAGACACTCGTCCGTCGCGAGTTGCAGGGTTGGGTTTAATTTAGAGGGTTTGGATAATGACTGGTTTTGACATCACGCTGCTGATTTTAGCTGCACTCGTACTTATTACGCTTTTTGCAGGCATAAAGACCGTGCCGCAGGGTTACAATTATACCGTTGAGCGTTTTGGCCGCTACACACGCACGCTGATGCCGGGCCTTAATCTCATTGTGCCATTCTTCGACCGAATCGGCGCACGCCTCAATATGATGGAACAGGTGCTCGATGTTCCGACGCAGGAAGTTATTACCCGCGATAATGCGATTGTCGGCGTAGATGGCGTCGCTTTTTATCAGGTGTTGAACGCCGCACAGGCCGCTTATCAGGTTTCAAACCTGCAATATGCAATCCTCAATCTCACCATGACAAATATCCGTTCTGTCATGGGTTCAATGGATTTGGACGAACTGCTTTCCAACCGCGATGCGATCAATGATCGCCTGCTGCGCGTTGTCGATGAAGCAGCTCACCCGTGGGGTCTTAAGATGACCCGCGTGGAAATCAAAGACATCAATCCACCAGCCGACATTATCAGCTCGATGGGCCGTCAGATGAAGGCCGAACGTGACAAGCGTGCGCAGGTTCTCGAAGCTGAAGGCGACCGCAACGCGCAAATTTTGCGTGCTGAAGGTCAGAAGCAGTCACAGATTCTCGAAGCTGAGGGCAAGCTCGAAGCCGCAAAACGTGAAGCTGAAGCACGTGAACGTCTTGCAGAAGCTGAAGCTAAGGCAACGACACTGGTTTCCGATGCTGTTTCGAGCGGGAATGTTCAGGCACTGAACTACTTCATTGCACAGAAATATACTGAAGCACTCGGCAATATCGCAAGCGCTAAGAACCAGAAAGTGGTTCTAATGCCGCTTGAAGCAAGCTCGCTAATCGGCTCGCTGGCTGGCATTGGCGCGATTGCAAAAGAAGTGTTTGGAGATAGCAGTCACCCCGTTGATCCGGCGCCAACTGCACCTGCACCGCGCTCTCGCAGTGTTCCAACGACCCGCAGCTAAGACAGGATTAACGCCATGATTATTCATTTCCTGTCACAACTTGGGCTCTGGGGTTGGTTCGTTCTCGGCCTCGTCCTGCTCATTTTGGAAATTATGGCACCCGGCATTTTCTTAATCTGGTTTGGACTTGCTGCTCTTGTGACAGGCGGCATTTCCTTCCTGCTTGGCTCACTTGCAGGTTTTGGCTGGCAATTGCAAATTGTTCTGTTTCTAGTGCTTTCCGTAATCTTCGTGCTGGCAGGCCGTCGTGTTTTCGGCTCCAGCGATCGTCAGGATGAACCATTACTCAATCGGCGTGGCGATCAGCTTGTTGGTCAACGTGCGACGCTCGCAGAACCAATCGTCAATGGCCGGGGACGTATCCGCATCAACGACACGACATGGCGCATTAAAGGTCCGGACCTACCGGCTGGTACCGAAGTGCATATTGTTTCATTTGACGCGATTACGCTTGAGATGGAGGTGGCTGTGTAAACAGCCACCTTCCTTAGACGCGCATCTTTGTCCGAAAACCGCTTCACACTTTTCGGGATGCGCTCTAGATTAAGCGACGCCAATTCGCAGCAGATCGTGGAAGTGAACCAAACCAATCGGGCGATTGTTTTCAGCAACAATCAACGCGCCGATATGCTTCTCGTTGATAAGGCTAAGCGCTGCACTGGCCAGCAAATTCTGCTCAACTGTTTTGGGCTTTCGGGTCATAATATCATCGACCGCAAGCTCTGAGAGATTGCGGGCCAGATTCCGTGAAATATCACCGTCAGTGATAATACCCGCCAGCTGCCCATCCTGTTCCACAACAATCACACAGCCGAAACTTTTCTGTGCCTGCACCTTCATGGCTTCCGGCATCAATGTACCAACTGTGACCAGCGGCAGTCGATCCCCCTTGTGCATGATCTCGCGAACATGAACAAGGCTCGCACCAAGCGAACCGCCTGGATGAAAGGTTTTAAAATCTGTTGGGCTGAAACCGCGTGCTTCGAGAAGTGCGATAGCCAGCGCATCGCCGATGGCCAACTGCATCATTGTTGATGTTGTTGGTGCGAGGCCATGCGGACAAGCTTCCTGCACTTTTGGCAGCAGCAACGCGACATTGGCTGCACGTCCTAGTGCTGAATCCTCACCCGCAGTAATCGCAATCAGCGGAATGCGGAAGCGCTGGGAATAATTGACGATGCCTTTGAGTTCCGCCGTTTCACCCGACCATGACATTGCGAGAATAACATCATCTGTGCCGATCATACCAAGATCGCCATGATTGGCTTCCGCCGAATGCACGAAGAAAGCCGAGGTGCCAGTGGAAGCAAAAGTCGCAGCAAGCTTGGCACCAATATGGCCGCTTTTACCAACGCCGGTGACAACCAGACGGCCTTTAGAACCGACTATCGTCTTCACTGCTTCCGCAAAAGGCGCAGACAGGCCATTGTTCAGCGCATCTTCGAGCGCTAAGAGCCCCGCATTTTCGGTCCGGATGGTGCGTAGAGCCGAGGCAATTGAAGCCGCTTCATGTGTGGTGTCGAGCTTTGTCATGCCGCAAGGGTTAGCGCCTTAAAGCAATGTTGTCCAAGCATTTGTTGCCGCACAATCAACACCTCAAAAAGCTAAAAATAAATAAAGAATTAACCATGTCCGTTTACCGTTCATCTACCACGTTGCAACGGTTTGAAGACAATATGTTTTTTGCCAAATCCACTTCTGGCGGATCGTCGCCTTTTGTCCTCAGGCTGCGATGCCTGTTGCTGGCGAGTTGTGCTTTGGCAATTGTTAGCTCTGCCGCCTTTTCGAAGGAAGTGACACTGCGCGGCACTCTTGATGACGATACGCTGCCCGCCTCATCATCTGCGGACCAACCCACAAATCGCGATGCCGATGCATTCGATCCGAATGCGCCCGCTACAAACGAATTTGTTGACGATTCTTACACACCCCCGAGCGAGACACAGCCTGCAGAGACAACACAGGTTGCACCCATTAATGATGAAGAACCGCGGCGCTTCCTTACAACCGACAATATGCCGGTGAGTGCTGTGACAATCGAAGAGCAAGATACAACGGGCCGTGCACGTCGTGAAAACTTACCTGCTATCCCTGAACAAGGCCGCCGCCTGACAGCTGAGGCGGATCCTTTCGCGCCGCTTGGCATTCGCACAGGCAACTTCGTCCTTCGCCCATCACTTGAGCAGGGCATTAGCGCCACGACCAACGGCGATAACAGTTCTACTGGTTCGAGCGCGGTGCTGTCTGAAACGACGCTGCGGCTTAAGGCAGAATCCGATTGGGCGCGCCATCAGGCAACGCTTGACGCATCCGGCACACTGAGCAAATCTATCTCCGGGCAGGACGTGTCAGAACCTCGCGTCGATGTTCAGGGCAATCTGCGTTTTGATTTGAGCGGCCAGACAACCGTGAATGCGGGCGCGGGCTATAAGCTGCGCCGCGAAAGCGCATCAAGCCCCAACGGCGTAACGGATGCTTTGAAGCGACCTCTCGTTCATACGGCTAATGGTAGCCTTGGCATTGAACGCGATACAGGCCTTATATTTGGTCGAGCCACAGGTCGTATTGAGCATGACAGCTACGGCGATGCAGAACTGTCTTCCGGCGGAACAGTCAGCCAGAAAGATCGTGATAACACTTATGCCAGCGTAACTTTGCGCGGTGGTTTTGCGATTTCACCAGCACTCAAGCCGTTTGTCGAAGCTGAATTGGGCAAACGCATGTTCGATGAACGCGTGGACAGCAACGGTTATGAGCGCAGCGGCTCACAATATGCTGTGCGTGCAGGTTTGATGTTTGATCGCGGCGAGAAATTTAACGGCGAATTCTCGGCTGGCTTCATGCGCGCCAACAGCGACGATGCCCGCCTCGCAGATGTCAGCGGACCCTCGCTTGCGGCAGCCATCAACTGGTCGCCATTGCGCGGAACTGACGTGCAGCTTTATGCACGCACTATGGTGGACACCTCAACAACTCCGGGTGTCGCAGGTGCGCTGCTGCACTTTGCGAGCCTTGAAGTTACGCGGCGCGTTCGCTCCGATCTAAGTTTTAACGGCAAGCTCGACCTCAATGTCCGTGATAACAAGGACGGCACTGGTACGGATTACACCATCGGTGCACAGATTGGCGCGACGTATTGGATCAACCGCTTTGTCGGTATTGATGCGCGACTACGTCATGAATTTCAGACGAGCCAGATTTCTTATCGCGAGTACCACGCCAACAGCATTTATGTTGGCATGAAGGTCCAGCGCTAAAGGCTTTCAATCAAATACACAAAAGCCCACCTTCATTGCTGAAAGCGGGCTTGTGATTGTTAGATAAGCTAACTTATGCCGTTTTGATCGTCTTCAGCAATTCGGCAATTGAAACTTCAACTGTTGGACGGATATCTTTGCGCCAAAGAGCGAAAGCTACGTTGGCTTCGATAAAGCCTGACTTCGAACCGCAGTCAAATGTCCGACCATGATAATCAAAGCCATAGAATTTCTGTTGATCAGCGAGTTTTAACATCGCATCGGTCAACTGGATTTCGTTGCCAGCGCCTTTTTCCTGCTTACTTAGTAGTTCAAAGATATCTGGCTGAAGAATATAGCGGCCATTGATGTAGAGGTTGGAAGGTGCAGTGCCCTTGGCTGGCTTTTCAACCATCTGGTTGATCTCAAAGCCGTTACCGATAGCAGTACCCTTGCCCACGATGCCATATTTATGGGCTTCTTCAGGATCGCATTCCTGCACGGCAATCACGTTGCCGCCGGTCTGCTCATACAGCTCGACCATTTCCTTGAGACAGCCCTTCTTCGATTGCATCACCATATCTGGCAGAAGCAGTGCAAAAGGCTCATCGCCGACCAGCTCGCGCGCGCACCAGACCGCATGGCCAAGGCCGAGCGGAACCTGCTGACGGGTAAAGCTCGTGGTGCCGGGCTGCGGCTGCAATTCTTGCAAATGCTCAAGCTCAGCCTTTTTGCCGCGCTCAGCAAGCGTCGCATAAAGCTCAACCTGTGCATCGAAATAATCTTCGATCACAGCCTTGTTGCGTCCAGTGACGAAAATCAGATGTTCGATGCCGGCTTCACGAGCCTCATCCACGACATACTGGATAACTGGCTTGTCAACGACGGTAAGCATTTCCTTGGGGATCGACTTGGTCGCGGGTAGAAAACGGGTACCAAGACCTGCGACAGGAAAAACTGCCTTGCGGATTTTACGGATCGAACTCATTCGTCTCCTCGACTTTTTCACTAATGCTGCTGTATTATTAAAGCATTGAAACCACTGCATTTCAAATAGGGCGTTTTGATTAAGGAAAGACGAAATTATATCGCTTTCTTCATCACATTCGGTGACTTTACCTTAATCTTACTTGATTCAAAAATTCTGTAAAATTTCTCGCAATTTTTCAGGCAATCTCGCCATGGTAAACCAAATGCTAACCTGAAGCCTGTAATTTAATGCTTCATAAGGGTCGGCCCCAAATTCAACACTGGATAGTATTAAAGACTTGATGCAATCTAACTGAACTAGGCTCGGCATGAAAGGCAACTCGCCGTTTGAAGCGGCAAAACATGATTGCAGAAGGGAAACACAGAATGCTGCGATTTCCATTCACTCTGGGACGAGGAATGCGCGCCAAGATTACAGCGACCGTTGCGGTGGCAATGCTCGCATCTGGCCTGTCTACCGGCGCCGCTTTTGCCGATGCCAATTTTAGAAAATGGGTGTCCAGTTTCCGCACGACAGCCATTCAGAATGGCGTATCACCGTCGACATTCGACCGCGCGTTCCGCGGCGTCGATTCTCCAGACCCCGAAGTTTTGCGCAAAGCACGTGTTCAGCCCGAATTCAGCGAACCTGTCTGGAACTACATTGATAACCGCGTGAATGAGCACTCCGTGGCCATCGGCCAGAGCATGGCGAAAAAATGGGGCCCGTGGCTCCAGCGCATCGAACAGCGTTTCTCGGTTGATCGCAATATCCTGCTTGCAATCTGGTCGATGGAAAGCAATTACGGCGAGATTCTCAAGCGCGAAGACGTCATGATGGACACCATCCGCTCGCTTGCGACCCTTGCCTATGCCGATCAGCGCCGCGCCAAATTTGGCCGCACGCAGTTGATTGCTGCGATGAAAATTCTCCAGACCGGCGACATTGATCGCGGACATCTGACTGGTTCGTGGGCGGGTGCAATGGGGCATACCCAGTTCATTCCAACCAGCTATCAGGCCTATGCGGTTGATATGGATGGCAACGGCAAGCGCGACATCTGGAATTCGGTTCCTGATGCGCTTGGAACTGCTGCAAACCTGCTGCATCGCAATGGCTGGCAGCCCGGCCGCACATGGGGCTATGAGGTCGTGCTTCCGGCCGGCCGTAAATTCCCTTCCGGCTCGCTTTCAGCCGCCGAATGGCAGAAGCTCGGTGTGGTTCGCGCTAACGGGCGTCCATTCCCGGATGCCAATGAAAAAGTCACACTTAAAGTGATGGATGGTCGTGAAGGTCCAGCATTCTTGATGGCCAAGAACTTCTTCATGATCAAGCGCTACAACAATGCTGATAAATACGCTCTCGCAGTCGGATTGCTTGCAGATCGCATCGGCGGCTATCAAGGATTGCGTCAGGACTGGAACCGTCCGTTTACGCCGATCACAATGAATGAACGCGAAGAATTGCAGACGCATCTTAAAGCGCTCGGCTATTATGACGGCAAAATTGACGGCAAAATCGGCTCGACATCGCGCAAAGCGATTGAAGCTTTCCAACAGCGCAACGGCTTGCAGCAAGATGGGCACCCAAGCAAAGAAGTGCTGACGGTTCTCCGTCGCCGTTAAAAGCAATAAGAATAAACCCGGAGCGCGCATTTCATGTGCGCTCCTTTTTCTTTTTGGCAAAGGACATTACTATTCTAGGCGCAGGAGAGTGAGACCCATGCAGGCAGAACCATTCAAAAGTTCGATTGGCGGCGTTGTGGTGACCATGCTCATTGCCTGTGCGATAACGCTGGCTGCGTTGTCTTCAGCATCTGCACAGAACCGGCCACGCACAATTTTTGATATGCTGTTTGGGCCAAAGCAAACGCAACCACAGCCACAATATGAACAGCCAAAGCCTCAACGCACACGCCCTGCAAAACCAAAACGCACACCGAAAGCTGTAACGCCCGCAGCTCGTGCCGTTCCGGCGACGCCACCACAACCTGAAATCAACTTTGTTGAGAAAAAGCCAGACGCCAAAAAAATTCTCGTCGTCGGTGATTTTATCGGCAACGGCTTGGCGGAAGGGCTTGATGTTGCCTTTGCCGCGGATACGGACCTACGGATTGTCAGCCGCATCAATGGCTCTTCCGGCTTCGTCCGTGACGATCATTTTGATTGGCCTGCAAACATCGGCAAGATTCTCGAAGAGGAAAAGCCAGCTGCTGTCGTCGTCATGATTGGCTCAAACGACCGGCAAGCAATTACGATCAAGGGACAAAGCCTCGCGGCACGCTCCCCTGAATGGACGGCGGAATATCAGAGTCGCGTATCAAAATTCGCGAAAGAGATTACCGATAAGAATTATCCGCTGATCTGGGTCGGTCAGCCCCCATTCCGTCCTCGCGGCATGTCGCAGGATATGCTGGCACTGAACGAAATTTTCCGCACCACCTCCGAGAAGGCTGGGGCAAAGTTCGTCGATGTCTGGGATGGGTTTGTCGATGAAGAAGGCAATTTTAGCCAGACAGGCTTCGACATTAATGGTCAGACTGCACGTTTGCGCGGTAATGACGGCATCAACACGACGACAGCCGGTAAACGCAAACTCGCATTCTATGCAGAAAAGCCGCTAAAGACGCTGTTTGGTGGCAGCAAAGATAATGAGCAATTGCTGCCAACCGCTCAGACAAATGACCCGGAAAGGCCCGTAGATCGCATTGCGCCGGTTAGTCTGCGCGACGTTGATCGCGATAATAGCGGTGTTTTGCTGGGTGGCGTGATCGCGCCAAAGGGCAAAATCAATCGAACGCACAACAAAGGCAACGGTGTTTCATCTGGCCGTGCTGATGATTTTTCATGGCCCCAGAAAAGCGTAAATCCCTGAATATTAATAATATTTGCAAATATGCTTTCACATCTTGGGCGATAATACCGTGAAATATGCGGTATTTCTTCGCCTAAATGCTTATTTTCTTGTGGTTCACATTTGATATTTCCTCGTCTATCAGAAGGTCGCGCAGTCCAATAGGACGTTTCGCGCACGCGTCTGCATTGCATAAGAGGCATATGAATGAACATCGCATCAAAGCCTCCCGTTGAAAAAAAACGGGAGGAGGAACCCCATCTTGCACGCAATCTCACCAATCGACATCTCCAGCTGATCGCCATTGGCGGTGCGATTGGCACGGGCCTTTTCATGGGTTCGGGCAAGACAATCTCACTCGCCGGACCATCCATTCTGCTGGTCTATGCGATCATCGGCTTCATGCTGTTCTTCGTGATGCGCGCGCTGGGCGAAATTCTGCTGTCCAATCTCGAATATCGCTCTTTCGCTGATTTCGCGGGTGACTACCTCGGCCCTTGGGCGCAATTCTTTACAGGCTGGACCTATTGGCTCTGCTGGATTGTGACCGGCATTGCCGACGTTGTCGCCGTTTCCGGCTATATTTCGTTCTGGTATCCGGACCTCGCTTTGTGGATACCTGCACTCGGACTGATCGGCGTATTGCTCCTATTGAACCTGCCGAATGTTCGCAATTTCGGCGAAATAGAATTCTGGTTTGCGCTCATCAAAATCATAGCAATTGTCGCGCTCATTCTTGCTGGCGCTTACATGCTGATTACCGGCTTTGCTCTGCCAAACGGCACGCAAGCTTCGATTACGCACCTATGGGCCAATGGCGGGTTCTTCCCGAACGGTTTCTTCGGCTTTGTGGCTGGCTTCCAGATTGCAGTTTTTGCTTTCGTGGGTATTGAGCTGGTTGGTACGGCTGCTGCCGAAACAGAAAACCCGACCCGCAACCTGCCAAAGGCGATCAACTCGATCCCGATCCGCGTTGTGCTTTTCTATGTCGGTGCACTGTTCGTCATCATCACGGTTATCCCGTGGGATCAGGTTGACCCGGGTTCAAGCCCATTTGTCGCCATGTTCTCGCTGGCCGGTCTTGGTATTGCGGCCCATGTGGTTAACTTCGTTGTGCTGACCTCTGCAACATCGAGCGCCAACTCCGGCATCTACTCGACCTCGCGCATGATTTATGGTCTTGCCACTTCGCGTCTCGCACCGCAGACACTAGGCAAGCTAAACAGCCGCAAGGTGCCAGTAAATGCGCTGTTCTTCTCCTGCATCTTCCTGCTTGCAGGCGTTGTGCTGTTGTATGCAGGCGATAGCATCATTGAAGTGTTCACCATCGTTACAACGATATCGGCGCTTCTGTTTATCTTCATCTGGTCGATCATTCTTGCTTCTTACATTCAGTATCGCCGCAAACGTCCCGACCTGCATGAGCAGTCAACCTTTAAGCTGCCTGGTGGTCGCGCTTCCGTTGCCATGGTCTTTGCCTTCTTTGCCTTCATTCTTTGGGCACTGGCACAAGAACAAGACACAGCAGTTGCTCTGAAGATAACGCCCGTCTGGTTTGTTTTCTTAGGCATTGTCTATCTGGTAATTCGCAAGAAGCGCCAGCAAGGCTAACATAAAAGCAATAAAGCCCGGCTTATAGCCGGGCTTTATATTGAGACAAAGTACTAATTATCGAGGCAAAACCGACGATCCCATCAAGTCGGCGTCAATGGCGTGCGCTGCCTGACGGCCTTCACGAATGGCCCAAACAACCAGCGACTGACCGCGACGCACATCACCTGCTGCATAGAGCTTATCGACGGTTGTGCGGTAATCGCGCTCATTGGCCTTCACGGATGTTCCGCCCCGACGATCCGTTGCGATTTCGAGCTTATCGCTCATTTCCTTGAGCACAGAGTTTTCTGACGGGCCAAAGAAACCAATCGCGATGAAAGCCAGATCAGCCTTGATGAAGAACTCGGAGCCAGCAATCGGCTTGCGCTGATCATCAACCTGACAGCACTTCACATGGGTGAGCTTGCCGTCTTCGCCGATGAACTCAAGTGTTGCCACCTGAAATTCGCGGTTGGCACCTTCAGCCTGACTGGAAGACGTCCGCATCTTGGTTGCCCAATAAGGCCAGACGCTGAGCTTGTCTTCTCTTTCAGGCGGCTGCGGGCGAATATCGAGCTGCGTGACATTGACCGCGCCCTGACGGAAAGCCGTGCCCACGCAGTCAGAAGCCGTATCACCACCGCCGACAACGACGATGTGCTTGCCACCGGCAAGGATCGGCGCTTCGTGCCATGCAACTGATTCAATGTTTTCGCGGCCAACACGACGGTTCTGCTGCACGAGATAAGGCATGGCATCATGCACGCCTTCAAGGTCTGCACCCGGAATACCAGCTGGACGCGGCTTTTCCGAACCACCCGAATAAAGTACGGCATCGTAGGTATCGAGGAGACCACGCAGCGGCTTATCGACACCAATATTGACACCACACAGGAAACGAACGCCCTCGCCTTCCATCTGCGTAACGCGACGGTCGATCAGGTGCTTTTCCATCTTGAAGTCAGGAATACCATAACGCAGCAGACCGCCGGGGCGGCTTTCGCGTTCATAAACATCGACCATGTGACCAGCGCGTGCCAGCTGCTGTGCAGCAGCAAGACCGGCTGGGCCCGAACCAATAATCGCGACCGACTTGCCGGTTTTCTGTGCCGAAGGCTGCGGAACAATATAACCTAACTCGTAGGCCTTATCGCCCAGCGCCTGTTCAACGGTCTTGATTGCGACAGGTGTGTCTTCAAGATTGAGCGTACAAGCTTCTTCACAAGGCGCGGGGCAAACCCGACCCGTAAACTCCGGGAAGTTATTAGTCAGATGCAGGTTGCGGATCGCCTGATCCCAGTTGTTGTTATAAACGAGATCATTCCAATCCGGGATCTGATTGTTCACCGGGCAACCAGTGTCACCGTGACAGAACGGAATACCGCAATCCATGCAGCGTGCCGCCTGCTTCTGCACTTCACCATCCGTCATCGGCAGAGTGAATTCGCGGAAGTGACGAATGCGATCTGATGCTGGCTGGTACTTCGCTACCTGCCGGTCTATCTCGAGAAAACCTGTAACCTTACCCATTATTCTATGCTCCTATCACCGTGCCGTGCGCCATTTCAGGCGCACAAGCACCGCGTAATGATATTTATTTACTCAGCTGCGACACCGATCTGCATGCGCTCCATCTCTTCCAGAGCACGGCGATATTCGACCGGCATGACCTTCACGAATTTCGGGCGATAGCTTTCCCAATTGTCGAGAATGTCCTTGGCACGCGTAGAGCCGGTGTAATGCAGATGGTTGGCAATCAGCTGAACCAGACGTTCTTCGTCGTGACGCGTCATATTTGCCGATACATCCACACGGCCCTTGTGCATCAGATCGCCGCCGTGATGGTGCAGCTTTTCGAGGATGTCATCCTCTTCCGGCACCGGTTCCAGCTCGACCATCGCCATGTTGCAGCGCTGTGCGAAGTCACCGACTTCATCCAGCACGTAAGCGACACCGCCCGACATGCCGGCTGCAAAGTTCCGGCCCGTCTGACCGATAACGACAACCACGCCACCCGTCATATATTCGCAGCCGTGATCACCCACGCCTTCGACAACCGTGACAGCACCAGAGTTACGCACAGCGAAACGCTCGCCTGCCACACCGCGGAAATAGCACTCGCCTTCAAGCGCACCGTAAAGCACGGTATTGCCTGCGATGATCGAGTTTTCAGCCACAATACGCGTGTCTTCTGGCGGACGTATGACAATGCGGCCACCCGAAAGACCTTTGCCGATATAGTCGTTGCCATCGCCGATCAGCTCAAACGAGACACCGCGTGCAAGGAACGCACCAAAGGACTGGCCAGCCGTACCGCGTAGCGTAACGGCAATGGTGTCATCCGGTAAACCCTTGTGGCGGAAACGCTTGGCCACTTCGCCCGAAAGCATCGCACCTGCTGAGCGGTCGACGTTCTTGATGTCGACATTGATCTTCACCTGCGTCTTGTTTTCCAGCGCAGGCATGGCTTCAGCAATCAGCGTGCGATCCAGAACATCTTCAATCGGATGATGCTGACGCTCGGTCCAGAAGATTTCGTGCTTCTCGGCTTCCGGCTTGTAAAAGATACGGCTGAAATCGAGACCCTTCGACTTCCAATGATCAATCATGCTCTGCTTTTCGAGCAGCTGTGTTTCACCAATGATCTGCTCAAGCTTGGTGAAGCCCATGGCTGCCAGCAATGCGCGCACTTCTTCTGCCAGATAGAAGAAGAAGTTGATGACATGCTCAGGCGTACCCTTGAAGCGCTTGCGCAAAACCGGGTCCTGCGTGGCAACGCCAACAGGGCAGGTATTGAGATGGCACTTGCGCATCATGATGCAGCCAGCAGCGATCAGCGGAGCCGTCGAGAAACCGAACTCGTCGGCACCGAGAAGCGCACCGATGATCACGTCACGACCGGTCCGAAGACCGCCATCGACCTGCAATGCGATACGCGAACGAAGACCATTCAACACCAGCGTCTGGTGGGTTTCGGCAAGGCCGATTTCCCACGGCGAACCGGCATGCTTGAGCGAGGTGAGCGGCGACGCACCCGTGCCGCCATCATAGCCGGACACTGTGATGTGGTCAGCGCGTGCCTTGGCAACACCGGCCGCAACCGTACCGACACCCACTTCCGACACAAGCTTGACCGAAATATCAGCAGCCGGATTAACATTCTTCAAATCATAGATCAGCTGTGCCAGATCTTCGATCGAGTAAATGTCGTGATGCGGCGGAGGCGAAATGAGGCCAACGCCCGGCGTCGAGTGACGTGTCTTGGCGATGGTCGCATCAACTTTATGGCCCGGCAGCTGACCGCCTTCACCCGGCTTTGCACCCTGTGCAACCTTGATCTGGATAAGATCAGCATTGACCAGATATTCCGTCGTCACACCGAAGCGCCCCGATGCCACCTGCTTGATCGCAGAACGTTCAGGGTTTGGCTTGCCATCCGGCAGCGGATAAAAACGATCCGGCTCTTCACCGCCCTCACCCGTATTCGACTTGCCGCCAATAGCGTTCATCGCACGCGCAAGCGTGGTATGCGCTTCACGCGAGATCGAGCCAAACGACATGGCGCCCGTCGAGAAGCGCTTGACAATATCAACCGCCGATTCAACCTCATCGATTGCAACCGGCTTGCGGCCACTGGCTTCGGCAAAGCGAATATCAAACAGGCCACGAATAGTCTTTGCCTGCGCCGACTTTGCATCAAGCGTGTTTGTATATTCGGTGAACGTGTCCGGGTTCGACGTGCGAACGGCGTGCTGCAATTTCGCAATCGCATCCGGCGACCAGAGATGGGCTTCGCCGCGCATACGGTAAGCATATTCGCCACCGACTTCGAGTGAAGTCAAGAGAACCGGGTCATTGCCAAACGCATCGGTGTGACGACGCACAGTTTCTTCCGCGATTTCATCAAGACCAACGCCTTCAATGGTCGTTGCCGTGCCAAAAAAGAACTGATCAACAAAACGCGTCTGCAAGCCGACGGCATCAAAAATCTGCGCACCGCAATAGGACTGATAGGTCGAAATGCCCATCTTGGACATGACCTTAAGAATGCCCTTGCCAAGCGACTTGATGTAACGCTTGACCAGTTCGTCAGCATCCACTTCCGGCGGGAATTCACGACGGCGATGCATGTCGAGCAGCGTATCGAAGGCGAGATATGGGTTGATTGCTTCCGCACCATAACCAGCTAGACAAGCAAAGTGATGTACTTCGCGCGGCTCACCCGATTCAACAACCAGACCGACCGATGTGCGCTGCCCCTTGCGGATCAGGTGATGGTGGACGGCAGCCGTTGCCAGCAAAGCCGGGATCGGAATGCGATCCGGACCAACCTGACGATCCGATAGAATGACAATGTTATAACCGCCATGCACGGCAGCTTCCGCACGGTCGCACAAACGCTCAATCGCGCCATGCATACCAGCTGCACCCTCGCCGACATTATAGGTAATGTCGAGCGTCTTAGTATCAAAACGATCTTCCGTATGACCAATGGAGCGGATCTTTTCGAGATCGCCATTGGTCAGAATTGGCTGACGCACTTCCAAGCGCTTGCGGCGCGAGGTGCCAACAAGGTCAAAAATGTTTGGACGCGGTCCGATGAAGGAGACAAGGCTCATCACCAGCTCTTCGCGGATCGGATCAATCGGCGGGTTCGTAACCTGCGCGAAGTTCTGCTTGAAATAGGTGTAGAGCAGCTTCGACTTGTCGGACATCGCCGAAATCGGCGTATCCGTGCCCATCGAGCCAATGGCTTCCTGACCAGTCGTAGCCATTGGCGACATAAGAAGCTTGGTGTCTTCCTGACTGTAACCAAACGACTGCTGACGGTCGAGGAGGCTTACATCCTTACGCAGCGCGCGTGGCTCAACCGGGTTCAGGTCTTCCAGAATAAGCTGCGTGTTGGAAAGCCACTGCTTATAAGGATGCTTCTGCGCAATCTGCGACTTGATTTCCTCATCCGAAACGATGCGGCCTTCTTCCATATCGATGAGCAGCATACGTCCCGGCTGCAACCGCCACTTCTTGATGATTTTCTTTTCGTCAACCGGCAGAACACCGGCTTCAGAAGCCAGAATGACAAAATCATCGTCTGTCACGATATAACGTGCAGGGCGCAGACCATTACGATCAAGCGTCGCGCCAATCTGACGCCCATCGGTGAAGGCAACGGCTGCTGGGCCATCCCACGGCTCCATCAGGGCCGCATGATATTCGTAGAACGCACGGCGTTCGTCTGACATCAGCTTGTTGCCAGACCATGCTTCGGGGATCAACATCATCATCGCATGGGCTAGGCTGTAGCCGCCCTGATGAAGAAATTCGAGCGCATTATCAAAGCAGGCTGTGTCCGACTGGCCTTCGTAAGAAATCGGCCAAAGCTTGGAAATATCGTTCCCGAACAGTTCCGAATCCACCGACGCCTGACGGGCCGCCATCCAGTTGACATTGCCGCGCAGCGTGTTGATTTCGCCGTTATGCGCAACCATGCGATATGGATGCGCCAGTCGCCAAGATGGGAAAGTGTTGGTCGAAAAGCGCTGGTGAACGAGCGCAACAGCACTTTCAAAGCGCAGGTCTTTCAGATCGTTGTAATAAGCGCCAACCTGATAGGCCAGAAACATGCCCTTATAAACAACAGTGCGCGCCGACATGGAGACAATATAGAAGCCCTTATCGTCGCCGTCGTTTTCCTGATAAATGCGGTTCGAAATGACCTTGCGCAGCACGAACAGGCGACGTTCAAAATCATCGTCGCTCTCAATGGCAGCACTACGACCAATGAAAACCTGAACGTGAAACGGTTCGGTTGCAGCAATTTCGGGCGCCTTAGACAAGGACTCGTTATCAACCGGCACCTGACGGAAACCGATGAAAGTCTGGCCCTCAGCAGCAATGACTTCCTTGACAATTTCTTCAATATGCGCGCGCAATTCCGCATCGCGCGGCATAAAAAGATAGCCTACGGCATAATGACCCGGCTCTGGCAGATCGATGCCCTGGCGCGCCATTTCTTCGCGGAAAAAGCGATCTGGAATCTGTACCAGAATGCCCGCGCCATCACCCATCAAAGGGTCAGCGCCGACCGCACCACGATGGGTGAGGTTTTCGAGCATCTTCAGGCCGTTTTCGACAACCTGATGCGACTTCTGACCCTTCATATGCGCAATGAAGCCAACGCCGCAGGCGTCGCGTTCGTTGCGTGGATCATAGAGGCCTTGGGCGGGGGGCGTACCCGCCGAAGTTCGCGTTTTTCGGGTTGCATTGGTGGAATTGGTCGCAGCTTTGACCGTTCCGTTCTGACCGTTGTGTAAATCCACATGCGATACAGATGGCGTCAAATGCGGCATCGTCATTCCCTCCAATAAGCGCGCAACCCTGCGCGATACGATAATGAACCGAAACGGCTATTCGTTCCGAACTGTTTTAGTCGCGCATCTCATCCGAAAACCGCTTCGCACTTTTCGGGATGCGCTTTGTTTTATGTCTATGGAAAGCCTTATCGAAAAGGCGTTGGACGACGTTCCGTGGCCGATGGCATCGCCATCGAAAGGAATATTGCTTTCTCGCCTTCGTCTTTCAGGCTCGACAAGCGACCTCGGCCCGCATGGCGGCGCACCAAACTCCCCTGTCTGTTTTGAGCACCATATTCCGCCGGGTTGTTCCGATCCGCATGACGCTCTCTTTCTGCAACGCTGGAGGTCCTGAACAGAAAACCTGACAATTACAGTGAAGAATTGGACAGTAAGACTGAATTAGTCAGCATTGCTGTCCTAATAACGTATGGCAGAATTCAAATTCGGTCACAAGATGGAAACATGATTTTTCCGGGCTGATTGCGAAACAAAGTGTCGCACTAAGATGCTCAATCATTATTTAATTGCGTAAAGCGCCTGTTGCGTCAGTTTGGCGCGGCCAATGACACACATTGAAAGCTCCAAAAAGTGACAGACGCTGCCTGATTTTTAGCACTTGCAGGCCTTACACCTGTTACCAAGTCCGGTTATAGACGTTTCCATAAGGTCATACCGCCAGTGGAGAACACCGTGCATTTTGCTTCAGACAACTGGGCAGGCGCCCACCCAAAAATCGCTGAAAGCCTTTCCCTTCACGCCAACGGATTTGCTGCAGCCTATGGCGCGAGCGAAATCGACAAGCGCGTGGAGCAGCGTTTCAACGAATTGTTCGAGCGCGAAGTTGCGGTTTTCTTTGTCGGCACTGGCACAGCGGCCAACTCCTTGGCACTTGCGAGTGTGAACCGTCCCGGCGGCGTCTCGCTGGTGCATAGAGAAGCGCATGTGATCGAGGATGAGTGCGGCGCACCTGAATATTTTACCGGTGGCGCACGTCTTCATCCAATTGATGGTGCGATGGGTCGCATCGACCCTGAGCTTTTGAAGCGCGAACTCAAGCGTTTCAATCCGGCCTTCGTTCATGCCGGTCAGCCAATGGCTGTCAGCATCACGCAGGCAACGGAAGTCGGCACGCTGTACCAGCTGGAGCATATCTCGACCATTTCTGAAATCTGCCGCGGCGCAGGCCTGCCACTTCATATGGATGGCGCACGCTTTGCCAACGCTCTTGTTTCACTTGATATGACACCCGCAGAAATGACATGGAAGCAAGGCGTCGACATTGTTTCTTTTGGCGGCACCAAGAATGGCTGCTGGTGTGCAGAAGCGCTCGTCTTCATGGACCCTGCCCGCGCCAAGGATCTCCCGTTCATCCGCAAACGTGCGGCACAGCTTTTCTCAAAAACGCGTTTCATTGCAGCCCAGTTCGATGCATATCTCGAAGGTAATCTTTGGATCGAGTTGGCGAAGCATTCGAATGCGCTTTCCGCACGCCTTGCTCGTCACATTGATGCATCGAGCCAGATGCGGCTTGCATGGAAGCCGGAAGCCAATGAGGTTTTCGCAATTATGAAGCAGTCGGTTTATGATCGTCTGCGTGATGCAGGTGCGATCTTCTACGACTGGAACCCGCCGCACTCCGAAGTCAACCGCATCAGCGAAGGCGAAATTTTCGCGCGCTTCGTTACGAGCTTTGCCAATACAGAAGACGAAGTCGATCAGTTCGGCACGCTTATCGCCTGATATCTTTCATTCGTGGACGCACTAAAACAAAAAGCGGCGCTCAATGCGCCGCTTTCTTTATCTAATGCATAGTCAAGCAGAGGTTAGTGGGCGGTTTTGGCCTCAATCTGCTGGCCATCATCAGTCGATGCCGAGCTGACTTCGATCTTGCGCGGCTTCATCTGTTCAGGGATTTCGCGCTTAAGGTCGATATGGAGCAAGCCATTTTTGAGGCTGGCGCCCGCGACTTCAACAAAGTCAGCAAGCTGGAAGCGGCGTTCGAAAGCACGCGAAGCAATGCCACGATAAAGCACTTCACCGGTTTCAGAAGCATCGTCTTCGGCCTTCTGGCCCTTCACGGTCAACTGATTGCGATGCGCTTCGATTTCGAGTTCACCTTCCGAGAAGCCTGCAACGGCCATGGTGATGCGATAGGCGTTCTCACCCGTCCGCTCGATATTATATGGCGGATAAGACTGCGAGCCTTCTGGCGATGCAAGTGTATCGAGCATCGAGGAGAAGAGACGGTCGAAACCAACGGTGGAACGATAGAGTGGAGAAAAATCAACGTGACGCATGTGTAAGCCCTCCTTAAGAGCGACATAATGCTTTAACTGGCGGCAGAACTCCCATTCTGGCGAATTCTCTGGTGCCGGCGGCCCCGTTTACGGCAACCGCAAAACTTAATTGGGAGTACCGCTTTTTGTTTTCAAGGATGATTTTACTTTAGCTTGTCGAAAAATATTGCGGAGGCAAGCAGCGCCGCGTGCCTGATTGCTACACGGCACATCACTTAACGTAATAACTCCTGATCGTTTGCGACCCTTAAATTGGGGTTTCCGCCATGCAATGAACCCAAAATGAACACCATCTTCGGCGAGCGTTCAGGTGCTTGGGAATAATCTTCCCCTATGCCTGCTGAGAGGCGGGTTTATCAAAGGATTACGGTTATGAAAAAAGCTCTTCTTGCTTTTGCCGCACTTGCCACTGTCGGAACTGCTGTCGCAACTCCGACCCTTGCCGCAGACAATGGTCTGCGTGTTCAAGTTCAGTATTATGACGACATGCCCCCTCCTCCACGCGGCGGACCACGCCCCGGCTGGGATGGTCCGGATCGCGGATATGACAGAGGCCCAAACTGGGGGCCTGATCGTGGTCCCAACCATGGCCCCGGTCGCGGACCAGGCTGGGGTGACGGCTATGGTCGCCCTGAAATCTTAGGCCCGCGCCAAATTTCGCGGTCACTTCAACGGCGCGGCTACGATGTTGGTGATATGCGCCGCGATCGTGGAGCATATCTTGTTAAGGCAACCCGCCCGAATGGCCGTCGTGTAATCGTCGTCGTTGACGCTTTCAGCGGCCGCATCATTGATGAACGCCGCGCGGGTCGCGGCTGGTAGCTTACTCTTATTTTGAAAGATCAGTCTGTGTAACGTCCCTTGCACAGGCTGTTTCCTGAACCGGAAGTTTGCCTGCAAACTTCCGGTTACTTTTTATAATTGTTTATCTCATTATACTGGCACATGAATTTTAGCTGGGGCAGCAATCTGAATGCCAGATCTTCTTTTTGAAACCGGGGCCAACCCAATTCCCGCAGGAACAACGTCCGGGCTGTTTAAAGCCAAAGATGGCATTGATCTGCGTTATGCAATTCTTAAGTCAGAAGCTAAGCCCTCACGCGGAACGATTATTCTGCTGCAAGGCCGCAACGAGTTTATCGAAAAATACTTTGAAACAATGTTAGACCTTGTTGCACGTGGGTTTACTGTCGCCACGATGGACTGGCGCGGGCAAGGTGGCTCGCAACGGCTTCTCAAAGATCATATGCGCGGCTATGTGCGCAATTTCAGCGATTACACCGACGACCTAGATCAGTTTCTCACGCAGATCGTTCTTCCGGACTGCCCACCACCCTTTTATGTTCTGGCGCATTCAGCGGGTGCACTCATCACCTATTCAGCAATGCATAAGCTCGCATCGCGCGTCAGCCGCATTGTGCTATGCGCGCCGCTGATGGGGTTGCGGCCATTGCAATCCGGCGATGATAAAATGCGACGTATGGCAACGGCCCTGCGCTGGCTTGGTATGGGCACCAGATACGCCGCTGGTGGGCGCATACGCGGCGAGCGACTATTTGAAAATAACCCGCTGACCAGCGATCCGGTTCGCTTTGCACGCAATATGGAAGTTGTTCGCAACAATCCGGATCTGGCGCTCGGTGGTCCAACCATCAACTGGATCGGCAATGCATTGGGGGCGGCGTCTCGGATTCATCAGCCCGGCTTTTACGAAGGACCGACAGTGCCAATCCTCATCATTGCCGCCGGTGCCGATACTGTCGTCTCAACAGCTGCTACCGAACGGCTCGCAGCCTGCACCCGTAATATCTCGCTTGTCGTGATCGACGGAGCTCGCCACGAACTGCTTCAGGAGGCCGATTTTTACCGGGAGCAGACCCTTGCTGCCTTTGACGCCTTCATTCCCGGAACATCGGAAGTGGAAACGTTGCCAGACAGCCTTGAGCCTGCCAACCCCGATCAGCAGTGACTATCAGCTGTTGAGTAGCTCAAGCGCCGCCTGATGCAGTTCCGGTGAAGCGGCGGCAACAATATCGCCGCCCTTTTCTGCCGGGCCACCATCGCGCTGTGTGACCACGCCACCCGCCTGCTCGATAATCGGGATAAGTGCTACGATGTCATAAGGTTGTAGACCGGCCTCGACGACAAGATCGGCAAAGCCGCTCGCAAGCATGGCGAACGCATAACAATCGACGCCATAACGCGATAGACGAACGGTATTTTCCAAGCGGTCAAAACCTTTGCGTAAATCGCCTTTAAACAGCGCTGGCGTGGTGGTGAACATCGTCGCATCATCAAGCTTTGCCTGCGCGCGCACCGCAAGGCGACGTGGTTCTGCGCCTTCGCGTATCAGATATGAGCCGCTGCCATCACTGTAGAAAAGTTCTCCCGTGAATGGCTGAGACATCATGCCAGCCTTTGCATCGCCGCCTACCGTCAGGCCGACCAGCGTTCCCCATACGGGCAGGCCGGAAATGAAAGCGCGGGTTCCGTCCACCGGATCAATCACCCAAACATGGCTGCGGTCGATATTTTCTGGGCCATATTCTTCGCCAAGAATACCGTGGTCCGGAAACTCCCGGCCAATCACTGCACGAATCGCACGTTCAGCCGCACGGTCTGCTTCCGTCACCGGATCAAAGCCAGTGGTATATTTGTTGTCGATTTCATTGAACTGGCGAAATCTCGGCAACGTTTCTTGCGCTGCAACACTCGCAATTTCGGAAAAAAATGCCTTATCGATCAGCAATCCCAAACTCCCGTTTTCATCAGTTGATGCATTGATATGCAATCTTTGCTATTATTGCCTATAATTTGAGCTAACTATTTTTAGGCTCAAAAAATATGCGTAAATCCTTGACCAGAAAGGCTTTGCCGCGTAGCTTAAAGGCCAGACAGGCTGTCCTGTCGATGCCTTTCGGGGCATTTCCTCCCTAGTCTTTGGCCGCGCTTCTTCATTGCAGCGCGGCTCTTTTTATGAATATACAGAACTATTCCGCGGCCAGCGGCGGCACGACCAGAAGCTCGTCCGGTAGCGACGTGAGATCGCTCAGGAACTGATAGAGATCTCCGCACAGCGCCTCGAAGCCAACAAGTTTCTGCAATGTCTGTTCATTCATATAGAGACTGCGATTGATCTCAATTTGCAACGCATAGCACGCTGCGGCGGGCCGCCCATAATGCTCCGTGATAAAACCACCCGCATAAGGCTTGTTATGCGCAACCGTGTAACCAAGCCCCTGTAAGAGCTCCATCGCAGCCTGTGTGAGCTGCTCGCTGCACGACCGACCAAAACGATCGCCGATAATAAAATCTGGCCTCCCGCTAGTTTCCCCTGAACGCGTGCCACCCGGCATGGAGTGGCAATCGATGAGTACCGAATAGCCGAACTGCTGGTGTGTTATCTTCAGCAAAGCATCCAGCGCGCGATGGTACGGCTTGTAAAGGTGCTCAATTCTGTAGAAAGCCTCTTCCAGTGCAATACGACCGGGATAGATCAACTGTCCCTCACCCACAAGACGCGGCACTGTTCCCAAACCGCCCGCGACGCGTGCAGACTGTGTGTTGACGAAAGGCGGCAGAGGTTCGGCAAACATGCGCGGGTCAAGCTCGTAAGGCTCCCGATTCACATCAAGGAATGCGCGTGGAAAATGGGCTTTGAGCAATGGCGCACCAAGCCTTGTAACCGCTGCAAAAAGCTCATCGACATAGCAGTCTTCCGAGTTTCGGATAGCAAGCGAGTCGAGACGCGATTCTGCCAGAAAGGACGCTGGATACATGCGCCCGCTATGGGGCGAATTGAAAACGAACGGAATCCGCTGCTGCGCCGGTACACAGATCTCAAAAGGAGGAATTTGATTAAAATCGCGCTCCAGACTCATAGTCTTAATCCGTCCTGCTGCCTTCGGGCGACAAGTCATAAGATAATTTAGCTTTTAAAGCAGTATCTTAAACGAGCCCCGGGTCATCAAATGTTTGACATCCGAACGTGCGCCCTCCCTCTACATGGCAGCCGCGTCAAACGACAAAAAGCTGTAACACAAAACAGCTTGTTGCCAAACAGTGGCCATAACAATTAACATTTGCGAGAGCATTCATTTCATATTTACCAAAAGAGCGTTTTGTAGAGGAAACGCTGAGTCGTCGGCCATGCAGAAAGCTGTGCACGAACGACGTGACATTCGGACGGACCAATGAAGAGAATTCTGCTAGCTGAAGACGACAACGATATGCGTCGCTTCCTCGTGAAAGCGCTGGAAAAGGCGGGTTATCACGTTACGCACTTCGATAATGGTGCAAGCGCCTATGAAAGATTACGCGAAGAACCGTTCTCGCTGCTGCTAACCGACATTGTCATGCCGGAAATGGACGGGATCGAACTTGCTCGTAGGGCGACCGAAATCGATCCCGACCTCAAGATCATGTTCATCACCGGCTTTGCAGCCGTTGCACTGAACCCCGATTCTGATGCGCCGCGCGATGCAAAAGTGCTTTCCAAGCCCTTCCACCTGCGTGATTTGGTGAACGAAATCGAAAAAATGCTGATTGCCGCCTAGGCAATCAGTGCCTTTTCCGGGATTTGATAAGTTCTTCAACATTAAGAACAAAAAACTTCGAAAAGGGCATTGACGGGCGCAACGCGATATGGTGTATGCGCCACATCGAATGGGCGTATAGCTCAGCGGGAGAGCACTACATTGACATTGTAGGGGTCACAGGTTCAATCCCTGTTACGCCCACCATTCGAACCTCCGACACATCAATATGTTAGATAGAATCAGAGAGCGGAATAAATAGTTCTCTTTAGGTTCACTGAACCTTGCATGAACCTAATGCCCCTTTTTCTGCGCGGCTTCCATCCCGTTAAAGCGACTTCAAGCCGCCCCCCACGACAAAGGCAACGAAGGCTGCAACCAACCCGCCAATAATCATCCAGTTGATCCGATAGAGAGAAGACTGGATTCCCCTAACCGAGTTTTCCAGTCCTGAAAATCGGGTATCGATACGCGCCTCCATCGCCACCCATTTCTCATCATTGCGGGCGCTTTCAATTTCCCGCTGACGTTGCCACGTCTCCAAAGTAGCAAGCCGCTGATTATTCGTCTGTGTCGCTTGTTCTAGCCCGACAACGCGGGCGCGGAGGTCTGCTTCTGTATCTGGCATTGATGTACTCACTTCCAACAGCCCCGCGCATTACCGAATTGATTGTGTGACGCGATACCCTGCCCTGCCTTTAGATCATTGCCAGCCAGATAGAGCGCCGTGTCAGGCTTAAGGCTAATCTGCTTCCAACCCGCGCAGTTGGTCGCATTGCTCGCGCAGCCCGCCAAGCTGCTTGCACAGAGCAACAGCATCCATATTGATAACTTCCTCATCTATATCCGCCCTCTTTTGGATTGCCTTTACGGTTGCTTCTGCTGCGGCTAATGCTGACCGCTGACGCTCTTTGATTGTTCCGGCCACATATCCAGCAGCCAGACACAAAAATGCCGCCAGTACAGCGGCGGCGGTTATCTTCAACCAGTTGGGGATTAGCGCCCAGATCATGATTTGATCTTTCGGTATATGCCCCAGAGAGTGAGGGCCAGAACCACACCGCCGACAATAATACGCGCCCACTGGCCGCTTGTTAGGCTGTCTTGCTGGTCAACAATGGCCTGAGTAATGTCTGGCAGGATCGGGCCGACTGCACCGCCAACACCGGCAGCACCAGCACCACCGATTGCCACAACATCGGTTTTATCCGTCTTCGTCGTCGCTGTAACTGTGTTTGACGATACGAAAGCACCCTTGGCCCATAGACCAGCCTCGGCAGCGCGACGGTTAACAAGGCCTTGAACAGTGACTTTCTTTCCGGTCTTCGGATCAGTAGCCTTTACCCATCGAGCCAATTGGCCCGGAACAGCGCCGTAATCACCTTTGTTCAACTTCTTAAGCAGCGTGGATGAATGCAGTTCACCAGTGTTGAAATCGAAGGAAGTCAGGACAGCGAACTGATTATCGGTCAACGGCACCTTTACAAGCTTTTCGACCCGAGCTTCGAACTTTGCCAAGTCCTTAAGCAAGATACGTGATGCTTCTGCCTTCGTGATTGTCATTCCCGGCGTAACATTTGGAGATCCAGCCGCGGACGTATGCCCATAACCTATCGTCCAGATACCAGCCACGTCCTTATAAGCAGTCAGCTTAAGCCCTTCCCATTGCTGGATGAGCGAAAGCCCCGCCGCATTGATGCGTCGTGCCATTGTGTTTTCCTATTTTTGTGATTGTTAGGGTCTTGAAACCGATAAAGTGGTCACTAAATCGAAGCCGTCATTCCAACATTTAACGTTCGATCAAATGGAGGTTTCGATGAGCGACCGTTTGTTTGACAGTCCTGTTTTTGTGAAGGACGGCCCTTACCTTGTTAGAGAGATTGCAAGCATCGGAGATGCGATAGATTTTCTTTATGATTGGCCGGAGTACGACCGTGGCCTCATATACGAAACTGCCTGGAAAGCGTGCTGCGACAGCCATGACGGCATTAAACCAGTGGAAGCAGCTCAAAACGCTATTCGAGGCTTTGCTAAGAAACGAGGAATTCTCGAAGAACCAACAGTGGCACTACCTTGGATGAAGGGCAAGAAATCAGGGGGCGGCCTAGTTCAGGCTTGAAGGCGCATCATGATTTGGTTTCTAATATTTGAAGCAGCTATACTTGCTACGCTCTCAAGCGTGGTAGTTAAGCTAGGCTGGAAAGAGATCAGGTATTACATGAACCACCGACGTAATTTACAGCGCTAAACCACAGCCCCGGCCTCATAGCCGGGGTTTTTGTTGACAGTTCCAATATGGCTGTTTCATCGAATGGATGGGCCATAACGCACTTATTGCGTTTTGTTAATTTTATGAGATAGTTGGTGAGAGCAAATGAAGCCCCCGTTTCAGAAAAGCTCGGCCCCGGAGTAACCCCATTCTCTGGGGCTTTTCTTTTTCATCAACATAATTAGATTATAAAAGCGCTGATACGTGAGGCAGTCTGTTGATGCGCAGCCCTGTCACGTTGGGGGATGTGGCAGGGCTTTTCTTTTTCGATTTCGTTTTGTATTTAATGATTGCTCGCTTGGACCTTCAAATTCCGATCATTCCTCGCAAGTAGCTCCGGGTCAGCCACCAACGCCGGGGCTTTTCTTTTCTAAATTTTGCTGTAATGGTTTAGCTGCACTCGCGGCCACCCGCCAAAGTTGCCTGAGTGTAGCCCCGGTGGACTTTGCGGTCGCCGGGGTTTTCTTTGATGCGAACATATTGAAAGAAGCGCGAATGTTTCATCCGCATTTAGATTTGTATGACGCACTCTTATTAGGTACTGCTCTGATAGTTGTTGTTGTGCTCGTCGTTATCGGATGTATTTCCAAAGGAAGCCTCTGACTTTCTTTCGGCAATAAAAACCGCCTCAAGGGCGGTGCATCAGGTCAGGTTTTGGTGGCGACTTATGGGGCTAAAAGTTCGGAGGCACGCGCTGCGCCGAATAGATCATTTGCTATCTGCTCAAGCAGCGGCCAAAGCTCATGGTCTGAACGGAATGTTGTAGCATTGTTGAAAATCTGGACGGTGCGAACCGATTGCGTTTTCATCACTTCGGCCACCTGCTCGGCTTCTACTTCCGTCATGCGCTCCCATAAAGTGACAGCCGGTATGACGGTGATTACTATCTCAGGCTCTGGTTCGACATATTCGGCCACGCTTTGGAAATTGCTGTCGCGCAAAACGTTCCAAATTTCTTGGCCTCGTTCTGTGTCGTACCCGTCGAAAACTGCGAACGGCCAATCTTCATTCGTACCGTGGATTTTGGCGAGGCCAAAGACATGCGTTTGCTCTGGATTGCCCCACTGGGCGGATAGTATTTTTTGCACCACCATTATCCTATCCTTTTCCAAATCGTTGTGCGTTGTGCATTGCTCGCAGTGTTTGTTGTGCCAATAGGTTGAAAAGTCCCGTAATTCAGAGGGCTGCTTATATCACCATTGGAATTTGACCACTGCAACTCGCCGCCGCCAACACTTTGCGGGTTAATTGTCGTACCGGAGTATCGTAACAAAGCAAAACCGCCGACCGGGATTACCTCAGACAGCAGATAGTCACGAGTTCTGTCAAAGCCACGGGCCTCAATTCGATTGTAAATACCTTCGGCGGCATTCGCATTCCCGAAACGAGTAGTCCAAATAGAACCATAAACTCCGCCGTCTGCTCTGAATGACGCTGTTCCTGCATACACCCAACCAGTCGCACGTACATCGATACAGGTCACATTTCTAGGGATTTCAGCATCGCCCCAATGCGTGAAAGCGAAGTAATTTATAACCGAGCCAGACTTTGCAGATATAACCGCGCGAACGTCGGTCCCTATACGTTCCTCTCCGAAGAATGTTACCTCAAGATTTGAGTTACCAATCCGGCCAACATATGCAGGGGTATAATTTCGCTCACCTACAGCGGTATTGCTTCGTGGGTAGAGCGTATAGAGAGGGGCCGTAAGCGTTCCTCCAATCAAACGAAGGTAGCGACTGTCATAGATGGTTTGAAGCGCCGCCTTTATATTGGCCCATGTCGTTTTGAACATGGTTGATCCGCCAGCCTCTACGCCTGAAAAGAAATCTCCATCTGCGGGAGTTGTCTTTCCGTTTGCGCCTGCAATGGCTGCACCAACTGTTGCTGTGCTCACTGGCTGCACGCCAATGTTCGTTTTCGCTTGCGTTTTCTGCGGCTCGGTCAGCTCTTGAGGGGCGTATGATACTGCTGTAGCAGCTGCGACCGTCTGCCATGAAGCATCACCATCCGCAGCACTGTTCTTCGTAAGCACTTGACCTGCTGCACCGCCCGGAGCCTGAATTGCAGTATCAGCTTTGGCAAGTGACGCTAGCGTTCCGGTGGACAGCGCAAGGTTTCTGTCAGCCGAAAGATCCCCGCCGCCTGAAAGACCTGTTCCCGCAATAACTGCACGTGACGGCTGGACCGCAGTATCTGCTTTTGCAAGGGAGGAAATTGAAGCAGAGTTCAGCGCAAGCGAGCGATTTGCAGATAAATCACCGCCACCTGCTAAGCCCGTTCCTGCCGATACTGTCCGCGCTGGCTGCACAGCGGCATCAGCGCGTACCAAGCTTGCCTGCGTGGCCGCATCCAGTGAAATTGTTCTATCTGCGGCAAGCGTACCACCACCGGTCAAACCATTGCCAGCTATGACCTGTCGGGCAGGCTGAATCGCACTGTTGGCAAGCGCAAGACTTGCAATAGAAGTAGAACTGAGAGCAAACGTCCGATTTTCCGCAAGAGTGCCACCGCCTGCCAGTCCCGTACCAGCTATTAGTGTCAATGAGGGTTGAACGGCTGTATTGGCTTTCCCACCCTGTTCAGCTGTCGCGAAGTAAGCAACATCTTTCGCAGAAGCCGAACCAAGAGAAGATGGAGTTGCTGCTACATCGTTTCGAACCCCAGCCTCAACCTCAGCCTTGGTTGCTGACGGGATTTCAAATGAATGTGTGTGATAAGGAACTGCCATTTCAGTTCTCCGTTACGGAATTTGCAGCCGCCAGCAATTCAGCAAGTGACACATGTACAAACTTGCCATTTGCGAATAACACGACGCGGATTTTTGATTTGTCTTTGATGCCGCTGATAGCGGCGGGTAAAACAGTTTCAGCCATCAGAACTTCACCACTACATATACAGTGTTGTTGACTGGACGGGATTCATTGCCGCCAGAACTGCTTGTTGTGCCGCTGTAGGCATGGTCATGGTTCGGAATTGAAGCGATCTGCAAACTTTGATCTTGGTTGGCAGCGCCTAACCAACCTGACGAGTTACCGTTACCCTGCCCTCGCCCAAGAGAAATGGTCTGGCCTCCGTTCCCCGATGTTGTCCCACTGAAAGAGTGAGAATGAGCAATATTCTGACTTGCTTGCTGTGAACCAAACACACGCCCGCTATCCAGTCCTCGCCCGTCATCCCAACCACGCATGAAGTTGCCGCGCCAATCAGGAAGAAGGAAAGTTGTGGAACCGTCGCCAGCACCAAAGCGAGTGCCGATCACATTGAACAAGGCCGCATAGGTCGTGCGTGAAACGGCCCGCCCATCGCAATAGAGAAAACCGGCTGGCACTACAGGGGCGGCCATAATCTCATATGCCCCAACAGGCTTGAATGACATGGTTGGATTGAGCAGGAGCCAACCGCCTGAATTGCTATCTAATGCTGTGGAATAGATCAGTTCATAGATGCCATTTGCGGTGATATTGCCACTGGATAAGGCCGCAACTCCGGCATTCGCGCTCACCGTGAAAACGGGCTTTGAACCAATTGAGTTAACATTCAAGGTGGTCGGCCCCGTATTCGTATTAGAAGCACGAAACGAAATACGGATACCGTCAACATAAGAATTAAACGGGCTTTTGGCGGCGAAACTGATAACATTCGCAGTGCCGGTAGTGGCGGTAACCGCGCCCAGATCAGAGAGCAATTCACGCACGCGCTGCATCATCGAGCGCGCCGAGTTGTTCACCGTGGAAGGCGGCTGTCCTTCCTGCCAATTGATATTGTCGTCAGAGTTGGCGTTTGATGCCGCTTGAAGTGACCAATCCCAGATACTGCTCATCAGCGCACCTGCTTTCCTTGGTTAAGAAGCTGCATGATGTAGCCAGCCAGCGCATCGCCGTTGTTGCTTCCGTATTGTGGTTGACCGCCTTGTGCTGCACCTCCCGGTGCGCCACCACCACCGCCCGCTCCAAGCATCTTGCCAATGCCCTGCACGCCTTCTAGTGCTTTGCCGAATCCGGTCAGGCCGTTAATCGATCCATTTGCCAGCCCACTTGTAAGGCCGCTTGCAAGGCCACCAGAGGCGGCACCTGTTGCCGCGCCGCCGAGCATTCCTGCGCCGAGACTAACCATTTGAAACCTGCTTTCCTAAAAGGGCTTGAACGTAATTCGCCAAAGCTGTTGCTTGTTGCCCTGACGGGCCTTGAACCGGCGCGAGTTGCATTGCAGGTGCCTGCGGAGCCTGCTGCTGTCCGCCTCCAGCTGACATTGAGCCGAACATCTGGCTCACGCCGTCGAGATAGTTGCCGTCTTTGACCTGATCGACGCCCGCCATAAAACTCGGCTGCTGCTGTTGCTGAGAGACTGGCGCAAATGCGCCCATGATGCCGCCCTGCTGTTGCGATCCGACATTAATTGGCTCGCCCATTGGAGGGGCTGGCGTGCCGCTCTCTTGCGGCGGCGATGCTTGTTGTGATGCGACTTGGGAGCCGACACCGCGCCTTCCGGCTAACTCGATGTGCCAATTTTCATTTGAAAGCGGGAAGGCTAAACCAAAGCGTCCTGCATTTTCATGCGCCCACTTCAATGCCGATGGATCCAGATATTTTAGATCGCTGGCATGACCGTGGTTGTGATTTGACCTACCGGGAGGGGCGACCCATTTGCGCGCAGCTTCTGGAGAACCGTACTTTTTTAATGCGCCGTCCCATAGCTCTGCCTGCCTCTGCGGAGAGCGATAACCTGATGTTACCCTGAGATGCTGCAATATTTCAGGAGGAGCAGCGCTAAACATATTTGCCAGCGCCGAGGAAAACTGCGGATCAAGCCCTGAAAAGCTGTCTGGGCGCTGCGCCCCGCCCACTGCGTATCGTGACCAGTCAAAGGCCATTGCTTTCTCCATAGAAAAAAGGCCCCACGCAAGTAGGGCCTTGTGATTACAGATATTTCTGATTAGTGCTAATCTAATAAACAGGCGGGGGTCTAAATGTCTGATCAGAAGTACATTAAGAATTGCATTACAGTTTTTTTTGATAGAAGTGAAAAGCAAGATAATTCAGTAAAATACAGTATTATTTATTTGTTAGGTTCTATATTTGCTGTAATTGCTTTTATAGTAACATTAGCTTTAAATAAACTTTCATTCAATTCATTAATGGTTTTTAATATATCGTGCGCACTATTACTTTCTATTGTTACGATTAGATATACATATATATTACAATATTATATAAATTTAGTAATAATCGCTCTAAGCGTTGCAACACTATGGATGACAATTTCAAATGACTACTTGCTATCAAAATACGAGGTAAAAATTGGGCCGTGGGGATTTACGACATTAACATTAACCATTCTTTTTTACTGCTACAAATTTGGAATTGAAGTAATTATTGCTATAGATCACTTTTATCCAGGCAAGATTAATAGAAATTCTAAGATACACCCTTCAAGAAAATTAGTGAGGCGGGAGGCAACCCGTAGGTCGCTCCTCTATGCCGGTCGCCGTCGGAGACACTGAATGTTTGACCATTATAGAGATGTTGCTCAACAGATTGCCGAAGAAGAAGACAATAAGTAGCCCTCGACTCCCGGTTGCGACTCGGCTTGATTGGTTGAGTTAACAACGGGGAGGCTTAAATGGCTTATAATCTATTCATTGCATACGACTTGATACCGCCTGGGCAGAACTATGAAGCTGTTCAGGATGCGATTAAAAGTCTTGGCTCTTACTATAAGTTCCAGCTTTCATTGTGGTACGTCAACACCGAGTACACCCCTGCCGATGCTTATGCCATCGTTTCTGCTGCTATCGATGCCGGGGACAGATTGGCGGTTATCAATGCTGAAAGTGGCATTGTCTCCAATTGGGATAACCCGCCCATCGATGCGATAAATGCCATCTGGAGTAAGCCGTAACACTGCATCAATACGACCAATCGTAATCTCTTGGCGGTCAATCCCGCCAATTGGTTTTCCTTGCTCTGACATGGCTTATGCTCCTATAGTGTTGTTGGCGATAGTTAAGGGGTTACATGGGCTTTTTTAATTCAGACAAAGAGCTAGATGCTTACGAGCGCCGTCAACGAATGCTCGACAATGCCGCTCCGCATTTACACACCGCGATAATCATGAACGAGAATACCGCCGCGCTTCTATCTGAGCTGCGCTTCATTCGTTGGTTGCTTATCGCAATCCTAGCTATGCTGATAACCTTCGGTGTTCACTTCTTGCCAAAGGGTTGGTGGTATCAAGGGTGGCTGTTCACATGAAACAGATCGACCACATACCCAACGAAAAGCGCCCTCCGAAATGGATTTGGAAGGCCGCATGGGCTGTTGTCGCGCTGTTCTGGCTTCTTCAATGGCGCGATGGCTTCGATTGGGAAAACATCGCATTAGGTGGCATCACTATCGGGGTGTTGGTTGCGTGGGCAATGGAAAAGACAGGTGGTGAAACTCCTGAATCATGGCGAAGCAAGCCGCGCCGCCGATAAGCCGCCCTGCGCATTAATCAAAGCATTGTATATCTTACGGGTCTCTGCCGACATTGTGCCTTTAGCAAACTGATTTGCCAGATATTGTTGCATCTTTTCAGACATGAGAACCTTGCCCGCAACCTTTGGCACTGCTGCACCTGCCATTGCCCCACCAATACCCATCATCACATCGCCTGACGCTCCGCCTGCAATCGCGCCCATGCCGGCGGGCAAGCTCATCAATCCACGGACGGCCAGCCGCGATGATGTGCCGCTTTCTGGTAAGGGTGTCATTGCTGCCTGACCGGCTTTTACCAGATCAGTAAAATCGCTTTTACCTGTTGCGAAGGCCAAACCGTTTTTGCCTTTGCCCGCCGCTTGAGCGAGCTTTGCCGGGGTGATGAAACCTTGTCCACCTGCCTCACCAGCACCACGCGAAGCATCCGCCACAACCCGGAAATTGCCCCAGAACTTTCGCAACTGCTTCCATGCCCCAAGGTCTTGCGGGTTTGTTTTCTGAATGGATCGCTCCATCGTATCATCAAGAGCGTTGCGCAAGCCACGGTACGCTCCAGCCAGCATGTCATCATTTCCGCGTGCAGACTGTGCCAACTGGCCTAAATCTGAGCGCGCCTGTTGATACCATTGCCCTGATACATTGCCTTTATTCTTCAAGAATTCATCCACAATGTCTTTGCGAACACGGTCGAAAACAGGCTTTTTCAGCGCATCGAGCTTTTCACCATACCGATTTACTGTCTTTGCAATGTCGTTGACCATACCTTTATCAAGCGTCAGCGAATTTCGGGCTGATATATCCTGAAAGCCCTGCGAAAGACGCTGCTCCAAAGCTCCCAGATTATCAGGCGTTGCCAAACCTGAACCGCCAGCTTTTCGCATCGCGGCGTCTGTGTAAGCTCTGGCCTGCTCTTCCATCATATCGGCAGCGCGTGCGCCACCAAGTTCGCTTTCAGCATAGCGAAGGCCGCGACTGCCGGTTTTCTGCCCTGCCGTGAGCGGGATGCCTTCACTTTCAAGCGTGCGAACGGCTGCTGTGCGCTCTGGCGAAGCGGTGAATGGTGATCGAGCTTTTTGAAAAGCCTTTGATGCGCCCGCAATGGCGAACGGCGTTGCAAATCCAGCAATACCACCAATTGCGCCGCCTGATTTAGCGCTGTCTAGGCGACCCTCTGCCCCTTCTCCCGCGCCAAAACCATATCCTGCACCAAGAGCGGCACCTTCTGCGCCAGACGCGAGAGCCACGACAGGCAAGCGAGCGCCAGAATTGATTGCTGCATTTGTTGCTGACAATCCGCCCTTTGCGAGGCCCAAGCCAGTGCCAAGTGCGCCGCCGACCTGACCGCCATAATAGGCGACAGGATGGTCATCTGCTGCACGGCGTTCTGCTTCACGCATACGGCCCAGATTATAATCGTAGTCGCCACCGAAAGGCACGGTGAGTGCTGCGCTTGCCTCATCGAGCAGATTGAGGCCAGCACCTTGCCCAACACCGATGCCAAGTGCATTTGCGCCACCCTGCGGGATATTTGGATTGCTTGGACTGCGTAGGTCTTCCATTTGGCCGGTCTGAGGATTCAAGACCATGCCTTCTGGCGGCTGACCATAAGTACCGTCTGCATTGCGCGGGTCAGGCAAAGCCGTGCCGCCGCGTGCGAGCGTAGGGCCGACAGTTCCGTCATTCTGGAAGCTACCTGCATCCGGGAATTTTGACGCAATCATGCCCTTGATCTGTTCGGCTGGCATATCGTCAGGAAAATTAACCTGCGTGCCATCAGGCATTTTAACAATCGGCATGACTAAGCCTCACTGTTTAAAATATTCGGAATAGTCAACAACACTTGAACCGCTTGGTACAGTTGACGTGTCAACCTTACCTTGCACTGCCAAGCCCTGAATATCGCGGCGCTTCTGTTTGATGAACGCCTGCAAAACAGCTTTCTTTTCAGCAGGACTTTTGTCTGGATCGCCGAGTGTGGCGCGTAGTGTTTCGCCTTCTTTCTGGGTGAAGGCCGCACCAAATGTATCGCGCAGCATAGGCAGAACTTGGTTATCGACCTTGGCGATATACTCAGCTCGCGCAAGAGCGGAATCCCGTGGTTTCATTCCAAGCTCCTTCCTGCCTGCGTCAAGCAACTTACCTGTAGTGGTGTATGTAGCCTTGTCTGATAGGTCTTCGAGTTCTTCAACGACCAATTCCAGCCCCGGCAACTTGCTTGACATGCTGTGGTAGGAAGCCAATGCTTCGCCCTCGGCTGCGCCAGCCTTTTTATCGCGCTCAGCATTCGCGAGGTTCTTCGGTACTGTTCCAACAATCTGCCCTGAGCGTTTGTCTTTGATTGCAAAGCTATCGCCCAGATCAATTTGCTCTGTACCCGTCGAAATATCGAACCCGCCTGTATCAACCTTCTTGAATGAGCCATCCTTACCGAGGACGCCCAAAACGGGGTTGCCCGTCTCATCCTGCCCCCAAATCGGGTTCAATCCGTATTCCGTATCGCTTCCATCGTCACCGCCCGGCAAATCGACAATTTGGCCTGTCTGCCGGTCAAAGACTTTCTTGCCGACCGCCATATATCGATCTTTCGCATCCAAACCACCTTGTGCTTTGAGGCGCGCTGCCTCTACATCATAACCAAGCTTCTGCAATTCGAGCATCGCCTTCGGATCGCCGCCCTTGCGCATATTCTGCAGAACTTGAAACGTCGCTTGTGGGTTTTGTGCCAGTAGCTGCGCTTCACCTTCTGGAATACCGCGAGAGGTCAGATATTTAATCGTCTGGTTTTCCTGCTTGCGTTCCTGCACGGCACCCATGCCGCCGCCAATAGCTGACAGAACACCATTGCCCCGGCCAAGCCCCTGTAGAAAGGCTGCAACCGTTCCCATGTCCAAGCCGCCCGAACTGGCTGGCGCTTGCTGCTGTGGCTGTTGCGGTGTGCTCTGCGGCTGCAATAGGCTAAGTGAAGCCTGATAATCCTGCGGCGTGATTGGCGCTGCATTCGCGTCAGGCTGCGGCGGGAAATAGTTTAAATCTCCCTGCGGAATCTGCCCCGGAACTGGCGGCATCTGCTGTGGGATAGCTGCCGTCGCGGTCTGATCAATCTGCTGTGGCTGCTGCTGACCAGTCATAAGCATGTTCTGAGGCATGAATGGCATTTGAGCCGTTAGCATGTTTGGAAGGCCGTTGAAGCGATAATCAAACATTATGCTGCCTCCATTTCAAAACCGAGTTGAGAATAATCGACACGATACAGGCCATCAGCACCGAGAATGACTGCTTCCGGCTTATCTGTGAGAAGATCCTGAGCCATGACACCGCGCCAACGTTTGGTCATGCCGCGATAGTTCCACTCGTAGAGTTTGAAGCCATTACGCTCGCCAACAGGAACAATGTTCTCCTTGGTGCGAATGTCGGAAAGAAGATTGAAGCCCTTAGAACTGCTGTCTTGGCTTCCGGTAGTTGTGCCGTAATTTCCAGCTGCGCCCGCTGCCGCTGACTGGAGCAAGCCAAGTCGTGTCCAGCCCTGATTGTCCGTTTCAGTCCACTTGGCTTTATCAGCATCGAGCTTGGCCTGTGCATTCTGGTCGAGAACCTGACCACCTGCGAGCTGATTGGCTGCTGCGTTCGAGTAGCCTTGATAAAGCGAATTGAGGCCTGACAGCTTGCCCAGATTAGCGCTGTCAATCTGGCTGTTCGCGTTCATCATATTGCTGACGTCTTGATTGTACTGGTTAGCCATTGCATTGGTCGCAACCTGACCAAGCTGGTTAGACATGACGCCAGTGTGAGCGCCGGAGCCGTAACGCCCTGCGCCTGACATGCTGGAGTTAATGGTTGTGGCCGTATTGTTCAGCGTGTTCTGGAGCGCTTCATTGAAGGCTGTGTTGTTGCCGATCATCGAACCGTTTGCCATGTTCGCAAGGTTCGTCGCGCTCGATGTGTCGCCGGTTGCCAGCTTGTTGACAGCATCTGAATTATACATATCGGCAGCACCAGTCAGCTTATTGACTGCACCTGTCGTTGTGCCGTTCAGATCGGTAACTCGGTCGCCCTGATAGACATTGCCGCCCTGCCCTGAGTTGTAGAGGCTTTGCGCGTCTTTGGCTGATTGCGTAAAGAGCGGCTTGGCCCAGCTTGGCGGTTCTGACGTTTGGCTGCTGTCACTTTTACTTTTACCGCTGCTCATGCCGCTAAGTCCTTTCCGAAACGGAACACAAGAGGCTTGTATCCGTGCTTTGCCAGTTGCTTTTGCCAGCCGAACCGGCCCATGGCATGAATTTCAGTGATGCCCTGCGATTGCGCGAACTTTTCCAGTTCAGTCACCAGATCGGCCAGATAGACGCCGCCTTCCCCGCCCAGATCACAAAGATGCAGCCGCTTTTTTCCGGTGAATTCAGAAACAAAAATCTCGGTGGTCACGAAGGCTTTAAAACTGTCGTCTTCTTCGAGAATAAGCCAAAGCTGGTTCTTCCCCTTGAGGACGTCAGACATAATGCTTTCGACTGTCAGATCGTCTGGAAAGCGCTCACAAAGCTTGGTCATTGCAGCCGTCAAAGGGCGACCGTAAGGCGCTATCTGGTCAATCGTCCAGTCTTGCGTATTGCTGATTTTTAGCGCCATCCCGCATCCTCAAAAGTCACGTCAAAGCCTGTCAGGTGTGACCATTCTTCATCTGCTGGAATACGTGTTTTGAAGCGATGAAACCGCGCCCTAGATCGTTTATGAGCAATGCCTGTGTTATATGAAGGGCTTGTCTCGGTCAGCCACTTAACCGGCTCGTACTGGTTACGTCGCATGCGGACACCAACAGACAAGAATAGCTGGTCAGTATCGACAATTGGATAAACGCGCCGTGTGCGCTGGATACGGCCATCAGTGGCGCCAAACTCTTGAGAAACGAGCGTAGCTTCCATATTGCCAGCCGTGAACGAACCAAGGCGATTACCCTTGAACGCCCCAAGAATAGGTGCTCCACCCTGCCAAGCTTTACTGTCGAGCGAAAAAGGCAGCGTCTCGATATTCAGTGACACCGCGTCCAAGCCTTCAAGCGTGTAACCTGCTGTGTAAAACGGCACGATGTCGGTGGCTGAAATCTCAACCAATGACCATTGCTGCACGCCCCAATCATAAATAAGCATCTCGTTGTAGATGCCGACACCATTGTAATCCATCGCCCAATAAACGCGGGTGTAAAACGGGTCGATGACAGCAGACATTTCCGAGAGATTGGAAGCCGCCATTTTCATAAACGTTGAACGGTCAACTTTTTCGTAGCCAATAGGCAACAATTCGCCGCCGTCTGCACTGATCTGGAAGAACCCGCCCTCATCAGCAAAGAATGCATAAGAGCCACGGCAAGCGATGCCCCACGGCGATTTTGCCCCACGCTTGTCTTGCGATTTGTGGAAGGTGAAAATTATGTCTGAGCCGGGAACGAATGTGCCCGCATAAATAGCCGATTGCAGGAAAATCAGCGGGTTTGTCGCTTCGGTTGAACCCTGAACGCGTCCACCGTCTGGAAAGTCCTGATAATCAGAACTATTGGTTCCCGGTGTCCAGAATTCGCAATCGTTGAGACCAGACCATTGAACGCGATTTGGATTGTCTGGCAGCATCATAAGACAAACAAAATCACCCCAGATTTTCACCAAGCCAGCACGCGGCGGATTGCCTCCCAAATCGCGGAAGGTCGTGTTAACGCCAAGCTGGAACACCTGCGGATTGTCATTCTGATTGACCGCAATTACATACTCACCAAACAGCGCAAACGACCAAGGCGATTCATCGGAAGCGTGGTATCCGCTGACGGTTTTACTGACCTCGTTCCACTCCAAAGTGGTGTTGTCGAGCAAATATAGTCCTGTTGTCGTGCCGCCAAAGACATAGACCGACTGATCGAGCGAACGAACGGCAAAGACGCCAAGCGGGTCTTCTGGGAATGCTTCTGTGAGAGCACTCCAGTTTTTCATGGGAATGTAACCGTTGGCAGACGGCAGAACGTTCAAAAGCTGGTCCGTGTAGGCCGCATTGATGTCTGCCACGTCTGGGCGATACTCGGCGGCTGTAATAGCAACCATCAGAATGCCGTCCCGATGATTTTACCGCGCCCATTGCGGCGCGAAGTTTCAGCCGATAGCGCGCTATCTTCCTCGTTGTAGTCATTCAAAGATGCGCCTGCGAGCATCGCATCTTTCAGATAATCTTTGTAAAGCTGGTACTTCGCACGCGCTTTGATCAGGTCAAACGCTTCGGTAAACCAAGCATTGCTATCCGTCGAAGTCTGGATTTCAGCCAGGCGATATGGCCCAAGCTGCAATCGGATTGTGTATTCTGTGTCGTTTGGAATGGGATAAAGCCGAATGCGCTGGCCGAAATATGTAAACATATAAGGCTCGCCACGTGAGGCCGCGTTGTCTGAAACTGTTTCTATGTCTTCCGGCATGACGCGGCGCAAAGTTGTGCGCTGGCCGCTGCTGTCCTCGCAATAAGCGGCAACAATCCGCACGAGCGTAGAGATATTGGCATTGTCGGCCTTGCCGTACCATTCACGACCAGCAACAGTTGAAAACGTCACATCGCGGGTTTCATTGAAATAGTAGACATTTCGCTCGCAGAACCGAATGGCCGCAAAAATGCAGTTCTGTATCTGAGCCGTATATTCGCCCGTCGTGTCGTCAATCTCGTCTGCGATAACCGTCATCATGTCGTAGAATGTGCGGTCTTGTGCGTCGAGAAGCGCCGGGATGGTGTTGTTCGGACCCGAAGTCGTGACAAGAATTGCCATTAATCACCTCACAAGCTTCGTGAAAGTGAAAGAAGGGCCGAAGCCCTCCAATCAGTTTTGAACTGCATATTCAACAACGATAAAAGCTTCACCGGCTGTCGCTGCGGCACTTCTTGCGAAGGTCAGAACAGTTTCCAGAGGTCGGTAAGCGTTCGCTATTGCGAGCTTATCGAGCGGGGCAATTGCAGTCGCGTTGAGGGCCTGTGCAGCCAGATACTCATTTGCTGCGCCGCCCTGCACGCCAATATTCAACGTACCGCCGCTAAAAGCCGTGGTCACATAAACATTGCCGCGAAGAATGATGGCCTTGTCTGGCAGAATGCCAATTTCACCCTCTGTGTTCAGATCATCGAACCGAACACGCTTGCGAATGACGTGGGTAACCTGCAAGGCCAGTTGGCGACCTTGCTTGGGCTGGTTTGGATCATTGGTAGCCATGGTTCATCGCTCCTTACGAAGGCTGCGCAAAAGTCGGAATTGCGATGACGCCGAAATCGGAGCCATCAAACACCGTCTTTTTGAAGCCAAGAACCGTCTGTGCCGAAACACCCAGCTCACGCTGGTAATCGAACAGTTCTTCGACCTGCTTGTATTTGTTGGGGGTGGTTTTCATGCCGTATGCAGTCACAGCAGACTGTGCACCGAGCAGAACCGCACGGCGGACGTTTGGAACCAGCTTGCCAGTTGTAGAATGCACACCCTGCACAACGTGTTCAGCTTCTCGCAGAATGACGTTGTTGTAGACGCCAAGAGCACCAGAGAAGATCGGATTCTCAGAACCACGCTTTTCAGCCGCCTTCTGAATATCCAGCCACTGGCCTTCTTCGGTATTACGGCGAAGCTGAGTGGTGTGAATCGGGTGAATGTACATCACATAGTGATTGTCACCATTGATACGCACCGGACGGATCTTTGGATTAGCAAGCTTGGCGCGCTCTACTGCCTTATCAATCAAGGATAGTTCGAAGATATCGGCAGCAACGAGTGCTTCGTCTGTCGCTTTGCCGCCCGCACGAATAATACGGTTGGCAGATGGAGCGATTGGCGCGTTAAAGCCCCAATGCACCGGCTTGAGGTTAACGAGACGACCTTCAAACTCCATCGTAGGCGCTGTGAAGCCGCCCCAATGGATAAATGCAGTCATCGAAAGACGATCTGCATACCAGTCTGTAAGACCTGCGCTTGCTTCTTCACGAAGTTTGAACGGCACGCGCTGCGCATCAATTGTGCCCTCGTTCTTAACTCGGACAGCGTGCGCTAGCTCGTTGATGTAAATCGCATCCGAATAAGTTGAAAGCGCTTCTTCGTTGCCTTCAAGCACTTCGCTTTCAGATACACCATCACCAACGAGCTGACGACGAAGACCAAAGGTCACTTTATCGCCAGCTGATTTCTGTGTTTCGTCTTTGAGCTGAATGATGCTGTTCGAAGACGTTCCGATCAATGGTGCGATGGCAACAGCCTTAGGCACCTCAACCGCCAGTTTCTTCGACCACAGCTTGTTCGCCAAGGCGTCATTGACGCCAAAGTTTGTGGTAGTCATATCGAATTTTCCTGAGATTAGTTGCGGGGTTGGCGCTGCACTTCACGCCGTGAGCGGGCGAAGACGGATTGCTGCCGTCGCAGTGTCGGATTGCGCCCCGACAAGCGAAGGGCTGTTTAAAGCCATGCCAAGGGCTTATTCTCGTATCATCCGCCCATAAGAGCGTTGAAACGTCTTTCGTTCGCCGGGTCTTTCATCCAAGCATCGAATTCTTTTGCAGGCATAGCCGCGATTGCTTCGGCTGAGAGAGGATCGCCAGTGTTGGTTCCGTTCGATGCGGTCAGCGTCTTGGAGGAGCGCTGCGCTTCATCGATCATATTAATTTTGTCGATTGTCTGCTGCTGCGGGTTTGGCTGCTTATTGGCCGTGTATCCGTAGCCTTGTGCAATCTGATAAACGGCTTGCGCGGGATCTTGGCCTGCCTGCTTGGCCTGAATGATGATCTGGCGAAGCTCTGCGTTAATTTGAGCTACACGCGCCTGCTGGTTGCCGAAATTAGGATCAACTGATGCAAAAGCCTGCAACTGATTATCGCGAAGCTGCGCAAGAAATCCTGTCGCCTGATCAAAATCTGGAATTGACGCTTTCGCCTGATTGGCGCTGTTGTCCCACGTTGACCAGATAACTTGCTCTTGCTGCTGGTGCTGTTCGCGCTGCTGCTGTTCCTGCGTCTGTTTCTGACGCTCGGCTTTATCGGCTTCGAACTGCTTACCCTGCCACAACAGATGGCCGATAATGTCTTCTGCTGGGTCTGGCGGTGTTTCTTCTTTTGGCTGTTCCTGCTGCTGCTTATTGGCTGCGAGCAAGGTATTCCAGCGGTCATTTAATACGGCCTGATTGCGCTGAATTTCTTCAAGTGCGGCCTTAGTCTTTTTGTGTTCCTCACGCTCTGCGTGAAGCGCACCATGCGGGACAAACTTGCCTTTTTCGTCACGCTCCTGCCCGGCTGGTTCGGCCTGTGCTGGCTCCTGTGAAACCTCTGTAACAGCGGGCTGCTCAGTGGTTACAGCCTCCTGCTCGATAACATCAGTCGTGCCGCCGCTTTCGAAATACGCTTGTTCTGCCGCCGTTAAGCCGCCTGTGTTTTCCTCAGCCATCATTCAACCTCTAACTTGTATCGGGTAGCAAAACGGTTGATTTCCATTCGCGATTTATAAAAATCTTCAACAAAATCGATGTATTGATTTATAGCTCGCTGATGAGTTTTAGGCTCAATCTCAGCGATGAAGGCGAGGTCATCTATAAGCTTTCTGACCCTACCAAGTTGAAAGTCGCTAACAGAAATCTTTCTGAACAAAGCCTCTAAGGCTTTCTTCTCCTTCTTTGTCATCTTGCACCTGATTGCCCGTCTCGTGGGCCTACGAGGCTTGATACGCTCAAGCGGGCGAAGCCATCCTGATTGGATGGAATTACATCTCAACGCGTGCGCGTTTGGTATTGGCGTTCTGCTGTCGGATAGAGTTCGAAACCGCATTTGCAGCGTTCTTCTGCATATCGATTTCAGCTTTTTGCGAAGCTACAGCAAGATCGATTTCAGCCTTACGCTGCTGCACCATCAGATCAATGTAGTCGGATTCCTGCTTCATCTGCGCGGACTGCTGCTTGATCTGAATATCGGCTTGCTTGCCCTGTAAGGCCAGTTGATGCTTCTGCATTTCTGCCTGCATCTTGATTTCTTCGGGCGTCGGCTGCGGAGACTTTTTGGCCTCCTCTTCCTGTGCCTGCTTTGCCTTCTTAATCCAGCTATCAACGAGCGTTGCTGGAAGAGGCGAATATTTCGCAATCTCCAGCATCATGTCCGGCGATATGATTTCTTTCAGCATTGGCAGCATTTGCATCATAATGCCCCACGTCCGCTCTTTCTCGTTTGGACTGGTTGGCGCATCATCGACAATGATGTCGTAGTCTGCATCAGTGATATTCTCACGTGTGAGAGGCACATATTCCTGCTTTTCATCGCCAACGATACGAACGAGGCGACCATCTGACAGGTAGTTTTGGATCAGATAGAGCATCACGCGGCCCTGTCGCTTGCGATAGCGGCGAAGACTGTTGAACAGAGAAGCCAGAAGATTAAGCGATGACTGACGGCGCTGTGCTTCCAATACGCCGGCCTGATCGACTTCGCGCGTTCCGATAAACTCAGGCGACAAACCAGTTACTTGGCTGATTGCTTCCTTGCTTTCGTTGAAGAGAGCAAAGAACCCTGTCGGAAATTGCGCAACCGGCTTTGGCTGGATTTTATCAGCGCTAAGTTTGCCGTTCTTTGCCCATGTGATACTGTCAGCCTTAGCCCAGCTCTCCTCTGCTTGCCGGTCGTCTTCGAATGCACCGCGTTCTGCGATAATGCCGCCTTTAGATTGGCTGTTGAGTAGATACATAACCTGCGAGAAGAACTTATTTGCCCAACGTTGCGGGTCTTTTGTCGGGCGCACAACGCCATAGAACTGTTTTTTCAGTTTATCGCGATAGCCTGTGACACACTCCCAGCCAAACATGCCAGCTGGCACGAGCGGGCGATCTGGCTCACCCAGCAAGTCGCGACCGATGAATGCACGCTTCACAATCTTGCGTGACTGCTTGGCAAAGCGGAAACCCGGAACATTCTTTTTCAGCAAATCAATCTGCTGCTTGGAATATTCGCGCATCTGGCCTGTTTGCAGATCTGGCCCGCGATAGTAGGTTTCGCGTTCCATCCACCGACATTCGACCAGTGTGCAAAGCTTGTTGTTGTACTTTTCCGCAATATCGTTCTGTTCACCCGTATAGAAATCAGCTTGCGTTTGATCGTGCGGCTCTGCTGGATCGAGTGCTAAGGTTTTTGCCCATGCTGCATGCAGGAGTTCCGGCGCAACGTCCGGGAACATTTCTTTCACTTCGGAGAACGGCTTCTCATCAACAAACCAGAGGCGCGTTGCATCTTCAAGATTGGGCTTAACCGCATTGCAGTCCCAAGCCATTTTAAGCGGGTCCATGCGCTGCACGATTGGCGCGCCATCCGGCTCTAACTCAAAATCAAGCCGAGTATCAGTCCAACCCATGCCGCAAATGACGCTGTCTTCGAATGCATCGCTGTCTTCATCCTCTGCGCCAGCTTGGTCGCGAAACCATTCTGCTGCACTGGTCAGCAACTCGTTCGCTTCCGCATCGCCTATTTCGCGCGGGATATAACGCACCTCACGGCGGTTATTGATTTCAGAGCCAACAACAGCATTCACTAAAGGCGCAACACGATTGAAGGTCATCACAGGACGCCCTTGCTCTCTCAAAGCATTGGTGTCTGCTTCTGACCACTGATCGCCATTATAGAAAGCGTAGTCCTCGCGAGCCTCTTTGCGCCATTCAAGTGTGTGCTGAATGTCCTGCTTGTACCAGTTCTTAAGTTTCTGGCTCAGGCTATCTTTATCAAGGCGCGACGGGTCGCGGCCCTCGGTTTCATCGACCGAAGGCTTGTAATCTTCATCTGCTGCCATTGATTATCCTGCCATCCAACTTGTAGATGATGACGAACGGCCACCGTAGCGGCTCTGCTTGCCCTGAATACGCGGCTGCTCATAATGAACAGCCATAAGGCCGAAAGCGTCGGCACTGTGTGACGCCCAATCGTGGTTAGGTCCAAGCCCTATACCGCGCTGCTCGTCTTTCTTTTCGTGATACCAGCCAAGAGCTTCAACTCCGGCCTCTGTTGTTTCTTCGTTAAACCACATGGAAGGAAACAGTCTGCGCACAGCTTCAATTCTCATGCGTGCAGCGCCAGCGCCTTGGTTTGGAACGACCTCTGTTTCAAAACCCGCTTCTTCCAGCGCACTCTCGAAAGAAACATCGTGAACCTTATCTTTGGTTGATCCGTCATGAGGCAGAACACAAAGTGCTTTGCCATAGCCATTTTCGCGCAACCAATTAACATGAGTTGCCAGCGGCTGTCCTTGCGCCTCGTAATGGTCAAGCACGCGAACCTCTCGTCCCACAAATTGCACGATCCAGATAGCGGTAGCATCTGCCTTTGCGCCTGTGCCGCCAATGTCCCAATAGGCCCTGATTGTCATAAGCGGATCTTTAGCAACACGGCCAATGCGCCGTTCTTCACGCGCCTGATGAATGTGGCTCGCAAAATAAGCCCCAGCGATTGCCGTTTTAAACTCGCCTTCCCAAACATGGCCGTATTGGTCTGGACGTTCAGACTTATCAGCTTCACGCACGCGATTAAGAATGTCCGGAAACCACGGATTATCCTGCCAGTTCACCTCTGCAATCTTATGCAAAGGGTTTTCTGATTTAAAGAACCGCTGATTGGTTGCGCTGTCCTTGCGTTCGGGATTCCAAGTCACCCAAAGCTCACTGTCTTCTTCACGAAGGGTCGGAATGAGTGTTGCCCATGCTGTTTCTGTGACTGGCTCAGCTTCTTCAACCCAACACACCAGAATGCGCGACTTGGATTTCACGCTGTTGATGTTGCGATCAAGACCAGCAAACTTATAAGCAATGCGCCCTGACTTAGTGCGCACATATTTCTCGCCAATATCGAAATGAGGGAGCAACCAATCACAACCGCGAATAGCCGCCTTTACTTCTTCCAGCGAGCTTTCATCCAGCGAGTTCATAAACTGGCGGCAGCATAAGATCATGCCGGTACGCCCTGCCCGATCCCACATATAGGCTCGTATTGCCGACATGAGAGCAAAAGAACGTGTCTTACCTGATCCGCGTCCTCCATGCGCTCCACGAACGTCAGCTTTGCCGGTAAAAACCGGGATCAGCTTAGGCGGTAATTCAATCCTCGCTGTCGTCATCTGGCGCTACCAATTCAATGCGCGTGACAGTCTGCAATGGATTGTCTTCATCGCCCTTATGCTCAACGCTTGAAAGCTTCGGATGCACATAAGGCGCAGCAGCTTTTGCCGCTTCAAATCGATCCTCTGTGTTTGCCTTCTCGTCACGTAATATCGACAGCATATATTCTAACGGTGATATGCCATTCTTGATCGCGTTATCGGCAATATCTCTCGTTCTCTTGTTTGCCGTGCCAGCAGGACGGCCAGCACCATCGCGCTTACCGCCACGAGCCATGTTTGATTTCCTTTGATTGTATTCAATTCAACATGGCTCATCGTCAGCCCAATAAGGCTTAGGAGCGCCATGAGGATGAGCGCCAGACTTATTGAGGCGATAGAAGAACCACGCCACCGCGATGCACAGTAAGAGCGCTGAGAGAGCGAGAAGCTTGGCGGTCATCGTTCCTCAATCCTCATATAGCCTATCCGGTCCTTTGAATTATCGTACAGGCGTGGGACATTAGTGATAGGCTTAAACCAGAGCAAAATGACCTGAACGGATATCTGTGCAGGTTTGGAACACTCCGCTCTTTAAGCAAGAAAGTTTCCGTCATGGCAAAAGGCCAAGTACGCAGTAATCGTGAAGTGCGCAAACCTAAGAAGGACAAGTCAGCCGCGGCTGATAAGTCGGCAAGCAAGGTTGGTGGCGGCTTCACCACTCAGATCAAAGATTCTGAGAAGCAGAAAAAATAGTTTCACGCAAATATTGCCATATTAGAATTTGGGGTAGGCGGTTAAACGCCTGCCTCAACTCTTAAAACGAAAAAACCCACTCAACCGGTTGGCTAAGTGGGCAAATTCGAAAACCCCGTCAGGGAAGTTTCATACTTGCTTATAAAATAGGCATTTACAACTGATACTTTAGTGCCGCCTAAAATGACAATTCCCGCTCTAGGCGAGACTGAATTAATCTTGAAATTTACAATCTCTGGCGCTTTAATCTCCGCTCCAAAGGAGGGAGGAAAGCATGCCTTTCAGAGATGTAATGTACAGTGGTTCATTTCGTCCAAGTGAGGTTGACATACTACAGACGGCTTATACCGAATGCTGCACCTTATTGGACAGATGCCCGAAAACTCATGAAGCCCGTGCGCGAATGGCTAAATTAGTCATCATCGAGTTTGAGGCAGGTAATAGAGACCCTTACCTAATTGCCGAGCAGGTAGCCGCAGCCGAGGTTAAGATTAGCATGAGTGGCTAATTTTTACGACTTTCACCACATATAGCGTGGCTTGCTACATACGGAATCAAAAAGCGGCCCGAAAGCCGCTGTAATTCTCTTTGGTCGCGCAAATCAGCTACCTTATTCAGGCTGACTAAATGTCATTCATTAGTCAAGTCTTCTGGTTTGGCCTTACGATCTATCCCGTAGAAATCCACAAGTGCATCTAATCCTATGGCGAGAAAGCGAACCATGTGCGGCAGGTGCATGCCTGTGTCCTCATCGAGAATGCAGACTTTCCGGATTGTCGTGGCAATTGGTCGGCCTTGCTGATCGACCTTGCGGATTGCTTCACCCAGATCAAGGATGCGGTCACGTGCCTGCCCTGCGGCTTCTGGCTTGTCTGTGCCAACGCCTTGAATGCGGGTCATGTCGTGTGCGCGCGCTGATGGATATGGAATGCCGCTCAAAGCGTAATACCGGCAATAGTCTGCACCGTAGCGCAAGCCTGCCTGATAATGCGCATAGGTGACGCGATCAGGGAAAAGGATATGGAGGCGACCTAAAACTGAACCCGCTTCTGGCCGCTCTGCGATAGACGCTGACATGCCCATTTTCATGCGGGCAGAAATCACAACCAGCTTTGTCTCTGCTTCCGTCTCATGCATCCTGCGTACCACAGCCGATTTTCTCCTGCTCTTGCGTCCGTTTGGCTCCCGTTCTGCTGCTGGCAACAATGGCCTACCTTTTTTCAATCGTCGCTTTGCTGCCTTGCTATACGCCGCCATAGTGTTTCCTCATCGCCTGGGGTTATTCTTTCGCCGTTTTAATCCAGAGAGCTTTGCCGCATTTGGCTATCCGAACATCTGTGATGCGGTGTTGCCACCTCCCTCCTCTATACAATTCCCAGAGCTTGCCGCCGCCCTCACCGACCTTTTCAAACCCTAGCCTTGTCATTTACCTTGCATCTCTGCCGATGGCTAAGGCGTCTCGTGTGAATTGAGTAACCCTCATCGCCCTCTCCTATGCCGCTTTGCGAATTATGATTGCCTGCTTTGCCGTGATGTTTTCTGCAAGGCACTTACGCACGAAGGCATGAGCGCGCTCGCGGTTATCGAAGCCAAAACGCTTAAGAGAATTTAGAATCGTGGTGTGGTCGCGATTTCCAAAAAAATGACCGATGCGTGGCAATGATAGATCCTCGCGCTCCGCCCATACCGCCAGAATTGCTAAGTGCCTAACTGCCGAGATTTCATAGTTCTGGCTGCGACCAAGAATGCAACGAACAGAAAATACCGTCTGCGCGCAGACCTCATCGGCTATCTCGCGCCATGTCCGACGTAGCTGATCCGGCACTTCCTTACCCATAAGCGCAAAGGCAGCGATGATTGCAGCTTCCTTGTTTGCTTCTGCTTCTGCGGCCACGGTTTCCAGTTTTGCCAGATATTCTGCTTCGGCCTGCGCCTTAGCCTCTGCGCGCGCTTCCGTTACAGCCTTTTCAATTGCCGCCTTGTGTTGACGTTCTTCTTCGGTCTGACTGCTTACGATGAGCAACCCTGTTGCCATCGCCTTCTGCTGTCTAAGCTTAATGCCAGCCTCGACATGGCTTGATCGTGCGTAAAACATTATGCTGCTCCTGCAAGAAAACGTGTCGCGTGTAGTACTGATGGATGTGTGGAAACGGGCAAATCTTCTAAAGCGCGAAGAACTCTCCTAAGATGGAATTCCGCCGCCTCGCCCTTTGGTATTTCAATAGCTCTGGAACGGTTCGGCCTCAGTTTGATTAACCCGCGCTCTTGCAGACTATGGAGAAGCCTGTGCACTCCAGACTTTGATTGCAGTCCGAGAGCTTCCATAATTTCAATGTAAGAAGGCGCATATTCATTCTTCGCCATGAACTCGCGAATAAAGTCGAAAGCCTCTTTCTGCTTAGGTGTGATCGGGTTCATGCTGTCACCCCTTCCTTAACCGCTTTGATGAATGTCTGAATTTCGGATGGCCCGCCCTTTGGCAGATATGCGGCCTGTTGAAATGGGGGGTTCCAAGGCCAGCCCTGTGAGGTGAAAAACTCCTGCCAGCGCTGATAGATTGCTGATCCGTAAGCGACTGGCTCAAGATGCATTGTTAGTGCGCGATACCGATCTTCAATGACAACCGAGCCTTGGGCATCATCCATCGTCTTGACACGCGGGAAACCGTGGCGGCTGACGTGATCTAGATGGAACTTGCGACCTTCTTCGCCGCCCTTTGCAATCGCAGAAGCAAGGAAAGCTGTTGGCTTTGGCATGTTTGCAATCGGTCCTTCGACCAGCAACACCATGCGCTTAGCGCTCCACATCGGTGCGTACTTCTCAACACCGTCAACAATAGGCTGGTAAGGCACGCGCTTCTCTGGCGATGAAATAGAAATGACCTTGCTCCAGCGCTTTTCCGAGAGATAGCGGCTGAAACGGCAGATTGTCTTGCGACCACCCTTGCGGCTCTGATCTACGTAATCGTCAAGGAATTTAGCTGCTAGGGCGCGGTCTTCAGCGGTGAGAACCAACCAAGCAGTTACCGCTTCGCCTTCACTGTCGTGAACGTAGGAAGGCCAGCGAGAGAAAGTCTTTTGAAAATCCAAATCAGATTTATCAGCGCACTCGTGCGCATCTCTCTCAAGGTTATTAATTACTGGTTCTATTACAAGGTTAGTGTCTAAATTTTGGACACGGAAAGCCTCGTTTTTTGGACACGGCTTTTCGTTAGATTTGGACACGGCTTTTTGCTCACCGTGTCTAAAATCTGGACACGGAAAATCAGCCTCAAAAGCGAACCGATAACGGGTTGATTGCTGGCGATTTGAACGAGTTTTGCGTTGCTCACGACAGATCAATCCAGCCTTCTCCAGTTCGGCAAGCTGGTTGTTCAATGATGCACGCGACATTTCGCAGTCAGACGAAAGTGTTTCCTGACTGGGGAAACAGCCATGATCAGGGTGATAACGGTCGCATAGTTGCCATAGAACGATTTTCGCGGCAGGCTTAAGCCCACGCTGCTTTATCGCCCAATTGGTAGCCTCATGGCTCATTGGGCCTCCCTCTTGACGATTCCCCACTCCTGCAAGACGCGGATAGGCTCGTCACGCCCATAGGTCACAGCGAAGGGAATGCCTCTTGTGATGCAAAGCTGCCTGAATTGATCTTGATGCTCGGAGAGTTTGCCCTTGATGGTTTTAAGTTCGATGTAGCCATGAATACGCGGGCCAATAACCAACAGGTCAGGAAGCCCACGAGTGAGGCCATACTGCCCCATAGCGCCCATATTCGGGATCGTGGCGACAAGCGTGTTAGGCAAGCCAGCACTGCGCCAGTGTTCAATCACAGCTTTGTGGATCTGTGCTTCTTTCATGCGCCAACTCCGAAAAGCTCACCCTGTCGAGCGTCCTTACGGTCGAGCATGCGCAGAACGGTTTCGCCGCGATGTTCTTTGTCCCAGACAAACCACGCGTTGAGCATTGGCGGTGCGCCCTGACCGGTGAAGTCGATCTTCCAGCGCATGAGGTAAACGCGTGCAGGAGGGAATCGGCCCCAGAACGATGCGAGGCCACCTGCCCCCGGCCAAGACCAGTTGAGCAACAGCGCCATGTAATCGACGTCGAGAGTATCGAGCGCGTGATAAAGCCAGCGGGCTTTACCGTTGCCCCAACCACATTCGTTGAAAGGCGGATTGGTGACTATTGCAGGAGCTGGCGACACCGGGAAATCATAGAAAGACCGGATATCGGCATCGCAACCGCGATCAATTAGATCAGACGAACGCACGACAAGGCCGAGCGATTCCATTTCGCGAACCATTGCACCGTCACCGGCTGCTGGCTCCCAGATGCAAGGGAAGTCACGCAGGCGCTCAATCTCAGCATGGAGAAAGGCGCGCGTCGGCTCAGGCGGTGTCGGATAAAACTCGTTTGGTTCACGCTCAAGGGAATCGGTTTTCACAATCTCGCCGTCGAGCATGATGTGAACTGGCTTAGGCTTATTCCCTGTAGCTCTGAAAAGACCGCGTGCGCTTGCTGTCATCAGAAGTTCCACTTCATATAAAACAGCACCACAGCTAGCGGGATAAGCGTGCAGGCGGCAGCAATCAGAATGGAGCGGAGATCGATCATTTATCGCCCTTCTCTATTCTGGTCGGATAGGTTTCCTGTTCCTTTTGCCGCTGGACTTTTCGCAGCCAGTACCGGCGCAACTTCTGCCATGCGGTCACTGAGTGGCGCTCCAGCCAAAGTATCAGTGAGGCCAAGCAGTTTCGAATGACGCGCATGAGCCAATTCCCTCTCGGCTTCGTATATTTTATCGGATGCATCGCTTACGGCCTTGTAAGCGCGGGCTATGGCCGCATAAGCGGACACAGGCATGTCTTTGATTGATCGGTATCGCAGGCGGTGCATCCAAGATGCTGGCGCTCCATAAAGGCGCTCGGCACGGTGCATTGCGGCGTCAACAGTATCGCCCGGACCCCGAAAGGTCCGTTCAAGGATGAATTCGCTCATGCCTTTTGCGTTGTTGACAAACTCGACACTCATTTTGTCAGATCCTTCAAAACCTTTGTCGGACATTGCAAAGCTCTCCAGCTACGTTTCAGGACAGCAACGAACTGAAACGAAACCGAATTTGAAACCGGAGAGACTGTTTGGAACACGTCGGACACGCGGCTTGGAGAGTTCTGCAAAACGCTCGTAAAGCCGCGATAGCCCGAAGAAATGACGAAGACGCGGAAAGGCGTAGTGAAGTGTTCAAGGTTCAAAAAAGACCTGCCACCACGCGCCAGCACCCCGCGCCCAATCTTGCGGGAGACGGTGCCGGACTTGAAAGAACGCGCAAAAAACGCCCCGCAAGTTCTGAGAATTGAGAATTGGTCAGGCTGTTTCCTCATCGCCGCTTAGTCCTGACCATGAGAGGAAGCCGTGCCACGCTTATTGAAAGGTGGCACGGCTTTTTCGTCTGCCGCTTGGGAGGCGTTAGGAGCAGACAAAAGCAGATTTGATAAAGCATGATGACGAGTGCGACCGCTCGCGCCTTTGCCAGTGATCTGGCAAGTCGCAATGAAATTACCGTCTTGTGTGGGATGTACGGTCGCGCTCATGGTTCAGGCCATTCCCAACGAGTCCATGTAAAGTTGAAGCATTGCTTCTTCTTCTTGGCGCTCATGGTCTTCTTTTTTGCGGAGACGGATGATGGCGCGAACAGCCTTACTGTCGAAACCAGACCCTTTCAGTTCCGCATAGACTTCGGAAATATCTTCGCCGATTGTCTTCTTTTCTTCTTCAAGGCGTTCAATACGCTCAATGAAGGCTCGCAACTGGCCGACAGCAATTGTCTGGGCTTCCGATGTAATATCGCCGCTCATTGGTTAATCCTGATTAGGGTTGAGGTTTGGAGTGGTCATGCTGACGCTCTCACGCGGGAACGCTTAGAGGCATCAATGGCAAGACGGTCAATAAATGCCTTGGCAGGCCCACGGGTGGGCAAACCTTCTTTCTCCCAACGCCAGACGGTCGAGAGGTTGACCCCGGCCATTTCTGCCAGTTGGGTCTGTGTCAACTTGAGTGTGCGACGGATCGCTGGAAGGTCGATGTTTGCGTTTTCCATTTGCATAGTATGCATAACGCAAACTAATGCGTCAAGTCGAAACGCATACTAAAAATGTGCAATATGCAACAATGACAGAAGACACTCGCCCAGACCCCGCCAAGCGCCTTGAAGAAGCTCGTATCGCACGAGGATTTAAGACCGCACGCCAAGCAACTGAATATTTCGGATGGTCATATGTGACCTATACGCAGCACGAGAGTGGCGAGCGTGGAATTACGCGGGCTGTCGATAAGTATGCAAAGGCATACCGCGTAAGCCCGGGATGGCTATTGACGGGCGAAGGTAAAGGACCGGACGGAGTTCTGATAGAAATTCCCCCAGCCATCGAAGAAGCGTTCACCCCGTCGAAAACAAAGCCGAACGCGAGCTTCCCGCCGCGATACCAGGCATTCTCTCAAGAGCATTCTATCCCACTGCTCGGTCAATCCGCTGGCGGTCCAAATGGTCGCTTCGTTTTAAACGGTACGGAAATAGGCCGCGTGTTCTGTCCTCCAATGCTTGAAGGCGTTGAAGGCGCTTATGCTGTCATGGTGTTTGGAACTTCGATGGAGCCGCGCTATTTTGCAGGCGAAACCGTGTGGGTTAACCCTCACCTGCCAGTACGCGCTGGCGATGACGTGATTGCACAGCTCATCGAGGACGGTGAAGACACTCCGGTCGAGAGCTACATCAAGCGATTTGACTCTCGCTCATCGAGGGTTCTCCGCCTCTATCAATACAATCCGGATGAAGGCGAAGAACGGGAATTGGAATTTGACGCTGATCGTGTGTTCTCAGTACACAAGATCGTATTCAAGGCCAACGCCTGACGGATCATCATTTCGCCAAGTCGGGCGAATTGATAGGTTCCGTGCGTGTGGTGGCCGGGGTGGACACTCGCCGCATCTAATCTTGCTGCACAGATCCCGATAGCTCTGAACGCCCAGCTCTGTCGCACGCTTCAAATTCGATAAATATAGCATGCGGTTATGCCCGCAATCATCGCATGCTACGTAAACGCTGGACAGTTCGACAACAAGCCGCGCTCCATAATCATCATCGCCCCCGCCCGCCATTAGACACGCTCCATCTCGTCAACTTCTGGGGGCAACTGGTCGCCATGAGCAAAGATAAGCTTAGGCGGCTCGAAATCGCCGGTTTCTGCATCGCCTGTATTCGTGAATGCAATCACCATAGGACTGCTGTTAGCCATGCGCTCAGCGGTCCGCTTTGCGTGTGCTACGTCCTTTGCAATGAAAGGCGTGTCAGCAACCAGCTTGCCCCGCTGACCCTTGCTGTAGCTCTGCACGATGAAGTTAGTCTGCATGCCCATTACCCATACTCCCTGTACGCTTGTTATCTGCGGCAGGATGAATTATAGACGAGAACAAATCAAGAACATTCTTGATGGATTATTGATGGCTACTAGCCGCCGCCAGATGTTGCGATCAACGACAAGGTAATCACAAACTTTGGCTGTGGATAATGTGTAAATATGCAAACGAAAGCCTTTGCCACTTGACACGACTTTCATTCCTTACTTCTCAGCTAAATGAGAATCGTGTTAAAAATTAACAAATTGCATTTTTCTCTGGGGGGTTAAATTGCTCTTAGATATGGGTACTAAAACGTTGGTTGCACAACAGAGACACACAGAAAGCACGTTTAATCGACGTTCTCGTTATGTCGAACCTGCATCCATTGTCGAAACCCCCTTAAGCGAGCTCTTAGCGCATGCTGGCCGCTCTATCACAAAGCAGCAAGAGAGCTTATTTCGTAAGCCTGAAGAAAACGACCCGGTTATATTTTGGTCGGGGAATATCGACCTTTTAAAATTACCAAGTGTATCTGTCATTGGCGCTCGTTCAGTAACTGACGAAGGCCGCGCACGCGCACGACGAGTAGCGAAGGGGTTGGCTTTAGCCGGTGTGGTTGTGACCAGTGGCCTTGCTAAAGGTATAGATACTGCAGCACACAGTGGGGTTATTGAAGCTGGTGGTAAAACAATTGCCGTCATTGGTACGCCTTTAAATAAAGCTTATCCGGCAGAAAATTCCCAATTACAGGAAACGATATACACTGATCATCTACTCATATCTCAATTCCACCCCGGTCAACGGACATTTCAATCTGACTTCCCTAAACGCAACCGACTGATGGCAGCAATATCTGATGCAAGCGTTATTGTTGAAGCGTCCGACACCTCTGGTACGCTTCATCAAGCGGCTGAATGTATTCGCCTTGGTCGGTGGTTATTCATAATGCGATCTGTGGTTGAGAATGAAAAGTTAACTTGGCCCAAGCGCTTTTTGGATAATCCAAGAACTATTGTTCTGACCAGTGTTAATGACATTCTAAATCGGATTTTATAACATGCGAGTGCATTATTGTTGTGTGTATTATTCCGAACTCGCTAATAAAAACGAGGCAAGAACAGAGCCTTACTGGCAATCAAGGGCTTTTTCTTGGGCAGTTAAAACAGGTAAATTTAAGAATAATTTTACCATAGTTTATCGCAAAAAGCCGATTGGTATAAACAAATCAAACATTCATCGGGCGAGAGAAATATTTGGGAGTTTTATCGAAGCTATACTCAAGCAAGAGAAGGTAAGCGATGACGTACTCTTAATCCCGGTTCCTTCTAGAGATGCAACATTAGACGTGACAAATTATCGATCACTAATCATGGCAAGATGCTCTCTGGTGAATAGCGACAGAAAGCCTTACATTTACGATGGCTTGAGATGGTCGGAGCCCCTGAAAAAGGCACACGAACGTGGGTCGCGCAGTAGAGAAGAACTAAAAAAATATCTGAAATTGATGAGTGACGTTAAAGGTAAAAAAGCGTTTCTCATTGATGATATTTTCACCAAAGGCGGCACTTTACTTGCGTCGAAGGATGTACTTGAAGCCGCAGGAGTTGAAGTTCTCGGCGCAATTACTGCCGCGAAAACGGTGTATGATTTTAATACTGAGCCGTTTGGCTATCAAAGTATCGACCTGATTAACGAACTAAATGACTATGCCGCTTAGGGCCGCCCCGCTTCGGCGGGGTTTCTTTTTGGGTTAATCATTTCCTGATATGATGCGGCATGGACAAGCTGCCAGCCTTGCAAGACTTCTGCCATAGCGCCGCGATCTATTCGCGGATCAGGAATGCTTTGTGGCATGCAAACTATGATTTGCCCTTCGTTCCGCGAAATTGGGAACCAAGCCCTGATGACTTTCTCCAGCTGAATCCAAAAACGATTGTGAACATCGGTTCGCGATCGATTGGCATCCTGCACTCTTGGGTGAATGCGGTAGATCAACACCTGATGAAATAGCGCGCCACGCGCTGCGGTTCACATAGCAACCTCCCCTATCCAGAACATGATTACGTTCATCGTAATGCGCAGCAGTCAGGCTGCGACTTGTGCACCCTGATTCTACACGGTTTGCGACAATGCTCAACGCATAGTATGCGTTTTTCATTTTTATTTCTCGTTATGCATATTTTATATTGACGCAATAGTTTGCATTATGCATACTGCTTTCAACAAACGAGTTGGGAGCAACGAAATGCACTCCACATACCAGATCAACGCAAACCTAATTACTGGCACGCTCGCAAACATGGCGAAGTCGGCAGCTAAGCCCGCGCCAAAGGCCCGCGATAACACCCGCCAGCAGCGCGTTATGGCTGACGCTTGGAAACAGCACCGCGTATGGCTGGCAAGCAATCCAGATACGACCGTTCGCTATCGTCGCATCATGTTCTCTCATCATCTTCACTTGGCCCATGGCTCAGTGACCCGCGAAGACCACGCTCACCTGTTCTCTGTCACCAGTGATGAAAGCCGTTTCATCGGCTCAGACAGCCGGTGGAGGTAAGACGATGGCCGAGATTAAAACAGGCGGTCCAGCATTCCCGACCGGAGACATGGTTGAGCGCGACGAAAAAGGCCTGCTGCATGGATACCCTATCTCAAGCGCAGGAATGACGCTCCGCGATTACTTCGCAGCTAAGGCGTTGGATGGTGATTTGGCATCGCAATCCGAAACCGTAGGAATGTTCGAGAACAACACTCCTGATAGCTTCCTCGTTGACCGCGCCAAGTTCTACTACCGCTTCGCTGACGCCATGATCACAGCCCGCGAAGGCAGCTCATCATGACCTACGCCGCGCTCGCCCTCACCCTTTTAATCATCGCCATTGCAGCAACGTTTCTCATGCTCTGCCATGCCGAAACAATGGCCGAAATCGCTCGGAGTGAAGTTGATGTCTGAACAGGAAATCAAAGCAGAATTGAACAGGCTCAACCAGATGCTCTCTGACAAAGGCTATGATTTTTCATCTGTCACCACACAGCTTTCATCCCGTGAAGACGGTTGCACGATCCTCATCTACGGCAAGGGCTTCGATAACTACCGCGTCATCATTAAGCCTACGCTTTCCTCTGCGCTGACAGCTGCGGCCGCATTTATCGACGGCCTTACAGACATGCAGGTGGCAGCATGAAACGCTTCACCGCAAAACAGAACATCACAATCAACGGCGATAGATGCGGCTTTGAAATCGAAGTCGAAATGACTGTCAGCTTCACAGTGAGCAAGTTCATTCCAGCGTCGAATGACGGTCCAGCAGAAGAACCGGCGCCAGACGTAAACGAAGTGACCTTCTCCCGAAACGGTGAGGACGTAACCCTTCCTAGCTGGCTGATTGACGGCATCCTTGACCGTGACGGCTTCGATACTTGGCTCATGTCCGAAGCAAATGAGCAGTCAAAGCAAGCCGAAGAAGATCACGCCGACCACAAGCGCGAAATGCGCAGGGAGGCATGATGATTATCGAAAATCTCACCCGCTCCGAAATCATCGAGAGGCGCAAGGAAATCGAGCATTTCCTGAAAACTGACCCCGACATTACCACCCGCCGTTACCTCGATAAGAAAGACGCTGAACTTTACGAGGAATTAGAGCGGCTGACAAAACAAGGAATTGCAGCATGAACGCTCAGGCACAGACGGAAACTGGCACGGATATTGTCGGCTATGTATCGGCCAATCCTGTTGCTGTTCTCGTTGATGAGAAGGTCTATTCTCAGTTTTACGAGCAGATCAAAGCAGAGACTGACGCTTTCAAGCCAGACCTTTCGACCGTTTCAAGCCGTAAGGAAATTGCTGCCCTCGCCTATAAGGTGACGCGCACCAAGACGGCTATTGATGCAGCTGGCAAAAAGCTCAATGAAGATGCTCGCGCTAAGATAAACACGGTTGACGCGCAGCGCCGCAAGATCCGTGAAGAACTCGACACACTGGCTGAAACAGTCCGCAAGCCGTTGACCGAGTGGGAAACTGCCGAAGACGCTCGCATTGAAAATATCAAGTCCACACTCGCTCATATCGATGCTTGTGGCAAAGGTATGATCGGCGGAGAGCCGCAGGCGTTCGCCATTCTTTTCCGCGAATTGGAAGAAAAGGTCATCATTGATGACAGTTTTGGCGAGTTCAAGGAGCAGGCAGAGGCCGCGAAAGCAGAGGCGCTGGCGAAACTGAAAGCCGCCTTCGAAGCTCACCAGAAGGCAGAAGCAGAGCGGCTCGAACTTGAACAGCTTCGCGCTGAAAAGCTGGAACGCGACCGGATCGAGGCTGAACGTATCGAAAAGGAACGCTTAGCCAAAGAGAAGGCAGAGCGCGAAGCGATTGCAAAGGCTGAATACGAGCAGGCTGTAAAGCGTGAAGCAGAAGCAGCGGAACGCGCACAGAAGGAAGCCGCCGAACGCGAAAAGCGTGCCGTTGAAGCTGCTCGCCTTGAAGCCGAGAAAAAGGCTCAAGAGGCAATCGCACAGGCAGAACGTGAAAAGGCTGACGCTGTTGCAAAGGCCGAGGCGGAAGCCCTCGCAGTAAAGCAGAAGGCCGAACAGGCAGAAGCGGAACGTGCAGCCGAAGCCAAGCGCATTGCCGATGAACAGGCCGCACGAGACGCCGACAAGGCTCATCGCTCCAAAATCATGAAGCCCGCAAAAGAAGCATTGATGGCTCAAGGCGCGGACGAAGAAACAGCCAAGAAGATCGTTCTCGCGGTTATCGCTGGCGAAATCCCCAACGTAACATTGAGGTTTTAATCATGGCCGCTCAAGCACTTGATATTAAGCATGACACCAATGCGCCGGCTTACCGAGGCGGCGAAGCACCGATGATTTCCATGATCGAACGTGTCGTTCTCGATCCGAATGCATCTGTCGATAAGCTTGAACGCGTCCTACAGCTGCGAAATGAGGAAGTTGAAAATGCTCGTCGTCGCGACCGAGAGGACGAAGCTTTAGCAGCGAAAAAGTCATACTTTAAAGCCATGTCAGCGTGTCAGAACGATATTCCCGTAGTCATTCGTTCAGGGAAGAACAAACACACAAGCTCGACCTACGCTGACCTAGCCGACATTGAAAAGCAGGCAATGCCGGTCATTCACAAACATGGCTTCGCGGTTTCGTTTCAGCCTGATGGCTACAACGAAAATGGCGAATTGCGCATCCTTTGGGAAATTTCGCATGAAGACGGTCATTCGCGCAATGGCGTCGGTGAAATTCCTGTAGACGGCGCAGGCGCAAAGGGCGGTGTTAACAAAACTGGAACGCAGGCTTTCGGCAGCACTGCCACCTATGGTCGCCGTTATCTGCTTTGCATGCTGTTCAATATCAGCACTGGCGATGACAAAGACGGCAATATGATACCTGAACAGTCGGGCCCAATCTCTGACGAACAGGTTGTTCTACTACGCGAACTTATCGAAAGGTCAGGCGCACAAATCGATATTGTCTGCGAAAGGTACAAAATCGACGCAATCCCAGACCTTCCGTCCAACGTTTTCAATGAGTGCTTTCGAGACATTGAAAACTGGTGGAAACGTCAGCAGAGCACGAACGGCGGTGCGAAATGACCGATCTTGTTCAAGGCTCACCAGAATGGTTTGCAGCACGGCTGGGGCGCGTTACCGCGTCCCGCGTTGCAGACGTAATCGCAAAGACGAAAACCGGCTATGGAGCTTCACGCAAAAACTATCTGGCTGAACTCGTTCTTGAGCGTCTAACCGGGAAAGCAGAAGAAGGTTTCACGTCCTCCGCCATGCAGTGGGGTACGGACAACGAGCCTGACGCACGGTCAGAATATCAGTTCGAAAAGAATACGAAAGTGGTGCAGGTCGGTTTTGTGGATCATCCGCACATAGCGATGACAGGCGCGTCACCTGATGGGCTTGTCGGCGACGATGGCCTATTGGAAATCAAATGTCCTAATTCAGCAACTCACCTGGACACGCTTCGGACAAATACGATTTCGTCACGATATATCACTCAGATGAATTGGCAGATGGCCTGCACAGGTCGCCAGTGGTGTGATTTTGTTTCGTTCGATCCTCGCTTTCCAGAACACATGCGCTTGTTTGTGAAACGTCATCACCGTGTAGATGCGGACATTCGCGCTCTGGAAATCGATGTGACGCTATTCATCAAAGAGGTTGATGAGGCGATTGCTGATCTGGCTGCTGAATATCCAGCCTTTACGGAGGCAGCATGAGCCGCGCAACCCTCGTAATCAGCAATGACCTTGTGCGCCAGAAGGCAATCAACTGGCTTTGCAGCAAGAAAATGCCATGGGGAACACGTGTAGAGTTCAAGGCCCCAAAGCGTTCGCTTCCACAGAACGATAAGATGTGGGCGATGCTCACGGAGGTAGCAGATCAGGCTCGCTATCACGGCATTAAGCTGGCGACCGATGATTGGAAGCTGGTTTTCCTCGACGCTCTTAAGCGGTCGAAACAGGAAGAATTGCGCATCGTTCCAAACCTCGACGGCACCGGCTTTGTAAATCTCAGCGCATCATCATCCGATCTTTCAAAGGATGAAATGGGTGAACTCATTGAGCTTATCCACGCATGGGGTGCGCAGAACGATGTGATTTTCGCAGACGATGAAAGGAAATTCGGATGACCGCTATTTCCCTACATGCCCCTTGGGAAGCTCGCAGCACTAAGGCCAAGGCTGAAAAGTACGTTTCAACACACAGCCAGCTTGAGCGCGAAGTGCGCGGCAAGTTCGACCGTGAGTGCGAGCAGTATTTAGATATCGTCCTGTCGCTCACCGACTTCTCGGAGGTGAGCCATGCGTAAGGTTCCTGAGTGGGTCGGCAAAACCGACGACAGCAAGATACCTGACAGGGCGAAAGATCGTATCGTTGAGCGTCAAGGCGGCTTATGCGCAATCTCAGGCGTGAAATTCGGCCCCGGCGTTAAGCCTCAGTTCGATCACAAAACACCATTGTGGCTCGGCGGCAAACACTGCGAAAGCAATCTTCAAGCCATCACTGAGGATGAGCATAAGAAGAAGACTGCTGCCGAAGCTAAAGTTCGCGCAAAGGTTAACAGTCAGCGCCAAAAGCACATCGGAATTGTCGAGGCAAAAGGCACCATAAAAAGTGCCGGCTTCCAAAAGCCCGAGAAGCAGCCAAAGCGCCTCACAAAACAACTCCCCGCACGGAAACGCGACATTTTCGGTCGCACTGTTATCGAAAGCGTTTTGCCATGACCATCCCAGAAAAAGCATTACGTGCAGCACAAGAAGCAACAGAAGGTGGCTTCGGAATAACTGACGATTACATGCGCCGTGCCCTCACAGCCGCCCTGCCTTTCCTGCAATGGCTGCCATCCTCGCGTGCGCAGGCGTTGGAGGAAGCGGCGCAGATTTGTGATGCGGAAAATGCGAGGAGAACAAAACAATACGAGGAGTGGCCAAAGGATGATTTTGCGCAGCGTGAGCGTTTTCGCGTTGGTGCTCAAATGGCCACTCAAATCGCTACTTCAATCCGAGCCCTCTCGTCTCAGCCTGTAGCGTCACCCATCCGCTACAGACTTATTGAAGATGGAGAAGCCATCGAAGAAAATGACGAGTTCATTGAAGACGACGCTGTCAATTGGACGAGTGTAACCGTCAATAGGTGGGTTATCGGGATGAAATACAACCGATCACTCAAGGCAGTCCGTAGACCCCTCCCAGCCTCACCGGGAGCGTCGGCCACCCGCCAGACAGGAGGCAGCGATGCAGACGCATAATCTTAAGATCGATGCTCACCCATTCGCTGATCTGCTATCAGGTGCAAAGACTGGCGAAGTCCGCAACGATGACCGTGGATTTGAAGTTGGCGACACCGTTCATCTGACCTGCATTGACGGTCAGACGATGGATCTCACAATCAGCCATATACAGCGTGGCTATGGCCTACCTGACGGTATCTGCGTTCTGTCCTACACCCGCCCCGCCGCGCCGGTCGAGGGGTTGGAGACAAAGGCGTGGTCTTTTGAATGTGCACATTACTTCACGTCAAGTCGCGGCTATTATGAGTACAGACCAGTACTCACCAACCTTAAGCCAGATGAATACACAACGCCTGCAGAAAGAGTGAGGCGTGCAGAAGAACTCGTCACCCGCTCGCAGGCCGAGGCCATCATTGCGGCGGAACGGAACCGTGCGGAAGTAGCTGAATACAAGCTCGACCAAGCCGTCAACACAGTGCAGCCCATGATTATTCAGCGTGCTGAGCGTGCCGAAGCCTACAACGCGGCGCTGACTGCGCGGGTTAAGGAGTTGGAAATCGCTCTCGCACGGCAATCCACCAATATGGCTTTTGTATTGAACCATATGAATACAGAAGGGTGGTTTGACAAATTCACTTCTGAGCTTTCGGAAGACCGCGCCGCCTTGGAGGACCGCCCATGACCCTCATTGACCGACTATCCAAGCTGGTACGGGAAAAGAAGACTGAGAAGTTTACGTCGAAAACGAAATACTACGCCGCGTTTTACCAGACGGTTCTCTATTACTGGCCGAATGTAACCAGCAGTGAATGCCGAGAATGGGCTAGAGAATACACAAGCGCTCAATTCGGCGCGTCTGGTTTCGATTGGAGCGAGGAAGCCGCACGCGATCTTGCCCGTAGATATGTCAACGAATTTGGAGAGGCCAGCCATGGTCAGTAAAGTCGCGCAGATACGTGAGGAAATGGGCATAGCGCAGGATCTGACAAAGGCACACATCCTGTTCGTGGCTATCCCGGTTCTCAATGAAGAGGATCACAAAAAGCTTCAACTGTTGCAGGCTTCTAGGGCTTTGCAGTTATCTGGCGAAAGCAGCCCACTAGGGGAGCAGAGCGAATGAAAGTCAGATACGGAGACGGAAAAACTGAATACGGCCCCGGCGTGATGATCGAACTGACGGGCCATGAAGTTGCAAGAGCTATCTCTGCCTATCTGGTCGCTCACGACGTGAACATTCAAGGATCCAGAACAATCACCGTAAACGGAGAGCTTTGCTCTTTCGGTAACGTCTATGTCGATCCGAGCGGATGTTTGGTCAAGAAAGGCAAGCTTCTGTCAGGCCGTGGACCCGCCGGTCGCCAAGCACTGAAAGGCGGGGAGTGATGCGTGTCACCGACCTTGAGAAGTTCGCGCTTGAACAGATATGGCGACCTTACCAGAACACAATCGGCTATGAGAAAAGGCTTGAACGCCTGCCGGTATCGCTGGAAGCCACTGCCGAAAGTTTGACGCAGGACACCCGTTGGAGCGGGTTTGTCTTAAACCGACTGAGAGGGATGAACCGGAACAGCCGCATCACCTTCCCATCTTACATTCAGCATCCGCTTGTCGATGTTGTTCGCACCGCACTGCAAGAAAGGGGAAAGTGATGGCTCTACCGCCTCGGATACTTCGCAATGCCTTCAACCTCAGCGCTATGATGCGTGAGGATTATGCTGATATCCTTACCTCTGCATTCAACGCAACGAAGCTTTGGAACAAGATCATTGTGCAATGCTCCATGGTCCTCGCCAAGCTTTTCAGCAAGAGCGGGCAAGTTCAGCGCCACGTTGTGGTCACAGCCATTGCAGTAAGCCGTGATCTTGTATCCGTACTTGATGCACTCACCAATCGTCCTGTTCGTGCTGATGTATGTCATGTCGCTCTCCTGTCAGGCGGCTATTACACCGTGAACGAAACAGAAACAAATCACTTTTCAATCCATACAAGAGGTGAATAATGGAGGCGCTATTTACGCCCGCAACGCTCGCCGTACGGTGGGCATGTTCAGAAAAACACGTTCGCAATCTCATCAGAGAGGGGAAGCTCGGAGGCTTTCGCCTCGGAGGTAAATTGTTGCGTATCAAGATCAGTGACGTTGAGAGGTTCGAATGTCAGAATGGAGAATTACCCGACTACGAGGCAAGTATGCCCTCACGTTCGAACGAAATGGCAAACGCCACCGCTACTCGCTTGGCACCGATGACGCGCGCCAAGCTTACCTCCTTGCGCCTGCAATCTATGCAGAAATGACACGCGCCGAGGGTCAGAAGGTTTCTGACCTTTGGAATGGATATGTCGCTGACAAAGACGGGCATGCAATTATCGCCACGATGAAACATACATGGAAGGCTTTGAAAGAGCGCTTTGGGGAGCGTGACGGCGAAGGCATCACAAAGGACGATTGCAGAGCGCACATTGCTGAGCGTCACAAAAAAGGAATCGCAGACGGCACAATTCACACAGAGTTGGGCCACCTGCGAATGGTGCTTGTCTGGGGAGAGAAGAATGGGCTGATTACAAAAGCCCCGCACATTGAGCGCCCGAAGAAGCCAGATCCAAAAGACAGGTACATGACGCGAGATGAGGCACGGAAGATGCTTGCAGAAGCAAGAACGCCTCACCTGCGCCTAGCCTTTCACCTCATGCTGGCGACTGCCGCGCGCGTGACTGCTATCCTGGAATTGACATGGGATCGTGTCGATTTGGAAAGGAAGCTCATCTATCTCCGTGATCCGAGCGATGCAGCCCGTCGAAAAGGACGTGCCATTGTGCCGATTAACACAACATTGTTAGCCGTCCTCAAAGAAGCACGTTCGGGCGCGATGACTGATTATGTAGTCGAGTGGGCAGGTCAGCCAGTAAAGAGCCTAAAGAAAGGAATTGCCACAGCTGCTGACAAGGCTGGGTTAGATGGAATATCAGCACACGTTTTTCGACACACCGCCGCTGTCTGGATGATTGAAGCTGGCGTTCCAATGGAGGAAGTATCTCAGTATCTGGGTCACAAAAACTCTGCTATAACCAGCCGAGTTTACGCCCGATATTCTCCCACGCATTTGCGCAAAGCTGCCGAAGCGTTGGACATGGGAATATACGTAGTTCCCTCTGGCACAAGTGAACCTGCCAAGGAGAACACAAAATGAACATGGGTGCGGAGAGGGCTAATATTTAGCTCTCCCTTCCCCGTATTTCCTGCTTTTCCGGTAGGGGATATATATTGACATTGTAGGGGTCACAGGTTCAATCCCTGTTACGCCCACCATTCGAACCCCCAATACATCAATATGTTATATGAAATCCATCAAGAGTATTGATAGCGCTCTCTAGGTTCACTCAACCTATTGACCAATTTCCCATCCGCACTGACTCCTCTCGCGAAGATTGAGAGAACTCGGTGGACTGAACAAGAACAAACCGCCCCGAGGGGCGGTTGTGATTGTCGATTAAGAATAATTACTTTGCCCAGCGGCCATCATATTTGAACTCTGGTGCCTTCTCAATTTCTTCCTTGGTCGAGTTCATAACTGCCGACCATTTTTTGTCTTCGTCAAAATAGGTGATGTCCACCGCATCAGGAGCGACAATCACGTAGCGCTCGCCGACACCCAAAAAGCCTCCAACGGACACGATATAACCGCTCAGCACACCGTCTGCGATAATAAGGTCCTTAATCTCGCCGATAGTTTTATCATCGCCATTCACAATGTTCAGGCCGATAAGATTGTAGCTGAGAACCGCAGTCGGTTGGGCTGTCACGAACACTTCTTTTTCTGCGACAGTGGCAGTCTGGGCGTTAGCAAACGAAGCCAGGGCAACAGTTGCAGCAGCAGCGAGTAGAATACGACGCATCCAAATTCTCCAAAATAATCAATGACATATTGTTCGTATACATAATGCTGCCATGCACAAAACGTTCCATAGGTGCACAAATAATCTTTTAGCTACCCTCTCCCGTTCCATCGTCTGAAAGAAGTTTTAACCTGCGCAAAACTCGCGGTAGCCGTGTTTTTATGCCATTCTAATATAAAACACCTGACATCAGATAATGTCAGGTGCAATTAGAAAACGGTCTTAGCAGACGCTGAATAATAAAATTCTATTCTCAATGACTTAACTCAAAATCATTGCCAGAGAAATGATGACCAGAAATGCTGCGGCTGCAATCGTTTCAATTCGCGAATATAAAAGCATGTTTACCTCCGATCATGGTTAACGATATCTAAACAACGCAGAAGACAGGGATTGGTTCATGCCTTTCTCCAAAAATCCGATGCGCAAGAGATACATAGTAAGGAGCGTAGTTATTTCTCATCCTGCGCCAGCAAGAGGAGTGCCCGCGATTTCTTCGACGCCGCTCATTTTGTAGCTATGAATGGCATTGGCTACGCGACAATAGACGCTCTTGATACGGCTACAACGCCATCCAAGGCACCTTGCGATGCGGCGAACACGAGCAGAGACGGAAGCTGCAGCTAGTGGCAGTGCTTTGCGCTTCTGCAACGAGTTAGGGACTTCACAAAGTATGCATTTCTCGTTGCTCCGAAGGATTTTTCAAATTTAGGAAAAATCTGCATTAAGTTTCAGGACGTGAAACGCTCGAATCAAATTTAAACGTCGAGAGGTGGCTTGGACAACGCCGATTGCCGCACATGCTCAACCAGGGTCATCTTCAATGTGGCGTAGCGGTCTTCGACATTGGTTGTTTTGTTTAATATGAAGAGTATGAAAAACCCGTAGTTAGTTATGACATAATCACAATCATCGAACTTGATAAAAGATTGACAGCGACTCTTAACCGGGCAAGCTTCCATAACGCGCTAGATGCTGCCGAAGTTCTCGGCGTGTCCTACCCAACTTATGTCAGGCATGAGAATGGAACTCAGGCTTCGCGTGGACAAAGGAAAACTCTAAGCCAGGCAGTTCAAAGTTTGATCTGAACAGCCATTGCGCGGGACCGCCCATGATCGATTTGCGTCAAACTATCGTGAGAGTGGCATTGCGTTCGACGGTTCTGCACATTTCCAGCAGAAATAAGCAGTCAGCAACTCCATATGGGGTTCATCCTTTTTGCATTTCTGACGCGTTTACACCTTGATCATTCACGCTCGCCTCCAAAGCTAGACTTTTTCCATCTCCTCGACTTCTGGTGGCAACTGGTCGCCATAAGCAAAGATAAGCTTAGGCGGCTCGAAATCGCCTGTATCCGCGTCGCCGGTATTTATGAAAGCAATCACCATAGGGCTACTATTTGCCATGCGCTCTGCGGTCCGCCGAGCATGTGCTACATCTTTTGCAATAAAAGGCGTATCAGCAACTAGCTTGCCCCGCTGACCATGACTGTAGCTCTGAACTACGAAATGTGTTTCCATGTCTATTACCTATATGCGCTACTAAGCTCAATACGTGCGTCAGGATGGCCTATAAATCGAAACAAATCAAGAACATTAAAGGAGAACGTAATGGCGCATCACCCGCTACTACATCTGTCGGCCTGGCCAAAAGGTTGGCATATATCCGGGCCGAAGATAAAAGAACCAAACTATGGATGCGCTAAGGTGTAATACGGGAGGCTTCTATGAAAGCGATATCGACGGCTATCTGCATAATTCTGTTGGCCGCGGCCGTTAGTGGCTGCGCGAACAGATCGTGTCGAGATTGGCCAGGAACCTGTATCATACAGTGATTGTAGCGGCGCTATCGCTGGAGCAATTGGAAAAGTTAAGACGAAACTGACAGCAACAATCTCAGTTGCACATGCATGTTGGGTCGAAAGAACCGGGTACCAGCTTGATACAAACCATCAAGAAGCAAGCTTACCTTTATGCGCAAAACGCAATCGAAGAAGTGATGCTAAAGGCCTTTGTAAAGATGCACCTGATGGTTGGCCTTAAGTCAGCGCGCCTCTTAGATTTGAGATTCCATTTCTGCAGCTTGAAGCCGTTTAGAGTTGCCAACCCCGCTTCGGCGGGGTTTCTTTTAGCTTTGCAAAGCCCCTGTTATTAAAGTTTAGCATCCACTCAGCCGCTTAAACTGCAATTTAAGGCATCGTCCGTATTGATGGCCGAGATTCCAGAATTAGTACGAGGGGGCAAAAATGATTTCAGATTTTATAATCGGTTCAGCAGTAGGAATGGCAGTGATGTTTGTTCACTTGCTGGCCACGCTCACCGTCTATTCACTGGTGCATCTGATCGGAAACAGGATTGATGAAAACAGAGTGATATTTCTCGCCCTGTCATTAGTGACGCTGTATTTCATCCTCTTTATTTGCCTGTGTTGCAGCGTGACGATCTGGGCAACGACCTATTACCACATGGGCTTAGTTGATACTTTTGGCGATGCATTTTACTCGGCAATGCTAAATTACACCACGCTTGGAACTGGCGACCTCAACCAAATTGCAAAGACACGCCTGTTCGGCCCAATTACCGCGGCAAGTGGCATCATCATGTTTGGATGGTCAGCCGCTTTGCTGGTTTACATCATCCAACTGCATCTGCCCGTCATCCTGAAAAAGAAATGGGAACGCTGATAGGCACAGCTCTGCAGAAGTGGAATTTCCCTAAAATACTTTCAAGTATCTAAAAGAATCCGCCGCAATAACCCTGCGGCGGGTTCCTTGAATCTTGAATTACCCCTTTTACCGAGGCCCTCTTTTGATTGGCTGAAACCCGTCTGGTCGCACCCAATTAGCTTTGTTGTCGTTATTCATCGGACGAACTAATTGTGGTCTGGCAGGACGATTGTCAGGACGCGCATCTGGACGCCTGTCAGGGCGGGTGTTCTGATAATCTGGGCGACGTGAAGGTCGCTCATGACGCTCACCTCTGCGATAGTTATTATCCCTGTAGTATCGGTCATTTCTATATCGGCGTGAATCATATCGAGGTCCCGAACGATAAACTACGGCTGAACCACCGTAATAACCGCCATATGATTGTCCATAACCACCGCCACCGCCATAATAGGGATCTCCCACACAGCCCATAAGCACAACCGACAGTAAGCCTATGGAGGCCGCAGAAAAAATCTTTCTAATCGTGATCATTTTAATTCTCCGCATTCTCGTCATGTATATAGAAATACCCTGATCACTTCGAACGGCAAGAGCAATAGAAAAGCTCCTTTTGCCCACGCCCCAATGGAAACACGCTCTAAATCATATTCCACATGTCACAAACAACCGGCGCCTGGCGTCAGGACACAGTGATTTTTGGACGCTGAATTAGGTTAATGACGAAGATCATTCCTGCGTCTTTCCAGTCTTGATGAAATAACCTCGCCCAATAAAATACTTCTTGACGCCATTTCGTTATTAGGTAGACTGAACTACCTAATAACCACGATCTAAGAAATAATGTCCAGCGATATTTCCACATCATCCAAAACAGCACGTGAACGGCTTTTAGAGGCTGCCGCTATCCTGTTCTATAATGACGGAATTGCAGCGACTGGAATTGATTCAATTACCCGACGTGCGGGAGTTGCCAAACAAAGCCTTTACAACAACTTTTCATCCAAGGCTGATCTCGTAGCCACTTATCTCGAATTGCGTCACAATGAATGGTTGACGCTTTATAATAAGCGACTTGAGAATAAGACGCAGCCCAAAGAGAAGATTTTGGCCGTCTTTAAAGCCTATGAGGATCACGCCGAATTTGCTTATGAGCATGGCTTTCGCGGCTGCGGACTTCTGAATGCGGCAGCAGAATTATCAGCAGGCGACCCCGGTCGCGCAACAGTGCGAAAACACAAGGAACAGATTGAAGGTTTTATCGAAGATCATCTTCGCGCACTTCTCACGAATGAACAGCAAGTTAAACTGATGGCCAGACACCTCTCCTTCATCCTTGAAGGCGCGATTACGCGTGCAGGGCTTGAAGGAAACGGCAGACAAATGCGCGAAGCCCAGGATCTGGTCCTCGCACTTCTGAAGAACCTTTAATGCAATCATCAAAAGACTACTTGCTCGGCATTGCAGGCATCATCATTGCTTCAATCGTCTGGGGAACAACTGGCACCGCCGCAACATTTGCGCCCGAAGTTAGCGCTGCGGCAATTGGTGCGGCTGCCATGGGAATTGGCGGGCTGCTGCAAGCTTTGCTTGCTTTCAAAGGGATCTCCGCCTCCCGCCACGCTTTGCGTACCCATTGGCGTTGCCTTGCGCTGGGCGCTGTTGCTGTCGCAATTTATCCTCTCGCGTTTTATGCATCCATGCGAATGGCTGGAGTAACAATCGGAACGGTCATATCCATCGGTTCGGCACCTTTGCTTTCCGCCCTTATTGAATACAAGCTCGACGGTTTTCGCCTTTCCGCCAGATGGATAGTAGGCGCCCTCACTGGTATTCTCGGAATGATACTGCTTAGCCTTGCAGAAAGCGGCACAGCACACGCATCCGCTACAAATAACTCGGCTATGATAGGCATATTATTGGGGCTTGTGGCCGGTTTCACCTATGCACTTTATTCTTGGTGTGCGCGACGGGTTATGCAAAGCGGCATCAGTTCAACAGTCGCTATGGGTGCGATTTTTGGTCTTGGTGGATTATTGCTAATGCCAGTTCTGGCAGTCACCGGCGGCGCATTTCTGGCGTCATGGAACAATGCAGCCGTTGGCATCTATATGGCAATCATTCCAATGTTCATCGGCTATGTCTGCTTCGGCTATGGGCTAAGCCGGGTCCAAGCAAGCACAGCAACAACAATTACACTTTTCGAGCCTGTCGTTGCAGCGTTTTTGGCCGTCATCATTGTAGGAGAGCGTTTGCCTTTACTCGGTTGGTTAGGTGTGGTGCTGGTTGTAGCCTGTTTGGTTATTATTACATTGCCACAGAAAACGAGAAGGCCTGCCAATAATGCTATTTTTAGAGGAAATATGCCACAACGGACAAAAAGTTAACAACCAGTTAACGATATAGACTGGCGATCCGTTTCGTTTGAAGTTATGGGCCTTTCGATAAATATCTTATGAGGGGTCTATGTCCTACTTCCCAAATTGGCGTCTTACCAACGACAGCACCGTCTTGCCCGACGAGCGTCTTCCAACTGCAGCAGCGGTTCCGATGGGTATCCAGCATTTGCTGGCTATGTCCGGTTCCACCATCGTTGCACCACTGCTCATGGGTTTTGACCCAAATGTTGCCGTCTTCTTCTCCGGCATTGGAACACTGTTGTTCTTCCTGATGACCGGCGGGCGCGTTCCGAGCTATCTCGGCTCATCCTTTGCCTTCATCGCGGTGGTTATCGCAGTCACCGGCTATGCTGGCAGCGGCCCTAACCCGAATATCGCACTGGCACTCGGCGGCATCATCGCCTGTGGTGCGCTTTATGCCGTGATCGGCCTGATTGTCATGGCTGTCGGAACGGGCTGGGTCGAAAAGCTCATGCCGCCCGCGGTTACTGGCGCAATTGGCGTTGCCATTGGTCTGAACCTCGCACCTGTGGCTGTCGGCCAGCTTAAAGGTTCGGCCGCGCATATGTCCATTGCACTACTGACGGTGCTTTGCATGGCAATGATTTCTGCCTATGGATCGCTTGCAACCAAGCGCATCGCAGTATTGCTGGCTCTCTTGTTCGGTTATTGCCTCGTGCTGATTTTCGGTAACGGTTTTGGCTTTGTTCCCGGCATTAACTTTGCTGCAGTTGGCGCGGCGCCTTGGTTTGGCCTGCCAGCTTTTACGACACCTGTTTTCACATGGCCTGCAATCACGCTGATCGCACCTGTTGCCATCGTTCTTGTTGCTGAAAACCTTGGTCACATCAAAGCGCTTGGCTCGATCACCGGCCAAAACATGGATCGTTATATCGGTCGCGGTTTTCTGGGTGATGGTATTGCCACGATGATTTCAGGTTCTGGCGGCGGTACTGGTGTGACCACTTATGCGGAAAACATTGGCGTTATGGCAATGACGAAAGTCTATTCAACACTGATCTTTGTGATCGCTGCGATTGTGGCCATTGCACTCGGTATGTCACCAAAGTTTGGTGCAATCCTGCAAACCATTCCAGCGCCTGTTCTGGCCGGTCTTGCCGTATCGGTATTTGGACTTATTGCTTCAGCAATGGCCCGCATCTGGGTGGTCAACAAGGTCAATTTTGCTGATCCGCGCAACCTCTTCACCGTTGGCGTTGCGCTGATTTTCGGTGCCGGTGACTTCACCGTTAACATCGGAAGCTTTGCTCTTGGTGGTATTGGTACGTCAACCTTTGCCGCTCTGATCATGTATCAGTTGCTCAGCATTGGTCGTAAGAGCGACGAGATCCACTAAAAAATGCGTCGCGCAAAACCAATCAAGGTTTTGCGCGACACGCCCCCGCCCGCATCAATAACGTCGTACTTTAATCAAGCGCGACGTGTTCCCGACGAAACAATATCGAGATAAACAGCCAGCACCAAAATGCTGCCCTTGATAATCTGCTGCCAGAATGTATCGACGCCCAGCATCGACATGCCATTGTCGAGGCTCGACATAATGAGCGCGCCAACCAGTGCACCAATCACTGAGCCGACACCGCCACGCATCGACGTTCCGCCAATGAAGCAGGACGCAATAGCATCAAGTTCGCCACCAAAACCTGCCGATGGCGTACCCGCTGCAAGACGCGCAGTGGTGGTGAGGCCAGCCACGGCTGCCATCAAGCCCATCAGCGCAAACACCGCCATCTTGACAAAGTTTACATTGACGCCCGAAAAACGCGTAGCTTCCAGATTGGAGCCAACCGCATAAATGTGGCGTCCGAAGACTGTCTGCCTTGAGATAATGGTGAAAACACCCAGGATAACGAGCAGCACGAGAACCGGAAACGGAACACCCTGATAGCTGTTCAGAACCAAAATGAAGCCCAAAATCAGGATGCCTGTTCCAACCAGACGCGCAACTTCCATAGCGGGTGAAAGCATTTGCAGATTGTGCTTACGCTTGCTGGCGCGCGTTCGCAGAGTGATCAATATGAGCACGGCGAACAAGGCCATTGCGCAGACATTGCCAAACCATTCTGGCAAGTAGCCCTGCCCGAGATATTTAAAGTCTGACGAGATAGGCGCAATGGTAACGCCCCCCATAATGCCAAGCACGATCCCGCGAAAAACCAGCTGTCCGCCGAGTGTGACGATAAAGGATGGAATGCCAAGATAGGCCGTCAACCAGCCGTTAAAGCCACCCAAGATCACGCCTAAAACAAGCACCGTGCTGATTGTAGCCCATAATGGCCAGCCATAGACAACATCGAGTACAGCCGCCACGCCCCCCAGAAGACCGAGCAACGCACCGACAGACAAGTCGATTTCACCCGCCACGATAACGAACACCATGGCTGAAGCCAGCATGCCGGTAATTGCCATCTGTCGGAGGAGATTTGAGAAGTTACGCGCCGTCAAAAACTGTGACCGACCCATTTCTGGATCATAAGTCATGACCGCAAAAAATGCCCAGATCAAAGCGACCACGATCAGCAGCGCCACGATCTTATATTCTGATAAAAATTTTCTGAGGCTTTTGCCTGTCAACGTCATGTCATGCACCGGTTAGATTAGTTGCGGTTCAATGTTCAAAAAACTAGGCCGCATTGGTTGCAGGCTTGCCAATTGCAGCGGCAAGAACCCTCTCTTGGGTGAGATTTTCATTCGGGAAGTCACCGCGCAATTTGCCCTCGCCAATGACGAGAACACGATCACTAATGCCAAGAACCTCTGGCATTTCCGACGACACCATCAAAATTGCCACTCCTTGCTTCGCGAGTGCGAATATCAGCTTGTAGATTTCATACTTCGCACCGACATCGACACCGCGTGTCGGCTCATCAAGGATCAGAACCTTCGGATCCGGCAGCATCATCTTAGAAAGAACTGCCTTCTGTTGATTGCCGCCCGATAGAGACGCAATCGCCAGCATCGGGTCAGCCGTCTTCACTTTCAGACGCAAAATTTCGCGCTGGATCGTTGCAAGTTCGGCTTCTTTGTCGATGAGTCCACGCAATGAGAAGCGATCAAGGACGGAAATCGTCATGTTATGACCAACCGGCATGATCGGCAGAATGCCGTCGCGTTTGCGGTCTTCCGGCACCATACAAATGCCCTGCTGCACCGCATCACGCGGCGTGCGGATTTTGATTTCTTTGCCTTCCAGAAAAATTTGTCCCTGATGCACACCGGGCCAGACGCCAAACAGACTGGAAACAAGTTCTGTACGACCCGCGCCGACAAGACCTGCAATGCCGAGAATTTCACCGCGCCTTAATTCAAAGGAAACATCATCGACCACTTTGCGGTCGGGGTTTGTAACGCCCCAGCAGCTTATGTTGCGGGCTTCAAACACCACCTCGCCAATGTCATGCGGCTCGCGCGGGAAAAGGTTTTTCATTTCACGACCGACCATCATCGTGATGATGTCGGGTGTCGTGAGTTCTGCCATTGGGCGCGTCGCAATATGTGCGCCATCACGAATGACAGTAACCGTGTCAGAAATTTCGGCCACCTCATCAAGCTTGTGCGAGATATAGACACAAGCCATGCCCTGCGCTTTAAAATCCTTGATCAGATCAAGCAGAATACGGGTTTCTGATGAAGTCAGCGCCGAAGTCGGCTCATCCAGAATAAGAAGCTTCGCATTTTTGTTGATCGCTTTTGCAATTTCGATCAGCTGCTGCTTACCACCCGTATAATGATAAACCGGCAGCGCGACATTGATGTCGAAAATCTTGAGGCGTGCGAGCAACTCAGTCGCCCGTGCATTCATCTGATCATAATCGATAAAGCCGCCCGTTGTCGGCTCAGAACCCAAGAAGATGTTTTCGGCAACCGACAAATGCGGCACCATCATCAATTCCTGATGGATAATAACGATGCCAGCTTCTTCCGTATCGCGAATGCCGCTGGCTTTTAGTTCCTTGCCTTCCCAGAAAATCTCGCCCGTCCAGGTGCCATAGGGATAAACACCCGAAAGCACTTTCATAAGCGTCGATTTACCCGCTCCATTTTCACCGCAAAGCCCGACGCACTCTCCCGGACGCACTTTCAGGTAAATTCCATCCAACGCCTTTACGCCGTTGAAATCCTTACTGATGTTTCGCATTTCCAAAAGATATTCGGACATAAATTAACGACCTTGCAGTATTTCGGGGCAGTATTTCAGGCAGCAATTTCAAAAAGCAAATTGACCATAGACAACGCTGTCATAAATTGGCCAACCAAGGCTTGCTGAAGATCAGACGCCAAAAAGAAAAAATGTCTGGCGTCTGATCTATCAACTTATTCCAAGTTCACCGAAAAGAAGCTTACTTCCCTTCGATCTGTTCCTTGGTGTAGAAGCCGTCCGTTACGTAGACGTCAACATTGTCCTTGGTCACAGCGGTTGGCGTCAGAAGCAATGTGTCAACTTCCTTCGAACCATTGTCGATCTTGCCATTAAATTCAGGCTTTTCGTCCCGAACCAGCTGAACCGTCAGCTTCGCAGCTTCTTCAGCAATCAGCTTGAGTGGCTTGTAAACAGTCACTGTCTGCGTGCCATCAACCAGGCGCTTTACAGCGGCAAGATCGCTATCCTGACCGGAAACTGCTGTTTTGCCTGCAAGACCCTGAGCGGCCAATGCCTGAATTGCACCGCCAGCTGTACCGTCGTTGGAAGCAACAACAGCGTCAATCTTGTTCTGGTTAGCCGTCAGCGCATTTTCCATGATCGAAAGCGCTTCAGTCGGGCTCCATTCCTTGACCCACTGCGAGCCAACAATCTTAACCTTGCCGGAATCAACCGCTTCCTTCAGCGCCTTTTCCTGACCAGCACGAAGAAGCTTAGCGTTGTTGTCGGTTGGCGAACCACCCAGCAGGTAATAATTACCTTCTGGCTTTTCCTTCAGCACGGCTTCCGCCTGCATGAAACCAACGCGCTCATTATCAAAAGAAATGTAAGCATCAATATCGGCATTGAGGATCAGGCGGTCATAGGACAGAACCTTGATGCCAGAAGCCTTTGCGTCGGCCACAACCGCATCAAAAACCTTGGAATTCATCGGCACGATCACGATGGCATCGACGCCCTGCGAGATCAGATTTTCAACCTGCTTGACCTGCTTTTCTTCATTGCCGTCAGCCGACTGAACGTTGACCTTGGCACCCAGCTTTTCAGCTGCTGCGATGAAATAATCGCGGTCACGCGCCCAACGCTCTACGCGCAAATCATCGATAGAAAAGCCGATAACCGGATTTTCCGGCGATGCAAATGCTGGTGCTGTCCCCATTGCACCAATGCCCAAAGCTGCGGCAACCAACGCACCTGTCAAAAAATTACGACGCTTCATGCACGTTCCTCCAAACACCACCGACGCCATGTCGGCTGATACAAGACCTCGCCCCGAACGAAACCGCCCCCGGAGTTTGGTACGACAAAGCAGCCTCTATCGAGACCACTCATTTCTTATATCTGGCTGATCCTCCCTGCGGCGCTAAGCGCCTAGATCACTCCAGTCGGGCCATACGCATGACGCACGGCCCCTATCCTCGGCAGCAATTGATACGCGAACAAAAATGAATAGCAAGCATTTTTCTGATTTACGTACCTCATTTTTACTCCTATGTTCCGCAGCGAGGAGTGAGCATGAAACCTACCGTCCATGATATAGCCAGAACTGCGGGTGTTAGTCTCGCCACGGTTGACCGTGTGCTGAACGACCGCCCCGGCGTAAAAGGCAAGACTCGCGACCGTGTGACGGAAGCGATGAATGTGCTTGGCTATGTGCGTGATGTGGGCGCTGCCAATCTCGCTCGTGGCAGGTTATATCAGTTTGATTTCATTTTGCCGGATAATGAAAATACCTTCATGCTCAGTCTGCGCGCGGAGCTAAACGCTGCTGCCGAGCGCAGTATCGCAGAACGGGTATTCATCAATCTCATTCTCGTTCCCCCATTTGATGAAGCAGCTCTTGTCAAAGCTTTGGATGCGAGCGCGGAACGCAAACCAGATGGGGTTGCGTTTGTTGCAATCGACACCGACCCGGTGCGCGAGGCATGTAAAAGACTTGCAGAACAAAGCATTAACGCAGTCACTCTCATTTCAGATCTCGGCCTGTCATCACGTGCGCATTATGTCGGCATTGACAACGGCGCAGCAGGGCGCACCGCGGCGCGTTTACTGGGTTTGTTTGTAAGCGGAACAGATGGCGCTATCGCTGTCATTGCTGGTTCGCTCAAAGTACGTGACCATCAGGAGCGTTTTGAGGGTTTCAAAAACGCTATGGAAACGGACTTTTCGGAGCGTTTGATTCTACCAGTACTTGAAGGTTTCGACGAGAGCGCTCAGGTTGAAAAACTGGTCCACAACCTGCTTGACCAGCGCAGTGACATTGCCGGTATCTATAATCTTGGGGCGGGTAATAGTGGTCTTGTTCAGGCACTCGATACCCATCCTGGCCCTCGCCCTCTCGTTGTCGCCCATGAGCGAGATGACGTGACTTCACAGGCACTGGAAGAAGGCTTGATCCATGCCGTTTTGGCGCAAGATGCGGGGCACGAAATTCGCAGTGCTATCCGTGTTTTGAAAGCTACAGCAGACCGCCTTTCCATCGTGCCGGGACAAGAACACATTCGCATTGAAATCTTTCTTAAAGACAACCTTCCCCAACCCGATTGAGGCATGGGGCATACGACTATTCGACTGGAGCAACTATGTATCTCGGGCTTGATCTAGGAACATCTGGCGTAAAGGCGCTTCTGATTGATGACAATCAGGCCGTCATCGGTTCGGCCCATGGCGAACTTGAAGTCTCACGCCCGCATCCAGGTTGGAGCGAACAAGATCCCGCACAATGGATCAAGGCTTGCGAAACAGCCATTGATGGTCTTCGGGCTGCGCATCCAAAACAATTTGCAGCCGTTGCAGGCATTGGTCTATCCGGCCAGATGCATGGCGCAACGTTGCTTGATGAAAATGATCAGGTACTCCGCCCATGCATTCTCTGGAACGATACCCGCAGCTATAAGGAAGCTGCCGAGCTCGATGCTGATCCGGCATTCCGTGCCATCACCGGCAACATTGTCTTTCCGGGCTTCACAGCACCTAAGCTCGTTTGGGTCGCGCGCAACGAGCCGGATATTTTCTCCCGCACGCGCAAAGTGCTTTTGCCAAAGGATTATCTGCGTCTTTGGATGACCGGCGAATACGTATCTGATATGTCAGATTCGGCAGGTACGAGCTGGCTCGACACCGGCGCACGTAAATGGTCGCAGGAGCTGCTTGCAAAGACCGGTCTAACCGAAAACCATATGCCAGCGCTTGCTGAAGGCAGCGACGCAACCGGAACTTTGCGCTCTGAACTGATGGCGCGCTGGGGACTATCAACAGCCCCAGTCGTTGCAGGCGGTGCAGGTGATAATGCGGCCTCGGCCTGCGGCATGGGAACAGTGCAACCCGGTCATGCTTTCGTGTCACTCGGCACATCGGGTGTGTTGTTTGCTGCCAATGGCGCTTATCAGCCAAAACCTGAAAGTGCCGTTCACGCATTCTGTCATGCACTTCCCGGCACATGGCATCAGATGGGTGTGATCCTGTCGGCTGCGAGTGCCCTTGATTGGTTCTCCCGCATCACCGGCACCAGCGCACATGAACTGGATGCAGAACTTGGCAGCACAATAAAGGCCCCCGGTAGCACGACGTTCCTGCCCTATCTTTCGGGCGAGCGCACTCCTTACAACGACGCGAAGATTCGTGGTATCTTCAGCGGTCTCGATCATGAGACAGATCGCAAAGCGATGACGCAGGCAGTCCTTGAAGGGGTGGCTTTTGCCATCCGCGACAATCTTGTAGCGCTGCAATCGGCCGGTACAGAGATCAAATCTCTCATCGCAGTCGGGGGCGGTTCACGCTCTGCCTATTGGCTCAAATCCATCGCAACAGCACTGAATGTCCCAATTTCACTGCCTGAAGAAGGTGACTTTGGAGCGGCCTTCGGTGCAGCGCGACTAGGCCTAATTGCTGCAAGCGGCGCTGACCCTTTTGCGATCTGCACACCGCCGCGCACAGCCCGCACCATAGAACCAGAACAAGCGCTGCTCTCGTCTTATGACGAAGCTTATCAGCGCTACCACGCACTTTATCCCGCGTTGCGCCCTCTCGCGTAAGAGAGCGCGCACTTTATCAATCATCTAAATCGGAGGAATATGATGAGCACCGGATTTTTCGGCGACATCCAGAAAATACGTTACGAAGGACCAGACAGCGACAATCCACTGGCGTTCCGCCACTATAACCCAGACGAAATCGTCATGGGCAAGCGTCTGGAAGATCATCTGCGTTTCGCTGTCGCCTATTGGCATAGCTTTGCATGGGAAGGCGGAGATCCGTTCGGCGGACGCACTTTTGATCGTCCTTGGTACAAGGATGGTCTTGAAGCTGCAAAGCTGAAAGCAGATGTTGCGTTCGAATTCTTCTCGCTCCTCGGCGCACCATTCTATTGCTTCCACGACGCCGACGTGCGCCCGGAAGGCGATAACTTCGCTGAAAACACAAAAAATCTCGAAGCTATTGTCGATATTTTCGAGCAGAAGCAGGCTGAAACCGGCATCAAGCTTTTGTGGGGAACAGCAAACCTGTTCTCACATCGTCGTTATATGTCGGGTGCTGCTACAAACCCTGATCCTGAAGTGTTTGCGTTTGCAGCCGCGACCGTCAAAACCTGCCTTGACGCTACAAAACGTCTTGGTGGCGACAATTACGTACTTTGGGGCGGTCGTGAGGGCTATGAAACCCTGTTGAACACGGACCTCAGCCGCGAACTCGACAATATGGGCCGCTTCCTCAACCTCGTGGTCGAGTATAAGCACAAGATCGGCTTCAAGGGCACGATCCTGATCGAACCTAAGCCACAAGAACCAACAAAGCATCAGTACGATTACGATGTTGCCACGGTTTACGGCTTCCTCAAGCGCTACGGTCTTGAGAATGAAGTGAAGCTCAATATCGAACAGGGCCATGCTATTCTCGCCGGTCATTCGTTCGAGCACGAACTGGCACTGGCCCGCAGCCTCGGCATTCTCGGCTCCATCGACATGAACCGCAATGATTATCAGTCGGGCTGGGACACAGATCAGTTCCCGAACAATGTGCCTGAAATGGCGCTGGCCTATTATCAGGTTCTGCTCGATGGTGGTTTCAAAAATGGTGGCACCAATTTCGATGCCAAGCTGCGCCGTCAGTCGCTTGATCCGCAGGATCTGCTGATCGGTCATATCGGCGGCATGGATTGCTGTGCACGTGGCCTCAAGGCTGCGGCTCGCATGGTTGAAGACGGCGCGCTGACCAAGCCATTGGATGAACGTTATGCGGGCTGGTCTGGCGATTTCGGCAAAAAGCTCGCAACCGGCCTTTCGCTGGAGCAGATCGCATCCGAAGTCGAAACAAAGGGTATCAACCCGCAGCCAAAATCTGGCCGTCAGGAATATCTGGAAAACGTGGTCAACCGCTACGTTTGATAGTTTCAGGTATACAAAAGCCCCGCTCACTTAGCGGGGCTTTTGTTTTAGAGTGCCTATCTAATTAAATTAGGCTGGCACTCCAATTTTTATGACGCGCATCTTATCCGAAAACCGTTTCACACTTTTCGGGATGCGCTTTAATTCAACGCAACATCATTTGGCTTTCGACAAGCCGCAAATCGATCAAGCGCCTGATCATAAGCAGATGTTTTAACCGCCATCATGCCCAGTACCGTATGAAATAGATTGTCATGCGATGACGGCTCAGCTGTTGTTTTGCGCAAACAATCAAGATTTAACCCCGTATCGACGGCATATTCAGGCGAAAACCATGTGATGAAAGGAATATGGGTCTGCTGCGATGGTGCAATAAAATAGGGTGCCGCGTGAAGATATAGACCATCCTCACCGAGCGACTCACCATGATCGGACATATAAATCATCGAAGACGCAAACTTGTCCTGATGTTTTTTCAGGAGATCGATAACTTCAGAAAGAATATGATCCGTGTAAAAAATGGAGTTGTCGTACGCGTTTACGATTTCCTCATGCGAGCATTTGGCAAAGTCATTTGAACGGCAGTCTGGCTTAAAGCGCTCATACTCCGACGGATATCGACGATAATAAGCTGGGCCATGACTACCCGTCATGTGTAGAACGATGGTCGCATTGCCCGTTGTTTCGTTCAGCTCTTTCGAAAGACTATCAATCAATATTTGATCAAGACACTCGCCGCCCTCACAATAACGCTTGTCTTGTGCACCCTGCAAATCAATCAGCTTGATGCGTTCGGCAACGCCTTTGCTGCCAGTATTGTTCTCATACCAACTCGTCTGTACACCCGCATGTTTGAGCACATCCATCAGATTCTCAGAACCGCGGAACTTGGTGTTGGAGTAATCCTCACGTGTGAAAGGCGAAAACATGCACGGCACCGAAACGGAGGTTTCCGTGCCGCAACTTGATGTATTGGTAAAAGCTATAACGTCGCGCTTTTTCAATTCAGGATTGGTTTCACGCGAATATCCATTCAGGCTGAAATTTTCGGCACGCGCTGTTTCACCGACCACGACAACAGTCACCAGCTTTTTGCCTGCTGGCAGTTGAGTGAGCGTCTGCTTGGCATCCAACCCCAATGGCTCCATGACGATATCGCGGTTTTTATATACGTGCGAAACATATTGAATGGTGCTCGCGATTGGCGTGCTTGGCATTATCTTCTGCATAATATCAGCCCCATGTTCACGGAACATGGAAGAATAGGCCGCATAATTCGTGCCTATTATGACAACAGATGCGATCACACAGCTTAGGATGACGCCTGTATTCACCAGCAACTTAGAGAGTATGGGGCGGTGTTTTATACGCACCCAAGCGATCAACAGCGACGGAACAATGCCAAATATGATCATATGCCAAAGATAGCTTGAGGTAAGCAGCGCACCCGATTCAGCTTGCGTCGTTGTAAGCGCTGCTTCGACAACGTATTTGTCAATAATCGTGCCGAATGTATCTGTGAAATACGAACCGCCTGCTGCAATAATCACAAACAGGATCAGCATTGGCTTGATGATATATTTTGCTGAGAACAGCATAAAGAGCGCAATATGCAGCAACAGCAAGACAACTGCGATGCCAGTCAGCCTCCACGGAGCGTCAGCATAATATGTGCCAATCGCCCGCCAGAATGAAGTATTTGTAAAAATGAGAACGTAGAGCGCCGTTAAAAGACACAATGGTCCACTGGCGATTGTGGGACGAAACTTCTGCATGGCACGCTTTCGAAATTTTTGAACACGCGCGCCTTACAAGAGCAACCAACGACAGAGGTTGGCTTTTCAGGCCCGTTTCCGCCAGACATGAAATCAAGACGGCTTTTTTACGGCGGCTATATCCTCAAACTTTTCAAACAAGCCCGCGCATCATGTCAGATCATCCAAAAGGTGTCGAATCCAGCTTATGCCAAATCTGGATGCACCTTAAGCGGCATATCATCATGCATAGTTACAGTTTGTCGCTCAATCATACGGTGCACTAAAGGGGGGGTGGCGCCTTTGTGAAGGGCGAGCAGACGCTCTGACACTTCGGCATCCGACTGGGTTCGGCGCTGATTATGACGCACATATTCAACCCAGGTGGGCACATGGTAGCTTTCTGTCCACGTCTCTGGGTTTTCCAGATCACGCAGCAGCGCCCATTGTCGTGCACCATCACGAATACGGATACGCCGTCTCAAAGCCATCGCGGCAAGGAATGCAGGGACATCTTCCTGTGCGATTTTATAATCGACCATGATCATGATCGGACCACTGCGTGAACGAAGATCAAGCCGCAACTCGGGTTCGCTGAAGCGGTTCAGCGGGTCGAGATTGAGAGATTCAAAATCCGGCTGCGGCAAAAGAAGCCCAACCAGCGCACCAAACAGCAGGACGCAAGACGCCACGAGCAAAGCATAAGGCACGCCAAATTCATCAGCAACCGAGCCCCACAGCCAGCTGCCAGCCGCCATTCCGCCGAAGGTTGCGGTTTGATACATCGCAAGCGCGCGCCCGACCACCCAACGTGGTGTCGATAGCTGCACCGTCACATTGAACAGAGACAAAGCAAGCACCCAGGAAAGCCCCGCTGGAAGCAAAAAAATACAGCTCATCCAGATGCTGCGACTTACCGAAAGCAACGCACAGCTCAATGCAAAGGCGACAAAAGCACCACGAACCAGCCATTCATTGCCGAGCAACTCACGCAGGCGTGCACTCAACAGAGCACCGCCAATCGCCCCAACCCCAAAAAAGCCGAGCATGATGCCGTATGTCAGCGCGGTACCCTTGACCAGATCACGCGCAACGAGCGGCAAAAGTGCCAGAATAACAATCGCCGACAGACCAAAAAGAAAGCCACGAAACATCACTTTCAAAAGGTTTGGCGACATAGAAACATAGCGTAGTCCAGCCACCATCGCCGGGCCAAAGGCTTCACGCGGCAAGGTCGACTTGGCAAGTTGTGGCTGCCAGCGCCAGAGTGCCAGAATAAGGGCGATATAGCTGAAAGCATTGAAGATGAAGGCAAAGGCAGCACCCGCTGCCGCAACAATTGCACCGCCAATGGCAGGGCCAATGCTGCGCATGAGATTAAAGCTCATGGAATTCAGTGCGACCGCCGCAGGAAGATCGGCTCTTGGAACAATATCCCCCATCGAGGCTTGCCATGAAGGGTTGTGCAGTGCCCCGCCACAGCCGATGAGAAAGGTGAAGCCCAGCAGCATCCATGGCGTTAACATGCCCAAATAGGCAAAGGTTGCAAGCGCCACAGAAACGACCAACAGCATGATTTGCGCGGTCAACATGATGCGGCGGCGATCAAAATTATCGGCAAGGGCTCCGGCTGCAACCGAGAAAAACATTACCGGTAATGTCGTTGAAGCTTGAACCAGCGCAACCATGTCATCTGAATGCGCGATGGTCGCCATCATCCAGCCTGCGCCAACTGTTTGTACCAGACCGCCAAGGTTTGAAAACAGCGTTGCGGACCAAAGAGCGCGAAAAGTTCCATATTGAAACGGCGCCAAGGGGGAATTTCTTTGCGGCATTCGGACGAACCTCCATCCTACACCAATACTTTAAGTGACATAGATATAGCCACAAAGGATTAAGTGAATTCGTTCAGGCGCGACGCGACGACACAGTGTTATGCGACCTGCCCTGCACACCAGCCCGAAGACCATGCCCACTGGAAATTGTAACCACCTAGCCAGCCTGTGACATCCACAACTTCTCCAATGAAATAGAGACCCGGCACGCCTCTTGCTTCCATGGTTTTGGAATCAAGATCACGCGTATCAACACCACCGAGCGTCACTTCCGCTGTCCGATAACCTTCCGAGCCCGCAGGCTTTACATGCCATTCATTGACTGCCGCAGCAGCACGCCGCAACACGGCATCCGAACAATCAGCCAAATTGCTTGCAGGGAAATCGGCGGCAATGAGTTGCGCCAATTTCTTTGGAATGAAATAGGAAAGCGCAGTTTGCAGAGCTTGTTTGCCATTCTTGGATCGCTGCTCCCGCAATAGTTCAAACAGATCGGCCTTTGGCAGCATAGAGATAACAATCTCATCGCCTTCTCTCCAATAAGATGAAATCTGTAGGATAGAAGGACCGCTAATACCACGATGCGTAAACAGCATCGCTTCCGCAAATTTCGTCTTCTTGCAAGCCACAACTGCATCAACCGCAACACCCGCGAGAGGTTTGAGCCGCTCAAGCAAATTTGGTTCAAAAGTCAGCGGAACCAGACCGGGGCGCGTCTCGACCAGACGCAAATTAAAGCGCTTGGCTATATCATAGCCGAAGCCTGTCGCTCCCATTTTGGGAATGGACTTTCCACCTGTCGCGATGACGAGCGATTTCGCCGCGACTGTTCCGCCGGAATGCCGCACAACATAACCGTGTTCGCCTTTTTCGACATTTTCGACATTTTCGACATTTTCGATTGAAGTCTCGAGCTGCAAACGAGCGCCGTGGCGATGCATTTCATCGAGCAACATATCGATGATCTGTGTTGCCGAACCATCGCAAAACAATTGCCCAAGCGTCTTTTCATGATAGGCAATACCGTATCGCTCTACCAGTTTGATAAAATCACGCTGCGTGTAGCGGCTCAAAGCAGAAATGCAAAAATGCGGATTCTGCGACAGGAAATTCTTTGGGCTTGCATGAATATTGGTGAAGTTACAGCGTCCACCACCAGAAATGCGTATCTTATCGCCCGGCTTTTTGGCGTGATCCAAAACCAGCACCGAACGACCGCGTTTTGCAGCTTCAATCGCGCACATCATGCCAGCAGCGCCAGCGCCTATCACCAAAACATCGACGCTCTGCAAAATTCAACTCCAGCTTTACGGTCAAGCGCGCACCATATTGCGGGAAATTTCAAGCGCAAGATATGTTTTGCAGATTTTAAACATATACGGGATAGAACAAGATAGATCGGTTGAATTATGCCGAACGGGGGAAGATTTGAAAATTTCAGCATCCAGATTGCCAGAAACAAAATCTGCAAAGTCCCGTTTTCCGGGCAAACCAATCTGGTGGATGCTGTTCGTGCTTTTAGCCCTGCTAGGCCTATTGAGCGTCACGCTGACCGTTCCAATTGGGCCGATGTATTGGGACACGTATCTCTATCTGGATGCAGCTCAACGTATTCATACAGGACAAATACCATCGGTCGACTTTTCAACGCCTGTTGGGCCGCTTGGATATTATCTTTTCGCATGGGGCATGAAGCTTTTTCCACACGCCCAATCTTTGTTGCTTGTGCAATGGTCATTGCTTGCAGTTGCAGCACCTTTGATGATCGTCGTGCTTCTGGAAGTTGATAGAAAAAGCAGAACGCTTGCCTTCGCACTTCTCATTCCATTCCTGGTCTTTGCCATCTTTCCCGCCAACGTGCAGACTTACACATCTTATCCGGGGCTGGATGGCTTCGGCATCTATAATCGTCAGGTATCGCTGCTGCTTTATGTGTTGACATGCGGACTGATGTTTATTGCAGATGGCCGCAAACTAGCAGCCTTTTGTGCCGTTGTTATGCTCGCACTGTTTCTAACAAAAATCACCGGATTTTTTGTTGGTGGTCTTTTCGGTCTGACTGCAATTCTGGCTGGGCGCATCTCACTTAAAAGCGTTCTGGTTTCGACGGCTCTTGCGCTATTCGCCCTCGTGGCACTCGAATTAAACAATCACATAGTTTCGGCTTATATTGCGGACATTCAGCAGCTGCTTTTATTGAACGAAGATGCATTGCTGCCGCGTTTCCTGACGGTTGTTTCCGGCACATTGGACGTCATTCTGCCAACTGCAATTCTTGTTGTGGTTCTGCTATGGCTCGAAACCACACGCAGCATAGGTCGTGACCGCTTTTTCGACCGTAGTTCGATATGGGTTGCCGTCATTTTGTTCGGCGGCATTGCTGTAGAGACACAAAACACCGGCAGTCAGGAATTTATTTTTATCTGGCCAGTTTTGCTGATGATCTACGATCGTATCAAACATGTCGAAGGCAAAGCCAAAATCGCTTTCGTGGTGCTCGCAGCTTTCTGCGTTATTCCAACTTTTAGCAAAGTAACGCATCGAACTTTGCGGGCGATCGCTGTGGCACCAACCTATGTGCAACCGCCTGTGACCGAGCTGAAAAACATGCGCCAAGTTTCGGCCCGGCCTGACATTATGACTCGCGCAAAATTGCTGCCCGAGCATTATGCCAATTACCCCGCGCCTTATGAGACCCTTGCAATGCAAGGACAGCTGCCAAGCTGGCGGCTTTATTCCGAACTTGATTATCAAATGTATTGGCTCATCTCAGCTGACAAAGCCGTTAAAGCGTTTAAACAATTTGAGACGAAATCCGGTCTGCATCTTGATACGCTGATGACGCTCGACTTCACCGATCCGTTTCCTTGGCTACTTGATCGCAATGCGACCCGTAAAATCCAAATTGGTGCAGATCCGTTCCGCACTGTTCTCGCCATGTCGCCTGAAACCAAAGCTGCGGTTGAAGCAACTGATGGCGTATTGAGGCCTAAATGCCCGATGACGACATCGCGCCTTGCCTTGCAGGAAATCTATGCCGATGCGCTCAAAGATCGCGATGTGGTTGCGCTCGACCCTTGCTGGGATTTATTGCTGCGTCCCGGCATTCTGCAAAAATAAAAGCCGGGTGAAATCACCCGGCTTTTTCGCTTTACTTGATTTGCGCTTTCACGAAGTCTTTGACGATGCCAACAATGCCGCGTCCGAGAATTTCATCCAGCGCTGTGATGAACTCATCCACATGCTGACGGCCACAAATAAGTGGCGGCTCGAGCCGGATCACGTTGCGATTATACTCTGTGAAGGCAACCAACACGCCGTGATCACGCAGCAGATGACTACCAATAAAGCCCGGCAGTGAGCCTTTCAACTTGTCATCAAGCATAGCCAGCACAGGGCGAAGTACCATTGGCATGGCGTTGGAGAAGTCATGAAACTCCAGCCCAACCATCATGCCCTTGCCGCGCACGTCCTTGATGAGTTTCGGATAGCGTGCGTGCAGCTCATTAAGACGCCCCAGCAGATAATCACCGGTTTCCGCCGAGTTATCGATGAGATGCTCGTCGTAAAGCACGTTGATTGTTTCAATTGAGGTGATGCAGGCTTCGCCAATACCGCCGAAAGTTGCCATGGCGTGGATCATCGCCGTCTTTGGCGTACCATAGGCTTTCATATAGACGTCACGCTTTGCAATCATCGCAGCCATCGCTGTCTTGCCACCGCCCAATGACTTGGCTAGCGCCGTGACATCGGGAATAACCCCATAATGTTCAAACGCGTAGAATTTTCCTGTCCGACCAAATCCGCACTGCACTTCATCAGCAATCCAGATGACACCATACTGATCACAGAGCTGGCGCAGCTTCTGCCAGAATACAGTATCGGCTTGAATGATGCCGCCGCCGCCCTGAACGGTTTCTAGCACGATGACGCCAATTTCAGGGTCTGAGCGGAACGCGTTTTCGATTGAATCAATATCGCCGAACGGTACGCGCACCGTATTATCGACCAGCTTGAACTCACCACGATAAAGCCCGCCATCGGTGATCGAGAGCACACCCTTGGTTTTGCCGTGGAAAGAATTTTCGGCATAGACGATCTTCGGCTTCTTCGGCCCTGCAGCACGTTCTGCAACCTTGATAGCAGCTTCCATTGCTTCCGAACCGGACGAGCCTAAGAACACCATATCAAGATCGCCCGGCGAGCAGGCGGCAATGTCATAAGCGAGCGCTGCCGCATATTGCGACATGAAAGCAATCGCAATTTCGTGCCGCATTTCTTCCTGAAATTTGCGGCGTGCTTCCAGAATACGCGGGTGATTGTGCCCCAGCGCCAGAGACCCGAAGCCACCGAAGAAATCGAGAATCTTGCTACCATTTTGGTCATAATAATACATGCCTTCGGCACGCTCGATTTTCACCTTGTGAAAGCCGAGCAGCTTCATGAAATGAAGCTGTCCCGGATTTAGGTGTCCAGTGAAAAGCTCAGTCATGCGCGGCAGGTCAAGCGCCTTGGCGTCTTCAACCGTCAGAAGTTTCGGCTTAGGCGTGGTATTTGTCGTTACTAAATTTGTCATGGCCTGTCCTCACGCTGCCTTCGATGCAAGCTTTTTGTGATATTCGCTATAGGCTGCGATCAGCATATCTTCATCTCGATATTGCGGCACCCAGCCGAGTTCCCGCTCGCCTTTCGACACATCAAGAACGCACATTTCATCGGCAATCAGATACTGCTCCGGGTCCATCAAAGGCTTGTTGAGCCAGTCGAGGAAATCCAGCGTGCGCTTGACCGCCCAGGCTGGTGTCGGCACCAAAATGGATTTCGAGCCCGCGTGTTTGACCAGATCGCCAAGCAATTTGCGCACCGGCGGCGGATTGAGCGAGCCGAGATTATAAACCTCGTTCGGCACGCCTGCCTTGAAAGCGGCATAGCAAGCAGACGCACAGTCGAACACGGAAATAAACTGATAAGGATTTTTGCCCGATCCGATCATCGGCACGGGCAGATTGTTATCGATCAGCTTGAACAGCTTTTCCAGAATGCCAAGGCGTCCCGGTCCGATAATCAAGCGCGGACGGAACAGCGAAATGTTCATCCCTTTCTTGCGCCATTCTGCGGCCAATTCCTCGGTCTTCAGCTTCGACAGGCCATATTCACCAAGTGGATTGCAGGGGTGATCTTCCTTCTGCGGCCAGACATAAGTGTGGCCATAGACCATATCGGTGGTGAAATGCACGAGGCGCTTTGCGCCAGCCTCGTCCATTGCCTTGATAATGTTTTCCGTACCGTAATAGTTGACCGAAAAGAAGAAATCATGACGCTTGGCGCGCACCTGAAGCGGTGAAAGCATTTTGGCCGAGAGATTATAGACCATATCGTCGGCGCGAAGCCCAAGCTTGCGGATGGCTTCCGGGTCAGTCACATCCGTATGCACGAAAGTCGCATCACTATAATGCGCCAGATCGCTTTTCACTATGTCTGCAACAACGACTTCATGGCCATCAGCGAGAAGCATGGGAGCCAGATAACGCCCCACAAACCCATCGCCACCGAAAATAATATGTCTCATAATCCTGCCCCGGCTCTAAAAATTAAACTGGTGTACGGTCTTGAACCACTGCGTTCTGTTCAGCGTTGGGCGTCTTACCGCTCTGTGCGATCAGCACAGTTCCAATGCAAATGAATGCAATACCCGCGATCTTGTAGGCGCCCAGCTCTTCCTTGAATAAAAGCCATGCGAACACTGCCACAGCGACATAGGCAAGGCTTAGGAAAGGATATGCGAATGATAAATCGACTTTCGAGAGCACATACATATGCGACGCCATGGAAATCACAAACATGGTCAGACCAGCGAAAACCCACGGATTAAATAAAATCTGAAATATCCGATAAATCAGCGTGTCAGCTGTATAGCTGGCATTACTGAACGTCATCATTCCGTATTTAAGCAATAGCTGTGCTGCCGCATTCGTCGCGACCGTAAAGAGAATGAATGGGATATATTTCATGATCTGTCCCGTTTTAATTAGTGAGAGCGGTACGCCGCCAGAAATCAGAGCAAAACCGCGCATCGCGCATGTCTTCAAGCTGCCGCCATTCTGGAAAGCCTGCCTTGAATGTCTCGGCACTCATGCGTTGATCCTTATAGGGATTTACGCGCCCGTCTGCCTCAACGGTCATTTTGTCAAGCTGGTCCAGCAGATCAAGCGTCTTGCGCCCGCGATTGGGAAAATCCATCGTGAGCGTATAACCAGGCCTTGGAAATGACAGCAGCCCCGGAGAATGCAGATCACCGAAGCGCTTGAGAACTGTCAGGAAAGAGGCTTGTCCAGCATCGCGACTTGCTGCCAGCATTGCAGGGATTGTTTTCTCTGCCGCCTCAAAAGGTATGACGCTCTGATGCTGATATAGCCCGGCGGGGCCGTAAAAGCGGTTCCAATTGTGCAAACCATCCAGCGGATAGAAAAAGCCCGCAAAGCCTGTCAGATGCGGCTCCTGCTTACGGCGCTTTGTATAAAAATATAAGTTGTTAAAGGCTGTCAGGCTCACCTTATTAAGCATCGAAAATGGCAGATCAAACGGGACCCCGAGCCGCGCCGCGCCAGTATTCACGCTGCGATTACCATTGATCGCGTGATGACCGGTAATCAAAACGCCACGCCCTTCCGAGCGACCCGTTGCCAGTTGATCCACCCAAGCCACCGCATATTCATTGTCGCGGTCGGCTTCTTCCGCAATTGCGAAATACTCAGACAGGCTTTTAAACGGTGTGATGCGTTCTTCGACATCCAGTGATCCAACCGGCATCAGACGTATGCGGGCATTGAGGATAAGCCCCGTCAGGCCCATACTGCCAATGGTTGCCGCGAAGAGCTCAGGGTTCTCAGCACTCGAACATTGGTAATGCACACCGTCTGAACGAAGCAGTTCAAAACTCTCCACATGACTGCCGAAAGTGCCACGCACATGGTGATTTTTGCCATGAACATCATTGGCGATTGAACCGCCAAGCGTCACAAAACGCGTACCGGGAGTAACCGGCAGAAAATAGCCGTACTTGGCCACCGCCTGGATAATTTCGCTCAACAGCGCGCCAGATTCCGCTTCCAGAATTCCGGTATGCGGGTCGAAACTGACAATGTGATTGTGCGTGCGCATTGGCACAAGCAAGCCCGCATCATTATGGCAACTATCGCCATAAGACCGCCCATTGCCGAAAGCGAGCAACGTTTCCGGGCCTTCCAGTTTGGAAAATACATCGTCGAACGCAATCACGTTACGCTTGCGGCGATCAATGCGTCCAAAACTGTCAAAAGACTGGTCCATCATCGCATCCCGGCAACAAATAGCAGGATTGTTCCTATCGCGATCACGACCTGACTGCGCCAGTCATTGGCGAGAAACACGACCGGATCGTCGTCCATCTCTTTGCGATGCGCCAAAATCCAGACACGGATAATGATGTAGAGGACAATCGGAACCAACGGCCAGATCAGCCACGGATAGGTATAGAGCTGCTGAACGGCTGCGCTGTTAATGTAAAGCGCCAAAACCACAACAGCCGTGAAGCCAGACGCGACACCGCTTTGCCCGACAATATCCATATCCTCCGGTCGATAGCCGCGACCAGCGATGCGATCTTTTTCCGTTGCCGTCGAGTTCTGAAGTTCCACATAGCGCTTGACCAGCGCCAGCGACAAAAAGAAAAACATCGCGAAAGCCATCAGCCAGAATGACTGTGGAATTTCTGTCGCCGCAGTGCCACCCAAAAGCCGAAGCGCATAGAGCGCCGCGAGACAGATAACATCGACAAGAAGTGCGCGTTTCAAAACAAGCGAATAAGCTGTCGTTGCGACAAGGTAAGTGCCGATGACCAGACTGAAGGCCAATGGCAAAAAGAAACAGGTTACTGCGGTAATCACGAGCAGCAGAAATGAAACTTTAAGGCCAAAAGGAATGCTGAGCGCGCCACTTGCAAAGGGACGCAGCCGCTTCCTCGCATGTTGTCTATCGAGCGGCAAATCAATGATATCATTGATGATATATATCGCTGAAGCCGCAGCAGAAAACGCAACAAAGGCTAAAATTGAAGCAATAAAGTCTTCTGCAAAAAAGATCGTATGCGCCAGAATAGCCGGTACGAAAACCAGCAGGTTTTTAAGCCATTGATGCACACGCAGCATTTTGAGATATGGCTTTAAACCAGTAGCTGGCTTTTGAAATGACTGGCTGTCATTTGCCTTCTGAAAGCGCGATGCGGCACGATCAGGTGCTACAATGATCGCTTCGCGCGCAGCCGCAAAAACTGCAAGATCCGCACGGTCATTACCGGCATAATCGAAGCCTCTTGCACCATAATGCTCTGTCAGCGCTTTCGCTTTACGATGCGAAGACAAGTTGGTCGCGCCCGAGGTCGCAAAGACCGCTTCAAATATTCCTAGCTCTTCTGCAACGGCCCGCGCCAACGGTTCCGCAGCCGCCGTTGCAAGCACCAGTCTGCGCCCTCTTGCATGTTGATGCCGCAGATAATCGAGAAAATCCTGCCTGTATGGCAACAAAGAAACATCAAACGAAATACGGCTTGCAATTTGCTGTTTCAAGTTGGCTTTGCCCGAAACCAACCAGACGGGCAGCAAAAGCAGATATAGTGGATTTCTTTTCAGTAGAACGAAAATGCTTTCCCACAGCAGGTCAGTCGCGATCAGCGTTCCGTCAAGATCAACGGCCAAAGGCACTTCATGGCTTTTGTGCCGCTCATCCATATTAACGTATCCCCGTGATGCATGCCCGCAAGGCAAATCTCGTTCGCTTTCATCGGCAGTCATAGGACGAGAAAACAAATGAATTATAAAAATTCCCCAAACAACCGATAATTGTTATCGGGCCAGATGTCTCTACCAATCTGATTATTCGCCAATCGCTTATAATTTTGGTTAATAAACCTTCGGCTATATAAACACTGGTTAATTATTATACTCCATCATATAAGGCATTTTCGGTGTGGCATCCGACACGCACCTGCTACCGTTTCGCTTCGGTCTGAGAGCCTGATCATGAATATGGAATTCGCTTTGACTGACGGTGCCAATGTTTTCGAACTCGCACCTATTTCTCTTTGGCTCGAAGATTACAGCGGGTTGCGTGAGCAATTCGAACAGTGGCGGAAGCTTGGCGTTACGGATTTAAGAGCATTTCTCAAAGAAGACACGAGCCGCCTGCGTATCTGCACAAGTCATATCCGTGTTCTCAAGGTCAATCGCAAAACGCTGTCGCTTTATGAAGCGCAGGATTTCAACCATCTGGTTGAAAATCTGGAACGTGTTTTCCGTGACGACATGCTCGACCCGCATATCGACGAAATGGTGCAGCTCTGGAATGGCGACAACGCGTTTAACAGCGATACCATCAACTATTCACTCAATGGCAAACGTCTCGATATTCAGCTCAAAGGCGTGGTTCTTCCGGGGCACGAGGAAACGTGGGACCGAGTTCTTTTATCCATTGAAGATGTGACAGCACGCGAAGAAGCGCGGCGCGAGCAAAGCAAGCACAAACAGCATGCCGAAGGCCTATTCGAGCATTCGCCTGTTTCGCTTTGGGTTGAAGACTTCAGCCGTATCAAGCAATTGATGGATGACATCCGCGAACGTGGGATAGAAGATTTTCGGATATTTACGGACGTGCATCCAGAATTTGTACGCCAGTGCATGAGCGAAATTCGCGTTCTCGACATCAATCGTGAAACGCTGGATTTGTTTGCAGCACCGAATAAAGAAACGCTTCTGAAAAACCTGCCACATGTCTTCAAAGACGACATGGAGACGAATTTTCGCGAACAACTGATTGATCTCTGGAATGGCGTCTATTTTCAACGCCGTGAAGTCGTCAATTATGCACTTGATGGCACAGAACGACATTTATTGTTGCAATTCTCAGTTCTTCCGGGGCATGAAAACGATTGGTCGCTTGTTCAGGTCGCGCTTGCTGACATTACAGCCCGCAAAAAAGCTGAAGCCTATCTCGAATATCTTGGCAAACACGATGTTCTGACCAAGTTGCATAACCGGGCATTCTATGTTGACGAACTCAATCGGCTTGAGCGCAAAAACCACGAGCCTGTCTCAATCATCATTATTGACCTTAATGGCCTTAAAACGGCCAATGACCAGCTTGGGCACGCGAGTGGTGACGGCCTGCTACGCCGGATCGGCGAAGTTCTGAACGAAGCCGTCAAACTACCCGGTCACGCAGCCCGCATTGGCGGTGATGAGTTTGCGGTCGTTCTGCCTTATATCGATGAACGTGGCGCGGATGCTGTCATGGAAGACATTCGTCGGCTGATCGACATCAACAATCAGTATTATTCACACCTTAAGATTGAGCTTTCTATGGGTGCGGCTACCAGTATGCCGGGCGAAAATCTCGAGACAGTTGCCAAGCGCGCTGATCTTCTGATGTATGCGGATAAGCGCAAACATTATTCGACGGAAGCATTGCGAAAGTCTCAGCTCTCTTAGAGCGCGTCGCGCTCTAATTTTTACTTTACGCGCATCCCGAAAACCGTTTCACACTTTTCGGGATGCGCTCTTAATCATTCATCAAACTTGATAATCGCTTTTCCGCGCGTGAGATCTGTCACGAGTTGCGCCAGTTCACCTTGAACAGCGAGCGGCATCGCGCCGATAATTTCAACGCCCGTCGCTGTGAAGTTTTCGCTGATGATCGTCACATGTTCAACAGCCGTGAGACGCGCTTTAATCAGTGCATGATCGGAGAAGTCGTACCCAAATTGGAACCCTATAACCGGGATCACCTCGGTCTTTTCCGCTTGTCGTAAACACATGGCCGCTGTGCCGCCATATGCGCGCATCAATCCGCCACTACCCAGCAAAATACCGCCGAACCAGCGCGTGACGACCACTGCGATATTATCAAGCTGCTGACCATCAATGGCTTGTAAAATGGGCTTGCCCGCCGTGCCACTTGGTTCGCCATCATCGCTGAAACGATAATTCTGACCAATGCGCCATGCCCAGCAATTATGATTGGCAGCAAGATCGGAATGTTCAGCCAAAAAGTCTTTCGCCGCTTGTTCATTCGCAACAGGAGCAGCGACGCCTAAAAAGCGGCTCTTCTTGATCTCCTGCGTAATGGTCTCAATGCGGCTGATGGTGAACATGTCTATCCTGCAAACGGTATTTCTGCGGCCTAGCATTTTACGTAGCGGATGACGACCCCTTATGGCTCCGTTAGCATTGCAAGCATGCAAAGTTGGGTATAAGTCAAACGAGAAATGAGCAGCACTTTATAGCGCTCATATTTTTATAACGACCAAGAGGCTGCCGATGTTCGATCTGATTGTAAGAAACGCCAATCTTCCCGACGGACGTGAAAAGCAGGACATTCTGGTCAAGGATGGCAAGATTGCCGATATTGTCCCATCCAAGGGTGAACATCAGGCAGCGAAAGAAATCGACGCATCAGACCGTCTGGTCACGCCTCCTTTTGTTGATCCACATTTCCATATGGACGCGACCCTTTCGCTTGGCTTGCCGCGCCTCAATCGGTCGGGGACACTACTGGAAGGCATTGCACTTTGGGGCGAGCTAAAGCCAATGCTGACCGTTGAAGCGATGGTTGAACGCGCTCTGCGCTATTGCGATCTTGCCGTCAGCCAGGGCTTGCTTGCTATCCGCAGTCATGTCGATGTCAGTGATCCACGCCTTCTCACTGCCGAAGCGATGATCGAAGTACGCGAAAAGGTAAAGCCTTACATCGATCTGCAGCTGGTAGCCTTCCCGCAGGACGGCTATTATCGCTCGCCGGGCGCTGTCGATCTCGTCAACCGCTCACTTGATATGGGCCTTGATGTCGTGGGCGGTATTCCGCATTTTGAACGCACCATGGCTGATGGTGCAGCCTCGCTTGAAGAGCTCTGCCGCATTGCTGCTGAACGTGGCCTGCCGGTTGATATTCATTGTGATGAAACCGACGATCCAATGTCGCGCCACGTTGAAACATTGGCAGCACAGACCATGCGCTTTGGTCTGCAAGGCCGCGTGTCTGGCTCGCATCTCACCTCCATGCATTCCATGGATAACTATTACGTTTCCAAGCTCATTCCGCTCATCGCAGAAGCGCAAATGAATGCCATTCCAAACCCGCTCATCAACATCACCTTGCAGGGCCGCGCCGACACATATCCGAAACGCCGCGGTATGACCCGCGTGCCGGAACTGATGGCTGCTGGTGTTAACGTAGCCTTCGGCCACGATTGCGTGATGGATCCATGGTATTCGATGGGTTCAGGCGACATGCTGGAAGTTGGCCATATGGCCGTTCATGTGGCGCAGATGACATCCATCGAAGGCAAAAAGCAGGTCTTTAATTCGCTCACCGTTAATTCGGCCAAAGCGCTTGGTCTCGAAGGTTACGGTCTTGAAAAAGGCTGCAACGCAGATTTTGTCGTGCTTCAGGCACGCGATCCGCTGGAAGCACTGCGTCTCAAGGCCAACCGCCTGACAGTCGTCAAGCGCGGCAAGATCATTGCCGAAACACCGCAGCGCATCAGCAATTTGAACCTAGCAGGACGGCCTTCATCCGTGGATGGTGCGGATTACGCGCCACGCGGATAATACCCACAGAAATGCGACGGAAAACTAATGCCTGTTTTTCAATCGTCTGATAAAAGCGCTTGAATTAACGGCAGATTCGTCTGAAATACGTGACATTGCTCATAAGCCTCAACAAAAGAGGCAGAGCAAAAAGTCGCGCATAATTGCACGTCTAAAATCACCCAAGAGGGGTTCCTATGACCAAAATATCCACATTCACACGCCGCAGCGTTCTCGTCATGTCGGCAGCACTCGGTGCAACCGCACTCACCACCAGCGTTTTCGCAGCCGAAGAAAAGCTGAAAGTTGCAGGCATCCATGCATCGCCCGTCGAAAATGCATGGAACTCGCGCCTTCATGAAGCGCTCAAGCAGGCCAATGATGAAGGCGTTATTGAATATGTCTTCTCAGAAGGCGTTTCTGCCAGCGATTATCCCCGCGCCATGCGCGAATATGCCGAGCAAGGCATCAAGCTGATTGTCGGTGAATCCTATGCGGTTGAACGTGAAGCGCGTCAGGTCGCAGCAGATTATCCGCAGACGACCTTCATCATGGGTTCGTCCGGCAAAGAGCAGGGCGATAATTTCGGCGTATTCGGCACCTGGAACTTTGAAGCAGCATACCTTGCAGGCATGCTCGCAGGTGGCATGGGCAAAACCGGTACATTCGGCTCGGTTGGCGCTATTCCAATTCCTGAAGTCAACATGCTCATCAACGCATTTCAGGAGGGCGTAAAAGAAACCCGCCCGGATGCGAAGTTCAATGCGTCGTTTATCGGCACGTTCTTCGATCCACCAAAGGCACGTGAAGCGGGTCTTGCACAGATCGACGCTGGCGCAGACATTCTGTTTGGCGAACGCATCGGTACGGCAGATGCTGCCAAGGAACGCGGCATCAAAGCGATTGGTTCGCTGATCGATTATACGCCACGCTATCCTGACACTGTCTTCGCCAATGCGATGTGGAATTTCCGCCCGATCCTCAATGCGGCCATCGCTGACGTTAAAGCCGGATCGCCAACCGGCAAGGACTACACGCCATTCAGTCTGATGAAGGAAGGCGGCAACGACATCGTTTACGTCAAGGGTTCGGCACCAGCAGACGTCGAAGCGAAGATGGAAGCGCGCCGCGCTGAGATCAAAGCTGGCACCTTCAAAGTCGAGCCAAACCCGGCTGAACCTAAGTAACGAATTTCAGGACAACAGACGTGGCACTCGATATGAAGCAACAGGATGCAACAGCGCTCGCGCAAGCGATTGCGAAAGGCGTTTTGACCGCACGAGAGGCTATGGATGCCGCAATTGAAGCAGTAGAAAAATGGCGCCCTCTGGGCGCCATTGCATATCTCGACGCCGAACTAGGCCGAAACAACGCAGCAGCTTTTGATCACAAAGCTCCTTTCGCCGGAGTGCCATCGCTTTTCAAAGACCTCGGCGGACCGTGCGCTGGCCTGCCAATCCGGCTTGGCTCACGCGCATGTGCAGATGCGCCTCCTGAACTTGATTCAGAACTCGCTGCACGTTTACGCACAGCTGGTCTTAATTTCCTCGGGACGACAACTGTTCCCGAATTTGGCATGGCGCTTTCAAGCGAGCCTATAAATGGTCCCCTCGCCCGCCACCCTTTTGATGAAAAGCTTTCGCCTGCCGGTTCATCGGGTGGCGCCGCCGCAGCCGTTGCAGCGGGCATTGTTTCGATCGCGCACGCAACAGATGCAGGCGGCTCGATCCGCGTTCCGGCTGCAACCTGCGGGCTGATTGGCCTCAAGCCAAGCCGCGGCGCGATGCCAGCCGGTCCGTACTTCGGTAATTATCTAGCAGGTATTGCGAGCGAATTTGCGCTTTGCCGCTCTATCCGCGATGCAAAGACACTGTTTCCGCTGGTGGCCGGAAACATCGAAAGCTTCCTTCCAGATGTAGCGTTTTCTTCAACCACCCAACTTTCAAAATTACGCATTGGCGTTGTTTCCGGTGATCTGGCGAAATATCCGGTAACAGAACAGCGCCAGCAAGTGGTTGCAGATGCCGCACGCTTTCTGGAAGCGCAAGGCCACACGATCCGCAATGTTGATGCGGGCACGCTCGCGCCGCTCACTGATGCCAGCGCAACAGCGTTTGACCGGATTATCTCGGCCAATTTAGCCTCGGCAATTGATGCTTTTTTGATCGATGAAGCAAAGCTAGAAAGACTGACGCAGGCTGTAGCATCACGTGGGCGCAAGATGAGCGCTATCGATCTTTATGACGCAATGAATGGTGGCGTTATGACCGCCTATCAGCTTTGGCAGATATTCCATGATGTCGATGTGCTGATTACGCCGATGCTGGCAAGTGGTCCGCAACCTATCGGCTCTTACCCAATGGATCACGACGATGTAGACGCGCATTGGCATAAGATGAATGTCTTTGCGCCTTATGCGGCATTGGCCAATATTTCCGGTTTCCCGGCGCTTTCCATGCCTTTTGGCGAGGACACGAACGGTCTGCCGCTTGCAATTCAGCTGATTGCACCGATGGGAGCGGACAATCTTCTCTTAAACCTTGGCGAGTTGTTGGAAGAGGACCAACGCTGGCAGCACAAATTTGGCGTTGCGGGGTTGAACGCATGACCACGACAGTTCTAGAACTGCAAAACATCACCAAGCGGTTCGGCGCACTGACCGCCAATGACGATATTTCTTTAAAGCTTGAGTGCGGCGAAATCCTCGCTTTCCTGGGCGAAAACGGCGCTGGCAAAACCACGCTGATGAATATCCTCTTCGGCCATTATGTCCCCGATGAAGGCCGTGTCTTCGTCAAGGGGGCAGAAATCCCGCAGGGAAAGCCCCGTGCCGCAATTGATGCAGGCGTTGGTATGGTGCATCAGCATTTTACGCTGGCACCTAATCTCACGGTTCTGGAAAACATCATCACAGGCACTGAAAGCCTCTGGAAGCTGAAATCAGCGCACCGTGCTGCGCATGCCAAGATCGCCGAGATCGCCAAACGCTTTGGTCTACAGGTCGATCCTAATGCACGGCTTGGTGATCTTTCTGTCGGCGAGCAACAGCGCGTGGAAATTCTCAAAGCGCTTTACAACGATGCCGATATTCTGATCCTCGACGAGCCAACCGCCGTTCTGACGACACAAGAAGCAGAAGGTCTATTTAAAACACTCAAAGAAATGGCGCGTCAGGGCCTGTCGCTGATTTTCATTTCGCACAAGCTGCATGAAGTCATGTCTGCAGCTGACCGCGTTGTGGTCTTGCGCGGCGGCAAGCTTGTCGCTGAGCGTAAAGCGTCCGAAACATCGAAGGAAGAACTGGCTGAACTTATGGTTGGTCGCCGCGTTTCGCGCCCTTCGCGCGCCGCAGCTACCCCCGGCGAGACATTACTCGAAGCAAAGAATGTGAGCGTGATTGAGGATGGTGCTACACGCCTGACAGATATCGACTTTCATCTGCGCGCAGGCGAAACGCTTGGCATCATCGGCGTGTCCGGAAATGGTCAGGCAGCGCTGGGTCGTCTTGTTTCGGGCCTAAGCCAGCTTGCCAGCGGTTCCCTTGTGATGTTCGGGCAGGCTGTCACCAAGTTTGATCCGCGCGAATTTGTGGGAATGGGTGTTGGCCGTATCCCTGAAGATCGCAACACAGAAGGTGCTATCGGCGATCTCACACTTTGGGAAAATGCCGTGCTTGAACGCGTCCGCGATCCGCAGTTTTCCAATGGCATTCTGGTCAACCGCACAGCTGCGCGTGAATTTACCGACCGCATCATCAAAGACTTCGACGTGCGTGGCGGCACGCCCGACAGCCGTATTCGTCTGCTTTCGGGCGGCAACATGCAGAAGCTTATTCTGGGCCGCAATCTTGAAACGGCTCCACGTATTCTGATAGCGGCGCAGCCGACACGCGGCCTTGATGAAGGTGCCGTCGCAGCCGTCCATGCCCGCATTCTGGAAGCGCGATCCAAAGGTGCGGCCGTTCTGCTGATCTCGGAAGACCTTGACGAAATCATCGGCCTTGCCGACCGCGTTCAGGCTATCGTCAAGGGTAAGCTGTCACCGCCGATTGATGCCGATGAAGCCAATGCGCAAAGACTGGGCCTGATGATGGCCGGTGAATGGCAGAATAATTCCACGAAGGGGCTGAACTGATGCGTATTGAACGACGCGAAACACGGCCCATGGCTTTGGTGGCAACCGCGCCGGTTATCGCTGTTCTCGCTGCCTTTGTGCTCGCTGGCCTGCTGATTGCAGCTGCCGGTGCGCCGGTGCTTGAATCTTTCCGCCAGATGGCAATTGGTGCTTTTGGAACCAAGCTTTCAATCACCGAAACGCTCACCCGCGCTACTCCTTTAATGCTAACTGGCCTTGCGGCGGCGGTCGCGTTCCGCTCCAAGCTCTGGAATATTGGCGCTGAAGGTCAATTCTATATGGGCGCGCTGGCAGTTGTAGCGCTCGGCACGCAATTAGCCCTCCCCGCAGCTCTGCTTATTCCGTTGCTGCTGATCGTCGGTGCCGTTGCTGGCATGATTTTTCTGCTGATCCCGCTTGGTCTGCGCCTCCGCTTTGGTGTCGATGAAGTCGTGACCACACTGCTGCTTAATTTCGTCGCCGTACTATTCGTTTCGATGATGATCGAAGGTCCAATGAAAGACCCGCTGGCTTTCGGCTGGCCGCAGTCAGAGCCGATACCCGATGCGGCTGTTCTACCCAAAATCATGTCGGGCATGCGCCTTCATATTGGAATCGCAATTGCCATCGCACTCGCGCTGGTCATCGCCTATGTGCAGAAGCGCACGGTGTTCGGTCTTGAAACCAAAGCAGCCGGACTTAACCCGCAAGCCGCTCGTTTCGCGGGTGTTCCGCTTGGAAAAACGCTTGTGAAGGTTGCCTGCATTTCTGGTGGTTTGGCTGGCCTTGCCGGTGCAATACAGGTTATGGGTGTTAAAGGCTATGTCACGACCGACCTGTCCCCGGGCTTTGGCTATTCCGGCATCATTGTCGCCATGCTCGCCAATCTGAACCCCATCGGCGCTATTTTCTCAGCACTCTTTGCCGCCGCAATGTTTGTCGGCGCAGACGGCATGAGTCGCGCTATTGGCATTCCAAGCTTCATCGCCGATGTGACTGTGGCACTTTCACTGCTTACAATGCTGGTTGCGCTCTTCTTCACCCAATACAGGATCGCCCGATGAACGAGTTGATGGATATCCTGCTTTCTGCTGGCCTCTGGGTCTCGGTTCTACGCATCGCAACACCGCTTATTTTCGGCACGCTCGGCGCACTTTATTGCGAACGTGCGGGCGTACTTAATCTCGGCATTGAAGGTATCATGACCTTTGGCGCCATGATCGGCTGGCTTACAGTCTTTAACGGAGCAGACCTCTGGGTCGGTGTACTTGCCGCCGCAGCATCGGGTGCTGTGTTTGGCCTGCTGCATGCAGCGCTCACCGTACCGCTTGGCCTCTCGCAGCATGTCGTGGGGCTTGGCATTACACTCTTTGCCTCGAGCCTTAGCTATTTTCTGTTTCGTCTTCTGGTGCCACTGTCGTCAACGCCACCATCAATCACGCCGTTCCAGCCCGTTAATCCGTCATGGCTCGCAGACATTCCATTCATCGGACAGGTACTTGGTACTCAAACGGCGCTTACATGGCTTGCCATTCCACTGGCACTCCTGCTCGGTTATGTTCTTTTCCGCACACCGCTTGGCCTTGCCATCCGCATGACCGGCGAAAACCCGCATGCCGCCGAAGCGCAAGGCATCAATCCGATCCGCGTTCGCATTTTTACGATCATGTTTGGCAGTGCGCTGATGGCTGTCGGCGGCTCGTTTCTGACGCTCTCTGCGTTCAACTCGTTCTTCCCGACCATGATGCAGGGACGCGGGTGGGTATGTATCGCGCTCGTCGTATTCGCCTCGTGGAAGCCTGCACGCGCACTTTTGGGCGCTCTACTCTTTGCACTTTTTGACGCATTCCAGCTACGTTTGCAGACGGTTTACGGCAAGCTGGTGCCTTATCAGCTTTTCCTGATGATCCCTTACATCATGTCGATTGTCGCACTCGTCATCATGGCCCGCCGTGCACGCGTACCACAGGCATTGATGCAGCCCTATCGCCGCGGCGAGCGCTAGGTTTCACTCAATAAAACTACATACAAAAACGGCGCCTTTCGGCGCCGTTTCTTTTTAATCATTTTTCAAAGCAATCAGGCAAAGCCTTACTTACCGCTTTTTTCAAAGCGCTTGCGCTCATTTGGATCGAGGTAGAGCTTACGCAGACGGATCGACTTTGGCGTTACTTCAACCAGTTCGTCGTCCTGAATCCACGAGAGCGCGCGTTCCAGCGTCATGCGGATTGGCGGGGTTAGCTTAACAGCTTCATCCTTACCAGATGCACGAACGTTGGTGAGCTTCTTGCCCTTCAACACGTTCACTTCCAGATCGTTATCACGTGAGTGAATGCCGATCAGCATGCCCTGATAAACCTTGACGCCAGCGTCAATGATCATTGGACCACGATCTTCAAGGTTAAAGAGCGCGTAAGCAACTGCTTCACCCTGATCGTTTGAAATCAGAACGCCGTTGTTACGACCAGCGATTTCACCCTTGTAAGGCTGATATTCGTGGAACAGACGGTTCATGATCGCCGTGCCGCGTGTATCTGTCAGAAGTTCCGACTGATAGCCGATGAGACCACGGGTCGGTGCGTAGAACTTCATACGAACGCGATTGCCGCCCGAAGGACGCAACTCGACCATCTCGGCCTTACGTTCCGACATCTTCTGAACAACTGTGCCCGAATATTCTTCATCAACGTCGATGACGACTTCTTCAACTGGCTCAAGCTTTTCGCCGTTTTCGCCGTCTTTCAGAACAACGCGCGGACGCGAAACGCCAAGCTCGAAGCCTTCACGGCGCATGTTTTCGATCAAAACAGCAAGCTGCAATTCGCCACGACCCGAAACGAAGAACGAATCTTTTTCGTTTGATTCTTCGATCTTAAGCGCAACGTTGCCTTCGGCTTCTTTGAACAGACGGTCGCGGATAACGCGGCTCGTTACCTTGTCGCCTTCGGTGCCAGCGTAAGGGCTGTCATTGACGATAAACGACATAGTAACTGTTGGCGGATCGATTGGCTGCGCTGCGAGCGGAACGCTGACCGAAGTATCGCAGAACGTGTCTGCAACGGTACCTTTTGAGAGACCGGCAATAGCAACAATGTCGCCAGCCTGTGCTTCATCAATGGCCTGACGCTCGATGCCGCGGAACGCGAGAATCTTAGAGATACGGCCTGTTTCCAGAAGTGTTCCGTCCTGACCAAGAACCTTTACAGGCTGGTTGGACTTAACGGTACCGGAATGGATACGACCAGTAATAATACGGCCAAGGAACGGATCGGCTTCAAGAATTGTACCGATCATGCTGAATGGGCCTTCAGCAACCTTTGGCGCTGGCACATGCTCAAGCACCAGATCAAACAGCGCAGACAGACCCTGATCCTGTGGACCTTCTGGGTTCAACGCCATCCAGCCATTACGGCCTGAACCGTAAAGAATTGGGAATTCGAGCTGCTCATTGGTCGCATCAAGATTTGCGAAAAGGTCAAAAACTTCGTTGATGACTTCTTCATGACGACCATCTGGACGGTCGATCTTGTTGATCGCAACGATTGGACGAAGACCAACCTTAAGAGCCTTGCCAACAACGAATTTCGTCTGTGGCATTGGGCCTTCAGCAGCGTCAACGAGAACGATCGCGCCGTCAACCATCGAAAGAATACGCTCAACTTCGCCGCCGAAGTCGGCGTGACCTGGTGTATCGACGATGTTGATACGCGTGTTCTTCCAGACTACGGAAGTGGCTTTCGCGAGAATGGTGATACCGCGCTCACGCTCGATGTCGTTCGAATCCATCATGCGTTCTGCAACGCGCTGATTTTCACGGAAAGAGCCTGACTGCTTCAGCAGTTCGTCGACCAATGTGGTTTTGCCATGATCGACGTGTGCGATAATAGCGATATTACGCAATTCCATATGGAGATCACTTCTTTATGAGTTGGGAGCCGCGCCAAGATGGATGCACGGAAAATCAATGAGGCGCTCTTACATGTTTTTTTACGTTTTAGAAAGGGGCAGTACGAAACTGCCCCTAAATTAACCGAAAAAGTCCAGAATTGCGCGTTTATTTACACTGCAATTGTGACAGTTTTGCCGATGTTTCTACAACAATGTGCCTGAAAGAATGACCAGTGCCACGCTGAAATAGATCACGAGACCCGTCACATCGACCAATGTAGCGACAAATGGTGCCGATGCACTGGCAGGATCAAAGCCTAATCTACGAAGAGCAAACGGCAACATCGAGCCTGTTAACGAGCCAAACGTCACAATACAGACGAGTGCCATGCCAACTGTCGCCGCAACCAGTATCCAATGCTCACCATAATCATAAATGCCGAGGCTCTGCCAAATGGCAATACGCACAACACCGATGAAACCGAGGAATGCACCAAGGGCAAGACCCGTTGGTATTTCGCGCAAAGCAACACGCCACCAATCCTTCAGGCTTAATTCCTGAAGTGCAAGCGCGCGAATGATCAGCGACGTGGCCTGCGAACCTGAATTACCACCCGACGACATGATCAGCGGAATAAACAAGGTGAGAACCAGAGCCTTTTCAAGTTCAAGTTCAAAATGCTGCATTGCACTTGCTGTGAGCATTTCGCCGAGGAATAGAACCCCCAGCCAGCCACCACGTTTTTTGAGCATTTCGCCGAAGCCAATACGCATGTAAGGCTTATCAAGCGCCTCCATACCACCAAAGCGGTAAGCGTCTTCACTTGCGTCCTCGGTCATGGCATCCAGCACATCATCGACAGTTACAATGCCGATGATGTGGCGGCTGTCATCAACGACAGGAACGGCCAGCAAGTCATGCTTACGGAAAAGACGGGCAACATCTTCGCGATCTTCAAGCGGCGAGATCGTGATCGGATCATCGTCGCGTGCAAGCGAGAGGATTGGCTCATCCAGTTCACGCACAATCAGGCGGCGCAGGCTGACAACGCCCAGCAAAACGCGGGTTTGCGGATCGACCACATAGATGGCGTAGACAGTCTCACGCGTGCGCTCAACCTGACGGATATGATCAAGCGTCTGCCCGACATTCCAATCAGAGAAAACAGTGATGAACTCAATGGTCATCAGACTACCGGCCGTATTCGGCGCATAGCCCATCAGCTTCTTGAGCGCAGCTTTCGTTTCGGGCGCGAGAATAGGGAATAGACGCGCACGGTCAGCGTCATCCAGTTCATGGAAAACGTCGGTCGCGCGGTCAGCAGACATACCATCCAGAAGTTGGCTGGCAATGTTTGGCTGCAAAGTTGCAAGAATTTCGGTCGCACGTTCCAATTCCGGCTGATCGAGCAGACGGATAGCGTCATCATGCGAAAGCTGGGCAACAACGGCGATTGCGTCGTCTGCATCCAGTTCATTGACGATTTCTACGGCGTCGCCGGTACGAATATCAGCGATGCGGCTGGCAATTGCAGCAGCAGGGAGGTCGGCAACATTTAGAACTTCGGTGAAGTTGTTGTCGGTCATTAGCTTGCCTTTCTGTCGATCCGCCGTCAGAGGCTGATCGTGCAAGCTGACCGCAAACGATCAGATCACGAACTGCCTTGACGGCTGAAACAATCGACTGTGACTGTCGCTTGGCATAAGAGAATAAGACTCCGGTTGAAATGCAGCCATAGAGTTGCGGCTGCGTGGCTGATTTGCGCCCGGTTGCCCCGAAAGTCAACCCCCGGTCCCGATCATGAAAGCTTTTTCATAATCCCGACATACCCTTGTCTCTTCGGCTGCAAAATCCTAGATCTGATACATATCGAATTCTTTTTATCTGGAGTCTCTGATGTCCGAAAAGCAGTCTTATAATCACGCGCTTACCGAATGGAATGGACCGCTTGGCCTGCCGGATTTCACAGCATTTAAGGACGATGATTTCGCTGCTACTTTCGACGCAGCTTTGGCTGAAGACCTCGCGGAAGTCGAAGCGATCATCAATGATGCCGCTGAACCTACCATTGAAAATACGCTGAAAGCCTTGCAGCTTACCGGCCAATCGCTTGATCGCGTTTCTTCAATTTTCTGGATGCGCGCTGGCGCTCACACCAACGATACTATTCAAGCGCTGGAACGCGAAATCGCCCCAAAAATGTCGCGTCATTATTCGCGCATAATGATGGACCCAAAGCTGTTTGCACGTATTGATGCGCTTTATGAAAATCGCGGTCATCTAGATCTCGACATTGAAACAAAGCGCGTGCTTGAAAAGACCTGGAAAGGCTTTGTCCGTTCCGGTGCAAAGCTTGATGAAGCAGGCAAAAAGGAACTCGCAGGCATCAACGAGAAGCTGGCAGGCCTTGGCGCACGCTTTGGCCAGAATGTGCTCAAAGATGAATCAAGCTGGGCATTGTTTATAACCAAAGAAGCTGACCTTGCGGGACTGCCCGATTTTCTGAAAAACGCCATGCAGAGTGCCGCAACGGAGCGCGGTCAGCCAGACGCTTGGGCGATCACGCTGTCTCGTTCGATCGTTGAGCCATTTCTGACATTCTCACAAAACCGGGAGCTGCGCGAACAGGCGTTCAATGCGTGGGGCAAGCGCGGCGAAAATGGCGGAGAAACCGACAATCGCGACGTGGTGCGCGAAATGGTGGAACTGCGCGAACGCAAAGCACATCTGCTCGGCTATGCTAATTTCGCAGCCTATAAGCTCGATGACACTATGGCTAAAACGCCAAAGGCCGTGATGGATCTACTGGAGCCGGTCTGGGACAAGGCACGCGCCAAAGCGCGCGAAGAAGAAACTGAGCTTGAACGCCTGATCGCGGCTGATGGCCACAATCACAAGGTTGCGCCGTGGGACTGGCGTTTTTATGCCGAAAAGCTTCGTGCCGAGCGTTTCGCTTTCGATGAGGCCGAACTGAAGCCCTATCTGCAACTTGAAAAAATCATTGAAGCAAGCTTCGATGTAGCAACCCGTCTTTTCGACATTCGTTTTGAAGAGAAAAAAGGCATTCCCACATGGCATCCAGATGTGCGCGTGTTTCGAGTTCTCAATGCGGATGGCAGCGAGCGCGGCTTATTCCTCGGCGATTATTTTGCCCGCACCTCCAAACGTTCAGGTGCATGGATGAGTTCACTGCAATCAAGCCATAAGCTTGGTGTCGGGCAGAAACCGTTCATCTATAACGTCATGAATTTTGCGAAGCCCAAGGCTGGTGAACCTGCGCTGCTTTCGCTGGATGATGCCCGCACGCTGTTCCACGAATTTGGCCATGCGCTACATGGGCTGTTGTCGGATGTAACATGGCCTGCGATTTCCGGCACCGCAGTTTCGCGAGATTTCGTTGAACTGCCATCACAGCTCTATGAGCATTGGCTGACCGTGCCAGAAGTGCTTGAAAAATATGCGGTGCATTATCGCACAGGTGAGGCCATGCCAAAGGCGCTTCTCGACAAGGTGCTTGCTGCACGTTCGTTCAATGCGGGCTTTAACACGGTCGAGTTCACCTCGTCCGCACTCGTTGACATGGCCTTCCATACTGGCACCGAAAAGATCACAGACCCATTGGCTTTTGAAGCCGAGACGCTGAAAAAGCTTTCGATGCCTGACGCAATCATCATGCGTCATCGCACGCCGCATTTTACACATGTGTTCTCTGGCGATGGCTACTCAGCCGGTTATTATTCTTACATGTGGTCGGAGGTGCTCGATGCCGATGCATTCTCGGCTTTTGAAGAAACCGGCGATGCTTTCAACCCCGAACTGGCAACAAAGCTTAAGCAATATATCTATGCTGCTGGTGGCAGCCGCGACCCTGAAGAACTTTACAAAGCCTTCCGTGGCAAGATGCCAACGCCCGATGCGATGATTGAAAAGCGTGGATTGAACTAAACAAAACAAAAAGGCCGGGAAACCGGCCTTTTTTCATTCAATCAATATTCGCCAAGCTTAATGTCCGGCGTATATTCGACGCCCTCGACTTCTTTGATAACTGGCTGACCACAATGCAGCACACCCGTCGCTGCATTGAACGCATAGGTGGGCGAACCATGCAACTGCCAGCCTTTGTTCAAAGCTGCTGTCACACGATGACAAAATGCGGAATCGTCTGGTCCTGTGATGAAACGGTAAAGCTTCATAGTTTTCTTCCTTTTAGCCTTTACGAAGTTGATTTTGCGAGCACGCGCTCAGCCATTTTAAGATGGAGGCGCTCGACCATCTGACCGTCCAGCGATACGACGCCCTTATCAGCATTCTCCGGCTGTGCGAAGACGGCAACCACTGCACGGGCATGAGCCAAGTCATCATCAGACGGTGAAAAAGCACGGTTAGCCGATTCGATTTGCGAAGGATGAATAAGCGTCTTTCCATCAAAGCCCATTGCAGCACCTTGAGTGCATTCTGCTTCGAAGCCCGCAGTGTCGCGGAAGTCGTTATAGACACCGTCCAGAATATCGATACCGCCAGCACGCGCAGCCAATAATATCTGCATGAGCCATGGAACCATATAAGGCCGCCCAGATTGCGGACGCACACCGGTTGCCAGCGCAATATCATTTGGGCCAACCACAAAACAGCCAAGCCGTGCTGCAGAGCGATGACCTAAAACAGCAATCTCATCCGCATTCAAAATACCGCGCGGTGTTTCTATCATCGCCCAGACGCGCATTTCAGGATCAGCATCATGCCGATCAAGCCGGCTCGCCGCGTCCATCACATCCTGCGGTCGCTCAACCTTCGGCAGCAAAACTGCATCCGCGCCAATCTTTGCCGCTGCAATAAGATCGGCCTTATTCCATTGCGTATCGGCAGCGTTCACGCGCACAACGCGTTCAAAGCCAACCTTTGGATGCTCGGAAACATGCTTACTCAATGCGTCCCGTGCGGCAAGTTTCGCTTCCGGCGCAACAGAGTCTTCGAGATCGTAAATGACGCAATCAGCTCCGAGCGTCAGCGATTTTTCAACTGCACGACTATTGGAAGCGGGCACAAACAAAACGGAACGACGCGGACGAGCAATTGTTTTCATGCGCAATTTGTGCACCGATTGGCATCAGCGCACAAGCGCCCGCACCGTAAAGTTTTAAAGTCCGCTCGCCTCGTGTTCCAACTTCCCTGTGAACTCACACGATGCGCCGTGGTAATAGGTACACCCGGCAACCTCTTCGATCTCCAGATTATACTCGCCAACAAACTTCATTTTGATTTCACAAAAACGAGGGTTCCGAAGGGATTCCTTTTCGCTCGGGTCAAAGCCTTCGCTTTCGATTTTGAACGTCGCATTTTTGTCCTTGATCGTAACATCACCAGCAACGTCACCACCGCAACCCGGTTGATTTCCGATCAACGGAACCATCGTGGACAGAGACACCGCATAAAGATCGCCACCTTTATGCTTCACATTGGCTTGTAGCTCCATGCCATCATTGCCAGTATAACTTCCCTCGTGGACATTATAACTCGGCTTGTTTTCCGCAGCGGCTGGGAAACCAATAACTGCAACTGTTAATCCCAACATAAAAATTCGAAGCATATTCCACCCGTCACTGATCTTTAAAACATCAAAGCGTGAATCAGACTTTGATTATTTCAGCTGGCAGGTCAAGGACACATAATACGCTCGGAATTTTGCATAATTGATTTTGCAAGGGCTATTTTTGCTGAAATGCGCTGTTACGGCGCGCCAATTTTATGAGACTTGAAATCTGGCTTATGACTGCTTATTTTGCATTCACGGTTGGAATGCACCTGCCGCTCGCGGCCTCAAGGCCATGGTAAAGCATTCTGAATTCACGTTCCTGTTCCGGTGACGGCAGAAACGGCAATGCGGGCACCCGTTCACGAAAATGCTGCTCACATTCAGGAGCAATACCATGACCACAGCTATCCTTGCTGGTCACACAACAACTGACTTCAAACATCAAGCTCGCCGTCTAAGGCAAGCTCTGGGCGAAGAAGGCATTAATATCAGCCACGGAAAAGCACTTGATCTCGTCGCTCGCCAATCAGGCACACGCGACTGGAATACGCTTGCAGCCAACGGTGCCAAGGTTGAAAAAGCAGAGGTTGAAGACGGTACAGCACCTTACCGCGTCAGCCAGCGCGTTTCGGGCATGTTCCATTCAACCGCATTTGAAGCCCGCATCATCGGTGTTGAAGAAACGATCAAGCCTGATCTCTGGCGGATCACGCTGCAGTTCGATCCTGCGATTAATGTTGCAGTTTCACCGAACCTATCGATGCTACGCAGGCGTTTTACGGTTGTTGTCGGTGCAGATGGAAAGTCTCGCAGATTAACTGGCAGCGAAAGCGGAAATATTGCCTTAAACGTGCAGTAATTTCGCGTAACGCTGCCGAGACGCACGATTCCGAATTTTAGATCTGAAATTCAGACATATTCGTGCGTTTAGACCGTTATGTGCATCCGGAGCGACTTAAAACGCCCGGATGCACACTTATTATGATCCGAGGTTGCGACCTATTGGGCACTTACGCCCTGAAACATTGACTCTCTGCCATGCTGATGTAAATCAGATTTCAAATTTACCAATACCAAACTGACAGGCCGCAGACATGGATAAGTTTACCAAGCTCACGGGCGTTGCAGCCCCCCTGCCTATCGTCAATATCGATACGGACATGATTATCCCGAAGGATTATCTGAAGACGATCAAGCGTACGGGTCTGAGCAAGGGTCTGTTTGCCGAAATGCGCTTTAACGAAGACGGAACTGAAAACCCGGATTTCGTGCTCAACAAGCCTAGCTATCGTAACGCGCAGATTCTGGTTGCTGGCGACAATTTTGGTTGCGGCTCTTCGCGTGAACATGCGCCATGGGCACTGCTTGATTTCGGCATCCGTTGCGTCATCTCGACGTCATTCGCCGATATTTTCTATAACAATTGCTTCAAGAACGGTATTCTGCCAATCAAGGTTAGTCAGGAAAACCTCGACAAGCTGATGGACGATGCATCGCGCGGTGCCAATGCTACGCTGACCGTTGATCTTGAAACCAAAGAAATTCATGGTCCTGATGGCGGTACAATTACCTTCGATCTCGATGATTTCCGTCGCCACTGCATGCTCAATGGTCTTGATGACATTGGCTTGACCATGGAAAAAGTAACGAACATCGACACGTTCGAGGCAAAAAACGCTCAACAGCGTCCTTGGGCATAATGGCAGTTCTGTTATGCGCCTTTAGCCGATGTGTGGTGGCCTGAACCATTGAATAGGACACGGTTGGCTGAAATGGCCCGAGAAGATCAAAGCGGTGACTGGGCGGGGCGTCTCTCGCCCTCGCTGGACGAAATTGAATCCATTGCGATTGAAGCGCTTGCGCATCTTCCGCAGGAGTTTCGTGCGCTTTGTGGCGACATAATAATCCAAATTGCTGACTTCCCTGAAGAGCAGATCGTTGAAGATATGGGCTTAGAGACGCCTTTTGATCTTCTTGGACTGTTTGAAGGCATGGGTATCGGTGAGCGTTTTAGCCTGCAAACTGGCGACACGCCTAACCGCATCACGCTCTTCCGCCGCGCAATTCTCGACTACTGGTCCGAGAATGAAGAGACGCTTGGCGACATTATCACCCATGTCCTCATCCATGAAATTGGCCATCATTTTGGCCTTTCGGATGATGATATGGAAGCTCTGGAAGCGCATGCGGACTAATGCAATACATAATCGCAGTGCTGTATAAGCCCATCAGTTCTGGTCAAAATTGAGACAATTTTGGTCGTTTTCGATACAATAGAATACAGAAATTGCATGCGGAAAATGCTATAAATTCGCTCAGTTCAATCTGAGTGATGATTATGAGCCTTTCGCCCGCCGCCTATCAGCTCCTTCTTGTTTACACGACCTATGTGATTGCCGCCGGAAGCCCCGGCCCAAGCAATATGCGCATCATGGGTGTTGCAATGCATCAAGGCCGCAAAGCTGGGCTAATGTTTGCGGCAGGTGTCGTGACCGGCTCCATATTCTGGGGCCTGATGGCAGCGACGGGCGTATCTGCAATCCTTACACGGTTTGCTGAAGCGCTGATAATTCTCAAAATTTTCGGTGGTCTTTATCTGCTCTACCTCGCGTTCAAAGCAGCACGCGCTGCAATGACATCAGATGAGAAAATCGCTGCACGCAATATAAATGGTGATGCGTTCCTCTCAGGCGGCGAACTATATCGTCGTGGCCTGCTGCTGCATCTCTCCAATCCTAAATCGATATTGTCGTGGATAGCACTTGTCACGCTTGGCCTTGGCACCAATTCGTCATGGTCACAGATGACAGCATTCCTCGGCGGCTGCATTACGCTCAGCATCACGATCTTCTGCGGCTATGCGATTATCTTTTCGACCGCTCCAATGGTGCGATTATATCGTCGAGCAAGACGCTGGATCGAAGGTGTTCTGTCAGCGGTGTTTGCATTCGCCGGTATTCGTCTGCTTCTGTCACGCTAGAACCATCTGAGAAATGAGTGTCGCAATGAAGATGTTCCATGGTCTCTCCGCCTTCCCGCTCACGCCAATTGATGCCGAAGGCAATCTGATCGAGGACGCGCTAAAAGCTTTTCTGACGCGCATTCATGAGGCAGGAGCAGATTCGATCGGCCTGTTAGGAAGCACGGGTGGATATGCCTTTCTCACACGAGAACAACGTCAGCATACAGTGAAGATTGCGGTCAATCATATTGGCGGAAAAATACCGCTGATTGTTGGTGTTGGCGCGTTGCGCACTGATGAAGCACAGGCACTTGCAAGAGATGCCGCGGATGCAGGTGCTGATGCATTATTGCTTGCCCCCGTTTCCTATACGCCGCTCACACAAGAAGAAGGCTTTGAGCATTTCAAGGCTGTTGCGCGGGCCACTGATTTGCCGCTCTGCATCTATAACAACCCGGGGACCACACGATTTGTTTTCAGTGATGAGCTGATTGCTCGACTTGCAGATATCGATAATATCTACGCAATCAAGATGCCCTTGCCCGCCGACGAAAACTATGCAGCAGAGATTGAAAAATTACGCGCTGCAACACCCGATGACTTCGCCATTGGTTATAGTGGCGATTGGGGCGCAAAAGATGCACTTCTCGCAGGTGCCGACGCTTTCTATAGCGTTGCGGCGGGTCTTCTACCAAAACAGTTTTTATCACTTGTACGCGCTTCACAAAGCGGCAATCAAGCCGAGGCAGAACGTATCAATGCAGCGTTCGAGCCGCTCTGGAACCTGTTCAAAACCCACGGCAGCTTCCGCGTGATGTATGTCATCGCCGATCTATTAGGCCTTACAAAAATCGAACCACCACGACCCATATTGCCGTTAGCGGCAGAGGTGCGTGGGCAGATTGGAACTGCATTAAAAGCGTTGGAAGAACTAACCTCATAAACAAAAAAAGGCGCTCAACCGAGCGCCTTTTGCTTTTCTCGTTTTATGCTACGCTCAGGCGGACATCTATATTGCCACGTGTTGCATGTGAATAAGGGCAGACGATGTGCGCAGCATTGACCAGTTCTTGCGCCTTGGATTTTTCAACACCCGGCAAAGCGACTTCCAGAGCCACATCTAGGCCAAATCCTGTGCCATCATCACGCGGGCCAATACCGACTGTCGCAGTGACTGTGCTATCAGCGGAAATAGAAACTTTTTCCTTGGCTGCGACGAATTTCAGCGCCCCGAGGAAACAGGCTGCATAACCGGATGCAAACAACTGCTCAGGGTTGGTCCCTTCGCCGCCTGAACCACCCAGCTCTTTTGGAGTATCGAGAACGACGCTGAGACGGCCATCAGCAGTCTTTGCGCTGCCTGTGCGGCCGCCGGTTGCGGTGGACTGGGTGGTGTAAAGAATAGCCATTTCAAACTCTCCATCGGTAATCGTTAAACTATCTCCACAGCCAAATTCGCAGATTTTTATATTGTGCACAATCTAATTTTGTAAAATTTAATTACACAAATATGTGATGCACAATTTAATTGTGCATTCTGTATATTGACGCTAAGGAGGCGAACATGAGCGAGAACCGTAAAGACTCCCAATTGCACCTCTCAGATATGGTTTGTTTTGCAATCTATTCGACTGCGAATGCGCTGACACGCGCTTACCAGCCAATCCTCAGCAAACTGGAGCTTACTTATCCGCAGTTTCTGGTTATGATTGTTTTGTGGGAGCAGGATAATTGCACGGTTTCGGAAATCGGCGCGAAGCTTAATCTCGATTCAGGCACCCTCACCCCGCTTTTGAAACGGCTGGAGGCGGCAGGTCATCTCGCGCGCCGCAGAGATCCACAGGACGAGCGGCAGGTTCGTATCACACTGACTGATCAGGGCCGTGCTTTGCGCATAAAAGCAGCAGACATTCCCGAGCAGGTCTTTTGCGCGCTCGGTGAGCCGTTGGATGATTTACAGGATTTGCGCGACCGATTGGTTAATGTTCGCAATAATCTCAAAGACAAAACTTCAAGGTAACAAAAAAGCGCCGGATTGCCGGCGCTTTTGTTTTCAAACTACAGTCTTGATTAAGCCGCGAGCGACTTTGGCGTGATCAAGCCACGCGAAACCAGAAGTTCTGCGATCTGGATCGTGTTAAGTGCTGCACCCTTGCGCAGATTGTCAGAAACAATCCACATTGACAGGCCGTTTTCAACAGTGATGTCTTCGCGGATGCGGCTGATGAACGTCGCATCTTCGCCAGCCGATTCATAAGGCGTGATGTAACCGCCGTCTTCGTGCTTATCGATAACCTGGCAGCCCGGCGCTTCACGCAGGATTTCCCGCGCTTCTTCAGCCGAAATCGGGTTTTCAAACTCAATGTTGACCGCTTCTGAATGGCCAATGAAAACTGGAACACGCACAGCAGTTGCTGTGAGCTTGATCTTTGGATCAAGCATCTTCTTGGTTTCAGCCATCACCTTCCACTCTTCTTTGGTGTAGCCGTCTTCCATAAATTCATCGATATGCGGGATCACGTTGAACGCAATGCGCTTGGTGAACTTCTGTGTTGTAATAGGATCAGCAACAAAAACCGCACGCGACTGCTGGAACAGCTCGTCCATGCCTTCCTTACCAGCGCCAGAAACGGACTGGTAAGTCGCGACAACAACGCGCTTGATCTTGGCTGCATCGTGAAGTGGCTTGAGTGCCACAACGAGCTGCGCAGTCGAGCAGTTCGGGTTGGCGATAATGTTGCGCTTGCGGAAGCCTTCAATCGCGTCTGGATTCACTTCAGGAACGATCAGTGGCACATTCGCATCATAGCGCCATGCAGACGAGTTATCGATGACAACGCAGCCCTGCGCGCCGATCTTTGGCGACCATTCCTTGGAGACGTTGCCACCAGCGGACATAAGGCAGATGTCGGTATCGGAGAAATCATACTGGTCGAGCGGCTTAACCTTCAGCGTCTTATCGCCATAGGATACTTCCGTGCCCTGGCTGCGACGCGAAGCGAGAGCCACGACTTCATCAGCCGGAAAGCCACGTTCTTCGAGGATATTGAGCATTTCGCGACCGACATTTCCGGTGGCGCCGACAACTGCAATCTTAAAACCCATTTACCTTCTCCTGTCCTCTCCGCTTCCATAAAAACCCGCGACCAGCGGGCCTTTACCCTGGGCCGGACCCGGGGAGAGAGGGCGAGCAGGCCAAGGGGTCAGACCGTTTTGGTGGTCGTTTTAATGTAAGTGGCCGTGATAGTTTTAGAGACAGACGCCATGCAGGCACCGATGGCGATAAGGCCATTGCGTCCAAACAGGCTATGTGATGCGCGATATGCGTTCACGGGATGTCTCCTTTTATGATTGCGCTTTTAAGCCCTTTGGAGAAAGAGTCAATGTGTTTGCAACTGCAAGCGCAACAAAACTGCTGGAATGTCCGGGAACCATGCCACTTGTTACGCATCATCTAAAAAACAAAAGGTCCGCACAGCATTAACCGTGCGGACCTTGCATGCAATCGAACGTTATTTAGAGCACATCCCGAAAAGTGGGAACCGGTTTTCGGACCAAGATGTGCGTCAAAACAAATGATTAGAGCGCCGATCTGATAATATCAGACCGAAACGCGCTCTAGTAGAGCAAACGTGTGCGGATGGTGCCCGGAATTTCGCGCATCGCCTGAAGAACGTCCTCGGCATGTTCTTCCATCGCATCTCCTTCAATCACCACATAACCCACTTCACCATCGGTCTGCAAAAACTGGCTGATGATGTTGATATTGTGTGACGAGAAAATATTGACGAGGCTGTTGAGAATGCCCGGACGGTTTTCGTGCACATGCATGAAACGCGTGCCGTTTGGACGTGCTGGCAACTGTACCTGTGGGAAGTTTACGGCACCGAGCGTCGAGCCGACATCGGAATACTCAACCAGCTTGCGGGTCACTTCCATGCCGATGCGCTCTTGCGCTTCCGCAGTCGAGCCGCCGATATGTGGAGTTAGAATGACATTTTCAAGCCCCTGCAATGGCGAAACAAACGGATCCTTATTCGATGCAGGTTCAACCGGAAACACGTCGATTGCTGCACCAGCAAGATGGCCTTCTTTAAGCACTGTGGCCAGCGCTTCCAGATCAACCACATTTCCGCGTGCATTGTTGATGAGGAAGGCGCCCTTCTTCATCTTACGCAACTTGGCTTCGGTGATCATTTTGGCCGTCGATTTGTTCGATGGCACATGAAGGCTGATCACGTCGGAAATTTCGAGCAATTCATCCAGCGTTTCTGTCGGGATCACGTTGCCATATTGCAACTTGTCGGTCATGTCGAAATAACGAACGGTCATGCCAAGGCTTTCGGCAAGATTGCCGACCTGCGAACCGATGTTACCATAGCCGACAATACCCAGCGTCTTGCCACGCACTTCACGACTACCCGTCGCGCTCTTGTCCCAGCCTCCGGTATGTGCCGAGTTGGAACGTGGGAAAATGCGGCGCATCAACATGATGATTTCGCCAATCACCAGTTCCGCAACCGAACGTGTATTCGAGAAAGGTGCATTGAAAACCGGAATACCGCGCTTGCGAGCAGCTTTCAGGTCAACCTGATTGGTGCCGACCGAAAAACAACCGACTGCAATCAAACGCTGTGCAGCTTCAAAAACCTCATCGGTGAGCTGCGTGCGCGAACGAATGCCCACAATATGCGCCGACGCAATCGCCTCGATCAGCTCAGCCTTATCCAATGCCTTTGGCAGGTGGACAACATTGGTATAGCCAGACGATTTGAAGTAATCGACAGCGGACTGATTGATGCCTTCGAGAAGAAGAACATTGATACGCTCACGCGCAAATGAAAGACGTGCGGTCATTTTTGGGGCTTTCAGGCTCTGGCTATGCTGATCAACTCGCCATATAGCTTGGTTGGCATTTATCGCGAGAGCGACTTAGCATTCAAAGCTGAAGAAAAAAACCAAATTCGACAAAAATTGACGGATTGACGTCGTATTTGGACAAACATTCCTACTTCACAGAATATGGGCCAACAAAACGCCTACGCGATGGCCATTCTTAAAATAATCTTAGCTCAAACCATATATAAGAAGTCGCAAATCTCAATCGCCCAAATTGGGCAGGAAAAATTGTAACTGCGACTCTTACATTTTCAAATGCTCAGCCTGTCAAAACTCTGTTTGAGCAATCGTGTTCCGACCGCTTTTCTTGCTTGCATATAATTGCTGGTCTGCATGCTGGAGCCAAAGATACCCACCCATGTCACTTCGGGTTCGGGCAGATGCAATCCCGATACTGAGCGTCACACTTTTACTGACTGTAGAACCAGTATGCGGAATATTCAGAGATTGAATCTGAAACTGAATTTCACGCGCCGTTGCCAGCGCACTCTCCGGATTGGCCTCTGGCAAAACACATGCGAACTCTTCGCCGCCATAGCGCGCTGTCATGCCTGAAACTTTGTGAACCGCACGTGTGAGCGCTGCTGCCACCATGGAGATACAGCGGTCCCCTTCCGGATGACCATATGTGTCATTGAATAACTTAAAGAAGTCGATATCCAGCATGATAACGGAGAGCCACGCACCTGTCGGACCCAAACGAGATATTTCTGCCGTAAGTATAGATTCCAGCTGACGACGATTGCTGAGCCCGGTCAGCGCATCAGTCACGGCCATTTGAGCAAGCTGATCACGCAGGCGTTTAAGTTCAATGTGGTTTGAGACACGAGCATTAAGAACGATAGGATTTATTGGCTTGGTTACATAATCAATTGCACCAAGCGACAAACCACGAACTTCGGCCTCCTGATCATCAAGTCCTGTCGTGAATATTACGGGCACATCGGCCAACAGCCTATCGCTTTTGAGGCGCGAACAAACTTCGTATCCATCAAGGCCCGGCATCATGACATCGAGCAGAATTAAATCCGGCAACACCGAACGTGCCACCTCTAGAGCCTGTTCTCCTGAAGTCGCAAAAGATATTTCATAATGATCTTCCAGCACCGCGTTCATGATCTCGATATTTGATACTTCATCATCAACGATCAGAATTGTTGCGCGATCTGACATCTGGCTTACTCCGGTAGTTCTGCAACGTACTCATCAAGAGAATTACTCTGTTTTTGATGAGCAAGTGCATTTAGAAATGGCTTAGTTTTTTTTCATGAGGCGAAATCGGCTGCGTTATCCGACGCTTATACTTTCACGGGATGGATAATTCGACATCACATTTTTAAGCCTCACGTTGTGTTGAACTTGGACTATCATCAACGAAAACTTCATCCAATCTCTGAAGTGCCGTATCATAGTCGAGTTTATCGAGCGCAGCCTTAGCTGCATGGAGAGCTTCTGCTTTCTCTCCTTCATAAATGGGCGATCCGACCAGCTGCAGCAATGCATCAAAACTGGCACGCGCGCGCATGCTACGGCGTTTGAGGTTCTCTCTAAGGGTAGAGACTGCCAATTTTATATCTTCAGATTGAGCACTACCTTCCGCCTGTTGCACAGGTTCTGCTCCAGTATTTATTAAGCTTGATGCAGCCTTCAACGCCGGCTTCATTGCAGAATTGAGCGCAGACAGCGTAGATTGAAGTCCGACGAGCTGTTCATTAGCGATCGCCAATTCCACTTCAGCCGAAATACGCGCTATATCTGGAAGTTCGAGAGAAGAGGCGACTCCCTTCAATGTATGAGCGAGACGACGGGCAGAAGTTAAGTCGCCTTTGGCAATCTGATCCATCAGTGTTTGGATAACGTTTTCGAAATCATCATGGAAACTTATGATCAGTCGGCGCAACAATGCCCGCTTTCCGTTCACACGAACGAGTGCCCTCGTGAGGTCGAAAGGTTCCAGGCTCTCCGGCAACTCGGAATAATCAACGCTTATCTTTTTGTCTTGCGGACGACTTACATCAGCTTCAGCACGGCGCGGCTTCATCCAGCGCTCGAGTGTACCGATTAATACACTTGGATCGATTGGCTTCGCGATATGATCATTCATGCCCGCTTCCGCACATCGACGACGTTCTTCTTCGTAGGCATGCGCGGTTAAAGCGATAATGGGCAACGCCTCAGCGCTCCATTCACGACGAATATGTCTTGTCGCTTCAAGACCATCCATTTCAGGCATCTGCACATCCATCAGGATGGCCGAATAAGCGCCTTTTAATCGTGCAACACTTTCACAGGCTATTCGTCCGTTCTCAGCTATATCGACATCCAGGCCCGCATCATCAAGCAACTGATAAGCAATCTCACGATTGATTGCATTATCTTCAACCAAAAGCACACGCGCGCCTCTCAAAGGCTCGGCAATCAGCTCAGAATCTCTGGTTGCTTCGGCGTTGGTGTTTTCGATGGGGAATAGCGTGTTAAGTGTCTGCAAGATTTGCTGCGCTTCTATAGGCTTGGGCAAATATGCTGCAATACCCGCACGCGAGGCCTGAGTTTTAAACTCATCACTTCCATATGCGGTAATCAGAATTATTTCCGGCAACTTTGCCAGTTTTGCGCTGGCATAGAGGCGACCGACTGTTTCAAGCCCATCCATGCCTGGCATTTTCCAGTCAATTAAGAGCGCGTCGTAAGCTTGGCCACGTTCGAGCGCAGTTTCCAACGCACTGATAACCTCTGTACCAGAAGCAACCAGATCGACGGCAATCGACCAGTCAGCGAAAATACCTTGCAAAATTTCACGCGAAGCAGGGTTATCGTCAGCGACCAGTACTCGAAGCTTCTGAATATGCGGCTGCGGCCTTTCAACGATTGAATATGCACGGTCTACCTTCGCCAGCATCGCCGTCACAGTGAAAACGCTGCCTCTTCCTGGCGTGCTGAAGACCGTGATGTCACCGCCCATTTGAACAGCGATCTGCTTACTGATGACCAGTCCTAATCCTGTGCCGCCAAAGCGGCGCGTGGTAGAACTATCGGCCTGAGAGAACGAGTTAAATAGCTTTGATTGTTGCTCCGGCGTCATCCCGATACCAGTATCGGCAACTGTGACCTGCAACTTGTAGCCACTTGTCTCGGTCACAGTTCCGCTGACGCGCAGCGTTACAGAACCATTCTCACTGAATTTAATTGCATTGCTCAGAAGATTGAGGAGAATCTGTCCCAGACGCATCTCATCGCCAACAAGACGATCGGGTACATCTTGATCAATATGAAGATTCACATCGACATTTTTAGTCCGTGCATCTGCACCGGTGATTTGTAATTTGCGGTCGAAAAGCGCACGCAACTCAAACGGCCGGTTTTCAAATGTCAGCTTACCAGCGTCGTTCTTAGAAAAATCCAGAATATCATTGATAAGACGGAGCAATGATCCGCTGGCCGTGTTAATTTTGGAAAGATAATCGCGCTGCCGTTCCGTCATGTCCGTACGCGACATCAAGTGGCAGAATCCAAGAATTGCATTGAGTGGCGTGCGAATTTCATGGCTCATATTGGCAAGGAACATGCCCTTTGCCTTGTAAGCTTGCTCCACCTCGGTAGAGCGCACTTCAATCTCGGCATTCTTGACCATGATTTCGTCGCGCATGTTGCTAATGCTGTTGACGCACGCGACAAGCATATCGGAAAACCAAACCAAAACGGCAGCTTCAAGCGCTACAATAACGGCGTGAATCATCACGCGGCGAAGATCGCCTCCGGTTGGAAAAACCAAGAATGGCAGGAAATAATCAAGAGCTAAATGGTGGAACGCAACAGCTATTGCAGCAATGATGGTCGCTCTGCGATCACACCAGCCAATGGTTAGCGCAAGCATGGCAAAAAAGTACATATGCATGTCCATTTGCCATATGTGGCCACGCAATAAGTAAAGCAAAACAGCCGGTTCAGCGACAAGCGCGACAGCAGAAAGAAAACGGGTTTCAGGCGCTATATCAGCGCGCAACCACATTAAATTATATGCGAGCGCAAGAACCCCTGCAGCCAGAGCTCCGCCTATCACGGAATTCCCGTTCGCGTAGGCGATAGCTGCAAAAAGTGGAACATGCAGCCAGAAAAACACAACCAAAAAACGCGCAAAACGTCTGCGAATATCATCAAGTTCGATAATCATGATGGATTAAGCCTCTGGGACTTTGAGATCAAAACAGCTTGCAAGTTGGGATGGCTCAAAAACGAGCCACGCACCGGCACTATATAACGCCGAAACAGCATCGGAACGCGGAGCATTCACAACCAGAACATTCGTGCGCTCATTGAAGGAAATTACGTCCGCTCCGGTTTTATTTACCAAAGCAACGACTTCAGAAGCATCAGCCCAAGGGTTCAACATAACTGCAAAGTTATTGCTTTCCCCTTGTGGTAAAATCATTGCATAGGCAAGCGCTCCTAGCCCCAACACAAATAAGGCAAGGGCGGGCAAAAGCTCTCTCATACGCCACTGGCTTTGTACCAAAGGGGAACCCATCTGCATGCATCCGCAAATTAAAACGCGCTTCTCGTAAGAGTGTTTATTATATAAAAATCAGCATGTCTCGCAGTAAGTGCTAATTTAAGATTGCAATTTTCACTTAAACCACAACCTTAATAGCAAAGCGGTATAAACTGCCGTTTTTGTAATACTCAGTTCGTTTAAACTGTAATGACTTTATCCATAAACCATTTCAATTTTCCGGCGACGGCAGCATCGAGCATCAACAAATACGGTCATTGATTGAACACAAATTTTCTCTGCAACCAAAGCCCGCGGAACTAGCTAGCATTGGCTGCATATTCCCGCAAATGATTGAAAAGGCGTTTTGAATAACCAGGCAATTGCGCTTCATTTCGTGTGCATAGATAAAGCTCGCGGTCGGCCCAGCTTTCATTAATGTCTGTGATACTCAGCGCCATATAGCTTCCATAACGCAATGCAGCACTTTGCGGAACAACTGCGATACCGGCACCGCCTTCGACCATGCGGCAGATGGCTTCAAAATTTTCCGCACGCATTCGGTAATCAACAGTACGACCAAGCTCATTGGCAAGCCGACCCAGAAACTGCATGAGTGCTGTCTGCTTCGGCAGGCCAATCAGCTTGAAATCGAGAATTCTGGAATAGTTCACCTGCAACGCTGAAAGCGGATGTTCAGGCGGTGTAACCAAAACTAGCTTGTCTGGCACAAACCGCCATTGTTCCAATCCGCTCATATCAGCAGACGATGCGACAATTCCGATATCTGCTTCGCCATTCCTTAATAGACTCACCACTTCCAGACTGGGCTTGTCTTCAACGCTCACGGTGACATCGGGATGGGCTGCAAGAAATGTCCCCAGTGCATGCGGCAAATGTTCCGCTAACATATTCGTGTTCGACAGCAATCGCACATGTCCACCACGGCCATCAGCAAAATCATCAAGTGCAGTCTGCGCGCGTCGTGCATCGTCAATCAACTTGCGTGCATTTCGCGCAAACATTTCACCCGCCAGCGTTGGGCGAATGCCACGTCCGGTTCTATCGAACAGTTTGAGATTAAAGGATTCTTCCAGTTTCTTGAGGCGCGCACTGACCGCTGCGACCACGATATTATTCTGATTTGCCGCAGCCGTCAGGCTTCCGCCTTCAATGGCGGATACGAAGATACGCAGATCAATCAGATCGAATTTCATGTGTTGCACTTTCACAAATGATGAAATCAGATTTTAGCAAAGACTGATTTTCATATCCAGTCACTTAGAGCTATTCCAAAAACCAAGTCGCGTAACAGCTTATATCCAATTCTTTGAATCGATGATGAGAATAGGAATATCCAAGAAAATCATATTCTTGGATTGCTATGCTTGTTTCGTTTCGGGCAGAGATAGAAGGCTACTTTCTATATGAAAGTCGCCTGCGCTTTGCATTGAATATTCATGCTTCATGAAAGCTCGATCAAAATGTCGCAATCAGGCAGCTTTAAGCAATACCCCGTTGCACCCCGTCCTTCATGGAAAGCACTTATTGGCGCAACAGCCGTTTCCATCGTGGCGCTAGGATCAACCGCCATGGCCGATGAACCATCTGCAGAGTTGATTGCCAAGGGGCGTTATATCGCTACCGCGTCCGATTGTGCTGCGTGTCATACGGCACCACACGGCGGGACACCTTTTGCGGGTGGCTATGGAATCTCATCGCCGCTTGGTACTATTTTCTCAACAAACATCACGCCATCAAAGGCTGATGGCATCGGCAACTACTCGGAAGAAGAATTTGCGCATGCCGTTCGTGACGGTGTCGCGAAAGACGGCTCGCATCTATATCCGGCAATGCCCTACACGGCTTATGCAAAGATGACCGATGAGGACGTGAGAGCGCTTTATGCCTATTTCATGCATGAGGTGAAGCCGGTCGATCATCAGCCGCAGAAGACAGAACTGCCGTTTCCGTTCAGCGTCCGGACCTCGATGGCTGCGTGGAATCTGCTTTTCCTTGATAAGACTCGCTTCACGCCGGATGCTAGTAAATCCACAGAGTGGAATCGCGGCGCCTATTTGTCAGAAGCGCTGGCTCATTGCAGCACCTGTCACACGCCCCGCAACGATCTGATGGCCGAGCAGAGCAGCAAAGCACTGTCGGGCGGTTCGCTGGGTTCGTGGTATGCGCCGAACATCACATCCGATCCGGTCAGTGGGATTGGTGACTGGTCGCAGGAAGAACTTGTGCAATATCTGCGCACAGGACACGTCGCAGGCAAGGCGCAGGCCGCAGGCCCTATGGCAGAAGCGATTGAGCATAGCCTCCAACATTTGACGGATGACGATCTCAACGCAATAGCGGTTTACGTGAAGGACGTGGCTCCGATTTCGTCGGGTGACAAAACCCCACGTGACAAATTTGGCAAGCCATCGGTCACGGAATATGCGCTGCGCGGACTTCCGGGTGAAGTACCGAACGAAAGTGGCTTTCGTATTTTCAGTGGTGTTTGTGCCAATTGCCATCAGATGGATGGCGAAGGCAACAAGCACTATCCGTCGTTGTTCCACAACACGGTGACGGGTGCTGATCGCTCAGACAATCTGCTTTCGGCAATCGTATTTGGCGTCAATCGTACGGTTGATGGCCACACCGCTTATATGCCGGGCTTCGGGCCAGATGCCTTCTACACCGATCGCCTTTCCGATCAGGATGTTGCCGATGTCAGCAATTATGTGTTGGCGCAATACGGCAATCCGGATGTCAAAGTGACGCCCGCCGATGTGAAGCTGATCCGCGAAGGTGGACCAAAGCCGCTGATTGCCGAGCTTGCACCCTTCGCAGCACCGGCAATGGTGGTCGGCATCCTGATCCTGATTGCGCTGATTGTCTGGCTGGTTCGCCGCCGTAAGCGGGCAGCCCACGCCTGATCATTTCTTTCACAATTGCATTGCGCACTCCCGCAGGAGACCAATAATGCCAATCGATAATTTTTCTGACACCGTTTTCGGTCGTCATATTTCCCGCCGATCCGTGTTGCGAGGCTCCGTTGCAATGGTGGCGCTGGCGGCAATCGGTGCTCTTGCCGGACCTTTGCCAGCATCGGCTGCCGACGAGGCGCAGCAGGATTTCATGCAGCTTTCCACTTTTCTGACCGGCCACGATCTCGATCCGGTGCTGGGCAGCCGCTATTTCGCAGCCTTGCAGAAACGCAATCCCGACCTCGTCGCACAAATGAATGCGCTCAGTTCAGCTATCAAGCAGAGCAATGCTGCCAATATGGATGCATTTCTGGAGCTCCCTTCCATTGATCCGAAGCTGATGGAAACCGCGACTAAGATTGTATCCGCCTGGTATCTCGGCGTGGTCGGCGAGCCGGAAGATGCAGAGCTGATCGCATATGGAGAAGCGCTGATGTACCGCCCGACACGCGGCATTCTGGCGATCCCGACCTATGGACCCGGCCCAGATGCCTGGGGTCCGAAACCTGACACCAAGATTTGACAGGAAGAGAACAATGGCAAACGACGCATATGATGCGGACCTGATCGTTATCGGTTCGGGCGTAATGGGCGGTATCATTGCCAACAGCCTCGCAAAGGCTGGCAAGAAAGTGATCGTGCTCGAAGCAGGCCCGCGTGTAGATCGCCGCGATATTGTCGAGACTTTCCGCAACGCGCCTGTGAAACTTTCACTCGCCAACGCAAAATTGCAGGGTGCAGGTTCACCGTTCCCAAGCTTGCCGCATGCACCATCCACCTATGGCGATTATCTCCAGCAAGTTGGCCCGGTTAAGTACAACACGTCGTACTTGCGTGTGGTCGGCGGTACGACATGGCACTTTGGCTCGTCGCTGTGGCGTATGATTCCTAATGACTTCCGTTTGAAGTCGCTTTATGGCCACGGTCGTGACTGGCCAATCAGCTATGATGAGCTTGAACCATTCTATGCACGCGCTGAAGAAGAACTCGGTGTGAGCGGTGTCGATGGCCAGGATGAAAGCGGGCATGGCGGTGCTGCCTATCCACCGCGTTCGATCCCGTATCCAATGCGTGGCCTTAAGCCTAGCTATATGTTCAACCAGCTTTCTGAGAAGCTCTCAAAAGGTGGTTTCAATCCGATCCTTGAGCCAAATGGCCGTGCAACGCGCCCTTATGGCAAGCGTCCGGCCTGTGGTGGCAACAACAACTGCAACCCGGTCTGTCCGATTGCTGCTAAATATGACGGTTCGATGCATATCGATGAAGCCGAACGCCATGGCGCGATCATTCAGGACAACTCGGTTGTCTGCAAAATTGATGCCGATGACACCGGCAAGATTACCGCAATCTGGTATAAGCGCCCGGATGGTTCAGAGCATAAGCTCACCGCACGTTATTTCGTGATGGCTGCTTATGGTATTGAATCGCCAAAGATTATGCTTTTGTCGAAGTCTGATCGCTTCCCGAATGGTATTGCCAACTCATCCGATCAAGTTGGCCGTAACCTGATGGATCATACCGGCATCAGCATGAATGTGATGGCGAAAGAAGATTTCTGGCCGGGCGAAGGTCCAACCCAGCTTCTCGTTTATCTCAACCAGCGCGATGGCGAGTTCCGCAAGGATTACCCAAGCTACAAGATCAAGGTTCGTAATACCGTTCCGACGGGGCAGACGACGTCGAGTCTTCTGAAGAAGGGTGTTCTGGGTTCAAAACTGGACGCTGAAATTCGTCGTCAGTCGGCACGGTCGCTCAACTGGGCAGTTGATTTTGAAACGCTGCCATTGGCTGAAAACCGCGTCCTCCCAAGCACGGACAAGGTCGATGCGCTGGGCATTCCGGTCCCGTCGATTTATTACAGCGTGACCGACTATTGGAATGCAGGTCGCGACCGCGCATTGCAGGACTTCGACCAGATCGCCAAGCTTCTCGATGGCGAAATTCTGAGTACCGATGTCAAATGGCAGAACCGCCAGCACATTATGGGAACAACGATTATGGGCGACGATCCGAAGAACTCGGTCGTTGATCGCGATTGCCGCACGCATGATCACCGCAATATGTTCATTGCGGGCACCAGCGTTATGCCTTCATCGTCCTGTGTGAACCCAACGCTGACAGGTGCAGCTTTGAGCGTGCGAATTGCGGATACGTTGATCAAAGAGATTTAATGAAATGCATAGGGGTGACATTGGCCTGAATAAGGAACGTGGTTATCCCTATGCAAACAATCGATAGCGAAAAGCACTCTCTTTCAAAGGGTGATGACCATTCTTTACTGTTTATCCGGTGCTGCGACTAAGTTGCAAAAGTCGAGATCAGCATGATATTCGTCAAGCTATAAAAGCCATGAGCTTGAACTGGCGTGATAGCTAGAGCATTTCTGAATCAAGTTGGACCAGATGAAATGCTCTAGCCTTTTTTACGCACATTTTGTTCCGAAAACCAGTTCCCACTTTTCGGGATGTGCTCTACACCACTCCATCGACAATAATTTGCATTTTTCCCTGACTACAAGTCTCAATTCGCGCTTCAATGCCGTAGACACCAGCCAGCATATCTGAGGTGACGACAGCTTTTGGTGTTCCATAAGCATAAAGTCCACCATCCTTCAGAACTGCGATCGAATCCGCATAGCGTAAAGCAAGTGAAACATCGTGCAGCACTGCCACGACGATAGCGCCTTTCATACGCACGAGGCGTGCCGCAGACTGCATCACAAACACCTGATGCTTAAGATCAAGCGCACTGGTTGGTTCGTCGAGCAACAACACCTCAGGTTTGCGAACTATTGCCTGCGCAAGCGCCACAATTTGCCGCTGTCCTCCTGATAGCTCGTGAAGATTGCGCAAGGCCAGATCTGCGGCGCCCAAATCATCAAGTGTCTCATAGGCATTACTGATTGCTTCATCCCGCCCTTTACTGCCGCCAAAAGCACTCATGACAGCTTCAAGCGCTGGAAGGCCAATTGCCGGTGGCTGTGATTGCGGCATATAAGCAATCATCCGGGCGCGTTTTGCCCCCGGCACGGATGCCATGTCCACTCCATTAAGATAAATTTGTCCACGGAAAGAACCAATGCCTGCGATTGCCTTGAGCAGCGTCGATTTACCAGCAGCATTCGGGCCGAGCACCGCAACGAATTGGCCGGGGTTAACTGGCCCCATTGAGAGTGAATGGATAATTTCTTTACGCCCATATCGAACCGACAAGTCCGAAATCAACAGGCCTTTCTCGTCTGCCTTCATCGACCCGACCTGCCTCTGAAAATCAGCATAATAAATACCGGCACACCAACAAGCGCTGTCACGATGCCGACAGGTACAATCAGGCCGGGCAGCACTGTCTTGCTCGCTATGGACGACAAAGAAAGTAACAATGCCCCCACCAGACCACTTGCGGGCAGTGCATAACGCTGATCTTCACCTACGAGTAGTCGCGCAATGTGAGGTCCGACCAGCCCGATAAAGCCGATCGTTCCAACGAATGCTACAGCCATGGCCGACAAGACACTGATCCGTAGCAACGCAAAATAGCGCAGCCTTTTCACATCTATACCGAAACTAATGGCGCGTTCCTCGCCCATGCGCAGCGCTGTCATCTTGCCAGATGAGGCAAAAGACAGCGGCATCACGACGGCGAGCGCTATCGCCAGAACAAGCACTTTCTCCCAATCTGCACGCGCTAGACTGCCAACAGACCAGAAAACCAGCTGTTGGAGCACATCTTCCGTCGCTATCAACTGAAATAAAAGAACGACTGCATTACAGCTGAACACCAGAGCAATGCCGAGCAAAACGGTTGTTTCCATGCTGGTTCCACGCAATCGCGCCAATGCATCAATGAGTAAGACCGAACCAAATGCAAAAACAAACGCCGCCGCCGATACCAGCCAATTATAGGGCAACCACGCAACTGACAGACCAAAGACAATAACGGTCGACGCACCCAGCGCCGCAGCAGATGCAACGCCTAATGTGAAAGGACTTGCAAGCGGATTATTAAGCACGACCTGCATTTCAGCACCAGCCAGCGATAATGCAGCCCCAACAAGCAGTGCCATCAGCGAGAACGGCAAGCGCACATTCCATATAATAACTCGATCCGTCGGAGATAAATCCGACGGATGCAACAAGCCATGCAAGAAACTTTGCACCGTCATGCCAGATGAACCTGTAACGATATCATAGCAAAACGAGACGATCAGAAGGGCAAGCAGTCCCGAAATAATGGCTAACCGTCGCTTGCGGAGGTTTCCATAGCGTAATTTCAGCGCATTAAAACCAGAATCCGCATTCGTTTCGATAATCGTTTTCATATCCGAAGACATATTGATGATCCCGCCGCCTTACTCTCCTTGCACAGGATCAATCCAATAAGTGCCATCATTTTTGATTGTCAGAAACTCATTCAACTCCTCTTGAGTCTTTGTAGGATCAACATCCTTGAACAAGTCAGGATGCAGCCACTTTGCGAGCAATTCGACAGCAATGATGTTATAAGGTGAGTTGTAATAGTCGTGCCATAAGCCATGAGCATTATGCTCACGGATCGCCCTCAACTCCTTGAATTCCGGACGCTCCAGAACCGTGTTCAGACTTTGACGGGCAGTTGCTTCGTCAACCGCGGCACCAAGCAAAACGCCCGGCGCACGGTTACCAGTCGCAACATAAATGTCGGGATCAGCCTGTAAAACATACTCAACAGCGACATCGCCGATAGCACCGGGAACGACGCTTGATGCAATATTACGTCCGCCAACGGTATTGATGAATTGGCCGAGCCCTCCATTGCCCGTTGTATGACCGGGAGCTTGCCAGACGCCTGGAAGAAGTTCTGCAAAAACCGTTGGCTTTTTCGCCTCATCGAGATCACGCACTTTATCGGTCAGGCGCTTGAGATGTGCCCCATAGAAATCGGTAAAGGCTTTGGCCTCGTCTTTCCGATCAATCGCTTCGCCAAGCAGTTCGATGCTTTTGGGCGTATTTTCAATCGGGTTAACGCGAAAATCGACGTAAACGACGGCAACTCCAGCCTTCGCCAGCGTGTCAGCAATCGGGCTATGCGCTTTGGGGCCCTCACCCGCCACGCTGAAAACCACCAGATCCGGTTTAAGCGCGAGAATGGTTTCAACATTCACGCTGACTTCAGAAGCCTGGCCTATAAGAGCAATATCCGCAACCTCAGGAAATGCGGTTTTATAGGCTTCAAATGTATGCGGATCGAGTTTACGCAGATCGTTCTGCCAGCCGACAATCCGTTTGAAGGGGTTGTCGCGATCCAGCAATGCTAGGGCATAGCTCAGACGGCCTTCCCCCAATACGACACGTTCAACATGCTCCGGAACCTGAACCTTGCGTCCCAGAACATCCGTAATTTCCGCTGCCTGAGAAACAAGAGGTGAAAGAATACAAACCGCGGCTAAAGCCAAGGACCGCACCGCATTAACAAACGACATATAGATACTCCTGCCAGCTGTATCAGACGTTCACAAAGCATCTGCCACAAAACATCCGCTTAATTGAAAGCCACAAACTTAAACATGACAATAAATGTCAGATATCTGCCGTCTTGGACGAAACAACTGACTTAAGGAACTGAAACCTCTGCATACCAATATGCATGCGGTGCATTTTACTTTATAATCAAACTGCGCGTAATGCATTCTATGGGAAATAAAGTAGGAGAATGAAGCCTGAGATGGCACTTCCAAACATCAATCAGATTGATCTCAATCTTCTGCGGATTTTCGATGCGATCTTCCGTGAGCGAAATATCATGCGTGCGGCGCAGCGCCTCGGCATGAGCCAGCCAGCTGCCAGCCACGCTCTCGCTCGGCTACGACATACGCTTCAGGATGATCTATTTGTGCGTTCAGCACGCGGCATGTTACCAACTTCACGCGCTGAACAACTTTCAGGCCCCATTCGTCAGGCATTGAATTATCTTGAACTCGGCCTTCAGGCGCAAGATTTTAATCCTCTGACCGCAAATCAAAAATTCCGTATAGCGCTCGATAACTGTAGCGCCGTCGCGCTAACTGCCAAACTCGTTCAGACAGTCGAAGCCAATGCTCCCGGAATTTCTCTGATCTTGCGCCCCAGTGGAACGATTGATGTGGATCGCCTCATTGATGATTCTGAGCTGGATCTCTTTATCGGCAAACCTGGAATTGAGCGCGAACGCTTTGCTTCCGTGGAATTGGGCGACGATGATTTCGTTGTTGTTCATCACAAAAATCTGCGCGAACCCAATACAAAAATTTCCGTAACGGAACTCATCAGCCAACCACACCTCAATTTGTCATCAACAGGGGATGATGTGGGGTTTCTCGATACCTGGCTTGCACAACAAAAGGTATCGCGCAACGTCAAGCATTCTATCCCCTTACTCGGATTCAGCACTGTGATGGAGGATCAGGATGTCTTGGCAGTTATGCGGCGACCGATTGCAAAGGTCGTTTGTCAGAGCTCACATCTAGCGATGAGCGAACTACCTTTTGAATCGCCACGGATATCAATCTGTATGCGATGGCATAAGCGCCTAGATTCCCAGCCTGCGCATAGCTGGCTACGCGATACAATTGTTAGAAATATCTTCTCTTAAAAAGCCAAAAGGAAATCCGCCACACCCCATCGCAATTCCCTTAATAAATCCCATGCATGACGGCATCATAATGATTTTCTATTGCCATTGTGCAGCTACAAGATTTTTTACTAAGGGCCGCTTTATCGCGAATAACGACACTCCCTCGACGCGTTTCGATTATTTCTTCTGATCTGAGTTGACCTAGAGTGCGCGTCACAAAGGTTCGTCCCACACCAAGCATTTCAGATAGCTGATCATGGGTAAGTTCAAAACTATCTGAGTTGGTACGAGCCGAGGCGGCTAGCAACCATTTTGCGGTACGTTGCGTAATCGTGTGCGTTGCATTGCAGGCGGCGGTTTGAAATACCTGTGCCATAAGGCAGTCAGAATACCGTGAAAACCAATGCCTCAGCGCCACAGATTCAGCCTTCACCTGTTCTAGAGCAGCTGTTTTAATACGAAGAAATCTGCCCGGATTGCGTACAATTGCGGTCGCATAAGCTGGGAGACTGCCATTCGATACAATTCCACCGATAGCACCTTCCCGGCCAATTAACGCCACTTCCACTGCACTATTGTCATCATCAACCCAGCGCTGAAAACTTGCCATCGCCGAGCCGCAGGGGAACCACGTATTTAAAACATCGTCACCTGCTTTGTGTAAAATTGTGAGGGCATCCATTTCGAAAGCCATTGTGTGCGGAGCCAACCTTTTTCGGTCATCCTCACTAAGCATCAATAACAACAGATTATCTGAGGTTTCGCTAATCAGTTGCGTACTCATTGAAAACATTCTTTTATTTCCCTGCAAAATGTCCATAAGTGGACAGACGCGAAAGAGGTGTTATGTTACTTTTTGACATAACTTCGGCAATTAATAGGGACTTTATTTTTGCTCGCCCCCTGAAGGAACACATAAAAAAGCTCATTGCAAAAATGCTCCTAATTCAAGAAAGCATTAGGCGCATAAAAGTTCCCGTCCTTAAAACACCTGTTTAATTCGTTCATGTGAGAAAGTGCGCCGCTTCTAATGTATATACCGGAGTCTGTTAACCTCACGAACTGCGATCGCGAACCTATTCATATTCCTGGTTCCATACAGGCACACGGCGCGATGCTCGTCATTGACCCTGTAACTCAACGATTACGATATGCGTCAGCTAACTTCTCAACGTTAACAGGTTATACCGGCACCCTGACCCCTGGAACTGACATTTCTCAGATCGCTGGTGATAAGAATGCGCATGATTTTCGCAATGCCGTTGCCAAATCAAGAGAACCCGGTCTTTCTTCCATCATTATTGGCTTACGCTTTCCCGGCAGAGCCCCCCTTTTTGACGCCGTCGTCCATTCGCACGACGGGAATATTTTTGTCGAATTCGAACCCTCACCAGATAGAGGACAAACAGCGCGACAAGCGCTTGATCTCACACGCTCCGTTATTCACAGATTGGGGCTGGAAGAAAATGTAGATCGAGCAGCCACGGCTGCGGCACGACTTGTTCGCGCAATGCTTGGTTACGATCGTGTTATGATCTACCGTTTTCTTCACAATGGCGCAGGACGGGTCATTGCGGAAGCAAAGATATCTACCCTGAATAGCTTTATGGGACAGCACTTCCCGGCAAGCGACATTCCAGTTCAGGCCCGCAAGCTATATATAAGCAACACGATCCGGATGATCGCGGACACGACATCCTCACCCGTTGGATTAAGTCCTGCACTGTTGCCGGATGAAAAACCTGTAGATATGTCTTTCGCACAATTAAGAAGCGTTTCGCCTATTCATTGTGAGTATCTGAACAATATGGGTGTCGCGGCATCACTATCCATATCAGTAATTGTGAACGGCGAACTATGGGGTTTGATTGCGTGTCATCATGATACACCAAAAATCACGCCATTACCGCTTCGCATTGGCGCAGAACTCTTTGGACAGTATTTTTCACTTCACATTGCTGCTTGCGAGCGTCGGGCAACCTTGCAAGCGACTGCCGATACGCGGTCGAAGCTCGACTCCATCGTATCGAGGCTAGGCATTAACAGCTCAATGCGTGATGACCTAATTAGCCAGTTACCGGAGTTTGCAAAATTAGTTGCAAGCCACGGAGCGGCTTTATGGATGAATGACCAATGGTTTCAGACAGGGGATGCTTTGGATGAAGAACCGACGCGTCAATTGCTGAACAATATAAAACAACAATCATCAAATGACATATGGTCCACGTCTGAGATAAAGTCCTTCCTTCCAGATATAGACTCCAATGTAGCTGGATTGATAGCAATCCCTCTGTCCGTCACATTTGGTGAGTATCTTATTCTATTTAGAAATGAAGAGGCCCATCAAATCGAATGGGCGGGAGAACCTGTAAAACAGGTTTTAAATACGCCTTTTGGAGAGCGTCTGACGCCACGCGGTAGTTTTGATACGTGGCGAGAGGATGTGAAAGGTAGATCAATGCCTTGGACAGCAACAGATATTTCTGTCGCCCGTGCCATAGCAACATATCTGCGAGACGTTATTCTTCGCCAGAACGAGATATCAGAGAAAGAACGTGTTCGCACGGAACAACGCCGGCGTATTTTAAATGCCGAACTCAACCACCGGGTTAAAAACATATTGTCCCTCGTTAAGTCTATCGCCAAGCAAACCGGGATGGGTGCCAGAAATGTTGACGAATATGCGCAAACGTTGGAAGGACGACTTCGCGCGCTTTCCTCAGCGCATGACCAGTCATTAGATGGTTCCAAGAGCGGCTTTATTAAAACATTAGTCGAGAGCGAAGCTGATCTATTTAGGGACAATGAAACACCCGATAGGATAGTTCTCGATGGCGCTCCCCTCATCCTCGACCAGCGCGCCTATAGCGTCCTGTCGTTGGTAATGCATGAAATGATGACCAATGCCGCAAAATACGGCGCGCTTTCAACAGATCAGGGTCAATTATGTATCAGATGGGAGCTGACCGAAACTGGAGACTGCCTGATCAACTGGAAGGAAATAGGTGGTCCAGTTGTTGTTCGCCCAACACAAACCGGCTTTGGTACAAAGCTGATCAAAAGTTCCTTTGAATATGACCTTCGTGGAAAGGTTCATATCGAACATCACGATAGTGGCTTATGCGCAACATTTCAAATTCCCGCATCCCATGTTGTATTAGGGGAACTTAGTACGCTTGCACCCATTTCACAAAACGCGTTCAATCAGCCACAACTTGATGGAATTTCGGTTCTTGTCGTGGAAGACCAGAGTCTTATCGCGATGGACGTCGAGGATACCCTGCGGGAAATGGGTGCGAAGAATATACAACTTGCAAGCGATACAAACGATGCCATCTCAACTCTAAAATCATTTCAGCCAGACATTGCTATATTAGACTTCAATCTTGGATCCAAAACATCTGAGGCAGTCGCAGATATTCTTTCTGAACACAAAATCCCATTTATATTTATGACAGGCTACAGTGACGATTCAGCCATTCCAGAGCGTTTCCGTGCCATCGATATTTTACGAAAACCTATCAGCAAATCATCACTCGCTACCAAGTTAAAAAATAACTTGGAGGCGAAATAAAAAACACCAAACTTACGGATATTGTGCTCCGGTGACGGTCAAATAAACTGCATAAAGCGATTTTGTTGCAGTGATGAAAAGCCGGTTGCGACGTGGCCCGCCAAAAGTGACATTTGCGACGGTCTGTGGCGTATTGATCTTGCCGAGAAGCTGGCCTCCAGGCGAAAAGCAATGTACGCCGTCGCCCGCACTCGTCCAAAGGTTGCCGTCTGTATCGAAGCGAAAGCCATCTGGCAGACCGTTATCAATCGTGCAGAAAATCTTACCGCCCGTGACGCCCCCGCCGTTATCAACGATATCGAAAACGCGGATATGACGCGGTGCTTTTTCGTCGTGGCTATAGGCGCTGTCGGCAACAAAAAGCTTTGTTTCATCAGGCGAAAAGGCAAGACCATTTGGCTGCACAAAGTCTGTGATGACGGCATTAAGCTCGCCGCTTTTAGGATCAAGTCGATAGACATTCCGGGTCGGCTGTTCAGGCTCCGCTTTATAGCCTTCATAATCACCCATAATACCGTAGGTCGGGTCGGTAAACCAGACGGACCCGTCAGAGCGCACGATAACGTCATTGGGTGCGTTGAGCCTTTTGCCCTGATAGTTGTCAGCAAGCACGGTGATGCTGCCGTCGAGTTCGGTACGGGTGACACGACGTCCGCCATGCTCACAGGAGACCAGTCGTCCTTCACGGTCGCGCGTATTGCCATTGGCAAAATTCGATGGCTGGCGAAAGGTCGAGACCCCGCCATCTGGAACCCAGCGCAAAATACGCTGGTTGGGAATGTCACTCCAAAGCAGGCAGTTTAAATCACCGAACCAAGCCGGACCTTCGGCCCAGCGACAATCGCTGTAAAGTTCATCAAGATCGGCGCTTGATACGATCAAGTGTTTAAAGCGCTCATCGTGAACTTCGTAAATTGAATTATTCTGAGACAAGAAAAATACTCCGGGAATGCTGTTTAGCGCTCAGGTCTGCGGCTACTGGCAAGGAAAATCACCGCAATAATGGTGAGCCCCGTCAGTACCAGACGAACACCGGCACCGAAGCCATAGGTGTTGAGCATCGAGACTATAAGGAACATGAAAAGTGCGGCACCCCAAATGCCGGGAATGTTGGAATCGCCACCCGCAACCGCAGTGCCGCCAATGATGACAACGGCAATCGACATCAGGAGATATTCCGTGCCCATGTTAAGTGCTGCGCCGCCTGAAAAACAGGCAAGTAGGAAGCCACAGAGCGACGCTAAAACTGCGCAGATCAGATAGGTGACGAAGCGTGTGCCATCAACCGGAACACCTGCCATGCGCGCCGCAAACGGGTTTTGCCCGATGGCTGAAATCCAACGGCCATAAATGCTTTTCTTCAGAAGTACCCAGCCAATGACCGACAACAACAGTGCAACGATTGCAACATTGGGAATGCCAAAGACAGAGGAGGTGGTGAACTGTGCCAAAACTTCAGGCGGCTTTACGCGCAGGCCGCGATTGCTCCAGATGGCAGTCGACTGGATAAGAAAGCTCATCGAAAGAGTCGCGATAATTGGCGGGATACGCAGCAACTTGATCAGTGCATAATTGCAAATGCCAATGCCAAGGCCGATCAGGAGCGCAACAGCGAGGCCTGCCAGCACCATGCTGTCCTGCGAGTCCATCAGCTTTAGAGCCAATGTCGCCGCAAGGGTCATGGTGGCCGGAACCGAGAGGTCGATATTACCGGGTCCGAGCGTGATGACGAACATCTGCCCGAGGCCGACAATCACCGAAAACGATGCGAAGGTGAAAGCCGCATGAGAAAGCCCTGCGGCACCCGCGCCACCGGTAAATGCTACGGTGATGATCCAGACCGCAATAGTCGCGATAAACGACCATATCCATGGGCGAGTTGTGAGAACGGAGACAGCGCTCATTGCTTTTTCCCCTTGCGGTCGAGACGGTTGAGGAAGAGGCGGAGTGCCAGCACCAGAATGAGGATTCCGCCCTGCGCACCGATCTGCCAGTCTGGAGAAATGCGCATGAATGAGAGGAATGAACCCGCGAGGGTGAGTGTCAGCGCGCCGATAACCGCGCCGATTGGCGAAATACGGCCACCAACAAATTCACCACCGCCCAGAATGACGCCAGCAATGGAGAGCAGCGTATAGCGCAGCGCGATATTAGCATCTGCCGAGGTAGTGAGACCAACAAGCGCGATACCTGCAAGCACTGCAAAGAAGGCTGCAAGTGCATAGGTTCCGGCACGAATTGCGGTGACAGACCAGCCTGCGCGTTCGATGGATCGGGTATTTCCGCCTGCGCCGCGCATCAGCACACCGAAAGTGGTGCGCATGACGATGAAATGCGTGACAACTGCAATCAAGATGCTTGCAACAATCGCCATCGGCACAAATGGCGGCTTTGTCGTCATAATCCAGCGCGCCCAGTCAGGCGCCTGACCGCCGGGTGACGGCAAAAGTAGAACGGCAAGCCCGCCCCAGACGAACGACATTCCGAGTGTCACAACAATGGATGGGAGATTGCGCAGGTGGATGATCGCGCCAAGTGCTGCATAGGCTGCAATTGCCGCCGCAAGGATCAGAACGCCGATGACGGGATCAGTATTGAGATAGGTCGCAGCTACACAGACTACGAAGCTCACGAAGGTTCCCATCGATAGATCAAGGTCATTGACCGCCATGATGAGCATCTGCGCGATTGTTGCGAGTGCAATCGGTACTGCGAGATTGAACAGCAGGTTAAGGCCGGTATAGCTCATGGCGCGCGGCTGCATGTAGAAAACAGCGGCCAGCAGCAAAGCGAGCGAGAAAACCGGCGTAAGCAGGCGGAGAGATGAAGCGGAGAGACGCATTATTCGTGTCCTCCCTCAAAGGATGCAGCAAGCACGTTCTTTTCCGCGATTTCGTCGCCGACCAATTCTGTCACGATTGCACCGTCGCGGAAGACATAGACACGATCACATAGTTCGATCTCGTCCATTTCGGTGGAATACCAGACAAAGGTACGGCCATTTTCTGCTTCATGGCGCAGGATTTCATAGACTTCCTGCTTGGTACCAACATCCACTCCGCGCATGGGATCGTCCATCAGAATGGCGTTGGCAGTGGTGGCAAGCGCGCGGGCAAAAAGCACTTTCTGCTGATTGCCGCCGGAAAGCGAAAGAATGCGATTGCCCATATCCGGTGTTCGGATCTGGATTTTGTCTTTCCATTGCCCGCCGAGTTGATCTTCGCGTGATTGATCGACAAGCTTCAGCGATGAGAGGCGATCAAGCGAACCAATGGTAAGATTGTGCAAGATGCTCCAGAGCGGAAACGTGCCGTTCAGGCTACGATCACCCGCTACGAAGGCGATTTCGCAATTGCGCGCAGGCAACCAATTTGGCCGACCTGCATAATAAAGATCAAGCAGCATCTTGGTCTGGCCATGACCGGCAAGTCCAGCGAGGCCGATAACTTCGCCCTTGAAAGCCTGAAACGGCTTGCTGTCATGGGGGCGCTTTTTTGCAGAGAGAACAGCTGTGCCCGTCGTGTCGGCTTTTGCCGCGCGGCGTGCCGCTTTTTCACGTTCGACGCTACCCATAGCTTCGACAAGGCTGCGGTTGGTGAATTCACTTGCTGCCCGGTTGGCGACGACCTTACCGTCTTTCATGACGACAATGCGGTCGGATGTTGAGAGGATCTCACCAAGCATATGCGAAATGAGGATCACCGAACCGCCTGTGCCCACAAAGCGACGGACATAGGCCATCAGCTGTGCAGCAATGCCCGCATCGAGCGATGAGGTCGGTTCATCGAGAATGACCAGCTTTGGCGGTGTGCCGGGGGCGGTGAAGTTGATGGCGATTTCGACCATCTGCCGCTCGGCAATGGACAACTCGTCTACGGTTGCCGCGCAATCGATCTTGTGACCGGGGAAAATCTCACTGAGCTTTGTTGCGATAAGATCGACAGCCTTACCGCGCCAGTTCGCGCCCGTGAGGTCGCGCTGCATGATGCGGACATTTTCAGCAATTGTCAGATTGGGGAAGAGCGACAGCTCCTGAAAGACGCAGCGAATGCCGTGCTTGCGGGCAGTTGCCACGCCATGACCCGCCTCACCGTGATAGGAGAGGCTGCCTTCATGCGGGGTAAGGCCGCCATTGATGACGTTGACGATGGTGGATTTGCCAGCGCCATTATGGCCGACAAGCCCGACACATTCGCCTTCATGGATCACAAGTTCAGCGCCATCCAGTGCCTTAACCGCACCGAACTGCACGCGAATATTGCGTGCGGCGACGACCTCGCCTTTGTCGATTGAATGAGACATGCATCCGAACTGTATTGGAGATAAGGGAGGGGCGGACACAGGAAATGCCCACCCCCTGGGAGAAAAGGTTTACTTCGCTTCTGCGATGACCTTCTGTGCGTCTTCCAGCGAATATTCGACATTCGCAACGCCACCCTTCTGGGTATTACCGAGATCCTTATCGAGCGATTCCTGGCTGACGCTCAGGAACGGAACGACGAGGTCTTTCTTGACTTCCTTGCCGTCGAGAATCTGCTGTGCGACCCAGAAGGCGAGTGTTGAAACGCCTGGCGCGATCGACACCGACATGGTTTCGTAGCCGTTCGCATCTTTCTGCTGCTTCCACCACTGCAGTTCGTCTTCACGGTTGCCCATAATGATAATCGGCGTTTCGCGCTTTGCAGCGGCAAAGGCCTGTGCAGCACCATAACCGTCGCCGCCCTGCGTTACGACAGCATCGATCTTCGGCAGACTTGGCAGAACACCTGCGACTGCGCGCTGTGCAACATCTGCAGCCCAATCGCCATGGACCGAGCCGACGATCTTGAAGTTCGGATGCTTCTTCACGCCTTCTTCGATACCAGCATGCATCTGATCATCGACTGAAACGCCAGCCAGCCCGCGAATTTCGAGAAGATTTCCGCCTTCAGGCAGACGCTTTGCGAGATAATCCACCTGACCTTCGCCCATGGCCTTAAAGTCAACCGCAATGCGCCATGCACAAGGCTCGGTGACAATGCCGTCGAACGAAACAACGGTAATACCGGCATCGCAGGCTTCTTTGATTGCGCCATTCAATGCAGTTGGTGAAGCGGCGTTCACGACAATCGCGTCATAGCCCTGCAAAATCATGTTCTGGATTTGCGCAGCCTGTTCTGTGGCTTGATTTTCAGCGGTCGTGAAAGCGTCGGCTGCAGAAACTGCGCCTGCGCTGACGGCTTCCTTCGTCACTTTGTCCCAGCTCTGAAGCATGGCCTGACGCCATGAGTTGCCAGCATAATTGTTGGAGAAGGCGATCTTTTTCGACGATGTGTCGGCAAATGCGCTACCGCTTGCCATCAAAGTGGCTAGTGCGGCGGATGCCAAAAGAATTTTCCCAAGCTGCATTTTATTCCTCCCAGTTGCAAATATCCGCGCCGCAGAGCGTTATGCCCTTCGGATCGTTTGAATTTGAATGTGGCGCGAAACCTCCCGCACCGCCGCTCCTCAACGGCACCAGCACGCCCGCGACATTTCCTGTTGTCTTGCGAGCAATTTTCTGGTCAAGCGAGGATGTAATAAAACTGTTGCGCTGTGAAGGCTGATCGAAGCAACTGTGCTGCGAGTTTACGCAGCAAAATTGCGGGAACCCGCAAGACGCGCCGGTAGATAAGCTGCGTAATATAACAAGCTAAGCAACCTGTCTTTGGGAGGAGAGTCGCTTGCTGGAACTAGCACCTGCACGCTTGCTCGACCGCTATCTGAATATTTCCAGATTGCTGGCGGGACAACTCGATTTCGATTCCATCATTCAGGCCGTTGCTGCTGAGATTAACCATATCTTGCCCTACGATCATCTTGATGTCTGTATCAAGATGGTGGATGGCAAGTTTCATATCGCCTATGAAAGTGGGATTGCAACGGCGTGGAGTCGTAATCCACCCGCCCTTCTCTCTGGAAGCCCTATCCGCACGGTTTTATCTGGCGAGGCTGAGTACCTGCTAACCGATGATGCCCGCACTGATCCGCGCTTTCATTTTGAGGGAGCATTCTCAACCCCAATTATCGAGCATGATCTTAAAGGGCGTCTTCATGTGCCACTGAAAGCGCAAGGTAATATTATCGGCGCATTGAGTTGCTCCAGTCTACAAACCGGCAGTTACTCGATGCGTGACGTGGAAAATGCGCAATCAATTGCTGATCTTCTGGCACCGTATTTCTTCGCAATCCGCGCCGCAGAACAGGCCAAACGCTCTGCAATTGTAGAGACAGAAGCACGGGCCCGCGAAGAGGGTTTGCGTTTTGGTGCGCTTAAACTCACGGAAGCTTTGGAGACCGAGCGTCATCGTATCGGCATGGACTTGCATGATCAGACATTGGCTGATCTCACGCGTCTGGCTAGGCATGTTGAGCGGCTGACGCGCGCGCCAGATCTTTCCGGCGAGCAGCTTGAACCACTTTTTCGAGGTTTGCAGCATTGTATGCAAGACCTTCGCCAGATCATCGAAGAGGCAAAGCCATCAGTGCTCCAGCTTTTCGGTTTTGCGCAGGCAACGGAAAACCATCTTGATCGCTCGATCCGCGAAAGTGCGGTCGCCATTGAGTGGTTTCTAGAAGATGAGAGCGATGGTATGACCGACCGGCTTGAGGAGAGCGTTGCGACCTCGCTTTTCCGCATTGTGCAGGAAGCAATTAACAACGCGATCCGCCATGCCCTAGCTGGAGAAATCCGTGTTCGACTGCGTGATAAGGGTGGGCGACTTCTCGTTGAAGTCATGGATGACGGTATCGGTATGGATCGTCAGGCGCAGCGTATCGGACATGGTATCGATAATATGCGAACAAGGGCGCGGCTCATTTCAGCGAGCTTTGCCATCAGAAAAAATGCGGAGGGCAGCGGCACATGCGTGACAATTCATCTGCCCCCGGAAATGTGCGCGACAAGTGGAGAGTAAGATGCAGGTTTTGATCGTAGAAGATGATCCGTTGCATCGCACCTATTTGGGCGAAGCGATCCGCGCGGCGCTGCCCGAATGCAGTGATGTGCTGGAAGCGGATAATGGCTCGACGGGTGAAAAGCTCGCTCGCATGCATCGTGCAGCGCATATTGTGATGGACTTGCAGATGAGTGGGCGCAACGGCATTGAAGCTGCTCGCACCATCTGGAAGGAAAATCCGGAAACGCGCATTTTATTCTGGTCGAATTATGCCGATGAAGCCTATGTGCGTGGTGTTTCGCGCATTGTACCGGAAGGTGCGGCCTATGGTTATGTGCTAAAATCGGCATCCGACGACAAACTGCGTTTGGCACTTCGCAGCATTTTTGTAGAGGCCCAATGCGTAATTGATCGTGAAGTTCGTGGACTCCAACAAAAAAGCCTTGGCCATACCAGCGGTTTTAGCGAAAGCGAATATGAAATTCTGATCGATATAGCACTTGGCCTGACCGATCGCGTTATTGCGCGTCGCCGTAATCTGTCGCTCCGAAGCGTTCAAAACCGCTTACAACAGCTTTACGAAAAGCTTGGTGTCTATCAGGAAAAAGGCGAGCCTGATGAAGGGCGTTTCAACTTACGCTCGCGCGCAGTAACTGTCGCACTGTTACGAAAGCTTTTGAATTATAGCGCACTGGAACGCGCTGAAATCGAGCTGAGTGAATGGCTTAAGTAAATACATTAAGATCTAAGCATCTCGATCATAGATCTATTCTTAGAAAAAAACACTATAATATTGCTAACAAATCCGCTGCTGAGAGCCCATACAACATCGACAGTATGACCCTGATATCAGCAGCGGTAATTTTATCCCCAGATGCCTTTTCTAATTAAAGGCACCACTGTCACTTCTGCTTTCAGGGCGTTCTTTCGCAACCTTCTCGCGATAGCCGCTGGCCCGATAAGCCGCATTCGGCTCGATTGCTCCGCCGGTACGTCGACGTGCTTCTGCCAGAATTGGCTCGACGTCGGTACGATAAGCGCGCTTCAACGTATCAGATGCCATCAGGGCATCGTTTTCCTGCTGATAGGTTTCCAGCGCTTCCCGATCCACCAACAAAGCCTGCGCATAAGCACGACGGATTTCATTGGCAGATGAAATCAGGCTTTCAATCGGGTCGGTCACATTATGTGACTGATCAATCATGTGCTCAGGATGGAAATCCTTTACACCGCGATAATCGGCGTCGACAAGCTCATTGAAAACGAGGAACAGGCGGTATGGATCGATTGATCCCGCATCGAGATCGTCGTCACCATATTTGCTGTCATTGAAATGGAAGCCACCGAGCTTTCCGAACTGGATCAACCGCGCCACGATCATTTCAATATTGGTGTTTGGTGCATGGTGGCCAAGATCGACCAGACATTGCGCCTTTGGACCAAGGGTCGAGGCTATAAGGTAATTCGTGCCCCAGTCCTGCACGACTGAAGAATAAAAGGCTGGCTCATACATTTTGTGTTCAGAGAACAGCCGCCAGTCATCCGGAAGCGCTTTATAAATTTCACCCATCGAATGCAGATAACGCTCGAATGCGCGGGTGAAATTCTGCTGACCCGGGAAGTTTGAACCATCGCCAAGCCAGACGGTCAATGCCTTCGAACCGATGGCATTTCCGATCTTGATGCACTCAATATTATGTTCAATAGCCTGAGCGCGCACGGCCGGATCGACATGCGTAAGCGAGCCATATTTATAGGAATGCTGCTGATCAGCCGAATCCGAGAACGTGTTGGAATTCATCGCGTCAAAACCAAGCCCGAGTGCTTCCGCATGGGCTTTCAGTTTTTTCGGATCAGTCTTATCCCACGGAATATGCAGCGAAACGTTCGGCGTCGCGCGTGACAATTCGTTGATGACCGAACAATCGTCGAGTTTGTCAAAAATTCCGCGCGGCTCACCGCGACCGGGGAAACGGCCAAAACGTGTGCCGCCAGTCCCTGTTCCCCAAGAGGGGACAGCGACAAAATATTTGCCAACCTTATCAGTGATTTTTTCAATTTCGATGCCACGACGGGCAAGCTGTTCGCCAAGAGCCTGATAGTCACTCTTCTGTGCATTCTCAAAGCCTGAATTATGCTCAGCGATGAAATCGGCTGCAATACGTTGTTCGGACATGGTTCCTCCCAGAATGTCCTGAATTTCAATAAAGGAAGACAGAGAAGCAAGAGCGCCCTTCTGCCTTCTTGATTATTAGCGCGGGAAGCTCACCTGATTTCCGGCGTCAACATTGATAATGTTGCCCGTGGATTTGGCTGAAGCATCACTCGCAAGGAAGTAGATCGCTTCTGCAATATCTTCCGGCAATACATTGAGTTTGAGCAGCGAGCGCTTGCGGTAATGCTCTTCCAGTTCAGTGACGTCGATCTTAGATGACGCTGCACGCTGTTCACGCCATTCGCCGTCCCAGATTTTCGAGCCGCGCAGTACAGCATCCGGGTTGACCACATTCACACGAATACCAGCTTCTGCACCTTCAAGGGCAAGACAACGCGCCAGATGGATTTCTGCAGCCTTTGCCGTGCAATAGGCAGATGCACCGGGCGAAGCGGCGAGCCCATTCTTGGAAGCGACGAAAACCACGTTACCGCCAAGGTTCTGACGCCGGAAAAGCCGAAATGCCTCGCGAGAAACAAGAAAATATCCGGTCGCAAGAATATCAATATTGCGGTTCCACATCGAAAGCTCGGTCTTTTCGATCGGTGCAGACGATGCAATACCGGCATTTGAAACCAATATATCGATGCCGCCAAGTTCAACACTTGCCTCTGTGAAAGCGTTGATGACCGCACTTTCATTGGTGACGTTCAACTCGACGCTGCGAACCTGATCGGAACCAAAACGCTTGGCAAGATTTGCGTGAGCGGTTTTGAGCGATTCTGCGTCGATATCTGTCAGAACCACGCAAGCGCCCTCACCTGCCAGACGTTCAGCGGTGGCATAGCCGATGCCACCTGCACCGCCCGTAATCAACGCAATGCGTCCAGCCAGGCTTTTAGGTTTCGGCATACGCTGGAGTTTGGCTTCTTCAAGCAGCCAATATTCAATATCGAAGGCTTCCTGTTCGGGCAGCCCCTGATATTCAGATACGGATGATGCGCCGCGCATGACGTTGATTGCGTTCACATAGAACTCGCCGGCAATACGCGCTGTCGCTTTGTCGCGCGCGAAAGACAACATGCCGACGCCGGGGATCAGGAAAATGACCGGGTTGGGATCGCGCATTTTCGGCGAGTTGTCGTGCTTGCAGCTCTCATAATAGCGCGTGTAATCAGCGCGATAGGCTTCGAGTGAAGCTTCGAGACCAGCAACCACACCATCAACATCCGGTTTCGCGGGATCGAAATCGACCACAAGTGGGCGAATTTTCGTGCGCAGGAAGTGATCCGGGCAAGATGTGCCAAGGCGTGCGAGTGGCTCTAGTTCTTTCGAATTTACGAATTGCAAAACCGCATCCTGATCATCGAAATGGCCAAGCTTGCGCTCTTCCTTTCCGATCAACCCGCGTATCTCAGGCATGAGACGCGCAGCAATTGCACGGCGTTCTGAATCATCAAGGCTTTGTGTGACAGCACCGCCAAAAGCGGCCTTGCCTTCACCCTTCTTATCAAGCCATTCGATAGCCTTGTTGATGATTTCAAGCGTTAGCTCATAGCAGGCTTTTGCATCATTGGCCCATGTGAAAAGCCCATGACTTTCAAGGACTACACCCTTTGCATTCGGATTTGCTTTCACGAAAGCTTCAAGGTCAAGACCGAGCTGGAAGCCCGGACGGCGCCACGGAAGCCAGCCAATTTCGTCGCCGAAAATCTCTGCCGTCAGCTCGCGGGAATTTTTGGATGCGGCAATTGCGATGATCGCATCAGGATGCATATGATCAACATGCGTAAATGGTACAAAACCATGCAATGGCGTATCAATGGAAGCGGCACGAGGATTGAGATTGAATGTGCAGTGCGGAAGGAAGCCGACCATACGGTCTTCGTCTTCAACGCCCTTATAGATGCCCTTCAACGCGTCGAGCTTATCCTGATAAAGCGTCGAAAAACCGTCAAGCTTAATGGTGCCAACATCGCCACCAGAGCCTTTAACCCAAAGTACCGGAACGGTCTTTCCAGTGAGGGGGTCGGTTTCCTGTACCTTGGCTGATGTATTACCACCACCATAATTGGTGATCCGCTTATCAGAGCCGAGCAGGTTTGAGCGGTAAAGCAATTTTCCAGGCTCATCCAGCGTTGCCGCTTTCGCGTCGTCCCATCGATTATCCAACAGCCTATTTTGCGCCACCATCTCATCCTCCCGATATATGGTGAAGACCTGACTGAACGCTGTTTACGCCCAATCGATCACATTTCAGGCAGATATGGCGTTATGTAACGGAAGGTGTCAATCAAAAATAATCATAATCGATCAACAATAGTAAATTTTATATCGCTAGTGATTGTTTGTGATTGACATCTTCCCCTTTTATGTTTGATACATGAGGGAGGAGGAGCCATGCACGAGAGAGAACGCCACCGTATTATCCTGAGTGCAGTTCAGGAAAAGCCGGTGATCACCATTCAGGATCTTGTAGAACTGACGGAAGCGTCTGAGGCGACGCTGCGACGTGATATTGCATCTCTTCATATGCAAGGCCGTATTAAACGCGTTCGTGGTGGCGCAGAAGCTATTCATCCACCGCAACTCAGCAATCTTGCAGGTCGTTCCTTTAAAGTATCGGAAGCCGAGAATACGGATTGCAAACGCGCAATTGCACGCGAAGCCGTATCGCTTTGCGAAGAAGGTGACAGCATTATCATCAATGGTGGCTCAACCACGTTTCAGATGGTGCATTACCTTGCAGCGCGGCGCATGCAAGTACTGACAAATTCTTTTGCAATCGCTGAACATCTTTTGCGGCAGTCCAAAAGCACAGTTCTGGTGCCGGGTGGCGCGATTTATCGCGAACAGAGCCTTATTCTGTCGCCATTCGATAATGACGTGATCCGCAACTTTTACGGGCGACGCATGTTTCTGGGATGTCAGGGCATCAGTCCGCTTGGCGTGATGGAAGCAGACGCTTTGATTATTCAAAGCGAACAAAAACTGATGGGCCAGGCGGACGAAATCGTCCTGATGGTCGATTCATCAAAATTCACCCGCCGTTCAAGCCTCATCCTTTGTCCTCTTGATCGGGTCAGTACACTGATCACCGATGACGGCATTTCGGACGATGCACGACGGATGGTCGAAAATGCAGGCATCAGGCTCATCGTAACGCCTGTATCTGCGAATGCTGGCAAAGGCAATGATCGGGGAGAGACCACAGAGGTTGCCTAGGCTTTAATATAAATCGGAATGTTCTTAATCGGGAGGAATGGGACATGAAACTTTTCAAAAAACTGGCAATGAGCACGGCTATTGCCGTTGCTCTCATGGCAACTGCGGCGCAGGCTGCTGACATGAAAATTGCACTTGTTGCGAAGTCGCTGGGCAATGGCTTTTTTGAAGCCGCCAACAAGGGCGCACAGGAAGCTGCCAAGGAACTGGGTGGCGTCGAAGTTATCTACACCGGCCCAACGACAACAACTGCCGAAGGCCAGATTGAAGTTATCAATTCGCTCATTGCACAAGGCGTGGATGCGATTGCAATTTCGGCAAACGATCCGGATGCAGTTGTTCCAGCACTCAAAAAGGCTGCGCAGCGTGGTATCAAGGTTATCTCATGGGATTCAGGTGTCGCACCTGAAGGCCGCATCGTCCATCTCAATCCATCATCGAACGATCTGATTGGCAAGATGTGTTTGACGCTTGCAGCAAACCATCTTCCGGACGGCAAGGGTGATTTCGCGATCCTTTCGGCAACAACCACCTCGACCAATCAGAACATCTGGATTGACGAGATGAAGAAGCAGCTCAAGGATTTTCCGGGCCTTAATCTCGTCACCACCGTTTACGGTGATGATCTTGCCGACAAGAGCTATCGTGAAGCACAGGGCCTCCTCACCTCCAATCCCAATGTGAAGGTGATTGTCGCTCCAACTACGGTTGGCGTGCTTGCTGCCTCGCAGGCTGTCAAAGACGCGGGCAAAATCGGCGATGTTTATGTAACCGGCCTTGGTCTTCCGTCCGAAATGGCAGGCGCCATCAAGTCGGGTGCAACCAAGGAATTCGCGATCTGGAACCCGATTGATCTTGGTTATTCTGCAACGCAGATTGCCTATCATCTCGTAAAGGGTGATGCAGACGGCAAGCCGGGCTCGGAAATCGAAGCCGGTCGCATGGGCAAGATCAAGATTGGCGAAAACGGCGAAGCCGCGATGAGCGATCCATTTGTCTATGACGCATCGAACATCGACGAATTCTCCAAGGTCTTTTAATTTTAAGACTGAGGCTGGCGGTGCAATGGATAATCTTGCACCGCCATCATTTTCCGAATTGAATTCAGGTATTTCTGATGAATGCAGCTTTGCAGAAAAGCGGGCAATCGGTGTTGCCTGCCAGCCATCCGGATACGCCTTTGCTGGAAATGCGCGGCATTGCCAAGACATTTCCCGGAGTGCGAGCGCTCGATAACGTCAATATCGCGCTCTATCCAGGCCAGGTAACAGCACTGATCGGCGAAAACGGAGCGGGCAAATCGACGCTCGTCAAAATTCTGACGGGAATCTATCACCCGGACGAAGGCGAAATTCTGATTGATGGTCAGCCGGTTCATTTTTCGACTGCGCAGGATGCGACCGACGCCGGTGTAACCGCCATTCATCAGGAAACGGTGCTTTTCGACGAATTATCCGTTGGCGAGAATATCTATCTCGGCCATGCACCCCGCACGAAGCTTGGCTTCGTCAATTGGGCGGCAGTCTTTGCACGGGCACAGGCTCTGCTCTCTTCGCTGGAAATCACGGTTGATGCACGTATCAAGCTGCGAGAACTTTCCATCGCGCAGCGGCATCTGGTGGCAATTGCGCGCGCGCTTTCGGTGGATTCCAGCGTCGTCATTATGGATGAGCCGACCGCGGCCCTGTCACGCAAAGAGGTTGATGATCTTTTCCGCATCGTCGAGCGGCTGAAATCACAGGGCAAGGCGATCCTGTTCATCAGCCACAAGTTTGATGAAGTCTACGAGATTGCGGACCGTTACGCTGTTTTCCGTGATGGCTGTGCCGTTGGGCACGGACTATTGTCGGAAATGAACGAGCGCGAAATTGTCCGGCTGATGGTTGGACGTTTGGTGGAAAAGGCTTTTCCCAAGCAGGATGTTGCGCTTGGCGACACGGTGCTGAAGGTTGCGAACTATTCTCATCCGACCGAGTTCCGTGACATATCCTTTGAGCTGCGGCGCGGTGAAATCCTTGGTGTCTATGGTCTGGTGGGCGCGGGTCGTTCCGAGTTCGCACAATCGCTGTTTGGCATGACGACGCCTTCATCCGGCCAGGTTGTGCTGGAAGGCAAGGAAATCAAAATCCGCCGCTCGGGCGATGCAATTGCTCAAGGCATTGTCTATGTGCCGGAAGAACGCGGACGGCATGGCGCGGTTTTGCAGATGCCGATTTTTCAGAATGTATCACTTCCCTCACTGACGCGTACATCGCGGCGCGGGTTTCTGCGCATGGCGGAAGAATTCAAGCTCGCACGCAAATATGCTGAGCGTTTTGATCTGCGCGCTGCTGCACTTTCGGTTCCTGTGGGAACGCTTTCCGGCGGCAATCAGCAGAAGGTGGTTATCGGGAAATGGCTCGCGACCCATCCAAAGGTCATCATTCTAGATGAGCCGACCAAAGGCATTGATATTGGTTCGAAAGCCGCAGTCCATGAATTTATCAGCGAATTAGCTGCGGAAGGACTGAGCATCATTATGATCTCGTCCGAGCTACCCGAAATTATAGGTATGTCGGATCGCGTCATGGTGATGCGCGAAGGGCTGGTGGAAGGCATTTTTGATCGTGCCGACCTTGATGCCGAAGTTCTGGTGCGTGCCGCCACCGGAAATAGCGGTGAGAATGCGGGGTAGAATATGAAAAAGCTTCTTAAACAACGCGAACTCCTGCTTCTCGTCATCATCGCAATTATGATCGGGTTGTTCTCGATGCGCGCACCGGGTTTCAGCTCGCCCCGCAACCTCGCAAATATTTTCAACGACACGTCCATCCTGATTATTCTGGCCCTTGGACAGATGTCGGTGATCCTGACAAAGTCCATCGATCTATCGGTCGCGGCCAATCTGGCATTTACCGGTATGGCGGTGGCGATGCTCAATGCCGCCTTCCCCGAAATACCACTGGTCGTGTTAATTGTTGCTGCCGTGATCATTGGCGCCATACTCGGCGCAATCAACGGCATTCTGGTTTGGAAACTGGATATTCCGGCTATCGTGGTCACTCTGGGCACACTGACAATCTATCGCGGTATGGCCTTTGTGCTTTCCGGTGGTGCTTGGGTAAACGCGCACCAAATGACGGGACCGTTTCTCAATACGCCGCGCACGGTGTTTCTGGGACTTCCGCTCCTTGGCTGGACGGCGCTGCTCATTATCGGCTTTATCTATGTGCTGCTCACTCGCAGCTTCTTTGGCCGAGCACTTTATGCATCAGGTGGCAATCCAACGGCAGCGGTCTATGCCGGAATTGACGTGGGCCGAACGCGTTTTTTCGCCTTCGTACTCTCCGGTTCGTTGGCGGGTTTGTGCGGTTATCTCTGGGTTTCACGATATGCGGTTGCTTATGTCGATATCGCCAACGGATTTGAACTCGATAGCGTCGCCGCCTGCGTAATCGGTGGGATCTCGATCATCGGCGGCATTGGCACGGCCTTTGGCGCAGTGCTTGGAGCATTGTTTCTCGGTGTTATCAAAAACGCCCTACCCGTCATCAACATCTCACCCTTCTGGCAAATGGCGATTTCCGGCGCGGTTATCATCGCAGCCGTGATCTTTAATGCCCGACAGGAGAAACGCGGCGGACGCATCATTCTGCGTGACAAGGCCGCTAAGACTTATGAGGAGCCAGCAGCGTGAGCGAGATAACGGAACGCCGCCATATCCCGGATCGGCTGGGTACCTCCTATACGCGGCTGTTTGCCAGCTGGGAAATGCTGTTGCTTGGCGTGGCGATTGCGATCTTCGTCGCAAATTCCTTTGCCTCGCCATATTTCCTAAATGCCTGGAACCTTTCCGACGCAACTTTTAACTTCACCGAAAAAGCGCTCATTGCCTTTGCAATGACGCTGCTCATCATCTCCGGTGAGATCGACCTGTCGGTCGCTGCGATCATTGCCTTAGCATCGACCGCCATGGGGGCCGCAGCACAGATGGGTGTAGGCACACCCGGACTGGTTTTGATCGGCATTGGTACAGGACTATTTTGTGGTGCAATCAATGGCGGACTCGTAGCAGGAATGAAACTTCCTTCCATCGTTGTCACTATTGGTACGATGAGCCTGTTTCGCGGCATTTCCTATATTGTGCTCGGCGATAAGGCCTATGGCGGATACCCAGAAAGCTTCGCTTATTTTGGTCAAGGCTATGTCGTCTGGGTTTTCTCGTTCGAGTTTGTGCTGTTTATCGCTTTTGCGCTGATCTTTGGCGTTCTGCTTCACGCGACCAGCTTTGGCCGTCGCATTTACGCAATTGGCAATAATGAATTTGCCGCGCGCTTCTCGGGAATTCCGGTTGAGCGCATGAAGTTTACGCTGTTCATGCTGACAGGCCTGATGAGCGGGATTGCAGCGGTCTGCCTCACCTCGCGTCTCGGCTCCACCCGTCCATCGATTGCTCAGGGCTGGGAACTTGAAATCATCACGATGGTCGTGCTCGGCGGTGTGTCGATCCTCGGCGGCGCAGGCAGCATCATCGGCGTGGTAATCGCAGCTTTTGTGATGGGACTTGTGACCTTCGGCCTCGGCCTTCTCAACGTCCCTGGCATCGTTATGTCCATCTTCATTGGACTGTTGCTGATCATCACGATCTCGCTGCCAATCCTCGGGCGCAAGTTCAAAGCAAGGCGTAAAACATGACAACCGAGCGCTATGCGTTTCGTATGAAACTTCATGCCGGTCAGGAAGCCGAATATCGGCGTCGTCATGATGAAATCTGGCCGGAGCTTATCGATCTGCTGCACGAAGCTGGTGTGTCCAATTACTCGATCTGGCTAGATGAAGAAACGCATCTTCTTTTTGGCACGCTTACCCGCACGAAAGCGCGCGGCATGGCTTCGCTGCCGGACCATCCGGTTATGAAAAAATGGTGGGCGCATATGTCCGACATTATGGAAACAAACGCCGATAATTCGCCGGTTTCCGTCGACCTCAAACCAGTCTTTCATATGCCATGAAACGCATTGCCATTCTCGATATAGGAAAAACAAACGCCAAAGCTGTGCTGCTCGATGCAAAAACTGGGGGTGAAATCGCCGTTCATCGCACGCCAAACAAGGTTTTGCGGGAAGGGCCTTATCCGCATTATGACATCGAAGCGCTCTGGCAGTTTTTTCTGAAAAGCCTCACTGATTTTGCACAAAATCCCGGATTTGACGCTATATCCATCACGACCCACGGCGCCTGTGCGGCTTTGCTGGATGATACGGGTAAGCTTGCAATGCCGGTGCTCGATTATGAGCATGAATATGTTCCAGAAATCCGGGCTGCTTATGCGCGTATCAAACCACCTTTTGAAGAAACCTTTTCGCCATCATTGGGCGTCGGACTAAATCTCGGCGCGCAACTACATTATTTGAAAACCGCGTTTCCAGAAGAATTTGCCAAGGTGAGCCAGATCCTCACTTACCCGCAATATTGGGCGTATCGGTTGACGGGTGTACCATCGGTGGAAGCAACATCACTTGGCTGCCATACGGATCTCTGGCTTCCGAAAGTAAGCACCTATTCGTCGCTGGTTGAAAGCCTCGGGATTGAAGGTAAGTTCCCGCCTTTGCGTTCGGCATTCGACGTTTTGGGGCAGATGCATCAGGATCTGGCAGATGAAATAGGCATATCTGTTCCGGTGCAAGTTTATTGCGGCATTCATGATTCCAATGCGTCGCTGCTGGCTCACCTTTTGCACAGAGACCCGCCTTTTTCCGTCATATCGACCGGGACATGGGTGGTAAGCTTTGCCGTTGGTGGTGATCTCGATGGGCTTGATCCCAAACGTGATACACTGGCCAATGTCGATGCTTATGGGCGTGCCGTCCCATCCGCGCGTTACATGGGTGGCCGTGAATTTGATATGATGACCGACGGCATCAAAACTCCAACGCCAAACAGAATAGCCAAAGCACTAGACGTCGTCCTCAATCATAACATTATGGCGCTTCCATCTTCTATTTCTGGCAGCGGCCCTTATCCCAATAATTCACTTCAATGGATAAATGCTGACACTGCAAACTCTGATGAGCTTTATGTTGCAGCATGCCTTTACGCAGCCTTAATGACAGCGACTTGCCTTGATCTACTAAAAGCCTGTGGTCCAACTATCGTCGAGGGGCCTTTTGTAAAAAACCCCATTTACTTATCCGCACTGTCCAGTTTCACCGAGCGTGATGTTACGGCTGTATCCGGCAGCACCGGCACCGCCCTCGGAGCTGGACTACTTGCAGGATCAACTGTTCCTGAAGTAGAAAGTGAAACATATTCAATTAATAGCGATGCATATTTGCTTTATAGAGAATATTGGGCAAATAAAATAAATATATAAATCAAACATTATCGATATACACAAAATAATATATAAAAAAGCGATCGGTGATCAGACCGATATGCTTTAAAGCACAGCTAAATTTTCCAAAATCAAGAGATAGAAATATTAACAAAATGGCTTTGCCGAAGCGAGCGTCGTCAAAGACGTCTCGATGATCCCGATTTTCTGCTTAGCAGTAAAATAGCAAAAAGCGTGTATTGACAGGCTGAGATTTGTTGTGTGTTATAACACTTAACAAAAAGAAACCTGAACTGGGAACAACATGAACCACCACGCTACGCCGCGGTTAGAGGACCGCCTTAAAGATTCTTCACTCCTGCGGAACAAGGCATATATCGGTGGCGAATGGATAGCTGCTGACAATGGAGAGACAGTTATTGTCACAGACCCTGCAACCAATCTTGTGATCGGTTCTGTCCCAAATATGGGCGCTGCTGAGACGCGCCGCGCAATTGAAAGTGCTGAGCAGGCCCGTCATGCATGGGCAGCGCTGCCAGCCATGGAGCGCGCAATCGTTTTGCGTCGTTGGTTTGACCTGATAATTTCCAATCTTTCCGATCTCGCAACGATCATGACTGCCGAGCAGGGCAAGCCGTTAGCGGAAAGTCAAGCCGAAATCCGTTATGCTGCGTCTTTTGCGGAATGGTTTGCAGAAGAGGCAAAGCGTGCCACGGAGACCTGATCCCGGCTCCACGTGCTCGGTCTCGTATCATGGTTCTCAAGCAACCAATAGGTGTTGTTGCAGCGATCACACCTTGGAATTTCCCTGCCGCAATGATTACCCGTAAGTGCGCACCAGCTTTTGCCGCAGGTTGTTCGGTCGTGGTTAAGCCGTCAGAATTTACGCCCTACTCGGCACTTGCAATGGCCGAACTTGCTGAACGTGCTGGTATTCCAAAAGGGGTATTCAACATTGTAACTGGTGACGCGACTGCAATTGGCGGCGAAATGACTTCAAGCCCGATTGTTCGTAAAATCAGCTTCACAGGATCGACCCGCGTCGGAAAAATTCTTCTCGAACAATCAGCTAATACGGTCAAGAAAGTAGCGATGGAGCTTGGAGGTAATGCCCCGCTTATCGTGTTCGAAGACGCGGATCTTGACGTTGCGGTTCAAGGCGTTCTCAACGCTAAATTCCGCAATACCGGTCAAACCTGCATCTGTCCGAACCGCATTTATGTTCATGAAAACGTACACGACGCTTTCATCGAGCGCCTCTCTGCGGCAGTCAGCGCATTGAAAATTGGTGACGGCTTTGGTGAAGGCGTGCAACAGGGTCCGTTAATCAATGAAGCTGCGCTGACAAAGGTGGAGCGTCATGTAGCCGATGCTGTCGGCAAGGGTGCAAGAGTTGTTGTGGGCGGCAAACGCCATAGGCTTGGACAGACCTTCTACGAGCCAACGGTGCTTGTTGATGTCGATGCGACGATGCTCTTTGAAAGCGAAGAAACGTTTGGTCCAGTTGCGCCCGTGCAGCGGTTCTCGGATGAAAAAGCCGTGATCAAAGCCGCGAATGCCACCACATCCGGCCTCGCAGCTTACATTTTCACCCGAGATCTGGACCGGATGTGGCGCGTTGCTGAACAAATCGAGTCAGGCATTGTCGGCGTCAATGAAGGCTTGGTTTCCAATGAAGTCGCACCTTTTGGCGGTGTAAAAGAATCTGGCATCGGGCGGGAGGGCTCGAAGTACGGGATCGAGGAGTTCCTTGAGTTGAAATACATCTGCATCACCCAGTCTGCAGCATGAATACCCAACGGCATAACGCCGCGAGGTTAATATAAACGCATAAAAACAAAGGGGAATAACGTGAAAATCACGAGCACTTTGAAAATGGGAATTATGGCTTGTGCAGCTGCGCTAATGGGAGCAACAGCACTGAGCGGAGCAGCACATGCAGGTGCCGCTTTGGATGCAATTAAGTCCAAGGGTACTCTGGTCTGCGGCGTTGGTCAGGCCGTTCCGGGCTTTTCCGCTCCAGCTGCGAACGGCGAGTTGGCCGGCATCGACATTGACTATTGTAAGGCAATGGCAGCCGCTATTCTTGGCGATGCCTCGAAAGTCAACTATCGCCAGACATCTTATGCCGAGCGTTTTGTGTTGCTATCGTCGGGTGAGATCGACGTTCTGGCTCATGATACAACAACAACACTGAACCGCGAAGGCGCTCAGAGCGCCCGCTTCACCTCACCAAATTACTTTGACGGCTATACCTTCATGGTACCAAAGTCTCTTGGTATCGATAGTCCTGATAAGTTGGCTGACGCTACAGTCTGTATCCTGCAGGGCTCCACTTTCGAAGTGAACACTGAGAATTTCTTCAAGTCTCGCGGCCTCAACTATACACCACTTGTACTAAGTGCCTGGGAGCAGCTGGATGCAGCTTTCTTTGGCGGACGTTGTGATGCGTTCGGCGGAAATTATGGTAACCTTGCCGGATCACGTGCCGGTAATGGTAATGTCGACGATTACATCATCTTCCCGAATTTCATAACGCTGGAACCTTACGCACCTGCTGTCAAAAGTGGTGATGAGCAACTTTTCCTTATAGCACGCTGGGTCATGTTTGCGCTTGTTGAAGCTGAGCGGCTTGGGATTACGCAGGCTAACGTTGAAGATCTTGCCAAAAACTCTACCGATCCGGAAGTTAAGCAGATACTCGGCACCACACCGGGTAACGGCAAAGATCTCGGTCTGCCGGAAGACTGGGTTGTTAAACTTGTCTCAGCTGTTGGCAATTACGGTGAGAGTTTCGAGCGCAACCTAGGTAAGGCTTCCCCTCTCAAGCTCGACCGCGGTCTTAATGACCTGTGGACGAAGGGTGGCCTTATGTATGCAGCACCGTTGCGCTAATGCGTAGCGAGCGCCTTCAAAACGCGCTGTTTGTTGTGGCAGCCATTGCAGTCTTTGCGTGGCTGTCACACAATCTTGCGTCCAATCTCGCTGCACGCGGCATCAGCATCGATTATAGTTTCCTGTGGAGCGCCACGTCTTTTCCAATCGGGGAGTCACTGATTTCCTTTAGTTCAGGAGACAGCTACTTTCGGGCGTTCCTTGTGGGTCTGCTCAATACAATCAAGCTGGCTGCTGCCGCTATTGTATTGTCCACCTTGCTCGGGCTTCTGATTGGTCTTGCAGGTCGCGCTGCTCACCCGCAGCTTCGCACGCTAGCGAAGACTTATATTGAGGTCACGCGTAACACACCGCTTCTGCTCATTCTCGTTGTCTGTGCAACTGCCGTCCGCGTGCTTCCTGCACCGCGTCAGGCATGGGCACTTGGGGACTTTGTTTTCATCTCAAGCCGTGGTCTCCATGTGCCGACAATTCTGTTCGGAGATACCGGGCCCACGCTGGCCGCCATCTTCATTGCAAGCCTGATCAGTGGCTATGTATTCTGGCGCTTTATGGTGAAAGGGCGCAACGAAACTGGACATTTTTCCCGACGTGCCACAGGTGGCTTTTGCGTCTCTCTTGCGGCTCTTCTTGGCGTCATCATTTTTGCACTTGGCTGGGGCGAGATACAGAAGCCCGCGCTGACCGGCTTTAATTTCCGTGGTGGCGTGGGCCTTACGCCGGAATATATCGCTATGTTGATTGGTCTTTCGTTCTACACGTCAGGTTTTATCGCAGAAATTGTACGCGGAAGTCTTGCTGCTTTGCCAAAGGGGCAAACAGAAGCGGCAAACTCGCTCGGCCTCAATCCATTGCTCACACTTTATCTGGTTCTTGCACCACAAGCGCTTCGGCTCATGCTGCCACCGCTGGCCAATCAGTATCTCAACGCAATCAAGAACACGACACTCGCCGTTCTCATTGGTTATCCTGATCTCGTTTCGGTGGGTAACACCGCGCTCAACCAGACAGGCCGGGCTATTGAAACCGTCTCTATCTATCTGCTGATCTATTTGTCGCTCAGCCTGATAACCTCTGCTGTTATCCGCTGGTTGGAGAAACGCGCGCAACTGGTGAAATCATGAGCGAACCTTCTGCAACACTTCAACGTCCGTCCGATGGCTTCGTATCGGGTTGGCTCCGACCTTATTTTCATCCGTGGCCGCACGCCCTGCTGACAGTCGTCATCACTGGCGGACTTCTCTACCTGTTCTGGCACTTCTATCAATGGGCTGTTGTGAATGCAGTATTTGGTCCGGCATCACCCGATGTTTGCAGGGCGGCGGCTGGAGCCTGTTGGGCGTTTCTCTATGAGCGCTATCACATTATCCTTTTCGGCAGCTACCCAATTGATCAGTACTGGCGTCCTACACTCGCTGTCGTGTTGGTGCTTTCCATCCTCATTATCAGTGGCTTTCGTCGTTTCTGGAAACCGGCACTCGCACTGGCTTGGGTAGCAGTCATGGTCATCAGCCTCATATTGATGAGGGGTGGCATTTTCGGTCTACCGGCAGTGTCAACAAGTCGGTGGGGTGGCCTGCCGCTTACTGTTGGCCTGTCTGCTTTTGGTATTGTGCTGGCACTTCCGCTATCCGTTCTGATTGTGCTTGGTCGCCAGTCGAAAGCCGCTATCGTCCGGCGTTTCTGTTCGCTCTATGTTGAGATCGTGCGCGGTCTGCCACTCATTGCTGTGCTTTTCATTGCTTCAACGATGCTGCCGTTTCTGCTGCCCGGTGGTAATATGGTCGACAATATCCTGCGTGCTCAGGTGGCTCTGATCCTGTTTCAGGCTGCATATCTTGCTGAAGCAATCCGTGGGGGCCTTGAAGCTGTGCCACGCGGTCAGTCAGAAGCAGGAAAGAGCCTCGGACTTTCCGGTGGTCTTATTTCACGTCTGATCGTGCTGCCGCAGGCATTTCGCATCGCTCTTCCAGCGATCATCAACACCTTTATCGAGTCCATCAAAGACACGACCCTGATAAGTATTATTGGCCTTATTGACGTGCTCGGTGGTGCACGTGGAGCAATTGCTGACGGTGCGTGGCTCGGCTTTTATCGTGAAGCATATCTTGTCGTTGGTGGTGCATTCTTCGTGTTTTGCTTCATTCTCTCCATTCATTCCCGGCGTCTTGAGCGCGAATTTGCTCTTGAGAGGCGCTAGAAATGGACATTAGGCAAAACGTGCAGGCAGACGGCGTTGCCATACAGACATATAGGACGCTCGTTCAGGATACGCTGAACGAACAGATCTACCAGCAGATCAAGGAAAAACTCATCATCGGGGAGTTTCGCCCCGGTGATAGACTTGTTCTTCGCAATCTTGCTGCGGCTCTCGGGACGAGCGTGGTTCCGGTCCGCGACGCTCTTCAAAAGCTTGAAAGCCTTGGCGCACTACGTCTTGAGCGCACGTTTATCGTGCCACGTCTGACCATACTTGAACTTACGGAGATCCGCGACATTCGAGTGGCATTGGAAGGGCTTTCGGCGGCGCGTGCTGCGCGAGCTTCAACGCCCGAAAGCCTTGCCGGTTTGCGTGTGCATTTTGAAGCCATGATTGCAGCGGCAGGCGCCAATGATACAAGTCTCTTCCTGCGTGCGAATGCCAGCTTCCATCTGCATATCGCAGATATGAGCAACTCTCCTATTCTGCGCGACATGATTGAACCGCTTTGGTTGAGAATGGGCCCTTCGGTACGCCTCGCAAAGGCCGAACCGGGCAAACTGATTGACGCAATTCCTGATCACAAAATAGCTTTTGACGCCATAGCGTCTCACAATGCTTCAGCCGCGCGAAACGCTGTCGTCTCTGATGTTGTCAACTGTTTCGGCATTCTGGCTGATTCATTTCAGGAAGCAGAGGAATGATGGCGCGAATTACGACGATTGATGCAGAGACCCTCACGAGAAAGCATTTTGGTATCGATGGTCAAGCCATAGAGCTTGGCGGTGAACGCACACAGAATTTCCGCATCCGTTTAGCCGATGGTGCAGCGTTCACGCTGAAGATTTCTGATCCGCAGGAAAGCATCGAGAGTGTGCTTTTGGAAAATGCAGTTCTTCTTCATATTGAAAAAACAGCACCTGAAATCTCAGCGCCCCGCGTCACATCCGCGATCAATGGTCAGCCTATTGTTCCCGTGGCGCTAAATGATAGCAGATATTTGCGGTTATTGACCTATCTTGAAGGAACACCACTTTCGTCTGTAGCTTTATCATCAAGAGCATTGCGTCAGACAATTGGACAGGCAGTAGCCAACCTTGATAATGCGCTGGCGAGCTTTGATCATAGCTATGCACACGAGCGCGATCTTATATGGGATGTGAAAAATATAAGCCGTCTGCGCGAACATTTGCTTCTGATAGAGGAAGATCGTCGTCCCCTTGCGCAAGCAATGCTGGATCGTTTTGAAACTCTTGCCAAGCCGCAAATAGCCTACTTGCCCACACAGGCTGTTCATAGTGACATGAACGGTCAAAATATCCTTATTAATGGCGAACAGTTGGCGGGCTTTCTGGATTTCGGCGACTTGGTTCACGCTCCTCGTCTTGTTGATCTTGCAGGAGCCGCACTGTTACAAATTCGCGGCGAAGAGGATGATTTTGAGAATGCCGCCGATATTGTCGGGGCCTACCATAATGCTTCGCCTTTGTCGGAGCTGGAATTCACGCTCTTGCCAGAGTTTATGATCGCACGTTGCGTCATTAACGTCATTGTTACAGAGTTTTTGGCCGATAGTGACCCAGTCAACCGGCCTTACATCATGAAAAACAATCCCGCCTCCTGGATGCGATTAAAGCGGTTGTCAGCATTATCGCAAAACCTATTCAGCTCCATTCACCAGAAATTAAGGCGCATGCCATGAGTGTACCTGTGATGATCAATGCGTTCGATGCGAAGAACGCCGGAAGCCTTGATGAGCGCACGAGAAACCTTGTTGAGCGCCGTCAGCGTGTTCTCGGTCAACCGTACCGCATGTTTTACGAAGAGCCAGTCCATTTTGAACGCGCGTCCGGTGTTCGGCTCTATGATGATGCGGGAAATGCCTATCTTGATGCCTATAACAATGTGCCTTGCGTGGGGCACTGTCATCCTCGTGTTGTATCAGCAATTGCTGAACAGGCTGCGCGCCTCAACGTACACACGCGTTATCTCGATGAAGGTATTATCAGTTATGCTGAGAAGCTGCTCAGCCACTTCCCGGCCCAAACCAACCGTTTGATGCTGACCTGCACAGGCAGCGAAGCTAATGATCTGGCCCTGCGTATTGCCCGTAACCATACGGGCGGTACAGGCTTTATTGTCACCGCTAATGCTTATCACGGTATCAGCCATGCGATAGCGGCCATGTCGCCTTCGCTTGGCCCAAATGTGCCACTGGCAATTGAGGTTCGCACGGTTGCTGCGCCTGATGCGCGTGTCGCCGGTTTTCCTGAGCAGGTGTGTGCTTCTTTTGAGAACGAAGTTCGAATTGCTATTGCCGATATGCAACGCCATGGCATTCGACCCGCTGGACTTCTCGTCGATACCATTTTTTCGAGCGATGGTGTTTTTGCAGAACCGACGGGTTTCCTTAAAGGTGCCGTCGATGCAATCCGTGAAGCGGGTGGCCTCTTCATTGCAGATGAAGTGCAGGCTGGTTTCGGTCGTCTGGGTTCGCATATGTGGGGCTTCCAGCGCCACGGCATCGTCCCTGATCTTGTCACTATGGGCAAGCCAATGGGCAACGGTTATCCTATTGCAGGCGTCGTCGCACGTGAGGCAGTTCTTGAACGCTTTGCTCGCGAAGCTCGTTATTTCAATACATTCGGCGGCAACCCAGTTGCCTGCGCCGCTGCCTCGGCAGTCCTTGACATACTGCGCGATGAAGACCTTCTGGCAAATGCCTCGAAAGTCGGCAAACATATGAAGGCCGGTTTCGAGGGCTTATCGAAGCGCCACGCGGCGATCGGTGATGTGCGTGGTGTGGGATTATTTCTGGGCGTTGATATTCTGGACGAGAATGGCGCGCCCTCACCAGGTGCTGCTGGTAATCTCGTCAATGAGCTGCGTCGGCGGCACGTGCTGATCAGTGCATCTGGACCGCTCGGTCATGTTTTGAAGATCAGACCACCGCTGCCCTTTTCGATCTCTGATGCAGATGAGCTTTTACAGATATGTGACGAAGTGTTGAGTAACTTCTGAGCTCAAATAGTCATGTGGTAAATATTGATCAACTGTGCAGCCTAATGGGCAAAGCCGCAATAATAAAAGGATGCTCGAATGATAGGCGAAAATGTCAAACGTTTCGACGATCTTCAAGAAGATAGTCCGCAAATGGCGATCTCGGAGACCGAAGTGGCTATCGAGATCAAGAATATGCACAAGTGGTATGGCGAATTCCACGTGCTGCGTGACATCAACCTGAAGGTCATGCGGGGCGAACGCATCGTTGTGGCCGGACCATCGGGTTCGGGAAAATCAACCATGATCCGTTGCGTCAACCGTCTGGAAGAGCACCAGAAAGGGCAGATCATTGTGGACGGCATCGAGCTTACCAATGATCTCAAAAAGATCGACGAAGTTCGCCGTGAAGTCGGCATGGTGTTTCAGCACTTCAACTTGTTCCCGCATCTGACCATTCTGGAAAACTGTACGCTGGCCCCGATCTGGGTGCGTAAAATGCCGAAGAAGCAGGCTGAAGAAGTGGCTATGCATTATCTGAAGCGCGTGAAAATTCCGGAACAGGCCAATAAATATCCGGGTCAGCTTTCAGGTGGTCAGCAGCAGCGTGTGGCGATTGCCCGTGCGCTCTGCATGAGCCCGAAGGTTATGCTGTTTGACGAGCCGACTTCGGCTCTTGATCCGGAAATGGTCAAGGAAGTGCTGGATACGATGGTGAGCCTTGCTGATGAAGGCATGACAATGATCTGCGTGACACACGAGATGGGCTTTGCCCGGCAGGTCGCAAACCGTGTGATCTTCATGGATCAGGGCCAGATCGTCGAAGAAAATGCGCCAGCCGAGTTCTTCGACAACCCCCAGCATGAACGCACGAAGCTTTTCCTCAGTCAGATTCTACATTAGGCGGCTAATAACACAATGCACTCCTGAAAAAGGGCGCTGTAATTTATACAGCGCCCATCTTTTTGTTGATTAGTTCAGGTTTTCAGAGCTGCGCCACTGGGCAGTATCGTCAAGTGTTCTGCGGAGACGTTTCACCGTCTCGTGCACCTGTTCTTCGTTGATGATGAGTGGTGGGCACAGTGCAACGACATCGCCGATAGCGCGAACAATGAGTCCATTCTCGTGTCCGGCAGCGAAAGCGCGGGCACCAATTTTGCCTGGCGTAGCAAAAGGATGGCGGCTTTCTTTATCCGCCACAAGCTCGATACCAGCGATAAGGCCAGCGCCTCGAATTTCTCCAACAAGCGGATGATCGGCAAGTTCTGCCAGTTTAGACTGTAAAATTGCACCCATACGGGCTGCATTTCCAATCAGATCACGTTCTTCAATGATCTTGAGATTTTCAACACCCACGGCTGTCGCCACCGGATGACCGGAGGCAGTGAAGCCATGGCCGAAAGTGCCGATCTTGGCCGTATTGTCAGCAATCGCATCATATACGGCCTCTGTAAATACAACTGCTGCAAGGGGCATATATGACGAGGTCAACTGCTTTGACACGACCATGATGTCTGGTGTGAAGCCATAATATTCACAGCCAAAGGTCGTGCCAAGACGACCAAAGCCACAAATTACTTCATCAGCAATCAGCAGAATATCATATTTGCGGCAAAGCGCTTCAATGCCTTTCCAATAACCTTCTGGTGGCGGCATCACGCCTCCCGCAGCCATCAATGGTTCACCGATGAAGCCCGCAATGGTTTCCGGACCTTCCTCAAGGATCACTGCTTCGGCTTCAGCAATCAGCCTTGCTGTGAACTCAGCTTCACTCTCGCCTGGCAAACCATAACGATAAAAATGCGGGCAAGTCAGATGCCTAACCGGAATGGCTGGGAGGTCGAAATCGCGATGATTGTTTGGCAGGCCCGTCAGACTGCCAGAGGCAATCGTGATGCCATGATAGCCACGCGTGCGGGCGAGAAATTTCTTTTTTAGTGGTCGGCCAAGCGCATTGTTCATGTACCAGACCATCTTGATCATGGTGTCGTTGGCTTCGGAACCAGAACTTGTAAAAAACACCCGTGTTAGCGAAGCAGGCGTCATCTCAACGATCTTCTCAGCAAGACGGATGGATGGCTCATGCGATTTGTGGCTGAATGTATGATAGTAAGGCAATTTAGCCATCTGCTCGGCGGCAACTTTGACGAGACGCGGTTCGTCAAAGCCAACCGCGACCGACCACAACCCGGCCAGTCCTTCAATATATTCTTTGCCAGCATCATCGTAAATGTAGATGCCTTTGCCACGATCAATGATCATCGGGCCTTGTAGCTCGTGCGCGCGTGCATCTGTGTAGGGATGCAAAGTCGTCGTGATATCCGCATGGGCGAGCGAGTTGGAAAGCCTATCATTCATTTGTATCTTCCTCCATTTGACGTTTGCGCAGTCGTCCGTCTGGGCACGAGAGATGCAAGAGACCGCATCATTAAGATCTGCTCCGACCATTCATCTGACATGATCTTTTCAAGGCAAACTTGGCGGCATCAGATTATGGCCACACTTCATATTTGTCTAGTGTTATAACAGTTTTATGGCAATGTTTTTAATGCTAAAGATTATGTTCGATGTTATGACGACGGCACATTAAGAGGAGACCTTATGCAAAACCGTGATACCGACCCAGCAGGAGCGAGCGCGCCTGAACTGTCACCAGTTTCCCGTGACATGCTTCATGAGCAGATTTATGAGATGCTTAAGCGTAATCTTATGATGGGGCGATTTACACCGGGTCAGAAGCTACCTCTCCGAGGTCTCGCTAAAAGCCTGGGAACCAGTTTGATGCCAGTACGCGATGCATTGCAGAGGTTGGAGAGTGTTGGCAGTGTGGTTTCAACAGCCAATAGAACGATGATGGTGCCGATATTCACCACTAAGGAACTGCATGATATTCGCGTGCTAAGAACTATTTTAGAGACTGCTGCGCTGGAACGCGCGATCGAAAACCGTACGCAAGAGCAGCTTGATAAGCTGAAAATCTACGTTGCAGATATTTGCCGCTCCGCTGAAATTAACGATCTGGACCTCTTTCTGGAAGCGAACTATCATTTCCATATGTTGATCGCAGAAATGAGCAACCTTGCCTTCATCAGCCAACTATTGGAACCACTTTGGATGCATATTGGTCCTTCCGTGCGGCAATCTGTTCCAAACGACACACTTTTTCGAAGCTCTGCTCAGCACCATCTCGACGTTTACGACGCAATCGTTGCGAAGGATATTAAAAAAGCAACAGTCGCCCTGCAGCTTGATATTTCGGAAGGATATACTTTCTAAATCAGCTTTACGGCAAATGAAGATCGATTTTTATGAAACCAAATACCGATTACAAAATCACGCGATCAATAAAACATTAGACTGCGCGTAATTAGATAACAATAGATTTACCTATCTCGGGGCCGCAAACAACAACCCATTAGAAGAATTACGCATAACATCCATTTGTATTCCATATATGTCCCGAAGGCGTTCAGGCTGCATAATATCGTTGCAGGTCGAGCGGGCGATTAATTTACCACTGTGCAGAGCTAGAACCTCGTCACAAAAGCGCGAAGCCATATTAACATCATGTAAAACAACGAACACGCTTAGGTTTTTTTCGTGCGATAGTTTTCGTACAAGCGATAAAACTTCAATTTGATGAGCAATGTCCAGCGCAGATGTTGGCTCATCCAACAACAAGCACTCTGCATCCTGCGCAACCAACATAGCAAGCCACACACGCTGCCGCTCTCCACCTGAAAGCGTATCAACCAAGCGGTCAGCAAACAGGCCTAATCCTGTCAGTTCAATGGCCTCATCGACTTTCTGCCGATCAATCGAGCCAAACCGCCCAAGAGCACCATGCCAAGGGTAGCGTCCCAATGCCACGAGTTCTTTGACAAGCATACCCGTAGCTGGCGCAGTCTGCTGAGGAAGATATGCAAGCTTACGCGCAAATTCTCGATCGCCCCATTTATCAAGCTTTTTACCCGCGAAGCTTATCGTTCCTGCCGATGCAACGTGTTGCCGAGCAAGAATTTTAAGCAGTGTTGACTTCCCTGAACCGTTGTGTCCGATAAGTGCAGTCATATTGCCTGCTTGTATCGATACGCTCAGCGGCTGCAAAAGTGTGCGTCCTTCAACCGAAAAAGTCACATTCTCAAGTTCAAACAATGCAGACATGCTAATCCTGTCCCGGTTGCAGCTCGCCCAGATGCCGTGGTTTAAATAAACTGGCCGTCAGCGCGATAATAGTTAAATTTACCATTGGCGATGAGTATACATCTACGGGTCAGGGGAGCTTCCCCTGGATAGTCCATCATTGCCATATTTTGAATCTGTGAAATCTCTATTCACCTTGAAACTTACAGAATTAAGTTCGCATCGGGCCAGCCATGCGTGAAAGAATGCCGTCTTTAAGCACCAGTTGATGAAACAGTGCGGCCAGTATGTGGGCGACAATCAACACGCACAGAACCCATGAAAGCAGGCTGTGCAGCGCATTTGCGGGTGCCATCATCCATTCCACTTTCTCGCCGGTTGCGGGTACAATATTAATGCCCCATTGCTCGCGTCCCTTACCGCTGCCATAGGCGCGAAACAGTGCCAGAGCCGGAATGGCGAACAGCAGCACATAGAAAGCATTATGTGCAATGCACGCCAGTTTGCCCATCAGTCCTGCTTGATGCGGCGGGCGCTGATTGCGATTGATGAATGCCCAGATGCCACGCACGACAACCAGTACAATCGTCAGAAACCCGACCGTTCCATGTGCTGGACCGAAAATTCTGATGGCATCAAGCACCGTTGAAGGGCCAACCATTTTCCACGAAAGGATCATAACAAACTGCCAGAGCAGAATATAGGCCATTGCCCAATGTAGAATTCGGCTCACAAGCCCGTATCGCTCCGGAGAATCCATCCAGAGCGACGTGTTCGTATTCATCAGATTATCCCTTTCGTCCAAAGAACGCACAAAGGACGCTCCGAATATTTAAATCTGTGCATCATGCTTCTCGAAAATCGTCATGATTTCCGGGCCGACGCGAGCGCCCAGGCAAGATAGGGCGCACCAACCAAAGCTGCGAAAAGGCCCAGCGGCAACTCATAAGGGAAGGTCGCATTGCGCGAACCAAGATCGGCAATCACCATCAAAAGCGCGCCTAGCACGGCTGATGCCACGACATGCGACTGAGCCTGATCAAAGCCCATTCGCCGCGTCATATGCGGTGCCATCAGCCCCACAAAGCTCAACGGGCCGACGAGAAGCGATGCGGCGGCACTGGCAATCGCGGCAAGCAGGATCGTCAATATTCGTGCAGACCGCACCGGCAAACCAAGTGAGACTGGAATCGTCTGCCCCAGCGGCAGGATGGTTAACCAGCGGGACGCGAGCAATGCCAGCCCAATCACTGTGAATGTCAGCACGACAAGGAAAAGCGAACTTTCCGGCGTTGCCGTTGCCGATGACCCGCTGAGCCAGGCAAGAATCTGCCACGATCGCTGATCGCCGATCGAGAGGAAGATACTCAATATGGCAGATGCGAGCGAACCGACCGAAATACCGGCCAGAAGCAAACGTGCAGATGACAGCCTTCTGCGGCTCGCAAAGCTCAACACAACCAGCATAGCAATCAGCGCACCAATGGACGCGCAAAGTAGCAATTGCGCATTATTGGGTGCGGCGAAAATTGTCAGTGCTAAAGCAAAGCCTATGCCTGCTCCGCCACTGACGCCGATTACTTCCGGGCTTGCCAGCGGGTTGCCGGTTAGTCGCTGGAGGACAGCGCCCGCCATTGCAAGCAGACTGCCTGCGGCAGCGGCTGCCAGAAGGCGCGGCCAGCGCAAAGGCAAGATATCGCGAAGATTTTCGCCTGTCAGAAGCAACCAGCCTTCCGGCGTGCGCGCAAGCGCAAGAGCGAAAAAAGCTGCGACCAGCAGAGCGATGAGCAGCAAGCAAAGTTTGGCATTGGAAGCACGTCTGAAAACCTGTGCAGGTGAGGATTGCTGCGATCCTGTCGAACGCACACGCGGAATGAGCCAGAGCAACAAAGGCCCACCGATCAGTGCAGTAACTGCGCCTGTCGGGAAAGTCTCACCCAGATTTGCGCCGAAAACTTGCACCGCCCCGTCGCAGATCCAGAGAAGAACGGCACCAGCAAAAGGTGACGCCAGCAGGATTAAACTCGGCTTTCTGACCCCGAAGCCACGGACGATTGCGGGGGCAGCCAGACCGACAAAACTGATAAGCCCGACACTGGCCGCAACGCCAGCACTCAGCACCACCGCAACAGCCACGACCGCCACACGCAGCCATGCCAGCGGAACACCCAGCGAGCGCGCACTGCTATCACCAAGGCTTGCAAGCGTCAGCGGACGGCTCAGCATGATTGCGGCAATGAGGCAGACAAGGAATTGCAAAGCAAGGGCGACCGTCGATGACCAGTCCTGCTGGCTCAGCGAACCGCCATTCCATGTCACGAGCGACATGAGATACTGGCCCTGCGATAGCGTCATCGCGGCGGAAATCGCACTGCACGTCACACCGATCAGAAGACCGGACACAACCATCGTCACTGGCTCAAGCCGACTACGCCAGCCGAGCAGAAACACGATTGCGGTCGCAACACCAGCGCCCGAAAGCGCCACCGCCCAGCGAAACTGGTCAAGCACTGTCGGGAAGAACAGCGTTGCCGTAACGATTGCCAGCTGCGCGCCCGATGATACGCCAAGCGTCGATGGATCGGCAATCGGGTTGTTGAGCAAACGCTGCAGCAAAGCACCCGCCAGCCCCAATGCTGCACCGGCAAAAATCGCAACGGAAGCACGCGGAAACAGCGCATAGGCCAGAATGACCTGCTCGGTACTCATGCTTTGCGGATTAAACGGCAGCGAAGGCCATTGTGCAAAAGGCAAAAATGCATTGGCGTTCCAGAGAAACAGTCCAAGAGCAATCATAACGCCTATTACAGCACTTGAAATCAGTCCGCCACGGGTCACAGAAATGCCTCGCCACTTGCCTGCAACGCCCGGCTCAAAAGCCGTGCAAATCGCAATCCGGCGGTCAGTCCGCCATAAGGATTGATGTTACCCACCATATAGACACGGCCGTCGCGGACAGGTTTGAGCGATTGCCAGATCACGCTGTTGCGCAGGCTGTTGCGCGATTCAACTGGAATATCCGAGATGATGATGATGCGCGCATCAGGATTTGCTGCCAGATTTTCCAACGGAACGGGAGCCGCAAATGTAAAGCGCGAGCGATCCGTCCAGGCGTTTGGCAGACCAAGCCGTTCCAGCACATCACCAAACATACTATCATTGCCGAAAGCGCGGAAATGGCGCGCATCGCCAATATTGATGAGATAGGTCGGGCGCGATGCAAAAGGCTTTAATGTCTCTTTGGTCTCGGCAATAAATTTCGCCTGAGCCTCAATAACACTTGATGCTTTGGCGCTGAGTTCAAGCTTGTCGCCCAGCGCCGTTACAGCTTGCAGCGACTTCTCATAAGGCCCCTCGCCGCGCACATAAAACGGCAATGACATGATCGGCGCTATCGATTTCATCGCCTCTTCATGCCGGGTATAAAAAGGGGAACTCAGGATCAGATCAGGCTTGAGCAGATAAAGCAGCTCGAAATTCGGCGAACCACGCAGACCGAGATCGACAACCGAAGCAGGCAATTGCGGCTCAACCGCATCTTCACGAAACCGGATCAGCTCTGTTGCCGCAATCGGCGTGACACCCAATGCCACCAGACATTCGAGCATGGCCCAATCGATTGCCGCAATACGCGGAAATGGATTGGCGCGCGCCACATTCGGCAAAGCCAAAGCCGCCAGAAGGCCAAGGGCTTTCCGGCGGCTGATTTGAGATGCAGAGACTATCGATCCGCGTTGCGGGCCTGTTACCATGTAAATGTCAGCTTGCTCATATAGGTTCTGCCATCACCATAGTTACATCCGAACGAACTGCAACTTGCGACATACTTCTTGTCCGCAATATTCTTAATATTGAGCGACGCTTTGATGTGATCCTTTTGATAGTGGATGACAGCGTCCGTAAGCGTGATTGCATCAAGATCAAAAGTGTTTGCGGTGTCGCCATAACGCTGGCCGACATAACGCACGCCGCCGCCAGCACCAAATCCTTCAAGTATGGAACCTTCCTGAAAGGTATAATTGAGCCAGAGACTTGCTGCGTGTTCCGGCACGTTGGCAGGACGATTACCGTTATCCTTAACGCCTGAAATTTCTGCATTCATGTAAGTATAGGCTGCGCGCAGATCGAGACCCTGTGCGAGACTTGTGACGCCTTCAAGCTCTAATCCCTTAACCCGAACTTCACCGATCTGTTCTGTTGTCGTGCCTCCCTCCGGCAAAGCAACAGAGTTCGGAACATTCTGCTGGCGCAGATCATAAACCGCTGCCGCAAAGTAACCATCCCAGCCATTTGGCTGATATTTTACGCCTGCTTCCCACTGCTTGCCGGTCGTTGGCTGCAATACACCTGCGGTTGCCGAAACTGCTACAGGTTCAAACGAAGTCGAATAGCTGACATAAGGCGCGATACCATTGTCAAATACATAACCAAGGCCCGCACGGCCTGTTAGTTTCTCATCATCCTGATCAAGCGGGCGAGGTATATTGGTATTGCGATTGGTTGAAGTGCCGCGGGTCGACGCCCAATCCTGACGCAGAGCAAAAGTCGCGCGCCAGTTTTCATAGGCCAGCTCGTCCTGCGCATAGATACCGACCTGCGTCATGCGGGAATCGACAAGCGTGTTAACGGTCGGTTTCGCAGTCAGGTACTTGATCGGCCCACCATAGACAGGGTTGTAGGCATCAAGTGTAGTCGCACTCCAGAACTGCGTTCCGGCACTGTTGTCGAAATAGCGATAGTCGACACCGACAAGAAACTTGTGCTCGACCGGACCTGTATCGAACTCGGCGACCAGATTATTATCAATATTGAACGTGTTCAGGCGTTCGTTCTGGACTGTGGCCGTGCGGTTGATCGTGCGGCCGTCCTTTGCGAGACCGGTCGATGCCATGCCAAGCGCCGTATAATCCCAGCGTTGATTAGTGTAACGCGCGTTCTGCCGGAAAGTCCATGTTTCGTTGATGCGATGTTCAAGCTCATAACCGAGATTGACGACATTGCGGCTTGAATCGTCATAGCTTGGATCGCCGACATAGAAGTCGCGTGGCAGGCTGTAATCGGTCGCGTTCAATGTGAGCTGTGCAGGCAAGCCCGAAGGTGAGCTTGGATTGTCGTGCTGGAAGCTGGTCAGAATGGTGAGCTTGGTATCTTCATCTGGTTTCCATGTGAAAGCGGGCGCGATGAAATAGCGATCATTATCGAGATAGTCCGTCTGCGTGCCAGCTTTGCGCACCATACCCGTCAGGCGATAGGCAAACTGATCACTTTCCGCGACAGGGCCGCCAAAATCGAAATAGGTTCCATAGGTATCATAGCTACCAGCCTGAACGCCAATCTCGCCGAATTTCTCAAACGTCGGTCGCTTGCTGATCATATTGATCAGGCCACCGGGATTGCCCTGACCGAACATCACTGAGGCAGGTCCGCGCACCACTTCGATACGCTCAAGCATATAAGGATCAACCGCAGAGGCACCAGCGGTTCGCATCAAGCGAAGGCCGTTGAGAAACTGGACCTGACGGCCATCAAAACCACGGATCAGCGGTGAATCAAAGCGCGGGTCAGAACCATAGGGTTCGGAAACCACGCCTGGCGTATAGCCAAGCGCCTGTCCAAGGCTCTGCGCTCCCTGCGCCGCCATTTCATTCGCTGTCACGACAGAGATTGACTGTGGAGTTTCAACGAGTGGCGTTCCAGTCTTGGTCGCGCTGATGCTGGTTTTAGCGACGTAGCCCTTAATCGGTGCTGTGGGATCTTCCGAACCGCCATTCACGACAATCGGTGCGAGCACAGTGGTGCTCGCTGCTTCCTGCGCATTGACTGCAACGATTGTGGCCAACGTCGCGCCGGAAAGAATAACAACCGATAATGTGCGGCGATTTCGGGCCAGGATTTTCACTTTGATCCCCTCAAGGTTTAAACTGGACCCCATTAATCATCTTTTCTTAATCTATCCAATAATTCAAGGGCGTATTTTTCATAAGTTTCCTTTATAATAATCAAAATCGCCATAGTCTTGGATTATCCAAAGAGCCAATTATGCCAGAACATCGCAGCAAACTTCTCTCATCCAAATCCTTTGAACTTCGCCATTTGCGTTATTTCTGTGCGCTTGTAGAGGAGAAAAACTTCGAACGGGCGGCTGCAAAACTTGGCATCGCCCAACCGGGCTTGAGCCAACAGATCATGGCGCTGGAAACAATTCTCGGTGCGCCACTTCTTGATCGCTCGCGCCGCGCTGTTCAGCTCACACAATCGGGCGAAGTGCTTTACCGTGAGGCTGTTAAAATCCTGATGCAGGTCGATGCGACCATGATTGCGGTTAACCGTGCCGGGCGTTGTGAAATTGGTCAGATCTCCATTGGCTATGTCGCGTCAGCCGCCTATTCAGGCATTGTTTTCGAGACCATTCGCAAATTTAAAGAGGAGTATCCTGACGTCTCCGTCAATCTGGTGGAGATGGAACTGCGGATGCAGTTAACACGCATTTCCGAAGGGCTTCTCGATATGGGCTTCGTGCGCTGGCCCGCGCCACTTCTGCCGGGCCTCACAAGCCTCGTGGTGAGAAAAGAGCCCCTTATTGCAGTTCTCAGCGAAACGCATCCGCTGGCGCATCAGGCTACTATTCAGCTTCAATCGCTCAAGGATGAAATCTTCATTACCCCGCGTCAGCCTGCCGATATTGGGTTTCATGGCACAACGATTGAAGCGTGCCACAGCGCTGGATTTGACCCCAACATTAGTGCACAAGCACTTGATTTTACCGAAATTGCCAGTCGCGTGTCGATAAGTATGGGCGTCGCTCTGGCCCCCAAATCCTTAAATGCAGTAGGTTTGCCCGGCATTCGATATATCGATGTAACAGGAGTTCCAACCACATCAGACGTGGCCCTCGCATTTCGCAAAAACGAGGCGTCTCAATCAGTTAAAAGATTTATAGCAATGTGTAGACAGATAGAATTATGAGCAGAAAGCAAATGGAACCATTATCTTGCTTCGTAGAATGCTATTTCTGACTGGCTTCATATCTCTCGTGCCCAAATCAAAAGCAGTAATGTCAATAGACTCTACACTTCATCGGTATGACAGCGCTCAAGAATCTTAAGTGCAGTGCGCATATGTGGCTTATCAATCATTTGGCCATCGATGCGAATAACGCCCGCGTCGGGATTTTCTTGAAACGCACTTACGACTTTATTTGCCCAAATCACTTCCTCAACTTTGGACGAAAAAGCATCATTCACAACAGCAATGTGATTTGGATGAATAATCGCCTTGCCGGCGAAACCATCGCGACGGGCTTGAACAGCTTCGGTCTCTATACGCTGGATATCTTCAATATCAGTACAGACTGCATCTATTGCATCGACCCCAGCCGCAGCAGCACCTGCCAGACATAGATTTCGAGCCATCAAAAATGGCGCCGAATAGCTTGTCCCACTTCGGTTTTCGATTGCCCCCAATGACGCCGCAAGGTCTTCTGCTCCCCACATCATCCCGCAAAGACGATCACTTGAACCCGTGAATGATGCCATCTGAAATAGCACCTGAGCGGTTTCCGTAACGATTGCAATTATTTTGGTTATTCCCAAACTCAGATTGTATGAGACTTCAAAAGCATCCAACCAATTCGATAGCAAGGTAACATCGCGCCCGCAGCCTGCCTTTGGTAATATGATACCGTCCGGTCGAAATGGCATAGCAGCAGCGAGATCATAAATACTCTGATTTGTATCGAGAGCGTTGATCCGTACAAAAAATTTCTGTTTGCCACGCGGGGCTTGCAACATAGTTGCGAGACTCAATCTGGCACTTTCCTTAGCAGTATGGGCAACAGAATCCTCAAGATCCAGAATAAGAGTATCGGCCGCACTATGTCGTGCTTTTTCAAATTTCCGCAAACTATCGGCTGGAACAAAAAGATAAGAACGCATCAGGCAACCTGTCGTCTTTGCATCATTGCCATACGTCGGCAGATCGCGACAATATCACCGTGTTGATTGACGCAAGTATGCTCGAACTCGACCAGTCCGGCATCCGCACGAGATTTACTTTCACGGAGAGAAACAATCTTTGTTCGACTGCGCAATGTATCCCCATGGAATACAGGCTTCGGAAATCGCACATCCGACATACCAAGATTACCTATGGTAGTACCCAATGTGGTATCTTGAACACTCATACCTACCATTATTGCCAATGTATAAAGACTATTGAACAGAGGCTTACCCCACTCTGTTTGCGCTGCGAAATGCGCATCAATATGTAATGGCTGGGGGTTTAAAGTCATCAGACTAAAACTGATATTGTCCGCTTCAGTGACGGTCCGGCTTAATTCATGCCTGAATTCTCGACCGATCACGAAGTCCTCATAATATAAACCCGCCATTCAGCGCTCCTCTCTCGGCAGCCTAATCTTTATTACATTCAGTTGGTTTGCAGTTCTGAGCCCGGTAGCGCTGCAAGCAACCGCCGTGTGTAATCATGTCGTGGTGATTGAAAGACCTGCTTCGCAGTTCCCGTTTCGACGACCTGCCCTTTGCTCATAACAGCAATGTAGTTGCAGATATTCGAAGCAACCCTCAGGTCGTGCGTTATGAAAAACATCGAAAAGCCCAACTCTCGCTGCAAAGACTGCAAGAGTTCCAGCACCTGCGCCTGAACCGTAACATCAAGTGCTGATACGGCTTCATCGGCCACAATAACGTCCGGCTCCAATGCAAGGGCGCGAGCAATGCAAATACGTTGTCGTTGGCCACCGGAAAACTCATGGGGAAAGCGTTCCATGGCTGAAGGCAACAATCCGACATGCTCTAAAAGATCGCGAGCACGATGAACTGCGTCACCCTTCGACTTACCGTGGCGAACAGGACCTTCGGTTAAGGACTGTCCGATCGTTCGGCGCGGATTAAGCGAGCTATAGGGATCTTGGAAGATCATCTGGATACGATGACGTACTCTTGTCAGGGTCGCCGTATCGATTGCCAGCATATCCCTCCCTTTGAAGAATATACTGCCACTATCGGGTTGTTCAAAACCCAGGACAGCTTTCGCAAAAGTGCTCTTCCCCGAGCCTGATTCACCAACGATGCCGAGTGTTTCCCCTCGAGAAACAGATAAACTTACACCATCCAGTGCAGTCACTTCCTGCTTTTTGCGAAGCCAGCCCTTTTGGCGATAAGTCAATCGCAAGTCACTAGCCTGTAGTACGACCGATGAGTTAGCATCACTAGGAGGCAAATACTGAAAACGAGGCACAGCGGCGATTAACTCACGCGTATAGGGATGTTGTGGATTGCCTATGATTTGATCCGGCAAACCACTTTCGACAGTTTTCCCCTGCTTCATAACTGTGACATGATCGGCGACATCTGCAACCACACCAAAATCATGAGTAATCATGAGAATTCCACTGTCATGCTTTTGCAGCAACTCGCGGAATAATAACAAAATCTGCGCCTGCGTTGTAACGTCAAGCGCTGTAGTGGGTTCATCCGCAATAATTAATGCAGGCTCCATAGCGAGCGCCATGGCGATGGTCACCCGCTGACGTTGCCCACCGGAAATCTGATGCGGATAGCGTTTATACATTTCTTCCGGATCAGGCAGATGGACGTCCGCCATTAGCTCTATCACTCTCTTGCGAATATCTACCGAACTCATGGAAGGTCGGTGAAGCTGCAAGACTTCGGCAATCTGATCTCCGAGGCGCATCACCGGGTTAAGTGCAGTCAACGGCTCCTGAAAAATCATAGCCATTCGATTGCCACGTAAGCTGTTCATTCGGCTGACACTCGCATTGGTGATGTCTTCACCATCAAGCCGCACGCTTCCTTGAACCACACGCAACGCATCAGGCAAAAGCCCCATAACGACAGACGCTGTAACCGATTTTCCCGATCCCGATTCCCCTACAACGCAAGTAATTTCCCTGCGCTTCACCGTTAAAGACACATTATCCACGGCATAGGCACGATCGAGTCCACCAGGAAGTGCAACGCTTAGGTTCTCAACCTCTAGTATGGCACTATTGCTACCCGCTTTGAGCGTCATGACTGAATCCTTGTCGTACGTGCCAATCTTGGGTCAAGGCGATCCCGCAGGCTGTCACCAAGTAAATTGACAGACATAACGGTGATAGCCAGCATGAGACCCGGAGCAATAATCGTCCACGGCGCGCGTAAAAAAACCGTTCGACCATCGGCAACAATATTACCCCATGTTGGTGTACCTTGCGGAAAACCAACGCCCAAAAACCCAAGTATAGCTTCGGACAAAATGGCAGACGCAAAGATATAGGTGGTCTGCACGATCAAGGGTGCTACACAACTTGGTAGTATATGGCGTATAAGAACGAGAGGTGTGCGTATCGACATACCAACAGCGGCCTTGACATACGGCTCCTCTCTGACGCTCAGTACGACGCTTCGCACCAAACGAACAACACGCGGAATTTCACTAAATGCTAGTGCGCCGACAATAGTTAGAAGACTTGGACCTAGCAATGATACAACAGCGACTGCAAACAGAATGTTCGGAATAGCCATTATTGCGTCCATCAAACGCATAATCAGTCCGTCGATCCGTCGGAAATATCCAGTAACAAGCCCAATAACGGTCCCTAGAAGACCACCAGAAAAAGCTGTCAGCAACCCCACCAATAATGATAGCTTTGCACCATAGAGAGACAATGCAAATACATCTCTCCCCATCGCATCTGTTCCAAACCACGCGATTTCTGAAGGTGGTTTCAATCGCATACGCGGACGCACCATTGTTAAATCCGCCGGGATGAACCAATGGGCTGCAAGAGAGGCTAAAATTATAATTGCAAGTATCAAGCAACAGGCTATCGGCAGCATATTATTAGCTACGAAATTACGCCATTGTAACTTGGGCGAATGTAAAGAGATCGTCTCAGAAGCCACTGACCTACCCTCAATACTGAATTCTTGGATCAACAACGATGTAAGCTATGTCAATTAGTAAATTTACTACAACATAGATCAATGCAAAGAAAAGCATGAGTCCCTGAACAACGGGATAGTCGCGTGCGAGTATTGCATCAATTGTAAGGCGTCCAATACCCGGAATATTGAAAACACTTTCCGTCACAACAACACCCGAAATTAACATGGCAATACCTAAGCCAATCACAGTGATGATCGGGATTGCAGCATTCGGCAGCGCATGCCGCCAAAGCATTCGAAATGCTGGATTGCCTTTTGCTTTTGCGGTGCGGACAAAGTCCTGATTGAGAACATCCAGCAGGCTTGATCGCGTAACGCGAGCAATAAGTGCTATAAAAACAAGAGCGAGCGTTAGCGAAGGCAGGATCAAGTGCCTTATAGCCCCACCTAAATCAACCAGGGGGCTAACATAGCCCTGCACGGGCAAAAGCCCGGATTTGACGGAAAAAAACAGCATTAAAAGATACGCAACAACGAATGCTGGTATTGAAAAGCCAAGCACAGAAAGAGTCATTACAGCGCGGTCCACCCATGTGTTATGCCGCCACGCAGCAAGTGCTCCCAACGGCACTGCAACAACTACAGTGAGAACGATGGCAGACAACGCCAGTATAAGAGTGGGTGCCAACCTATCTGCAATCAATGTTGTAACTGGCATACGAGACAGGATTGATTGCCCGAAATCACCTTGCAAAATGCCAGCAATCCACGTCAGAAACTGAATAGCTAAAGGTTGATCCAGCCCCATTTGCGAGCGCAAAGCTGCAACCGCTTCAGGTGTCGCCGTATCTCCGGCCATGATTGTGGCCGGATCACCAGGACTTAAACGAAGCAATAAGAAGACGATCAATGCTACGAACAACATAACTGGTATAGCAGAGACCGTACGAAGAATAAGTAGCCTTAGCATTAGCTTTTGCCCACTCCCCAGAGAATGGCGACAGGAGAGCTCACGTAATTTGCAAATTCAGGCCGGATTGCCGTGTACTGGTCATATGTTCCAAGCGGGATATAGAACACCTGCTCATAGGCGCGTTTCTGCATTTCAGCAGCAATCTCTTTTTGTTTTTCCGGATCGGATTCCTGCTGATAGCGCGTTTTAAGCGTTTCCGTCTCGGGATCCACGATAAACCCAGTGTAGCCATCCTTACCCCGGGCATCGAAATTCATATTGCCTAATGGAGATATCAGATCAATACCATCAAAGACGGCGTGAGCGAGGTTCCAACCGCCGTCACTGACAGGCCCTGAATTGGCACGCCGGGTTAGAAAAGCGCTCCATTCCATGGTTTGGATCTCACTTTGAATACCAATCGAGCTCAACAACTGTTGGGTCATCGGCGCAAGAGCTGAAAACGAGGCAAGATCGCCGGGTGTGATAATGACAACCTTCTCGCCGTTATAACTCGACTCCTCAACGAGCTTCTTCGCACGTTCGATGTCCGGTATACCACTATCAATGAACCCCGCATCGGTTTCCAGTGGGGTATTACACCCAAAAAGAGCTGGACATATTCTATAGGCGTCAGGGTCACCCACCACAACATCCAGATAGTCTTGCTGTGTTGCTACTGCTTGCACGGCCTGTCGTAATTTGATGTCATTAAAGGGAGGTTGCGCCCAATTAAAACGAATAGTTGAGATCGTTGGACTGCCCTTTGGCTGAAGCAAAATATCGCTTCCCGTAAAATTGATACGATGATCCGGATTAATGGATTCCATAATATCAAGTTCACCACTCTGAAGAGCACTCATTGCCGTGTCTGGGCTTGGAAACCAGATCGCTTCGATCCGGTCAACATTGGGCACCTTTCCACCTGCAAGACCATCAGCGGGTTCGGTACGCGGAACATATTTCTCGTTTTTAACATAAGTCCAGCCGACACCGGGACGAAACTCTTCCTGCACAAAACGAAATGGCCCAGAGCCCACTACTTCTTCCAGCACAGTCGTTGGGGGAAGATCAGCAATGCGCTTGGGCATAATGAAAAGAGGTATTGACGACGGGCGAGCAAAGGCTTCAAGCATGATACCAAATGGTTCTTTGAGAACTATGCGAAAGCTTTTATCGTCCGTCGCTGTGATCTCTTTTGTTGCCGCCTGCAAGCGGACACCAATTACATCTTTTTGCCACCAGCGTTTAATAGAAGCGATTACATCTGCTGATGTTACCTTCGCGCCATCATGAAACTCCAGTCCATCTCTCAATGTAAAGTCCCAAGTCAAACCGTCATCTGATATCGTCCAATGATCAACCATTTGGGGCTGAGGCGTATATTTGGAATCCATGCTGAACAGATTATCGTAGACTAGGAATGCATGGTTACGCGTGACATATGCGCTCGTAGTAACAGGATCAAGAACCCGCAGGGCCGCGTGTGGCGCAAAACGTAGGACACTCTGGGATGCTGCCAAAACCGGACGAGTGGCCGCGAATAGAATAGCGCCTCCAGCAAAAAAAAGTGCCTCACGACGATTCAATTTCATATCACCTTCTCCTCTGAAGATCGTTTTTTATTTTTATCTATCGTTTCTTTATCAGTAGACTTTGCCCCGCCGGGGATCGGGCCAGAAAGAGGTATTGGCTCTGGCGGGTCCACCACCTGCTGCCATTGGCACCCCATCAGCGCGCCAGCAAGACGCCCCAATCATGGTTCCATTGGATAGGAATTGGATTGCCCCCATTCCACCAGCGACGTGAGCGACCGGCAGGACGCGATGCCCTCTCGCAGATAATCCCTCGCGCACTTCATTCGAAAAGCCGTTTTCAACTTCGACTTCCTGACCCCATGTGAAAACACGGGGCGCTTCTACGGCCTCCTGCAACGACATGCCATGATCGATCAGATTTATGACAGCCTGCATTGCGGAAGCAGGAATACGATGAGCACCGGGCAAGCCCAACGCGAATTCAAGCTTTCCATCTTTTTTGCCGATTAAAGCTGTTATCCCGCTGGTAATGCGTTTACCCGGAGCAAGGGAAAGTGCTTTCCCCGGATGAGGGTCGAACAAATACATATAATTATTAGGAATAATCCCGGTGCCGGGGATGACCACGCGCGCACCAAACAGACTGTTAATGGTCTGTGTTGATGTTACTACATTTCCCTCTCCATCAGCAATTGTAACATGCGTTGTATTTGCTGACTCAATAGTGAGAATTTTCGCTTTTTGCGCACGCGCATGGTCTGGATCGAAGTCATCTGCCCGCTCCCGAGCATATTCCTTGGACGTCAGTCGTTCCAAAGGCACATCCACGAACGCTGGATCTGCGGTCACTGCTAGACGATCAGCTGCAGCAATCTTCATTGCCTCGATCAGTCGATGCAAGGTTTCAGACGTCCCAAATCCACCTTCGGAAACATCGTTAGATTCCAGAAGATTAAGAACCTGAACAGTCTGCACACCACCCGAACACGGCGGCGGCGGACCGAAAATATCAAAACCACGGTAAGTTCCATGAACAGCTTCACGACGAACGACCGCGTACTGTGCTATATCCCTCTCAGTGACCCAGGTTCCAGAGGCCGACAAAAATTGACGCATATGTTCGGCGAGTTCACCCTGAAACAATGCATCTGGCCCGTCGGTTGCGATGGCCCGAAGCGTACGTGCGTAATCCTTCTGAATGAGGCGTTCGCCTGCTTTCAGCGGGACACCATTAGGAAGGAAAATCGCAGCGATTGCGCTATCAAGTGCAAGATCTGGCGCAATTTCTTCTATGCAGGTTGCAAGATAAGGTGAGAGGATAAAGCCCTCTTCAGCGTAACGAATGGCTGGGCCTATAAGCTGTGTAAGTGGCAACCTACCGAAATTGGAAGCCATCTCACACCATGCCTTAAGGTTGCCAGGCACAGCAATTGCTTTCGGGCCAACGCGGTTCTGGCGACCTTTTGTCTCCATATAATCCGGCCAGCTGTCAGAGATGGGTACATAACTATCAGCTCGGGTTTGAGCCGGAGCAGTAGCGAGGCCGTCGAAAACATCTATCGCGCCATCCGCGTGATGAACCACAGCGGCCCCACCACCAAATATGCCAACCATCATTGGTTCAACCACGGTCAACGTAAATAGCGAGGATACAGTAGCATCAAAAGCGTTACCGCCCGCGGCGAGCATTTCCATTGCCGCAGCCGAGGCCAAAGGATGGTTGGTAACCGCCACCCCTATGGTACCGGAGACTGAACCCTTTTCACATTTAAAAATTGATCCCGCCCGCTTTGTCCAGTCTGCCAACGTAATGCCTTCCAACTTCGCGAAAATGAGCGATAACGCCTTGTGATAAGCCGATTTTCAACCAATTTCGCCGTGATCCCGTTTATGGTTGTGACGTAATCATAGCTTCGTCATAGCAGCATTAAATGCCAGCCGACCCTTCATCACAATACGTTGCCAGAGCGAATTTCATAACTAATACTTATCAGTTGAGAGGGTTAATCTCATCAATCATTCGCACGCGACTGAAAGTAGCGACGCGCAACGGAAACAAAAGTTCGCACGATTGGAGAATGATCGCTACGTCGGAATGCAACAGCAAGTTCGGCACGTGTGCCAACATCTTTTATTGGTCTATAAACAACAGACGGCAGCTGAACACACTGAATTGACTGCGGCACCACTGCAACACCAAGTCCCACCGAAACCATACTGGCAATAGTTGTGAAATCTCGCCCTTTGAGCCCAAACTCTGGCTCAAATCCAGCAGCCTGACAAGCCAAAGTTGTGTAGTAATTGAAGCTGACTTGTGATGGGTGGTCCGGAATAATGAACTTTTCGGTTTTCAGATCATTGAGAGCGACTTCAGTCCGCTCTGCAAGCAAATGATCGGCTGGCAAAGCAATCATTAAGTCTTCATGCAAGATAGGAATGGATGCAATACTTGTCGGCAAAGGAGCAGGCGGACGAATAAACCCCACATCCATGCGCCCGTCTCCGATCGCATCAACTTGACGCAACATCTCCAATTCAGAGATTTCCAGCTCGACAGAAGGATGTGTTTTGCGGAACTCTCCAATCACACGTGTTAGCATGCCAGTGTAGGCCGCCGAGCCAACATACCCAACAACTAGCCGTCCAACCTCACCGCGAGCAGCACGCTTTGCTGTCTGGGTCGCAACCTCAAACTGGGCAAGAATTTTTCTGGTATCATCAAAAAATAATTCACCCGCGAGCGTAAATCGTAATTTTCGGCGTGACCTGTCAAAAAGTCGAACTTCAAGCAGCTCCTCAAGAATCTTGATTTGCTGGCTTAATCCCGGCTGCGCGACGTTTAATCGATCGGCGGCACGAGCAAAGCTCATCTCTTCCGCAATAGCTAAGAAGTAGCGCAAATGCCGTAATTCTATATTACCTGCGCCTCTGCGTCGTACATTATCCACGTGCTGCTCGCTGTCATTATTACAAACAGTTTGCAGTTTAAGCGAGCGCTGGTTCATTGCAATACTACATCATAACTCAAGCAACGGTCATATGACCTGATACTCCGATTACACCGTCGGCTGAAAGGGCTTCAATTTCGGTATCAGAGTAGCCAATTTCACTTAAAACCGAATGTGTATGTTGGCCCAAAATGGGTGCCGGAGACGAATGTTGTGGTTGTGTGCGGCTCCAAGTCGAGGGCACACGCATTGTTTTAACCGCACCTTCCACTGGATGCTCCTGATGTTCGAAGAAGCCAATTGCTTTGAGATGCGGATCATCCATGATAGTCGAAAGAGAATGAAGCGGCGTGTTCGGAATATCCGCTGTATTCAACAATTCATGCCATTGGGCCGTTGAGCGCAGTGGAAAAATCCGACGCAACAAATGATTGATCTCGTCGACATGCTTCTGCCGACCAGAGAAGCTCTCAAAGCGTGGGTCGATAAAAGCTTCCTCGTTTTGCACCAAAACCTTGAACCGTTGCCAATGCTGATCAGTATATAGTACGACACCTATATACCCGTCGGAGGTTGGGAATGGCTTTCTGCTGCTCGATAGTAAGCGCTGATATCCACCTTGATCCAGAGGTGGATCAAAAGAAAGCCCGCCCATATGATCACCAAGCACAAAGCTCACCATAGTCTCGAACATTGGTACGTCTATGCGCTGACCTTCACCCGTTTGATCACGATGCCTCAAGCCTGCAAGAATGGCGGTCGCCGCATGAAGACCAACAATTCGGTCTGCTATGTTAATTGGAACATATGATGGCGCATCACCTGATGCCTGCGCCAACAGCATAGGTATGCCGCTGGCAGCCTGAATAAGATCATCATAGGCTGGTCGATCTGCATAGGGCCCGTCTTGGCCAAACCCAAAAGCACCGACGTAGAGCAATCCCGGATTCTGCGCGGCGATATCTTCGTAACCAAGGCCGAGCCGTTGCATAGCCTTTGGACGAATATTGTAGAACAGCACATCACATGTTTTGGCAATCTTTAGCAGCGTATCACGTCCAAGTTTTGTTTTTAGGTCAATGGCGACACTACGCTTGCCAATGTTAGAGTGCATAAATATGCCACCCATGCTGCCGCCACGGGAAGCACCGGCACTGCGCAAAATATCGCCACCAATAGGTTCAATTTTGACAACATCAGCTCCCATATCGCTAAGAATGGTAGTAGCATAAGGCCCCATTAACACAGACGTCATGTCAAGGATACGAATTCCATCAAGAGGACGCATCTGTTTATCTCCAATTACTGGCTTATTTGGGAGGTAAGCACCGGTGGATCATAAGCTTGAATTGGCGGCAGAACGCCATCAAACCGCTCCACCTCAACAACGGTCACTTGCCCACAGCACCCCTGGGCCAACTTTGATGTACCGACATCTCGTGTTACGAGATTAGGGTTTCCGTGCCTGCATTCCCACGTGGTGGCCAAAGGATCAATCGGATCAAACCATGCACCAGTTGATAGATTAACCACACCTGGCATGACACCATCTGCAACCACAACACCAGCCAGACATGCACCCCTTTCATTGAATATCCGAATAATGTCGCCATCACGAATGTTACGTGCTTTTGCATCACTCGGGTTCATTCGGGCGGGCTCCCGCCCCCGAATTTTGGACGACTGGCTATAAGCACCGAAATCGAGTTGACTATGCAGTCGAGTGGCCGGCTGATTAGCAATTAAAGTTAACGGATATCGCTGATCGGGCACTTCATCAGGAGAAAGCCAAACGGGGTGACCTGGACAATCATCATAGTTGAAACTAGCAATTTTCTCAGAATAGAGTTCAATTTTACCGCTCACAGTTGGCAATGGTTTTGTGACGGGATTGTTTCTAAAAGCTCTGAGAAGTCCTCCGTCATCCGGAGCAGAAGGCAGAGCGATTTCGCCGCGCTCCCAAAATGTAGCAAAGTCTGGGGCGTCATAACCATATTCTTCTAATGCTCGACGGGTGGGCTCATAAAGATATTCCATCCATTGCTTGGCATTTCGCCCTTCAGTAAATAGATCAGCGCTTCCCATGAGCTGAGAAAGAGCTGAAAAAATATCGTAATCATCCCGTGCATGACCCGCGGCAGGAGCAAGCTTGCGCATTGCAATCAAGCGGGGATCAGTTGCAGCTGCTGCAATATCTTCTCGCTCCAGCGTCATTGTTGCGGGCAAAACGATGTCTGCAGAGCGCGCCATTGGCGTCCAGGCATTTTCCTGTACGATAATGGTTTCGGGCACGGCGAAAGCATGCCTTAATCTATTGAGATCCTGATGATGGTGAAAAGGATTTCCACCTGCCCAGTATATAACGCGAATTTCCGGATAAGTCATTTCGCGGCCGTTATACTGATACTTACCTCCAGGGTTGAAAAGCATGTCACAGATACGTGCGACGGGGATAAAATTTTCCACACCGTTCTTGCCCTGTGAAAGAGTTGGAATGGGCACGGCGTTTACACGCCGGCCCGTATGCCCCATTGCACCCAGCGCATAGTTATATCCCCCACCAGGCAAGCCTATTTGTCCCGTCATGGCGGCAAGGGCCAGACCGGCCCAGACCGGCTGCTCTCCAAAACGCGCGCGCTGCAAAGCGTGAGCAACAGTCACTAATGACCGCTTTTGCGACATCTCTCTCGCTAACTCAGAAATAGTCTCTAACGCAACACCCGATATATTTGCAGCCCATTGCGCCGTCTTTGGTTGTTGGTCGTCGCAACCTTCGAGATATCTCGCAAAAACATCAAAACCATTGCAGTGACTTTGCAAAAAATCTTGATCATGCAATCCATTTACCAGCATAGTATGACAGAGGCCCAACATAACGGCGACATCTGTCCCGGGCTTTATTGGATGCCAAGTAGCCCCAGCTTCAGGTGGAAAATCATCCCGCAACGGGCTGAAAAGGTGGAAGCGGCATCCACGTGCTGCGGCCTTTTCCATGGATCCACGTTCTATATGTGTTGTGATACCACCACTTGCAATATTGGAGTTTTTAAGAGCCATCCCTCCGAAAGCGAGTACGATATCCGTATGCTCCTCTACTTGTTCCCACGTTACGTTTCGCCGCGATAATTCCTCAAACGGCCCCATAACATGCGGAAGAATAACGGATGATGCGCCCGCACTATAACTATTGACCGAACGTACATAGCCGCCAATAGCCACATTCAAAAAGCGGTGAACCTGGCTTTGGACATGGTGAAATCGACCTGCACTAGACCAACCATAGGAACCACCGAAAACTTTGTCCGCACCGTACTGATCACGAACGTCAGCGAGTGTTTGGGCAACAAGCGGAAGAACCTCATCCCAATCCATCTCAACAAATGTATCACTGAGATTTCGAATTCCCGAGCGCGCGCCGCTTTCCAACCAACTTTTTCTGACTGCTGGTTTAAGAACACGGGCTTTGTGCCGCAAAACATTCGTAAGATTTCCCAGAATCGGTGAAGGCTCTGGGTCAGCGGGATGAGGAAGAATATTGAGGTGCTTACCATCCCATTTTGCTGTGAATGAGCCCCAATGCGCCGAGTGCGTCTTATGATCGGACATGTAGCGGCTTCCTCATCATGCTGAAAACTTAATCTGGCGTACGTCGAAACACTGCTATTCTGGCGCCGACAAAGACAGCCTTCCAGTATGCATTGAGCATGAATTCGATAATCATCGCTTATTGGTCGCAAGCCTCAACTTGAAAGCTAAATCCTTCACCGCTTTGCTGGGAGCTTAAATCTCACCCTAATTACTCAATAAAGAACATACTGAAATAATTGTTTATCATCGTAGCAAACAACAAACTTTTATGTCTACTAAACTTCGCCTTCCTGACGCACTGTAATCGAATTTTCATCTGCCTGCTCAGCATCAATAGACCCTTGAATCAATTCTTCAGTGACGCGAAGTTCGGCACCAACCGGTGAGAATGGCGTGGCCGGAGCAAAGGGTGCAGCTGGTATAGATTCCGGACGAACACCTCGACGCCAAATGAAAAACAACGCCATTAAAGCATTGAGCACGCACATAGACCAGAAAAGGCCTGCCGCGCCAAATTCAGACATGACAGGAGAAATAATGAGTGGGCTAACCATAGACCCAAGTGAATTGATCAACAACAACCCTTGAATCATACGAACAAGCGAATCCGCAGAAGTACTATCAGCAGAAAAGCTGACCGCGACTGGATAGATGGCAAATATCCCACCTCCGAGAAGAAAGAACACATAAATTAATAAAGGTGACGACGACGGCATGGCAATAATAAGAGCGGAAAGGATAAAGCACGCTATGCTGAGCGTAATCAACACAATCCGGCGGTCTTGCCGATCAGACCAACGGCCCACCGGATACTGCAACAACATCGCACCAAGAATAACGCTGGCCATCATTTTTCCAACGTCACTAACATTGAGGCCAATGCGCTGCAGATAAAGTGGCAACAGTGAATAAACTGCAGCAATCGCAATACCGGAGCCAAAGCAACCGATCACGCCACTCGGCGTCATCCGCAAAAGCTGAATCGGCTTGATAGGTTCAGCACGATCTACAACTGGCGTAACTTTCGGAAGAACAACTATAGGAAGAACAGATAAGGACGCCAACATCCCTGCCACCATAAAAGGCGCAACATCTCCCATAGCATTAATGCTACCAAGAAATGCTTGTCCTATCATACCCGATCCGTACAATGCGATCATATAGAGTGCCAGAATGCGTCCGCGGATCTTTTCATCAGAGGCTAAAAGCAACCAACTCTCGATGACAAGAAAGACTCCAATCGCGGCCCAGCCATACAAGAAACGCAAAACAAACCAAAACCAAATATCAAAATACATGCCCTGCAACAAAACGCTGACAGCAATTAGCGAAGCAAAGCTGCTATAGGCACGGATGTGGCCAATGCGTACGATAAGGCGATCATGGAACAAAGCACCAATCGTAAGACCAATAAAATAAGCGGATGAAACAACGCCAATCATAATAGGAGAGGCACCGGCCGCATCCAGCCGCAAGGTCGTCAGTGACGAAATAAAGCCATTTCCAATACTGACAACAAATAAACCAAGTAATGGCGCCAACAACATGGCCAGCAATTGCGGAGACATTGCAACCTCAATAAAGCGAAAAACAAGCCCTTTGATTACAGAAACAATGCATTCTCTGGCTCTGTTACCCAAAACACTTGATTCTCGTGCCAGCTTATAAACCAGAAATTACGCCATGCAAGGCCGTGAGTTAAATATAAATACAAGCATGTTTACAATCTATGGGGCTTTAAATGTGCCCGATAGCAACCATCCCTAATGACCAGCATGAATTTGGCAAGGATGGCACTAATGTCTACGTTCAGTAAGCTTATTGCCTTGCCCGATCGTAATACCCAGCGCAAATAATAGCACAGTCAAGGGCACACTCGCGCAACGCCATCCAACTGCGTGATGCCGAGCGGCTTTTTCTTATAATGATGCGTTACGCATAGAGCACATCAAGCGTGCAGGTACCACTTAGTATCACCACTACTGGAATATTGATCTTATCTAACTACGAGAACCCCGGACGCCTAAGGCCGTCCGAGGCTTCTGTTCGCTGTTCTCAATCAGGTGCTACCACTTCACTTTGAAGCCGACATTGCCTTTGATTGCGTAGCTGTCACCAAAGTTGTTGAGGCTGGTGTTGACGAGGCCCTCGCCATAGATCGAATATTTATCGTCGTTCCAGTTGTACGAACCGCCAAGACCCAGTCCACCCCACACCCGATCATTGCGGCTCGTGAAGCTGCTTTCCGCAACATTCACACGCGTGCCCTGCAGAAACTCGTAATAGAGATTAGCAATCCCGTACACCCGTGTCCGATCCAGCATGCCATTGGCATTCTGCCATGAGTTCTCATGATCAACCGTCAGACCAAGACGACCCTGCAAGCTTTCTCCACGATCAAGGCTGACATCTGCATCAAATGCATCCGTGAATGCATCAAAATCAACATTGGAATACGTCAACTGTGCCTGTGGTGTCAGTGACCATGCTTCATTGATGGCAAAACGCTGCCCGCCTTCAAGTGATAAAGCATAGCCAAAGCCATGATTGTTATCGGTGAGGCCTGTATTGGCAGTCGTCGAATGAAGATCACTGCGATACCACGTCACCTGACCCTGACCATCAAGGTAAAAGCCATTCTCGCCATACCAGGTGAGCGTTCCGCCAAGACCATAGCCGTCTGTGCTGATATCACCATCGCCGTGGGCTGAATTGGTTTTCGTCTTGCCATGGGCATAATGCACCGTGAAGCCGCCAATCAGCTTGCCGTTTTCGGTCTCCGTCAGCATGCCATCAATACCAGCCTGCATTTTGAAGACATTCTGGTTGTAATTGGTATCAGATGTCGAAAAGCGCGGTTCCATATGGTTATGCGAACCTTCAATGCGGCCCCAGACGCCATTGCCATTGCCATTGATTGCAGCACCCGCTTCATCAGGGGCTGCATAAGGCGAGCCAACCGCATCAGCACCCTGTGCAACCACACGATTGCCATTGCCCGACCAGACACGGTTACCGGTACGCTGCTGCAAGGTTGCAACACCATTCAAGCCAAGCAGAGCCTGCGGATAGGCTTCATAAACCGGAACTCCAGCCTGATAGAGCGGTTCTTCAGATTCACCCGGGATGAACTGCGAACGGAGATACCAATCCCCATCGTCAGGATCAGATACAGATCCATGAACTAGCGCATATGCATATTCACCACCAACAACCACTTGTTGACCAGATGTCGTTTCGTAATCCCCGATCAGGCTGAAAATACCTTCCGATGCACCACTAACCTCGATGATCTTAATGCCCTCAACCGTAAGATCACCATCGCCATCAAGATTATTCACGATGACGCTGGTCAATCCCTTTGTGTCACCAACAACAATAAGTCTATCTGTGGCAGAGTTATCATCCTCCAATATTGCATTGAAATGGATATAACCGCCGTCGCCATTATAGTCGCTTTGTACAGTGAGTGTTTTGAAGCTAACGTCCGCGTTCGAAAATATTATATTGCCGTTGTTTTCCAAAGAATTGACAGCAGAACTACCTGTGACGAACCACCTACTTGTATCATCCAGCGAGAGTGAATTTAATATAAGCGTACCATTATCCCGCGCGGCGCCTGACCAAACAGAGTTTTGGGCGAGCGCAAAATTAGCGAAACCGCTGCCGATGTCGACATCACCCGATAACTCAGACGACGTAACATCAACCTCTGCAATCCCCATGGCATACTCACCATAAAGACCACTTGAAAAGAGTAATGCATTTGAACCTGACCCTGCAACAAGCTTTGAATCAGAGATAGTGACTATGGTTTTGGCACTACCTAAGATTCTGAGAACGGCGGCATCCTCAACGTTGATTTCGGTCCTCGTGAGATTCACCACATTATTGTCAGCTCGACCTGCACGGTTCTCATCTTGAAAGCCTATGCTGTCGCCAGTGGATTCATAATCACGCTCCACAGGTTCATCATCAACGACGGCCAATGGCTGGTTCAAAACATCAAGGCTATTACCGAGTGAGTTAAGTGTTATAATATCCGAAATATTATAACCCGCTGTATAGATGCCAGCCGCATTGGTGCCAGTTGTTTCAATCAGCGCGTCGGATATATTGATTTCAGTGCCCAACATAGCCGCTACGCCATGGCCACCAAGTCCAGTTGTCCTGATTGTGCTGTTTCCCGTCAGGTCGATACGACCTGTTGCCTGACTGTAAACACCAACACCGCTTTCACCAGACGTAGCGATAGAAACTCCAGCCGCTCGAATGTCGGAACTTGACGTCGCAACCAGACCATATGCTTGACGGCCACTTGTAGTAATTTTCGCCCCCTGAACGGCAACGTGTGAAGGTACAAAACTTGAAGAACCACCATTACTTGACCCTATGCCGTGTGACCCGGCACCGTAAGTCATAATACTTCCGCCTTCAATGAAAGACCGTGTATTAATGTTATCAATTCCGGTCGCATTATTACCATGTGTAATGATAGTAACATCTTTTACACGAAGGCGTTCAATATCTGAGTTCGTGTAATCCATGACAGCATTGATGCCAATGCTATTTGCCGTCCACGTTTCTATGTGCCCGTTGTTCAGTGTCAAAAAGTTTTTGTTCTCGGCATATACGCCGAAAAGATGAGTTTTGCTCGACGGTGCACTTACACCCTCATCCCAACCGGTTGAAATATTAAAACTCTCTGCAAAAGCAGTGGAGTCACTGACAACAACACCGCGTCCGCTGACAGTCTTAATTATGCTATCAGATAAATTCAGTGTCGCATTGAGGCTGCCGAAAGTGCCTCGCGAAATAACGCCGACAGAACTGGCACCAACTGTTCTAATAGTAAGATTGCGTAGAGAAATATTGCTATTATTCTGACCGTAAACTGCGGAACCGTCTTTATCTGTAGCTGCGACAAGAGCAGGGCGACCTTCTTGTCCTGTGATACTAACTGTTGCACCAACACCCGCCTGAACAGTGTACTTTCCACTCTCTAAATTCAGATCAGAAGAATCAATCGTAAGGGTAGAGCTTTTGATGTTTATTGCTGGATTACTATCCGATGAAATATTGATTATCTGCCCAGAAATTTCTTGTGACCCGCTATTCAATATAATTGGCTGGGTAATTTCTTGAGCGACAGCTCCTCCCGATCCAACAAAGATGATAAGAGAGGAAATCAGCAACGTTTTTTTGTGATTTCTCACAAGGTTGCATGCACCTTTTATATTAACGACCATCAAATGACCCCCACGTCAGACATATGATGATCAAGAAATACGTTTATTTGATATAATGCAAATAAAATATAACGTTAAAAAATATCAAATTACTAAATTCGTTGGCCACTTTACTGTATTCTTTATAAATAGACAATATTACAATACTACCATTAATTGCTTTAAAAACAGAGAAGATCACAATAACAGATATCTCTGTTAAACATCCTCCAGCTATGCATACATAGCTCATACAACATATCAATAATAGCTTTCAAACGGCGGCATAGTATTGAAAGCTATAACTGAATAACATATCCAATTGCAACCAAACAGCGAATTATCGCTGCGCAATATCAAGATTTGCTCAAGGCATACAGTTGAATTTGGTAAATTCTATCAGCTCGCTTTTATTTATGCTGAAACCTGAAGCCTTAATGGTCAGCGTTCCAATCATCGTGTCATTGCACAACATGATAGATGTTGGCTTCTTTCCAGGTAACGTCATATCGCAGATAGCGCCAAAGCTTTCATTCCGCTCCTGATTCCGTATGCCGACCATTAACTCGCACGTTAACTTGGCAGAGATACCCAAATAAGCGAGATCTTTCTCGAAACTACTGGCTTGCACGGAAATTTGTTGTGTATTGCTAATATCGCGCACTTGCAAAGGGTCAGCAGCCACTGGCGCCATTGAGAATGCAATGGCAGATACACAGATACTAACCGACCGTAAATACATAATATTACTCCTCACTATTATCTCGAATAATTAAGTGCCTTTTACTAAACATTCCGGTTTTTTTGTCAATTTTAAATAACTCATGTCGTTCAGCAAACGATCAAAGCAAGATTTATAATCGGGTAAGCGCCTATCGAACATAAACATTGGAAAAGCGGCCACTACAAAAGGTGCAGTGGCCGCCTTATCGACAATATTGGATCGCGTCACATAATGACTAATGCGTCCATGTGAAATTCAAGCAAGTTTATTTCGCTGCAAGTAGTTCCGCAACGTTCAGCAATATGAATTCGTTATTCGCAGCTTCGCCGATCTGACGCCCGCCCGAGAATGGCAGATTATTGTCATTAGCGATCAGGATATGTGTATCGTCGACGCGCATCACGTCTTCAATGGTGAAGAACGGGAAGGTAAACTTGCCCTTAAGGTCGCGTGCTGCTGCGGTCTTCAGGATTGCCTTGTTGTCAGGATCCTGAATGTCCATCAGATTGATATGACCGATGCGATGGATGTAGCCGTCGGCGTCGATTTTCGATGTATCGACGAGAACGATGTTCTTGACCTTGGCTGGCAGCGGGTAGCAGGCCGAAAGATCGTCGGTCTTGCATTCAAGGCTTGGATCGCCTTCGCCATTGTCACGCTCGATGACCAATGCACGGGTGTCGTCGATAAAGTTGAAATCGCCGATAGCGGCTGCGCCTTCAGCTAAACGGAAACGGTAGCTATTGCCGGTCCATTCGCCCTTGTCGGTGTCGAAAGTGATAACACGCAGGAAATCGCCTTCCGGCTTGCCTGCGTCGTCATAAAGCGGCTTTTCAAGCATGGCCCAGAGCTGGTTGGTTCTTGGCTGAAGCCCCATGCCTTCATAACCACCCGAACGCTGAACACGGAAATCCTTGCCAGCGACCGCAGGCACGACGACGCCCGGTGTATCCGGACCCATCAACTGCTTGCCGTCAAGCATGGTTGGATAGACAGCTTTCACGCGACCATCGAGACCAGCGCGAATAATGTATGGGCCGAACTCATCGCCAATCCAGATTTCGTCATTGAGATACTGAATGCTTTCCGGGTCAAAATCCGCACCCGTCAGGTAACGGCCATCAGTGCCTTCATAGGCGATGCGAAACGGCACTTTCTTGTCGGGATCACTCAGAAATACTGATTCCACGCGTTCAACTTTGCCGGTTTCAAAATCAGGCTTCATGCGGTGGAAGAACAGCAATGCATCCGGGCTATTGGCCTTGGTGCCAAAGCCGTTGTCAGTCAGTGTAAAAATGCTGCCATCGGCTGCGCGGTTCATCGCGAAACCTGACATGCCCTGTACTGGCTGGCCGATGAAGGGAAGCGAGATGCCGGTGGTGTGGCTGCCATAGGCCTTGCCGACATCGCCCATGACGCTCATCGGCTTGTCATTGCGTGTCTTGCCGGTGAATTTGCCGGAAACCCAGGCGTCGCGGGGTGCATCGGCAGGCGGTGTTATCAGCGTTAGAGCCGGCAGATAGGCGTGACCTGCCAGTTTAGCGGTGAATGTCTCTTCAGCTATGGCGGAAGACGTCATAGCAATCGTGGCAATGGAAGCGAGAAGATAACCAAGGCGCATAAGGGACCCCCTAAATTGCGAAAACAAACGCAATGGTCCTTAAAGGGGCCCTGTGACGGGTGATTATCATCACGATTAAGGTTTGATGACAGCTGCTATGGGAGTTTGATCAAGATGAACTGGGTAAACTGGTCGGTATTGAAATTATTGTCGGACGCGATCACCAGCGTTTTCGCACCATCGATTTCCGGACCCCATGTGATGGATTCGATATTGTCGATATCAAGGCCAAACGTACCTTCATCAAGACGCAGCAAGAGTTCTTTCTTCAAGGGTGTGGCTGCAATCCCCTCAAGCGATAATTTGCCGTTCACATCAGTCGCACCATCGAAGGATGCGCGATAAATGCTGATGCGGTTGCCGACACCATGAGCATAACTCCGCTCGACAGTCAGAAGGTTCGACCCATCCGTCATGAACTCGCTTAATCCATTGTCGTTCCAGAAAGGCGGCAGCGTTGCCTTCGCAAAAATGGCATCGGTTTCATAGACATGCTCGGCGGTCGCTTCGCCCGATGCGATATTGAAGGAAATGATGCGCGACTTGCTGCCTTTATCAATTGTGGCAATCTCACCATCCTGGGCCAGCGCATTTTCAGTGCCTGCAAGCAGCGTCTTGCCGTCAGCAGTGATGGCAAGGCTTTCAAAAGCTAGGTTATTTCGGGTGCCACGTGACTTGCTTTCATCTGGCAAATAGGCTTCCGGCAGTTTGAACTCACGAACAAAGCTTCCATCGAGCTTCATTTCACGAACAGAAGGCTTGCCTTTGCGGTCGCCTTCGCTGGACCAGTAAAGCGTCTGGCTTTCAGGGTTGAAGCGAATGCTTTCCGCATCGACATCCTTGATTGCAAAAGGCTTTCCCTCGGTATCAAGCAGGGTATTCGTTTCCAGAATATCCAGTCCGTGAATGCCGGATGCGTCGATATCAAGTTTAAGCTTGTAGAAACGGGCAGGTGCCTTCTCTGAACGGTCATCGGAAATCGCATAATAGACATTTTGGGCCGGATCATAATCAAGGCCGGAAATGCCGCCAAACTCAACGCCATTGAGTTTCAGGCCGGTAGGCAGAACAAGCTCGCCGACCAAAGCGGGCACTTTTTCTTGCGCAAAGACAGGCAAGGTTGTGCTGAGCAGAATTATGGTCAATGGAATGATCGAGAGCGTTTTGCTTATCATATGTCACCTGTCTGATTGATCCGCATAGGCTAACTCGGCTTTTTTACAGACACATGAAATAAGGGGAATATTTGCAAGATTCCGTAGCTGGCAAATCATCTTTCACCAAAAAATCTGCTGACTGTTATACCACTGTCATCTAGTTTTCTTATCAGCCTCCCCACACGCATTACACAGTGGGGATTTTCTGATATGCGCAAATTGCTTCTTGCTCTCACATCGGCAACCATGTTGACGACTGCGGCTGGTGCCGCAACCGTATATCCGATTGACCGGGCGACAATCCTTGTCAATTCGCCATTCGACTTTAAGGTCGAGTTCGATAAGGTCGTTAAGCCAGAGGACGTGAAAGTTACCGTCAACGGCCAGGACTATGAAGCTGTATTTGGCAGCAAGGCTGAATTTACCGCTGAAGAAAAAGGCGCTGAAGACAAGGTTCTGGGTTCGGCCCTCATCCTGCGCGACCTGAAAATCGGCAAGGCTGGCGATTATAAGGTTGAAGTTTCCGCTGGCAATGAAACAAAGTCCGTCAACTGGGATGTGTATTCGACCGGCAATGAAGCCAAAGCGAAAAACATCATCTTCCTGATTGCAGATGGTCTTTCGGTTGCTCACCGTACCGGCGCGCGCATCATGTCGAAGGGCATGAGCGAAGGTAAGGCCAATGGCCGCCTCAATATGGATGACGTTCCACCTGTTGCTTTCATTGGTACGTCTTCAACCCATTCGATTGCAACCGACAGCGCCAACACCATGTCAGCTTACATGACGGGCCATAAGTCACGCGTGAATGCACTTGGCGTTTATGCCGATCGTACACCTGACAGCCAGGACGACCCGAAGGTCGAAACCATTGCAGAAGCAATGCGTCGCGAAACCAAGAAGTCCATCGGCATTGTTTCGACCTCAGAACTTCAGGATGCGACACCGGCAGCGCTGGTCGCCCATACGCGCAAGCGTGCTGACAAGGCTGATATCGTCGGCATGATGTATAATGTTAAACCAGACGTCGTTCTTGGCGGTGGTTCAGCTTACTTCCTCGCTAAAGACGTACCGGGTTCGAAGCGCAAGGACGACAAGGATTATATCCAGTTGTTCAAGGATGCTGGTTACGCACTGGTCACAAGCAAGGATGAGCTGGCTGCATCAGGTGAATCCAATCAGGACAAGCTGCTCGGCCTCTTCCATACCGGTAATATGGATGTGACGCTTGATCGTGAATTTCTGAAAAAGGGCACGGTTGACAAGTTCCCGAACCAGCCGGGTCTGGTCGAAATGACTAAAACAGCTTTGGATAAGCTTTCGAAAAATCCGGAAGGCTTCTTCCTGATGGTTGAAGGCGCATCGGTTGACAAGATGAGCCATCCGCTTGATTGGGATCGCGCGCTGGTTGAAACCATCGAATTCGACAAGGCCGTTGGTGTTGCACGCGAATTTGCTGAGAAGAACCCGGACACATTGATCATCGTAACTGGCGATCATACCCATGGCGTTGCTATCATCGGTACGGTTGATGATGACAAGCCGGGCACTGAAATGCGCGAGAAGGTCGGCACCTACGACAATGCGGGCTTCCCGAACTACGTAGATAGCAATGGTGATGGCTATCCAGACCGCATCGACGTATCGCGTCGTTTGTTCCTCGCCGCCAATAACGGCCCTGATCATTACGAAACCTTCCGCCCGAAGATGGATGGTGCTTTCGTGCCTGCCGTTAAGAACGAGAAGGGTGAATACGTAGCCAACGAAGCATACAAGGACGTTCCCGGTGCCGTTTTCGTGCAGGGCAATATCCCTAAGGAAGACGATACCGGCGTGCATGCTGTCGATGACGTTGTTCTACAGGCAACAGGCCCGGGTTCTGAAGGTCTTCGCGGCTACATGGAACAGAGCGACGTTTACCGCGTACTGGCTGACACTTTCGCGCTCGGCAAAGCAAAGTCTGAGTAATCTTCGTTTGAATAAGGGCAGGCGGGCTTCCCGCTTGCCCATCTTGTCTTCAGGAGTACACGATGCGCACAGGATCGCATTTCAATCGCAGGCAACTCATGCTTGGTGCATTGGCAACTGCGCCTTTGATGTGCATTGCAAACAGAGCACAAGCCGCAGAGCAGCTTGGCTTTGATAATCTGTATAAAAGTTTTGGCGTTCTGGGTCTGGAGTTTTCCGATCAGGTCAAAAGTGCTTCGGGCAGGCAAGTGGCGATCAGCGGGTTCATGGCACCACCGCTCAAGGCTGAAGCCAATTTCTTCGTCCTGACCGAAATTCCCATGTCGATCTGTCCATTCTGCTCGTCGGATTCCGACTGGCCCGATAATATCATGGTTGTTTATCTGGCATCCAAACAGACATTTGTGCAGTTCAACGCGCCAATTCTGACGCGCGGCACGCTTGAATATGGTTCATGGACAGACCCTGAAACGGGCTTCGTCAGTCAGCTTCGTCTGCGTGATGCCTCTTTCAAAACGGTCTGATGATGATGCTTGCCAAGCCATCGGGCCTATCGCTCGATATTGCCAATCTGGAAGTACGTTTTCCGGGGTTGGCTCTCCCTGTGCTTTCCATTGAAAAGTTTGATCTGATTGCTGGTGACCATCTGGCAATTACCGGTGCCTCTGGCTCGGGGAAAAGCACGCTGGTCAACGCCATAACGGGTCTCGAACCTGTTAAAGCCGGCAAAGTCGTGTGGGGCGAAACGGAAATCAGCAGCCTGTCGTCTTTCAGGCGCGATGCGTTTCGTGCGCGCAACATCGGTCTGGTGATGCAGGATTTTCACCTATTTCCCGGCCTTTCCGCACTGGCCAATGTGCTATTACCGGTTAAGCTCAGTGGCAGGGTGAGTGCAGATCATCGCGCACGCGCTCTTCAATTGCTTCAGACAGTTGGAATAACCCGTCCCGATCAACATATCGAAACGCTGTCGCGTGGTGAGATGCAGCGCGTGGCTATCGCGCGTGCGCTTCTTTCTAAGCCCGGCGTGATTGTGGCCGATGAACCGACTGCGAGTCTTGATCAGAAAACCGGTGCCGATGTTGCCGAGCTTCTGGTGCGGCTTGCGACCGAAGAAAAGGCGACATTGGTGGTCGTCACGCATGATCCGCAGCTGATGCAATATTTGCAGCGCCGTATTCGCCTTGAAGGCGGAAAGATTGCAAGCGACAGCGCGGAGATGGAATTGTCATGATCGCATTCATTCTTGCCGATCTGCGCCGCTTCTGGAGTGGTGCCGTCGCCATCATCGTTCTGCTGGCTTTGTCGGTTGCATTAAGTTCGGTCGTAACCTTGCAGGAACGCGCTGTGCGGCTTGGCACGGCGCGGGCTTCTGACAAGTTTGACCTTGTGATCGGTGCTGCAGGAAGTGACACGCAGCTCACACTTTCGTCGGTCTTTTTGCAGCCGTCGCCTCTGCCGCTTATGTCGGGCGCAATGCTGGGCAAACTTGCTAATGATAAGCGCGTGGCCTTCGCAGCACCCATAGGCTTTGGTGACAGCGCGATGGGCTTTCCCATTGTCGGCACGACAACCGAGCTTATTTTCGCCCTGTCACCACAGCTCGCCGAAGGCACGATGTTCGCACGTCTGGGCCAGGCAATTATCGGTTCGGCAGTCGACCTACCTGTCGGGGCTAAAGTCAATCCAATGCATGGTACGGTTGAAACCGGCGGACATGCACATACCGAGGTTAGCTATCAGGTAGCTGGCAAAATGGCTCCGACCGGCACCGCATGGGATCGGTCCATTCTGGTTCCCATTCGCACTGTCTGGCAACTGCATGGCATAGAAGCTCATGAAGAGCACGAGCATGACGACCATGCTGAAAAGCCGGGTAACGGATTTGGTGTTCTGGTCAACGAAAAGCCGCATGACCATGATCACGAGATCGACGTCAATGCACCGCTTGATGAGGCTTTCGATGCCGATAGTCCCGGTGTTCCGGCTATTCTAGTCAAGCCAAAGACCATTGCGGATGCCTATCGGCTGCGCCAGGAATATCGTTCTGATCGCACATTAGCGATCTTCCCGGCAGAGGTTCTCACAAGGCTCTATTCCACATTGGGAGATGCCCGCAGCCTGCTGCTTGGTATCGCCATCGGTACGCAGGTGATTGTAGTTTTCGCCTTGTTGTTGGTTGCGGTCATGCATATAGGCGCGAGAAAACGTCAGATCGGTGCGCTGCGGGCGCTTGGTGCGCCGGTTCGCTCTATTATGGCGATTGTCTGGGGCGAGTTGTTTTTCCTGCTGCTGCTCGGAATTTTTCTTGGGCTGGCAATTGGCTATGCGGCAGCGCGGGCCATCACATCATGGCTCACCGCAACAACAGCAGTCAGGATGCCAGTGGAGTTTGCGATGAGCGATGTCTGGCTTGCTATTGGCTTTATCGCGGTTGCGGCGGTGGTTTCACTGGTTCCGGCGTTAATGACTCTGCGCATGAGTGCGGCAGAAGCCTTGAGATCTTAAAACGTTGATCGATCTGGAAATATAAGATGGCGTTTGGCCGGGCGGGCATATTTCGACTTGGTCGCAACCCGCTCGATATTAAAATAATAATTATAATTCACGCGATTATACAAATTTCAGTTTTTGGACCCACTAACAGTCATTAAAACCCTATTCCATATGTTTATTGTGACAAATTACCTTCATAAAAATTATAATTATAATTAGAAATTTCATATAATTTGATGGAGAATTATATGAATCTGAAGTCACTCACACTTACCACGATCCTTTCTCAGTTTGGCATTTGGGGGGCCTATGCCGCTGAAATTCAGCCGGGGCCTGACGCGGAGCCTGCCGAATATGTCAAGATTTGCGATGCTTATGGTGCCGGCTATTTCTATATTCCGAGGACCGAGACCTGCGTCCGTATCCATGGCTACATTCGTAATGCGACAACTGGTGGCGACAATGTTTACGCGACGCGCGCCAGCGCAGTTAAAGCCGACACATGGCGCAGTCAGACACGTTTCCAATTTCGCTTTACAACGGCAAGTCATACAGATCTCGGCGATCTGAAAACCCATACCGAGATCCGCTATCAGTGGTTCAATGCGAATGACACAACAACATTTCGCTTCGCGTATATTCAACTAGGTGGATTGCGAGTTGGTCTTGATGAATCTGCGTTCCTTACCTTCACAGGCTATCTTGGGAATGTCCTAAGTGACGATATCATTCTCGCTGGTGGATATCGAACCAATCTCATCAGTTATACCTTTGAGCCAAACAAGCAGTTCTCCGCAATTTTCTCGCTTGAACAGGGCGGAAACTCCGAAGCCAACACAGATGTTACCATTGATAACTACGTTCCGCACATTGTAGGCGGCGTAAAATGGAAAGGTGACTCGGGTAGTATTGCAGGCGTTGCAGCCTACGACTCCCGCAACGAAACCTGGGCTGGTAAAATTCGCGGCGATCTCAAAATTACAGATCAGTTCTCAATCTGGTTGCAGGGTGCCTACAAATCGAACCACGACCGTTATGCGATAGCCAATGGTGAAGCTTATAGAAAAATTGATGCCTTTTACGGAACATGGGGCGGAGATTGGGCTTTTTGGGGCGGTTTAGAATATAAGGCTTCAAGGAAGCAGACTTTGAACTTGCAGGTCTCATATGATGGAACTGACAATCTGGCCATTGTAGGAACAGTCCCATATCAATTGACACAGGGGCTGCGAGTAACTCCAGAAATCGCCTATGTTAAATGGAACGACTCCAATAGCAGCCTTGATGGTAAACACGCTCTACATGGCCGCGTTTCATTGCAGCGCACTTTCTGATTGTTTAAAGCAGCCCGAAATCAATTCGGGCTGCTTAATTATTGCGTCTATGTTGAAAGCTTATCCTGCAATCAACAAAGCAATAGCACCACTCAGCGGTGGTAATAGTAGGGAAGAAAAAGTGCGGATGCATAAAAAGCGAATACCCATAAGAGGTAGTTCATAAGAAATAATCCGATGCACCGCGAACACAGACCACCCCGTCAGAAATGCTACCATCTGCGCCTCACCTGCCCCTGTATTCCAGATCGTCAGCGCGATAGGAAAAGAGATCATCGGACCACCCGGCACAAAAGCACCCAAGACACTGGCAAATAGAATGCCGGTAAAGCCACTTTCGCGTCCTACGAAAGAGCCGATTAGATCAGCAGGCAAAAGACGACTGAGAAATGCAGCTATGATAAAGCCTGCCGGAACACTAACAGTTATTGACTTTGATTGATCTCTTATTTGCTGGAACAGAACACTGATACGGTCGGGATGTTTACACCATATAAAGGCGACCAGACCAACGGCTAAAGCGAGCATGAAAATTTCACTGTTATCCATGCAAGTCACCATTGCCCCTTCAAAATTCTGCTAGCCGCAAAGCGCGCAAGAAACCCCGCAAGCAATGGTAGTGGCAGACTGGCGACCAATCGCAGCATACCGAAGTCAAAGCCAAGCAGCGGAATTTCCCAGATCAGCAGACGACTCAGGCTGAGAGCAGCCCATGCTGTTAAGAACGCAATCAGCGCGCCAATATCAGCTCCTGCCTTGGCCAATGCCAATACCAGAGGGAAGGAAGCAAAAGGACCACCGGGCATAATTGCACCCAAAGCACTGGCAATGACTAAGCCTCTCGCCCTGGATTCAGAGCCAAGCCAGCCACGCACCTTATCACGCGGAACAAGAACACTGATTGCTGAAGCCACCACGATACCGCAAAAAAGTTGCAGAACCACGCCCCCAAGTTGGTTCCCAGCTTCGTGCACCCCATCAGCGACGGCTTGCTCACCACGTATGATGTAACAGGCGATAGCGGCAAGCACGGCGCCGATAACAAATATCGCTGCTTGTCGCCGCCAGTCTGGTTTGCGCGGCACTGTAACGCTGGCACCGTCCAGACTTTTCAAACCAATCGGCTTGTTCATAATTCTATATTCCGATCAGACAATATGTTTGCACATCCGGTTAAGCAAAAACCGACCCTGCGAAGGCACGGTCGGCAAAGTCTAGTGTCAGCTGTTAATGACGTCAGGCCAATTTCTCTGTGAGTCTTGAAGGGTCCGCAGACCAGGCGGAGAACGACCCCACAAACAACCGAGCATCAACGCCATTTTCTCGCAGGACCAATGTTTCAAGTGCAGCGGCCACGCCACCACCACAATAAACACCAACTGTATCACCGGGCCTTACCCCCTTCTCCTCAAGGAGAGTTGTGATTTCTGCGGCTGATAACAGCTTCCCGTCGAGAGCCAACAACGCCTTTGATGGCAGGCTAATAGCACCTGGAATATGCCCGTTCCTATCCGAACCATCGCCTGCATATGCAGATGCAGGGCGCGCATCCAGTACAGTTTCTTGACCTGAGATGAGCTCCGCGACTTCATCGGCAGTTGCAGTGGGCAAATGCCCTGTCGTGTTGATGATAAAATCACCACCACCGATCTTGGGTAGATCGGCATTCACATCGCCGCCAGCCTGTTGCCATGCGGTTAGGCCACCATCAAGAAAGCTTACGTTCGCAACACCTGCCCAGCGGAGTACAAACCATGCGCGCGCAGCTGCCGCTGGCGTATCATTGCTATAGACAATCACTTTACTATAGGAACTGATACCCCACCCTGTGATATCTGATTGAAGCTGCTCGACGCTGGGCAGTGGTCGCGCGCCGGCGATCCCGCCCCCCTTCCCCTGCAGCTGTGTTGGAAGGTCAACAAAATGAGCGCCCGCAATATGAGCCTCTTCATAGCCGCGCTTAAGATCAGCTTTTCCCGGTGCAAAACGAACATCGAGAAAAACAACAGCTTCGCCCTTTCTAACAAGAGCGATTGCTTCTTCTGCTGCGATAATCGATGAGGTCTTATTGTCTGTCATGTCCCGCCCTCAATTTTTATTCCGACCGTCAAGGCCCAGATGGCCAGTCAGCGTTGTTGTCTCGTATTCAGTTCGATAGATGCCGCGCCTCTGCAACTCTGGCACAACCAGATCAACAAACGCTGCCAGAGGCTGTGGCGAATAAGGTGGAAACACCTTAACGCCGTCAAATTCCCGATCTTCGAACCGCTCTTCAATCCAGTCCGCAACTTCGCGCGCACTACCCACGACGGGCGCCTGATTTCCGGGAAAATTGACGATGTAATGATAAAGATCGTTGAACGTTACAGCTTCAACGTCGCCAAAGCTTTCAAGCGCCATTTCGAGCGCCCAAAGCTTGTTGGCTGCCTGACCCGGCTGCCCGTTGAGCTGTACTGGCTGTGCTGCCGCTTCTTTTCGTAGCTTTTCTATATCGACAATGTTGAGCACTTTTTCATGCTTGTCTGCTGAAACGAGTTCTATCCCAAGAAACCCGGAAACGACTTTGGGAGCATATTCTTCCAGCGTAAAATTCTGCACCATGCGATAGGTGTCACGTGCAGATCGCGTTGTTTCATCAACGAAAAATGTGAAGCCCGGCAGAATGAACTGGTCATCTTCACTGCGCCCATATTTCGGCAAACGGCTCTTTATGTCTTTATAATAGGCCTTGTTCCAGTCGCGCCCACGATAGGGGCTGAAACGAATATCGGCATATTTCGCACCAAGCTCAAATGACTGCTCACTGGTGCCTGCATGAATGATCGGAATACGGCCCTGTATTGGAGGCGGAACATTCAGTGGCCCACGCACTGAGAAAAAATGGCCTGAGTGATCAATCCGGCGACCTTTTTTGGGATCAAGGAAAGCACCATTATCGCGATCATCAACAAGCCAGTCTTCATCCCAACTGGTTATGAGCTTATTGAAAACATCAAGAAACTCGTCGGCCTGCTGGTATTTTTCTTCCGCTTTTGGATGCGCTGCCCGGGAAAAATTTAACGCAGCATCGGTGCCAGCAGCACCTGTAACCACATTCAGTCCGGCACGCCCGCGACTTAAATGATCGAGCGAAACAATAGCTCGCGCTGTATTGTAAGGGTCAGAATAGGTAATATTGATAGTTACCACGATACCGATACGGCTGGTGATAGCGGCTGCATAACCACCAAGGGCATAACCCTCGATTTTGAACACTTCATTGCCATTAGAGCGCGCCGCATCCGGGTCGCTTTTTACAGCATTGCCAATGAAATAATAGTCAAACAATCCCCGTTCTGCGGTGCGTATTGTATCGGCCATGAAGTCGGGATCAACGGTGCCAGTGTTGCTTGCTTCAGGAAGACGCCATGCAGTCCTATGATGACCTGTAGGCCAGATAGAATAGCCGAGCCGCAACCGGCGTTTGCTTTGTGTCATAATATTCCTCTCAGACCAACAACGGCCTGCTCTTCCCACGAAGTCATGTGGAAAGAGACTTGTTATCATGCTTGATTATTGGGCTGATGGCAGCAGATAGTCGGCTATAGAAACATTCTCTAGCACTTGCTCAGGCGCGGCTTTCACACCCGATGCAATCCACTCTTGAGTTGCATTCACATCAACCGGGCCTTCAACGTAACGAGCTGTCGTCAGAAACGCCAGATTTTTGAGCTTTTCCGGGTCGCCATTCGCTACTTTTGCGAAATCAAGCTTGTCAAAACGTGCAGCAAGCTCAACGCGTTTATCGAGATCAAGTTTGTCATACCAGCTTGCAAATTCCCGATACGCATCACTAAACTTCTGTGCCGTATCTGCATTGCTGTCAGCCCATTCAGCGGAGGTCCACCACCCAGCCTGAACCGCATTAGGGTTCTGGTATTTCGCCGTGCTCGGATCACCAATAGTACGGAAATTATAGCCGTCACCAGTGCCATCATTGTTGTAAGCAACGATGAATCCAAGTGATTGAATGGCGTCCACAGCGCCATTCTGCAGTGCTTCGGGCAATGCAGAACTTTGCTTGATGATGGTAAAGTTCACATCTGCAGGCTGCACACCATTGCTTTCCAGATATTTGTTAGCGAACACCCGGAAGAAAGGCACCCCTCCAATACCAAGTTTGCGCGCTTTCAAGTCTTCCGGCGTCTTGATGTCACTGTCTTGTTTGACGAGATAATTGACTGCCTGGCTGGTGTGATTGGCGCCTGCGACTAGCTTGAGACCAAAGCCATTGTGAATGGCATTTACGCCAGCAAAAGTATCAGCATAAGCAATATCGGCGCTGCCACCTTTAACCGCCGCAATGGATTCAGTTCCGGTTGCAAGCTGTACCAGCTCCGTTCGGATGCCGTGGCGCGCGAAAAACCCCTCCTGTTCCGCAATTGCGATGTTGTAAGTACCGGGTGTCAACGCGACCCGTACCAAAGTTGGCTCTTGAGCAAATGCTGACGGAGATAAAGCCGTCGCGATTGCGAGTGACAAAAGCAGACGTCGGGATATTGCAACCATTTGAGATACTTTCACAAAACGATATCTGATTTTACCGGTCAAGCGGCTTGCGAGCTGCTTGCGGCGTCCAGTTTTTTAAATTCGGGCGCTATATCTGACCCCAGGATTTCAATCGCACGCAGCTGATCGGCATGCGGAACTGCCCGCCAGTCGAGCTGGAAAATATGGCGATCATGGCCAATACGGGCATGCTGGTGCTTCAGCTTGGCAAGAACATGCTTTGCATCGCCGACAATGATATTGGAGTTCAGGTCTTCAACTGCTTCTTCATACTGCTCGCGCGTTGGTACTGGTTTACCGCGATTGAGGCGCATATTGGCAACATAAGTCTGATAATGAATGAAAAAGCTGTCGATGGCTTTTTGATTGTCATCGCCAATATAGCCATGCGCGCTCAGTGCCACACGACTGCGATTGGCCGGATGTCCCAGTTCTGATGCAGCCTTTCGATAGAGGGTGACAAGCTCTGTAAGCCGCTCAAAATCGGGACCTCTAGAGCCCGTCTGCACTGAAAAGCCGAGCTTTGCGGCGCGCAGAAACGACTCTTCCGAAAGTCCAGTCGTCTGCCACAGATCAAGATGACCACTCAATGGGCGCGGCCAGACCAGCAAGTTATCCAATGCGGGACGGCTTACACCTTTGAAAGTGACATTCTCATGGGCGTCAATATTGGCGATGAGGTTGAGTTTTTCATCAAAATAAGCACTGCGATCCGCATAGTCGACGCCAAACAGATCGAACGATTCCAGAAATACACCGCCACCAAGACCGAGTTCTGCACGGCCATGCGATAAGAGGTCCAGCGTTGCAAATTGCTGGTAAAGGCGGACTGGATCATCCGTTGAAAGAACAATCGTTGCAGTACCAAGACGGATGGTTTTGGTACGCGCCGCAGCAGCCGCAAGTACCGTTGAACAAGCAGCGACCGAAAAATCCGGGCGATGGTGTTCGCCTACCCCAAAAAAATCGAGGCCAAGACGGTCTGCAAGCTCAATACGCTCAAGCAGATCTTTGAGATTATCATAAGCAGTCTGTCGTTCACCCGTGACCGGGTTGGGATAGGTATCGCCAAAGCTGAAAACGCCGATTTCTGGCATGGAATTCTCCTGAAGATTGATCAGTTCGGCGTATGCCCCGCTCTCGTGAAGCGCTTTTCGAGCACCAGAAAGAGCGAATTGATCAAATAGCCGACTGCTGCCACGAGAACGGTCGCGGCGAGAAGTTTTCGAATATTAAAGGATTGCTGGGCTTCGAGAATATAAAAGCCGATTCCGTCATTGCCTGCGACCATGCCAACAACCACAGACATCATCAAGGATGTGCCTAGCGCCTGCCGCATACCAACAAGAATGTAAGGAAGCGCTGCTGGCAGAGCGACCTCGATTTGGGTCTGTAGCCAGCTTAACTTGAACGTCTGCGCCGTTTCTCGCAGCGTTTTAGATAGGCTCTGCGCCCCTGCATAGGATGTCATCAGCAACGGAAAAATCGCTGAAAGCAGGAACACGAGAATTTTCATTGTGTCGCCGATGCCAAAAAACAGGATCAGGACTGGAATGATGGCAGTTGTCGGCTTGGCTCGGGCAATTTCCACCACAGGCTCAAGAAGCGCCCAGAAAAAGCGTACCCGACCCATCAGAAAGCCAAGTGCAATGCCAAAAGGTGCGGCAATCGCGAAGCCGATTACGAGAAGTCGCAGCGTATCCAGCAAAGCCCAGAGCAACGCACCGCCAGCAAGTTCTTGGCCAAGCGTCTGTCCAATTTGGATTGGTGAAGACACCGTTGGATTATACTGTATCCACGCTGATACCTGCCACAGAGCTAACAATACGCATAAGACCGTCCAACCAAGTGCTCGACTGGAAACGAAGCGCGAAAGAAAACTGTCTTTAGACACTCTCTCATCATTAACGATCACACCTGTCTCACTGATTAGTTCTGCCTCCGAACGAGGGGCTTGATAATGTTGAACCATAGAGATGATTTGCGCACTTGTGGCCTTGGTGCTCATGAAGCCTCTCCCAACAGGCGATAGAGAACCTCTCGGCGCAGCTTCAGGAAGCCAGCATCTTCGCGGCTCGCGACCTGGTCGCGCGGACGCGCAATCGGAACGGTAATATCCTGATCAATTCCTGCGCCATGCTCTTTCATGACTATGACACGGTCTGCGAGATACAGAGCCTCATCAATGTCGTGGGTCACAAAGACAATCGTTAGATTATGCTGCTTCCAGATACGCAGAAGTAGGTCCTGCATATTAGCTCTGCTCAACGCATCGATGGCACTGAATGGTTCATCAAGCAAAAGAATTTCCGGTCGCGATGCGATTGCACGCGCAATTGCAAGCCGCTGTTGCATGCCACCCGACAACTCGAATGGATAAAAGGACGATTTTCCAGCAAGACCAACCTCAGCTAAATGGCCTTCGATCAACTCCTGACGCTTTGAACCAGAAACCGAAGCCAAGTCTTTGCGATTGCTTGCATGTCTAAGGCCAAATCCGATATTTTGGCCAACACTTAACCATGGGAAAAGAGATTCGATATAGTTTTGAAAGACATAGCGCACGCCACGCTCTGCACCATCCGTTCCCTTAACAGACAGATTTCCCGCAGTCGGCTTTTCGAGACCCGCAATCAAACGCAGTAGAGTCGATTTTCCGCAACCGGAACGCCCGACAATTGCGACAAAAGACCCTGCTTCGATCTGTAGACCAACCGGAGCCAAAGCACGGACGTTTCCTCTACCTTTTGATGCAAAGGTCTTCGCCAAGCCTTTAATGTCAATCGCTATGATCTGTTTGGGACGTTTTTGAAATGCAAGTTCAACCATGGATATGGTCCACAGAACCAGTCTCAGAGTTGAACAGCAATTCGAACGTGCTGGCGAAGCCCACCGCCGTAACAATGTGCGGTCGGTAGCTCGCTAATTCATCTGGGGATCGGTCGCTTAAGACAGGCACTGCATTTCTCTATACTATGGCGGAGCCAAACTCCCGCTGCCAGCCACTTGGCAGCTATCCATATTTTTATGTAATTATAATTATAATTATAAAAGAAATTGTTTTATAAAAAATGCGCTAATTTTAGATTATCTGTCCGGTGACAAAGACACATCGCTTTTGACAGCATAGCAAAAATAACCCGGTCCCAATTTGGCCCGGGAAATCGACCTTTTAAATAGCATAGTAACGAGGTTACGTGGGCGCAAGTCCCGTTTCCATAGGCAAGGTCGTATCTAAAACCCACTCAGCCAAAGAACCATCATATTCGGCAGTGTTAGAATAATCCAGCACAGCCAGAGCAAGTGCACCGAGCGTTGATGCAACACCGCCACCGCAATAGGTTATCACCTGACGCCCATCCAGCGAAATAACTTCAGAAAAAAGCTGCCTGAGATTTTCAGTCGGCTGCAAGCCATTGGTTGCAGGATCAAGGAGCTTCTTGAATGGCAAATTCGAGCTGCCCGGAATATGGCCTAATCGTTCCCGAACGTTAATCCTTCCAGCAAAATCATCTTCGGGCAAGAAGCAAACGATATCCGCCTTAGAACTGGAATCCGTCGCTCGAACAACATCTTGCTTTGAAACAACAAAGTTTCCATCAGAAGACGCGCTATATTGAGCCAAGGGGTATGGGTAGGGGCGCCCTTCTTCTAGTTTACGACCTTCACGAAGGTATTTTTTCAAGCCACCATCCAAAACACTGACCTTTGAATGGCCGAAACTACGGAATAGCCACCATAAACGTGAGGCCCACTGGCCGACCAATCGATCATAGATAATTACGTGGCTGTCAGATGTTATTCCTAATCTTCCAGCAGCCGCATTGAAGTGCGTCTTGCTAGGCCGGGTGAACGGCAAGGCCGAACTCGGATCTGAAAACTCTGAAAACATATCTGCAAAGCGCGCTTTCGGAATGCGCCCTTCCCCTTCGAACGCATCCAAACCGCTGCGGAACTCAGGGCGTTCAGATGTCTCCGACAGTTCAAGGAATACACTCGATTCGAGAACAACCACCGAATTATCCTCTGCGTGCATTTCAAGCCAATCCGTAGAAACAAGTGGGCTGAATTGGGTCATAAAGAGTAGACACTTTCGGATTATAGGGGTGCGACGCGACGTGCAGCACTTTACCTGATTGGAATTTGATATTAATAATTCTAACTATATTTTCCTGTCGATCAAGGTAAGGAAATTGTCTCATGCTTAAACTGGCGCAATGTCATGCGCCAATAGACAGCTGCAGGTGAATTTTCTACCTTGAAAGTCGGATTTAGCTCTGAATTGCAAACATCAAGGAACGCAGGTTGTTCTCAGCCAAACGATATCCGGAAGATATTCGGACCAAAGCAATCGAAGCCGTTAATGAGCGTCGTCTTGTAAACCCGCGTGACCGCACAATCTATAGAGAAATTGCCGAACAGTTTAATATCGGCGAGCAATCTTTAAGGCTTTGGGTGAAGAAGCAGGATACCAATCCAGAAGACAGCGAAACGATTAATGAGCTTGATAGTGGTGCTGATGAATCCAAAGCTGACGATCACACACCAATGACGCAGGCCGAACTGGAAGTGGAACTGAGAAAACTGCGGTCAAATATCGAGAAATTGAAGGCTGAAAATCAGCTTCTAAAGAAAGCGTTCGTTGTATTTTCCGCTGATTGGTCAAAGTGATATATCCCTATTTAGATTTTACATCGCTCTGTTGAGAAACAAAAACAATTATACTCAACATACCAGGATACTTCATTAGTAGCCGTGCTCTATGTCGTAGTCCCGATTGATTGGCATAGGCCGTCGATATGAATAACGGCATTATATTTATTTTTATAATCAAATGGCACGATGTGCTGAGACCAAACCTCTTTCAACACCCCCAAGACATTGTTGGCAAGATCAAGAAACTCTTTTTCCCACCCAGCATCACTGCCGTTCCGCTTTTCGTGCAGCCTCGGCCAGACGCGGGACAAACTTCGGGAAACCATAGGGGATGGAGAGAACACTTAAAGCCGATGTGGACCAAACCGAGACAGGATCATCGAGCGCCACATAAGAGCCCCGCTTCACGGCGTTGAGTGCAGCGAACAAAGGTTGCGTTTCAGCAGCATCCCTTGCACCCTCCCCGTACCACATGATCAGAATATCAGCATCAATACTTCCGACGTTTTCAAGACTAACAGAAGTCGACGTCTCATCAGGGTCTGAAGTGGCGAGTGCCTCTACGCCTGAAGATATCTTCAGCCCCATTTTTGTCAGTGCCTGTACACGTGGATCAGAAGGCAGATAAACAATGATACCGGAACTGCCCGGCATATATGAGCCAAACGTAAACGTCTTACCCTGAAGTTCCGGATGATTTTTGCCAAACCTTTCCAGCAGAACGTCTGTTTCGGCGATTAAAGCTTGGGCTTCCTTAGGCTTCCCCAATGCCTCGCCAATGATTTCTGTTTGCTCCCGCCAATCTGCTTGCCACGGCCCAGAACGATAGACGACTGTTGGGGCAATTGTCGAAAGCCGTTTGTAAGCCACTGCGTCTATGCCAGAATATATACCCACAATAAGATCAGGCTTTAAGGCTGCTATCGCCTCATAGTTAAGATCGCCACTAAGCAAAAGAGGTCTTTCGCCAGTCAGCTTAGCTTCATCCCATGGAAACATTCCGCTGGGAAATGAACCATAGCGGGTCATTGCAATGGGAACCGTTCCCAGAGCGAGTACGACGTCTTCACCACTCCATCCGAGCGTTATGACACGTTTTGGCGATGGTGAAATATCGGAAGTTCCAAGCGCATGCGACACCCTCACAGTGGCCGTTGCATTTTCGCTATGCGCAAATTTAACAGGAGATACCAGCAATAGAGCGATGGAAATAAAACGGACAATCAGAGTGTAGCACTTCAGCATTATTGAGCCTTTAATCCAAAATAAGACGCTGCTGGGAGCGCTTTCGCGCTCCCAGCAAACTCTAGAATTTATAGGTTCCAGTTATGGTGAAGCTTCGCGGTGCTCCGATCAGATTGGCATTATCCGTATAGCCAACGCTTTTGTAATAATACTTATCAAACACATTATACACGTTAAGCCTGAAATCGCTATTTTCCGTCGGGCTGTAAGCAACCACCAAATCTAGAAGACCATAGGCATCCTGCTTTGCGTTCACATAGCCATTTACGTTACCTTCGATTGAACTTTGAAAGCGACCAGACGCCCCCACACGCCAACGGTTGAAATCTTCGGGGAGCGTGTAAACCGTTGAAAGCGTGAGCAGATGCTGCGGTTTGTCTCTCCCATATCGGTCACCCGCTTTACCACCCGTTGAATCTTCAAGATATTTTGCGTTGATGTAGGTGTAACCAGCAAAGATGCGCCAGTCCTCTGTGATCAGACCAGAAACTTCAGCCTCAAATCCGCGACTACGAACCTTCCCAGCCGCAGAGTAACACTCAATGCCTCCGTCACAGGGCGGCAGCTGATCCGGCAAGTTTTTCTGGTCGATCTGAAATGCAGCTAAGCTCGCATTAAGTCTACCACCAAGAAATTCACCTTTGATACCTGCCTCATAATTCGTGCCGGTCACGGGATTAAGCAACGAACCATTTGTTCCCGTATAATTCTGCGGTTTAAAGATAGAGGTTACGCTGCCATAGACCGTGAATATATCGTTCAGATCATAGGTTGCAGCAACATAAGGTGTGAACCTATGTTCAGCCTCAAACGCTGTGGATTCTGTATAAGTGCCGCTACGGAAAAAAGTATTCGTTTCGTACCAGCTCAGTCGCCCCCCAACAAACACGTTAAGAGGATCAGTCACATTAAATTTGGCTGTTCCATAAAGACCATAGTTAACTTCTTTAGACTGTCGCTCCCACATATAATTGAAATCGGGCATAGGAACGTCAACTGATTGCTGCCAATTGAACGGATCAAATTGATATGGAAACTCGGATGGCCAGCCACCAGGGCCATCATCGTTGATATTACGCCTGTAGTTACCACCCAACGACAGTTCATGAGTGCGGCCAAGCAAGTCAAATGAACCTTGAGCATTTACATCAAAAGCAGTCTGCTTGTGATGATAATCGTATTTGCCAATATTGTATTGCAATTCGTCACTGGCGGGATCTAGGCGATACAGTGAAGCGCCAAGCATATCCATCTTAGCGTCAAGATAGCTTCCTTTGAGTTTAATCACCCAATCATTGTCGAGCTCATGCTTAATTTCACCGAAGACATTGGTGTTCGCCTTGTTCCAGTAGGTCCATGATGGGCTTGAACGAACAGAGCGATCAAAGTCGTAAAAACTGCCATCAGGACGGGTTGGTAAGCCATTCCAATCCGCACCCGGGCTTTTCTCACGGTTATAATAACCGCCCAATGTCAGCATCGTATCTTCAGTCAGATCAGCTTCAAGGATCCCGTAGTATAGCTGACGCTGTCGTTCGTAATCCTGCGTGAATGTATCCGAATCCTGCAGCGATGTGACCATACGCCCGCGGAGTGTGCCTTCAGCATTTAAGGAACCACCGGCATCAAGCGTCCCCATGTAGTTATTCCAGCTACCCGCTGTTCCCGTCACGATGATCTGTCGCTCTGCTGTCGGGCGCTTCCGAACCAGATTAATAGATGCCGATGGGTTTCCCGCTCCCTCAAGCAGACCTGTGGCCCCTCGTACAACCTCAACCCGATCATACATTGCAAGTGTTGAAGAGCCGACAACGTCTGAATCCTGGCTAATGGTAAGGCCATCGACCATGATATTGTCGACCTGAAATCCGCGCGCAAAATAATTGCTTCGCTCGCCACCCGTTGCGCCAACGGTGATGCCTGTCGTATTCGCTAAGGCATCTTCAACCGTGACCATACCCGCGTCCCGTATCCGCGCATTTGTCACCACACTGACTGACTGCGGCGTTTCTCGAATTGAGAGGTTTAGCCCCGTCGCCGTCGACATTTCGCCCGTTGTGTAAGAGCCGGAGCCTTCCGTAACTGATCCCTGTCCGACGACTGTAATGGTGTTCAGAACAGTCGTACCATCAGGCGCACTAACTACGCCCGATGATGTAGACGCTGGGTCAACGATTGTAACTGTATTCGCATTTGTAAATCGCCAGTTTAAGCCAGTTCCGGCCAAAGCTGTAGCGATTGCCTGAGACGTGGACATTGATCCACGGACTGTTTTGGCAACCTTGGACGCTAAGGCTGTCTCATTGAAAACCACGGCTACCCCGGAAATACGGCCAATATCATTCAGTGTCTGGCGAACAGATTTCGACTGAATATTGAAGTCATGAACTTTTTCAGCAGCCGCCTGAGCATATGCGTTCGTGAGAAACACTGAAGCATCAGTTGCCACTGACAGAACTGTTGTCGCAAGCAGCAACGCAAATCTGCGTGTCCCGGCGCTGATATTCATGATTATGCCTTTCCCGTATCCATTCTGGTGCGGGCGCATTGATTTCGCGCCCCTCTCAATGGACTTAACGGTCGGGATGACAAGCCACCCTCATAAAAAGATGAATTATTTTATCCTATTTATGAAATCGATCATCATGGCCCAATGACGACAAGGCGTTCGCTCAATTTGCGCATGTTGAAACCGACTGAGGTTTGCAACGACGACAAAGCTGCATCCGTATCTTTGAGCGAAAAACTACCGCTGATGCGTCGCGCACCCAAGGCTGACCCCATGACGATTATACGGCCATGACGATAACGCTCAATCTTTTGCAATACATCCTTCAGTGTCGCATCGTTGAATACAAATCGTCCCTCATGCCAAGAAAGCGCATCAGCTATGTCAACATCATGCGGTGTGGATAGCCCTTTATCGCTATATCCGACAGCTTCACCGGGCTTAAGAACGACCTGATCCGACGAATTGATCACTTCTACGCGCAAGCTGCCATGTTCAAGTGTCACTTCGACACCAGCTTCATTGAGAGCGACGTCAAAGGCAGTGCCAAGAACGCGCGAGCGTCCATTTTCTGCCTCGACGATGAACGGCACACTGGAAGGTGTGACCTCAAAATAGGCCGTTCCGCGCAACAATTTCACCTGACGGGCGTGATCGTCAAGGCGAACGTCGATAGCAGTATCAGCATCAAGTAAGACCAACGAGCCGTCATCCAGCCGAACCTGGCGCGTTTCACCGCGTGCAGATACGTAATCTGCATTGAAGTCTTGCCAGAGATTGGGCTTTTCCAACCATATCCAGCCACTTCCAAGTGCAAACAGCAGGACTAGCATCCCTGCAACGCCTTTGTTGCCCGACTTTCTGCGTTTGCGTATATCTTTAATACGACTGAGAGGGCCGGCCAGCGACGATGCTTCTTCGCGGGCAATTTCCGCGCCGGGCGCAATACTGGATGACCAAAAAGCACTGATTGCGCGAAAAGCGGCTTCATTCTCTGGATTAAGCTTCTGCCACGCCAAGAAATTCTGTTTATCGGAACGCGACGGCTTACCATTCATACGCGTAAACCAAGCTATAGCCTCTTTTTCAGCTTGAGCTTGATCAGATATGTCAGCGTTATGCTCTTCCATGATCACCAAGTATCTCACGCGTATGAGGCAGCGCTCCGCATAGGGCCTCTCCGATATAACGATTATCCAGCACTCTACCCCTCAGCCTTTTATTCGGCAGCTTGTCGACAGGCAAGAATGGCCTTTGCCATATCTCGTTCTACCGTGCTGTACGAAATATTGAGCGCTTCAGCGATTTCGTCATAGGAACAGCCATGAATTCGATTGAGAAGGAATATATGTCTGACACGCTCGGGAAGTGAACGGATTGCCTTATCTATCTGGCGAACATCGTTGATCGCAATGACAATCTGCTCAGGCGTTGCGACAGGTGCAGCATATTGCTCTTCCGTCAACATTTCTGGCAGTTTTTTGTGTCGGTTTTCAACCCGTATCAAGTCGATTGCCGCATTGCGTACACACCGGCTAAGATATGCAGGCGTCAGAATGATATGCTCTCTGGTCTTACCCCAAAGACGAGCAAACACATCCTGAACAACATCGGATGCGTTCGGTGCGCCTATTTTTCGAATGACCATACGCTCAAGACGCTGACGCTCAGCCCTGTAAAGAGTATCTATCTCGTCAGACTTGGCGTCCATTAGAAGTTACAATCCGTAAACAAGCGACATTATCAATAAACCTTATCATTGCTCATATAAAACATGACCACAATAGGCAAGAATAGAAGCCAGTTTGGTTTTCTACAAATTGCGAGACGTATTCAAATTAGCGCCAATCTGTAAAATTTGCAGAAAAAGCCACTATTTGGCCACTTCACCAATTACCTCACCCAACTATCACATTCGCTCCCTTTTTAACGGGTGTTGCTAAAAAGCATCTACATTGTTCGAAACCGAGACAGCACGGTGGAAACACCACAAGCCACAGTTGAACGGAAAACAAAATGATATATTGAGCCAATCACTCAACTTTAGCCAGCAAGTCCCTTAGGCAAGCCAGCAAACGCGCAACGCTTATTTGGGGAATATCAAATGCTGCGGCCTTCAGTCTTCAAAATATCTGTCAATCGTAAATTGCTGGTAGCTCTTTCTGCCTCTGCCACTCTACTGGCTTATACCGATGCCCATGCTCAAATAGCACCTGAAACGCAAAAGCAGCAGCAGACCCAGAAAAAAGACGACGAAAGCCCAGAAACTATCCGGCTACAGACAATCACTCTCTCGGCAGAGCGTGCAGCCAAAAACCTGCTTGATGTACCAATGTCGATCAGCGTGATTGATCGCGACACGCTTGATCGACACCAAGTCCGCGATATTCAAGATCTGGTGCGTTATGAACCGGGTGTGAGCGTCGATCGTCAAACTTCGCTTACCAATCCTTTTGGTCAGCTTAATAGCTTCAACATTCGTGGCGTTGGCGGAAATCGGGTGCAAATTCTCGTTGATGGCGCACGCGTTCAGGAACGCATTACTGATGGCAGTCGCGATTTCGTAGACCCCTTCAACATGAAATCGGTTGAAATAACACGCGGCCCAAATTCAGTGCTCTGGGGTGCCGATGCCTTGGGTGGCGTTGTGTTCTTCAGAACGATGGATCCGGACGACTTGCTGGATGGCACCAAACCGTGGGCTGTCGAAACAAAGTTTAGTTATGACAGTTTTGACAAATCATTTCGCAAACAAATTACCGGTGCCGCAGAAGCAGGCGATTTCAAGGTTTTGGGTAGCTTCGGACACATCAATGCATCTGAACCAGATATGCGCAAGGCACGTGCTGATGGCGGCATATGGGGCTGCCCACGCGAGTCTATATGGCCATGCAACAAAGCATTCCCTATGGACACGGACTCTTATAACGGACTCATGAAGCTTCAGTGGAACCCATCGGCTGATCATGAATTCAAACTGACCGGGGAGTGGTTTGAACGCAACACGGATGTCGATCAGAAATATGATTCCGGCGCCGCCAATCCGGCCTATCTGAACATACCCAGCTTTTATTATGAAAATGAGAGTTGGGATCGATCTTTGAAAATGCAGCGGGCGCGCTTTGCGCTGGACCACCGCTGGACAGTCGGCGCTTCTTGGCTGGATGAAGTGAAGTGGAATATTTCCTATTCGCCGCAAAAGCGAGATACCACGAGCAACCAAATTCGTAACTACTCGCGTTATGCAACGCCGCGGCGTGAGGATCGCATTCAAATTCGCAATTACAGCGAAGACTTCTTGCAGGCCGATGTACAGTTGACATCGTCATTTGATATTGGCCAGACAAGCCATAAACTCATTTATGGTTTTGCAGGTGACATCACCAAGAGCAACTATGATGGCAAAAACATTACAACAAATCTGAATACCGGCATCACCACAGTTGCTTTGCGACAAGGGTTTAATTTCCCTAAGGTGGACACGGTTCGCGCAGATTTTTATGTACAAGATGAAATCAAGCTGCTGGACGATCGCTTGACCCTTACGCCGGGTTTGCGCCTTGCTACTTATTCCATCGATCCGACCAGCGATGACGATTACGTTCCGCTAGACGGCTTTGAGCCTGAGAAAATGGACAAGACCCGCCTGATCAAGCGCCTTGGCGGCATCTATAAACTGGACGACACTTATTCGCTTTTCGCTTCATACGGCGAAGGCTTCAAGATGCCAACTGCCCAGCAACTCTTTATTTCTTCATCGTCAATCGGTGCAACGGGCATGGTGGAAGTTATTCCAAATCCAAACCTCAAGCCTGAGTTTGTCCGCAGCTATGAAGCCGGTTTGCGTGGTGAGTATGATCGCGGATATTTCAGTGCCTCTGCATTCTATTCCGATTACAAGGACTTTATCCGCAGCTTACAGCGGGTTCCGGGTACAGCGGATAAATATACATCTGATAACGTTGAGAGCGTAAAGGTCTGGGGAATTGAGTTCGCTGGTGAGTATGAGGTCTATAATAACCTCTTTGCCAACGCTGCACTGTCTTACATGCGCGGCGACCAGCGTGTCGATGCAGGCTCGGAAAAGACCCCGTTTGATGGCGCTGTTCCACTAACGACAGTTCTGGGGCTACGATACATCATCCCGGATTGGAATCTTGAAACAGAATTTGTCGGCACTTTTGCATCTGGAGTGAAGCGCCGCGCGGATGAGAATGCTTTCAAGCCTTCAAACTACTCGGTATTTGATGCTTATGCCAAGTGGAAGCCGACCAAACATATCGACGTGAACTTCGGGGTCGAGAACATTTTCGACAAGCGCTATTTCCCGAATACACTCACCGGTTACGCCAATACTCCGGACTCTTCTTCGGTAGCGAACGTGAACCCACTGGAAATGCAGATCGCACCAGGCCGCTCCTTTAAAATCGGCGCAACAATGCGTTTCTAAACGTCTTCGATGATCAACATGCCGGAGGAGATTAAAAATCCCCTCCGGCTTTATCATGTCTGTGTGGGTTGTTAATGCTTACGGTACTTAAACAATTTTGGCAGTTACTCAAATATTGCAATTCGGGATCAGGCACCGTTCTGAATTTATCGCTGCTCGCTGTTATCTTCGCTCTACACCTTGTGGGCATCTACATGGGTCTGTGGCTTATCAGGTGGACAGCAGATTTTTATAATGCGCTGGAGCAGCGCAATATTTCGGTCACCATTAGCCAGATCGGCATTTTTGGTTTAATCGTGCTGATCAATACCTGTCTCACGCTCACAGGGCAGTATTTGCAAGGCGCCCTCAATATCCGCTGGCGCCAAAGACTCACCGAGACGGCCATAACCTTCTGGATGTCGAATAAGGCCTATTGGCATCTTTCCATAGGTCACAGCGACCCTGTGCCGGACAATCCTGATCAGCGTATTGCTGAAGACTGCGACCTCTTTGTCAAACACACATTAGAAGAGGGAATAGGGCTTATCACAAATATTATAGCTCTATTTTCCTACATTGTAGTGCTTTGGGGCCTCTCAACTTATGCGCTGAATTTTAGCCTCGCGGGAATAGAGTTTACGATACCGCGCTATATGCTGTGGGCTGCGTTTGTTTACGTGTTTATCTCTTCGTTCGTGACGCACCTGTTCGGACGGCGGCTGAAAGCCACATTTGTTGAGCAACAGAAGAAGGAAGCAGATTTCCGCTTTGCGATGGCGCATATTCGTCAGCATGCGGGTGATATTGCCATATTGAACGGCGAAAATCAGGAAAAAAGAATACTTTCAGACAAGTTTGCCAAAGTTCGTGAGAATTGGTTCCGACTGGTTTTTCGTCAGGTGCAACTCGGCATATTTACCTTTCCCTATCGTCACAGCATATTCAGAATTCCTACCTTTCTAGGGCTACCAGCATATTTTGCAGGTACTGTGACATTTGGCGGACTGATGCAACTCGGTCAGGCATTTACGCATGTGTCCACTAATCTCTCGTGGTTTATTTTCAACTACAAGACATTGGCGGAACTCGTATCGGCGGTTTCGCGCTTATCCGGATTTATAAATGCCACGCGGCGCATTCAGCCACCGACGCACACATCCATTTCTCAGCCGTCAGATGCACCGCTGCATTTGCGTGACATTGTATTGAATACGCCCGATGGACGAAACCTTATTGAGATTTCAAATCTCGAAATCAAGCTCGGTGAAACAGTTTGGCTGCGCGGTCGATCGGGCCTCGGCAAAACAACATTACTAAGACTTATCGCCGGTGCATGGAACTTTGCGAGCGGAACACTCCACCGACCAGATACCACCATGCTTGTGCTTTCACAAAAGCCATATATGCCGAATGTAAAGTTAAGCGAGGCGGTATCCTACCCGCTCGCAGCAGATCAATTTGATCATGACGAAATCCCGCGAGCACTGACAAATGTTGGACTGCCTGATATTTTGCGTCAACAGTTACGAGAAAAACAGGTTGCACTCGGAACTCTTTCCGGTGGAGAAATGCAACGATTTGCACTTGCCCGCGCGCTGCTCGTGAAGCCTGACTGGTTGTTTCTTGATGAAGCAACAAGTGCGCTGGATAAGGCGTCCGAAACAATGCTGCTTAATCTCTTGCGACGGGACCTGCCCGATACAACAATCGTCATTCTGACTCATCGTCAGCCAGGTAGCATTAAAATCGACCGTATAATCGATCTTGAAACGTCGGGCGTAGCTGACATACGCCCTAATAACACCATTCCACAAACTGCATGAGGAAACTATGAGCGACCAACCAATCCGAATAAAGCTTTTGGCTGATGCGGCAGACATTCTGAGTACACTACCCTTAATGGGCAAACTCATGATTAACTCCAAAAGCGGTGGTGCAACGCATGAACGTATCGGCGTGGTAGAGCACGTTGAGGTTCGGGAGGGTTGGATTCATTTTTCTGGTGCCGAACATCATTCGAGTATTGACCTCTCAGCAATCACTTCACTTATTGCGGACCGTAGTAGTGTGATGCAGGAAAAGGTTTATCCTCGTATTGATCTCATAGCATCAGACGAAACGATTATTGGCAGTGTGATTGGCTTCGACGGCGCTGCGCCATTTGACAAAGCTCTGGAGAGCTTCACTTTTACTGTGCTTGAACCAGCTAACAAAGATCGTGGCGCTGGTGAAGCGCTGGAGATTAGCGATGATGAGCCCGGTTTGAAGCCATTTGTAGCTGCGCAGCGCAATAAGGCCGAAGTACGGATATCGCTTGATCTTCCCGCTTTCAAACAAGAGTGGAGTGGCGAGATGCCGGACGTGCGCCCATCACGCGGCTTCATCAATGTCATGAAGCCAGATTTTCATCTGCATCTCAAAGCTGGTCATGTTGCATCATGGCGGGAGCTCGAGAACGCTGACGAGCATCAATTTTATGCGCTCAATGCAGCCGGCGAGGAAACAGGCCTGATCATTTCCGGAAAAAAGGAGGCGTTCCTATGAATTCAGCTCATGAAACGCTGCGAGCGGGACAATGGTTCGATCCAAATTCAGGCGAGATCAGAACGCATCAATCGCTTATGCAGGAGATGTCACAGAAGCGTGTTGTTCTATTGGGCGAACTGCATGACCGATATGATATTCACCGCTGGCAGGTAAATATTTCTGCTTCGCTCCTCGCTTACCGAGATAATCTTGCCATTGGCTTTGAAATGTTCCCAAGACGACTTCAGCCGGTTCTTGATGAATGGGTTGCTGGACAGTTGAATGCAGATCAATTTCTGGAGCGCGCTGAATGGGGCAAAGTATGGGGCTTTGCAGCAGACCTTTACTGGCCAATTTTTAACTTCTGTCGCGAATTCCATATCAAGATGCTGGCATTAAATTGTCGCCGTGACCTCGTAACACGTGTTGGAAAAGAGGGCTGGGAAGAGATTGCCGAAGAGGACCGCGACGGACTAACACCCGCACGCGCTGCAAGCCTGGCCCATCGGGAGCATCTTTTGCGCCTTACCAACGGCGGACCGCCAGCAATGCAGGGGAAGTCGGCCGATGCTCCCGAGTTTGATAGGTTTGTACGTGCCCAACAAACATGGGATCGTGCATTCGCCTGCAACATCGCGAACTATCTTGATGAAAAGCCCGATGCGCTTGTCCTAGGCATCATCGGTCGTGGTCATATGGAATACGGGTTTGGCACACCAGATCAACTGGATGACCTTGGCATTACTGATGTGGCGGTACTTTTGACTCAGGACTTAGGCAACACACCTGAAATACCACCCCGCTCCAATATTGCTAACGCCATCTTTGCATTAAACCCGTACTGATCGAGCGCGGAATGCGGCGGGCTAATCCGGTATATATGTCGCAAAACCTGAACTATCAGGCGACGCGTTAAAAGAAAGAACATACATGAAAGCCTGCCGCGTGATGAAATGCGGCAGTTCTTGGCTTTTAAGTACAAAAGCCCACTCGCAAAGATTGATGCAAGACGCCATATGCCGGAGGCTCTGGCTCGGGCTGGCAAACTGAGACAACCATATTCTGACCATTAGGATGGACAGGAACAACCGATTAGGTAGCGGCCTCATCACCATCATAGTGTGGAATTTGCCATCCCGTTTTCTATTAATCGTTCAATGAAGCGCCAAACCTGCCACTTGCAAAGATTACAATGAAAAGAATTGAGCCATCATTATAGATGGATTTTTGGAAAAAATACCCACCAAGCGCTCAAGCCGAGATATTCACCTATAAATACAAAATCAGAACCCAATTTTTGACCATCAAAAACTTGAAATAATTAATTTTAAATATATCGTAATATTAAGTTATGAAATGGAGGCAATCTTTGCGTATTACATATCATTAGCGAATTTGCATATGCTAAATAAAATTCATTATATATTTTATCATTAAAGTAAAAAATGAAGTAAATCATTTATCAGCACATTCGTCTGAATATAGTTGCATTAATTTTTCTAATTTACACGATATTCTAATCGGCATTCGCGGATTTATCGGAGATTTATAACTTGGGGGTCAGCAAATGAAACGCTATAATGAGAATAATTCGGATGAAGTTGGCGACAACAGTCCATCAAACGATAGGCATAATTGGCGGCAAATCATTAGCCCGCTATATGATGCCAATCGCGTAGGTGGTGGCATGGAAATTGATGGGCACGTCGAGACAAACTTCCTAGGAAGGTCTCTTATCGGTCGATCAAATTACCAACAACACACATGCTTGAGAACGAATAAATTAATAAATTTTGGCGGCATAAATCAAATACTTCTACAGATAATAACAAAAGGAGACTGTTCAGGGGATTGCAACGGAAATACGATAAATCTGAATAAAGGCGACATTATTATATTCGACTACAGTGCGCCATTTAATATTATGGTAAGCGATGGAAGTACGATATCTATAGCTTTTGACCGAGAATTAATATCACGAATAATTGACCCTAGAGCACTCAATGGCGCTGTCATAAAGGGCGAAACCTCACTTGGTATTCTATTAACGAGTACGGTAGTCTCTGCCTTAAAAATAACAGAAGAGAATGCATTCGACGACCCCCACGAATTCGAAGCCGACATACTTGAATATATAGCTAAACTTCTCAGTAGAAAATTTGACAACGTAGTCAATTTACATAACATCGAGAGACAGACAATCATTGATTTTATCGACAAGAATATTGCAAACCATAACTTAACACCAGATTTTCTTTATAATAATTTTAATATGTCACGCTCTCATATTTATAGAATATTTGAGAAAGATGGTGGAGTCGGCCAGGTTATCTGGGAGAGACGCCTAAAATTGGCTTGGAATGAGATGGCTAAATCAAATAGTGGACAGAAAATATCTCTTAAAAATATCGCTTGGCGATTTGGATGTAGCGACCCAGCTATTTTTAGTAAAAGATTTAGATCATTTTTTGATTTTTCTCCCAAAGACTTTAAAAAAAATAATTTTGATAACTCCCATGACTTTAATACTCTGTCGAAAATCAGAAAACACTTCTCAAGCTTGGAATCCGACTAATTTTAATGATTTCATGTTCCGGAAGCATGATCCACTGGGAACTCTGGACTATCGCTTCTATTTCGAACCAAAAGGCGAAAGACCCTATCAAATCCATATGGAGAATCAATAATCTCATCAAATATGACTACACAACTCTTGTTATAGCGGCAGCATTCAGACTATATCAGCGATCACTGAAATGTTTGGTTTCCAACCTAGGCGCCCATAATCGTGATCACGTTCAAATCATTCCTAATTACTTCTACTTTAGCCGCTTCTTTGGCCTTCCAAATAGCGCCAGCATTCGCAGCACCGACACAATATCCGCTCACCATTGAAAACTGTGGCGTGAAGATTACGATCCCGAAAGCTCCGGAGCGTGCCGTTGGCCTTGGACAGAACAGCGCGGAAATCATGCTGCTTCTGGGGCTTGAAGAGAAAATGGCTGGTACTGCATTCTGGCCGAGTAAGGTGCTCCCGCAACTTGAAACTGCGAATGCGAAAGTCAAACTTCTGACTGTCGAATTTCCGACGTTTGAATCTATTCTCGCTGAAAATCCTGATTTTGTTGCTGCCGCCTTGCCAAGCTTGATCGGGCCGAGCAGTAAAGTCGCTAAGCGTGAGGACTTCGATAAGGTTGGCGTTCCAACTTATCTTTCGCCGAGCACTTGCCTGAGTACTGAACAGGTTAAGGATGAATATGGCAGCCGCGACAAACTCTGGAATATGGATCTTCTCTACCAAGAGATTGATGAGCTTTCGCAGATTTTCGACGTGGCGGATCGCGGTCAGGCAGTGATAGCTGATTTCAAAGCACGCGAAGCAGCACTACGGGCAACTGTGCCAGCCGATGAAAAGAAGCTTTCTTATGTCTTCTGGTTCTCTAGCCAATCACCTTCTGCAGATGCGTATTTGGGCGGCGGCAATGGCGCGTCTACATTTATCGCAGATGTTCTTGGTGGTGAAAATGCAATTAAGGCAGAAGCAGAATGGCCAACCCTGGGTTGGGAAAGCATTATCGCAGCTAATCCAGACGTGATCGTGGTCGCCAATCTTGATCGTAATCGCTGGGAACTCGACAAGCCAGAAGCGAAAATTCAGTTTTTGAATACAGATCCAGCAGTTAGCCAAATGCCTGCAGTCAAGAACAAGGCAATTGTCGTGATGGACGGACAGGCAATGAACCCTACCATTCGTACAATTTATGGTGCCGAGCAAGTTGCGGCTCAATTGAAAGAACTTGGTATTCTCAAGTGATTATTGAAAGCCATTCTTTGAGGCAATGGGGTGCATATAGCACGGTAATTTTGCTCTCCATTGCAACGATTGGATTGGTCATCGGGATCAGTGTGGGTATTGGTGATTTACCAATACCCCTCTCGACAACCTTTGCAGCCATCACCAATCGCTTAGGATGGACACATATTGATCTTAACCGTATTCATGAGACGGTGATCTGGGATTACCGTCTCAGTCGCGCGCTTGTGGCAGCATTTTGTGGCGCGGGTCTCGCACTCTCGGGTGCAATCATGCAGTCGCTGCTACGAAACCCTCTGGCAGAACCCTACGTGTTAGGCATCTCAGCAGGTGCTTCGACAGGTGCAGTGGCTATCGTCATTCTCGGTATTGGTGCAGGCGCAGTCTCGCTGTCAGCAGGTGCGTTCGTTGGCGCGTTTGCAGCCTTTTTCTTTGTTGCACTTCTTTCAAATGGAACGCGTGCGGGTGCCGATCGCACGATCCTCGCGGGTGTAGCTGCTTCACAACTTTTCAATGCCACAACATCTTACATCGTCACGACATCGGGCAATGCACAGCAAGCGCGCGATGTAATGTTTTGGCTGCTTGGTAGTTTTGGCGGTGTGCGATGGCCAGAATTTATACTGGTCTCTGTTGTCATTGGCTTTGGCCTGATCGCATGCTTGTTTTATTCGCGTGTTCTTGATGCTTTTGCTTTTGGCGATGAAGCGGCATCTTCGTTGGGTGTTAATGTGGGCCGCACACGCCTTGTACTGTTTGCGCTGACCGCAATGATGACGGCTACAATCGTTAGCATGGTTGGGTCTATCGGTTTTGTCGGTCTGGTAGTGCCGCATGCAGCCCGGTTCATCGTTGGCCCATTACACATAAGGTTGTTACCAGCCTGCGCGGTAATTGGCGCTATTTTTATGGTTCTGGCTGACATAACCTCGCGTGCGCTTATTCCTCAGCAGACGCTGCCAATCGGGGTCGTAACCGCTCTTGTTGGCGTTCCGGTCTTTTCCATTATCCTCTATCGGTTTCAGCGTACATCATGACGATTAAGGTAGAAAATCTATGCTGGAAAATTGGTAAGAGAACCATTTTGGATGATGTGTCTTTTGAAGCCACGCCTGGAAAAATGCTCGGGCTTCTTGGACCAAACGGTTCTGGTAAGACATCGCTACTGAGGTTAGTTGCCGGATTGCGAAAGCCGGATTCCGGTCAGGTTCTTCTTGATGGCAAAAATCTTCGATCGATTGCCCGCCGAACAATCGCTCAACGTGTTGCATTCATTGAACAGCATGCAACGACCAACGCCAATCTTAAAGTCATTGATGTCATCAGGCTTGGTCGTTTTCCCCACAGATCAATGTTTTCAGGCTGGCGCACTGCTGATGAAGCAGCGGTGGAGGAGGCAATCGAGCGCACAGGTATGAGAGCCAAGCGTAATGAAAGCTGGCAAAGCCTTTCAGGTGGTGAAAAGCAACGCGCACATATTGCAAGAGCACTATGTCAGGCACCAAAGGAATTGATCCTTGATGAGCCAACCAACCATCTGGATATTCAGCATCAGATGAGCTTGCTAAGGCTGGTTTCTGGCCTGCCAATCACAAGCGTCATAGCACTGCATGATCTCAATCATGCAGCTATGTTCTGTGACGAGCTGATTGTTATGCAGGCCGGGAAGATAGTTGCATCAGGCAGCCCGCAAGAGGTTATAACGCAGGACATTCTTAAGAATGTTTTTTGCGTTGATGCTCGAGTAGAAATACAAGCCGATACCGGACGCCCGCATATTTATTACACGCGGTGAAGCGTAGGCTGCAGATGCGCGAGAAGCTACACTGGCAGAATGACCATGATGGCGACAAACACTAATTCGCTATGCCTGTCGCCTATTTGCTCAATCTGAGCAAACGCGGTCAACATGATAATATGAAATTACGGGCCAGCGCAGATCTCGGCCTGACTTGTGGCTTCCTGCCCGACCTCAAAGCTATAAGCGCGTAATCCATGTTCATCGAGCTTTATGACGCGATAGCAAGGCAACCCGCCCGTCCACCAAGGATTTGGGCTATCCAGCTCCGTTATGAATCGATGTGAACAAGCCTGTCCCGAACTATAAGCAATGCCGTGTGCAGTGGTCCCCGATAACGGAACATGAATATGACCAAAGATAATGTGGCGAATGCCCGCCTTATGAGCATGAAGGCGCTGCATAATTGCACCATCGTCATGCATCCCGATATTATCGAAATGAGCAATACCCGCATCGAACGGTGGATGATGAATGAACACGGTCGCAGGAAATTCGCCTGCGCCACTCAGAGCTGTATCAAGCCACGTGAGGCGATCTTCATCGTAAATACCGCCAATGATCCCAGCCTGATGACTGTCAAGGAACAGCAGTCGGCCAAAACGGGTGTCGATGTACGACTGAATATAGCCGTTCTCATCGCGGGGATGGTCCGGAAAAGCAGCTATGAATTCTGGTCGGCGGTCGTGGTTGCCGAGCATCATGCGAACTTGGAATGGAACGGGAGCCAGAATATCGCGTAGCAATTCATATGCTTCCGGATCGCCATAATTGCAAAGATCGCCAGTAATCGTCAGCAGATCAGCGTCGCTATGTTTTTCGATAATATCGGCTATTGCGACACGCAGCTGCGTTTCGGGATCCACGCCATTGACCACGATGCCTGACGGCATCAAATGCGTGTCGGTAAGTTGGATGATTTTCATAATGCATCTTTCAGCCAATCAAGAAGGCTGCGAATAACCAGAATAGCGATTTCGCAGCCTTTTCGATAAAGCGGAGGTCTTATTTCATTAGCGCGTTTGTCTGTTCAACGAGCTGCTTAAGGCCGTCTTCTGGTGACACTTCACCACGCATCACTGCGCCAATGACGTCGCGCTGGGTGCGCCAGATACGAACGGAATCGCCGCCCGGATAGCCAGCCCATGGCAACGAACGATCAGCCTGTAGCGAAGCAGTTTTAACATTTGGATGCTCGGCATAATATGGCGCAAGATAGTCTTCACCTGTTGCGAGCTTGTTGGTTGGCAGATAGCCGGTAATGCGCACAATCACATTCTGTGCTTCAGGACCTGTGATCCACTTGAGATATTTCCAAGCAGCATCCTGCTTTTCCTTATCTTGTGTCAGGATAACAGCCGAATTGCCGCCGGTTGGAACACCACCTTTTTCGGCATTATCGAGCGGAAACGTGGACGTTACAAGTTTGAAGCGATCGCCAACGAGGCCTTCGATAGTCTGAACATGCGCAGGCGTTGAGAAGATGAAGCCGGTAAGGCCTGCACCAAACTGCTGGCGTGACTGATCCCAATCAAGCAGGTTTTGGCCGCCTTCAGTGACGAATTGACGGGTGAGTTTCAGCGCATTCAGACCGATCTCATTATCGAAAGCGACCTTCTTGGTTTCTTCATCAACCAGTTTGCCGCCCTGCTGGAATACCAACGACTGCCAGAGCCAATCATCCGGCCAGCCATTGATGTCATAGCCCATGCCGGCGATCTTCGGGTCAAGCGCATGAATTTTATTTGCCAGTTCAATGAGACCTGCAAATGTCTTCGGCATGTTTTCAGGATCACCACCAGCCTTTGTCACGAGATCGGCATTGATATAAATGATCGGGGACGATGCATTGACAGGAAGGCCATACTGCTTGCCGTCAACCTGACCAAGAGCTGCCATTTTCGGGCTGTAATTCTTGTCAAGGAAAGCCTGACCACCTTCTGCTTCAATGAACGGCGCAAGATCGGTAATCTGGTTGCGCGGTGCAAGTGTATGTACCAGCTCACCCGTGAGGTTGTAGCCGGAGAAATACACATCCGGCAGATTGCCCGTTACAGCTGCGCGCAAGACCTGCTGCTGACCTTCATTGTAGCCAACAGCGGGCGCAAGAAAGTTAATCTTGATATCCGGATTGTTCTTCATAAATTCATCGGCCAGCGGCTGATGGAACTTCGTGAAGCCCGGCAGATTGTAAAGCACGTTGAGCGTTACATCGGCAGCAGCGGCTACATTCGGCGTAATGAGCGAAACGGCTGCGAGGCCCATAAACATGCCGTTTAAGACAGTGCGTCGGCTGATAGTCATCATAGTCTCCAGAGGATTGTTGGGAGGAGGATGGAGGAGAGAGGCCGACCGGGATTATTTCACCCCGGTCATGGTGATACCCGCGATGAAATGTTTGCGTGCAAGGAGGAAGCAAACAACCATTGGTGCGGTGATTATGGTGGCGCCCGCCATAAGCGCACCGTAGTTGGCGCCAGATTCAATATCGGCGAAGAACAGCATCCCAAGTGGAGGCGGTGCGAGATTTGTGTCGGAAACAACCACCATCGGCCAATAAAGATCGTTCCAGTGGGCAACCAATGAGAACACCGAAAAAGCCGCAAGCGATGGGAGCGATCCGCGAAGGACGATGCCCCAACAGATTTCCATTTCAGAAAAGCCGTCCATGCGAGCCGCTTCGATGATCTCATCGGGATAACTGCGGAATGACTGGTGAAACAGAAAGATCGCGAACACCGAGAGGAAGAAAGGCGCCATCATTGCAAAATAGGTGTTCAGCAATTGCGCCTTGGCGAGGCCAACAAAAAGCGGGAGCGCCAAAGCCTGAATAGGAACGCAAAGAGCAGCGATTACCAAAGCGAGCATGATCTTGCGACCGGGGAAACGCAGTTTTGCAAGCGCGTAGGCAGCGGGAACGGCAGTCAAGACCTGCACGAACAGAATGCCGAAACAGACAATCACGCCATTGAGCATAAAGCGCAGCATTGGCACTTGTCCGGCTGCCCGGGTGTAATTCTCAACCGCGTCGAATTTTTCCGGAATGGGCCAGAGGGACACGTTGAAAACTTCGGCTGGAGAGCGGATTGATGTCAGTACCATCCAGTAGAATGGCAGCAGCATCACACATGCACCGAGAGCCAGAACAAGATGCGGGATATATTTGCGAAGTGCGGCCATTAGTAGTGCACTTTCTTGTCGAGATGGAGCGTCTGGCCAATTGAAAGCACCAGAACAATCGCAAGGAAAATCAGAGTCAGGGCCGCGGCATAACCGGTGTTGGAATATTCAAAGCCTTCAAGATACAGATCGAAAAGCAATGTCTCCGAACCAAAACGGCCTTTGGTTAACACCGCGACCGTTTCAAAGACCTTGAACGCCGAAATAGATGTGGTTACCACCACGAACATGGTAGTTGGCCCAAGCATCGGCCATGTCACGGTGAAAAAGCGATCAATCGGGTTCTTCGCGCCATCAAGGCGAGCGGCTTCATGAAGATCTTTCGAGATCGCTGTTAGACCAGCGAGAAACAACACCATATTGAAACCCAGCACCTGCCAGATGCCAATCAGCGCCATGGTGGGGATCAACAGGGCAGGGTTGGATAGAAATGCAATCGGCTCAAAGCCAAACCACTTGATAACGGCATTGATTGGCCCGATGGATGGATGGAGTAAGAACTGCCAAACCGTTGCCATGGCGACCAGCGTTGCAGTCACAGGCAGAAAATAGGCGACTTCCCAAAAACCACGGCTGCGCTTACGGCTATAAACAAGCAACGCGACACCGAGTGCCAGAAACACGCCAAACGGAATAACGATGAGTGCATAGATCACCGTGTTACGCAGAGCTCGCATAAAAACGGGATCACTGAACGCGTTGATAAAGTTATCTACCCCGATAAAGCGGGTGGAGAGCGCCCCAAGTTGGTAGTCAGTTACCGAAAATCCGGCCAGAACGATCATCGGAATGATATAGGTTGCAAGTAGCAGAAGCACTGCCGGTGCTGCAAACATCAGACCACGTATGATAAGGCGTCTTGTAGCTTTCGACTGCCGTGGCCGTGATGCCACCACACTGTCGGTTGTAAAATCTGCAGCCGTCATGCCAGCACCCGCTCACGCGTGCGCTCAATACGCAGACCGTTTTCGCCGAACAAATGAATACGATCAGGTGCGAACCCGATATGCAACAAACCGTCCGCATCAGCACCGAGAGTGTCTCCAGCGCGCTGGCGTAAAGTCAGTTCAATATTGTTATCTTTCGCAAGACGACACGTAACAAAACGATCTGCACCATGCGTTTCACTCCGCACGACATGTGCCGCCATGCCATTTTTGGCAACATGTAAATCTTCCGCACGCAAACCCAGCATGGCTGGCCCTGCTTGACCTGATGCGACCGCAATGCCTAGCGCTTCGCCTATGAAAGTCACATTGCCTTGCGCGTCGATCTCCACAGGCAGCAGATTAATCGATGGCGAGCCGATAAAACGGGCGACGGTTAGTGTGGCCGGACGGCTATAAAGTTCATCCGGTGTACCAAGCTGCTCAATCCTGCCTTCCGACATCAATGCGATGCGGTCGGACATGGTCATCGCTTCAATTTGATCGTGAGTTACGTAAACAAAGGTGGCACCCAAGCGGCGATGCAGACGTGCAAGCTCTTCGCGCATATGGGCGCGGAGCTTTGCATCCAAATTGGAAAGCGGCTCATCCATCAAAAATGCTGCCGGCGAACGCACCAAAGCACGGGCGAGTGCTACACGCTGCCGCTGTCCGCCTGAAAGCTGCGCCGGTTTGCGGTCAAGCAGATGGCCAATCTGCAATGTATCAGCGGCCCGAACAACTTCGGCGTCAATTTCTGCAAGGGTCTTGACTGATGAAAATAAGCGGCCGAACAAAGGGAGGCGAGCCGAAAGGCTCAGCTTTCGCATTCTGAGCGGCGTTGCGATATTCTGGCGCACATTCATATGCGGATAAAGGGCATAGGACTGAAAGACCATTGCAAGATTGCGGTCGCTTGGGTCGATGTCGGTAACATCCTGATCGCCGATGGACACGGTGCCGTTATCGGAAGCTTCAAGACCAGCGATGATACGTAAAAGGGTCGACTTACCGCACCCGGACATACCGACGAGAGAAATGAACTCGCCCGGACGAATGGAAAGGTCGATGCCTTTGAGGACATCATTTCCGCCAAAGGATTTTCCGATGTTCGTGAGTTCAATTGATTGAGGCATTACTGCGCACTCCTTTACTGAGGCGCGGATGCCTATGCGTCCTCAACTTAACAGTCGGACGTCAGATTTACGAAAGTTCAGTGACAATCGGTTATGTTTGCATCGTGCTCTTTTCAAAAATTGTTCACATATTTTTGAATAAACAGCTTCTTATAGAACGATCGTCTGGTTTATATGGTTGATTGTATACCAATTGAGATACAATGCGTGAACCAAACACTGGCTATGCGCAGCCAATTGAAATGCCTATATCTTGGCCATCGAAACGACGAGCACATCGCCGCTTCACACAAACCAAGGAGATTGAAAATGAAAAAGTTTGTTCTTGTTACTGTTGCTGTTGTTCTGAGCGCTGGCGCTGCTTTCGCTGAAAACCCAAATGTTGGCACCCCTGCTGATCTCTATGCAAATGACCGTACACCAGTTGCTGCTCAGCAGATTGACCGCACTGCAACTGCTTCGATCGGCAAGGTTTCGGTCATGGATGGCTCCGCTCATCGCTTTGGTGACGCATCGCCTTCAAGCTTCCAGAACTAAGATCCGCCAACCCGGTTATATTCAAAAAGGCGAAGCCTCTCGGCTCCGCCTTTTGTCTTTTGTGCCATATAAGGATGTGCGTCTGTCTGCTGATAAACGCTTCTATAGCAAAGGCGGTATTGTCGGCTTGATTGCAACAGGCTCCATCAGCAGCATTTCACGTGTCTGAATTCCGGCACCAATGATCAGCTGCGTTTTGTTCATAAAGGCCGTCAGAATATTACTAATTCCGTTACAAAGACCGGCAGATGTATGCACATTAACGATTGCGGGCGGCTTGCGCATAGTCATCAACCGCACCAACCGCGGAAAATTCTGTCAATATTACGCGGCGCTAGCTATAATTTGAAAGCATAATTGATATTATAAAGTTTTTCCATTGGGCAATGGCAGCGCTGTTTAATGTAATCGACAGAATATCAGAGTAAACCACCTACGTACGACTAGATAAAAAGCCAACTACATAAAAATTTAGCAGTGATTTTCAAGGAGCGTCTTACAGACACCAAAAGTGCATCCCGAGAAAAGTAAGACAGCTTGCGGGCAACGACGTGCATTTACTAGACTTTTAATCCCGCCGCTGAATTCTAAAAATCAGCTACCTTGCCCCATACGCTTCGGTTCAACCGTTCAGGCTTATAGGGATTGGGGTCAACGATTGGAGAGCGAGCCAAAATGACATCAGCAATCATGTGCCCTGCCCCAGGCCCAATTCCAAAGCCGTGCCCGCTGAAACCTGCAGCCAAAATAAACCCCGGGACCGTTTCAATCTCTCCAATAGCCGGGACACCGTCCGGCGTACTATCAATGTAACCAGCCCAACTATGCGCAATTGGTACACTTGTTAGTTCGGGTAGCAGATCGCGCGCTCTTTGATACGTTAATCTGATTTGCCCGCTATCTGGTTTTGGATCAAGAATGCGATTTCTCTCCATAGGAGTGACTTGATCCAACGACCACTTGCTCAATGTTTCATGACCCGCACCCCAACCTTGAAGCCCACCTGGCGCCAGACTGCGCCAGCGACGCATAAACATTGGTACAAACTCACGGCAAAAGCGCAATTGCTGTGGCGTCGTATCGACGCGCGCGCGCCCGCTGATCGCAAGCGTATAACCACCATCCATACGGCGCGTTAGAGAGACTTGTGACGTATGCAGTGCATCCGGCAAACCAGCGGCACCGGGCGCGACGGACAATATAGACGCACGCACGGCCGCCTGAGGAAACCTGATACCCAATTGGTGACAGAAGGATGAAGCCCAGGCACCGCCCGCCATTACAACTGTTTTGGTACGAATAGTGCCTGCTTCAGTCACCACGCCACTAACCCGGCCACCACTTAACTCCAGCCCGCGGGCTGCACAGTTTTGATGAACGGTACCACCGGCGGCCATAATGCCGCGTGCAACTACAGGAACAGCCCGCGAAGGATCTGCAACACCATCGCTCGGCGAAAACACACCACCTTTCCACGCACGCCCCGTGGCTTTCCCCCGCTCAGTTGCTTCAGCTGCGCTCAACATGTTTGTTGTAACGCCAACAGATTGCGCAAAATCACGCCAACGTGCCCAGCCCGCGATTTCAGCTTCATCTTGCGAGAGATAAAGGAGACCGCACCGACGAAAGCCAGTATCCTCGCCTGTTTCTTCAGCGAGCTTATCCCAGAGTTCTGAACTTTTGGTCGCCATCGGGAGTTCTCGCGCATCGCGATTTTGTTGGCGACACCATCCCCAGTTTCGGCTCGACTGTTCCGCTGCAATCCGTCCCTTTTCTATCAGCGCAACCTTTACGCCGCTTCGGGCGAGGTAATAGGCTGTAAAAACACCGACAACTCCACCACCAATAACAACAACATCAGCCTCGGACGGCAAAATTGAATTTGTCTCTATGCGCATTAAGGGTGCGGACATGTGCAGAACTCCAGTCTTTGACATATCCTAATCCGAGACATGTCTGGTCGCGCATCGGAGTTTGCATTTACACAGAATTTCATATTGTTTGAAGCTGGCTCAACAGGTGATTATTGCGCCGTGGCATAAACAGCCACTTCTGCACTGGCAGACAAAAGCTCGTTTTCAAATTGAGTATTCAAGCGCAGCAATTTTCCACGCATGAGGTTTTATTCAGGTAAACCCATTGGATATGGCTCAATTGCATCAGCATGAACCCAACCCTGGGGACAGGACTTATAGCCCTGTTTTGCCACATAACGGCAATCCTTCATCATCGTTTGAAAAGGCTCCGCGGGCATCGTAGATGCCCGACAAGACGTGCCAGAACTATCACATTTTTCAGATGCCTGAGATGGAAGAGCCATGACAAAATATTCGGCATCGCTTGAACCTGACTTGGCCGTCGCTTTAATGCAAACTAATTGACCTTTAGCCAAAGCTTCCGCTGCACCGCTTTCCTTGTAACCTGTTGTCGCCACCCGCTTGCGCAGAACAACCGGCTTTTCAAATACCCCGCCATAATACGGAGCAATCTTACAATCGCTATGAATAGCGACATCATAGTAATCTCCAGTCGCCAAGTCTCCAGCTGTGCAATCAAACTTTCTCTCGGCAGAACAAGAAATACCTGCATCCTGCAAGAGTTGCGCAAGCTTTTCTCCCTCCAGATCGCCATCCTCTGTCGCAGCAAGAGCCGGAAACGCAGCTGCAAACGACATAGTTATAATGACTGAGAAAAGAACGTTCGTGCATTTTTTAAGTTTGATAAACGACATTAGCTTTTCCCAAAAAAATGAATTACCTGCGACAGTGCGTGGCAAATTGATAGTTTCCATGACGCAATTGTTCAATACCGATATGATATTCCGGCTTAAATTGATGGTTCAGACGACATCTGGCGCACGGAATGAAAATAGCTTGAAAGAATAGCTGCCAATATCCCAAGCAATGTCAGTTAAACAGGCAGGTGCGGCAGCGTTGCATCTGGAGCCACATTGCACCCGGCTCTTTAACTGCGCGTCAGCACATCATCAAGCAGATAACAGCCCTCACAACATGCTATATGAGCCTATGCAGGAAAAACCCAATCGATCTGCATTCCAATGAACGGACGGGTATATTCCGTCGGCGTGTAGTGCGGAATATCGTCGGTTCTTTACAGCCAAATTCAAACCATCGACGACTGTGTTATTTTATGACCGCATTCCATTCAAAAGTGCTGATAAAATGGAAAACCCGACGGCTTGCCTGCATAAACGTCAATGGATTTTAATATTTTTCAGAATTATTGTTGATCATACATTTTATTAGCAAATATGTTGTCGCTGAAACGAACGATTTTTTGTGGCGAAAATAAATGAACAATCGCCATCCCGCGAATGGTTTAGCTACTGTTAGGCCGACCTAAAATAGTAAGTAAGGATTGCATATGTCATTGTCAAAACTGCGTTATCTATTGGCTGGTGTTGTTGTCGCTGGTTATGTGTTGCCTGCCTCTTCACAGAACATCAAAAACACACACGAATTGAATTCGGCTGCCGGGCAGATAGCTACCGATGTTTTGACAAAACAGTCGCCTTACCAGCTTGAATTTGTTAATCTTCAAGCCTTTAGCGACGCGGGCATACCGCTCAACACACCCAATGGCGCACGCCGACTGGCATTTGGCTGGAACATCGACGGCATTCAGGCTTTTGGCGGCACGGACGACAAGAGTTGGGAAGAAAACTTTGGCGCTCCACGCGCTGAAATACGTTGGGTTGCCGGTAGCGGACCAGCGCCCGACACAAATACCCTTTGGGGATTAGTCGACAAAAATGCTCTTGAGAAGCTAACCGCCAACTTACCAACTCGCGGGTTTACGCCGGTGAGTGGGTCTTCAGCTCCAATCCTGGGCAATGGCGAAGCAGGAGCTTTTGATCCAACGCAAAACGATCCTAAAAATCCATGGCGCGGAACTATGGGAGCCGCACGTTTTGCACTTCCACTGGATACAGCCATTGCAAGCGCCCCTAAGCCAGAATTGCTCGCCGCCTTTGGCAAGGCAGATACCCTTAATCAATATGCGCCGATGAAAGCTGTAATTCAGGCGATTAACGAGCAAGAGGGCGTCCTCATGCAAGCAGCTTTGATTTCGCCAGTTTTCGGCATGCAAGCTTCCGATCTGCCTGCTAATTTTCTGTCCGGCAAGCCTGAAGAAATTCTCAATGCGTGGCAATCATCCGAAAAGCCAGAGACAGGTTCGCTACCAATTTATCAGGCTGGGGCAATCGTCGATCTGCAATCTGACACCAAACAGCCGAGTTTGGTCTTAGCTCTTGCATTTGCAGACTGTGAAACCGCAAAATCGGCTGTCGATGTTGTATCTGATCGTTGGAACAAATCAGAACTCGCACAGATTGCAACCGAGTTACAAGCCAGCACCGTAGAATCGGACAATGGACAATGTGTCAGCATTTTCCAGACAAACCCATCTGATCCTCAAGCGGTCGTTAATTCGGTTGCATCCGCGATCAATAACGCGGTTTTATCTCGATCGTTCAACCTGCTCACAATTGGAGCTGTTGCAAATTAAGTTAATTTTAGAGCGCATCCCGACAAACGTGAAACTGCCTGCGGGATGCGCTCATTAACAATAAAATCTACGGGATTGCTCTTGAGCCAAACAGTTTTTTGCCAAACCGCTTATTCTTGCACGCACATATCAAAAAAATAAATTCATGATTTATTTTATCAAGATATTTGATTGCGATAACTCTGAATGCTGTGATGCGTTCTTCATTCAACCTAAGTTGAACATGGTGCGGTATCTTGTCAGGTAGCCTTGATTGAGAGGCAAGAAAACCATAATAAACGGTCAGATTTACATTTCCGTTTGTAGGCTGCGTCTCCGTGCACTCTACAAGATGCACCATAGAATTGGGATTACGATGACCCTTTACCTGGATTACCTCGCTGAAATTAAAAGCAGAGAAACACAAGGGCTCGCTCCGAAGCCGATTGATGACGGCGCATTGACTGCGGAAATCACTGCTCTGATCGACGATAGCGCAAGCGAATATCGCGCAGATGCTCTGAATTTCTTCATCTACAATACACTGCCGGGCACAACGAGTGCGGCTGGCGTGAAAGCTGCGTATCTCAAGAAAGTCATTCTAGGCGAAGCTATCGTACCAGAAATAACCCCGGATTTTGCTCTCGAATTGCTTTCGCATATGAAGGGCGGACCATCGGTCGAAGTGCTACTTGATGTTGCGCTCGGTGATGACGCTTCGATTGCAGCGAAAGCTGGCGATGTCCTTAAGACTCAGGTTTTCCTTTACGACGCGGATATGTTCCGTCTGCGTGACGCCTACAAGGCAGGAAATCCAGTCGCGAAAGACGTTCTCGAGAGCTATGCCAAAGCAGAGTTCTTCACCAAGCTCCCTGATGTTGACGATGAAATCAAGGTTGTAACGTTCATCGCTGCAGAAGGCGATATTTCGACAGATCTTCTGTCGCCAGGCAATCAAGCGCATTCGCGCTCCGACCGTCAGCTGCATGGCCAGTGCATGATTACGCCAGAAGCACAGCAGGAAATCGTGGCGCTGCAAAAGCAGCATCCTGACAAACGCGTTATGATGATCGCCGAAAAGGGCACCATGGGCGTTGGCTCATCACGCATGTCGGGCGTGAACAACGTGGCATTGTGGACTGGAAAGCAGTCCAGCCCTTACGTGCCTTTTGTCAATTTTGCGCCGATTGTTGCAGGTACCAACGGCATCTCGCCAATTTTCGCGACGACCGTTGACGTGACCGGCGGCATCGGCATCAACCTGAAAAACTGGGTCAAAAAGACCGGTGAAGATGGCAAACCGATCCTCAACAATGACGGCAACCCTATTCTCGAACAGAAGTTCTCGGTTGAGACCGGCACTGTTCTAAAGATTGACGCCAAGAATAAAAAGCTGCGCGACGAAAGCGGCAATGAACTGGTTGATGTTGCGTCTTCCTTCACGCCACAAAAAATGGAATTCATGAAGGCTGGCAGCTCCTACGCTATCGTCTTCGGAAAGAAGCTCCAGACATTTGCAGCGCAGACACTGGGCATAGAGCCTACTCCAGTTTTCGCACCAAACAAAGAAATCGCGATTGAAGGTCAAGGCCTGACCGCTGTTGAAAAGATCTTCAATCGAAACGCCGTCGGCGTCACTCCGGGCAAAGTCTTGCATGCCGGTTCAGACGTGCGCGTGCAGGTCAATATCGTCGGCTCGCAGGATACGACTGGTCTGATGACCGCTCAGGAACTTGAGGCGATGGCAGCGACCGTCATTTCGCCTTTGGTGGATGGTGCTTATCAGTCTGGCTGCCATACGGCATCGGTTTGGGACAAGAAAGCTCAGGTAAACATCCCGAAGCTCATGTCCTTCATGAATAACTTTGGCGTCATCACCGCACGCGATCCAAAGGGCGCGTATCATTCGATGACCGACGTGATCCACAAGGTGTTGAACGACATCACCGTGGATGACTGGGATATCATCATCGGCGGCGACAGCCACACGCGCATGTCCAAGGGCGTGGCCTTTGGTGCGGACTCAGGCACCGTTGCACTGGCGCTTGCAACCGGCGAAGCCACTATGCCGATCCCGCAATCGGTTAAAGTGACTTTCAAGGGCACGATGCAGCCTTACATGGACTTCCGCGATGTCGTTCATGCGACACAGGCACAGATGCTTAAGCAGCATGGCGACAACGTCTTCCAGGGCCGTATCATCGAAGTTCACATCGGGACACTGTTGGCTGATCAGGCCTTCACCTTCACCGACTGGACTGCGGAAATGAAGGCGAAAGCATCGATTTGTATTTCGGAAGACGAAACGCTGATCGAGTCTCTCGAGATCGCCAAGTCGCGCATCCAGATCATGATCGACAAGGGCATGGACAATGCAGCACAGACCTTGCAAGGTCTTATCAACAAAGCCGACGCTCGTATTTTCGAAATTCGTTCCGGTGAAAAGCCTGCACTGAAGCCAGACGACAATGCGAAATATTTTGCTGAAGTCGTTGTTGATCTCGATGAAATCAACGAGCCAATGATTGCCGACCCTGACGTCAACAATGCCGACGTCTCGCGCCGCTATACCCACGACACGATCCGTCCAGTTTCCTACTATGGCGGCACCAAGAAAGTTGATCTTGGCTTTGTCGGTTCATGCATGGTGCACAAGGGCGATATTAAAATCGTCGCTCAGATGCTCAAGAACCTTGAAAAGGAACAGGGCAAGGTCGAATTCAAGGCGCCACTCGTTGTTGCTGCACCAACCTACAACATCATTGATGAGTTGAAGGCCGAGGGCGACTGGGAAATTCTCCAGAAGTATTCAGGTTTTGAATTTGATGATGCTCTGCCCAAGACGGCCAACCGCACCGAGTATGAGAATATTCTTTATCTGGAACGTCCGGGCTGCAATCTCTGCATGGGCAATCAGGAAAAGGCTGAAAAAGGCGATACGGTTCTTGCGACCTCAACCCGTCTTTTCCAGGGTCGTGTTGTTGAAGATACAGCAGAGAAAAAGGGCGAATCCTTGCTGGCATCTACGCCGCTGGTGGTTTTGTCCGCCATCCTTGGCCGTACACCAAGCATCGAAGAATATCGTTCGGCGGTTGAAGGTATCAATCTTACGAAGTTCGCTCCGCCAAAGACAACACCAATTGATTCATTATCAGTGCATTATTAATGAATCGGCAATGAACTCATCTGTCTAATATAAAATGATCGCGATCTAATATCTCTGCTCCGTATACGGTGCAGAGATATTTTTATTTTACTGATTTCTATACATCCTATATATTGGAAAAAGACATATATATCATTTACATACGAATTTACTCGCGCGAATCGCGGTCATCTGCTTTCTCCTGTAGTAATTATGCTTGCCTATGATTGCCGATGGTTCACGGATTAAAGGCTTTGCTCATATTGCTGCTCGGAATTTTACGCCAGAAAGTCAATTCTAAAGCTACTCACTTGCCAACCGAATTAAAGTTGATTAGTTGAATCATATTTATGGAAGAGCACAATCAAAATTCGGCTCTTGCTCAGATATGGTGGTGGTGTTGAGTTTCTGGCACTCGATGATATGGAATGCGGAAGGTATTCGCGTTGTTGCACCGGTGAAGTGGCGGGTCTTAGACGGACTCGTCAGTGTTTTCTGGGAAGCAGAAAGCCTTTCAGGAGCATCAGGCTATTTCCTGTCGCATGATCCACGCATCATGATTTTCTTCCAGGATGTCTCTTCAAAAATACAAATGTCCAGTGAAGATGGAGTAGGCGCTCTGCGCCATCGTCCCATGTCGCGCGCTATTTATATCCCGGCAGGCGTACCCCTCAGAACAAACACGGTATCATCGCATCGCTTCTCTCACCTGAACCTGCATTTTCATAAAGATCGTCTGTTAAAATATCTGCGCCCTTCCTTGGGGCCATCTATGGCAATGGCCGCTATTCAAAACCCAATCGAAATTCAAGACATCGGCACGTTGGAAGTTTTAGCAAAACTGATCGAGGATGAAGTTTCCAATCCATCACAACACGCATTATATATGGAGAACCTGATTGGTGCGATCCTTGCTCGTTTGCTTGTGCAGCCGGAGCAGGACATAAAACAGGATTATGGCCGCCTGACACAAGGCCAGATGAATAAGCTTAATGCGCGTTTAAACATATCCAGCGACGGTCGTTTAAGCGTTTCAGATATGGCAGCAACAGTTGGCTTATCGGAAAGCTGGTTTTCCAATGTTTTCAAGCAAACCACTGGTAAAACACCCCTGCAATGGCAGTTGGCAAAACGAATTGATCGTGCTTGTGATTTATTGAGTGCGAGCGATGCAACAGTTGCAGGTATTGCGGCCCAGCTCGGTTTTACCGATCAGGCTCATCTGACAAAGGCTTTTCGCCAGATTGTAGGTGAAACACCTGCTGCATGGCGTCGATTGCAGCAGGTGCGTTAATAATGTCAAGATCAATACCTGATCAATAAATCAAGCAACTACCAACTCCGACGCAAAGTTGCCGTTACTTCGCGACCAGGATTGTAGAAGTCCGCACCAAATCCACCATACGCAACGTATTTTTTATCGAAAAGATTGCTGACATTAACCTGAAGTGCGGTTTTATCGATAAACTCATATGTGTATGCGAGGTCAAGAACCACGTTATCGCCTGCTCCAAACGTGTTCGCACTGTCAAAATAGTAGGATCCGGTATAGCGCGCACCGAGACCGAAGGTCATATCACCGCGATTACCCCTGCCTTCCCACCGATACTGCCCCCACAGCGAAGCGGTATGTTCCGGAACAAGCGTCAGATGCTTGCCAGCTGTTCCGTTATTGGCATCCTCCAATATCTCATGGTTCATATAGGAATAAGCAGCCGTTACGCTAATATTATCGGTAATTTCGGCCTTGCCCTCCAGATCAAGCCCACGGACGCGTATCTTTCCGATTGCTGACTCTTCTCGCGTGATAGGATCTGTCTTTGTAATATTTGTTTTCTTCAGATCGTATATTGACGCACTGAAAAGCGCTGGAAAGCTATCCGGTCGATATTTCACGCCGATTTCATATTGCTCACCGCGCTCCGGCTCCGCATCGATGGATGCAGGTACGGCTGACTGGGCATAGCTTGTAAAGGCCATGAATTGATCAGTAAATTTATATGCCACACCAACGCGCGTGGTAAATTCACTTAGATTAGCGCTTAGCGACTTGTTGTTCAGCTTATCAAACTGGTCGATGTCCATCCAGTCATTGCGCAAGCCAAGCGTAACGATCAGCTTATTTGCAAATGTGACGTCCTGCTGGGCGTAAAGCGCTTTGGTTTCTTGATTATTGCGTCGATTACTGGTTGTGGGAAGGTTAAGCGGTGGCCCGGAATAAACCGGATTTTCCCAGTCAATGCCAACCCCATTTGCCCATTGGCCAAAACTGCTGCCGCGGTAATTATTATATTCAAATCCTACAAGACTGCGGCTTTCAATGTTGTCAAAGTTCGCTTCATATTGAAGATGGGTATCGACGATGAATTGCTTATTTGAACTGTCGCTCGTCATAAAGCCGCGTTCGGCGTAGGTCGAACCGTCGGTCGGCGTCTTTGAAATATAGGCGTATCCGTAGCTTTTGTCGCCTTTGCTATAGCGCGCATTGGCGTTGAACGTCAGACCATTGCCGAAATCGTGGTCAGCCAATACCGTCAGTGTGTCACGCTTTGTTTTGCCATAATTGAAGTCTGGCTCGCCAAAAAAACGCTTCCGACTAAAATCTATTCCAACAGGATAACCACCACTGTTAGGCGTATCCTTCAGATAAAGGTGATCATAAAGAACTGTTACGCTCGTCACATCAGTTGGACGCCATGTCAGACCTCCGAGAAAGAACTTCTCGTCGTCGCGTGAGTAATCATATTCACGCTCTGCCTTTTTGAGCTTGCCAGTAAGCCGATATGACAATGTGTCGTCTGCGGTAATATTGTCACCGAAATCAAAACCCGTTTCGACGTGATTGTATGATCCACCTGAAAGGTAGGCCTCGCCGAAACGCTCCGATTTCGGCTTTTTGCTTGTGAAATTTACTGAGCCACCAGGATCAGAAACACCAAACACACTGGAACTACCACCTTTGAGAACTTCAACGCGTTCAAATGCAAAAGGCTCTTCACGTATGCCTCCGAATGGCTTTCCAAGCGACAACCCATCGCGATACATATATGCATCGAAGCCACGAATTTTAAAATAATCGAAACGATCATCCGAGCCATAAAAAGTCGTCACAACACCAGCGGTATAGTTAAGAACCTGCTCAACATTGGTTGCGTTGCGCTCTTGAATTTCCTTAGCCGTGATTACGGAAACAGATGCGGGCGTATCCATCACATCAGTTGGGATTTTACCGCCGCTGGTGGTTTGAGTTGCGACAATTGAATTGCGATCGTCATCACCACGGGTCTTGCCGTCAACTGTAATTGTTTCCAGTACAAGCGGAGCCGATGGATTGCTTGATTGCTGGGCATAAGAGACATTTGGTATGAATACTGAGAGCGCAGAACAGCCAAGCAGAAAAACTAAACGCGTGCGCAAGGTGGGCTGACGGTCATTAACAATAGTCATGCTCATATTCATGATAAGGTTCCGCAATCTCTATATACAGTTACAAACGGAAGCATCCGTGGGTACAAAGCAATCGCGGGACGCTACAATCTGCATGCAGTGAACCTGCGATGAGCAACTTACCGTGATTGTTCACAAATGCCACTAACTTGAGATTGTTTATCCAGTATTGTAAAAATCATTTTTATTGTAAAAAGCCACGGTTAATTCATGGCAATTCCAACATGGATCAAGCACTCGCCCTTGACTGCCTCATTTTAACCTGAGACTGAGTGACCAGTTTTAATGTGTGCTCTGGCGGTCGTTTGTTCACCTTTTCAGTGTACCCCGCTCAATGGGAGAGTGTAACCATGCGCCATTTCATCCGCACATTTCTCATCATGATGGCTGTTATCCTGTTGCCAGAAACAGTCCGCGTCTCCCATGCAGAACAAGCATATCCGATTGTTATAAAACATGCTTTTGGAACAACAACGATCAATGAAAAACCAAAACGCATTGCAACGGTTGCATGGGCAAACCATGAAGTACCATTAGCACTTGGCGTTGTCCCTGTCGGAATGGCAGCGGCCAATTTTGGTGATGACGACGGCGACGGCATTCTGCCTTGGGTTTCACAACGTCTTAAGGAGCTCAATGCCGAAGCACCTGTTTTGTTTGATGAAGGTGACGGCATCGACTTTGAAGCCGTAGCAGCGACCAATCCTGATGTTATCTTGGCCTCATATTCAGGTCTTAGCCAGTCTGACTATGATACGTTGAGCCAGATTGCGCCTGTTGTTGCTTATCCTGAAGCCCCATGGTCAACCGATTGGCGTACCATGATCCGCCTTAACAGCCAGGGCATGGGAATGGCCGACGATGGCGACGCACTGATTAACAAAATCGATGCAGAGATTGCCGAAACCGTTCGCGCCCACCCTCACCTGAAAGACAAAACAGCCATGTTTGTCACGCATCTTGATGCCACAAACCTGAGCATGATCAATTTTTATACGACCAACGACACCCGCGTAAAATTCTTTCAGGATTTGGGCTTGGCTTCTCCTAAAAGTGTTGTGCAGGCATCCCAGCCCGGACAGTTTTCCGGCTCAATCAGTGCCGAACGCATCGATTTATTCGATGATGTTGATATCGTTGTCACTTACGGAGGTGAAGAACTTTCAAAGGCAATGCATGCCCATCCATTGCTATCAAAACTACCAGTTGTCACCAATGATGCTGTCGTGATGTTGGGACGCAATCCACTTGGAACGGCTGCAAACCCTACGCCTCTTTCGATCTCTTGGGTTCTCAAAGACTATGTTGCACTGCTTGCCGAAGCAGCGGACAAGAAAAAATGAAGCCGTTGAACATCACACGCGCAACAAAAGGGAGGCAAACAGGCAGGTCCAATACGATACGCCTCAGCTTTCTGTGCCTTGTGATGATCGCGTTGATTGTTCTTTGTTTCATGTCTGTGGCGCTTGGCACCAGAAGTGTAGAATGGGCAGATATTTGGGTTGCACTGAACGGATATAGTGACACAATCAGTCAGGCGGCAGTGACAACGCGTATCCCACGCACGCTTCTTGCCCTTCTGGCTGGTGCAGCTCTGGGACTAGCCGGCGCTGTCATGCAGGGAATAACCCGCAACCCACTTGCAGATCCCGGTATTTTAGGCGTCAATATCGGGGCATCACTGGCGATTGTGATCGCGATTGTCTGGTTCGGAATTGCAACACCAACCGCGTATATTTGGGTCGCCATATTAGGAGCGGGTGCCGCTTCGTTGTTTGTCTACACAATCGGATCGCTTGGGCGCGGCGGAGCAACACCTCTTAAACTGGCGCTTGCAGGAGCGGCAACATCAGTGGCATTTGCATCGCTGACAATTGCCATAGTCTTGCCGCGCGCTGATCTGGCAGGCGGCATTCGTTCGTGGCAGATAGGCGGTGTTGGTGGCGCCACAATGGATCGCATCACCTATGTATTGCCATTTCTGCTTGTCGGCTTTGCGATTAGCCTGCTTTCTGCACGCAAACTGAACTCTTTGGCACTCGGGGACGAGCTTGCCGCCGGTCTGGGAGAAAACGTTGTTGTTGCACGTGCCCTATCTGCGACAGGAGCAATCTTGTTATGCGGCGCGACAACTGCCATATGCGGCCCTATCGGATTTGTCGGGTTGATTGTGCCACATCTCTGCCGCTTACTTGTCGGTGTCGACCACAGGTGGCTGCTACCGCTTTCGGCTTTAACGGGTGCCTGTCTGCTGGTTGGTTCAGATATCGTCGGCCGCCTTATTGCGCGCCCTGCGGAAATCGATGTCGGCATTATCACGGCCTTTGTCGGCGCACCGTTTTTCATCTGGATTGTCAGACGCCAACGGGTGCGAGAGCTGTGACCGATATTTCTCCCATCTATGATCGTTTGCTCGCCACACGCAAGCATCAAACACGCAAGCGCAGATTGCTGATCTGTGTGCTTATGCTCGTTCTCGTCGCCTTCTTTGCCCTCACACTGATGCTGGGACAATCATACACGCCACCACAAGATGTCTTGCGCGTTTTGCTTGGTGAGAATGTAGCGGGTGCAAGTTTTACTGTCGGGCAATTACGTCTTCCCCGTGCGGTACTTTGCATTCTTGCAGGTTTAAGTTTCGGCCTTGGCGGCGTTGCATTCCAGACAATGCTTCGCAACCCGCTTGCCAGTCCCGACATTATCGGCATTAGCTCCGGTGCGAGTGCCGCCGCAGTTTTTGCCATTGTCGTTCTATCGATGAGCGGGCCTGCTGTTTCGATACTGGCAGTCACCAGCGGGCTTGGCGTCGCACTGCTTGTTTATGCGCTTGCTTATAAAAACGGTGTGGCAGGTACGCGCCTTATTCTGGTGGGAATTGGCATGTCCGCCATGCTGGAAAGCTTCATTGCTTATATTCTTTCAAGCGCTCCCGCATGGAACCTTCAGGAAGCTATGCGCTGGCTGACTGGGAGTGTGAATGGTGCACGGCTCGACCAGTTGCTGCCATTATTAATTGCACTGATTGTTTTTGGTGGCTTGTTACTAAGCCGCTCACGCGATCTCGAAACATTGCGCCTTGGTGATGATACCGCAGCAGCTTTGGGCACAAAGGTCGCGCAAACCCGTATTATTATTATTATTGCAGCAGTCGGCATAATCTCTTTTGCAACAGCCATTGCAGGCCCCATCTCTTTCGTGGCTTTCCTGTCAGGCCCCATTGCATCTCGCATTGTAAAAAACAACGGATCACTTCTCCTTCCTGCGGCTTTAATGGGGGCCATACTTGTACTGGTGGGCGATTATGTCGGGCAATTTATGTTACCAGGGCGCTATCCTGTCGGTGTCATCACTGGTGCACTTGGTGCACCCTACCTTATCTATCTCATTATACGGGTTAATCGCAGCGGAGGTTCGCTATGACAAACCACACACTGAAAGTCAGCCAGCTATCTTCGGGTTACGCAGACAAGGTGATCCTTGAAGGGCTGAATATGGATGTTGCGCCCGGCAAAATCACCGTCATTGTCGGTGCCAATGCATGTGGTAAATCAACATTACTGCGCAGCATGTCACGTTTGCTTAAACCAAGCCAAGGCCATGTTTTTCTGGATGGAAAGTCAATCCATAAAATCCCTTCACGTGCCCTTGCCCAGTCTCTTGGGTTGCTGCCGCAATCTCCCATAGCGCCGGACGGCATCACGGTTGCCGATTTGGTAAGCAGGGGACGCCACCCGTATCAGGGCATATTCTCGCGCTGGACAAAACAGGATGATGTAGCGGTTGCTGCCGCTCTTAGTGCCACCAAAACTGACGATCTGACAGATCGTGCGATTGATGAATTGTCCGGTGGTCAAAGACAACGCGTCTGGATTGCCATGGCGCTGGCACAAGAAACGGATATTTTGCTGCTTGATGAGCCAACGACCTTCCTTGATATCAGCCATCAGGTGGAAGTGCTTGATCTCCTGACCGATCTCAATCGGGAACGTGGCACAACAATCGTCATGGTGCTGCACGACATTAATCTGGCTGCGCGTTATGCTGACTTTCTGGTTGCTATGAAGTCCGGTCGTCTCTTTGTTTCAGGCAAACCGGAAGACGTTTTAAACGAAACGAATATGCGTGAAGTTTTCGACATCGCCAGCAGCGTTATAACCGATCCGACGACTGGTCGCCCCATGATGCTGCCGATAGGCCGTCACCATACAGTGTCCAAGCCGGATATATCTAACGCTGGCCCCATCAAATAACTATCGCTTTCACCTCAGAAAATCACGGAAACGGCGAAGCGCAAAGAAAAAGAGAACGCTGCCGATAACGATCATGGCCAGCAATTGCGGCCACACGACACTCAATCCTGCTCCCCGGAACAGCACCGATTGCGCGAGCATCACGAAATGCGTGTTCGGTGCTGCGAGCATAATATTCTGAATAATTTCCGGCATGCTTTCGCGTGGCGTTGTACCGCCTGAGAGAACCTGCAGCGGCAGCAGAACCAGCATCAGCAAAAGCCCGAACTGCGGCATGGAACCGGCAATCGTTGCAAGGAAAATACCAAGGCTTGTGGTTGCAAAGAGCTGCAAAGCAGCGCCCGCTAAAAACAGTGTCAGTGAACCGTTAATCGGCACTGCCAGAATGCCCTGCACAACCACGATCAGCGAGAAAGCAGTTGCCACCAGCACCACCATTCCCATCGACCAAACTTTCGACACCATGATCTCAAGTGGTGTGACGGGCATAACCAGCAGATGTTCTATCGTACCATGCTCACGCTCACGGATGAGAGCTGCACCTGTCAAAATGATAGAAAGCATCGTCACCGATGAGATGACATTTGTGATCGCACCAAACCAGCCTTTGTTTAAATCCTGATTGAACCGCGCGCGTAAGCCCAATCCGACGACCGATTCTGTTTCGCCGCGATAGCGATTAACAAACTCGTTGACTTCGCTCGAAACAATCGACTGCACATAACCGCCGCCCGTAAAGGCTTGGCTCATGCGGGTCGCATCGACATTCAACTGGATCGTTGGCGAACGTCCGGCAAGCAAATCGCGCTGGAAATTTGGCGGAATATTGAGCGCAAATGTATCGAGGCCCGAATCCATGCGCTTATCCATCTCATGAGATGAGATGAGCTTTGGCGGCACAAAATACGGCGGATAAAATGCTGTCGTGATGCGGCCAGAAACCGGCGATTGATCTTCATCGACAATAGCAATGGCCGCATTGTTGAGATTTTCCGGCATTGCCTTCGCAGCCGTGTAAATCGCAAGCGTGAAGGCATAGACGATCAGCAGCAGAAGCATCGGATCACGCGCTAACCCACGCAGTTCCTTCACACCAAGCTGGAATATGTTGGAAATCCGCATCTCAACCCGCCTGCTTCTTGAGAAGAACAATGCCGAGAATAGTCAGAACCGGAATGGCTATCAGCAGCGGTAGAAACGATCCTGCAAGATCGGAAAAATCGAGCGCCTTCGAGAAAGTCCCGCGCGAGATCGTTACGAAATAGGTCGTCGGATAAATCTTGCCGATAAACGCACCCGCCCCCTGCAAAGACGAGACCGGATCGATAATGCCGGAATATTGCACTGCGGGAATGAGTGTCAGCAATGCGGTGCCAAAGATCGCTGCAATCTGGCTGTTGATGAAAGTCGAAATCACCAAGCCCATACCGGTTGTGATGATCACATAGAGCAGCGCTGCCGTGGCATAAGTCAGGAAACTGCCCGTGAATGGCACACGGAAAATGAAAACTGCAAAGGCCGTTAGCATCAGGAAGTTGAGGAAGGCGAGCGCGATGTAAGGCAGCTGTTTACCCAGCAAAAACTCGAACTTAGTCACCGGCGTCACATAGAAATTAATGATCGAGCCAAGTTCTTTTTCGCGCACCACGCTCAGAACCGCCAGCATCGCCGGGATCATCAGCAAAAGTAGCGGAATGACTGCCGGCACCATCGCTACAAGGCTCTGGACGTCCGGATTATAGCGATAACGAATTTCGAGATTGAAATTCCCGACCGTGGCAGCGCTTCCGTAAAGCTCTCGCGCTTTTTGTGTCAGCCAATTGGCGTGCATGCCCTGCACATAGCCACGAACAGTTTCGGCACGTGTGGGCATTGAACCATCAATCCAGGCACCAATTTCAACAGGACGGCCACGCGCGACATTGCTGCCGAAGTTTGGCGGGATTTCAATCGCCAAACTAATTTCGCCCTCGCGCATACGTCGATCAAGATCGTTATAGTCGGCAATGGGCGCTTTTTGGGTGAAATAACGCGAACCAGCAAGTTGCTGCGTATAGTCCCGGCTGATCGTTGTGTCGTCGCGATCAATGACCGCAAATGTGAGATCTTCAACGTCCAGATTGATACCGTAACCAATCACGAACATCAGAATTACAGTGCCTAAAATGGCCAATGTTGCGCGGATCGGATCGCGCTTGAGTTCTAATGCTTCGCGGCGCGAGAAAGCCAGCACCCGCCGGGGATTTGGTAACCAACTGGAAGAAGGCTTTTTGCTCTTCGCAACCTTTTCAGGCTGAACCTCAACCACCTCCTGAACGTCTTTCTGAGGCTGAGTTTCGCCAATTGCTTCTTCGAGATATGCAATGAAAGCATCTTCAAGGGTTGCCGCATTGCGGCTTGCGGTAATGGCTTTGGGCGTGTCGCTGATCAGCACCTTCCCAGCATGCATCAAAGAAATACGGTCACACAGTTCCGCTTCATTCATGAAATGGGTTGAGACGAAAATCGTGACATTGTCATTGCGCGAAAGATCGGCCAAAATTTGCCAAAAGGCATCACGCGCCACCGGATCAACGCCCGAGGTTGGCTCATCAAGAATAAGAATATCCGGCGAATGGATCAGCGCTACTGCCAGCGACAAACGCTGACGAATGCCGAGCGGCATTGAGTCTGGCAAATCATCCATCACGCCAGCCAGATCAAACCTTTCGGCCAGTTCCTTGATTCTGCGTTTGGTGTCGTCTTCCGCCATGCCAAACAGTTTGGCGTGAAGCTCCAGATTTTGTTGAACGGTAAGCTCTGAATAGAGTGAGAATGCCTGCGACATGTAGCCAACATGACGGCGGATATCGATATCCTTTGTATCGACTTCGCGTCCAAACAGCCGAGCCGTGCCTTCACTTGCTGGCAATAAGCCGGTCAAGACCTTCATCGTCGTAGATTTGCCGCAGCCGTTAGAGCCAAGAAATCCGAAAATCTCGCCGCGTGGAATACGAAAACTTACATTGTCGACAGCGGTGAAATTGCCAAAGCGCACGGTGACATGCTCGGCTTCAATAGCGATGCCGGTATCTGCCTGCGTATCACGCGGTGGCATAACCACTTTGCGATGCCCTTTTGTGAGTTCTGCCGGCAGAAGCGCAATGAAGGCCGCATCAAGGTTGGGCGTCTTCGTCTTCTCAAGCAGCTCCTGCGGCGTACCCGTCGCCAAAATCTGGCCGTCATTCATCGCCACCAGCCAGTCGAAGCGCTCCGCTTCTTCCATATAGGCGGTGGCCACAATAACGCTCATGCCGGGGCGATCTTTACGGATATCGTCAATCAATTCCCAGAACTGACGACGGGATAGCGGATCGACGCCCGTTGTCGGCTCATCAAGGATCAGTAAATCGGGATCATGGATCAGCGAGCAACAAAGGCTGGTCTTTTGCTTCATGCCACCGGAAAGCTTGCCGGCAGGACGATCCGCAAAGGAAGACATGCCGGTTCGTGCCAGAAGGTCAGCGATACGGCGTTCCCGCTCCTGTTTGTCATGGCCAAATAGTCGTCCGAAAAATTCGATATTCTCGAAAACGGAGAGCGTCGGATACAAGTTCTTGCCCAAACCCTGAGGCATATAGGCAATGCGCGGAAAGGCAGACTGTCGATGGCGCTTATTGGCAATATCGCCGCCCAGAACGTCGATCTTACCTTTTTGCATGACGCGGGCACCCGCAATCAAAGACAGAAGGCTCGATTTACCAACGCCATCAGGGCCAATCAAGCCAACCATGCAACCGGCAGGAACATTGAGCGAAATATCGCGCAGCGCTTGGGTTGATCCATAAGACAGCTCCACGCTGTCCGCACGAACGACAAAGCTGCCGTCGCCCAGACCAGCTTTTATCGAAGCCTCACTCATTTTACGGTTTCCGCAAGGTTCTTCGGCCATTCAGCATTTGGATCTAGCTTCACATAAGCCATGCCCGGAAGACCCGTCTTGACCTGCTGAATATATTTCTGAAGCAAATCCTGCGGAATTTTTGCCTTCACACGGAACATGAGCTTCTGACGCTCTTCTTCCGTCTCAACCGATTTTGGCGTGAACTGCGCAACATCGGCCACGAAACTAATTTTGGCGGGGATCACATATTGCGGCGCTGCATCAAGCACGATACGAGCATCAGCACCAATCGCCACGCGTCCAGCCTGAGATGTTGGCAGGAAGAATGTCATATAGACATCGCTGACATCAACGAGATTAAGCACACGTCCACCAGCAGACAGCACTTCGCCGGGTTGCGCAACGCGGTATTGCACCCGGCCCGGCTTTGGCGAACGCAAGGTGGCATCGTTGATATCCGTATCGATTGTCGCAATCGCAGCCTTTGCAGCTTCCACTGATGCTTCGGCATCGACCACTTGCGCCTTCGCTGCACTGATCGCAGCCGCCGTGGCCGCCAATTGAGCTGTGGCGGCACCAACGGCTGCCTCAGCACCCTGCGCAGTTGCACGATCATCATCAAGAACCTGCTGAGAAACCGTGCGTGATTCAGAAAGTTGCTGCGAGCGAGCCAGACGGCGTTTTGCAGCATCGAGCTGTGCTTCGCGCTGCGCAACGGTTGCCTGTGCAGCTATTTGCTCGGCCTCGCGCTGAGCAACCAGACTTTTGGCTGTGTCTATGCTGATTTCAGCGCGGCGCAACTGCGCTTCCGCCTGTTTGCGCTGACTTTCAAGCTGAGCCGTATCCATCCGTGCCAGAACAGCATCTGCTTCAACAAACTGCCCTTCATCGGCAAGAATTTCGCGAATACGTCCGGGGCTTTTGGTTGAGACATCAATCTCGACAGCTTCGATGCGGCCATTACCACCTGCAATGCCTTCCGGCAATCCGGGGGCGCTGAGCGTTTTCCAAGCATAGTAGCCTCCGGCTGCCAAAGCCACGACTACACCCGTTACGATCCACTGCTTGCGATTAAAACCCATGCCGCCACAACCTCCGCATCAATCTCTTACCGAGTCGACAATCAATCTATGTCATCGTGAGAATATTAGTAATTCTACAGAAGCTGTATTTCAATTAAGATTGTATGCCTTGATCGAAATCAAATAATAGCAATCTGATCGGAGTTTAAAATCTAGATTTTTATTCAGTTGCGAGAACGTAAAATGATTTGAGATGCCTTTGATCAGCTTTCCAATATCCGCGTGTCGCAGCATTAGACACAATCTTGAAAATATAAAAATTGAATACGAACCAATTGATGCCGAAAACAATTCGGCATCAATAAATACGCAATCTATATTTTTATGAGTAAAACTCTGGCGCCTTTTTGAAACCTGCCCAAGCATCAGGATCATGACCAGTTACCACAATAGCACCAGTTTTCTCGGCAACTGTATGCATTTTTTGAACGGAGCGAACCGTATCAACAGTCGATGCCAAGAAGCCTGGAAGTGCTTTTTCTTCCCAATGATCAACCGTATATGCCGCATCAATTGTCAAAAGTAGGGGCTTACTATTTGGCAATCGAATGAGGAATGACTGATGTCCGGGTGCATGACCTGGAGTGAAAATAGTCGTTATTGTTCCATCACCGTAGATGTCATAAAAATCATCTTGTGTACCATTGAGGAACTGCCATTTAAGGCCCGGCTTATCAAAGTCTTTTCGGATGTACCCACCGCCTGCAAACCAGTCTGGCGTAAAGGCATATTCATATTCCGAACGCTGAACAATATGGGTCGCATTCGGGAAGCGGCCAATAGCACCTGTATGATCCAGATGAAGATGCGACTGCAATACATACTTTACATCGGCAGGATCGATACCCAGAGCCTTTACCTGATCAACACAGCCCTTATCTTTGTCTAAAACTGGCCAGTAAACGTCACAGATTCCACCCCAATAACCTCGTGGATCTGTCGCAACCTCAATGGCATTGCCACCATCAATAATAGTATGACCATCAGGGTGTGTGATCAAAAAGAATGGAACAGGAATTTCATAATCTGCACCATTCCCCTGGTTCATTTTGATATTATGTACTTTGCATTTCAAGGTGCCTGATTGGAGCATATAAAGCCGAATATCTGTCATGAATGTCCTCCTCATGATAACAATTTATATATTCTGGTGATCAAAATGCTTCGCGATAAAGCGCGAGTGCATCCTCTTCTTTAACTTCAATGGGATTGTTTACTAGCAGGCGACTTTGCTTCATCGCATCAGAAGCAAGCATCGCAAGGCTATTATCAGTAACCCCTACATCTCGGAGACGCCGTGGTGCACCACTTTCGTCCATAAGCCTTTGCATATGGGCCACAAATGCTTCCGATCGCGCATTCGTATCTCCTGCCCCACGAACGCCCATGACATCAGCAAGCTCTTCATAAAGAGGTGCCGCAGCAGTCGCATTAAATCGCAACACTGGCCCAAGCATGAGCGCATTCGAGAGACCATGCGGAATATGATAGTGCCCACCAAGAGGGTAAGCGAGAGCATGGACAGCGGCTACAGGCGAATTTGAGAAAGACTGCCCTGCCAGCGTTGCTCCCAATAACATTCCCTCTCTTGCACCCCTATCAGAGCCATCTTTACACGCCGTAATCAGATTAGCTCCGAGCAACCGCAGTGCTTCACGGGCAAGCGCATCAGATAATGGATTTTTCTTATGCTTGCTTGTGTAGGCTTCAATGGCATGTACCATCGCATCGATGCCAGTGGCAGCAGTATGCATCTGTGGCAGGCCGATAGTCAGCTCAGCATCCAGCAATACAAAATCCGCATAAAGCTGAGGTGAAACAACCCCCATCTTGGTAGTTTCACCAGTGGTTATGATTGAAATATTGGTGACTTCGGATCCTGTACCAGCCGTCGTCGGAATCAGCAGAAGCGGCACTCGCGCGTCTTGTACTTTTCCAATTCCATACATTTCAGAAAGAGGCTGATCAGATTTCACCAATACCGCGACGAGCTTAGCAATATCTAACGACGAGCCTCCACCAAGTCCTATCACAATATCAACTTGCGCTGTTCTTGCCTCATCAACACAATGATTAAGGACAGCCTCCGGCGGATCTGCAACGACCTTATCAAAAATCGTGATCTTGAAACCAACCTGGCGCAGATTTTCTGCAATAGGCCCAATAAGGCCGCTTTTGATTAGGCCTTCGTCGGTAACAAGCAACGCATTGCGCTGAGAAAAGCGTGCAGCAGCTATTTCACCCAAACGCTGCGCACCTCCCCATGCCATCTCAATTGATGGAACGGTCCGGAATTCAAACGGATTGATCGTCAAAGTTTCTCCTCCAAATAATTACGAGCGCTTTAAGAAAAACAGCAGTATGATCTAGTATGACACACAGTCCGTTCAATTAGTTGAACGCAATGCACTATATTGAACAATGAAACAGATTCCCGATTGCTGTCAAGCGGAATAGATTTGCTCACATCAAAATATCGCTTCAATCAGAATGGGATGATTCATCGGTTTGGGGTCCCAAAAGGGGAACCTCCGATAGACACAATGGTCAACAGTCAAACACTCGTCGCAAACGACCCGGGATTAGTTCCGCTCGCGCAAATAGAGGTAAAGCGGCAAAGCCAATGAGAGACCAACAAGGAAACTAGCTGGAAGAACGAGCCACCAGCGCCCAACTTGTTGTTTAGACGCATCGCGCCAAGACCAAATCAAGAATACAAAGATAGAAATAAAGACATCCACGGAGAAACCACCTGCTGCTCCGTTGATAAATAACGATCGCATAAATAAAGGAATATCAGGCCCATTCGTTAAGAAAAAAGACCCAAACATCAACCAAGGTAAAATCGTTCCCACCACAGCCATGACGAGATAGAAATTCTTAATTTTCATTTTTCCCTCAGCTCCGAAATTTCAGTATTCAATGCATTTTAAGTAGCCGATTATGGCGGCACTTATTATCTCTTTCGGATCGCAATTTGACTACCGTTAAACGTAAAGACGCGGAAAAACCCTCCGCAACATTTAATAACCCACCGAAACAAAAAACTTTAAATTGCGAAAGAGAATGAAATGTATTTTTAAAAATCTCATAACACAATTTAATTATTACGCACGGAACTGTTTCCCGTAAGATAGCACATCTGTAATAAGTGCCTCTATTGTATTTCGCAGGGTTAAATATATGCGTCTTCAGTCACCATGGTCACCCCGCCTATCAGAAAATGGTAACAGCCCTGCAAATCGCCTTGTAGAGGCCCTTTCAGAAGACATTCTATCAGGGAGACTACTCGGTGGCGACAGATTACCCGCACACCGCGATCTCGCTTGGAAGCTAAACCTCGGGGTTGGAACAGTCACAAAAGCCTATGCAATGCTGGAACGGCGCGGACTGGCAAAAAGCGTAAAAGGCAGCGGTACATTTGTTGCAGTATTTGAATCATGGAAGGGCCCAGCAATTGATTTCTCTGTAAACCGCTTGCCTGTTATGCTCAGTGATCGACTATTGGCTGGCACGCTGTCTACAATTTCCAGAAAAATAAATTCCGCGCATGTTAACCTCTACCCGCCACCTGCTGGCCACAATGAACATAGGCGTTTATTGGCACGTTGGCTTGAAACACTGGGCATCAAAGCGGAAGCAAAACGGATCATACTGGCCGGAAGCGGTCAACAGGCACTTTGGCTTGCTTTTGATATTCTGTGCGGTGGCAACGGACTGATTATCACAGAACGTCTTAGCTATTCGGGAGCTATCGCACTCGCGCGCTATCGCGGCCACCCTATGCGAAGCGTAAATATCGACGCAGAAGGTATGATGCCGGATGATCTTGATCGAGTTCTCGCTGAAGCAGAGAACAGTGGTCGTCGTCGGCTCGTTTATCTTACACCCATGCTGCACAACCCCACCACAATTTCTATGGGGGTTACCCGCAGAAAGCAAATCGTTGATATCTGCAAAAAGAGAAACGTTCCGATTGTTGAAGATGGTGTCTATACATTGGGCGCCAACCCGGACAATCCTCCGCTCGTCGCTCTGTCACCGGATCGCGTGTTTCATGTTACCAGTTTATCTAAGTCGATAAGTCCAGGGCTCCGCTTAGGCGTTTTGGTTTTACCATCAAGCTGGAAGGAACATGCGGAAGAAGCTTTACGAGCTCTGCCATTATCTTCTTCTCCAGTTGATTATGCCCTTCTCGAAGAGTGGTTCACCAGTGGTGTGATGGAAACAGTACGCGACACTTTGCGGGCCGAGGCTTTAAAAAGGGTCAAAATTGCCCGATCCTTTTTTGACGATAGAGTTATCATGACCAATGAAAACGCCTTTCATGCCTGGTTACCCATGTCCCATAAGGATGCAGAAGCATTCGAGACAGCTGCCACGGCACTCGGTGTTGTTGTTACCCAGCCAGACGCAATACGTGCTGATCGTAATGACGAGGAAACTGGGATCCGACTGTGTTTGGGCGGGCTCGGAATGGAAGACCTCACCGCAGGACTCACTTTGCTTTCACGGCTGAAAATTGGTGACAGTTCTTAGGCTGCATGTCTTTAATAGACTAGGCCCGATCACAGCGCTATCGATCAAACGGCGCGGCAAGGCTTTTATAGCCGGTTGCCGCGCCGATGTCCGATGATAGCTTTCACACCTGCCTTGGTGGCCATTCGTTGCAATCCTGACCTAACGCAAATGCGATCTGGTCAAAGCATATTGAAGGCCAACCAATGCCGTTTTAATAACCCTTATGCTAAAAACAATCAGAATTTAGCATTGAAAATGACTTCATCGAGACGGATATGCCAAACTACTAAGCAGCTTCTTTGGCCGACAATGTCTTCCACATAACACCGCCGAATACACCTCCAACAAGCGGAGCTACCCAGAACAGCCAAAGCTGATTAAGAGCAGCAACGGTTGCGAAGAGTGCAACGCCTGTTGAGCGCGCTGGATTGACAGATGTGTTAGCCACTGGTCCTGACATTAATATGATAGCCGTTAAACAAAGACCAATTGCAATAGGGGCGAAACCAGCAAGTGCCTCACTTGAGGTAACACTCAAAATCACAAAGATGAACCCTGCAGTCAAGACAGCTTCACTGATTAAAGCGGCAGCCATACTATAACCACCTGGCGATAAGTAACCGTAGCCATTACTGGCAAATCCACCTGCGACGAAGTCTGCTCTGCCTGATGCAATAAGATAAAGAACAAACGCAGCGACTATTGAGCCTGCTACCTGTGCTATCCAGTAACCTATTAGAATTTTAGGAGAGCACCGACCGGAAACAACAAAACCCAGTGTTACAGCGGGATTAAAATGTCCGCCAGAAACCCCACCAAGTGTATATGCCATTGACATTAAGGCTAAACCAAATGCCAGCGCAATGCCGATTATACCGATACCAAGTCCCGGGAACGCAGCGGAAATGACTGCAGCTCCACATCCAATAAATACTAACCAGAAAGTACCGATAAACTCGGCAGTTAATTTCTTAAACATTTTTTTCTCATAATAATAAAGTTGTAGTAATTGCACTGCCAACTATAATAGCAATGCAACTTTTTCTTCAGGGGTTAAGCCTGATATCCATGGGCGTTATGCAATGCCTTGCGAACACCGGCTTCATAGTCTGGATGAACCAGCTTGAAATGCGCCAACTGACGTTCAACGATAAAGCCAGGAACACCACCCATCGCTGCTGCAATGTTTGAGAACAGGCGCGCTTTCTGGCCGTCATCAAACAGATTGAACAAGGCACGCGGCTGCGAATAGTCGTCATTACCAATGCGATGATTGTAACGATCTGCATCACCGCCCAAACGCAGCGGCGGTTCTTTGGCAGAAGGCTGCTCAACCGGGCCGTTGAACGAATTTGGCTCGTAATAAGCATCCGGGTTGCCCGTTGCGATGCCGCCATAGGTGTTCATCTGACCATCACGGTGATAGTGATGCACAGGGCACTTTGGCTGATTGACCGGCAGGTTCTCATAATGTGTGCCAAGGCGATGACGGTGAGCGTCTGCATAGGAGAACAAGCGTCCCTGCAACATCTTGTCTGGCGAATAGCTGATACCCGGCACAATATTGGACGGTGAGAAAGCCGCATTTTCGATCTCAGTGAAATAGTTTTCCGCATTGCGGTTCAATTCCATCACGCCAATATCGATCGGCGGATAGTCCGCATGCGGCCAGACCTTGGTGAGATCAAACGGATTGTAGGGCGTCTTGTCCGCATCGAGTTCCGGCATGATCTGCACCTGAACTTTCCACTTTGGGAACTCACCCTTATCGATAGAGGTGAACAGGTCTTCCTGCGTGGATTCACGCGTACGACCAATCACACGTTCAGCCTCTTCATTGGTCCAATGCTTGTGGCCTTGCAGGGTCTTGAAGTGGAACTTCACCCAATAACGCTCGCCAGCATCATTCCAGAACGAATAGGTATGCGAACCATATCCATTGATGTGGCGAACATCTGTTGGAAGGCCGCGATCCGACATCAGGATCGTCACCTGATGCAAGCTTTCTGGCGAAAGCGACCAGAAATCCCACATGGCAGTTGCCGAACGCAGGTTTGTCTTAGGATGACGCTTCTGGGTATGGATGAAATCAGGGAACTTCACTGGATCACGCACAAAGAACACAGGCGTGTTGTTGCCAACAAGATCCCAGTTACCTTCTTCGGTGTAGAACTTCAGCGCAAAACCGCGAACATCGCGCTCGGCATCTGCGGCACCCTGCTCACCGGCAACGGTCGAAAAACGCGCCAGCATCGGTGTCTTTGCACCCGGCTGCAATGCTTTGGCTTTGGTATATTTCGAAATATCGCCAGTAATGGTGAGTGTGCCAAATGCACCCCAACCCTTGGCATGCACAACACGCTCAGGAATGCGTTCGCGGTTCTGATGCGTCAGCTTTTCGATCAGCTGGTAATCCTGCATTAAAACAGGACCGCGCTCACCAGCGGTAAGGGAATTCTGGTTATCCGGAATAGGCGCACCAGCGCTCGTAGTCATAATCGGACGGTCTGCCATGGGAAATATTATCCTATATATTAAATTAATTAAAATTAAATATTAGTATCAACTTACAAAATATTAGAATAATTATAATATGTTTGTTTTAAGGCGCCAACGTTTCTATACATTAAATTACTATTTTTTTAATTATTAATTTAAAAATAAAATATATTTAAATAACATTAAAACTCAGTTATACTTACAAAGATTAATTGTAGATATTTTATAAATGTATATTGGTTTATATTATCAATATTTATCAGCATTTTACATTGCACAACAGGCGCATTTTTCATGACTCACGCTTGAAAGACAAATTGTTTCACCGTCTTTGATCTTAATCAAACTCAGGCCGCACTGAATCGCATAATTCTTTTTTATGTTAAACAGGAGCTGAGTAATGATGAAGATTCCACCAGCTGTGGCTGCTCCTGCACGGCTTGTACCGCCTTTTCTCCTTACTCCGCTTATTTCGCGCGTGTTTCTACAAGTTATCCGCGCACATCCAGGCTTGTTCGAGCGCCTTGGCGACTATGTCGATAAACGATTTGGTTTCAGCCCATCCGATCTACCATTCATGTTTGTGGTCGAGCCTGCGCGGCCTACGATCACGGTTATGCGCAAAGATACGGCTGTCGAAACAGATGCGGCGATTGATGGTCCACTCGTCATGCTGCTGGCATTGCTTGAGGGAAAACTCGATGGCGATGCGCTATTTTTCTCGCGTGACATCACAGTGACTGGCGACATGGAAGCTATGCTTGCGCTGCGCAATGCGCTGGACGATTGCAATGTCGATCTTCCCGCCGATCTCGGTAAAGCTGCAGGCCCATTTGCGCCGCTTGTTCAGAATATTGCAGGCTACCTTCGCGATAAAGCATTGAATATCAAAAAGGCGGATCAGGGAGAACGCGCATGGAACTGATCTGCCCGGCAGGTACACCGGCCGCATTGCGAGAGGCCGTTCAGGCGGGAGCTGATGCTGTCTATTGCGGGTTTCGCGATGAAACCAATGCTCGCAATTTTCCGGGGCTTAACTTCAGCCGCGCAGAACTGAAAGATGCGATCAGTTTCGCGCATTCCCGTCGCACGCAGGTCTTTGTCGCTATAAATACCTTCATGCGCGCGGGCGACGAGCATATCTGGTATTCGGCTGTGGATGACGCAGCCAGCCTTGGTGCCGATGCTGTTATTTTGGCTGACTTCGGCCTGATGGCTTACACCGCAGAGAAGCATCCAGAGCAGCGGCTGCATGTTTCGGTTCAGGCTTCTGCATCCAATGCCGACGCTGTGCGTTTTCTGATTGATGCATTTAAAGCAAAACGCGTGGTTCTGCCACGTGTTCTGACCATCCCGGACATTGCAAAACTTGGCAAAAAAATTGCCTGTGAGATGGAAGTCTTCGTCTTCGGTGGTCTCTGCGTGATGGCAGAGGGGCGCTGCTCTCTGTCCTCATATGCAACCGGAAAATCACCCAATATGAATGGTGTCTGCTCCCCGGCAAGCCATGTTCGTTATCGCAATGATGGCTCCGAACTGGTATCGGAATTGGGTGATTATACCATCAACCGGTTTCCAGCAGGAGAAGCCGCGGGCTATCCGACACTTTGCAAAGGCCGTTTCAATATTGGCGATGAAGAAGGCTATGCCTTTGAAGACCCTGTTTCGCTCGATGTGATGAATCATATTGATGAGCTACGCGCTGCAGGGGTGTCGGCGCTGAAAATAGAAGGGCGTCAGCGCGGCAAAGCCTATGTTGCGGAAGTTGTTTCGACCTTGCGTCAAACACTTTCAGCGGGACCCGAACGACGCGCCGCCCTTTTGTCGCGATTGCGTACATTGAGTGAAGGTCAGCAGACCACCTCAGGCGCGTATGAAAAACGCTGGAGATAATCATGTCTGACAAACGCTCCACCCCCAGCCTCAGTCCCAATCTTAGCCTAGGACCTGTTCTATTTTTGTGGGACGGGCCCAAATGGCGGGATTTCTATTTTCGCATTGCAGATGAATCCCCGATTGAGCATGTGACGGTTGGCGAAATCGTCTGTTCCAAGCGTTTTCATTTCATTGATCCCTTCATGGAAGAAGTAATTGAGCGGCTGCAAAATGCGGGCAAAAGTGTAAGCCTTGGTTCGCTCGCACTGGTCATGTTGGAACGAGAAGCAAAGCATGTACGCCAGACGGCAGAGGACTCTCCTTTTCCGGTAGAGGCCAATGATCTCTCGGCATTAGGGCTACTGGCAGGCAAGCCGCATATCGTCGGCCCATTGGTGAATGTCTATAATGCTGCAACCGCGAAAGTACTTGCAGCGCGTGGTGCAACGTCTATTTGCCTTCCGCCCGAATTACCATTGAATTCAATTCGTGAAATTATCAAAGGTGCTCCGGAAATAGCCTTTGAGGTGTTCGCGTTTGGACGCATTCCGCTGGCAATCTCAGCACGCTGTGCTCACGCTCGCTCCAAAGGCCATATCAAAGATAACTGCCAGTTTGTCTGCGGCGAGGAACCTGACGGATTGCCTGTGAAAACCCTCGACAGCCAGCCGTTTCTGGCACTGAACGGTGTGCAGACATTGTCTCACACCTGCCAGTCACTGATTGAGGATATGCCGGAGCTGGTGCAAGCAGGCGTTCGGCGTTTTAGGCTATCGCCACAGGATTGCGACATGGTTGCTGTCGTGCGCATCCATGAAGATGTTTTACATGGACGCATTGATCCTGCGGAAGCGCGACACAGGTTGCAGCAGACTTATCCGGCTGCACCGCTCTCCAACGGTTTTTTGTATGGTGGCATCGGTGCTGCTTATGTCAGTCGTCAGAAGACTGCTTCAGTTATGCACGGCTAGTATTCAAAAGCCGGAAAGGCCATGCTTTCATACCAAAGCACGGCCTTTTATCACCTAAAAGTGTATTACGTTCGGAGCTTTAAACTTCGCCTTCCGCAAGCCGCCGGATACCCGACGTATCAATTACAGTCAGCTTCTGACGCCCGCCAGAGACAAAACCCTTCGTTTCCCATGCACTCAAAATCCGCGATACGGTATGCAATGTCGTGCCAGTCATTTCGGCAATATCCTGTCGCGTAATCGGGAAGTCGATACGAATACCGCCCTCTTCTTTCTTGCCAGCCTTCTGCGCCAGACGCAGTACAACGTGAGCGACTCGACGCTCAACTTCTTCCGTCGACATTTCGCGAATACGCGTATGCGCTTCTTCAAGGCGCTTGCCGATCGTCTGGATAGCATTCATTGCCAAGCCGGGATTTTGCTCAACAAAATAGTCCCACAATTCCGTGGGCCAGCCGAGTATAATACTTTCCGTCACTGCCACTGCTGTCCCGGGATAATCATTGCGCTGCAAAGCTTTGGCAAAACCAAAAAGATCTCCCGGATGCACCATCCGGACAATGATCTGCTGCCCGTCGGCAGTTACCTGATTGACCTTCAAGCGACCATGAAGCAGCAGATAAAATGTAGCTGCTTCATCGCCCTGCTCGAAAATAGATTCGCCCTGCGCAATACGTCGGGACGTTGCGTAAGAGACCAGCTTATCAAGCTCATTGTCCCCCATTTTGGCGAATAATGATAATTTCCTGACAAGACCGCGATCAATCGTGGCCATTCTAATACCCCTACTCTGAATCCCTATTCCTGCTTAGCATAATTAAGCAGGAATAGCATGTATTTAGGGGCATAATCTTGTGGTGCTTCATCAATTAACGTTACACCGAAAGGCCTTTAAACCGCTTGAGCACAGGGGCATACCAGCGCCCGTCGCGGACAAGGCGAAATCCAAGGTTATCGGGCGGCAAACCAACACTGCATCCCCCGGATTTTGGGTTACGGATAAATGAACTCATCGCTGCGCGATGCTTACCATTCACCACATAGACGCCGCAAACTACGTTTTCGCTTGCCACCTTGCCATAGGCATCGAGATTGACACGACGATGACAGGTCGTGGTCCACTCCCACACATTGCCGCCAATATCGGCAATGCCAAGTTCGTTTTCGCCAAAGCTGCCTACTGGCAGAACAGCCGGGTCACGATCCTGTTTGCGTGCGCTTTGTTTTTCATAATCGCGCAGCCAGCGCAGCGCTGGATTAACACTACCATCGTCATCACCGCCTAGCGCATCATCGGCAAAGCGCGAACCCGCGGCGAAAGCCCATTGCTCGTCGGTCGGCAAATGCCAGACTTCGCCTGTTTTGTCCGAAAACCATTGCGCATAAGCCTCTGCATCGTCATAGCTGATGCCAACAATCGGATGGGTCGATTGCGCAGCGTTTGCGGCTTTAGACTGGGTATCGGCTGCAACACATGCGCCATCGCTTACACAGTTTGCATAGTCCGCAACGGTAACCTGATATTTCATAATCTCGAACGACCGGCCAAGCCTGCGTGTCGTCAGCGGTGCATCGGTTGGATAATTATTCTTTTGAAAATCGCCGTCCGCACGATAGGTCATGTTTCGCTGCGTAACAGTAACGGTTTGTGGGCGACTGACCTCAAACGCCCCGTCTTTTACGCTGATCTGGCCCACGGCATCGACAACGAATAGTGCGCTAACAACAGCGAGAAGGACAGCCGGAACAGCAACGCCGAGATCGCGCAGCTTTTTCTTTGCACTCTGTTTCATGATGTTCACAAGATGAGTTAAAGGATCAGTCGTCCGGGAGACGAGCCTCCAGTGCTCTCATGTCCCCCGAACCGTTGGCTGTCATGTCGGACTTACATGCCCGATGGTGCCAGTATCGACGTCATCAGATCGTCGTTCCATTCGCCCGTTACCTTGAAGTGAGCAGCAGCGCCCAGTTCAAAAGCTTCGATCAGGTTATGGTTCACATAGGCATAGATGCCCGGTTGCTGGAAGGTGTAGAAGGCTGCTGCCGCTGCACCACCCGGAATAAACCATGTTTCCTGATCAACATCCGGCGGCGTATTGAACTTGCCGGTTGCCCAGACATAATCGCCATGTCCACCGATGAGATGCGGACGCGTATCGCGGTTAGCCTGCGAATGAACGATCAGTACCTTTTCGCCTACCTTGGCTGTCATGGCTTTGTCGCCGGTTAGCGCACCTACACCGCCATTAAAGACGACATGGGTTGGAATGAGTGTGCGCATGACTTTGACAACATCTTCATAAGAGTCGCCGGGAGCGTCATACTTCTTGTAATTACCCTCTTCGTCACGCGGTACATAGAAGTCCTGTTCGCCAACATAGTAGACTTTGTCATAGGTCAGCGCCTTGCCCTTGCCATCATGCAGGCCATCGCGCGGAAGCACCATGATTGCACCATTCATGCCCGATGTAACGTGCCATGGCACCATTCCGGGAGGTGCGCAGTGGTAAACAAACACACCAGGCTTTGTTGCCTTAAAGCGCAGGATGGTCTTTTCACCGGGATTGATTTCGGTCAGTCCACCGCCGCCCAATGCACCCGTTGCCGCATGGAAATCGATGTTGTGCATGAGTGTGTTGGTTTCAGGATTGATGAGCGTCAGTTCAACATAGTCGTCCTGATGCACAACCATCAGTGGTCCCGGCACAGTGCCATTGAAGGTCATCGCATGAACTTCTGTTCCAGCGTCATCGAGGATCATCTTCTTTTCCTCGATCACCATGGTGAACTCAACCACCTTCGGACCGCCGTTTGCAACCTGACTATGCGCATGCACGAAAGGAGGCTTAACCAGCTCAACCTTTTCGCGCGGCAGCGCTGCTATTTCCGCAGCACTTGCCTTTTTCAAGGTTCCTGCGGCCCAGGCTGAGCTTGTCGCCAAAACTGGTGCCAGTGCGCCTGCAAGGGCTGCTCCTGCCAAAATTGTGCGACGATTAATATTGATATGGTCACCCATCGATTCTCTCCTTCCGATAGGACCGAGCGTTCTTCCGCTCTGTCACTCTATGTATAGGAGGCATCCGATCCCTATTCATTGCTTACAATCAATTCTGAACGAATTTACTGATAATAATTATCATTAAAAATCAGATGCTTAAATTAATAGCTTCACACTTTAACTTCGTCATTTGCGCTGGAACAAGTAAGGCCACTCAAAACGAAATCTCTGCCTACTCTTAACGCTCATATGCGCCTATTAGTAGATTTTAGAACAGTTCTTTACTGGCCATTTCATACCGATCAAAACTAAAAAAGCGGCCTTCAATAAGACCGCTTACTCCATAAATTTTAGCTGCAACAAGTCTCAGAAATCGGGCACCGCAAAACGCGCACGCGCTTCAGGTATCGCCATATCCGGTGACCATGTAGGTTCATAGGTCAGTTCAACATCTGCATGAGAAACGCCCGCTACGTTCTCAACGCAAGCCTGCACAGCTTGCGTAAGAAATCCGGCTGCAGGACAACCGCGCGTGGTTGTGGTCATTTTGACCGAGACATCACCATTCGCATGCGCTGTGATCATATAGATCATACCAAGATCAACGAGATTAATGCCGAGTTCGGGATCCATGACAATGCGCAATGCATTGCGCACTTCATCTTCCAGCCGATCGAGTTGTTTGCTTTGCATCACTGATCCTCACGCTGTTCCGACGCGGATCATAATGCGATATGCCTCACCTGCGTCGTCAAAATTCCCCACCCACTGATGGCCGCGCTTTTCAAGCTCTGGAAACAGAAACAACGGCTCGCGATGCAAAAGTGCAAACAGCACTTCACCCGTATGCATATTCTCGACCTCTGCAAGAATGCTAACCATCGGCTGCGGCGGGTCCATATCGGAACAATCAAGATATTGCGACGGCTCCGGCCAGTCATCTGGCGAACCGGCATTATCCGAAATCTGCACAGCAGGCGCTTCATCCCCGATTGGCGCAAACAGGACCTGCCAATCGCCATCGCCAATTGCTTCCGCTTTGGCAGAGAACCCCTTGCGTTCCATGACTGTAAAGAGAGGTACCGGCTTAAATGGAGCAATTAAAATAAGGCTTTGTCCGGCAGCCAATCCTTCGACAGCGCCCATAATTGCCTGAAACGGCTCGACGCCTGCTTTCAGGAGCGGACGAACATCAAGCTCGTGTGGAATTAACTCGTAAACGGACAACGTCATTTGCTCCTCCCAGAAACTGGACTACCAGCGTAAATCAGATGTGGCACAGAGATAACATTTGGAAGTTTCATGGCTTCCGGCACATCCATCAGTCGCCGCGCGCGAATGAAATGAGATGACAAGGCGAAAATTGCAACAAGATTAAGTGCACATCCCACCCTGAATGTAAGTGTCTGCCCGACAATGAGCGCGATAATGGCAATGGCAACACCTGTATAATATACCCAGAACCAACGCTTTGCCCGGCTTTCAACCACAATATCCTGCACGCGCGGCGTCAAAACCTTGCCCATCACTGGGCCATAGCATTCAAGCCATGTCAGGAACGGGACGATCTTATAAAGCTGCGCCAGACTTAGGCCAGTCAGCCAGCCAAATGTAAAAAGATAGACCAGCGCTGCAACAACGCCATCCGTGGCGCCGACCCAAGGCAGAGCAATTGCGATGGGCATCGAAAGCAATATGGCAGCAAAGGCCGGAACGGATGCAGCGCTATTCAGCTCAATAGTTTTGCGTTTTCTCTGGCCATAAATCGAATGCACATCATGGACATAGAGGCCAATGCTGGTAACACCCAAAACCAGTACCGCCACGAGAGCAATATCAGTCCACTCATAACCCCAGTGTGTGAAGACTGTCACGAAAATCAGCAGCGCCAGCGCGGCAACACCTGCAGTCCAAACCAGATGCACCGTCTTTTTTGCAGGCTCCGGCGCAAGCATAAACATGGTCAGAAGGCGATAGCTGACGCCCATTGCAGTAAAGGTCATCCAGCCTCCAAGGCCCAAAATGACATGGGTTGAAAGCCCTGAAGAAGCGATCTCCATCAGGAAAACCTGTTCAAGCATGCCGGATAGCATCAGTGTAAAAAGGCTTCCCAGAACAACCACAACCAGCAGGCATACAAGGCCAACACCTACAAAACGTGCTGGTAAAGTCAGCGGTCGCGCACTCCAGATTGTCATAGCAAGCATCGCAATGATGATAGCAAAACCAATGATTAGAAACAGTGCGGAAACCGGCATCATCCAGAGCGGCAATTCGACAATGCCTGCAAGAGCCGCAAATCCGGCGATCAGACCGCAAAGGCCAGTGAGCAAAAACAGCAATGCCGGAAGCCCGGCATTGCTGAGCTGTAAAGGCTTTGCCACCAGCACAGGCACAAACTGCAACAGTGCTCCGCACATCAATAATGAAAGCCACCCAATAGCGATTATATGCACCACGATGAGTGTTTCTGGTGCCCGTAAATCATCAAACGGATAGCCGAAACCTCCCGCCATAAGTGCCATTCCTGCACTCAGGAAAAACAGTGAGGCGGCGACGTATGCGAGTGTCCATCGGGAAAGCGCGGCACCGAACATGGCAGGCCTTCAAAAAAGAGTTAGTGATTGCCACAAGTGCATTCGTGGCCATCGGCATGTGTATGATTGTTGGGGCGACCGATCTCTACACGCCACAACGGGCCGCTTTCCTTATATTCCCAAGAGAAAACACCCGGATTACGGCTATCAAGCTGATAATGCAGCGGAACCGGATCATGATCATTGACGATCTGCAAAGTTTCGCCCGGTTCCAGATCATCAATCATCGCGAAAATAGTCGCATGACGGGAGATAGGCGGAATGGTGCGTACATCGATAATATTGATCGTGGAAACAGGTTCGCTTGTCATCAGGTTCATCCATGGCCGTCGGATATCGAAAGATGATGATGACAGCCCCGCATCATCACAAGATCAATTCTAAACTGGATGATACGGGGGCGATTTGTTTCATCTCAAACAAGATAAAAAATATGACTATTGAAACTCTAACCCGCAAGCATACGGTAAATTGCAGGAAGAGCCGGGGGAAGCTTGGACAATTTTGCAATCAGAGAATAGCCGCCATGCCCAAAAAGTGCGGGCAGATAAGCATTGGCTTCGCGATCCACAGTCACGGCAAAGACATTAATGCCTTTGGTCCGCGCTTCGCTGACCGCCCGCCGTGTATCCTCCAAAGCAAAGCGACCCTCATAATGATCAACATCATTCGGCTTGCCATCGGTCAGCAGAAGCAGCAGCTTTTTGCGATTATGCTGTTCGCTGAGCTTGGCCGTTGCATGACGCATTGCAACACCCATACGCGTATAGAAGCCTGGTTTAAGCGCTGCAATCCGGTGTTCAACCGTCTTGCTGAATGGCTCATCGAAATCCTTCACGGTTTCAACACGCACCCATGCGCGACGGCGCGACGTAAATGTCAGGATCGAACAGCGGTCGCCACAAGCGGCAATGCCGTTGGCCAACACAAGCAGCGCTTCTTTCTCCACATCCAGCACCCGCCGATTATCCACCCATGCATCGGTTGATAGCGAAACATCGACAAGAATAGTCACCGCCAGATCGTTCGCCTGCGGGCGGCTCATCAGATGCACGCGCTCGCTGCCCTGCCCGCCTGCTGCAAAATCACAGCGCGAGCGGACAACCGCATCCAAATCAAGATCATTCCCGTCGAGCTGTGCCCGCATCATCTCACGACCGGGTCGCAAAATCTCAAACTGACGCCGCACCTTTCGCACGAGGCTTCGTGCCTCGTCGTCAAGTTCCACAGCTTCATCACGATCCTGCACGGGCGCTGCCAATACACTACAATGATCCTGAAGATAGCTCGCCTTGCGGTAATCCCACTCGGGATAAGTGAGTTTCGCGGTCAGCAAACTGTGATCCACGGCCTCTGGCGGCAAATCAAGATCAAACCGAAAGCGTGCTGCGGGCTTGCCCTTGCGTTCGCCCAATGTCAGATCGTCCAGCTCGTCCGCTGATTTTGCGCTCTGCTCGTCGCTGTCGTCCGAAGGACGATCAACGCTGACCATTTCGGCCATCGCCAGAATTTTCTCAAACCGATTAAGAATAAACGGGCTTCGATCCGTCTGACGATTATCCTGCTTTTCACGCTGCGCAATCTGCCGCCCTGTTTCAACGCCTTCTGCGTTGGAATTGCGCACCGGCTCGTCTGCATCTGAACGTGATGCGGTTTCGTCACGCCGTATAAGTCCCGGCCAGAGTGGCACCGGCAAAATCGGCAGATAGCCAGCTGGCGCGCGATGTGGAAAAATCGCTGCGAGAGTGCGATCAGGCAGGCCTGCGCCATCATTTAGCAATGACAGAATACGCTGTTCAACAAGCTGCTCAAGCTGGTTCAACGGTCGCTTTGGTCGTGCAGCAAGCACAGCATCGCAAAGCCGCGCATAACGCTCTTGCAATCCCGGAAACAACGTACAAGTTTTCAGCGTCGTATCTGCTGCTAAATCAAGCGATGCCAGATCACGGCGTAATGGATCATCCGGCATTGCGGTCAAATCCAGTGGCATGACGGCCATGTAACCGGCAAGCCAGACATAAAGATCGTAATTGAGCTTGCGGTCAGGAAACAGTGCTATTTCAGGCGGCAACATCAGCGTCGCTTCATCGCGCAGTGGATGATTGAGTTTTTCCTCGCCCAAAGCCATGCGCTGACGCAATCCAAGTCTGTGTCCAGAAGTTCGCGCCCGTGCGGGTGCGATCTGAACCGCGATATCGCCGCCAAAGCCGCGGAAACAAATCGCAAGTCTCTGGCGAATATCAGCAAGCTTTACTGCCTGATCAGCATATTGCGGCCACGACCCGGTTTTACCAATAAGGCGATGCCAGGCCCGGCCAACTGTTTCCTCAAGTTCCAGAAAATCCAGCATGTTATGACCGCCTATTTCAGCATTGCATCAGCAATTTCCAAAAGAGCCGCCTTCACATCCGGCTCATCGGTCAGTGGCTCAATCATGGCTGCACGCGCTGCCTCGCGTTGCGTCATGCCCGCATCAATGAGTGAAGCACAATAGACCAGCAGACGCGTTGATACGCCTTCTTCAAGATCATGTCCTTTCAGACCGCGCAAACGATGGGCAAGGGCAACCAGTGGGGCGACGGACTTCGCATCGAGACCACTTTCCTGGCTCACCACTGCGATTTCCTGCTCTTTTGGCAGGAAGTCGAATTCGATCGCCACAAAACGCTGTCGCGTGCTTGGCTTGAGTGATTTCAGCAAGTTCTGATAACCGGGATTATAGGAAACTACGAGCATGAAACGGTCCGGTGCTTCCAACAGTTCACCAGTGCGTTCGAGCGGCAGAACACGGCGGTCGTCGGTCAGCGGATGCAGAACCACGGCCACATCCTTACGCGCTTCGACAATCTCATCAAGATAGCAAATACCGCCTTCGCGTACCGCGCGCGTCAGCGGTCCATCGACCCAATGGGTGTCACCGCCTTTCAGCAGATAGCGACCAATAAGGTCCGCTGCCGCCAGATCATCATGGCAGGAAACTGTTGAAAGTGGCAGACCGAGCTTTGCCGCCATGTGGCTGACGAAGCGGGTTTTACCGCAACCTGTTGGGCCTTTTAAAAGCAGAGGCAGCTTACGCTTCCACGCCATTTCAAACAGAGTGCATTCATTGCCCGAAGGGCTATAAGCGGGAATGGAAGCGTCAACTGTTTCAACGCTTTTCAAAACGGAATTGATTGTGCTGGTCATAGCCGTCTTCCTTGTTGTGAAGTAAGGAAGCCCCGCCGGACGGCGGGGCTTTTAGCATTGATTATTCAGCGGGCTGTACGAAGCCAGTTGCACTTTCGCGACGTTCTTTGCCCGGAACCAATACGGCCCAGATGAACATGAAGACCGAGATCACCACGACCACGCCAGAGCCAAGACGCATCCAGTAGAAGATCGCGAGCTGATCCTGCACGACCATGTAGTTTTCCCCCAGGACGCGCTGCATGTGGGTCTGCACCACGCCTGCAAAGGTAAGCGCAAAGGTCATGACAGACATTGCCGTACACATGGCCCAGAAGCTCACCATAGAAAGCATCTGATTATAGGGTGCACGTCCGCGAATTTCCGGGATCGCGTAGGCCATAACCGCAAGGTTGAGCATGACATAGGCACCAAAGAAAGCGAGGTGGCCGTGTGCTGCGGTGAGCTGTGTGCCGTGGGTGTAATAGTTCACCGAGGACAGCGTGTGCATGAAGCCCCATACGCCTGCACCAAAGAACGCCATCACAGAACAACCGATCGACCAAAGAAGTGCGGCACGGTTTGGATGTTTGCGACCGGCCTTCCATGTCATCACGAAGGTGAAGATTACCATGGTGAAGAAGGGAGCGACTTCCAGCGTGGAGAACAAGGAGCCAATCCACTGCCAATAGCCTGGTGCGCCAATCCAGTAATAGTGGTGACCAGTACCGAGAATGCCTGAAAACAGGGCCAGACCAACGATGACATAGAGCCACTTTTCAACGACTTCGCGGTCAATCCCATTGAGCTTGATCATCAGGAAGGCGAGGATCGACGCCATGATCAGTTCCCACACGCCTTCAACCCACAGATGAATCACATACCACCAGTAAAGCTTGTCGATGGCGAGATTGACCGGATTATAGAAGGCGAAGAGGAAGAACAGCGATAGACCCCAAAGACCAAACAACAGGATATTGGTGACTGTTGTTTTGCGGCCTTTCAAAGCTGTCAGCGTGATGTTGAACATGAACATCAAACAGACGACAAGAATGCCGACTTTGATGATAAAAGGCTGCTCAAGAAACTCGCGGCCCTCATGAATTTTGAACAGATAGCCCACCACCGCAACACCGGCTGCCACAAAAAACATCCAGAACTGGATGACGGCAAGCTTGGTGCTGTAAAGCTCAGTTTCTGTTTCTTCCGGCAGAAGATAATAGGTCGAACCCATAAACCCCATCAACAGCCAGACAATCAACGCATTGGTATGGATCATGCGAACGATATTGAACGGCAGAAGCTCGGAGAGCGTGTTGGGGAGCACATAGATCAAACCAGCGACAACGCCGAACGCGACCTGCGCGACAAACAGGGCGAGTGCTCCGTAGAAATAGAGCATCGCAACCTTTTGGCTTTCATATTTCATATCATAAAACTCCGTTCATCCGCGCCTCAGCCTGCCTCATTTGGTGGCCAGTTCTGCGTCTTGATGCGGCTGGTCCATTCAAGGAAATCAGCCAGATCGTTGAGTTCCTGTTCATTGAGGTTGAACTGCGGCATCTGACGGCGTCCCTCAATGCCAGTTGGCTGCGCCTGCATCCACGCTTTCATAGTGTCTCGCGCGCCTTCAGGGTCATCTTCACCGCCGTAGCGCTTCCAAACATTACCGAGTTCTGGAGCAAAATAAGCGCCCTCGCCCAGCAGCGTGTGACAGTTGATACAGGAATTCTTTTCCCAGACGTGCTTGCCGCGAATGACACCTTCGGTCAGTGTCGATTCATCCGTAGATGTTGTTTTCATGTAGTAATGGCTGTGCGCCGTCAGTCCCACGAAGATCGCGAAAAAGAATATGGAACCGCCATAGAAGACGTTTCGGGCGCCGGTCTTGGTTAGGCGTTCTGCCATCCCCTTCGTCCTTTCATTGGCCAAAGGCTAAGCCCCGGCATTCAGAGCCGTTTCGCTCCGAATATTTGTTTTAACGCGCATCTTTTTCCGAAAACCGTTTCACACTTTTCGAGATGCGCTCTTATCCCCATCAATGGTTTGGCTGGTGAATCCCCTCCCCAGCATCACGGGACAGAACTGTTCTATCCGGAGGTGAAAACGCGTCTTTGCGATTTGGCAAAGACCACAACAGTTGCTTAAAGGAAGAACCGCACTGCGACAGAACGCACGAGTGCAAGCGTCAGTAGAATTGCAGGCCAAGCCAGCAAGGCAGGCTTCAAAGCACCTCCAGTGCCGCGCATTTCCATGAAATCAAGCACAACGAACCAACCCTTTGCGAAAGCAAGAATTAGCACCAAAATGATTGCCGTAAGCATGCCGCGACTAAAACTCGCAACCAGCGCACCACTCAGGGCAAGTGCCAGCAAAATGACAATCGTGCGGTTAAGCGGAGTGTGTTTCCGAGTCGTCACTTTGTTACCTCACGCAAGATAGAGAACTGGAAACATCACCAGCCAAACGAGATCAATCGCGTGCCAAAGTGTGGTGATCAGCAGAACATTCGATGGAGACGGGCGCCATGCGACCAATACGAGAATGACCGACCCGAACAGAACATGCATGAGGTGAAAGCCGGTCAGCAGAAAGTAGAGTTCAAAGAAAGAACCCGCGGCTTCATCGCCAGCAAACAGAATCTCGTGCGCATATTCGACGAGCTTCACAGCCACGAAAACCAGACCAAAACATGCCGCCCATAAAAGCGGGTGCCGAACCTTGCCAATGTCGCGACGCCTGCGAACGGCGATTGCTGCTTGCCAACCACTCATCAGCAAAACAACCGTATTGGTGGCCGCGAGTCCGGGACTGAGATGCGTGCGCAACTGCGCAACGCCTTCAATATTGATGACGGACATCACCATGAAAGCAATCAGTAAAATCGCAAACGTAACGAGTTCACTCCAGACAAGAATCCACAGGAGAAGATTCTCCTCCGGTGCATCATCTGAAATCGTTGCCGTTAAGGCCGTTTCTTCTGTTCCAAGCATGGCCATGCCTAGCGCGCAGCGCACGCACCTTCTTTGCGTTTTGGCAAAGAAAAATCAGGCCCGCAGATGCATGGTGCATTTTCAAAACAAAGGAATGTTTCAATGACAGAAGCGCAGTTCGGACTGTTGATAGCAACGCCCGTCATCATAGGTTTTTCGCTGGTGCTTTACCGAATGGGTGCTTTGCAGGGAGCAGGCACGCTCTCAGCCGTTGCGGCATCAATTGTCATCGCCGTCATTCTTTTTCTGGGTCAGTGAGGGTGAGGAAAGCATATCAACTCCGAGCATGGAGTTCCGACGCTACCTGCAAAGGCTTTTCCCCATTCTATACATTTGTAAATTTTCAAGTTTGGCCTTAAACAGCGAGAACAAAATTTGGAGCATGACTTGAAAATTATCGCGGTTGATTTTGAAACAGCAAATGAACAGCGAGGAAGTGCATGTTCCGTAGGGTTGGCATGGATTGAAGATGGCCGCGTCACTCGTGTGGTCGAGCGATTGATCCGTCCTAAAGAGATGCGCTTTTCTTCTTTTAATATAGCTATCCATGGCATTCGACCGGAACATGTCGCGGATGCGGCAGAATTTCCAGAAGTTATGGACGAGTTTGCCGATGATTTTCGCGGCGCAACAATGCTAGCGCATAACGCCTCTTTCGATTTCAGTGTCTGGCGAGCGTGTCTTGATCAACATCGGCAGAACTATCCCGAATTACAGTATCTTTGCTCAGTCAAGATGGCACAGAAGGTCTGGCCGGACCTGTCATCACATAAATTAAATGTGCTGGCCAGCTATCTGGGATTGAACTTCAAGCATCATAATGCTGCTGAAGATGCCGCCATATGCGCTGAGGCCGCAATTGCCATGGCTGAAACACTGCGTGTTGCAACTTTGCTGGATGTTCCTGCATACATCGGCATGAAACCCGGACGCTTATTCCCGGGTGGCTATGAAGCTTGTACCTGTCGAAAAAGGTAAATGGCGTTTAGCGAAACCGGAAATACCGGACTTATGCAGGATCCACCTCCAATAATTCAAACGCGCAATGCGCCAATTGTTCACATATACTTGAACAAATAGCTGCCTATAGAACAATCCTCTGGTTTCGAAGGTTCATTGTCTACCATTTAGAATACAATGCGTGAACCAAACGCTGGCTATGCGCAGCCGATTGAAAGGCCTATCTCTTAGTCATCGAAACGACGAACACATCGCCGCTTCACACAAACCAAGGAGATAGAAAATGAAAAAGTTTGTTCTTGCTACTGTTGCTGTTGTTCTGAGCGCTGGCGCTGCTTTCGCTGAAAACCCAAATGTTGGCACCCCTGCTGATCTCTATGCAAATGACCGCACTCCAGTTGCAGCCCAGCAGATCGATCGCACTGCAACCGCTTCGATCGGCAAAGTTTCGGTCATGGATGGTTCGGCTCATCGCTTTGGCGACGCATCGCCTTCGAGCTTCCAGAACTAAGCTTAAATTAATGAACAATCCCGCCTGACGGAATGATCTGAACGGCGACCCCAGTTATCTCCCCGGTGGATGGCATTGATGCCACTCCGGTGCCCCGGAAGCACTGATGCCATCCAAAGGGCGATTATAAAAAGGAATAGAAAAATGAAAAAGTTTGCTCTTGCTGCCGTAGCTGTTGCTCTTAGCGCCGGTGCTGCTTTCGCTGAAAACCCAAATGTTGGCACTCCTGCCGATCTTTATGCCAATGACCGTACACCAGTTGCTTCGCAGCAGGTTGATAACACGGCTACCGCTTCTATCGGCCAGAAGGTCTATCAGGATGGCTCGGCTCATCGCTTTGGCGACGCTTCGCCTTCAAGCTACCAGAACTAACATCGGCACCAGCCGGTAGAACTGCACAAAAAGGCGAAGCCAGTCAGGCTCCGCCTTTTGTTATTTTATATCATATAAAAACACCCAACCAGTTTGCTATCGAAGCTATCATAACAAATCAGGAAAAGCTGGAGGGCTTAATCTTTAATTGATACAGCCCGCGTTGACTAAGATTACGCTTGTCCAATCTATCGAACGCCCGAGTTCGGCAATATGTGTTCTCGATCATTATAACCCCAGACGCCTAATACCGTCCGGGGCTTCTGCTCGTTGCTCTCAATCAGACACTACCACTTCACTTTGAAGCCGACATTGCCTTTGATTGCATAGCTGTCGCCAAAGTTGTTGAGGCTGGTATTGACGAGGCCCTCGCCATAGATCGAATATTTATCGTCGTTCCAGTTGTAAGAACCACCAAGGCCCAGTCCACCCCACACCCGATCATTGCGGCTCGTGAAGCTGCTTTCCGCAACATTCACAAGCGTGCCTTTGAGAAACTCGTAATAGAGATTAGCAATTCCATACACCCGTGTCCGATCCAGCATGCCATTGGCATTCTGCCATGAATTCTCATGATCAACCGTCAGACCAAGACGACCCTGCAAGCTTTCTCCACGATCAAGGCTAACATCTGCATCAAATGCATCCGTGAATGCATCAAAATCAACATTGGAATATGTCAGCTGTGCCTGTGGTGTCAGTGACCATGCTTCGTTGATGGCAAAGCGCTGCCCGCCTTCAAGTGATAAAGCATAGCCAAAGCCATGATTGTTATCGGTGAGGCCTGTATTGGCAGTCGTCGAGTGAAGATCACTGCGATACCACGTCACCTGACCCTGACCATCAAGGTAAAAGCCATTCTCGCCATACCAGGTGAGCGTTCCGCCAAGACCATAACCGTCTGTGCTGATATCACCATCGCCGTGGGCTGAATTGGTTTTCGTCTTGCCATGGGCATAATGCACCGTGAAGCCGCCAATCAGCTTGCCGTTTTCGGTTTCCGTCAGCATGCCATCAATACCAGCCTGCATTTTGAAGACATTCTGGTTGTAATTGGTATCAGAGGTCGAAAAGCGCGGCTCCATATGGTTATGCGAACCTTCAATGCGACCCCAGACGCCATTGCCATTGATTGCAGCACCGGCTTCATCAGATACTGCATAAGGCGAGCCGATCGCATCAGCACCCTGCGCAACCACACGATTGCCATTGCCCGACCAGACACGGTTGCCGGTACGCTGCTGCAAGGTTGCAACACCATTCAAGCCAAGCAGAGCCTGCGGATAGGCTTCATAAACCGGAACTCCAGCCTGATAGAGCGGTTCTGGCTCAACAGGGTCCACGGGATCAGGATTGACTGGATCCACAGGATCAACCGGGTCTACAGGGTCGGTTGGTTGAAACTGCGAGCGTAAATACCAATTGCCATCCGTCGGATCTGATGAGACGCCCTGAAACAGCGAATAGGCATATTCACCGCCGACCACTACTTGTTGGCCTGATCTCGCTTTATAATTGCCAATCAGACTAAATTGTCCATCCGATGCGCCGCCCACCTCAATGATCTTGATACCGTTGACGGTCTTTTCGCCTGTGCCGCCAATATTCGTTACGATAACGTAGGAGCTGCCAGAAGTACTGCCATTGATGGTCAACATATCTGTTTTGGACGCATCGCCATCAAGTTGGCTATCGAGCCTTATTGTGCCATTACTTCCGATGTAATCGCCATCGATCGTAAAACGATCACCAAGAACCGTATTGGAAAGACTTAATACACCAGAATTTTGAAATGTCGCCAGATCTTCGAATAGAGCATTATTGGCTGAACCGTCATCATTTGATGCCAGCTGGATCAACCCATAATTAGTGAGCCGCGTCGTGCCACCCCCAAAATCACTGATTGCAACTGGAGCGACCGTATCTCTGATACCATCGCGATTGGAATCTGAAAAATGCCGTACGGTCCACTTTCCTGAAGATTGATTGACGACGGTATCTTCACCACTGCTCAGACGGATAATGCCCGTCAAATCGCCCGAATTAGATATATTAGTAACGGCGCCTTTAAACGATGATATTATCGTCGCCGGAATATCATTATCATAATCATAATAATCAAAACGATCTACATAACCATCCGCACTAATTGCTATATCAGATAGCGCTCCGACTGTAGCGCCGCTATCAATGACAATGGAGGACGCCCCACCTCCCACTGTACTGATTGCAGATCCAACGGCACCACCTTCAATGACACTTTGATCTCGCGCATGCATCTGGAATATATTCTGTGAGTCCGTGATGATATATCCACTACTGCTACCTACTAATTCAACTTCTGGGCCTCTACCCTCAATTCTAACTCCATCACCAACATAAGAGCGCACCAAACCTGACGTAGTGACATCGACTTCTAATCCATGCGTATAGATCGCAGATGAATTCTTGTTGCCACTTCGATTAAGCAACTCGCTGTCGGCAGATTGAACTAACTTTACGATACGGATAGGGCCGCCAGAAGACCCCCCATTAATGTATATACTCGCCTCATCTGTAGGACGAATACTGGTTTCATCTGGGTAAAAGCCTCCAGACGAGCCAGTATGAGGCGGCGATGGCTCATATCCATCCACACTAGCGCTGTCACCAGAAATAATATTGCCATTCGAGGTGAATCCAACTTCAGTTGTGCCGAAAGCACGAACCCCAATGCTTTTCGTCTCTACGGTGACGCCTTTTTGCAACTCAACAAATACCTTGTCAGTGCGGCTGGTGCCGGACCCAACATTAACATAGCCATAATCATTCGTAATAACTATACTATCATGAATAACGGCATTCAGTTTGTCACCACTATCCACGCAGCTTATAGCACCAGAATACTCAGAAACATAATAACATTCGTCTGCCATGGCAGAGGGAATAAATGAAACGGTGAGCGGCAATGCCGCAATAGCTTTTTTAAATTTTCTCGAAATGCGATCGACTTTATTTTTCATCTTAACCCCTCACCAAGACAAACTTATATCAAATATAGATAATATTATTAATAAGTCTATTATGATGTAAAGATAAATTAAATTAATCGAATTTTGCCTTTTTTGGACAGCCATTTAATTTTGTTGAAACTATATTATATCTGAGATGAATAGATCGTATGGCAATCCTAGATTGCATTAAGTGTTGCGTGAATGAGATTGGTATAAATATGATTCAGCTCTAAACGCCGGCATAAAAATCGCAAAGGCGAGGTAATTGGGATATTCTCTGCCTTAATATTTTTTTATTTCTATTAAAATGCAGCTTTCATCTTCATAAGTATTAGCATCTACCGTTACACGCAATAGTCGTAATTTGATGAACAGCTATATTCGTACCCTATTAGCACCTAACATTAAGCTCATTTGCCATCCACATGCACACGGAGATTGCTTCTGTATGCAAACCATCAAAATCGGCGAAACTTTCCACCGTTTATTCTACTTGCATTAGCGATCTATAAAGGCTTGCTGAAATAATCAATATTTGAAGGAACTCAAACTTCTGTCTATTTTCGAATGGAGCCGCCATGAACCCTCGCGTGTTAATTGTCACTACAGAAGCGCCAGACGTACTCTTTAGTGGCCTTGGGTTCTTTAACGAGATATTTTGGGCAGAGTTAAAAAAGCGCCAGTATCCATTTAAGGTGTTGTACTTAAACAATCAAAAAACACGTCCTTCAAAAATGGCCGACTATGAAATTATGCTCAAGCCGGAGCTACCATTTGATTCTTCAATGGAGGCATTGAGTCTCAATCTAGCTTGGAGCACATCAGAAAAGATAAAGCCTATACTGAGTGATTACAAACCAGACATAATATCCGTACACGAAAATTCAGCAGTTATGCCATTTTATTTTCATTTAGATCGGGTTCAGTTCACCTTGCATTCGAGCTATATTGGAATGCAACATTATCTTTCGAGGACACAGCGCGGCTTGCAACACTATTGGGAGCAGCGAATTGCAGTTCGTCAAAGTGGCTCGGTTCTCATGCACAGTGAATGGGCGCATCAATCAATATTGAACCACGTGTCTGCGGACATTGTTAAACCAAATATATTTCCAATTGGCGTTAACTTTTCTGACTACCCTCAGCAAAAGATGCGCCATCCTGAAAATAAAATAGTCGTAAGCTTCTTCGGTCGCTTTACAGATATTGTGAAAAATTTTCAGATTTTCCGTGAGGCAATTAACACGCTACCTGCCAAGCTCCGAGAAATTATCGAACCAAGAGTTTATGGGCCAGAAAATATTCCGCCTTATATGGAAAAAGAAGGGTTTAAGGGCCTTACTTACGTACAAGGCGATGCAAAGAGAAAAGCATTTTCAGAAACAGATATCGTGGTTTTCCCAAGCTCCCAAGAAAGCTATGGCATTGTCGGTTTAGAGGCGTTGCTATCAAACTGTGCACTCATAGCAACGCCCGGCCTTGGAATGGACAGCTATATACAGAAAGAATTTTCCTGCCAACCAAATGTGCATGAGATACAGAACAGAATTATTGAATATATCACTGATATCAAGCGCTTAAGAAATCTACAAAATGAGGGTTTCTTCAGGGAAACCGTTAATCAAGATCAATTCAAGATAGCAAGCATGGTAGACAGCTATATAGACGTATGGAAATCTCACAAAGAGAAATTGAATGGATAGGTCTTATTATTTTAGGGCCATATCGTTCAATGATAGGCACTGATAGATGCGCTGCTCCACAATACTATTATCGAGAACCATATAACAACCATGCAGAAAAATTGCATGATTGTTATATGTATGCCTATAGAACCCTTGGACTATTATCAATGCTACCAGCGGAAGCTTGAAGACACCATAACCTCTCTGCCATCTCCGTAAAGACACTTTGCAAATTCGCAAACTACATATTCTTTATTGAAGAGGTTGCTGGCGTTCAACGACAAGGTTATATTTTTACTCAACTCATAACGGACCATTGCATCGACAAGCGTATAACCCGGAATTGGTTTATCTATTCCCGACGCGCGAGTTGTCCCCGTGTATCGGACGCCACTTCCAACAGACAGGCCATCTATGCCCAACTGCACCATATCATAAGTCATCCAGATAGCAGCTTGATGATAGGGAGTATTTTCACTGCGCTGGCCAAGTTGCAAAAGTTCTTCGCTCTTGGTGATCCGGGCATCTGTGTAAGAATACGAGCTCACCATCGTCAGGTAATCAGTCAGCTCCGCTTTGGCCTCAAGCTCCAATCCTCGCGCACGCCTCTGACCGATCTGTGTGAGGTCTCCTGCAAGTGTACGGGTGACGATATTGTCCTGTTTGAGCTGATAGACGGCTCCACTAAACAGGATATTGGTGCCGGGTGGCTGATAACGAATACCGACTTCGATCTGTTCTCCAGTCGTAGGTGAGAAACTCATATCTTCGACATATTCAGTCACGGCGACCGGGAAGAAGGATTGCGCATAACTGACATAGGGAGCCAGTCCATTCTCAGCTTCGTAAACGACTCCAGCCCGCCACGTTGTCTTTTCAGACTTACGACTGATCGACTGGTTGTTAGCATGATAGCTGAAATTCTGATCAGCCCAGTCATGTCTTATGCCGAGCAATACGTTCCAGCGTTCATCAAACGTGATTTTATCCTGAAGATAGATACCGTGCTGTATCGTTTCCGTCTTACCGCCCCGATTACGCAATGGATCACGGTTGACTGTGAAGTTAGCACCGTAGACCGGATTGTTCAGATCGATTGACGGAGCAACTGCGCGAAAATTATCTGAATCATACGTTGTGTCATAAAAGTCATAACCGGCGAGCAATGAATGTGAGAGCGGGCCTGTATCCACATCGAATGCAACATTCATATCATGTGTAAGGCCCTTCGCACGATCATGACGGTCACTGTATTGGCGAGCCAGTATGCCTGTCTGTGCGACCTGATTAACCGCGGCGGCGCTCGTCTGAGCCATCATATAACGCCAGTCCAGATCGGATTCGTAGTAGCGCGACTTTGCTGAGAACTTAACATCATTGTCGAAGCGATGGGTAAACTCGTAACCCAATGCGCCCATGTCACTTTTCATCCGGTCATAGTCCGGCTCACCGATAAAGGTATCGCGACCGAGAATGAAGGGGCCATCACCAATACCTTCCACAATCTCATAAGGAAGTGCGGCGGGAAAACGCGTGCTGCTCTTCTGATAAAAACCGAGCACAGTTAGCGATGTGTCTTCATCCGGCTTCCACTCGACTGCTGGCGCGATATAGATACGGTCATCAGTGATATAATCAACGTCGGTGTCGCTATCGCGACCAAGAAACGTCAAACGATAAGACAATGTATCAGTTATGGCATCGCTGAAGTCTGCCGTCACCTGTTTACGATTATGAAGCCCGCCCTGTACGGAAACCTCACGCAAAGGCTCCGGAGTTGGACGTTTGCTTACGCCGTTTACAAAGCCGCCCGGCGAGAGCTGGCCATAAAGAACAGAAGCCGCACCGCGTACAACATCGACACGTTCGAGGCCAAACGGTTCCTGTGTACCATCATATGAATTATTTTGGAGCCTCATACCGTCGCGCAGCAAACCGCCGGTTCCTGGCTCAACATCGAACCCACGAATGCGAAATCTGTCAGAAACCCGCGAAAATGGACCCGGCTGCGCGGTAAAACTTGGTGTATAGGCCAGCACGTCAGCGAGGGTTTGTGCCTCGCGGTCTTTTATTTCGGTCGCTGAAACCACCGAAACAGACTGCGGCGTGAGCACAATAGGGGTATCCGTTTTGGTGCCACTGCTGCTAACTTTGGCTACATAGCCTTTAACGGGCTCGGTTGAGCGGTCATTGTCCTGAACGACAATCGTTTGCAGATTAATTCCAGCACCTGCGTCCTGTGCTGAAAGATTACTAACCGACAGCGCCATCATGGCACAGGCAAGCGGAATGCTATATGGCAATGACGAAACATAGGGCAGCCCGCCGATACTTGATTTCAGATAGTTTACCGGCATAGCCATTCCCCAACTTCAATGCATGATTACAGGAAAGCTGGAACAGCCATCGCATAACATGACAATTATGATCAACAAAGATAAGCCTTGGCTATCATGCGATTCACTTTGAATAAATCAAGAAAGTGTCACAACACACTTATTGCGGCGCGTTCGCAGCCCTACCGATGCTATGACGCGATTGGAAGAGCCCAGTGACTACCACTTCCGACAATGAGACAAGGAATTAATGGTCATGATAGAAATAAGAGGATTAAACGTCTATCGTGGCTCTCAGCACATTCTCCATGATATTGATTTGAATATTCTTCCCAGTCATTTCACGGCTCTGATCGGGCCAAACGGCTCTGGCAAATCAACCCTTCTGGGCAGCATGGCAACCACCGTTGCGATACAAAGCGGCCATATGAAACTTGGTTCAAAGCAGCTGTCGTCCTATTCTAGACGTGAGTTGGCGCAACAAATGGCCTTTCTACCGCAGCATGTGCATACGCCAGCGGGAATGAATGTTCGTGAATTGCTTGCGCAGGGACGTTTCCCCTGGAGAAGCTGGTTGGGTGGCTGGTCTAGACGAGATGAGGATGCTGTTACACGCGCTGTAGAATTATGCGGCATCGAACAACTTCTTGATCGTCCCTTGCAAAACCTCTCAGGAGGGCAGCTACAACGCGCGTGGATTGCAATGACACTGGTTCAGGACACACCGATTATACTGCTCGACGAACCAACGACCTTTCTGGATGTTGCAAACCAGTTAAGCCTTCTCGACCTGCTTTCGGTATTGCGCGATGCAGGGCGCACAGTGGTTGCAATATTGCACGACCTCAATCAGGCCGCGCGCTATGCGGATCAACTGGTTATGCTGAAAGATGGACGGGTCGTGGCGGAAGGAAACACACAGCAGGTCTTCACTGCGACTAATATAGATAGCGTCTTTTCGGTTCGTTCGAGAATGGTGGATGACCCTGAGACAGGCATTGCCATGTGCATTGCCTCATCATCTGCTTAATGGGTACATCCGTGTCGGCATATTGGCGTATTTTCCAGTTCTCCATTCTTTCTGTGCTGCTTATTGTGGCTGCTGTTCTGCATCTGAAACTTGGGGCGCGTCAGCTTGACTGGAGCACCGTTTGGCAAGCGCTTGTTGCCTATATTCCAGCCAATCCTTTACACAGCATCATAATCGAAATGCGGATGCCCAGATTGATGGGTGCTGTGATTGTGGGTGCAGCGCTTGGCCTTGCAGGTGCACTGATGCAGGCTGTAAGCGAAAATCCACTTGCAGATCCGGGGCTTATAGGCGTGAACAGCGGCGCAGCTTTCTTCGTGGTAATCGGATTGCTGGTGTTTCCGGGTAATACGCTTGCAATGATCCCACTCTTAGCCTTCGCGGGTGCTATTGTTGCAGCGGGTTGTGTGCTTCTTAACACTGGAGCGGATCCCAATCCAGTTCGCCTTGTTTTATCAGGTGTGATGGTTGCAGCCCTGTTCAGTGCTTTAACCTCAATGGTTTTGTTGCTGGATCAACAGGGACTTGAGAGCTTAAGGCGCTGGCTTGTCGGTTCACTGGCTTTCGATAGTTCGCAAGCGCGGTGGCAGACCTTTCCGTTCATCATGGTGGGGGTATGCATTGCAATCGCAAATATCCCTGCGCTCAATCTGCACCGCTTAGGCGCACAATCGGCAGCACTGATGGGATTGAATGTATTGCGAATGCGCCTTTCATCCCTTCTGGCGATCGTGCTTCTGGCCGGGTCCTCCGTCGCAATCGCAGGACCTATAGGATTTGTCGGCCTCGTTGCGCCGCATATCGGACGTATTATATTTGGCAACGATTATCGGTTCATCGTGCCAGCAAGCCCTCTGATTGGCGCATTGCTAATCGTCGTCAGTGACATTATATCCCGTACCGCTGTCAGTCCGTTGGAAATCAATACTGGTATTGTGACTGCCATGGTCGGCGGTCCCATTTTCATTGCTCTCGTATTGGGCAAAGTAAAATGATGAAAGCGCAAATAACCGCCACCAAGCAGACCCACAAGCGCTTCTCCCATGGCCGAATAATTCTACTGGGTATAATGGCCTTTCTTGCGGGAATAGCATTGCTGGCGATGACGCTTGGTAGCTATCCGGTTACACCTTCCGAAATTGCTCTGGCTATTATAGCACCTGATAGAGCTGATAATGCCATATGGAGTATTGTTGTCGACACGCGCCTACCGCGCATATTACTCGCGATCTTTTCAGGCATGGCTATGGCTCTTGCAGGTGTTGTACTACAAGTGCTCACACGCAATTCACTTGCTGCACCTGGGTTGGTGGGTGTCGAGGCTGGCGCGGGATTAACTGTGCTTGCTGCGCTCATTCTCTGGCCTACTGCACTTGCTGTGGAACTTTATCCACTTGCCGCTTTGGTTGGTGGACTGCTGGTAGCACTCTTCGTGATTGCACTATCATGGAACAAAGGGGTTTCACCCCTGCGCCTTCTTCTGGTTGGTGTTGGTGTCACAGCCATCCTCAGCGCAATTTCAGACTTGCTGATTACTTATGGCCGTATCGATCATGTGGAATCGGCTTTACTCTGGCTTGCCGGTAGTTTGCACAAGACGGGATGGGAGAATGTGCGCGGTCAGACTTTGTGGCTGCTGCTTGCTGGTATTCCAGTGATGCTGCTTTACCGTCAATTTGATTTGTTTCAACTTGGCAACGCCGTTGCGGGTACGCGTGGCCTGAATGTCATGCGTTTTCAGATCATATCACTTTTACTCAGTGTTACGCTCACCGCTTCAGCTGTCGCCAATGTGGGCACGATGAGCTTCATTGGTCTTTTAGCCCCTCATGCGGCAAGACTTCTTGTTGGAGAAAAACACCGACTGCTTTTGCCACTGGCCGCCTTAATGGGCGCTTGCATTGTTCTCATCAGCGATACGATAGGCCGTACAGTTTTTGCCCCACTCCAAATTCCTGCCGGGCTCGTGGTGGCCGTAATTGGTGCGCCCTATCTTCTTTATCTGCTGTCGCGCAAAGGAACCACCAGATGATCAAGATAGCGTCAGCTTTGTTTCTTCTTATATGTAGTTTCGGATTCGTCGGCTCTTCTCATGCAGAAGAAACACGAACCTTCTCCAACAGATTTGGGTCTGTGAAAGTACCAGTCACGCCCCGCTGCGTGGTGTCTTTGCACGATTTTAGTCTGACAACGCAGTTACTTGAATTAGGGGTCACGCCTTGCGGATCATCCGGCCGCAAGCGGTTGTTCACAGATACAATTTATAGAGGCGCATCGCAAAGATACGATACGTCGAAAATTCAATATGTCGGAACTCATCAGGCACCAGATACCGAAACAATAGCCGCATTAAAGCCTGACCTCATCGTGGGGCTATCCTATCATGCAGCACTGCGCGATAAGCTTTCAGCCATTGCACCGGTTGTGCTCCTACCGCTGCGCGAAGAAGGCATCCGTTCTTATGCAGAACAACTGGCTGATCTGGTAGGCAAGCGCCACCGCTATGATGAGCTCAATCATGAATATCAGGATGTCGTCAACGAATTCGGGAAACGCGTAAAGAACCCTGCTTCAATTACCGTGACGCCTATTGAAATTTACCGAGATGGTTTTCGGATCATAGGGCGGGGTGGCATGGAGCAGGTGATAGACGATTTTGGTCTTGGCCACGTTCCCGCTTATGAAAATAGCTCGAGCGATATACCCTATAGCTTGGAACGCCTTTCCGACTTTGATAGTGACATCATTATCGACACTTACGAAGAAATGCTGGATGAGGAAGCGGAAACGCGGGCCTTTCGCTCGACGGTCCAGTGGCGCAACCTGTTTGCTGTGCGCAATCGACAATTTTTGTACTTCAACCGCAGTCGCTATGGCGAAACGATGGAAGGTCTGATTGGCTCTGCAACTTTGCTTTTATCGCATATCGGCGAGCGGGAAATCCTTCGGCAGAAACCTTAATCAGCAGGTCTTCAGGTCAACGGCGTAATTGAAACTGCACTCCAGCGATCAACCTGTTCACTCGGGCAGTCAGTCTTCAGGGTGTCACAACGTGTATTGACGTCGAACGTATCTAACCTTAGCCGAATGAGCAGTCGTTGAGATGTGGTAGAGGCAATAACCTCAGCGTCTTCCCCGGCATTGCTGCCGGATTTATTTTCAAAAGTAATTTTTTCCCGTACTCCAGTGTCGCTCCAGAACGTCAGCGCTGCGTGTTCAGCCACCTGCTCAAGGGCATCAAGCTCTGGGTTTCCCCTGTAAGCCGGAAGGTATGGAATACCTTTGCCAAGACAAGACAGGAAATCCGGTACATCTTGTGGTTCGAGACGGCCATATCTGGCGCGATCCGGTAATACGAGAAGTGAAGCAGCAAAGCGGCAGCCCCCAAGATGCGTTGACTGCAGAACCCTGAAATTTGTTGGGTCAGCATAATCACGCAAAGCTTTCCATGTCGCAAAGCCGTAGCGAGCGCAGCAAGGGTCCTGTTTTCCATCTGTACAGCACAGGATTGTAATGCGCTCATCGGGCTCTCCGGCAAGTTTCCCTCCCGCTGCCAGCATAAGCAATTGTTCGGACAAAATTTCAGGCGTTGCCGAGCGCAGAATAAGATTATCACACGACAACGCAATTTCATCGCCCTCCACGAGGGCGACATGAATTCCAGCCTGATTAGCAACAATGATTGCCGCAGTGAGCTGGACAGACATACCGAAAGCGTTTGTTCTTGGCACACGCCAGTGACGACGCGGCCAATGCAACAGCACATAGCGTCTGGCGGCAACCCCAGCGCCTGGCATAGGCTCGCCACGCTCCAGGCAAACGTCACGACAAAATTTATGAGAGCTCATACTTGGTCAATTGTTTATAGCGATGCCGCATTAGCGAAGCTGATGTTAATGGAATGACTATCCAACACTATATGCTTCGATAATGACATAGAAAATATTAAACTCGGCATTCATTCTGCAAACTGCCAACAGCCCTTTGAAACTATCGCATTACACGTGCCAATCTGTTGAAGCGGTCTGCGTCTTCCACATGGATGCATAGCGACCTGAATTTGATAGTAGCTGCGCCTGCGTACCCTGTTCTTTCAAGTGTCCATCTTCAATGACAACAATTTTGTCGGCAGCGACAATTGTCGAGAGCCGATGCGCTATAACAATCACAGTGCGCTCGCGCACCAATGCATCAATTGCCAATTGAACTGCGACCTCGCTTTCTGTGTCCAACGCAGCTGTCGGCTCGTCGAGAATAACAATCGGTGCATTTTTCAGCATTGCTCTGGCGATGCTGATACGCTGGCGCTCCCCGCCTGACAGCCTTCCTCCTAAGGAGCCAACCTGTGTTTGATAGCCGTAAGGCAAGCGACTGACAAAATCATGACAATGGGCAGAGCGTGCCGCAGCCTCCACATCTTCATCGCTCGCATCCGGACGCGCCATACGAATATTGTTGAGGATCGTATCGTCAAACAAATATACGTCCTGAAAAACCACAGAGATCAATTGGTTGAGATGGTCCGGGTCGATGGATTTAACATCGACACCACCAATCTTTACCGAACCATGATCGGCATCGGCCTGCCGCATCATCAGCCGCGTTATCGTTGTCTTGCCTGAACCAGATGGACCAACCAGAGCCGTCAGACTTTTTTCGGCAAATTTAAGCGTGATATTTTCGAGCACTGAACTCCCGCCAACCGCGCCATAACCAAAAGATACATTATCAAACTCAATTGCATAGTTTTGCGGGAGCTGTGCAGGAGCTTGTTGCGGCAAGGGCTTGATATCAAGAAGCGCCTCGATTTTTCCCAATGCCGTTTCCATCAGGTCAATGATGAGTGCCATCAAAATGACTGTGCTCAGCGGCTCCGCAAACCGAACCACAATAATTGTTATGGCTGCGAGAAGCCCAACTTGTAGCAAATTATCTGCCACAAGCCACGCGCCTATGGCGACAACCAGAAGCAAACCAATCTCCATGGCTGTCGCAATCATCAGATTAGGCTTTGTGCCTTTGCGCTGCCCGTAAGCCTGTACGTTTTCCAGATGCTCAATGCTGGCATTGAGACGGAGCGCCCTGTCGCCAACTGCGCCTGCCGTGCGCAACACCTGTAGCCCCTGCGCATATTCAAGCATTTCAGCGCTTGCCTGTTCTGTGGCATCAGCCAGTGCCCGCATTCCGCGCCCGAATGCAGGCCGACGCCAGCGATAAAACGGAATGAGAACCGGAAAGATCACCAACAAAAGCAAACCCATGCGCCAATCGAAAAACAAAGTAGCAATAGCCACGACAAACGGCGTAATAACGGCGGTTGCAATTTGATTGCCAATCGTCAACACGTAAGTGAGATTTTCATCGACATTGCCCAGCAATGTCGCATTGACCTCGCCCGCTCGTTTATCCTGTAATGTCAGCAGCGGGATTTTGCGCAGTTGCAAACCAAGCTCTGAGCGCAATTCATGCGTATTACGCACCATTTCGCCGTTATAATCAAAGCTCTGCGCCATCCAGCGCACAATGGTGCTCGCAACCATCAATAAAGTCATCACAAGAAGCCATGGCACAATTCCCTGCCAAGTGGCATTGGTCGTCAGCGATAAAAATACCGGCATGATGCAGGCAAATGCCAGTCCCTGAAGTGCAGCGGCCAGACCTAGCCCGATTAAGCTTCGGCGTAATCCGTTTGCGCGGCTACGCGCAGTACGCATTAATTGTTGCCATGTCACACGGAGAGATGTGGTTCCGGTTTCGGTCGTCATCACATCGTTTCTCCTGTCAAACGCCAGTCTCGCGCGCGCTCATAATGGCTCCATAACCGCGCATAAACCCCGCTCTTAGCTACGAGTTCATCGTGCTTGCCGCACTCTTCCAGCCGCCCGCGATCAAAAACAAGGATCTGGTCGGCATGACGAATTGTCGAAAGCCGATGGGCAATCATCAACACGGTCTTACCCTTCATCAGATGAGCCAATGCTTTAACAATTGCGGCCTCGCTTTCTGCATCGGCAAAGGCTGTTGCTTCATCCAGAACCAGAATTGGCCTGTTTTGCAGGATTGCTCTCGCAATCGTAATTCTTTGCCGCTGGCCACCGGATAGGAAAATGCCGCGTTCGCCGCAAAGCGTCTGATAGCCAGCCGGAAACGACATAATAAATTCATGCGCCTGCGCAGCTTTAGCCGCCTCAATGACATCGTCCAAAGAGGCCTCTGGCATGCCAATGGTGATGTTTTCAGCAATCGTGCCTGAAAACAAAAAAGTATCCTGAAACACGAGCGCTACCTGCTGCATCAGGCTCTCGGTCGGAATGAGACGCAGATCGGCTCCGCCGATCAGAATTTGTCCCTCGCTCGTATCCCAAAAACGAGCAACCAAGCGGGCAACTGTTGTCTTGCCTGCACCGGACGGACCGACAAGGGCGGTTATCGTATCCGGTTTTGCTATAAATGAAATATCGTGAAGCACGTTCGGCTGGTCAGCCTTATAGCGGAACCCCACATTTTTGAATTCGATGCCGGAGTTCGATGGGAACTGTGCATGACTACTCTCAACTTCTTTCAAGAGAGGCGTATCAAGCACCTGCTGAATACGCTGCACACTCATTTGCGTGCGCGAAATCAGATGTTTCAAAGACATGAGAGGCAACAATGCCTCAGCCATTCCGGTGCAAATCAGGAGCACTGCAACAAGTGCCGCAAGGCTTAACCCATTATTCAAAAACAGCCACACACCAAACCAGAGCACAACGGTGACTGTCGGCATCGGGTTAAGGATTGCCATCGAGAAGCGTGCTGAAAAACCCGCTTTCTGATACCATTGCAAAACGATTTCCAGATAATTTTCGAGGGCTTTTTGATAGCGTCCAAATGTAGCCGTGCCACTGTCAAAGCTACGCACCACTGGCATAGCCTGAACATATTCAACGACTGAAATACTCACTTGCTCACGCGCCAGATTAAACCGGTGCATCATCTCGTGGCTATTGTTCATGGTTTTGGCAATCACGCCAAAACCAAAGACAAGAACAGCAATTGCAACCAGCCCAAGACGCCAATCAAGAATGAAAAGCACTACAAATGAAACAAGCGGCGAAACATAGGAGCGCGCATAAAGTGGCGTGCTGTCAGCCACAAAGGCATGCAGTGCCTTAACGTCGTCCATCATAATTTTGGCAAGCGCAGCCGGCCCGGTATCTTCGACATATCCGAGTGGCACTTTGGCAAGATGCGCTGCAAGTTTACGGCGCAGCAAAGTTTCAAGGCGAAAGGCCGCATAATGCGACTGATTGAAGGAAAATAGCTTGAACACATAAGAAAGCGCGACAGACAATGCCGCAATTCCCATCGCCACCCAAGGGAACTGATCAGACTGGCTAAACAATGATTGCAAAGCCCATGCGAGTGCAATCAGACCTAGAACCGTAAAAGCCGATGCAAAGGCAGACAACACCATCGCAAAGCGAATTTTTCCAACAACCGGATTCAATATCGACCACACGCTTGGCGGCTTCACTTCACCATTTATCTTGGACATCAAACTCGCTCTGTTTTTTGGGAAACATTTTGATCCGACTTCATCAGACCCGCGTAAAGGCCCCGAACGGCTGATTGATGCTGAAGCTCAGCGTTTACGCGCCAGCATGAGGAGGCCTGCTTTTGGTACTTGCAATATTTCGATTGGCTCGAGACCGGCGGCTAAAACCATATCGGAAAGCATCGTCTGGCTATAAAACTGCATGGATTGCGCCATCCGGCTGAAATATCCGCCGATATCGTCGCGCATTTCCGGCGGTGCTGTAACCAGTGCAAGAATGCCATCTGGTTTTAATACACGCGCCATTTCGCGTAATGCCGCTTCCGGATCAGGAAAGAAGAAAAACGCATTCAGGCAATAAATCTTGTCGGCGGTGGCTGTTAGCAGCGGCAGTTGCGACGCGTCCGCCTGAACAACATCAAGACGCCCGGCTCGAACCGCTGCACGATTTAATCTGGCTGTTGCATCCACCATAGCCTGACTATGATCAACCGCGACGGCCCGGCAACCACTCGTCAATGCCCTGCGCATGAAGACGCCGCCACCGCACCCAACTTCAACAATTGTATCATCGGCATCAGGTGCAGCTTTTGTCAGAACAAGATCAAAGCCCGGCTTATGGGCAAGCGGAAACCTGTAAAGCAGGCGTCCCAACAACCCGTGCGGTTTACGCGCAATGCGATCAACCAGTTTCTCAGCGAAATCACTCATCTTAAGCGCCTGTTGCATCTTCATTCAGTGGCATGAGAGCCGCAGGTGAAAGCCTGCTTCTCACCAACCGAGCAACAACCAGGATGAGCAACCCTCCGCAGGCAACCGCAAGAAACATCGTGCTGTAGCCAAGAAGTGATGCCAGCCAGACAACAATCCCTGCAAACAGCATTTCTCCTGTTACATTTACACTCTGCAACAATGTAACGTCTGTTCCCGCCTGTTTACCCGAACCGCCGAATGACATATTCAAAGTTGCAGCGCAAACTGCGATAATACCGCTGCCGATATTCAGCCAAAGCGTCGCGATGCCCACGGTCATCCAGTTAACTGGTAGTGATCCGAGCGCCAGAAGTCCCCATGTGCCAAGCCCAACCATCACCACAAAAACCCCGATGCTCAGCCCTGTCCAGATCCTGTATGCAGCAAGCCAGCTGCCTGCCGGGCTACCCAATACAATCAGTACCAAACCACCAAGTGTTGCCACCCAACCCGCTTCCTGATTGCTCCAGCCAAGGTCAACCAGAAACAGTTTCGTGATGCTCATCCCGCCCGCATGCGCACTGCCATAAAGAAATGCCAGCAGCAATAATGGCCAAATGCCTTGGCGGCGGAAGCAATCCGAGAGGCGTGCTTTGCCTTGCGTAGCGATGTGGCTTGCTTGCGGTTCTTCCTTCCACAGCAAAACCAATATGATCGTTGCAAGCGGAATGAGTGAAAGCAAAAGAAGCAGATATTGCTGGCCGAGTGTATCAATAAGAAGCAGTGCGCCACCGCCTCCAACCATGAATCCTGCCATCATACCGCCAATTTGTAGCGCATTGGCACGGCTTAAGGCGCCCGCACGCAGACGTTCAGCAGCCAGCCCATCAGTTGCGGTATCTTGTGTTGCGCTTGCAAGCATTCCGACACTCATGATTACGATCATCAGCACGGCGTTTGCGGATGTGGCAGGCACAAATGCCAGCAACACCATGGCAATCAGCAAAAGCGTCTGCATTGTCAGCAACCAGCTGCGCCGACGCCCGAGCTTGGCACTCCAGCAATTATCGACCATCGGTGCCCAGAATATCTTAAGTATCCATGGTAAGCCTGCCAGAGGCACAAATGCCAGCAATTCCAGAGGCACGCCGTTCTGACGCATAATGACCGGGAATGCTTCCATCGCCATGCCCATCGGAATGCCTTGCGAGAAATACAAGGCACCAATGAGGATCAGCAAAAAATGATCACTGCGTTGTTTCGCGACCGGATCAGCCTGTACCTTCATCGAGACGTCAGTCATAAAGCTTACCACTTCGCCGCAAGGGTCAGTCCATAAGAGCGTCCCTGTGCTGCAACGCCCATATCAGTGCCCGAATAGCTGAAATAGTTCTTCAGATAGGTCTCATCCGTGAGGTTTTTACCCCACAATGTTGCACTCCACCAATCTTTGGAAAGACCAATATGCGCATCAACGAGGTTCGTCGGCTTCTGACGGTAATTATTGGATGAAGTGAACGAATAAGAACTGCGATAGCTATAATCAATGCCAGCATTCATGTTCAAATTGTTCTGGAATTCATGGGTCCAACGCAGACCGGCATTAAAACTATGTTCAGGAGCAAAGGGCAGCGGATTACCTGAATAATTTTCGCCCATGACCTCATCAACAAAGTCATCATACTCTGCATCAGTATAACCATAACTACCCGACAAGGATAGCGCATGGGTAATCGCCCATGTACCTTCCAGCTCGAAGCCTTTGGAGGTCGCAGCCGCAGCGTTGCGATACACGCGTGTCACCGGCGTGGTGTAGATTACAGCCTGCTGGTCTTTCCAATCGATGTAGAAGGCGCTGGCAGCAAGAGTGACCTGCCCATCGAGAATTGTCGTCTTTGCGCCAATCTCATAGCTGGTCGTGGTCTCCGGATCATAGCTGTTGGCGGAGCCATTCGCTTCAATATAAGGGCTGATACCACCGGCCTTATAACCGCGGCTGATCTTGGCATACACAATGTTGCCTTCAGAGAAATGCCAAGTGGCACTGGCTTCCGGGGAGAAGTTTGTGAACGAAACATTGTCGTCAGCATAGCCAGGATAGCCGAACATGTAGGTGCCGCTTGGGGTGCTGATTTCCGAGCTGGTGCTCTTGCGATCATGTGTGATGCGTCCACCCACCGAGAGCTCAAGCTGAGGCATGACGTAGTACGACACTTCACCAAAGGCTGAGTACGTATCTGTCTTCTGTTCAAAGACGTCGCGGCTCAACAGATCGCGCGGCAAGGAAGCAAGATCGAAATATTGCGTGCCGTCGAACTTTTCATGCATGTAGAAGAGTCCGCCCGTCCAGCGCAGCGGCCCGTCATCATTGGAGGACAAACGGACCTCCTGACTGAACTGACGCTGTCTCTCGACCTGACCCTGAATAAGATATGGAGTGGTCGTAAAATCGCCGTCGAGGAACTGCGAAAAATCATGCCCGCGTACTGCGGAAATCGATGTCAGTTCATAATCACCTAAGTCGTGGTCAATGCGAGCCGATATACCGCCGGACTTTGTGCTCGTTTCAGGATCGAAATCATGCTCAACTTTACCGTCAAATGCGAGATCAACAGGCGCGTACCATAGACCACCATCACTTTTATCGCGTGAGAAATCAGCAACAACTTTTAATCGGGTACTCTCATTCAAACTCCCGGCGACGGTAAAACGACCGGTGAAGTAATTGAGATCGCCAACGTCCTCACCGTTATAAAGATTGGTGATGTAACCATCCCGGCCAGACCATGCCGCTGCGCCGCGAACAGCCAGACCTGTTCCCTCTATCGGAGTTTCAAAGGCAGCTTTTATCCGCTTTTCACTTTCACTGCCGTAGGTCACCGACATTTCTGCGCCGGGCTTATCACCGGGCAGGCGTGACAGCAGGTTAACAGCACCACCAATGGTGTTCTTTCCATAAAGGACGGATTGAGAGCCGCGAACAATTTCAACGCGCTCCAGATCATCAAGGAGAACCGGGAAACCAAGCGGGCGCGCGACAAAAACATCGTCGAGGAACAATCCAACGGCTGGCGAACGGTCCACGCCACCGGAAATTCCCAGCGAACCGACACCCCGAATTGAGAGCGGACCACCCTGACCATTATAATTCACGTTTGGCGCTCTGAATGCCGCATCTTCCAATGTAGTGACATCACCCGGAACCAGTTGATCTTGCTGGACAACCGAAACAGATACAGGCGCATCCTGTATTTTCTCTTCGCGGCGCCGTGCTGTTACCGTAATGGGATCAAGGACAATCGTATCTTCTTTGACCTGCTGCGCGGCATTTTCCTGCGCTGCTGCACCATCAACCAAAAGAGTAAATCCAAGCGTTGCCAGCAGGCAGTTGGAAAGCAGGAAATTTACGCGCTTCTTAATCATGAGTTTAGTCCCCAAGTTTTAGAAGCTCTGTTTGCGATAGCTGATCGTTGAGGACAAGACCTTGTAGTTTAGGGATCGCGTCAAAGTCTTTGGGGATCGCGCATCAATTGCTGAATTGGTTACGCAAAACCCTTGCGTCCCGTCACCTGCGTCGGCGAAATGCCAAACCGCTTGCGAAATTCCGTGGCAAAATGAGCAGGATGATAACCCATATTATGGGCAACGCGCGATATCGAAGTCTCGCCGGATTCCAACAGACTGCGTGCTTCTTCGAGACGCCGGGATTTCACAAACGAATAAACTGGTGTGCCAAACAGATCAACAAATCCGGCTCCAAGTTTGCGGGCATTTGTGCCCACCATTCTCGCTAATTCCGTAACTGTGGGCGGATTTGCCAGATCCGACATCAGGATAGAACGCGCGGCATGAAAACATTCTATATCCCGTGCAGTCCATCGTGCATGCTCACACCCGTCTGTAACGCTATCATTCGATACCAAATGCGATATGAATTCCAGCGCCTTGCCCGTCATATACAATTTGCGCGACGCACCGCGCAAAGGACAGCTCAACATTTGCCAGGAGATGCCGTTCAGCGCTGCTGTTCCGCACTCTTGCGTATTTTTAGCCGCGGAAACAATTGCAGAAACAGCTTCCGATCCAAGGCCACTTTCCGCCTGATCAGGGTCTATTTGAATGAAAACAGCGCTCAGTGTACCACTCACGAGAGAGCAATGGTTTGTCTCAACGAACTTATCACTGTTGAAAACAGCGGTTTGCCCCTTTTGCCAAACTCTGCGCCCTAACTGATCCTGTTCGACTTCAACATGACCCGCTGCAATCGCCCCCATCCAGATGCCCGGATCCATAACTGAGCGCCATGCTTGCCCACTCTTAACGGGCATGCTGTCGATAAGGATCTTCAATCCGGCTGCTTCGATTATTTCCACGATGGTGCCTCGAGTTTTTGCACCGACTAACACACATTACATGACTGCAAAAGTCAAGTTTATATCTCAGCAGACAAATTGACCGATCGCGCCAACAAAATTATTTCACTAACCGAGAACGAAATGCCTCAATACGTTGTCCTGCCACCACTGAGATCGAATGTAGCAGCAGTGGTGTATGAGTTTTCTTCCGACAACATCCACACAACCATGGACGCAACTTCGTTGAGTTCAACAAAGCGGTCCCGTGGAATACGCACCCGCATATAGTCTATGAATTCCGGCGTTAATCCGTCGAGTATTGGCGTCTTGGCAGTCGTCGGCGTGATGCAATTCACCGCAATGCCCGTTTTTGCCAGCTCTTTTCCAAGCGATTTTGTCAAGCCAATCACACCCGCTTTTGCGGCACTATAGGCTGCCAGATTGGGGTTTCCTTCTTTACCTGCAACCGACGCAATATTGACGATGCGCCCATAATTATTCTCTGTCATCAGAGGAACGACCGCACGGCAACAATTGAATGTGCCCGTCAGATTAACTGCAACCACTTTGTTCCACTCGTGCAAGTCATAATCGACCAGCGCCTTAACTGGCCCCGTAATACCGGCACTGTTGACCAGTCCATCAATGGTTGAAAAAGCATCACGAGTCTGAGCTGTCGCATGCGCAACGCTCTCTGCGTCTGCCACATCAACACCAAAGGCGATGCATTCAGGGGAAAGCTTGCGGGCAGCGTTTTCGGCCTCCCCCGCATTCAAATCCCAAATCGCGACAGCAGCCCCAGACTGCACCAGTCGATCCGCGATCGCATAGCCAATCCCTTGCGCGCCACCTGTTATGATGACGCGCTTCCCGTTCATATCAATCCGGTTCATTGCTATCCCCTAAACCTCAATCACCCATTCAGGCCGCAGCGGTGACTTGGTTTTGGACGCCCAATCCCTCAATCTCAACGCGCATCGTATCACCGGCCTTCAGGTAACGCGGAGGCTTCATGCCCATTCCAACGCCGGGAGGTGTTCCGGTCGTGATGACATCACCCGGCTCGAGCTTCATGAATTGGGAAATATAGGAAACAATGAAAGGCACCTTGAAAACCATGGTGCTGGTCGAGCCATTTTGAACACGCTCACCATTGACATCGAGCGTCATCGCGAGCGCATCAACATCAGCAATCTCGTCCGGCGTCACCAGCCACGGACCCAAGGGACCGAATGTCGGGCAACCCTTGCCCTTCATCCAGTTGCCGCCGCGCTTAAGCTGATATGATCGCTCCGAGACATCGTTGCAGACACAATAACCAGCAATGTAATCGACAGCTTCATCCTCGGTTACATAGGATGCGGCTTTGCCAATCACGATTGCAAGTTCAACTTCCCAATCTGTCTTCTGTGATCCACGCGGGATAAGCACAGTATCATTTGGGCCAACAATGCAGGATGGCGCCTTGTTAAACAAAACCGGCTCTTCCGGCACAGCCATTCCACTTTCCGCCGCGTGATCTGCGTAATTGAGACCAACAGCGATAAAATTGCCAACGCCAGTAACGCAAGAGCCCAGTCGCGTACCTTCTGGGACCAGAGGCAGGTTCTGGATGTTTACCCCCGCAAGCTTCGTTCCGATCGTCGGAAGCTCTTTGCCTGAAATATCGCTTAGAACAGACGAAAGATCGCGAATAGAGCCATTCTGATCAACAATGCCCGGCTTTTCAGAACCAGCTTCTCCAAACCTTACAAATTTCATTTCTCTCTCCCTTAGATCGAACGTGTCAAAAGATGTACTGGTCTGCTTGGCCACATCTCCCCAACAACCAAGCCGAATGCGATTTCAGTTGCTCGTCAGAGCAGCCCCCGCCCCGCCAGATTTCGCATCAAGTGTGATGCGCCAAAAACCCATGGCGCGCATTGCGTTGAGAGTTTTACCCTATTGCGCAAGGTGCCAAGTTTACTGTTGGAAATTGCTACAACATCCCCAACATGATGAGTGAACCCCTGCCCTTGCTCACCCCGATCTTCCGTTGGAGCAAACAGTGTGCCCATGAACAAAACCAAACCATCAGGATATTGATGATGCGCGCCGATAGTCTGTTCAACGAGATCAAGCGGGTCGCAGCTGATCTCTTTCATTGAGCTATGCCCACGAAGCATAAAGCCGTCATCGCCCTCAACGCTCAGCATCAATTCGGCCGAGCGAACATCATCAAGATCATAGGTCTCATCAAACAAACGCAGCAACGGGCCAACTGCACATGAGGCATTGTTGTCCTTCGCCTTACCCAATAAGAGTGCCGACCGACCTTCTATATCACGAAGGTTCACGTCATTTCCCAGTGTTGCTCCTACGATCCGCCCCTGACTATTGACCGCAAGCACGACTGCCGGTTCCGGGTTGTTCCACTTGGACGCTGGATGAAGACCTACATCAGCACAATGCCCAACGGAGGATAAAACCTGGGCTTTCGAGAACACCTCGGCATCTGGCCCGATACCGACTTCGAGATATTGCGACCAGACACCCTCATCAATAAGAGCTGCCTTGACCTCTTCTGCCGCCGCGGAACCTGCTTTAAGGTCACGCAAGCTTTCCCCAATAACAGCAGCGATACGGCCACGAATGCGCGAGGCTAATTCCGGATTGCCCGCGGCACGTTCCTCGATCACACGCTCCACCATGGAGCGAGCGAATGTAACCCCACACGCCTTAACAGCCTGAAGATCAATGGGCGCAAGCAGATGGACTCGTCCGTCAGACCCGCTATTCAGAAGGTTTGAAATATCGGCAATTGGCTCGCCCATGGATTGAGCGGCATAGGCTGCCGGATCTCCCATTTCCAAAAGATCACGCATTGTTGGTACAACAGTGCTCGTTATATCGAGCACCTGACCATTGCGTATCACTACAATCGATGGCCCCTGAACATCTTCACGCCACACACGCCCGACAAATGTTCCACTGTCTAAAAAGTCCTGAGCAGACATAGATTTCTTTCAGAGCTAAGTCAGTCTAAGAGATGGAAAGCGTGCAAAACGACTGCCTTTAACGCTTAACGCTGGACAAATTTTGCAAGTCGGGTGACACCATCCATCAGGCGCGCTTCATCAGAAACCGCATGGCACCAGCGCAACCATCCATTGCCTTCTGGCCCAAATGCAGACCCCGGTGCGAGACCGAGTCCGGCTTCCGAAACAAGTCGCTTCGCAATTTCAACAGAGTCAGATTGTCCTGCAATGCGGAAAAACACATACATGGCTCCGCCAGCTTCCGGGACATCAACGCCGGGGATATCCAGCAAACCGGACACAAGGAGATTACGTGTTCGCGCCAATCGAGAGCGAAGATTTGCAATCTCAGCTTCACCCTGCTCAAGTGCAACGGTGGCCGCACGCTGGATCGGCTCAAATACACACGAGAAATTATATTCGATCAACTTCGCCAGATCGTCAGCCATGGTGACCGGCGCTGTTATCCAGCCAGCGCGCCAACCAGTCATCGACCAGGCTTTGGAAAAACTATTCACCGAGATCAGCCGTTCATCAGCATTCATATGCCGCAGAAAACTTGGAGCGGAGCGAACAGCTGGATCGTAGATCAAACGCTCGTAAACCTCATCGGCGACGACCCAAATTCCGAGCCTTCTGCAATGCGCCGTGATTGCCTCGATTTGTTCGTCCGTAATCGTCCATCCCGTCGGATTGTTGGGCGAGTTCACGATCAGCATTTTTGTGTCTGGCGTAAGTGCATCCAACAGACGATCAAGATCAAGTGACCATTTTCCGCCATTGACAGTCAACGAAACGCGCTCAATATAAGCGCCCGCAATGCGTGGAATTTCCGTAATATTTGGCCAAAGCGGTGTAATGGCCACCACCCGATCACCCGGCGACAGCATCAATTGCGATACGACTCCGAGACCTGTAACGCCTGAGCCGACAACGCTGATGCGGTCGGTCTCAATTTCGCGCCCGTGCAGGTCAGTCATATATGCAGCAATAGCCTTGCGCAAATAAGGGCGACCGAGATTTTGAGCGTAAAAAGTCTCGCCTGCTGAAAGCGACTTCATTGCCGCATCTCGTATAAACCCCGCAGTCGGCTGGTCGGTCTCGCCAAACCAGAATGGAAGAACATCTTCCCGTCCCATGGCACTATTGGCCACTTCTCTGATTTGCGAACTGGAAAGCGAGCGAACTGCGTCACGCGCTTGCGTTGGGAACATTTGTTTTTGCAACATTAGTCGTCCTTTCTTGTATCAGGACAGAAAACACTCAGGCATGGACGATTGAGTTCAGGAAGAACCGGGCACGCTCGGTCTGCGGATTATCAAAGAAAGCATCGGGTGCGTTCTGTTCGATGATCTCGCCTTTCTCCATGAAGATGATGCGGTCTGATATACGGCGCGCAAATGACATCTCATGTGTCACAACCAGCATTGTCACGCCTGTGCGCGCAAGACTCTGGATCACATCAAGAACTTCTCCAACCATTTCGGGGTCGAGCGCCGATGTCGGTTCATCAAACAGCAACACTTCCGGTTCCATAGCCAATGCGCGTGCGATTGCGACGCGTTGCTGCTGCCCGCCAGAAAGCTGATCCGGATATTTGTTAACATGCTCGCTCAGGCCAACACGTTGCAGAAGCTGGTGCGCTTTTTCTTCAGCCTCAGCCCAACTGCGACCACGCACCCGCACAGGCGCAATAGCGACATTGCGCAAAGCCGTCATATGCGGAAACAGGTTGAACTGCTGAAAGACCATTCCAACTTCAGCGCGAACTTTCTCGAGTTCTTTGCCTTCACGAACTGGAACACCATCAACCACAATCGAGCCAGATGAAAACGTCTCAAGAAGATTGATGCACCGGATGAGTGTTGATTTACCCGAGCCGGATGAACCAATAATTCCAACAACCTCCCCGCGGCGTACCGAGAGGTTCACATTCTTCAATGCATGGAATTTTCCGTAGTATTTTTCCAAAGCCGAGATTTCGATCAGCGTCTCAGAACTCTGCTTGTTCGGATTTTCGTTACTCATAATGTTCTTCCTCCCACGCAACCGCTATCGGCGCTTTTTTTGCCGCTGCTCAAGCATACTGACAACGCGAACCATCGGGATCAGCATCAACAGATAGAGAATGGCAGCACCAACAAGCGGTGAGGGATTGGCATAGTAAGCCTGTGCCTGCGTTGCCTGCTTCAGCAGATCGGGCAGCGCAACAACAGATGCTAGTGCGGTGTCTTTTATCAAGCCAACAGCAACCCCGGTTGCCGGCGGAATGACGAGACGCATAGCCTGAGGTAAAATAATATCCACCATCAACCGTGGCCACGAGAACCCAAGAGCATGCGCCGCTTCAAACTGGCCACGAGGAACTGCTTCGATACCAGCGCGGAACGTTTCGGCCATATAAGCCGAGGCAACCAGCGAAATAGCTGTTGTCGCCGCCCAGAATGCAGACAACCGTAGCCCGACAAAAGGCAATGCGTAATAAACAAGGACGAGCAAGACCAACAACGGAATTGCACGAAAAACATCGATGTAAGCAATCGCAAAAATTCGAATGGGTTTCGGTGCATACATCCGGATCAGCACCAGAACGAGCCCCAGAATGACCGAGACAATCAAGCTGGTTACACCCAGCAGTGCCGTTAATCCGAAACCCTGCAACATCAGCGGGGCTGCGTTCTTGAGAACCTCAAAGTTCAGAAACGTTGAGTAAAAATCCATAGGCGAGACCAACTATCCCAATAGTGGAAGACGAGTTATCCGTCGGGCAAAATTGCCGGAGATTTCTCCGGCAATTTACTGATCAAAAGGCGATCACTTACCGGGGATTGAACGCACTTCAACGGTGCTCGAATCTTTGGCGGGTGCGGTGCCGAACCATTTTTCATGGATACGGGCGATTTCACCGTCTTCCTTGAGCTTACTGATCACAGCGTCGAGTTCTGGAAGCAGTGGGCTGTCTTTTGCCAACATAATCGCGAACTGTTCGTTCGTTGGGATCGTGTCGACAATCGCATATTGCGGCTTGTCTTTGATGTAATATGCATCGATTGGGCAATCATGGACAAAGGCGGCCACGCGTCCGGTCGCGATATCGAGCATAGGCTCGCTCACACCATCATAGCGATTGATTTCGGTAATGCCGTATTTGTCTTTGTTTTCCGTCGCCCACATCTCGCCGGTTGTTCCAGTGACAACCGCCAGCACCTTGCCATTCAAGTCTTTCAGGCTTTTTACATCGCCGTTTGAACTCGTTGTGAGGCAGGCGTCCGCATCGTAATGAGGCTGGGTAAAAGCAACAGACTCTAGACGTTTATCTGTAATCGTGACCGTACCAATCGCAATATCAGCGCGACCAGATTGTACCGTCGCGAAAATGCTGTTGAATGGCATCTGGGTGTAATTGATCTTCTTACCGGTGCGCTCACCAATGAGATTAACCAGATCAACCTCAAAACCAACAAGATTGCCAGAGCCATCTTCAAACTCAAATGGCACATTGGCCGTGACCGAAGCCACGTTCAGGTCGCTTGCATGTGCTGCACCCGCGAACATCGAAATGACACTGGCGAATAGAATTGCACGCTTCATCATGTTTGGAACCTCCCGTTTCCGACAACAGTCTTGAGTACTGCTGGCAAACGGGTACACTGACGAAATTCGCGCCGGTATCACCCCTAGGGGGGACAGAACATCGGCGGGCAGTGAGCATAATACAATGATGAAAATGCAGCACAGTGGCACGAACAAAACCCAAGATTCTGTAGTCGCTGAAATGATCTCCGCGATCGACAATCCAGAATATCCACGCATTGCAATGAGGGCACTCAACCGCTTGGTTCAGGCCGATGCATCAGCGATGTACGTCTATTCGGGTGATGCGTTAGTTTACATTCTCGACGACGACATCGGGCATCTCGTGGATAGCCGATTCCTCGATAGCTATCGCAAGACAACCTATCGTCTCAACCCGTTCTACCAGCACCATCGGATTGGTATTGAAAGCGGCGCATACACGATGGGGCAATTGGCACGCAGCCAATCTTTCAGAAAACCGCTCGCTGAATTCACCGGTATTGAGATCGATGACGCTGAGGAAATCGGCTATCGCACGCATGGGTTTCCCAAGCGCTGTTCAGAACTTGCGATTGCTGTAAAATTATCGCCGCTGCAAACAGTGCAGATCGCTCTATACCGCTCTGGTTATAATGCGTTTCAGACGCATGAACTCTCAACGCTTAAAGGGCTCAACCAGACATTCAGCGCACTTTACAGCCGGTTCTGGCAACACCATCAGTTGAGCCATGTCAGTGACGACAATTTATTGCAAAGTGCACTTCAGGGATTGTCTCACGGCGCGCTTTCAAACCGCGAACAGGAAGTGCTTCTACTTGATTTGAATGGAAGTGACGCGCGGCAAATTGCTGGTAAGCTCAACATCTCAGAAGAGACCGTAAAGACCCATCGAAAACGGGCTTTCATCAAATTGGGCTTGAACACCAAGTCGCAGTTGTTTCAAACAATCCTGCGCCGAATTATTCATAAAAAAGGCGTTGAATAGTCTTCAGTACATTTTAAGAAAGTTCGATCGAAAACGCCGTTTCATCTGCTCAAATACCTCCTACTCTTTTTTGAATGACTGACCGTTCAAAATGGCTATAAAAAATTATTAACATGATTTTTCGGCCCGGAAACATGAGTTCCAACAAACCTTAAGCGGAATATTATTCTAATATTGGATGAAAAATATTTTATTTATTGCTTGTTGAGCATTTCCTCCAATGAGATTAACAAGTCTTGAAAGTCATGTTCTCCTTTTAAGCGTCAAAGTGCAAAAATGCCCCACCAGAAAAGCCCGATCATTTCGCTGCAGCCTTCACGGCGGCAATTTCTTAGCATGTCAGCCGGAGCTGCCGTCGCCGCTGGTTTAGGGATGACAGCATCAGGATTGCTGCTGCCAACACAGGCACGCGCTCAGGATACGAAGCCACAAAAGGGCGGGCATCTGGTTATTGCCATGCACTCCGCTTCCAGCTCGGACCATCTGGATCCCGCATCCTACACGATGGCATATATGTACACCGTCGGCTTTCAGCTATTTAACACACTGCTGGAGCTCGGCCCTGATGGTAAGCTCACGAGCGCTCTGGTTGAAAGCTGGGAACCAGCCAATGCCGATGCAAGCAAATGGGTATTCCGCCTGCGCAAGGACGTGACCTTCCACAATGGTAAAGAGCTGACTGCGAAGGATGTAGTCTACTCACTCAATCATCATCGTGGTGATGATACCAAATCCGGCGGCAAAGGCGTGCTTCTCGCCGTCACGGATGTTGTGGCATCTGACACGCATGAGGTGACTGTTACGCTCAATGCGGGGAATGTCGATTTTCCGGCAGCTTTCGTCGATTATCATCTGGGCATCGGACCTGACGGCGAAGACTTCGACAAAGGTATTGGCACTGGCGCATTCATTCTTGAAGATTTCCAGCCCGGCGTGCGCGCATTAACCCGCCGCAATCCGAACTACTGGCATCCAGATCGCGCCAATGTGGATTCCGTTGAAACCATCGCTATGGATGATACTACTGCGCGCATGGCGGCATTGATGAGCGGTCAGGCGCATATCGTCAACGCCGTCGAGCCGCGTTTGGTCAGCCATCTGAGTGCGCGCCCTGACATCCAGATTCTGCGTACGCCAGAAAACTCAATGTATTGCTTCCCGATGCGCACAGATTCTGAATTGTTGAAAAACAACGATCTGCGTCTGGCGCTCAAATATGCAATCGACCGCGAAGAGTTACAGAAAAGTTTGCTGGTTGGTACCGGCGCTGTTGGCAACGATCACCCGATCCCGTCATGGAACCCACTTTATTCCAAGGATGTTCCACAGCGCGCCTACGATCCTGAAAAGGCCGTATTTCATCTGAAAAAGTCAGGCTTCTCCGGCTCAATTCCGCTCAGTGTTTCGGATAACGGTTTTACCGGATCGGCAGATGCAGCACAGCTTTATCAGGCATCGGCGGCAAAAGCAGGCATCACGATTGATGTTGAGCGCGTGCCATCCGATGGTTACTGGGATGAAGTCTGGCTGAAAAAGCCGTTCGTCGCGTCCAACTGGTCAGTTCGCCCAACTGCTGATGCGATGCTTTCGATGCTGCTCCAGACTGGCGCTCCATGGAATGAAACCGGCTGGAGCAATGAAACATTTGACAAGTTGCTTGCCACATCCCGCGTTGAGCTGGATGAAGCAAAGCGCAAGCAGATTTATCACGACATGCAAGTGCTGATCGTGGAAGATGGCGGAGAACTGATCCCGGTCTTTACCGATAATCTTGCTGCCGCCAGTGGCAAGGTAAAGGGTTATGTTTCCGTACCGGGTGGTGGCGATATGAGCGGTTATCGTCTGGCTGAAAAGGTCTGGCTTGAAGAATAGCAGAGACAATAACGGATAGTTAACTCTGATTACCATTGCATCCCCAAAGGCGGCCCCGCTTTTGGGGAATGCCTATCACAAGGGTCTTGGCATTGATGCGCCGAACGGGTAACACCGGCGGCACCTCCCCGTTTTGACCGCCTATGTCCGGACCGCCAATGACAGATGTGTCACCAGACCAATCCGCCAGCGATAGCAAGAAAGCCGCGACTTCCGACCGTACATATTCCGTCGGTTTTTTGCGCGGCAGCTCGCTTTCAGGACTGATCTTCAAGCGCTTGTTGCTTGGTGTCGTATTGCTGTGGGCTATTTCAGTTGTCATTTTTGCCGGAACACAAATTTTGCCCGGTGATGTAGCCACTGCAATGCTGGGGCAACAGGCAACGCCACAGGCCGTCGAAAACATCCGCAAAGAGCTAGGCTTAGAGCGATCGGCTGTGCAGCGTTATACGGAGTGGCTCGGCAATGCAGTTCAGGGTGATCTCGGGCGCAGCTATTCCAATCGGCAGGACATTGCAAAAAGCATAGCGCCGCGCCTGTCTAATACGCTCTATCTCGCGGCAATGGCCGCGCTGTTTGCAATACCGATTGCCCTGTTGCTGGGCATCATTTCCGTTCTTTATGCAGGAACTGCGATTGATCGTGGCATCGCGGTCGCAACGCTTGGCACAATATCGCTGCCAGAGTTTTTCGTGGCCTATATTCTGATCGCCTATTTTGCGATTTCGCTTGGTCTTTTGCCATCAAGCGCCATTGTGAATCCTTCCATGAGCGGCTGGCAGCGCCTGACAGCGATTGCCCTGCCCTGTATGACGCTGGTGATCGCTGTTACCGGACATATGGTGCGCATGACACGCGCATCACTTCTTGCGGTGATGTCATCGCCCTATATTGAGACTGCTCAGCTGAAAGGCCTGCCACGTTGGCGCATTCTGCTCAAACATGCACTACCCAATGCACTCTCACCCGTTATTAATGTCATAGCACTCAACCTCGCCTATCTGGTTGTGGGTGTGGTCGTTGTTGAAGTGATCTTCGTTTATCCGGGCATGGGTCAATATATGGTCGACCATGTCTCCAAACGCGATGTGCCGGTCGTGCAAGCTTGCGGGCTTATATTTGCAGCCGTTTACATTGGCCTTAACATCATTGCTGATGTGATCGTCATTCTGACCAATCCACGGCTAAGGCATTCGGGATGAAAAAGCGCAACAAAAGCTCGCAGCTCTTGGCAGTTATCGGCTTTGGCGGAATCGCCTTCTTTTTGTTCGTTGCAGTTTTTGCAGAATGGCTTGCGCCACACCCCATTTCGGAAGTCGTCGGCAGCGTGTGGCAAGGCCCCTCCCCCGAAGCGCTGCTTGGAACCGATAATATTGGCCGTGATCTCCTGTCACGCGTCATATGGGGCACGCGGTTAACGCTTTCGATTGCCGCAGCAGCCACAATTCTCGCATTTATGATCGGTGTGCCACTTGGTTTTCTTGCAGCCCTGACCCGTGGCTGGCCGGATCAGGTTCTGTCTCGTGGCAACGACCTGCTGATGGCCATACCAACGCTAATTTTTGCACTCGTCGTGCTCGCTGTTCTGCCAAAAAGTATTTTCATTCTCATTGCAGTTATCGCAGTTCTGGAGGCAACCCGCGTTTTCCGCGTCGGCCGCGCGATTGCCTCAGATATTGTGGTGCTGGATTATATCGAAATCGCACGGCTGCGTGGCGAGAGCAAAAGCTGGATTATCTTTCATGAAGTCCTGCCAAACGCTCTGTCCCCACTACTTGCAGAATTTGGGTTGCGTTTTGTGTTTTCCATCCTGTTCCTTTCGACCCTTTCTTTTCTGGGACTCGGTGTGCAGCCGCCGATTGCCGATTGGGGAAGTCTGGTTAAGGAAAACAAGGACGGGCTGATGTTCGGCGTGTTTGCTGCGCTTATTCCGGGTGGTGCTATTGCTTTGCTTGCGATCAGCGTGAACTTTGTCGTGGACTGGACTTTACAGCGCACGACCAGCCTCAAGCGAGGCACGCAAAACAATGGATAATCCCAACACACAACCATTGCTGAAAATCACTGGTCTTCAGATAAGCTCCGACGATTGTCTTGTCGTCGATGGCATTGATCTGACCTTGCAAAAAGGCCGCGTTCTTGGCCTGATCGGGGAATCCGGCGCCGGCAAATCTACTATAGGTCTTGCAGCCCTTGGTTTCGCACGCGGCGGGCTTGAGATCACCGGCGGGACAATCACGCTGGATGGGCAGGACGTACTTTCACTATCTCGCAAGAGCACGCAGAAACTGCGCGGCAGCAGGATCGCCTATGTTGCGCAATCGGCTGCGGCTGCGTTCAACCCGGCACACAAGCTGATTGATCAAGTGACAGAAGCCGCCATCTGGCATGGACTGATGAAACGCAGCGAAGCGAAAGCCCGAGCTGTTGAACTGTTCACGCTCCTCGGCCTGCCAGATCCGCACCGTTTTGGCGAGCGCTATCCGCATCAGGTCTCGGGCGGTCAGCTTCAGCGTGCCATGACCGCAATGGCGCTTTGTACCAGTCCCGATCTTGTGGTATTTGATGAGCCGACAACCGCGCTTGATGTGACAACCCAGATTGAGGTGCTGATCGCCATCAAGAAAGCAATAGCAACGACAGGAACAGCGGCGCTTTATATTTCGCACGATCTGGCAGTGGTGGCGCAGATTGCCGATGACATTATGGTCTTGCGCCACGGACAAATGGTGGAACAAGGGTCGGTGCGCGAAATTTTTGATGCACCGCGCGAAGACTATACGCGCCAGCTTGTGGCTGTTCGTCAAAAGGAAATCGAAGGCCGCGCAGAAAGCTCGGCTTCTCTGCTTTCTATCAAAAATATCTCGGCTGCTTATAACCCGGCGACACCTGTACTGACCGAAATTACCCTTGATCTCGCAAAAGGCCAGACACTGGCTATCGTGGGGGAATCTGGTTCCGGCAAATCAACGCTCGCCCGCGTTGTCAGCGGACTTCTTGAGCCCACTGCCGGGGAAATTCGCTTTGATGGCGCAGTGCTGCCAGCAAGCCTGGACAATCGCTCAAAAGAGACTTTGCGCAATATCCAGATGATTAGCCAGTTGCCCGATCTGGCGCTGAACCCACGTCGGACCATAGCGGACATCATCAGCAGGCCGTTGCAGTTCTATTTTGGAATGCCACGCGATGCACGGCGCAAATCTGTCGCTGAGTTAGTGGACCTCACAGAACTGCCAAAGAGCCTTCTCGAACGGTATCCGGCAGAACTCTCAGGCGGTCAGAAACAGCGCGTCTGCATCGCGCGTGCGCTTGCTGCGCGTCCCAAACTGCTTCTATGCGATGAACCAACATCGGCTCTCGATCCCTTAGTGGCTGAGGGAATTCTGGAACTCTTGCGTCGCGTGCAAAGCGAGACAGAAACCTCATATCTCTTCATCACACATGATCTCGCAATTGTTCGCGCCATAGCCGACAAAATCGCCGTCATGCACCGGGGATCAGTTGTGCGTTATGGCCTAAAGGCAGATGTACTCAACCCACCCTATGACGATTATACCGCAAAGCTTCTTGCATCGGTACCGCAAATGCAGCCAGGCTGGTTGGATGACATCATTGCGCAGCGCACAGACCCTACTACTGCAGATACAATAAGGACATAAAAGCATGAGCAGCAAAACAGTCATTCTCGATGGTGGCATGGGTCGGGAATTAGAACGTGTTGGCGCACCGTTCCGTCAGCCGGAATGGTCGGCTCTCGCGCTTATCGAAGCTCCGCACTTTGTCCGCGAAGTGCATGACGGTTATATCGCTGCCGGCGTTGATGTTATTACCACCAACAGCTATGCGGTTGTCCCCTTTCACATAGGCGAAGAACGCTTTGCTGCGGAAGGCCACAAACTCGCAGCTCTCTCTGGAACAATTGCACGCGAAGCAGCCGATGCGGCGACGCGTAAAGTCAAAGTAGCCGGATCATTGCCACCCGTTTTCGGATCCTACCAGCCTGAGCTTTTCAATCCAGCTCGTGCAGGTGAATTGCTTGATGTATTGGTGGATGGACTTGCACCTTCCGTCGATCTCTGGCTTGCTGAAACCCAGAGCAGCCTCATTGAGGTCAAAGCTGCATATGAAGCCATCCGTGCAACCGGAAAGCCGCTCTGGATTTCCTACACTCTGCGCGATGATGTTGCGCCGGAAGCCATGACGGAAGCACAGCTTCGTTCCGGTGAAACAGTGGCTGAGGGTGCCCGACTTGCGGCTGAGCTCGGAGCAGAAGCGCTGCTTTTCAACTGTGCAATGCCCGAAGTTATGGATGCAGCCATTCTTGCGGCAAAGCAGGTCTTTGATGAACTGGACAAGGATATTCCAATTGGCGTTTATGCCAATGCATTTCCATCACAACAGGGCGATGAAGAGGCAAACGCAACTGTTACCGAAGTTCGCGCTGATCTTAATCCCGATGCCTATGGTGCATGGGCACAGCGTTGGGTCAAAAACGGTGCTGGTATCATTGGTGGCTGCTGTGGCATCGGCACCAACCATATTCACGCATTATCAAACCAGTATCTTTGCGCATAACTAAAAGAGGCGGCTGAAAAGCCGCCCAATTTTTTCTAAGATAAAATACGCGCTGCTGCCAATGAGAGCGCTACAACGCCATTGGCAATGGAACGTTCATCCGGCTGATAATCGGAATTATGCAGCTTGTCTTCACGACCTTCCTGCGCAGCACCAATACCTAGCTGGAACGACGGCACTCGTTCACCAACCAGTGCAAAGTCTTCAGAACCCAAGCTTCCGCCGCGCTTGAAGAACACATCGCCATAATGCTCGCGGATAACCGCGCCCGTTGTTTCGATCAAATAGGAATCGGAGACCATTGATGGCACACCGCGCACATAATTGATTTCGCAACGCACGCGTAATGATGCTTCAAGCCCGCCACAAATGCGACGGACGGCAGCTTCAATAATGTCGCGCGCCTCGCGGTCCTGACAACGCACGGTCCCCATAATCGCAACGGAGTCCGGGATGATGTTATGCGTATGACCGCCATGTATAGAGCCAATAGTCAGAACAGCCGCCAGCATTGGATCAACCTCACGCGATACGATTGTTTGTAACTGCGTGATAAGCTGTGCTGTAGCGACGATCGGGTCCACGGCCTGATGCGGACGCGCGGCATGACCGGAAGCCGCATGAACAGTAATATCAAACTCGTCAGATGAACCGTTCGCAACACCTTCCACAAACGTAAATGTGCCTGTTGGTTCATCAGGATGGTTATGAAAGCCAAGCGCATAGTCAACGCCATCAAGAATGCCATCGGCAATCATGGCCCGCGCGCCGCTCTCCTGTGTTTCTTCTGCCGGCTGGAACATCAGCTTCACATTACCGCTCAGACGCGGAGCAATATCTTTCAAAACCTTGCCAATGCCGATCAGTGTCGCGGTATGCAGATCGTGACCACAGGCATGCATTTTACCCGGGTGAAGACTGGCAAACGGAAGTCCCGTTTGCTCTTCGATTGGCAGAGCATCCATATCGGCGCGGATGATCAAAGTCGGCCCCGGACGACCGCCCTTAATCAGACCGACAACACCGGTCCGCCCCACGCCTGTCTGATGCTCAATGCCTAAGCTTGCCAGTTCGCGCGCAACCACGCCGGCTGTTCGCTCCACATCAAAACCGGTTTCCGGATGAGCATGGATATCCCGGCGCACCTCAATCAGATGCGGTTCAATGTCGTTGGCGAGGCTCTGTACAAAAGATGAAAGATCGTTGAGCAGATTGGGATCGGATTGAGCGGTCATAGTTGTATCCAGTTAAATCAAGATGGATTTGCTTAAACACTCGAATGCTCACTGACCAGATTTATTATTTTATTTTGTTTGTTGCCCTTAACGATAGCGGCCTTTCCCTGCTTTTACCCTAGTGGGGAAAAGCTAATCTATCAACGCCTCTAAATTTAAGCGATGTTCTGCTGTAAAGGAATTTTACAGCAGAACGCGCTTACTTACCACTTCACTTTGAAGCCAACATTGCCTTTGATTGCATAGCTGTCGCCAAAGTTGTTGAGGCTGGTATTGACGAGGCCCTCGCCATAGATCGAATATTTATCGTCGTTCCAGTTGTACGAACCGCCAAGACCCAGTCCACCCCATATCCGATCATTGCGGCTCGTGAAGCTGCTTTCCGCAACATTCACACGCGTGCCTTTGAGAAACTCGTAATAGAGATTAGCAATCCCATACACCCGTGTCCGATCCAGCATGCCATTGGCATTCTGCCATGAGTTCTCATGATCAACCGTCAGACCAAGACGACCCTGCAAGCTTTCTCCACGATCAAGGCTGACATCTGCATCAAATGCATCCGTGAATGCATCAAAATCAACATTGGAATACGTCAACTGTGCCTGTGGTGTCAGTGACCATGCTTCATTGATGGCAAAACGCTGCCCGCCTTCAAGTGATAAAGCATAGCCAAAGCCATGATTGTTATCGGTGAGGCCTGTATTGGCAGTCGTCGAATGAAGATCACTGCGATACCACGTCACCTGACCCTGACCATCAAGGTAAAAGCCATTCTCGCCATACCAGGTGAGCGTTCCGCCAAGACCATAGCCGTCTGTGCTGATATCACCATCGCCGTGGGCTGAATTGGTTTTCGTCTTGCCATGGGCATAATGCACCGTGAAGCCGCCAATCAGCTTGCCGTTTTCGGTTTCCGTCAGCATGCCATCAATACCAGCCTGCATTTTGAAGACATTCTGGTTGTAATTGGTATCAGAGGTCGAAAAGCGCGGCTCCATATGGTTATGCGAACCTTCAATGCGACCCCAGACGCCATTGCCATTGATTGCAGCACCGGCTTCATCAGATACTGCATAAGGCGAGCCAACCGCATCAGCACCCTGCGCAACCACACGATTGCCATTGCCCGACCAGACACGGTTGCCGGTACGCTGCTGCAAGGTTGCAACACCATTCAAGCCAAGCAGAGCCTGCGGATAGGCTTCATAAACCGGAACACCAGCCTGATAGAGCGGTTCTGGCTCAACGGGATCCACAGGATCAGGATTGACTGGATCCACAGGATCAACCGGGTCTACAGGGTCCACAGGGTCCACAGGGTCCACAGGGTCTACAGGGTCGGTTGGTTGAAACTGCGAGCGTAAATACCAGTTGCCATCCGTCGGGTCTGATGAGACGCCCTGGAACAGCGAATAGGCATATTCACCGCCGACCACCACTTGTTGGCCTGATCTGGTTTTATAATCACCAATCAGACTAAATTGCCCATCCGCTGCGCCGCCCACCTCAATGATCTTGATACCGTTGACGGTTTGCGCGCCTGTGCCGCCAGCATTGATCACCCGAAGACTGCTTTCGCCGGTAGAGTCACCCTCTATAACAAGCTTGTCTGTTTCAGAGTTATCATCTCCAAGCTTAGTATTAAGCACAAGCAAGGTACCATCAGATGTGAAATCATTGTTAATCGTGAGCGTTTTGAAACCACCACTCTGCGGAGCCAGGAAAGCGACCACACCAGAACTATCAAGGTTGTTGAGCGCCGATGAACCTGTCAACTGCCACGCGCTGGTCTCATCGATCAATAACCGGTCGAGTACAACGCCCGTTTCACTCACACGAGAAGCACTTGTTAGCAGAGTGCCTTTAAGCAGGTTAAAGTCCACCTTACCGCTGGCAACAACAATGTCACCCTCCAGTGCTGATCCAACAGCATTTACACTCACTCTTCCGACTTCCATCGGAACCACATCGCTACCGCCTGTATAGTTATAAACCTCGCTAGAAAATAAAACATGGCTATCGCCGGATCCAGTAACGCGCGTATTCTCAAAATTAAACGTATTTTCGAAACCACCACTAACCAACACTGCGGCACCGTTCGAAGAGGTGATTTTTGAGTTTTTAACATCAATTGTGTTGGTATGTTTCGGCAAGCTGGTCATGTCATCAGGGGTATTATAACCGACTGTATATATGCCTGCAGCATCATTGCCTGAAGTTGTTATCGTCGTATCAGACATAGTCACTGCGGAACCAAACGTCAGGGCCACACCATGAGCATTTTCGCCCTTAGTTGTGATGGACGTACCTTCTGACATAACAATTCGACCCGTCTGGTGACTACGTGCGCCAATTGCACCTTCGCCAAGCGTGTTGATAATCAGTCCCCTGCCATCAATCGTGGAGCCTGTTGTTGCCAAAAGACCGTAGGCATTGATTCCTTCTGTCGTGATCTTTGTCGTATTAACAGTCACAAATGAGCCAGGCCAAGTTGCGCTGCCGCCATTACTAGCCGCGACGCCATAACCATAATCACCATAAGTATAGATATTACTGCGGCTTATAGCTGAGCGGACGTGGATGTTTTCAACGCCACTCGCGCGATCACCATGCGTGATAATATCGACATTATCTACCTGTATTTTAACTGTTCGAATATCGCTAATGTCGGCCACAGCGTTAATACCGTGACCATAGCCGCTCTGGGTTTCAATACGACCATTGCTCAGAAAAACATTACTTTTAGCGTTGGCATCAACGCCGTAATTATACGCAATAATTTCAAAGTTATTGGCTGTAAGTGATCCACTCATCACTCTGATGCCATGGCCAGAATGAACAACAATTTTTGTATCCTCGATCAACGCCGTAGCGCGCGTTGATGAGGCCTTTCCCTGAGCCGATATCCCCATTGTGTCAGCCTCAATGCTGCTTCCTTTGAGCAACAAGTGGGATTCACCAATCGTTAATATTCCATAACCCGATTTACCAATGCTTTTTATCTCGATATTTTGCAAATCAAGCGTCGCGCCGTCACCAGATAAATACGCCCCGCGCGCGCCTTCTCCTGCCGCCTCAATGATTGATTTTTTCCCATCAACACCGACAATTGTAACAATACTCGGAGAATATACATTCGACGAATCAATATGCAAAGCGTCTGCGGCACGCCCTTCACTGCGTATATCAACCTCCGAACCTGTGACTGTCAGGTTTCCGTTTGATATCCAAACCGCATAAGCACCCTGATCCGGACGGTCAACAGTTGTGTGCGCTATAAATTCAGAATCGACAACGACGCGCTCTTCGCCACTTAAAATACGTATCTGATCAGCCACACCCAACGAAGTAGTAGCAATAAGCGCAAATACAGAAACACCGATTAAAAATACTGACTTATGCCAGTTTAAACGTCTTTGAATTATAATCTTACTTGAATACGACATAAACCGCCCTCTTGACCGGAAAACCGCTATGTCAAAACGAAACGCCACGTATAAATATCCCACACTCATTATATACGGGTAGGAATTAATGACGTATGTCTCGTTAAGATTAGGTGACTGGGCGGCTACCTGCTTTATCTAACAGAAGGAACCTATGAAAATATTCATAAAAAGCATTGTATAAAAGTTCAATAAATTTTAGAAAAATACAATATATCGTGGACGCATTTATAAAATACGATTACTTTTCTCAATAACCTAATTCTTCGAATAAAAGATCTATCCAGATAATATCTTATGCTGCCGCCCGGCGAAATGCAGCAGGCGTCATACCAACATAACGTTTGAAAAGATTGGCAAAGTGAGCCTGATCGGCAAAACCGCAAACAAAGCCAATATCCATAAGTGGTAGCGATGAAGATGCAAGCAACTGCTTCGCTTTACTAACCCTCAAGCGAATAATATGTTGGTGTGGCGTCATATCCATTGTGCTCTTGAACCGCTGATAAAATGTCGTACGGCCCATAGCGCATAACGACGCGAGTTCGTCGATTTGGATATCTCGTCCCAGATGCTCAATCGCATAGTCATCAATTCTCAACAGGTGCTTGTCTGTAAGCTCACTGCGCAGTGCTTCTGATTTAACCGCAAATTTTGACAATATATCCGCGCATAAATCGCGTGACATAGAGTCAATCTCAAGCCGTGATAGATTGGGAGACACTGTCAAAAGTTGCTTTATCGAGCGGACAAACCAACTGATACTCGCACTTTTTCTTCCGAAGACATCAGAGAATGAAAGACCGTTTACATCCAAATCAAAGAGTTCATTTGCAACTTCGTGCAGCAACTCAGGTCTAAGAAAAATATGTACGGCTTCAGTTTCGTTGCCAATAATACAATCTACGGACATCTGAGGGTCGGCTATACATATAGAAAATGCAGGAACTATTGCACGTTCTCTCCGTCCTGAAATTATACGAAATACTTCAGTATCCCGTAATGCCATAGTCAACCAAAAAAATGGGATAGGTCGATGGTGGGTCGAGTGCGGCTCTTCAATTGTATGTGCAGCAAAAATATTAGACCAGCTATGCCGCTGACTACTCCGAACCGTTTTTATTTCTTTCGAAACAAATAACGAGGTCTCTTGACCAAGAAGAGCTTTTTTTGTGATTTGCGTTGGGCTTTCCCGTAAAATAATAGCCCCTCCCCCCTTTTGAGCACAATCGGATATTCTCGGAATTTTTCAAAAAAACAAGCCAAAAAAATTGAAAATGTTATATATACTATGTTTTATTCAAGTTATTCGTATATTCTCTTATTAAGCGCCAATATAACGGATTTTGAGACAGTGATAATGCCTTATTTCATGCCATCAAACTGAAGAAACCATAATCAAACAGCTGCGCTGGCCAGCAACAGACCGGAGGATTTTCCGACTTGGTTGGGTCATTGTCAGCCTAAAAACGGCGTTAGAATATGGCAGGGTTGATGGGGGCAAACTTGGTAACTCTAAAATATAATAATTGTAACGAAACTATACGATAAACATATGCAGAATGATTGCAGCTCGCGCCGAAAAAGATAATAATCTCAATTCAGAATACTGCATAAATGGTTGGACTATGAAGCTCGACAAAATTGACATCAGAATTTTATCCGAAATGCAAAAGAACGGGCGGATAACCAATGTCGAGCTTGCCGAACTCGTGAACCTATCACCGAGCCCATGTCTGATGCGGGTGAAAAAACTTCAATCTGAAGGTTTCATCACCGGATATTCGGCGCAAATCAATGTTTCAAAACTTGGTCAGACACTAACAGTCTTCACCGAAATTACGCTCAAAAACCATCGGCAGATTGATTTTGCGCGTTTTTTGGCGACTGTGGAGAAAATCGATTCCGTGATTGAATGTCACTTGGTCTCGGGCGGCTATGACTATTTGATGAAGTTTGTAACCGCCGGAATTGCAGAGTATCAAACGATTATGGAACGTCTGATCGATATGGATGTTGGCATCGATAAATATTTCAGCTTTGTTGTACTGAAATCGCCTATTGTAAAAGCGCACCTCCCACTCGACGTCATGTTCCATGAATAGAGCGACCAGCTTAGCTTCGGGTGAACTCGCGGACCAGTTCAGGATCTTGCTGCAAACCATCGAGCCAGCCGGTATCGAGTTTCGGCACAGAAGAGAACAAAAGCCGCGAGTATGGATGACTGGCAGTACTGCCCATCATATCCGGACTGAGTTGCTCGACCTTCTTGCCAGCATACATAACTACGACTTCATCACAGATCGCACGAACCGTGGAAAGATCGTGGCTGATAAATAGATATGATAGCGACAACTCACGTTGCAGTTCTTTAAGCAAATCGATGATGGCTGCAGCGACGACAGTATCGAGCGCCGATGTGATTTCATCGCAGATAATCATCTTAGGGTCGGCGGCCAAAGCCCGCGCTAGATTGATGCGTTGTTTCTGCCCCCCCGAAAGCTCACCCGGTCTGCGATAGCGCATATTGCGTGGTATCCGCACCATATCGAGCAGTTGGTCTACCCTCGCTTCACGGCTTTTTCTGTCCATTCCATGATAAAATGTAAGCGGGCGCGCCAGAATTTCGGCAATCGATTTGGTCGGGTTGAGGGCCGTATCGGCGAACTGGAACACAATCTGCAATTCACGCAATTGATCGCGGCTGCGGTGACGCAGATCGCTCGGCATTTCCTTGCCTTCGAACAATATCTTACCGCGAGCGGCCGGCAGAATACCCGCGATAACCCGTGCAAGCGTGGACTTACCGCAGCCAGATTCACCAATGATACCGAGGTTCTGTCCGCGTGAGAGTTCAAGGCTGACTGTATCGACGGCGATCATCGCCGGTTCACCGGATTTACCGACCATGCCATAACCGGCCAGCACCTTATCAACCACCAGCAGCGGGGTCGGCTTCTCGGTCATCGCAGTTTCGGGTCGTGCATGAAGCACAGGTTCAAAGGCCGCCAGAAGTTCTTTGGTATAAGGATGTTGCGAGTTGTGCAATATCTCTTGCGTAGAGCCGACTTCCTGAATTTCACCGCCCTTAAGCACGACAATTCGATCCGCGATCTGCGCAACGACAGCCAGATCATGCGAGACGTAAACGCCTGCGATATGCTTCTTTTTCATCACGGATTTGAAAGCACGAAGCACTTCAATCTGCGTCGTTACATCAAGCGCGGTTGTCGGCTCATCGAAGATGACAAGCTTTGGGTCACCAATAAGAGCCATCGCCGCTGAAAGACGCTGCAACTGCCCGCCAGAAACCTGATGCGGGTAGCGATCACCGATTGTCTCAGGATTAGGCAGAGCCAGTGCCTTGAACAGCTCAATCGCTTTCTTGCGCGCTTCCTCCTTAGACATCAGCTTGTGGATTTTGGTCACCTCAATGACCTGATCCATAATGCGATGCGCAGGATTAAAGGATGCCGCCGCACTTTGCGGCACATAAGACACTTCCGTGCCACGTTTTTTTGAACGTTTACGCTCCGATAGCGTGACAATATCCTGACCACCCACAGCAATGCTACCATCCACAATACGGCAGCCCGGGCGGGTATAGCCCATCAATGTCAATGCAATCGTTGTCTTGCCAGAACCACTTTCGCCAATCAGCGCTACAATTTCGCCTTCTGCTATTTGAAAACTGACATCACGGATGATCTCGACATTACGACCAGAGTCGGTCTTGGCATCCACCCGAAGATTTTTGATCTCAACAAGATTGCTCATTCATTCGCTCCTGTCGCGGATCTTCTGCGGTAGATTATCGATCAGCAGGTTGACGCTGATGGTGAGGCTCGCAATGGCAATCGATGGGAATACAACCGCAGGCGCTGCAAAAGACAGACCGCCAATGTTTTCTTTAACCAGAGCGCCCCAGTCGGCAAATGGTGGCTGAACGCCCAAACCAAGAAACGACATGCTCGACAACAGCAGCACGATAAATACAAAACGCAGACCAAAATCGGCCAACACAGGTCCGATAATGCCGGGCAGAATTTCCGAGCGAATAAGATAGCCAATCTTCTCCCCGCGTGCGCGGGCAACCGTCACATAATCCATCGTATTAATGTTGATCGCTAACGAGCGCGCAAAGCGATAGCTGCCGGGCGTGTAAATAATAGCCATGGTGATGATCAAGATAGGGATAGACGAACCAACGCCTGCAACGATAACCAATGCGAGAATTTTGCTTGGGATGGATGTTAACGCATCAAGAAACCGGCTGAGTGCTGAGTCAAACCAACCGCCAATGACAGCTGCTGTCATGCCGAGGGTCACGCCAAATAAGCAGGCCAAAAACACGGCGGCAAGCGAAATACCAACGGTGAAACGTGCGCCGTAAATAATGCGCGATAGCATGTCGCGGCCGAGATAATCTGTACCCAGCGGGAACTGCGCACTCATTGGGCCAAAGAAGTCGAAATCGACAATCTCGCCAATTGGATGAGGCGCGATCCACGGTGCAAAGATTGCAACAACGGCCCAGCCAAAGATAATCAGAAAGGAAACAGCGCCAACCAGATTAACCCGATAGCCGAAACGCGGGGACTTTGCCTTTCGCTGATTTGAAACGGAAGCAGTCATGATTATCGCAGCCTCGGGTTGGAAACGATAGCAATCAAATCGGCTATCGTGATGAGCAGGAGATAGCCAAAGCAGAAGATCATCGCGCATGTCTGGATCAGAGGCAGATCGCGCGTTGCAACTGCATCAAGCATGAGCTTGGCTATGCCGGGATAATTGAAGATGGTTTCGACAATGATGACGCCACCCAGCAGATAAGACAGCGACAAAGCAACTGCGTTCACGATTGGGCCGAGCGCATTGGGGAGCGCATGGACGACAACCATTCGGCTGCGTGAAGCACCTTTGAGCAATGCCATTTCAACATAAGGCGTGTTGAGCGTCTCAAGCACCGCCGCGCGCGTCATACGGATCATCTGCGCTGAAATCACAAAGCTCAGCGTGATGACCGGCATCGCAAAAACCTTGAGAAGCCCCCAGAACGATGTCACCTCATTGGCCATCGACAGTGCTGGCAACCAGCCAAGATAGACCGCGAATACGATTACCGCGATAGTCGCAACCATGAATTCTGGCACGGAAATAACCGAAATCGTGATGATTGAAACAACGCGATCATAAATCGTGCCGCGCATAATTGCGGCAGTAATGCCGAGAAACAACGCAATCGGCACAGAAATTGCAGCCGTTACACCAGCAAGCTTCAACGAATTGACGAGGCGGTTGCCGATCAAATCGGAAATCGGGACATTGTTGACGTAGGAAACGCCAAGATCACCGCGAAGCAGGTTTCCAAGCCAATATAGAAAGCGCAGGAAAGCGGGCTGATCTAGGTTCATCGCATGACGAAGACCCGCAACGGCCTCCGGTGTTGCCGCCTGCCCCAGAAGAATTTCAGCCACATCACCAGGAAGCATCGCTGTCGCAAAGAAAATCGTAAACGCAACTATCAGAAGCGTAACAACAGCAACGACAAGGCGTTTGGCAATGAGATTCAGCAGAGGCGACTTCATGGTCATGCGCAGCCCAATAGTTGGGGGAAACGATCAGTTCGGGCAAAAGCGATGTTTTGCCCGAACCCGAAAAGCAAGGTTACCTGACGAAAGGTCAGGCTTCCAGCCATGCATGTTCGGCAAATGTGTAGCCCATCATGCCACCAAGTGGGTTTGGCTCAAGGCCATTCAACTTCGGCGAAATCGCATCAACATTGGACATGAACACCGGAATGACCGTTCCAGCTTCATTGGAAACCATGGCCTGCATATCGCCATAGATTGCCTTACGCTTCGCTTCATCTAGCGATCCACGGGCCTCAAGCAACATGGAGTCAAACTTCTCCGACTTGTACTGGCTTTCGTTCCAAGGCGCATCGGTCTTATAGAGTAGCGAGAACAGAATATCGGGTGTCGGACGGGCATTAATGTTGCCGTAATGGACCGGATCTTTCAGCCAATGGTTTGACCAGTAGCCATCTGACGGCACACGATCAATGGTGATCTTCTGACCGATTGTCGAAGCTGCCTGCTGGAGAACCATTGCATAATCAAGCGATGACGATGCGGCTTCCGCAGCTGTAATGCGGATCTCCTGATTAAGCATGCCGGCTTTTTCAAGCAGCGACTTTGCGCGTTCCGGATCAAACTCGCGCTGCTTAAGCTCTGCATTGTGATATTTGCTGGTTGCTGGAACCGGATGATCATTCGCAATTTCAGCAAGGCCACGCAGGACCGATTTCTGAATAACTTCGCGATTGGTCAGATATTTCAGCGCTTCAGCCACGCCCGCCTTATCGCCCGGGGTCAAATCAAGACGAACGTTAAGATTGGTATAGGTGCCGAGCTTCGAGATGAAGAGCTTTGCAGCTGGGTTATTTTCAAGCACGCGCAGCGAACGCGGATTGAGGTTCGCACCAAGATGAATATCGCCGGAAAGCACAGCATTCATACGCGCGCTTTCATCGGAAATTGCAAAGAACTCAAACGAGTCGAGATGTGGGCCGTTGTTCTTCCAATAGTTCTCGTTACGCGCCGCCATTGAGCGCACGCCCGGCTGGAATTCCTTACAAACAAATGGACCTGTTCCATTGCCCTTGGAGAAGTCAGTCGTACCGTCTGCGACGATCATGAAATGGTGCAGCGCCAGAATTGTTGGCAAATCGGCATTCGCATCTTGAAGCGTGATCTCAACGGTTGTGTCATCAACCTTCTTCACACCTGTAATCTGCTTAGCAATCGCATTGACCTTAGAGCCAACGGCTGGGTCGAGGTGGCGATTAATCGAGAAAACGACGTCATCGGCAGTCAGTGACTTGCCATCATGGAACGTGACACCCTTGCGCAGCTTAACTGTCCAGACCTTCGCATCCGAACTATCAACGCTTTCGGCCAGTTCCATCTCAGTTTCACCCTGACCATTCAGGAATGTCAGCCGGTTATAGAACGCGCAGCAGCGAACATAATCTGTCGCATTGGAAGCCTTGGCAGGATCAAGCGTATCGGCAGTGGAAGCGCTGAAGCCAGCAGCCTTGATGAAGCCGCCTTTAACCGGGGTCGCAGCATATGCAGAGGTTGCACGACCAAGGATTGTCGACCCCGCCGCAACTGCTACACCACCCATAAGCATCATCTGCAACAATTCACGCCGGGTTGCCCCGCGACGAATTGCATTTTCAATCATCCGGTCGTCGGAAGAAGTCCAGTTGGTTATCTTCTCGCTCATGGCAGTTCCCCTTGTTAAAGTTGCATCTGGTGCGCCGGTTTATAGTCACCGGTTTCACCTTGGGTTCATTGCGGTTTCAGAAATACGGTCGTTAACATCACCTCGTTGCAATGTGAGTTCGAGAGGCTTTTGGGATCGAATTGACCCGGCATTTAGCGGGTATAATCCGATGGCTTTGCCTTTTATCCTCACCTTTGGCAGCTCTGACAGTGTGTTACAGAGATGCGCGTAAATTGCGCTGAATTGGTGAAGAGCAGCAGCATAATATTGCGAATCTCATAAACTTACGAAATTCTTGCTCGCAACTAAGCTGCTGCTCGTCAAACTCATCCCTTCATTGCTGCGCGCACGTCTTCATCAGCAAGTGTCTGATCAAGCGTTATGCGCGTGCGTTCGATGATTGCGTCGATATCTTCATCAGTGCAGCAAAGCGGCGGCGCATATCCAAGGACACCATTTGCGAAAGCACGGATGACGAGGCCATTGTCCCATGCCCGATCAAAAATACGGCGTGCCGGATCAGCAGCAGCAGGAAGTGGCGTCTTTTTTTCCTTATCCGTAACAAGCTCGATTGCTGCCAGCATGCCGCGACCGCGAACATCGCCAACCAGCGGATGATCTGCCAAAGCATGCAAGCCAGCCATCAGGCGCTGACCAGCCTTCCGGCCATTCTCGAGCAACCCACCCTCATAAAGCCGCAGACATTCTAGGCCGACTGCGGCACTAACCGGGTGTGCTGAATAGGTATAACCATGGCCGACTGCCGATTTGCCAGCACCATCAGCAATGGTGTTGTAGACATGTTCTGACATGAACACGGCACCCATCGGCACATAGCCCGATGTCAGACCTTTCGCGGTCGTAATGAAATCCGGCACCACATCATCTTCCGAACAAGCGAAAAGCGGACCAGTACGGCCAAAGCCAGTGATCACTTCATCGGCGATGAACAGAACATCATACTCCTTGCAAAGCGCATGCATTGCCTTGAGCCAACCCGTCGGCGGAACAAGTACACCACCCGAACCCTGAATAGGCTCAACATAAAATGCTGCGACGCGCTCTGCGCCAAGCCCTTCGATCTTTGCGCGAAGTGCTGCAACTGACGCGTCGATGATTGCCTGCGGATCAGTGCCAACCGGATTGCGATAAGCGTAATGCGATGGAATTTTATGCTGCCAGTCATATGGCACACCAAAGCCCGCATGAAATGCCGGAAGTGCAGTCAGACCGGAACCAGCCGTCGAGGAGCCATGATAGCCATACTCGACCGAAATGAACTGGTCTTTCTGCGGCGTGCCCTTGGCATGGTAATAATAGCGAATGAAGCGGATTGTGCTATCAATCGCGTCAGAACCGCCAAGCGTGAAATAAACGTGATTGAGATCACCCGGCGCACGATCTGCCAATTCAGCAGCCAGACGAATGGCAGGCTCTGAACCAAGACCGAAATAGCCAGTTGCGTAGGGAAGCTCTTGCAGCTGCTTTGTTGCGGCTTCAACAATGCTATCCTGACCATAGCCAACATTCACGCACCAAAGACCGGCAAAGCCATCAAGCAGCTTATGGCCCGATGCATCGGTTACAGTAGCACCCTTGCCTGACTTAAGCACACGGACGCCAGCGGCTTCGTGACTGCGGAATGATGAGACCGGATGCACCAGATGGGCGCGATCAAGTTCGATCAGTGAATTGCTCAGCATAATATTCTCCAAATCAACCTAGTGCCTGATTTACAAGCGCATATGTGCGGTATTCAGTACCGCTTTGTTCTTCGACTAGCCCAACGGCGCGGCGCATCGGTATTCCGCCGCCAACATGAACCAGCCCGCGTTCAGTCAGCCAATTGGCGAGATCTGTCGCTATGTTCGTATCCACGCGGACGAATTCTCCCGTATGTTTTGAGAGTAGAAAATCGATCAGCGCACGCGCATCGTCGCCGTTCTTCGCAACGACCGGGCCGATAACAAGCCCACGACCAAAGGCGCGAATTCCAGCGAATGCCTCAACTTCATCGTCATTGCGAATGACAGCGAACTGCGCGCTTTCATTCAACAATTGCATGATGTTCGAGCGATTATGGCCCGTTGCGGCAATATCCATCTCGACCAGACGCGAAAAGTCACCGCTGTCCGCCCAGGAAATATTGGCCGGTGCATCGACGTTCGCAGCCAAGCCCTGATGCTGAATGATTTCGCCATTGGCCACGAAGCCAAGCTTTTCATAAAGCGGCAAACCATCCTGCGTTGCGACCAGCAAACAAGTGCGCCCGCTTGCAGCATCAAGTGCCGCCTGCATCAGCTTGCGACCAAGCCCGCGTCCACGCATCGCTTCATCGACAATAACCATATTGACGGTTGCAACATCATCGCCCAACGGCGTCGACATTGCGGTACCAACGACGGTTCCATCTTCAATTGCAACAACACCATTGCTGAGTGCGAGCACAAAGGCCCAATCTTCGCGACGATGTGGCCAGCATGCCTGTTGAGACAAAGCAACTGCACCATCAAGATGATCCTGCGTCATTGTTTCAAGAGTGATTGGCGATGCGGTCATGACTGTTTCCGAGCATGGTTCTTCGTAGACTCAGATTAGAATGAGCCTTGCAGCAGTTCATCCCGACCAGCATCCATATACCGATGGTTTTCACTGTCCTTTCATATCGCCGCCGCATCTTATGCCGCGTGATATGTCGAACCAGCGCACAAACCTATAGTCAGTCCCTGCTCGAAGAGCGCAACGACGAAACTCTCTGCCAAAGCTCTACTGAGATACGAAACAATCTGCTTCGCACGGATAGGAATGCAGTGATTAGTCTATTCGCGCCTCATTATGATGTATGACAACGGCACAGCAGTGCCTGCACGCCTTGGAAGGATCAAATCATGGCCCAGTTCAGACCAAAATACATCACCTTCGATTGCTACGGCACACTGACCAATTTTCAGATGGCGGAAGCCGCACGCGATCTTTACGGCGAACAGCTCAATGAAGATCAGATGCAGCAATTCATCAAGAATTTTGCTGCTTATCGCATTGATGAAATCCTCGGCGACTGGAAGCCATATAATGAAGTCGTTCACAATGCGATTGAACGCACCTGCAAAAAGAACAATGTAACCTTCAAAGCAGAAGATGCACGCACCGTCTATGAACGCGTTCCAACCTGGGGGCCGCATGCAGATGTGCCAGCCGGTCTTTCCAAGGTTGCAAAGGAAATCCCGCTCGTCATTCTTTCAAATGCCATGAACGAGCAGATCCACCACAATGTCGAAAAGCTCGGCGCGCCATTTCATGCCGTTTATACAGCGCAGCAGGCACAGGCTTATAAGCCACGCTTTAAGGCGTTTGAATATATGCTCGACCAGCTCAACGCCAATCCGGAAGACATTCTGCATGTCTCTTCGTCGTTCCGCTATGACCTGATGTCAGCCCATGATCTTGGTATCAAGAACAAGGTCTGGGTCAATCGCGGTCACGAGCCAGCAAATCCTTATTACGGCTATACGGAAATAAAGGATATTTCCGGTCTGGCCGGTGTCGTTGGACTGTAAATAAGGCTTAGCAAGATGCAATTTAAACCCTACTGGCACGACACCACACCGCCTTTTACTGCCGGCGAAAAGAACCCGCCGGAAGGGCATTATGATGTTGCCATTATTGGCGGTGGTTTCACCGGCCTTTCGGCTGCATTGCATCTTGCCAAAGCTGGCAGCCGCGTCGCGGTCTTTGAAACGGGGCTGGTCGGCTCCGGTGCTTCAGGACGTAATGGCGGCCATCTTAACAATGGTCTCGCGCACAGCTTTATTGCTGCAAAACAACACCTTGGCGCAGAGCGCGCCAAGGCTCTCTACAAAGCCTTTGATGATTCCGTCGATACAATCGAACGCATTGTTGCCGAAGAAAATATCGATTGCTCTTTCCGCCGCGCTGGTAAACTGAAACTCGCTTCAAAGCCCGCCCATTTTGATGGTCTTGCGCGCAATTTTGAAGCCATTCATGCGGAAGTCGATCCTGATACCGCCTTATTGCGTCGTGATCAGCTTTCAGGTGAAGTCGGCTCCAATGATTTTCATGGCGCCATGCTTTCCAAAAAAAGCGCCATGATGCATATGGGGCGCTATGTGACCGGCTTGGCTGCGGCAGCAGCGCGCCATGGTGCGATCATTTATGAAAATACAACCGTTCAGGAGCGCAAAAAGCTCGGCAACCAGCACCAGATCGTTACATCGCGCGGCACAGTGACTGCTGACACTATAATTTTAGCAACCGGCGCCTACACAACCGACAGCTTTTCCTATTTCCGCAAGCGTATCATTCCGGTCGGCAGTTTCATCATCGCAACCCAACCGCTGACTGAAAGCGAAATCGCCACCATCATGCCCGGCAATCGCACCTACGTTACGTCGATGAATATCGGCAATTATTTCCGACTTGCACCGGATAATCGCATGATTTTCGGCGGTCGCGCTCGCTTTTCCACGACATCAGACCAGCGTTCCGATAGCAAAAGCGGCGCAATTTTACGCGAGAGCCTCATCAAGATTTTCCCGCATCTTGCCAATGTCAAAATCGATTATTGCTGGGGTGGTCTCGTCGATATGACTCAGGACCGCTATCCGCGCGCAGGCTTTGCCGATGGTGTCTGGTATGCGATGGGCTATTCCGGTCATGGCGCACAAATGTCAACGCAGATGGGTATCTATCTGGCAGACGCAATCCTCGGACGCGGCGACAACAATCCAATTTCAGGCCTCGAATGGCCTACTATTCCCGGCTACTCCGGAAAGCCATGGTTTTTGCCGATGGTCGGCCTCTATTACAAGATGCTCGACAAGTTTCAGTGAAGTCAAAAAAGGGCGGTTTAACCGCCCTTTTTCATTCTCATAATCCACCGACATGCAGCGTTTTGATTTCCAGATATTCATCAATACCGAGCTTTGAACCTTCACGGCCAAGCCCGGACTGTTTGACGCCGCCAAAAGGTGCAACTTCCGTCGAAATCGCACCCGTGTTCAAGCCGACCATGCCAAACTCCAGTGCTTCCGCGACCCGCCATGAACGTTTTAGGTTCTCGGTAAAGAAATAAGCTGCCAGACCAAATGGTGTTCCATTGGCAATTTCAATCGCTTCCTCTTCCGTTTCAAAGCGGAAAAGTGGCGCGACAGGACCGAAGGTTTCTTCGGAAGCCAGCAGCATATCGGTTGTGGCATCACCCAGCACAATCGGACGTGCATATTGACGACCTTCCGGCATGCTTTCGCTTTGTGCCAGAAGTTTTGCACCACGGCCCAGAGCGTCACTCACATGGCGTTCAATCTTTTCAATCGCCGCATGATTGATCATCGGACCAATCGCAACGCCCTCTTCCGTGCCAACGCCGACCTTCATTTTTGCAACACGAGCCGAAAGCTTAGCTGCGAAAGCATCGTAAATTCCGGACTGCACCAAAATGCGATTTGAACAAACACAGGTCTGGCCACCATTGCGGAATTTAGAGGCAATAGCACCTTCCACAGCCTGATCGAGATCAGCATCGTCAAACACGATAAACGGCGCATTGCCGCCAAGCTCCAAGCTCAAACGCTTGATACTGTCAGCAGCGCCCTTCATCAAAAGTGAGCCAACGCGCGTTGAACCCGTAAACGAAATTTTGCGCACGGTTTCATTGGCCATCAACTCATTGCCAATTTCCGTTGGCATGCCGGTAACGATATTGATGACACCAGCGGGTATCCCAGCCCTTTCAGCCAACACACCAAGTGCGAGCGCCGAAAATGGCGTGAACTCTGAAGGTTTGATGACAACTGTACAGCCAGCCGCCAATGCAGGTGCAACCTTGCGGGTAATCATCGCATTCGGGAAATTCCACGGCGTGATAATCGCGCAAACACCGACTGCTTCTTTGAGCACCAGAATACGGCGGTCTGCCGTTGGCGACGGAATGCTGCCGCCATCAATACGACGCGCTTCTTCTGCAAACCATTTGACGAACGACGCACCGTATCGGATTTCACCCAATGCTTCATTGAGTGGTTTTCCCTGCTCCTGTGTCAGCAGAAGAGCAAGATCCTGCTCATGCTCAATCATCAGCGCAAACCAGCGCTCAAGCAACGCAGCGCGCTCGGCATGGGTTTTCTTTTTCCAAGGCTTGAAAGCTTCCGCTGCAGCATCAATTGCTGCTCGCGTTTCCTTGCCACTCATATCCGGGATTGTGCCTAAAGTGCTGAGGCTTGCAGGATTGGTAACATCGACCGTGGCGCCAGACTCAGCATCCTGCCAGACCCCGCCAATGAGGCCCTGTTGGCGGAAAAGCGCCTGATCTTTTAACGTATGCATGACGACCTCTTATGCCAAAGCTGAAAGCACGGCCTGCGTAATCGCATCCGTCTTATCTTTACCCGCAACGGTTCCGATACCCTGAGCCGTCGCTGTTTCGATTGCTGCCATCACATCTTTTGCAGCCTGATGCTCGCCAAGATGATCGAGCATCATCGCACCAGACCAGATAGCCGCAATTGGGTTGGCAATGCCGAGATGCGCGATGTCAGGTGCAGAGCCATGAACTGGCTCAAACATGGAAGGCGCTGTGCGATCGGGATTGATGTTGGCAGACGCCGCATAGCCAAGGCCGCCCTGAATGGCCGCACCCAGATCAGTCAGAATATCGCCAAAGAGGTTTGAAGCCACGATCACGTCTAGGCTTTCCGGTGCCATAACCATACGCGCTGCCATAGTATCGATATGGTAATGTGAGACCTCAACATCGGGATATTCTTTGGCAACATCCTTTGTCACTTCGTCCCAGAAAACCATCGAATATTTCTGCGCATTGGATTTCGTCACCGAAGCCAGCTTCTTGCGGCGAGCGCGTGCCTGCTCAAAGCCAAAACGGATGATGCGTTCGACGCCGGTGCGGGTGAAGATCGCAGTTTCGACTGCAACTTCATCTTTCGTACCTGAATGGACGCGTCCACCAGCGCCCGAATATTCGCCCTCGGTGTTCTCGCGAATGCAAAGAATATCAAAGCCTTCAGAGCGGAGCGGGCCAGTTACACCCGGCAACAGGCGATGCGGGCGGATATTCGCGTATTGCACAAAAGCTTTGCGGATCGGCAGCAACAAGCCGTGCAGCGATACAGAATCCGGTACTTCCGCAGGCCAGCCAACGGCACCAAGATAAATCGCATCGAACTTACGCAGCTTCTCGATACCATCTGCTGGCATCATCGCGCCGGTCTCATGGTAATATTCACAAGACCATGGAAAGCTGGTCCCTTCCAACGCAAATCCATTACACTTTGCAGCAGCTTGCAAAACCTGCCACGTCGCATCGGTTACGCTTTTACCGATACCGTCGCCCGGAATGAGTGCAATCGAATAAGTTGTCATTGTTTGTTCCCCTAAGAGCGCATCCCGAAAAGTGTGAAGCGGTTTTCGGGATGCGCGTTGAAAAATCTAGATATCTATCAAAACGCTTTTAGTTTTGCGGTTCGCAAGATAGGCATCGCGCCCGAGGTCTTTGCCAATGCCAGAGCTTTTATAGCCACCAGTCGGTAAGATATGATCCCGTGAACGGCCATAACGGTTGACCCAAATGGTGCCTGCCTGCAAAGCCTTGGTGACACGCAACGCACGAGACAAATCTCGGGTGAAAAGGCCTGCCGCCAGCCCATAGGTCGGATGATCGGCAAGTGCTAATGCCTCGTCTTCATCTTTGAATGTCTGAAGTGTCAGCACAGGACCAAAGATTTCTTCGGTCACAGCGGGGGAGTTTTCATCAACACCGCGAAGCAAAGTTGGCTCATAAAAATAGCCTTCACGATCCATTCGCTTGCCGCCCACAACACTTTGTGCGCCAAGGCTGACGGCCTTCTGCACAATCTCATCAATGCGGCAAATCTGGCGTTCGGAGATGATTGGAGAATATTGGGTATTCTCGTCCCATGTCACACCCGGCTTGATATTCGCCATATGGCGCGCAATCGCTTCGCTCAAAGCATCGGCGATTTCTTCCGCAACAATCAGGCGCGAACCCGCGACACAGGCCTGCCCGGCATTGCTGAGAATTCCACGCGTGATAGCAGATGCCGCCAATTCGAGATCCGCATCGGCAAACACCACCTGCGGACTTTTACCCCCAAGCTCAAGGGTCATAGGCTTGATGCCGGTGCGCGCAATATTTTCCATGATTGCGGCACCAGCAGCTGTCGATCCGGTAAAGCTGACCTTAGAAATATCGGGATGGCCGGTAATGGCATTGCCGGTGGTTGGACCGTCACCCAGAACGATGTTGATGAGGCCTGCGGGAATGCCAGCTTGCACGGCGAGTTCAGCGATATAAAGCGTGGTAAAAGGCGTGATTTCGGATGGCTTGAGAACAACTGCATTGCCTGCAGCAAGCGCCGGTCCAAGCTTCCAGCCAGCCATAGAGATCGGAAAATTCCACGGCGTAATTGCGCCAATCACACCGTAAGGCTCGCTCAGCGTCATGCCAAACGTACTGGTGCTGGTTGGCACAACTTCGCTGCCTTCCTTGTCGGCAAATTCTGCAAAGAAGCGGATTTGCTCAACAGTGACAGCTATATCGCCTTCGATGAGATGAGCAATCGGACGTGTCGATGAAACGGCTTCCATGCGCGCCAGCGTCAGCGCTTCCTGTTCGATCAGGTCGGCCCAGCGGTGCATTGCATTGAGCCGTTCGCGCGGACGGCTGTCAGCCCAGCCGCTCGATTTCAGTGTCGCCTTGGCATTTTTTACGGCACGATCAACCAAAGCTTCATCCGCAATCGGACAATCGCCATAGGCTTTACCGTCCGATGGCCGATGCATTTCCATTGCGCCCGCAGCATCGACACGCTGCCCACCAATATAATGATAAAAGGGGAGTTTAAGCGTTTCAGGATCAAAGCTTAATGTCATGGCGCACCTCGAACTTTCTATGACGAAAGATTAGAGCCACACGCGCCGCATTTTTGATTGAGAATAACCCGCCTGACGGTTTTGAATCGCGTCAGACGGGTTTAAAGCGGCGGATTATTCTGGATACGAAATGCTTATTCGTAAACGCAAAGATAAATCTTACGTACGGTTTCAATCGTGCGCCATACGCCGACGAAGCCCGGCTTCATAACAAAGCTGTCGCCTGCACGATACGTCTTGGTTTCGCCGTCCTTCTCTTCGATTTCGACGAGGCCAGACAGGATGTGGCAAAACTCTAATGTTGTGCCCTTGATAGAATGGGTTTCGCCCGGAGTTGCTTCCCAAACGCCTGTCAGAACCTTGTCGTTCTTCGACGCATCCTGCGCCCACGTTTTAAACGATGGCGTGCCAGAGATTAGGCGATCTTCAGTCGGCAGCGCTTCTTTCGGCGCGAAATCTGGATTTGGATCGATAGTTATCAAAAGTGACATGGTAGTTCCCTTCATTTAATAGCCAAGTTTGCGATCGATCAGGCCGATCAGTTCTTCTCCTGCCAAATGGCGTTGAATATTTTCAATGACGGATTGCGCAGCCGTATGTGGTTGCGTGACCGATGCAATATGCGGTGTGATCAACACTTTCGGATGCGACCAAAGCGGATGCCCGGATGGCAACGGCTCCGGGTCGGTAACATCAAGCATAGCCGCCGCAAGATGACCGCTATCAAGCGCATCAATCAGTGCATTTTGATCAAGCTGTGGCCCGCGCCCCGTATGCAACAAGCGTGCGCCCTTTGGCAGCAAGGCAAACAGGTCGGCATTCAGAATGCCGCGTGTTTCATCGGTCAACGGCAGCAAGCAAATCAGAATATCTGTTTGGCGCAGGAAGCTCGCAAACTGGTCTTCGCCGTAAAAACACGTAACGCCTTCAATGTCTTTCTGGCTGCGGCTCCAACCGGAAAGCGGAAACTGAAATGGCTTGAGGCGTTCGATTGCGGCTTGCGCCAGCATACCCAGCCCTAAGAAACCAATTCGTCGTTCTGATGCCTGCGGCGTAGAAATGGCTCGCCATGTTTCTGCCTGTTGTTGTTGGCGATAGACAATTGCTTCACGATGCAATGTCAGCACGCCAAGCGCCACATATTCCTGCATCATGCGAATGATGCCGTCTTCAACCATGCGCACAAGCTTCACATGCTCAGGCACACTGCCGGGCTTGAACTGATCAACACCCGCACCAATCGAAAATAGAATTTCCAGATTGCGATAACGCGCAATATCGTCTGGTGCGACCCAGCTAATCAGATAGCGAATTTTATCGGGATCAATCTCATCGCCAGCCTGAAAAAACTCGATATCAGGAAGGGCTTTCGAGAATGCTTCACGGAAAACGGCACCACGCACTGCATCAGAATTGAAAAGAAACGCCATAATTGCTTCCGATTAAGAGGTAAGATGCACGGCGAGATTTTCGATCATCTTCTGGCACGCATGCAGCTCGTTTATTTCGATATATTCGTTAGGGCGATGGGCGCGGCTGATATCGCCGGGACCGCAGATGATTGCATCAATGCCTGCTTGCTGGAACAATCCCGCTTCCGTGCCGTAGCTCACCGCAGCAAGTGTATCCTGCCCCGTCAGCTCGACCATCAACTGAGAAAGTGCGCTATCATCTGGCAAAGAAAGTGCAGGATAAGCGCTTAATTCATGCCAAAGCACTTCATAGCCGCGATCCCGCAGAGCGAACAATTCTGCTTTCACTGGCTCCAGCAATTCGGTTGGCGATATACCGGAAATGGCACGCACCTCAACATCGGCAGTGCAACGAGCAGGAATGATATTGACCGCCTGTCCACCAGAGATGACGCCAAACTGCAACGATGAATATGGCGGCTCAAAATTGGTATCGAACGGCCCGGCTTCCAGCGTTTGACCGTATGCGGTTGCTTTTGCAATCACGCCAGCCATGGCGTGAACGGCATTCAACCCAAGATCGGGACGCGATGAATGGCCCGAACGCCCAATGACTTCCAGCCGAGCAGCAGCTTTGCCTTTGTGCGCGCGCACGGCCTGCATCCGGCTTGGCTCACCGATAATAGCGCCCAGCGGTTTGGCACAAAGATCAGGAAGCGCTGCAAGCAAATGCGGCACACCACGACAGCCCGCTTCTTCGTCATAAGAAAATGCCAGATGGACAGGTTGTTTGAGCGAACGAGAGGCCAGCATCGGCAGAGCAGCAAGCGCACAAGCCAAAAAGCCCTTCATGTCCGTCGTGCCGCGCCCATAAAGTCTATTGCCGTCTTTATGCAGCTTGAACGGATCAGTCGTCCATTCAGACTCTCCAGCGGGAACCACATCCGTATGGCCAGACAGAATATAGCCCGGCACATCACGGGGGCCGATAGTGATAAAAAGATTTGCCCTGTCACCTTCAGGTCCGGGCAAAACCGATACGTCAGCACCCGCAGACTTTGCGTAAGAACTGATCCAGCCAACAATCGCATCATTGGGAGTACCAACAACCGATGGAAAGCCGATCAAAGCTGCAAGGATTTCTTCGACGTTCATAATACCACATTCAAAGTCAGAGCTTCGGATTTCTATCAGAATATGGTGTTAGGGCAGTGTTCCGTGCCGAATATGCTGCTGCTTCAAACAATGATTGCGAATAGCGGCGATCAAGCAGTTAATTATGCGGAGGTATTTATGAAATGATGCGGCAAAATACGCCTGCCCAAAGCATTGCATTGCGTGGCAGGATCAAAAACACTGTGTCTTGAGGGCTGAATGTCCACAAGTCGGGCTTGGGCAGCGGGTAGGGATCGGAATGGCTGATATGCAAAAGTCAGTACGGCTGAAATCTTTTGAATTGATCGCACATGACATAGCAGATGTGGACAAGAGCCTGCTTCATGGTCTTTCGATGGGTGTTCGTTGGCCGCATCGCCCCAATGACTGGGACCTCATGTTGAAAACCGGACAAGGGCTGGTCGCTATTGACGGAATCGGCCGGGTATTTGGTAGCGCTATGTGGTTTCCTTACGGCGACGATTTCGCAACCATTGGCATGGTCATCACCTCCCCCCGCACACAAGCACAAGGCAATGGTCGCTGGCTGATGGAACAGGTGATGGAGCGATGCAAAGGTCGCAGCCTCAGCCTCAATGCGACGCAAGCAGCATATAAACTTTACCTGACGCTTGGCTTTACCGATGAGGCAACAGTCTATCAACATCAGGGAGAAGTCGGGCTTGAACTTCCCGCCATACCATCGCCAAATGGAGAACTTGTAGCCCTTTCAGCAGAGGAACTCGAAAAAATCTCCGAGCTCGACTGCAAAGCCTTCGGCACAAACCGCATGCATTTGCTTCAACTCATCTCCGACACGGCTGAAATCTGTGGGTTGGAGAGAAACGGGCAGATGGTCGGTTATTCCTTCTGCCGCGAATTTGGCCGCGGGAAAGTTATTGGCCCTATCGTCGCAAGCAACGACGAAGACGCCATTCAATTGACGGCAATTCACCTGAAAAATCTCAAAGGCAAGTTTGCTCGTGTCGATACGCGTGAGAAAACTGGGGCATTTGCGGACTACTTAGAGCTATGCCGTCTCGGTGTGTACAGCACGGTAACAACCATGTCGAAGGGCAAACTGTTTTTGAACAGACAGGCGAACAAGCCATGGGTTTATGGGCTGTCAGCACATGGCTGGGGCTAAAATAACTCTAAGAAGCCGACCGCACTGACTTCAACTCGCTCTCAATATCCAATGAGTGCCATCACCTCCGTTGCAGCATTAACGGCGCGAATGCTAAACAACACCTAATGGCGAACAGCCAAGCCGGTTAATCGTGGTATGACCCAAGGTAAACTCGGATATACTCTTTGTCTGTCGCGCTGTCGATGCTGACACCCCGAACCGTACAACCGTATTGCGTGCCGACAATCCTCCGCTTGCAGCCTTCAAAACGCGCCGTCGAAACAAGGCTTTCGGCGTCAAATTATGTTGTCATAATCACGACCGAATTTCCTGGTCCGTAAACGGATTGTTTTAGGGGTATTGATGTTCTCTCTTTAGGCCAGCATGTCGCCAACTATGCGAATGCTTAACGGAAAGTGGGAATACGACCACTCTGCTTCCTTGATAATCTCAGACGGACAACGATGGCCGTGATAAAGCGGCTAAATGGAAGCATACTTTTTATAATTGCTGCTTTACGTACCTCAAATCGGCGGGTAATGTCTTGCATGAAACTTTGGGAGGAGTTTACGTGCTTTTGAATATTTACGCTGATATTCATGTATCAGAATTTCGTTGTGTAATATCTTACGACAACGTTGTCTTTGGCGTTTGCGCATGACTGCATCGCCAAAAGAAACGCGTATTCCGCTTCTTCAAGCTATTTCGCTGTCAAAGTCTTTCGGTCCCGTTCAGGTGCTCAAAGGCATCAATCTCAGCATCTATGGCGGCGAAGTTCATGCGATTATCGGTGAGAATGGTGCCGGCAAATCGACATTGATGAAACTGCTTGCCGGCAATGAACGCCCGACAAGCGGAGAAATTCACATTGATGGCAAGCCAATCGCGTTCTCAGGGCCGGTTGAGGCTGAAGCACAGGGCATTGTGCTTGTACATCAGGAAATTTTGCTGGCACCCGATCTGACGGTCGCGCAGAACATTTATCTTGGTCGCGAGCTTTCAAATGGGCTCGTGGTCGATGATAAGTCGATGCGCGAAGGTGCGCGTAAGGCAGTTCGCGATCTTGGCGCCGACATCAATCCTGACGCGATTGTAGGCAGCCTTTCAATAGCGCAGCGCCAGCTTGTACAGATTGCACGCGTTCTGTTGGTGCCGCACCGCGTTGTCATTTTCGACGAACCCACAGCGTCGCTCACGCCGGTTGAAACCGAAGCGCTGTTGAAAGTGATCTGTGATATTCGCGCCAAGGGCGTGGCGGTTCTCTATATCTCGCATCGTCTGCCGGAAGTGAAAGAGATTTCGGATCGCATCACGGTTTTGCGTGATGGAACGCTTGTTGCAGCACATATGACTTCTGAGCTTCAGCCCAATGATATGGCCCGGTTGATGGTAGGACGCGATGTGGCCAAGCTTTATCCGGATCGTGCATCTGAACGGTCGGATGCGATGGTGCTTGAAGTGCAAGACTTTACAGTGCCCGGCTATGTTAAAACAGCGAGCTTTGCATTGCGCCGAGGCGAAATCCTTGGTTTTGCTGGCCTGGTGGGGGCTGGGCGTACAGAGCTTATGGAGGGCGTTGTTGGCCTTCGTCCCGGTAAGGGACAGGTTCGCCATAATGGCAAGCCCGTCAATTTCCATAATGCGCATGAAAGCTTGTCTGCCGGGATCGCTTATCTCAGTGAGGATCGCAAAGGCAAAGGTCTGTTGCTTGGTAAAGACCTTGGCATCAATCTGACCCTTGCATCAATCAGCAAATTTGTTCGCGGCTTGCAGATTGACCGAAGTAAAGAGCGCGTTGCGCTCGATGATGCGATCAAGGAATTTGATATTCGCACCGGCCGCAAAGATATTCTTGCAGGGCAACTCTCAGGTGGCAATCAGCAAAAGCTGCTGCTGGCAAAAATGATGCTGCTGAACCCGTCTATCGTCATCATAGACGAGCCGACACGCGGCATCGATGTGGGTACGAAAGAACAGATTTATCAGTTTATCGCCAATCTTGCCGATGAAGGAAAATCAATCATCGTTGTGTCGTCAGAGATGCCAGAACTTATCGGGATATGCGACCGCATCGTTGTCATGCGGGAAGGCCGTATTGCGGGTGAGGTGACAGCTGATCGCATGACGGAGCACGACATTGTTGTTCTTGCAACGGGCGTCAGCACAGAAGCGGCATAATTATAAATAGGGGTGTCAATGACTGACGTAGTGAATGACAAGAGCAAAGCGCCGAAGACGTCTAAAGACTGGGATTTGAGGGCGATTGCCCCTTTTATTGCGCTGCTTTTGCTGCTTGTTCTTGGAACAATTGCCAATCCGAATTTCATCAGTATCGATAATCTGCTCAATGTCGCAACACGCAGTGCGTTTATTGCGATTATCGCGCTAGGCGCGACCTATGTGATCTCGTCTGGTGGGCTTGATCTGTCCGTTGGTGCGATGGCTGCTTTTGTCGGCAGCATCATGATTATGTTTATGAACAGCGGTGTCATTGCCGATCCGGTAATGATGCTGATTGCGGCGGTGTTGCTTGCCGTTGTCGTGGGTGCGCTTTGCGGCTTGACCAACGGGTTGATCACGACCATGGGCGGGATAGAGCCCTTCATTGCGACACTCGGAACGATGGGGATTTATCGTGGTCTGACCACATGGCTATCGCAGGGCGGTGCAATTACCCTACGCAACCCTGAAATTCAGGCGCTTTATCGTCCTGTCTATTTTGGCGACGTGTTTGGTGTGCCGATTCCAGTAATTGCGATTTTGGTCACGGCAGCGATTGCGGCTTTCGTGCTCTATCGAACACGTTATGGACGCCATGTGATTGCGGTTGGCTCCAGCGAAGACGTCGCGCGTTATTCGGGCATCTCGGTCAAGCGCGTTCGCACGATTGCCTATGTCGTGCAGGGGCTTTGCGTGGCTGTTGCAGTTCTGCTTTATGTGCCGCGGCTTGGCTCGACTTCGGCAACAACCGGCATGTTGTGGGAGTTGCAGGCAATTACAGCGGTTGTGGTTGGCGGCACGGCGTTGCGCGGTGGCGTGGGGCGTGTCTGGGGTACGATCTGCGGCGCGTTCATTCTCGAAATCGTCGGCAACATCATGCTGCTTTCCAACTTCATCAGCGAATATCTGATCGGCGCTATCCAGGGTGCCATTATTATCATTGCCATGCTGGTACAGCGCTCGCTCTCACGAAGATAATGAGGGCTGACTAACGGCTTGGAATAGCAGGTTTGACGGGATTGATGGGGCGGTCCGGTCACACAGGAATAAAGCCCCCGAACACTTGGGAGGAAATAATGCGAGGAAAACTTTTAGGCGTTGCTTTTGCTGCTCTAGCAGCTGGGGCGTTAGCCTTCACTGGTGTTGCAAGCGCACAGGACAAAAAGGTGACGATCGGTGTATCGATCCCTGCTGCTGATCACGGCTGGACAGCGGGTGTTGTCTATCATGCAGAACGCGTTGCCAAGCTATTGATGCAGGAGCATCCGGGCCTCAACGTTATCGTTAAGACGTCCCCAGATGCGGCCAGCCAGGCCAATGCATTGCAGGATCTCGCTGTGCAAGGTCTCGATGGTCTGGTGGTTCTGCCGACCGATCCTGATCCGCTTGTAAATGCAATCAAGGAAATCAAGGACAAGGGCACATTTGTTGCGCTTGTTGATCGCGCGCCGAGCAACAACGATAATTCTATCCGCGATCTTTATATTGCGGGTAACAATCCGGCTCTCGGTCAGGTCGCTGGTGAGTATATTGCCAAGACCACGCCAGATGCGCAGGTCGTTGTCATTCGCGGCATGCCAATTCCAATTGATCAGCAGCGTCAGGACGGTTTTGACAAGGGCATTGCAGGCTCCAACGTTAAGGTTCTTGATCGTCAGTATGGCAACTGGAACCGCGATGATGCCTTCCGCGTGATGCAGGACTTCCTGACCAAGTATCCAAAGATTGATGTTGTCTGGTGTCAGGATGACGACATGGCTGTTGGTGTGCTCGAAGCCATCAAGCAGGCAAATCGTGAAGACATTCAGTATGTTATCGGCGGTGCTGGTTCAAAAGACATGATCAAGAAGGTCATGGATGGCGACAAGCTAATGCCGGTCGATGTGCTTTATCCACCAGCAATGGTTTCAACTGCGATGGAACTGGCTGCTGGTCATTTCTATGATCAGGTACCAGTCAGCGGCGAGTATATTCTCGATGCAACGCTGATCACCAAGGACAATGCCGAGCAGTTCTACTTCCCGGATTCTCCTTTCTAATATTGAAGTACGCGCCCGCTTTGCCGGGCGCGTATTTGCATTATGGCCATAAAATTTGCGTTATCTTTGGAGGATTTTTGATGAAGACGATCAAAGGGCCTGGGATTTTTCTCGGGCAGTTTGCGGGCGATGCAGCGCCATTTAATAGTTGGGACAGCATTACCAAATGGGCGGCTGAAAAAGGCTATGCCGGTGTGCAGGTGCCGACATGGGCAGGCCAATTGATCGATCTCAAAAAGGCTTCTGAATCCAAAGACTATTGCGATGAGTTTGCCGGTGTTGCGCGTGAGAACGGCGTTGAAGTCACCGAACTTTCGACGCATTTGCAGGGACAGCTTGTTGCAGTTCACCCGGCTTATGATGAGGCTTTTGATGGTTTTGCTGTGCCGGAAGTGCGCGGCAATCCGAAAGCGCGGCAGGCATGGGCTGTTGAGCAGGTGAAGATGGCGATCCGCGCTTCGCGTAATCTTGGCATCGGCGCACATGCTACCTTCTCAGGTGCTTTGGCTTGGCCGTTTGTCTATCCGTGGCCACAGCGTCCGGCTGGTCTGGTTGAGACGGCTTTTGATGAACTGGCGCGTCGCTGGCTGCCGATCCTTGATCATGCGGATGAGCATGGTGTTGATATTTGCTATGAAATCCATCCCGGCGAAGACCTGCATGATGGTGTGACGTTTGAGATGTTCCTTGAGCGTGTGAAGAACCATTCGCGCGCGAACATGCTTTATGATCCATCGCATTATGTGCTGCAATGTCTGGATTACCTCGACAATATCGATATTTACAAAGACCGGATCAGGATGTTCCACGTCAAGGATGCCGAGTTTAATCCGACCGGACGTCAGGGCGTTTATGGTGGCTATCAGGGCTGGGTCAATCGCGCCGGTCGCTTCCGCTCGCTCGGCGATGGTCAGGTCGATTTTGGTGCTGTATTCTCGAAAATGGCAGCGAATGACTTTGACGGCTGGGCGGTTGTCGAGTGGGAATGCGCACTCAAGCATCCTGAAGATGGTGCGCGTGAAGGTGCTGAGTTTGTCAAACACCACATTATTCGTGTGACGGAAAAGGCATTCGATGACTTTGCCGCAGGCGGGACCGACGATGCCGCCAATCGCCGTATGCTGGGATTGTAAAGCGTATCCCGAAAAGTGCGTAGCGGTTTTCGGCCAAGATACGCGAAAAAATATTAAGTAAGAGCGCCGATCTGATGAAGTCAGATCGAGTGCGCTCGGAGGAATAGCTATGACCATTGAAGCAAAGACCAAGGAAACAGCCAATCCGCGCATCCGGCTTGGCATGGTTGGTGGCGGTGCGGGTGCTTTTATTGGCGGTGTGCATCGCATGGCGTCGCGTCTTGATAACCGCTTTGAGCTTGTTGCGGGCGCTCTCTCGTCCTCAGCCGAAAAGGCGCAGGCATCAGGCCGTGAACTAGGACTTGCGGAAGATCGCATCTATTCAAGCTATAAGGACATGGCGATCCGCGAGGCCCGCCTTAAGAATGGCATTGAAGCCGTGGCAATCGTCACGCCAAATCATGTGCATTATGATGCTGCGAAAGAGTTTTTGCGCCGTGGCATTCATGTGATCTGCGATAAGCCGCTGACCTCGACTTTGGCTGATGCAAAGAAGCTTAAGAAAGTCGCTGATGAGAGTGGCGCATTGTTTGTGCTAACCCACAATTACACCGGCTATCCCATGGTGCGGCAGGCGCGCGAAATGATCGCCAATGGCGAGCTTGGTGATCTGCGTGTGGTGCAGGTGGAATATGCGCAAGACTGGCTGACCGAAGCGGTTGAAGAAACCGGAGCTAAAGGTGCAGTCTGGCGTACAGATCCGGCACAGTCTGGGCTTGGTGGGGCAACGGGTGATATTGGCACGCATGCCTTCAACCTTGCATCCTTTGTGACTGGTTTGACGCTTGAAAGCTTAGCAGCCGATCTCGACAGCTTTGTTCCGGGGCGTCGTCTTGATGACAATGCGCATGTCATGCTGCGATTTGCGGGTGGCGCCAAGGGTATGCTTTGGTGCAGTCAGGTTGCGCCGGGTAATGAAAACACCCTCCGCTTGCGGGTCTATGGCACAAAAGGCGGCATTGAATGGGCGCAGGAAGATCCTAACCGTCTGTGGTTTACACCATTTGGTGAGCCAAAGCGCCTGATCACGCGTGGCGGTGCAGGTGCTGGAGAGGCTGCGACGCGTGTAACCCGTATTCCGGGTGGTCATCCTGAAGGCTATCTTGAAGCTTTTGCAACGATCTATACAGAAGCTGCAAATGCAATTCAGGCGCGACGTGACAATGCGAAGGTTGATAGTGCGGTTATCTATCCAACCGTTGATGACGGGGTAAGAGGTGTATCGTTCATCGATGCCTGTGTTCGATCATCCAATAAAAATGGCGGATGGGTTCATATGGCATGATTTGTTGCAATCTGCTGATAGCTCACTGCATCGAGAAATGGCTGCAATAAATACGGAAATGCTCCCGGATTTGATCCGGGAGCATTGTTTGTTTGGTTTATGCGTTGTTCCTCACCAGTTCACTTTGAAGCCGATGTTGCCTTTGATTGCATAGCTGTCAGAGAAATGGTTGAGCGATGTGTTGATTGAGCCTTCGCCATACAGAGCATATTTGTTGTTTGCCCATGCATAGGTGCCACCTGCACCGATACCACCCCATGTGTCATCACTGTTGGTTGCCATATGGGTTCCTGCGTAATTCATACGGGCGTCACCCATGAGTTCCTGATAGAGATTGGCAATGCCATAGAGTGAGGTATTGACCATCAAGCCGTCCTTGCCTTTCCAGCTATTGGCATAGTTGGCAGCAAGGCCGATACGGGCATTCAGACTGTCACCGTTTCGATTGGAGATACGCGCACCATAGGTATCGGTAAATGTATCGAAATCAACGGATGACCATGTAAGCTGTGCTTGCGGTGTCAACGACCAATACGGGTCGAGATCAAAGCGCTGCCCTGCTTCAAGGCTGAGTGCATAGCCAAAGCCTTTGTTGCCATTGGCAAGCGTTGGGTTGGTTGCATCGACACCAAGGTCACTGTCATACCAGTTGGCTTGTGCCTGTGTGTCGAGATAGAAGCCGGAGGTGCCATACCAGGTGGCGTTCGCACCAAGCCCCCAACCCTGTGTGGTAATGCTGCCCGATCCATCGCCAGTGCGGTTATCGATATTCGAGCGTGCATTGCCATATTGCCCGGTGATGCCAGCAAGCAGTTTGCCGTTCTCATTCTCATAAAACTGACCATCGACACCGGCTTGCATGATGAAGGTATTGATGTCCTGATGCAGATCTCCCGCTGTAGACGCGTTTTCCAGACGATTATGCGCGCCTTCGATGCGACCCCAGATGGCCTTGCTGTCGCTTTCACCCGAGCTTTCATCTGAACTGGCCTGATCAGCACCACCCAGATAACGCTGACCCACGCGCTGTTGCAATGTTGGCAGAGCATTCAGAGCCTGCAGTGTTGACGTATAGGACTCATAGACAGGCGCTGCCGGACTGAAACGCCCCGGAGTAGGATCTGGAGGTGTCGGGCAGGTATTTGTCTTCTGACAATCCGGATTAACCGGGGGAACCGGATCGGTATTGCCTTTCTTGCTGACCAGATACCAATTGCCGTCATTGGGCGTATTTGTTCCGCCATGTTGTAAAGTATAGGCATAGGCAGAATCTGTCATGATGGCTTGCTGGCCATCCTTCGTGACGTAATCACCCTGAAGTGCAAAAATACCGTCTGAATTGCCGCCAACCGTAATGATCTCAATGCCATTATTCGTTGGCGCACCAAAACCATTGCGATTGGTAATATCGACTTTGGAAGTGCCGGATGTGTTACCACTGACATTCATACGATCTGTGAGCGAATTGTCATCACCAAACACCGCCTCCATATGCAGCGTGCCACCATTGCCGATGTAATTGCCTGAGACATTGAGAACAGTGCCGCCGCCTGTGCTACCGAAGAAGACATTTCCGGCATTGGTCAGGCCTGCTATAGAAGTGGAGAAGCCACCCAGTTTAAGGGAAGCATCGCTGGCCACATTATATGTGGAAGCAGCAGAGAGGCCACCAGCTGCGCCCTGAATGAGAGAACCTTCATTAACAGCTGTCAGGCCCGAATAATTGTTGGCACCATAAAGAACCAGATCTCCATCGTTATTCTTGGTGATCCCACCTGTGCCAGAGATTACTCCTGAGAAGTCACCATGCAGGTTCTGATCAAGCGTTAGCGTTCCAGAGCCAAGATTGATTGCCCCATCACCCGATTTCGTACCTAAAAGGCTGCCAACGCTTTCATTGAAGTTGGCAAGGTCAAGCGCCGCACCGCCATTGACCATGATATTGCCGGAACCAAACGCGTGCTCGGCAATACCAGCCTTCACTGTCCCTCCCTTGACCGTCAGCCCACCGCTAAACGTATTATTGCCGGAGAATGTTGTTGTGCCTGCGCCTTCTTTTGTAACTGCGCCAATACCGCTCACCTTATTTGCAAGCGTAAAATCATTATCCTTGTTGATTAGCAGACGGCCATGGTCAAACTGGGTGCTTGTAAGGGCAATCTCGCCACTATTGGCGATGCTGCCATTTCCGCTCAATTCCAACGTGCCCGCTGTCACAGTGGTTGTGCCGGTATAGGTGTTCGCACCCGTCAGATTGAGCGTGCCATAATCCGTTTTTGTGAAGCCATTCTGGCCATAAAGCACAGAGGCAATGGTTGCGATATCGCTGGCGCTATTGATCGTACCGTCACCAACATTGATCTGGTTGTCTTGCCCTCCAAGAGTGATCTGGCCTCCTTCAATGGTATAACCATTAACGAAGAACTGCATGCCACTCACGGATACGGCACCGCCGCTATCATCCACGATAACCGTACCCGCCGTGCCTGTGAAAATTGCAAACTGGCCGGTTGCCCATTTGCCGTTTAATTGCCCGTCTTTATCCGTCCAGTTGTCGTTGGTTGTATTCCAGGTGCCATTCCCACCATCAATGTGATTATTATCGTGCTTGGTAAGATCATCGCCATCCCAGAAGTTCAGCGTAACGCCAGCGGTATTGACCAAATTGATCTGATGATCGACGGATGTCTGAAGCGATACTTGCGAAGCGTCACCACCCTGCACAGTGCCAATAGCCAGTCCATTGTTGGTCAATGTCCCGGTATAGTCGAAAATACGATAGAGGCCGGGGCCGAAGCCACCTGCATCGGGTCATCCGCGCCTTCTTCAAAATGCAATTGGAAGCAGTCTTCTACCGCAAACCAGATTATGATAGGTTGTGATAATGCGCGATTGCCCAGTAAGATGGCACTGCTGCCAAATCTGCCCTGCGTACCTTCACTTACGCTACAAGCACCAATTCAGTGCTTATGTAAGCATCTATAAAGAAATAGATTATTCTTTTTCTGAAACTTAAATGCCGGATTTGTTTATCTACTCAGACTCTTTCAAAAAGTCTTCAAGCGATCCATCATCGCTGACCGCGAGCTCATCTCGGTCATGGGTATCTTGTTTCAATCATAATGCGATTTAGTTAAAATTGTCTAGCTACAACATGAACTCAAGCAAGAGTTTCGTTGTCGAGATAAGTAGCAACAGACAGCAATTCGCGTTTGCCAATTGCTCCGCATGCACATCAGCTTCGATATCTCCGCCCCCTTCCCCCGTTTCTACATCTGCGTAGCACAAGAAACCAACGGAGCACTTCGCCGTTAGGGCTTACAATATGAGCTTAAGCACGCTTGCCCAACTGCAATTATCCGAACCTAACGAAAAACAACGACCGCAACGGTTTGCGAAGCCCAATTCTAGATTCTACCTGATTTTAATCAAAGCTGGGCAAAAGGTGATTCCTCCACAAAAGAGCAGATGCGATGCCCTTGAGGTTCCATCACATCGACCGCAATAAAGGAAAAGCTGATCTAGCGATTCCATTAGACTGCGGTCTATTTTCTATAAATCGCTTTAATTTCAGCACCATAGATTGAACTCGATTCGTTAGGAACTCAATTGCCGCCAGATGAAAGAAGCCCGGTAACTCTTTGTTAATAGAGACCTCTTGCGGCAAAATAAGAATCGGACATAATGACGGTATTTAGGCGGTATTAGTTCCAGTGCCGTCACTAGGGATCCTAAGGCAATGAATATCGCAAATTCAACAGCAACTTTGTCGTTTGACGACATGATATTGATGCAAGGGCGAGAAATATCGCGCAAGCTCAATCAGCTGCGCCATGAGAACTTCCCACCGGATGCCCGTAAATCCTTACGGCAGTTTTCGATGGCTGAAGCTGCGTATTTCCTTGGTGTATCCCCCAGCAATTTGAAGAAACTTCATCTTGAAGGCAAGGGCGTTGAGCCAACCATTCTTTCCGGTGGCCGCCGCGCTTATTCTATTGAACAGGTTCAGGAACTTCGCCAGTGGCTTGATCGTAATGGCCGCGCCGAGGTTAAACGCTATGTGCCGCATCGCCGTGGCGATGAAAAGCTTCAGGTCATCGGCGTTGTGAACTTTAAGGGCGGATCGGGTAAGACAACAACTGCTGCGCACCTTGCGCAGCATCTCGCTCTAACGGGCCATCGCGTTCTGGCAATCGACCTCGATCCGCAGGCCTCCATGTCGGCACTGCATGGCATTCAGCCGGAGCTTGATGAATTTCCATCGCTTTACGAAGCCATTCGTTATGACGACCAGCGCAAGCCTATCCGCGACGTTATCCGCAAGACTAACTTTCCGGGCCTCGACATTATTCCTGCCATGCTTGAGCTACAGGAATATGAGTATGACACGCCACTTGCCATGCAGAATGGTGGCGAGGGCAAAACCTTCTTCAGTCGTATAGCTATGGCGTTGAACGAGGTCGAGCAGGATTACGATATCGTTGTCATCGATTGCCCGCCACAGCTTGGCTATCTGACGCTGACGGCTCTTTCAGCTGCAACATCCGTGCTGATAACCGTTCATCCGCAGATGCTTGATCTAATGTCTATGTCACAGTTTTTGCTAATGCTCGGCGACATTCTCAAGACCGTTCGTCAGGCGGGTGGGGCAGTGCATCTCGACTGGTTCCGCTATCTCATCACCCGTTATGAGCCAACCGATGTGCCACAGGCACAGATGGTCGGCTTCATGCAGAGCATGCTGGCATCCCATATGCTCAAGCATCAGATGCTGAAATCGACAGCTATCTCGGATGCTGGTCTTACCAAGCAGACGCTATATGAAGTTGAACGTTCATCCATGAACCGCGGGACTTACGATCGTGCGATGGAATCAATGGAACTGGTCAATTCAGAAATCCGCGGCCTCATTCATGAGGCTTGGGGTCGCTAAACTAAACTCTATTAGACTGCGGTCTAATTTCGAAATTATGGAATAAAATCAGTCTTATGCCTGGTTTGAGGATAAGAAAATGGCACGAAAGAACATTTTTGAGAGCGTTATGAGACCGGAAGCAGCGGAAGAACAGTCCGCAGCTCCGGTTGAAAGCGTTACACGTCGTTTCGGTGCCGCAAAATCTCTGTCTGCATCCATTGATGAACTCGCAAAGCAAGCGTCACAGAAACTAGATGGTGAGGCCATCGTTGAGCTTGACCCTACTGTTCTCGATGTTTCCTTTATCGCTGATCGTTTGCCAGAAGCGGATGATCAGGAATATGCCGAGCTACTCGACGCTATTCGCGAGCGCGGGCAGGACAGTCCTATTTTGGTGCGACCACATCCGCAGACCAGCGGGCGCTATATGATCGTGTTCGGTCATCGCCGTGCAAGTGTTGCCCGCGAACTCGGCATCAAGGTTAAGGCTGTTATCAAGCCACTGGAGGATCTTGAGCATATCCTCAGTCAAGGCCAGGAAAACTCTGCACGCGCCAATCTGAGCTTTATTGAACGTGTTCTGTTTGCAGCACGACTTGAAGATATGAACTTTAACCGCGAAGCCATTCAGGCGGCTCTTTCGGTCGATTATCAGACGCTGTCTAAGATGCTGACAATCCCACGCGCAATTCCGGAAGATATGCTTGTCGCAATTGGTCCAGCAAAGGGCATTGGACGTGATCGCTGGCTTGAACTGCGTAAGCTTATTGAAATGCCGGGGAAAGCCGATGCTGCACGTGAACTGATTGCGACTGATGCTTTTAGTAAGACGCAATCTGCAACACGCTTTGAACAGCTCTATGGCTATCTAAAAGGCGCTGGTCAGAAGAAGTCAGTAACGAAAGCTGCCGCAAGAGTAGGGACGTCGTGGACGCCAGAAGACAAAAGCGTCAATGTCACGATCAAAAAGACAGGCAAAACGGCAACGATGGCACTCGGTGCTGCAGATGGACAGCGTTTTGCCGAATGGATTTCTCGCAATCTCGATACGCTCTATGCGTCATTTAGAGATGATGAGACTTAAGTCAGTAAGCGTAATCTGAGTTGCCGGGATGCATAAAATGCATCTTGGTCAGTTTGAAATTGAAGCTTGAAGCGCCCTGTTTGTTCAGGTGCGGTGTCAGCTTTTAAAAATTACGTCGAGAGCAGGTGACGGTCACTTGCACGAACAATAGAAAAAGGGAAATCGAAGCAAAAGAAAAAGGCCCCCAAACGTCGCCGCGTGGAAGCCCTTCTCATTGGTTTAGCAGCTAGAGAATCGCAAATCTACGAATCACTGTCAAGTGTATTTAGCGTCATTTTGGCGGTTGGACCTCTTTTGCCTTGTGGAAGGTGAAAGAAAATGGAGTCTCAAATCGGTTTGACGCCCTTCGGTCGTCAACGGATGACTCATGCCTTGCTGACAGTTCAGCAAAAAGCACGGGAAATTCCGAAAGGGCTGGCTGTCGACAAGTGGCAGCTTCATCGCTGGCTTTGTGAGGGCAAAAGCGTTTTCGATCTCAGTGATCGTACGCTTGCTGTGTTGTCGGCATTGCTGTCATTTCATCCAGAAAACATACTGAGCGAAAGCAATGGTCTTGTTGTATTTCCATCCAACAAGCAGCTCTCGCTGCGTGCCCATGGCATGGCTGACGCAACACTGCGCAGACATCTGGCTGCGCTGGTCGATACTGGTTTCATTGCACGACAAGACAGCCCGAACGGCAAACGATATGCGCGTCGTACTAAATCTGGCGATGTAAAAATCGCTTTCGGTTTCTCACTTGCGCCGCTTCTTGCTCGCAAAAATGAGATTGAAGCAGCAGCAGAGCAGGTGAAGGCTGATAAAACATTGTTACGCGAAGTGCGGGAACAGCTCACTCTGTTACGTCGCGATATTTCAAAGACAATTGAATACGCGCTCGACCAGCATCTTGAAGGAGCATGGGCTGAAATCAGTACAGTTTTCAGAACTGTCGTCGACACTATTCCGCGCCGTGCTAATGCAGAAGAATTGAATGTTCTAATTCAAAAACTGGAACAGATTAATGCATCAATCAATAATACGTTGAAAAATAACGAAAAAGCCAAAGAATTGAGCGGCAGTGAATCTCAAAATGAGCGGCACTATTATGAATCAAAACCAGATTCCTATATTGATAGTAACGTCGCAGAACTTGAAACAGCTACACGCCCATCACTCAACACATCGCTGCCAAAGCACTTGCCTGAAAACACTGTCTCTCTTGATTTGGTCCTCAGAGCCTGTCCGGAGATTACATCCTACGCATCTTATCCAATCCTACACTGGCAACATCTGATCGACACGACAAAGAAGGTATGCACCTTTATCGGCATCGACAGCAGACTTCATCAGTTCGCTCTGAAGATCCTAGGTCAGGAGAATACAGCTATCGTGATTGCATATCTCTTGCAGCGCTATGAGCATATTAAGTCCGTAAGCGGCTATATGCGTATTCTGGTTGAAAAGGCTGCTGAGGATGGTTTCTCAGTCAAGGCACTCATGAACAGCGCTCTTCATGGCAAACGCAGGCAATCCTATGGGCCCCTACAATGATGGTCTCAGTATGGGATTTGCTTGAAAGGAAAGACCATAAAAATAGACGCCAGAATTTTCATCTGGCGCCCTTATATAATCTGAATAACGATGGTCTTACGACTGAGTGTCGATGACCGCCTTATCGTCATTCTTGGTTTTAACAAGTGAGACAACAATGCCTGCACCAAGGATTGCGAATGTAATACCGAGCGACCATGCCGGTGGGAACTTCTCCCAACCCATCAGGTCGGCAATGAACATCTTGGAGCCGATGAAGATCAGCAGAATGGACAATGCGTATTTGAGATAGGCAAAACGATGAAGGATCGCTGACAAGGCAAAGAACAAGGCTCTGAGACCAAGGATCGCAAAGATATTTGACGTATAAACGATGAAGGGATCCGTCGTGATTGTGAAGACAGCAGGCACCGAGTCTACCGCAAAGATAAGATCAGCAAATTCAATCATTACCAGTGCCAGGAAAAGCGGTGTCGCAAAACGAACCATCTTGCCTGTTTTGCCATCTTTGATGCGGACAAAGAACGAGTTACCATGCAGCTCATCCGTGACGCGCATATGCTTACGGGCAAAGCGCAACAATGGATTGCGGCTCAGATCAGGCTCTTCGTCATCCTTGGAGAACAGCATCTTGATACCCGTTACGATCAGGAAGACCGCAAAGATATAAAGCACCCAGTGGTAATTCGCGACAATAGTGGCACCAAGGCCAATCATAATACCGCGCAGGATAATGACGCCGAGGATACCCCAGAACAGCACGCGGTGCTGATACTTTCTCGGAATTGCAAAGAAACTGAAGATGAGCGCAATGACGAAGATATTATCAAGTGCCAGCGTCTTCTCAACAACGAAGGCTGTCAGATACTGAGCCGTTGCCTCACTGGTCATCTGCCACCAGACGAAACCCGAGAAAGCCAGTCCCAGCGTTATATAAAACGCTGACATTTTGAGACTTTCACCAATTTCAATCTCGTGGTCTTCTTTGTTGAAGACACCAAGATCCAGCACAAGAAGTGCCAGAACAATGCCGATAAACACCAGCCACATCCAGACCGGTGTTCCCATAAAGAGTGTAGTGAAAATTTCCATTTCCGACCTCTGTTTCATCTGACAAGGTCGGCGGGGATTTGTCCGGGCTGACCTCGAGCTTACTCGAAGTGGTCCGACATCACGGCTTCTAAGAAGCCGCCAGAGGGGCCCGGTCCACAGTGGTTAATTAGTAAGTGAAAATGACGTTTCAAGTTGGTCATGCGATTTTTTAGAAAAGAACCGTGTTAAAGGCGAAATCCCGGCACATTCTTAATTTTATAATGCGCCGGGCCGTTTAATCAGAAGCTCAAATCATCAAACGCCCGGATAATCGCATCTTTTGGGCTTTTGCTTGCAATGAGGCTCGCCAGAAGAATGCGCGCCTGACCGGGACGCAAAGTCTGCGAATGAACAGCACCCGCTGACACCAGATCATGTCCGCCACCGCCGCCACCATAGCCCGGCACCAGAACACCGGTTGGAACACGGCTTGAAACCACCACCGGGATATTCTGCTCGGTGCATTCCTTCACAGCTGCAACGATCGTTGCGTTCGCATTGCCAGAGCCCAAAGCGGCCAGCACAATGCCTTGGCTTTTAGCCTGAATGCTCGCCCGAAGATGCAGGTCGTCGCAACCGGGATGAATGGCAACAATATCGACCCGTGTTGTGCTGACAGATGCGGGCAGGCGGATAGCATCCGGTCTTTCCAGATCGCGCACTTCCCGAAATGCATCGGCGTGGTCACTGCTGAACTTGAATGCGCCCCATGCAGGCACGATCCTGCCGCCAAAGGAGATCAATACGCCTCTTTTGGCATTGGCCGGGTCTGTTGCGAGATTGATTGCAGTCGTCAGATTGTGTGGACCATCCGCATCGGGATGATCGGCAGTGAACTGCGCGCCGGTGAAAATCACCGGCTTGGAAAGATGGCGTTGCAAATGAACAAGCAGTGCCGTTTCTTCCATAGCATCCGTGCCATGCAGCACAACAACACCTTGAATTTCAGGATCGGCAATCTGGGTTGCAACCGCATCGGAGATTGTCTGCATATCGATCAGTGTCAGGCTGGATGAATCCTTGGCCATCAGATCAATGGGACGCAGCTGCGCGCCCACTTGCCCAAGCGTTGCAAGCAGATCGTCGCCATTGAGCGTCGGCGTGCTTGCGCCATCTTCCCCACGCTTGCTTGCAATAGTTCCACCGGTGGCGATGACCGCCACCAATGGTTTGAATTGCGAATTATTCACTCTGCCCCTCAATCAGTTATTTTTTGCGTCTCAGCTGCGCGTTCTGCCGCCAGACGATAGATTCGGTCACGCAAACTATACCAGCCAATAATAAGCGCGGGCACAATGATAATAAGCGAACCTATGGTGTAAGAGCCAACAGGATAGTCTGCTGCCATCAGAACCAGAACGCCGAATAGGAAAAACAGCGTCAGAATGCCGGTGTAAGGTGCGCCAAACATACGAAAATCCGGGCGTGCAATCTCGCCTTTGCGCGACAAATGCCAAAGTTTGAGCTGGCAAAGAATGATAACGCCCCATGCCGTAATGATACCGAGCGAAGCGAGGTTCAACGCGATTTCAAAGGCAGCGGCTGGCACATAGGCATTGAGGACAACGCCGAACGCAGTCACGACCGCTGTGACAGCAATGCCGCCATAAGGCACACCGCTCTTGTTCATCTTGGCAAGCGCTGCCGGTGCCGAACCCGAAACTGCCATCGAATGCAGAATGCGTCCGGTCGAGTAAAGGCCCGCATTCAACGATGACAGAACCGCTGTCAGCACGACGAGATTCATGATGACGTCCGCACCCTGAACGCCAATCTTGCTGAAGAATGTTACGAACGGGCTTTCGCCACCCGAATAAAGCGTATGCGGCAGCAGCAAGGTGAGCAGTAGAACCGACCCGACATAGAAGACCAACAGGCGGAAGACGACTGTTTTAATCGCACCTGGCATGATCTTGCGCGGGTCCTCTGTTTCGCCAGCGGTGGTGCCGATCAGCTCGATTGAGGCATAGGCAAAGACGACGCCTTGTATGATCACAAGGGCGGGTAGAATACCGTTCGGAAAGAAGCCGCCGCTTTCACGAATGAGGTGGAACCCTGGCTGATGGCCATCAATCGGCGTGCCGGACACTACGAAATAAATGCCCACAACCAGAAAGATTACCAGCGATAGCACTTTGACAAGACTGAACCAGAATTCCAGTTCGCCGAAAACCTTAACCGAGAGCAGGTTCATCGACAGCACGAGAATGAGTGCGGTCATCGCAAACATCCACTGGTCGATACCTTCGAGCCAAGGCACGTAATGCTTGAAGAAATTCATGTAGAGTGCGACGGCTGTCACGTCTGCAATCGATGTCATGGCCCAGTTGAGCCAGTACATCCAGCCCGCGGCAAAGGCCATTTTCTCGCCGTAGAATTCACGGGCATAGGAGACAAATGAGCCGGAGCTCGGGCGATGCATGATCAGCTCGCCAAGCGCGCGTAGCACCAGAAATGCGAAAAAGCCACAGACAGCATAAACGAACACAAGGGATGGACCAGCCTGGGCCAGACGTCCGCCGGCACCGAGAAACAGACCCGTACCGATTGCTCCCCCGATGGCAATCATCTGAATCTGACGCGGCTTCAGCGCCTTGTGATAGCCGCGATCCTCTTCTGTGAAGAGTTCACGTTCGGCTGGTGTGACCTTGAAATTTTCCGTTGTCATCGCTCCTCCCTGAGAGCTCAGTTTTGAACAAGTTCTATAGCTTTTGCAGTGATCGCAATGAGTAACGGTAATGTTGAAACAGTCAGATACATGGAGCGCGCACGCGGCGCGGCAATGCATCTTTTGTTTTAATTGAAAGCATTGTTGAGAAAAGAAACCTCAGCACCATTATGGGCAGATTTCTTGTCACGCTTCAATTCGTTCCCATTGCATTTTCTGTAAAGCTGCATGACAGATTTAATGAAAGTCTTAACGCATATCAGAAAACGCGAGTCAAGTTCACAAGTGAGTTGACGATTGTCGCAGGGAGGAGTAACCGATTTCAATCTGTCATGCTGTCAGACAGATTTATCGTTTCGAGTTCAGGAGGACAAAGTGGTCGGAACGCGCATTGAACATGATCTGCTTGGTGCAAAGGAGGTGCCCGCAGATGCTTACTGGGGCGTCCATACGGCGCGAGCAGTGGATAATTTCCAGATCACCGGCGTCACCATTGGACGCTATCCCTATCTCGTGCGCGGCCTGACTTTCGTCAAAGAAGCCGCAGCACTGGCCAATCATGAGCTCGGCCTGTTGAGCGGCCAGCATCTGGATGCAATTGTAAGCGCCTGCCGCGAAATCCGCGATGGTGCGCTGCATGATCAGTTCGTGGTCGATGTCATTCAGGGCGGTGCGGGCACTTCCACCAACATGAATGCAAACGAGGTTATCGCCAATCGTGCGCTGGAATTGCTTGGGCATGAAAAGGGCGATTACGCGCATCTGCATCCCAACGACCATGTCAATCTCAGCCAGTCGACCAATGATGCCTATCCGACCGCAATTAATGTCGGTCTGATTGAAGCCATTGATGAGCTGGCTGATTGCATGGAACTTCTTCAGGCATCGTTTGAGCGTAAAGCGCGCGAATTCGACAAGATGCTGAAGGTTGGGCGCACACAGCTTCAGGATGCTGTGCCGATGACACTTGGTCAGGAGTTCCGCACCTTTGCAGTGATGCTTGGAGAAGATCGCCTGCGGCTGCTTGAATCGGCAAAGCTTCTGCACGAAATCAATTTAGGCGCCACGGCAATCGGCACCGGGCTTAATGCACCAAAAGGCTATGCGGCGCTAGCCTGTGAGCATCTTTCGCGACTGACAGGTCGCCCGCTGGTCACCGCCAGCGATCTGATTGAAGCAACGCAGGATCCGGGCGCTTTTGTGCATCTTTCAGGTGTTTTGAAGCGCGTTGCGGTCAAGCTTTCCAAGACCTGCAACGATCTGCGGCTTTTGTCGTCCGGTCCGCGTGCCGGTATCGGCGAAATCAACCTGCCAGCCGTTCAGGCAGGCTCCAGCATCATGCCGGGCAAGATCAATCCGGTGATCCCGGAAGTAGTCAATCAGGTGGCTTTTGCGGTCATCGGCAGCGACATCACGATCACCATGGCAGCCGAAGGCGGTCAGTTGCAGTTGAATGCGTTTGAGCCAATTATTGTGCGCTCACTCTCGGAAAGTATCAGCCATCTGGGTGCTGCCTGCCGCATTCTTGCAGAACGCTGTGTGGATGGTATAACCGCCAATCCGGAAATCATGGCGCGGCGTGTGGAGGAATCCATCGGTCTTGCAACAGCGCTTAATCCGCTGATCGGCTATTATGCGGCGACCAAAGTTGCACAGGAAGCGCTTGCCACTGGTCAGACGGTGCCGGAGGTCGTGCTTGCGCAGGGCCATATGACAGTGGAACAATTGCAGCAGGCGCTGAAGCCTGAGCACCTTGCCAATCTGGCGATTGAAGCCTGAGAATGAAGCGCATCGGACATTTAGTCTGATGCGCTTTTTTCTTTCGCCATAATGGTTGTGACAGCCAGCTTCACCTGACCGAGATGGCTCTGCATGGCCAGACGCGCCTGTTCTTCGGAGCCACTCTTTATCGCCTCGGCAATCTGGCGATGCTCGATGTTGGAAGCCTCGCGGCGGCCGGCCATCAGATTGACAAGTTCCGACTGGCGCGAAAGGGCCACGCGGGCATCAGCCACAATTTTCGCAAACATTGCATTGCCGGAAGCAGCCGCAATCATGCTGTGAAATTCGGTGTCGAGCAGCACCCATTTATGCGGATCGGTCTGCTTTTCCATGCGATCGCAAAGATCAATGAGCTTTGCCATCTGATCATCCGTGTGGCGGATTGCGGCCCATCCGGCTGCTGGCACTTCGATGAAGGGGCGGGCCTCGATCAGATCGCGCGCCGAATAGCCGCCATAGCTCAGTTCCGGGCCGGGCGATGCTTTAAGAACATAGGTACCGCTTCCGGTGCGTGTATGAGTGAGGCCAAGCGTTTGCAGCGAGCGCAGAGCCTCGCGGACGATCGGGCGGCTTACACTGTATTTTTCAGCGAGTTGGGCTTCTGATGGCAAGCGCGTTCCTATGGTCAGTCGTCCATTAGCAATGGCCGAACGAATATCCTCGAAAACGATTTCCGTAGCACTTTTCCGGCTTACCGGACTGGAATCTGCCAGCCATTCAGTGACCACCTAAAACTCTCCCGCTTTTTAGCAACCTGTCTTACAGCTAGGCAATTTATGACAGCAGAGCAACAGTTGTTTGGGCAACTTCGTATTTAGTAGCAACTAAAAGAGGCTTGTTTCACGAGCTTGGTTCTGTATCAAAGGTACTCTAAGTGCTCAGATACGAATCCAGCTATCCGTTTGCGGATAAATTGGTAATGTCTGATTTACGAGCGTGCGGGTGGACGACGACCGCGCGGGATGAGGGACAACTACAGAAGAGTAACATTCATGTCTGTTCGGTTTAATCGGCTTTTACTAGCCTTTACGACTGCGTTCTGCTTTGCGACATCGTTAGGCGCTCATGCCGCAGAAACCCGGAAAATCGAGACCACGCAGGACGCTGATTATTTCGGCTTTGATCTGCGGACCGAAAAGAACGTCTCGCTCGCTCAATGTAAAAGCACCTGTCTTGGCGATAATGCCTGTCTGGCCTTTACCTATAATCCGAAGGTCAAGTGGTGCTTCCTGAAATCCGATTTCAATACGTTGAATGAATCTGTCGGCTCCATTGCTGGCAAGGTTGTGACAGAGGAAGCTGCCGCTGTTGCTGAAGCCGCAGCGGTCGCCGTTGAAGATATTGGCGCTGCACCTGCCATCTCGTTCTTCGCCGCTAATCTGGTTGACGAAGCCCGTCGCCTCAAGCGCGAAATGGCGGGATTGGAAAGCTCCGAAAGCCTGCGCACTTTGCGCAACGAAGCGGGGTCTGCTGGCCTGAATGGTGATCCACGCACCGCAATGGAAAAGTTCCGTTTGGCTGCCAGCATGTCGCCGGATGAAAGCCAGCTCTGGGCTGGATATGCGCTGTCAGCGCTTTTGACTGAACCGTCCAACGGACAGGAACGTTCCAAGTTCCAGCGCGATGCGACGTCGGCTTCATGGTTTGCCTATCAGACCTCGCGCACGAAAGATGACCGCGCACAGGCGCTTGCCGTCATGGCGCAGGCACTCGAAAAGCGCGATGCATCGCGCCCGGCCTTGCAAGCCTATGAAGCAAGCCTTGATCTCGTCAATTCCGCATCGGTTCGTGCCGTTTATGAAGATCTGAAAGCCCGCAAAGGCTTCCGCATCATCAATAATACGGTCGATAATGATAATGCCGCGCCGCGCATCTGCGCGCAATTCTCGGAAGAGCTGGTGAAAAGCGGTGTCGATTATTCGAGCTTCGTTACACTCGATAATGGCGCGCCAAAAGCCGTTGACGCCAAGGACCGCCAGATTTGCGTCGAGGGTTTGGAACATGGCCGCAATTATAATGTGACGTTCCGTCAGGGTCTGCCATCGGCTGTTGGTGAAGTGCTGCCAGCACCGGTCACATTGTCGATTTATGTGCAGGATCGTGCACCATCGGTGCGCTTTACCGGCGACAGTTTTGTGCTGCCTGCGAAAGCCCGTCGCGGCATTCCGTTGGTCAGCGTCAATTTGAATGCAGCCAAGGTCAAGCTTTATCGCGTTGGCGACCGTTCGCTGGCACAGCTTCTCTCCGGCTATCAGTTCCTACGCCAGTTGGACAGCTATGACATCAGCACGGTTTCCGAACAGATGGGTGCGCCTGTCTGGCAAGGCGAAATCGATATTGCAGGCAATGAGCTGAACAAGGAAGCAACGACCAGTTTCCCGGTTGATGAAGCACTGCCGGAACGCAAGCCCGGCGTCTACGTGCTGACTGCTGAGCCGCTGGTTCAGAAGTCCGATGATGAATATGGCACTAAGGCAACGCAGTGGTTTGTCGTTTCCGACATCGGCCTTTCGACTTATACCGGACAGGACGGCATCAATGTGTTTGCCCGCTCGCTGGAAAGCGCAGAGCCGCTTAAAGGCGTGAAGCTGACGCTGCTTGCACGCAACAATGAAGTGCTGGGCGAAGCGACCACCGACAGCGATGGCCGGGCGACGTTTACGCCGGGACTGACACGCGGCACAGACGGTATGGTGCCAGCGGTGCTGATGGCAAGTAGCGATGATGAGGATTTCACATTCCTCGATATGGCTCGCGCCGGTTTCGATCTTTCCGATCGTGGTGTGACGGGCCGTGCCGTGCCGAAAGCGCTTGATCTTTATGCATGGACAGAGCGCGGTATCTACCGCGCGGGCGAAGTTGTGCATGTAGGCGCGCTTGCACGTGACGATACCGCAACGGCAATTGACGATCTGCCGCTCACCTTCATCTTCTCGCGTCCTGATGGCGTGGAAGATCGCCGTCTCGTTTCCGATAGCAAATTGGCCGGTGGTCATGCCATCGACCTGACCTTGCCGTCGAACGCCATGCGTGGCACATGGTCGGTGTCGATCTATACCGATCCCAAGCAGCCAGCGATTGCCACGCAGATGTTCCTGGTTGAAGATTTTGTGCCGGACCGGATCGAGTTCGATCTGACGTCTGACAAGCCGGAAATCGCTGTGGGCGAAACCGCAAATATCACCGTGGACGGTCGTTTCCTCTATGGTGCGCCTGCCGCCGGTCTTGCGCTTGAAGGCGAAGTCACGCTTTCGACCAAGCGTCAGTGGGACCGCTTCAAGGGCTATTACTTTGGCCTCGCCGATGAAGAACAGGGCGAAGCCACACGCCTGCCGCTCGATGGCCTGTCAAAAGTCGATGACAACGGCAAGGCGACTTTCCCGGTTACAATCGATGAAATGCCGTCAACAACGCGTCTCGTAAACGCAGCCGTGACCGTTCGTATGCGCGAAACCGGCGGTCGCGCGGTTGAGCGCAAGATCGATGTTGCCATTCAGCCGGAAACCGATCTCATCGGCATTCGCCCGGATTTTGCTGGCGATGAAGTTCCGCAGGGCGGAACTGCAAAGTTCAGCATGATCGCCTCTGACAGCAAGGGTGATCGCAAGGCGCTTGATGGCGCACAATGGTCGCTGGTCAAGATCGAGCGTAATTATCAGTGGTATCGCAGTGGCAACAGCTGGAACTATGAGCCGGTCACTTTCACCAAGGCGATTGCCAACGGCAAGATTGACCTTACAACCGATAGCGAGGCTGAAATCAGTCTGCCGGTCGATTGGGGTCGCTACCGTCTGGAAATCGAAACAGCTGATGCTTCGGGTCCGGTCACAAGCTATGAATTTGATGCGGGCTGGTTTGTCAGCTCAACCTCGACCGAAACACCGGACGGGCTCGAAATCGCGCTCGACAAGGAACATTATGCGGCGGGTGACACGGCAGAACTGAAAATCTCCCCGCGTTTTGCAGGTGAGGTGCTCATCACCATTGGTGCGGAAAAGCTGCTTAAGACAATCACCGCAAGCGTGCCGGAGGGTGGCACGACCATCGATATTCCGGTGGGTGAGGATTGGGGTGCGGGTGCCTATGTAACAGTAACGCTGTTCCGTCCGGGTGAGGCTATTGAAAGCCGTATGCCTGCGCGTGCGATTGGCCTTAAATGGCTGAAGGTCGATCCTGCCGACAAGCAGCTTGCAGTCAAGCTGACCCCGCCTGAAAAGATCACACCGCGTTCCACACTTTCCATCCCGGTTTCGGTTGAAAATGCGGGTGGCGAGCAGGCCTATGTCATGGTGGCAGCGGTCGATGTCGGCATTCTCAATCTGACACGCTATCAGCCGCCGAACCCTGAAAACTGGTTCTTCGGCCAGCGTCAGCTGGGCCTTGAAATGCGCGATATGTATGGTCGCCTGATCGATGGTTCGCTCGGCGTCACCGGCAAGCTGCGCACAGGTGGCGATGGTGGCAATATGGCAGCGGAAGGCAGCCCGCCCACCGAAAAACTGGTTGCGCTGTTCTCCGGTCCGGTTGAACTCGACAGTGACGGCAAGGCAACAATTACTTTCGACATACCGCAGTTCAACGGCACCGCGCGCGTCATGGCGGTAGCATGGACCAAGAAGGCAGTCGGCCATGCGGTTGCGGATGTTATCATCCGCGATCCTGTGGTCATCACCGCTGGTCTGCCACGCTTCATGGCCCCTGGCGATCAGGCCAATATCCGCTTCGATATTGCCAATACGGATGCACCGGACGGCGATTATCGTGTGAGCCTTGAGACCACTGATAATCTCGGTGTTGAGGTTGGCTCCTATCCTGAAAGCATCGCGCTTAAAGGTGGCAAACGGCAGTCGATTACCGTTCCACTCAATGCTGTGGCCACGGGTGCGGGTGGTGTGACGATCCGGCTTTCCAACGATGCAGGCCTCAATGTTGAGCAGGCTTTGGCATTGCCGGTGCGTCCGGTCGATCTGCCGGTCACAAGCCGCCATGTCGTCAATCTCACGGCCAATGGCGGAAGTGTGAGAGTCGATGGTGGCCTTCTGTCTGAAAGCCTGCTTGATGGTGCTTTTGTCAGCGTTGGTGTGACGCGAAGTGCCGCATTTGATGTGCCAGCATTGTTGATGGCGCTCGACCGCTATCCTTATGGCTGCACAGAGCAGACCACCAGCCGCGCACTGCCGCTGCTTTATTTGAGCGAAATGGCTGCAGGTACGGAAGCGGCAGCGGGTCTGGAAAGTCAGGAAGAACTTAAAAAGCGCGTACAGGATTCCATCTTCCGCGTGCTCAACAACCAGTCTTCAAGCGGTTCGTTTGGCCTCTGGTCGCCGGGATCGGGTGATCTCTGGATGGACGCCTATGTGACCGACTTTCTGACGCGTGCCCGCGAAAAGGGCTATGACGTGCCGCAGCAGGCGATGCTGTCCGCACTTTCTAATCTGCAAAATGCGCTCGGCTATACCACCGACGTCAAGGAACGCGGCAACGACATTGCCTATGCGCTTTATGTTCTGGCACGCAACAAGAAGGCTTCAGTTGGCGATCTGCGTTACTTTGCCGATACCCAGCTTGAAAACTTTGCAAGCCCGATGGCCGTTGCCCAGCTTGGTGCAGCATTAGCGCTTTATGGTGACCAGCCGCGTTCGGAACGCGTGTTCAATGCGTCGCTCCAGCTCGCAACCAGCCAGTCCAGCTATGACTATAATCGCTCCGATTATGGTTCGCCGCTGCGTGATGGCGCGGCAATGCTGGCTCTTGCGTCGGAAACCAAGCCTGCGCCGAAAGTGCTGCCATCGCTGATTACGCTGGTCGAGTTCCAGCGCGAAAAGGCACGTTATCTCAGCACGCAGGATCAGGCATGGATGCTGCTTGCAGCACGCGGGCTTCAGGATGACAATGGCGCAATCAGCCTCGACATCAATGGCACAGCGCATCAGGGCGCGTTCTCCGAGCGTCTCAATGGTGCAGCCCTTGAAACGCAGCAGCTGGTCGTCACCAACAAGGGGCAAGGTTCGGTTGATGCGGTCGTCACGGCTGTTGCAGCACCTGCTCAGTCGCTGCCTGCGGGTGGAGAAGGTTTCAACATCGAGCGCACTTATTATACGCTTGATGGGGGAGCTGCCAATGTCACCGGGGTCAATCAGAATGAGCGCTATGTTGTTGTTCTGAAAATCGACGATCTGCAGGAATGGCAGTCGCGTCTGCTTGTGACCGATCTGCTGCCAGCTGGTTTCGAGATCGACAATCCGGGCCTTGTTTCCAGTGCCGATCTTGGCAATTTCCCATGGCTTGAAAGCACACAGGCAGCGCATCTCGAATTCCGCAATGATCGTTTTGTGGCCGCTTTCGACCGCTCTGCAGGCGAGAAGAAGCCGATTACGCTCGCTTATGTGGTGCGTGCGGTGACGCCCGGTCTTTACACCCATCCGGCAGCAACGGTTGAGGATATGTATCGTCCGCAATTTGCAGCGCGCACGGCGACAAGCATGATGGAGGTGGCGGCACCGTAAGCCATGATCCCGAAAAGTGGGAACCGGTTTTCGGACAAGTTCATGGCTAAACAAATGAAAAGGCGTTGGAAAATAGCAATTGGCGGTGCCGCGTTTCTCGGCATTGCCGCAATCGGAACCGTGGTCGGGCTTGACTGGCTCGACCGCGCTTTTCCTCCGCCTTTGCCGGAACGGCTGACCATTTCCACCGAAGTTATGGATCGCGACGGCGCTTTGCTGCGTGCCTATGCAACGCCGGACGGCTACTGGCGCTTGAATACGCGGATTGAGGATGTCGATCCGAAATTCGTGAAAATGCTGATCGCCTATGAGGACAAGCGTTTTTACGATCATGGCGGCATTGATTTCACAGCGCTTCTTCGGGCCGCGTATCAGCTTGCAGGGAGCGGCCGTATTGTTTCCGGCGGTTCCACACTTTCCATGCAACTTGCACGCCTTATCGAGCCGCGCGAAAGTCGCAGTTTCGGCTCCAAGTTCCGACAGCTGGCGCGAGCGATCCAGATCGAACGGCGGTTGAGCAAGTCTGAAATTCTCGAACGCTATCTAACGCTTGCGCCCTATGGCGGCAATCTGGAAGGTGTGCGGTCGGCATCACTTGCCTATTTCGGCAAGGAGCCGCTGCGCCTCACCACGTCGGAAGCAGCACTTCTCGTGGCCCTGCCGCAATTGCCGGAGCGCCGACGACCGGATCGTGAGATGAAGAATGCTGTTGCCGCGCGGGATCGCGTTCTAAAACGCATGGTTTCGTCTGATGTTTTCACGAGCGAAGAAGCCGAGCGTGCATCGCGTGAGCGCATATCCGCGACGCGTCATCCCTTGCCTTCATTGGCCGCTCACTTTGCCGATCTCGCTTTGAAACAGGCACCGACCGAGGCCCGGCATCAGCTGACGCTTAAAAAGTCGGTGCAGGCTGGGCTTGAAGTTGTGGCACGCAAAGCTGCTGCGAAGCTTGGGCCAAAAGTATCGGTCGCCATGGTGCTGGCCGACAGTCGCAATGGCAATATTCTGGGTGAGGTTGGCTCCGCTGATTACTTCGATGGCAAGCGGCAGGGCTGGATCGATATGACCCGCGCCGTGCGCTCGCCCGGTTCAACGTTAAAACCTTTCATCTATGGGCTGGCCTTCGAGCAGGGACTGATTGCGCAGGAAACCATCATCGAGGACCGCCCGCAGGATTTTGCGGGCTATCGTCCGCGCAATTTCGATATGAGCTATCAGGGCGATGTCAGCATCCGTCAGGCGCTGCAAATGTCGCTGAATGTGCCGACCATCAGCTTGCTTGATGCAATTGGTCCTGCACGGCTCACCACGCGTATTCGACAGGCGGCGGTTAATCTGCAATTGCCGAAAGGTGAAGCGCCGGGACTGGCTATCGGCCTTGGTGGCGCGGGCATCAGCCTGCGCGATCTGGTGCAGCTTTATACTGGCCTTGCCAATGGCGGGCGAGGGGCAGCGCTTCGTGACGGCACCGAAGGTTCAGAACCTGTTCAACCATCGGCTCCTATTCTGAGCGAGCAGGCATCGTGGCAGATTGGCGATATTCTGGCTGGTGTCGTGCCGCCGCAGGGTGCTAAACGCCTCGGCCTCGCTTACAAGACCGGCACGTCCTATGGCTATCGTGATGCTTGGTCGGTCGGTTATGACGGGCGTTATGTGCTGGGTGTCTGGGTCGGGCGTGCCGATGGCGGCTCGGTGCCGGGCCTTGCTGGTTATGTTTCGGCAGCGCCCATCCTGTTTGAAGCCTTTGTGCGTTCGGGCATCGCGTCCGTGCCTCTGCCGCGTGCGCCTGTTGGCGCATTTCGCACAGCACGCGCCGATCTTCCTGTAACGCAGATACGCTTTTCATCGAGCAGCGATCCTCTGCCGGTTCTCAAAGCCACGATTGAGCCTGCACCACGTATTGTCTTTCCACCGGATGGCGCGCATGTCGAACTGAAAGCCCTGACCGATAATGCCTCGCCGCTGGTTCTGAAATTACAGGGCGGACGCGCACCGTTTCGCTGGCTTGCCAACGGCAAACCCATTGCCGAACCCAACCGCCGCCGCACAGCCACATGGCTACCGGATGGCACCGGCTATTCCACACTGACCGTTGTTGATGCAGGCGGACGCGCTGCCAGCGTGAAGGTTTTCATCGAGTGAAGGGATTTCCTAGTATGGCGAAGCCAAAATTGGCATCATTTTGAAGCATTCCTTGGAGCGAATTTCGGGTTCGCAGCCACACTAGGAGATTGTAATGCGGTTTGGTTCATATCTTACAGCTTTTGCCCTTACTTTACCGGTATTTACGTCCTTTGATATGGCACAGTCTGCAAGTGCTCAGGCAGTGGTTCCCGAAGAGGCAACAACCTGTGCATTCAGCGCATGGACGAGCAATAAAAAGCCTTTCATAGCAGTGCGCGGGGAGCCGTCCGATGCAGCGGAAATCGTCGGTCAGATACCGACAGTTTCAGATACTGCGGAGCCACAATATGCCTACAGCATTTATTTTGATGTGAAGGAGACCCGAGACGGCTGGCTTAAAATCGCCAATGCGAGCGATGCATATAATGAAGAAAGCGACGATTATGTTCCGCGCAAGATTTATAAGGGCGAGGGCTGGATCAGGTCAGACGAAGCTACAATCGGCATTCAGTCGGCAAGAGGATTTTTGAAGCCTGAAACTGAGAGCGAGCGTCTGCTTGATATCGGCAGCGACTGGCTGACGGAAATGGGCCAGATCAACAATATCCTCGCCTGCCATGAGGATTGGCTCTTGCTGGATTATACATTGTTGCGCAAACGTTTGCCCAGTGAGCAGCTTGTCGAGCTTTCAAGCGGTGAGCAATCGACTGGCCGAGCCTGGTTCAGAGGACTTTGCTCCAATGCTGAAACGACCTGTGATATGAAATCGGTCGATCAGTGACAATCAAAGCGGGACTCTAAGGCCGATCAAAGCCTCATCTCCATATGCGGCTTATTTAAATGCTAACCCTGTTCAGAAATTACCGCGGATCTGCTGGAGACTCGCTCCAGCAGATCCGCAGCTGTTTAAAATTTGCGGCTGAAAGAAACTTTCAGATTGCGTCCCGGCATAGCTGAAATGCCGTCGCTCAGATAAGGCTCGTAGTTTTTGTCGAAGACGTTTTCCAGAGCCAGCCGTAGTTCAGAATCCTTCATAACACCCTGTGTCGGCGTCCAGTTGAAAAACAGATCATGTACCGAATAGCCCGGAGCCTTGGGGCGATTATAACTCAGATCATCTTTGACATGAGAGGTTCTGTCCTGCTTGTCGACAAAGGTTCCTGTCCAGCCGAAATTGATATCCTGATCAGGCAGCTTATAGCCGAGTGTCGTGATCAGCGTCGTTGGCATGATATCGTTGATATAACTGTCTGGACCTTTGACGTTGTTGAGCGTGCCTTCGCGCCTTCCAATCATGTAGGTGAGGCTGGTATCGGCAAACATGAAGTTATTTTCATAATGTGCTTCAAGTTCGATACCGCGTGTATAGTAGGATGGCATGTTCCAGTAAAATGCTGCTTCACCTTCCTTCAAGTTCGCATTGTTTTTACTACCCACGCGCCGTCCAACCGGGTTGGAAATATGGTTGTTGAAGAACGACCCGCGCACCATCAGCATATCGCCGTCGGTAAACAAGCTATTGATCGCCGTATCTGCACCAATATTGATCGTGTTGTTGCGCTCAACGTTCAGATCCCGACTTGTGCCGGATGTCTTGGTCTGAATGCTCTGCGTTGAATAGATTTCATCAATGTTGGGCGCGCGCATCGCATAGGCCCAGTCTGCAAACAGACGCGTTGCAGGCGTGATCTGGTATGATGCGCTGACCGCCGGCGTGAAGCCATGATGTGAGGTGGCTGAATAATCGTGACCGGCGGCAGGATTATTATAACGAGGCGCAGCATTCGGAACGCCTTCCGAGCGCACATAGTCGTAACGAAGACCGGGCGTGATCGTCAGCTTGTCGGTAATTGCCATTTTATCGCGCACAAAGAACGATGTAACATCCTGTTTGCCAGCAGGCATGATCCATGGTGCATAATAACCGTAATTATACTGCGGATCTTTTGCATTGGCCTTATCGAACATCGTCACATCACGAACGTGATGGTTATACTGCACACCATAGTTCAGGCTGTGATCGATTCCACCCAATTCAAAATTTGAGGTGTTTTCAGCCTCGATATGAAAGTCCGAATATTTGGCATCGTTTTCTGTGCCGCCGAGTGATGCAGTGCCATTGACGCCGGGAAAGCGCTCTGCATGCATGTCGGTCGATGAATAGCTTGCCATAATGCGCGTATTCACCAGATCGCTGTCACCGTCATAGGTATGTTCCACAACGGAGGTGAAATCTTTGAGTTCGCGCCAAGCAAGGAGCCTTTGGATCGCTGCCTTATATGCTGGTGTACCAGGCACCAAAGCATTGCTGCTTGGCTCAAACTGTCCACGAATGGCTGCAAGTGGGCCCCAGTTGGCGCTTTCTCCATAAAGAACAGACGCTTTTACCGCATGGCCACCATATTCGCCGCTGAGCTTGCCGGAAAAGGATGTCAGTTCGGAGCTGGAATAGTTGTAAACATCACCACCGCCGACGCGCATATTGTCGCCCTTGCGCCATGTCAGGCTCGCAAGACCATCAAGATTTATGCCAGTTCCAAGATTGGAGCGGCCATATATGGCGCCCGTTTCAAGAAACTGTTTGTTTGCAGTCTGATAGCCGGTTTTGGCCCAAGCGCCCCAGTTTTCGCCATCACGCAACATATCGGCCGCGTCTTTGCTCTCAAGCTTGATCGTGCCGCCGAAACCACCATTGCCGTAGCGCACGGTGGTCGCGCCCTTTTCGATTTCGATGCGCTTGAGAAGTTCAGGTTCAACGAAGATCGTACCCTGATCGTATTTCTCAAAGTTCTTTGGAGCGCCATCGAGCAAGATACGAACGTCAGTCTGGCGTGAAAAGCCGCGGATGGCAATTGATTGACCTTCTGTGCGTACGCCGCCCAGCATCGAAACACCGGGTGTCCTCTTCACAAGTTCTGGAATAGTTGACGCCTGTGCCTGCTCAAGCTGTTCGGTTGTGATCTGCGACACGCGCGGGTCAAGCTCGGAAAAATTTACGCCAGTGATGCGGGCGATGTTGATTGTATCAAGCTGAAGGCTGCCATCGGTGACAGGGGCAATCGCATTATTTGCAGCGGTTTCGCGCTCCAGTCGAACAGTTTTGCTGCCAGTGAAACGGTATTGGATGTCGGTATTGCGCAGCAAGGTGGAAAGCGCTTCCACTGGCGTCATCGTTCCACGAACGCCTGATGTATTCAGGCCGCTGGTAACGGAAGCATCAAATGCGATTTGCAAGCCTGTCTGAACAGCAAGGCGATTGAGGCCGGTTGCAAGTGTACCTGCTGGAACGTTGACTGCAACAGCCTGCGTTGTTGCTTGCGCCATGGCGGGCGCGCTCAGAAGTGGTGTCAGAACTGTGCTGCTTAGAAGAACCGAGGCAAAAACGGTGCGTGCGCAGGTCGCAAGAATGCACGAGGCGGAGCTTTTCATTTCGTATCCAGTCTCAACGTTCAAGGCGTTGAACATTTGATGTTGAAGCAGTTACGCTCGCCGCGCAAACTGCCTTTCATGGAGTGGACGAATGAAATTGGCTGGCTGGGACATTCTTTTTAAAATTAATTGTGCAACACTGTTAGCAAGGAACCAACCCGCACCGCTTTGAGATCAAATGCATTGATGAAATCATCAAGTGCGGTTGATGGCGCTGACAGATCGAAAGTGCCGGTTACGCGGCGTTCTGCCAGATCATTGCTCGCAATCATCACGCGACCGGGAAGATGACGCGCAATATCCTCGATCACATGACCAAGCGGCTGATCTTCGAAGATAAGTCGTCCTGTGCGCCAAGATGCGGCCAGTTCCGGGTCTACTTTTGTAATTTTTCCGATGCCACTGTCACTGTCGTAAAAAACACGATGACCTTGCTCAAGGCGAAGGCTTTGATCAGCACTGAACATCGCTTTATCGGCGCTGGTCTGCACTTCAACAGCATGCTCGGTGACAACAACATCGGCGCCCTGACCTTGCAACTTAACATCAAACTGTGTGCCGAGCGCTGTCACTTCGCCATTTGCGGCGATAACGGTGAACGGACGCTGCTTGTCAGGTGCAACGGTGAAATAGGCTTCGCCCCGCAGGAGATAAACGCGTCTGCTTTCCTCTGTAATGTCAAAAGAGATCGCTGATCTTGAATTGAGCTGGACGGTAGAGCCGTCAGAGAGTTTGACGAATGGCATTTCGCGGCTTGCGGACATAACATCCGCGCGCAGACGCATCGGTCCATCGAAAGCGATGAATCCGCCTGCAATACCCACAAATATGACCATTGAAGTGACCGCTGCTGCAACAGGGAAACGTGGTCTTCTGGCCGCTGTTTTTGCAAAATCGGTATCCTGAAGCAGCAAGAAACGTGAGTCACTGAAAACACGCGAAGCTTTTGTAAATGCTATTTCATGACGGCTATCTTGCGCGCGCCATGCGGCGCACGCTTCAATCAATACCAAATCTTTGGGCGATGACTGTAACTGCATAAGCCAATCGACAGCCTGTTCACGGATAAGCCGTTCAGACTTTTCCGTTTTGGTTTTTGATGCACGCATTATGCCTGATCCAGTTCGTCGAGTCTGTAAAGGCAATGAATGAGTGCCTTGCGAAGATGCCGGTCTACCATGTTGCGCGTAATTCCAAAACGCTGAGCAATTTCGTCGGGCGACAGGTTGCCAATGCGGTGCGCAATAAAAATTCGGCGCTGACGATAGGGTAGTTCCATGATTGCATTTCGCAGGCAGTTGAGACGCTGCGGCATGTCAAGAGCGGTATCAGGATCGGTTTCAGCGCCGATGATGTTGGCGGCTTCTTCCTGAGTGCCCGAAAAGATTTTAGCTTCAAATTGTTCGCGTCGAAACCGATCAAATCCCAAGTTGATCGCTGCTCGCTTCAGAAAGGCACGGAGTGAAGATTTGCCTTCTAAATTGGTCTTCCGGTCTTTCAGCCTTACGTAGAGATCATGAACAATTTCATTGGCATTTGATGACGCGTGACCGCGTCGACGAACCGTGCGGCACAGTTCATCGTAATATTCGGTAATGGCCAAGTCGACGTCGACAATCTCACGCAATTGGAGAGCTGATGGCAGGTTGGATTTATCAGAGTGGTTCAAGGTGGGCACCGGTTGTGTGTGGCGGCACCATAGTGATGTGGGAAGCGAAACGCAATAATATATGAGCGATGCACTCATCTTAAGGCACTGCTGTTGCAGTTGGCCTACAGTCAGGGAACGACTGCGTTCGCAGCATGTCGGTCTGCGTGCGTGCAATCGACTCACATATTTTTACTCTTGTAATTTCAAATATACATATGTATTGATAGCGAGAGTTCGCTATCGGGTCGAAGGCAGAGGAGCCTTCCCGGGTGATCTTTTAATAGTCAGACGGGAGGAAGTTTCGTCTGATTTCCAAGGGAGGAATCTATGAAGAAGCTTGCTTTGCTGGCGGCTGTTGCTGCCTTTTCAGTACCTGTTTCGGTCATGGCGCAGGATGCGCCGGGAACTGTCAAAAAAGACAGCTATCGCTTTGTCATCGTGCCAAAGGTCGTGCATCCTTGGTTTGATAAGGTGAATGATGGCGCGCAGCAGGCTGCGGCTGCCCTTAAGGCGCAGACTGGCGCCAATGTTGAAATCGTCTACTCCGCACCACAGAGCGCAGACGTTGTTCAGCAGAACCAGATCATCGACAGTGCGCTTGCAACCCGTCCGGATGGCCTTGCACTTGATCTGCTCGATCCATCGGGCAACCGCGCATCGCTTGAAGAAGCACAGAACCAGAAAGTTCCGCTGGTCCTGTTCGACTCCGTGCCGCCTGAAGGCATGAGCATCACCCATATCGGTTCGGATTTCTGTGAGCAGGCCAAGATTGCTGCCCGTCGTCTGGTCGAAGTGCTCGGTGGTGAAGGCGAAGTCGCGATCATGATGGGCGTGCCAACCGCACCAAACCATTCAATCCGCGCGGATTGCCATCGCGAAGTGTTCAAAGAACATCCGGGCATCAAGGTCGTTGCTGAAGGCATCGACAATGATAGCATCGAAATCGCGCAGCAGCAGGCAGCTGCCATTATGCAGGCCAACCCAAACCTTAAGGGCTGGGTTGCTTCGGATGCGGCTGGCCCGATCGGTATCGGTCAGGCGATCGTTGAAGCTGGCAAGCAGGGCAAGGTTACGCTGGTCGGTCTCGACAATCTGCCAGAAATGCTCGACATGATCCGCAATGGTGTTGCTGACAGCTCGTCCGCATCGCAACCTGAACTTCAGGGTTACTGGTCGGTCATGACACTTTGGGCACAGGCAACTGGCGCTCCGGTTCCGGGCTATATCGACACCGGCAATGCATTCCTGACCAAGGAAAATGTAGGCAATTAATCCGTTCTGGACTTGTTGCAGGAGCACGGGTTCTCCCGTGCTCCATTCTTTCCTGTCCTATCGACTTTGACCGGCAGTTTGCCGGAAACGCAGCGATAGTTTTCCAAGGTGTCCATCATGGCTTATCTTGAAACAAGCGGATTAGGCCGGGATTTTCCGGGCGTAACCGCGCTGGATGGTGTTGACCTGAAAATTGAGCTGGGTCGCACACATATTCTTGCTGGCGAAAACGGTGCCGGCAAATCTACACTCGTTAAAATTCTGACCGGAACCGACAGCGCTTCGCGCGGTCAGGTGCTGATTGATGGCCGCGATCCGGTTACTGACGCAGCACTTTATAAAAACGTCGCCTATGTTCCGCAGGAACTTACACTTTTCCCGCAGATGAGCGTTGCTGAAAATCTGTTCATGCCGTTCAACAGAACCGGCCATGGCGGCTTTACCGTCAACCGCAAGGCGTTGCTGAAAGAAGCGAAATCCTATCTCGACCGCTTCGGAATCGAAGCGCAGGCAGATGATTTGGTTGACAATATCTCCGTGTCCGATCAACAGCTTTTGCAGATTGCACGCGCCTGCACAAATGAGCAGATGAAGGTGCTGATCCTTGATGAGCCGACATCCTCGCTGACGCGGGTTGAGGTCGAACGTGTTTTCAAGGTTATCCGCAGCTTGCTTGATCGCGACCATGCGATTGTTTTCATCAGCCACAAAATGGAAGAAGTCTTTCAGATTGGCGATGATTATACGGTTCTGCGCAATGGAACGAAGATCGAAAGCGGTCACATCAAGGACGTAACGGAAGCGGATCTGATCCGCGCCATGTCTGGCCGTGACCTCTCCTTTGATGAGCATTTCCGCCCGTCAAAGCCTACCACTGAAACCATCATGGAAGTGCGTGGACTGTCCGGCTCTCGCTTTGAAGACATCAGTTTTGATCTGCGTAAGGGAGAGATTCTTGGCTTTGCCGGACTGGTGGGCGCTGGGCGCTCCGAAGTGATGCAGACGATCTTTGGCTTTCTGAAAGCCAAAGCAGGCGAGGTGAAGGTCGAGGGCGAAAGCTGGGCACTGAATGACACGTCGCGTTCGGTTGCCAATGGAATGCTTTACCTCTCGGAAGAACGCAAACATCACGGCATTCTGCCTCTTCTGTCGCTACGCGAAAATATCGGTATTTCGGTTTTGTCATTGACCAGCGGAAAGCTGGGCATCTCGGATAGTCGCGAACGCAATATCGTGCAGAAGATCATCGATGATTACGGTATCCGCACGTCGGGCATGGGTAAGCGCATTTCGCAGCTTTCTGGTGGCAACCAGCAGAAGGCGATTATCGGTCGCGCAATGGCTACTCGTCCGCGCGTACTCATCTTCGATGAGCCGACCAAGGGCATCGATATCCGCACTAAATCCGAAATTTATCGCATCATGAAAAATCTTGCCGAAGAAGGCGTGGGTGTCATCCTCGTTTCTTCCGAACTCAACGAACTGCAGAAATGCGCAAGCCGTATCATCACCATGCATAACGGCCATATCACCGGTGAGTTTTCCACCACCGATACCAACAATGAAACACTCGTGGGCGCGATCTTTGGAACAGAGGTAAAAGCCGATGCAAACTAATCCCCTTTCCAATCTCATCCGCACGCCGCTGGCCGGTGTTTTTGTGGCTCTGCTGGTAATCTTCGCCCTTTCAGCGATCATGTCGCCCTACTTCCTGACGACTTACAATCTGTCGGTTGTGGCGCGCGGTTTGGCCTTTGTCGGCCTCATTACCATTGCACAGTCGATGCTGATGGTGCTGGGCGAGCTTGATCTGTCGCTCGGTGTTATTGGCGGATTGAGCGGCGTCGTCTCCGGCATATTGATGATGCGGATGGGCTTCGAGCCTTATTCCGCCATGCTGCTGGCTATCCTGCTTGGACTTTGCCTCGGCCTGTTCAACGGGTTCCTCGTCACCTTCCTGCGGTTGCATTCGCTGGTGCTAACCATCGGTACGGCAGGCATCTTTGGTGGAGCCAATCTGGTGCTGACGCGGGGTGTTGCTATCACCGGTATCCCGCGCGAAATTCACTTCCTTGGTCGTGGCGACTTTTTTGGAATTCCTGTGCCGTTCCTGATCATGTTTGTGGTGCTGTTGATCGCTACTTTCGTGATGCTGAAAACCCCGTTCGGACGTTACATGTATGCCATTGGTAACAACCGCGACGGTGCACGTATGCTGGGCATTCGCGTGGATCGCGTGCGTCTGATGGTGTTTGGCTTTGCCGGTGCCATTGCAGGGCTTGCTGGCGTTCTGATGGTTGCGCGTCTTGGCACTGCTCAGCCGTCGATTGGTGATAGCTGGGTTCTGGCTCCAATCGCTGCTTCGGTTATTGGTGGTGTTGCTACAACTGGCGGCATCGGCAGCCCGATTGGTGCGATCTTCGGTGCGGGTATTATCGCTATTATTGAAAACATTATCGTTCTGTTCGGTGTCTCTCCTTATTGGCAGGGCATTGTTTCGGGTGCAATCGTCGTGCTGGCCATCTCATTCGATGCTATATCGCGTCGTTATCTGCGCCGGGATGCGCACTGATCAGGCAATAAGTTTAAGAAAGCCAAAACTATGAGTGAACAAGTCAAAACGAAGAAGCTGATCAACGCGCCTGAAAATATCATCGCAGAAATGATCGAAGGCATGGTTGGCGCGCATCCTGATATCTTGCGCGTCGAAGGCGAGACAGGTCGTGCGGTTGTTGCGGTCGATGGGCCGCGTGAAGGCAAAGTCGGTATTGTTGTGGGCGGTGGCTCAGGCCACGAGCCAGCTTTTGCGGGTTATGTCGGTCGCGGTCTTGCGGATGCAGCCGCTGTTGGCAACGTGTTTGCTTCTCCATCGCCTGCACATATTGCGGAAGCCGCACGCGCTGCCGATGGCGGTGCTGGCGTGCTGATGCTTTACGGCAATTACACAGGCGACGTTCTCAACTTCACTATGGCTGCTGAAGAACTCGCACAAGACGGCATGGATGTGCGTCATGTCGCAGTAGCGGATGACGTAGCTTCTGCGCCACTTGATCGCAAGTCGGAGCGTCGCGGAATTGCCGGTGATTTCTTCGTATTCAAAGTTGCGGGTGCTGCCGCTGATCTGGGTGAATCCCTGCCGCGTGTGGAAGCGCTTGCACAGGCTGCGAATGAGGCGACCCGCTCGATGGGCGTGGCGCTTAGCCCTTGCTCGCTGCCACAAACCGGCAAGCCAAACTTCTCCATCGGCGACGACGAGATGGAAATCGGCATGGGTTTGCATGGCGAGCCGGGCATCCGCCGCCAGAAGCTTGCACCTGCCGATGAAGTGACTGACGAGCTGGTAGCAGCCGTTTTAAAAGAACTTGAACTCAAAGCTGGTGATCGCGTTGCTGTTCTGGTCAACGGCCTTGGCGCAACCACGCATATCGAGCTTTACCTGATCTTCCGCCGCGTGAAGCAGATTCTTGATGGTCGAGAAATTCAGATCCATGCCTCATGGGTCGGTGAGTATGCGACATCGCTCGAAATGGCTGGCGCTTCGGTAACGCTGATGAAGCTTGATGCCACTTTGCAGACACTGCTTGATCATCCATGCCACACGCCAGCTCTGACTGTCGGTGCTGTACAGGCAAGCGACCGTGAACCAGCTTCACACCGCAAGGCAGCACGCACTGTTGAACATAAAGAAGCAACATCAGACGCGCCCCGCTTGCTCATCACCGATGGCGATGTGACACCTGCACTGTTCAAGGCAATGATGATGAATGTCGGCAATCAGATCATTGCCGAGAAGAACTGGCTTTCGGAACTTGATGGCGTGATTGGCGATGGCGATCATGGTATCACCATGGAGATCGGCTGGAAGGCTGTTCAGCATGCGCTCGAAGACGAACAGGACGATGAAACCATTGAAGCCATCTGCAAGCGCATGGCGAAAGCGTTTCTCGACGCGGTGGGCGCTTCGTCCGGCCCGCTTTATGCGACAGCATTCTTGCGTGCAGGCACTGCCGTCAGCAACCGTTTGAACCTTGATGGAACCGGTATTGCTGAATGGCTTGCAGCGGCATCGCAAGGCATCCAGGACCGGGGCCGCGCGGCACCGGGCGACAAGACGATGATCGATGCCTGGGTTCCGGCGGTTGAGGCTGCAACAGCGGCGGCACAGGCTGGAAAATCCACGCTCGACGTGCTGATTGCGGCGCGCGATGGCGCGGAAGCGGGCATGAAAGCGACGGCTGCAATGGAATCGCGTCGCGGACGTTCAGCCAAGCTTGGCGAGCGATCCATTGGCCATATCGATCCCGGTGCAGCGTCTACATTTGTAACGTTGCGTGCCATGGCCGAAGCGCTGCAGAACCGCGCCTGACAAAAAATCGTTTAACTGTGTGATACAGTGGCAAACTGTGTTTTTTGGAACCTTTTGGCTTGCAATTCAGGTTCCTCCATAAAAACAACACGATAGAGTGTCGGCTGTGTTCTCCTTGAACGCAGCCGTTTTTTTCGTCAACGCTTTGCCCAATTCTTCCTGTGTGTAAGGCATGAAAATTCCAGATTCGCTGCTTGCCAGCAGGTCGGTTTTTCATGTGTCTAGGTGTCTCTAATAAAGCGTGTTGGAGTTGATTCGCCGTTCAGATTATGTACGGTTCGAATGAGGCCCTCTTTATTTTATTGCAGGGATTTTAGGCATGACTCTCAACTTGATCCATCTTCCAAATTTCAGGAAGACGTTTTTCGGAACGGCATATCAGACTGATATCCTTGCCAGAATGGTGCGCATTCGTGATGAGATCGGTTGTCGGCATATCATGCATGCCTACCGCAATCGGTTAAGCAACAGCTCCCGGAACTTTTCGTCTGATCTAACCGTAGTGACCTCCGCGCCCACCAGTTGGATGGTGAAATATGCGGCTACAAATTATTTTTCCGTCGATCCTTTATTTCAGGAAGATGCGCCTTTTTTCCGCAGTGACGTCCATGGGCTTGTGCATGATCTCAAACGCGATGCTGATAAAAGTAAGCATATAGCGGATATGTTTCGCGATGCGGAGAAGCAGGGCTTAGGCAATGTCCATGTAGCTGTTTCTGCCCGTACACCTAAAGGGATTGCTGGCTGTTCTCAATTCAGCTTCCAATTGGATACGCTTATTGATCGTCAAGAATTTATAGCAAATTTGCGGCCACTGCTGATCAGCGCTGCCGGTCATCTTCATCACACGCTTTGCGATGGGCGAGAGATGAGTGCTGCCGTTGCTCTTTTGACCCAGCGTGAGTTGGATTGTTTGCGCTGGGCTGCAAATGGCAAAACAGACGGCGAAATCGCAGAAATTTTGAACATCGCGCGCTGGACGGTTGTGACCTATCTTCAGAACGCAAAAATCAAGCTCAATTGTTCAAACAGAACATCGGCAGTTGCAACGGCGTTGTCGCTCGGCATTATCGATATGCCTGAAGTCCAGCATCTTTTCTGATATGCCTACGCTTATTATCGGCCATCGCTAGGCAATTTTGCGCAAGGAAAGCTTTGCATCATCGATTGCGTCAGCCAGTCGGGCTGTGTTGTGCGTCGGGTTCTCATCCGGGTTGTCAAAGACGATATGGTTGAGTTCTACGCTTGCGGTCTTACCGGAAAGAGTGAGGCGGAAATAAGCATAGACACCCTTGTTGCGGAATTCCATGTCCAGAGTAACGGATGGGTTGCTGAACCAGTCGCAAACAAAGTCGCAGCCATGACCAAGGGTGAGCGTGCCGGGATAAAAGTAAAGTTCTGTCGCGGAATTGACGATGTCGGCAATATTGGCAAGCAATTCGCATCTGATGAATGCAATATAATCTGCTGGATCAACAAGACGAAGATCTGCAACAACGTCACGGATATTGCGTGCTATTATCGCTTCACGTTCATTTGAAAACTGCATGCTTTTCATCGTGTTATCACCAGTATTGAAGAATTGAGATATACTATATTAGTGAATAATGATTTCATTGAAAAATTGTTCAATTTATTGTTCGTCGAGTATTTATAACACGAATAAGTTCAGCGACGGCCTTATAAAATTCTGGTGCAATCATTTGATCAACATTGACTTGTTTGTAAAGAGCACGCGCCAGCGGAACGTCTTCAAATACAGGGATAGAATTTGCCGTTGCAATTTCTCTAATCTTCAATGCAATCAGGTCCTGACCTTTGGCAACGACAATAGGGGCAGCGTCTTCATTGGGCTTATAGCGCAAGGCAACGGAGAAATGCGTTGGGTTGGCGACGATCAGCGTTGCTGTTGGTACAGCGCTTATCATGCGGCGGCGGGCGCGATCACGAGCGAGCGAGCGTAGCCGGCCCTTTACCAGTGGATCGCCTTCGGATTGTTTGAGTTCGTCTTTTACCTCTTGTTTGGTCATGCGCAGTTCTTGTTTCCAATGAATGCGCGACCATGCAAGGTCGAATGCGGCAATCGCTGCAATTGCTAAGAGATTTGCCACCAGCAACCGAACGAGGTTTTCGCGTAAAAACTCTGGCAGGCCGCGAGGGTCGGTCGCGATGGCTTGTGTGAAGAGATCGTTGCCCTTGAAGAAGACGAAGAAGACTATTACGCTTGCTGCGGTGAATTTTGCCAGAGACTTTAGAAACTCGACCTGACCTGATCGTCCGAAAATCCGCTGCCAACCTTTGATAAGCGATATGCGTGAGGCCTGCGGGCGAATACGCTCACCCACCATGCTCGGAGCATTCTGAAAAGCGGAAGCGGCTATCCCGGCAAGCGGAATGATAATAAAGACTGGCACCAATGCCAGACCAATAGCCAGTGCCGCGAGCGTGAAAAGCTGGCTGGCATCTTCTGCACTGTTGAGTAGCCAATCCTGCGGACGATCAATGAGTTCACGCAAAAATGCAGTGAGCTTTGCCGTCGCGGGAGCGGCTATGAAGACGGCAATGACAAGAAATGAGGCAAAACCGGCAAAAGCGGGGATTTCCCGCGAAAACGGCATGTTGCCTTTTTCAATGGCATCCCGAATTTTCTTCTCGGTTGCTTCCTCGGTTTTGCTCTCTTTGTCGGTATCATCAGACATGGGCTAAGTGGGCCTTATTCGTCTGATTCAAGCGTAATAATGCCGCGTTCCGACAAATCGATTGCGATACGAGCAATCGCGCGACGCGCATCGGTTATATTTTGGCTCGTTATATTGCCTTGTTCTGTGGTGAGCTCGCTTTCGACCATACGGCGACCACGTGCGGACAATGACGAGAGGATCGTTTCCTGCAGTGACGCATCTGCGCCGCGTAGCGCTGTCGCGATCTGCTCCGTCTGGACTTCATCAAACAGCAGAAGCCGGGCACGTTGCGAAAGGCGTTCAATATTTTCAAAGCTGAAAAGCTTGGCTTGAATGCGCGCTACATCGTCATGGCTGAGGTCTTTAAGGCTTGCCATGAGCTCTTCCATCTCCTGACGGTCGAGCTGATTGAATATATTGGCGATCTGTCCGTGATGCGCTTTAACCGGTCCAGTATCGCTGCGACCTAGAAGATCGCGTCGCAAAACATCTTCCAGAAGCTCGGAAGCGGCAGGCGCAACATTGCCAATGTGAAGCGAACGCTGCACGACCGCGCCACGCAATTGTGGCGGCAGGCCCACGAAGATGCGCGCAGCCATGTCGGATGGAAGTTTGGAAACGATATAGGCGATGATCTGCGGATGCTGGTCCGCAAGATAATCCTGTAAGTTCTCAACGGACAGACGTGTGATCTGAACCCAAACGGATTCCTGCACGAGCTGCGGCTGAACACGCTCTTCAAACACGGCGTCCGCTTCTTCCTGCGGCAACGCTTCGCGCAGCAACCCTTCAAAGCGTTGTGCCGCCTCAGATACCGGTGCGCCTTCCGCAAATGAATCTTCAAACTGCTTGACCAGCAGTTCAAAGTCTACCGGAGCAATTGGATCAAGTGTCCGTGCGTGCCCCGCAAGCTTGCGCAGATCATCAGAATTAAAATGCTTGAGCAGTTTTGAGGCCGACGGGCGTCCGATGGCGACAAGAATTGCAGCCGCCTTTTGCGGGCCTGAAAGTGTATCGATCAGTCCGCTTGCGCTATCGTCGGAAGACTTTTGCTGTTCATTGTCGGCCATGATGAATCCGTTACTTGCCGATAATTTCGGTGAGGCTGACGCCAAAACGTGAAGAATCGTCTTCAAGAACGATCACTTCGCCGCGCGCAATGACACGTCCGTTGACGACGATGTCGACTGGATCACCGATCTGCTTATCAAGGGTGATAACAGCACCGCGTCCAAGTTTCATAAGGTTGGCGACTGGCATGGTTGTGCCCCCCAGAACCACCTGAACATCGACGGGAATACCCATGATGAGTTCGAGATTGGGCTTGGAACCACCCGCCTTGGCAGCGCGGGGCTTGTCTTCGCGCAGCTCTTCAATTGCTTCGTCAAGTTCGTGCTGCATCTTCTGTTCCTTGCTGCCGCTATTCATGCTTTTGCTCGTCACGCTTGACCTGCGATTTCAATGGTTGCCTTCTTCACTGCGCGGCGCACAAAAACTGGCAGAGCTTTCTTTTCAATCGGTGCCTGCATAGTGGTGTGTTCAGGCGTCGCATTTTCTTTGCGAATAGATAGCTCTGAAACATTGCGCGCATGTCGAATATCGCGGGTCAGCGCCTTGCGCAGGCGGTTCAGCTCTTCAATAGCCTCATCCATCTCACGGCGCACACGTGCGGTTTCGCCAAGGCGTGCCTCAAGACGTGCTGTTTCGTCAGTCAGATCTGTTCGCTGGCTGCGCAATGATTTTGCGACCCGCTCAAGCCCGTTGGATGCGGCGGCAACGCGCAGCGTCAACAGTTTGCCGAGCTTAATGGTTTCGTTTGCTTTGCGTCCAACCACAATCAGCGCACCAAGTGAAGCGAGGGCCATGAGTGTTGAAAGAATGTTAGCCAGCAACAAGCTCATCGATAAAATCCTCTTCCTGATCGACAGGATCGCCAATCTTGACTGTAAAATGAATGCCGGACTTGCCGAGTGAGCATTTGAAAAGTTGCTGGGTGCCCGCACGCAGGCGCACTTGTTCCATCGCGTCGGCTGGCAATTTGAGCACCTGACCGACTTCAAGCCGGGAAAGTGCATCAAGGGTCAGGCTGCCTTGCTGAATGAAGGCCTCCAGATCAATGCGAGCACGGCTGACTTCCTGTCGCATCCTCTTTGCCCATGCCGGGTCGGCTTGATTGACCGGGCGGCGCAGAAACGCTGTAACAGCATCCTGCATCGGCTTATGGCTGCTGCGTGGCAGCAAAAGATGTATAAAGCCAGTCTTGCCTGCCGCAGCCACTTCTATCTGGCAATTGAAAAGGCGGGACTGATCCAGATCATCACGGTTGAAATCCGCGGTATCAAGACATTCCCCAGCTGTGAAAACTGAATTGCCATTGCCCGTGAAAACCTGATCGAGAGCCTTAGCGAAGTAAGATGCAATAACACCCGAAACCTTGCGCTCCATCATACCGAAGGGACGTTCAAGGTCAGTGCTTCCCAGATTGCCCTGTGCACCAAACATGGCCTCAATAACCGCAAAGACCAGTGTCGAATCCGCTGTTACAAAGAGCGAGCAACCCCAATTATCGGCTTTCAAAGGCGCGATGATCGCTGCCTGCTCAAGGATCTGGCTTAGTCTGTCATTGTCGGTTATGTCGACAGAACCTGCATCGGAGGAAAATGCGGCAGCCGAGCCTTCTGCAAGGTGAGAGCAAAAATGCAGGGATGCATCTTTAAAAACATGCGCGAGTGACTTTAAATCGTCGCCGGAAAGTCCTGCTGCTCGGAGCAGGTTGTCAGCAAGGACATCACTCTTGCGGCTTTGGCTGAAGCCCGTCATGTCACGCCGCCTGCTGGAGCGGTGTGCTCGACATTGTTTCTTGTTCAACTACATCAATGCTTGGACGCTCATAGGCCGAAATTGTCTTGCGACCATATTCCAGAGCAATTTGTGGCAGCGAACCGTTCATGTAGGCCAGAAGGGTTTGCTTCACGACAACATAGAGCCGATTGTTCTTCTCGCGCGTCATTTTGATTTTCGTAGCAATCGGCGTGACGACGCCATAAGAAAAGAAGATACCGGCAAATGTACCAACAAGTGCGGCACCAATCAGACCGCCAAGCACTTCTGGCGACTGGTTGAGCGCGCCCATGGCCTTGATAACACCCAGAACAGCGGCAACAATACCAAGAGCTGGCAGCGCTTCGGAAATGCTGACCATTGCCTGATAGGGCTTGAGGCGGTCGCGGGAGATTGTGTGAATTTCTTCGTCCATAAGAGCTTCGATTTCATGCGGACGAACATTTCCGACGATGATCAGACGGCAATAGTCGCAGATGAAATGCATCAGATCTTCATTTTTCATGATGCTGGGGTAAGCCTGAAAAATGGGAGATTCTTTTGGGTTGTCGATATGAACCTCAACTTCATTGCGCGATTTAGCGCGCAGTTCGCGCATCAGGCTATAGAGCACACCAAGAACGTCGAGATAATCGCGTTGTTTTGGGACTTTATTGGTAAATGCTTCCATACAGGCACGGCCTGTGTCCTTTACCAGCGATAAAGGATTGGCGACGAAGAACGTGCCAAGAGCAGCACCCAGAATGATGACGAATTCCCACGGCTGGATAAGCACACTGACGTGACCGCCCATAGCGATAAAGCCGCCCAGCATACAACCGAGTGTGATGGCAAGGCCGATGAGAATACCCAAAGCTTAAAACCCCAAAATAAAATTTCTTTAAATGCACTCTATGGTCGTCGCCTTGCGCGAAGCTTGCCATCAGGCACGGTGTGAAATCAGCTTCGGACAAGCTTGAGCTTTCATAAAGAGCCAAACACCAGCAGGGGGTCTTTGCCAATGGTCGATACGATGACAAGTTATCGTCTGATAGCGTCTGACATGACGCGGTCATTGCAGCGCGTATCGAAAGAACCTGTGGTTGAGCGCGAAACCGCCTACTACAAAGAGAACATTGGCAATGTGAAATCGATTGATGATTTCATGTCGGATACACGATTGTTCAATTATGCGATGAAGGCTTACGGCCTTGAAGATATGGCTTATGCTAAGGCCTTCGTTCGCAAAATCCTGACCGAAGGTGTTGTCAGTGATGATGCCATGGCCAACAAGCTAACCGATAAGCGCTACAAGGAATTTGCGACTACCTTTGATTTTGCCGCTAAGGGCGACAAGGCGACTGAAGCTACTGCCGCACAGCAGGGCGTCATTGATAAATATATGCGCCAGACGCTTGAGAGCGACGCTGGTAGCCAGAACGAAGGCGTGCGTTTGGCGTTGTATTTTGAGCGCAAAGCATCGACCCTGACCAATGCCTATGAAATCCTTGGCGATAAAGCATTGTTGTCGATGGTGCAGGCAACTTTTGGCTGGCCTGCTTCTATGTCTAATGCGGATATCGATAAACAGGCAAAGATGATCGAAGAGCGGATCGATTTCGATAAGATGTCTGATCCCGATTATGTGTCAAAGTTCATTTCCCGTTTCACGGCTATGTATGAAATGAACAACCCGACCAGCAGTTCGCCCGCATCGATCGCTTCGCTGCTATTGGGGGGAACATCATCGGTTGGCATTTCGATGGATATTTTAAGCACCTTGCAAAATTTTAGGCCGGGCGGACGCTGACCGATGCAGAATAACTCGATCTATGTTGGCTTGTCTTCGCTGGTTACGCTTGAGCGGCGCATGGATGCTATCGCGCATAATGTCGCCAACGTCTCTACTGTTGGCTTTCGCGGCGAGGGCACCAAGTTTGAATCGATCGTTTCAGGCAAGACCAATGATGCGGTGAGTTTTGCAAGTGCGGGTAAAAGCTATATTCGCACCGAAGCCGGTCCAATGATTAAGACCGATAACCCACTTGATGTTGCCGTAAAAGGCGACGTCTGGATGGCGCTTTCTACCCCGCAAGGCCAGGTCTACACGCGCGACGGTCGCATGAAAATGATGGCGACGGGCGAACTCGTTTCAGTGATGGGTAACGCTGTTCTCGATGTGGGCGGCGCGCCCATTATGCTCGACGCGAATGCCGGTGCTCCAAAGATTTCAAGCGATGGCGCTATCTATCAGAATGGCGCGCAAATCGGCCAGATTGGTCTCTATTCTATTCCTAAAGATGCTGAACTGAAATATGCGGGCAATTCCGGCGTCGTTTCAGATAAGCCAGCTGTTCCGGTTGTTGATAGTAACAGTGTGGGACTGGTGCAGGGTATGATCGAAGGCTCCAATGTCGATGCCATGTCCGAAATGACTCGATTAATCAGTGTCAGCCGTGCTTTTGAGCAGGTCAATAATCTGTTGAGCCAGCAAGAACGCACCGTCGCTGAAGCGATTAAAACACTGGGCTCCAAAAACGGATGATAGCTGATCTGCCGCTCACACGTCTTGCTGCTTTAGTTCGCCAGCAGGCATTTGCACCGAGACCACTTACCGGTCTTGGTGGTACGGTGAGCGATGTGTCGCGTTCTGCGATTGCGGTTCGTGGACTCTCACGAAAAGCGCACCTTGGTGATGTGGTTGCCATTCGTGCAGATAGCGGTCAAAGCCGCGCAGAAATCATTCGCGTGGCGGATCGTCAAGTGCTGGTAAAGCCCTTCGATGATCGGATCATACCTGCTTTGGGAGCAGCTGTTTTCGAGGAAGGGCCGCTGCGTATTTGTCCTTCGCCAGAATGGCGGGGGCGGGTGATCAACGCCCTTGGCGAAGCGGTTGATGGAAAAGGGGCTATGCAGCCCGGTGCTCACGCGATGGCTTGCGAAAATCTGGCACCGGCAGCCTTGCGCCGTTCGCGTGTGGATCGTGGTCTTCGGACCGGCGTCAATGTCATTGATATTTTCACACCGCTTTGTTTTGGCCAGCGTATTGGCATTTTTGCGGGTTCAGGTGTGGGTAAATCCACGCTGCTCGCTATGATGACGCGTGCTGCGGATTTTGACACGGTAGTACTGGCACTAACCGGTGAGCGCGGTCGCGAAGTGCGCGAGATGCTCGAAGAAACAATGGCCGGGCATCTCGATAAGACTGTAACGGTTGTTGCAACGGGCGATGAAAGCCCAATGATGCGTCGACTTGCACCCAATACCGCAACGGCAATTGCCGAATATTTTCGTGACCTTGGTCAGAATGTGCTGTTGATTGTCGATTCCGTCACACGCTTTGCGCATGCAGCGCGTGAGGTGGCAATTGCGGCTGAAGAGCCGCCCGTTTCGCGTGGTTATCCGCCAAGCGTATTTAGTCAGTTGCCACGCCTGCTCGAGCGCGCTGGTCCCGGCGTGAGCGATGCGGGTGGGAGCATAACCGGCATTTATTCGGTGCTGGTGGATGGCGATGATCATAATGATCCGGTGTCCGATACCATTCGCGGCACGCTCGATGGCCATATCGTGCTTGACCGGGCTATTGCAGCGCAGGGTCGCTTTCCAGCGGTCGATATTCCTGCGTCGGTGTCGCGCCTTGCAAAGCACAACTGGTCTGCCGACCAGCGCAAGCTTGCAGGTCAATTGCGGGCGATGGTAGCGCGGTTTGAGGAAACCCGCGATCTTCGCGCGATTGGCGCTTATCAAAAAGGCAATGACGGCCTGCTTGATCAGGCTGTTGATCTGGTGCCGAGAGTTTACGAAGCGCTGCAACAATCGCCAGAAACAAACGTATCCGATGATCCATATTTAGACCTTGCCGCTGCTTTGCGCGGCGAGAAGCAGGCATAAGGCGCTATGAAGGGCTTTAACAAAAATAAAGAGGATCAGGTTCTGGCCAAGCTTGCCGCTGAGGTGGAAGCTGCGACCTTGCAAAATACTGAGAAGAAGCCGCAAAGTCAGGTGGACCACTATCTGAAAGTCAGTGCAATCGCCCTTGCGGTGGTCTGTGCCATGCTTCCGGTGGTTACTTATTTGCAGCGTGTCGATCTTAGTCTTTCAAAGAAGAATGATACCAAGATTACCGATCCTCTCAACAGAACGGATCAAAAGACGGTTCGTCATTTTCCCTCATTTCGCCCAAATGAAGAAGCGGCGTCAAATGAGGGCATCGACACGATGAAAACCGGTTCGATTATGTCGAATGGTAAGGGATTGCCGGGCGCTACTGATGGGCAGGGCGGTGAGGGAAGCAGTGAGGGCAAGCCATTGCCAAAGCCAGTTTTCGCGTTACGCGAAGTTGTTGGCAGTATGGCAATGATCGAGGACATATCAGGCTATTGGTTTGTGGAAAAAGGCTCACTTTTACCCGATGGGAGCCGTCTTGTTTCGATCCGGCGCGGCCAGAGCGGCGGCAATTGGCAGCTCACGACGTCTACAGGCGGCGTGATTGATATGCGTCGATAGAGGATATCTTTTTAAAGTTTACTCAGCGCAAGCTTGACGCAAGTTCCGACCTTTAAGTTAATCGAAGGTAAATGCGGGACACTCGCGGGAAATATCATGAGCTCAATCCATCTGCTAGATTTGGCGGCAAGGCAGGCACAATGGTTGTCAGTAAGACAGGCAACGGTTGCTGGAAATGTTGCTAACGCCAATACTCCGGATTTTCGAGCGCGCGATGTCCAGCCTTTCGCGGATGTGCTGAGCAAAACCCAGCTCACTATGGCTGCAACCAATGCACAGCATTTGGAAGTCGAAGCCAACGGCATCGCTGGCGCGCGTTTGCGTCCTGAAAGCATCACTGAGCAGACCCATTCCGGCAACACCGTTGATGTTGAGCAGGAAATGATGAAGGCCGGTGAAATCTCGCGGGATTATTCGCTCAACACAAGCATCGTCAAAGCGTTTCATCGCATGATGCTGTCGGTTGCAAAGGGATAATCCATGTCATCTGACGCTTTGCAAAATACGTTAAAGATTGCCGCCTCCGGTCTGTCGGCACAGTCGACCCGACTGCGCATTGTTTCCGAAAATATTGCGAATGCACAATCAACGGCAAAGACCGCCGATGCTGACCCATACCGCCGTAAAACAGTTTCGTTTCGCACGGAGCTGGAACAGACGACGGGTGCGGCGCAGGTTCGCGTAACCGAAATCGGTCACGATATTTCGCCCTTTGTTGAGCAATATGATCCAAGCCATCCGGCGGCGGATGCACGTGGCTATGTCCAATACCCTAACGTCAATATGGTCGTCGAAATGGCGGATATGCGTGAAGCAAACCGTTCATATGAAGCCAATCTACAAGTCGTCAAGCAGGCGCGTGAATTGATCTCAATGACCATCGATCTGATGAGGAACACATAATGTACGACTCAATCATGAGCATTTCGGCACGCAATGCTCTGTCGCGCCTCACTGAAACGGTTGCGCAGAATAATGTCGGTTCCACGCAGGCTCCGCAAGCTGTCCCAACCGCGCCGGGTGCATCTTTTGGTGATGTGCTTTCGCAGATGACGGACTCAGTCGGTCAGAAATTACAGGCAGCAGAAGCAACCTCGATTCAGGGCATCAAAGGTGATGCACCTGTGAGCGACGTTGTAAACTCGGTTATGGAAGCGGAGCGCTCGCTGCAAACAGCAATCGCGATCCGCGACAAGATCGTACAGGCCTATCTCGAAATCAACCGCATGCCAATTTGATCAGAGCCTGATCAGATCAGCATAACGGAGTTAAGGACGCGCTATGAAAGCCCTGACGATTGCAGCAACAGGCATGAATGCCCAGCAGCTTAATCTGGAAGTGATTGCCAATAATATTGCCAATATCAACACGACTGGTTTTAAGCGTGCGCGCGCCGAATTTTCTGATCTGCTTTATCAGGCTGAGCGCTCTGCCGGTGTTCCCAGTCAGGCCAATCAGGCGGTTGTGCCAGAAGGCGCGCTGGTTGGTCTTGGCGTTCAGACGGCTGCGGTGCGAAATGTGCATATGCAGGGCAGCTTCAACCAGACAGGCAATCCACTTGATCTGGCGCTGACGGGTAAAGGCTGGTTTCAGATCCAAAGCCCGACCGGCGAAACGCTTTATACGCGCGCGGGTGCATTCAATACAAATGCTGATGGCCAGATGGTCACGATGGACGGCAATCTCGTTCAGCCTGATATTACCATTCCGGCCAATACGATTGAAGTCGTGGTCAATGATTCCGGCGAGATTTTTGCCAAGGTTCAGGGAAATGCTGGCATTGAAATCGGACCGGCAATTGGTCGTTTAGCACTGGCTAACTTCACCAATGAAGCAGGACTTGAGCCACTTGGCGGCAATCTCTATCGTGAGACCGAAGCATCGGGCGGACCGATTGCGGGCAGCCCCGGCGACCCGGGCTTTGGCACCGTCAAACAAGGTTATCTGGAAGCATCTAACGTCGATCCGGTGAAGGAAATCACCGATCTGATTTCGGCTCAGCGCGCCTATGAAATGAACTCAAAAGTCATTCAGGCTGCGGACGAAATGGCTGCAACTGTGTCCAAGAATATGCGCTGATGGTGAGTGGGATGATGATGCGCGTGAAGCAAGCTATTCGAAACACAAGCGCGGCAATCCTCGCCGCTTTTGTGATATTGAGCGCTCCGGTTGCCAACGCTGCCGAACGCATGGCTTTCTTCGTGCCGTCAACAACCGTCTATCCCGGTCAGGTTGTAAGCGATGTTTCGCTTGTGGAGAAGAAATTCTACATCAGTCCGCCTGCCGCCAGACAATATGTGCTCTCGCCTGAGCAAGTCACTGGCAAGGTTGCTCGCAGAACCCTGATTTCCGGCAAGCCTATTTTGATTGCGGCTCTGTCAGAGCCGTCGCTGGTTACGCGCGGCGTACCAGCCTTGATGGTTTTCACATCCGGCCCGCTGACCATTACAGCAACCGGCACGCCGCTCGAATCGGGTGCTGTTGGCGACTTCATTAAAATTCGCAATGCCGATAGCGGCCTGATTGTATCGGGAACCGTGCTTGCAGATGGTCGGATTCAAGTGGGGATGCAGTGAGAAAATACGTCACCACACTGATTGCCTGCCTCACACTCTTGGTTCAGCCAATGAGTGTATTTGCCGATGAAGCCTCTAAAAATGCGCGTGAATTTGGCTCTGCGGTTGACGCGGATGCGGATTGGCTTGGCTCGGGTGGCGATCCATCGAAGATGGCCTATGCCGATCTTGGCCGAGGCAGTGCGGTTGCACGCCTGAAAGATATCGCCACTATTCAAGGCGTTCGTGAAAACCAGCTCGTAGGCTATGGTCTGGTTATTGGCCTGAATGGCACGGGCGACAGCCTGCGCAACTCGCCTTTCACTGAGCAGTCGATGCGCGCCATGCTCGAAAATCTTGGCATCAACGCACCACGCAACTCCACACGCGCCAAGAACACGGCTGCGGTGATTGTGACCGCCAATCTGCCGCCGTTCTCCGGTGCCGGATCACGCATTGATGTGACAGTATCTTCGCTCGGTGATGCGACCTCGCTTCAGGGCGGTACGCTGGTGATGACGCCGTTGCAGGGTGCTGACAATCAGGTCTATGCGGTCGCTCAGGGCAGTATGATTGTCTCCGGCTTTTCTGCGGAAGGTCAGGCAGCAAGCGTTGTTCAGGGTGTGCCGACATCGGGTCGTATTCCGAATGGTGCGCTGGTTGAACGCGAGGTCGCAGGCAATTTCGGCAAGGATGCCGAAATGATTGTTGAACTGCGCGATGCGGACTTTACGACCGCGGTGCGCACGGCTGACACGATCAATATTTTTGCAAAGCGTCGTTATGGACGCGGCGTAGCCCTTGCGCGCGATTCCAAAACCATCCGCATTACACGCCCGAAGAATGTGCCGCCTGCTCGGTTTCTTGCTGAACTCGAAGGTCTGCCGATTGTAACCGATGAAGTTGCGCGCGTTGTGGTCGATGAGCGCACAGGTACCGTGGTTATCGGTGACAAAGTGCGTATCTCCAAAGTCGCTATCAGCCATGGCAGTCTGACCGTTCGTGTGACGGAAACACCGATGGTGGTACAGCCTGATCCGTTCAGCTATGGCGAAACAGAAGTCGAGCCAAACACAGAAATCGCCGTCAATCAGGCCGATGCTAAGATTGGTATCCTGACGGGAGCCAATCTCGAAAATCTCGTGAAGGGTCTCAACCAGATGGGTGTGAAGCCAAACGGCATCATAGCAATCCTTCAGGCGATTAAGACGTCGGGTGCACTTCATGCCGAATTGGTGGTGCAATGATGGTGGAAAAAAATCTGACCCGCTATGGTTTTGCGATCACGCTGCTTTTTGGCTCAGCTTTTGCAGCATTTGCACAGCAACCTCTGCCACCGCAGCCTGTTGAGCAGCAGGCTCCGATCACCCAGCAACTTGCATCTGCGCCTGTCGGGAATCTTGATGAGATTCGCAAGTTTTGCGGAAATCTCGATAATCAGGCTTCAGATGCACGCTATGCGCTTCAAGCTAAGCAACTTGCAGAACTGAAGGCAGACGTTGAAAAGCGGATGCTTGCGCTGGAAGAAAAGCGCAAAGAGTATGAAATGTGGCTTAAGCGCCGTGATGACTTCGTAAACAAGGCGCAGGATTCGCTGGTCGATATTATATCGAAAATGAAACCGGATGCGGCGGCAGCGCAGATGTCACTGATTGGCGATGAAGCGGCGGCGGCATTGATCCTCAAGCTCAATCCGCGTGTTTCGAGCATTATCCTCAATGAAATGCCGCCAGAAAAGGCTGCTAAACTTGCGCGCGTTATTGTTGGATCGCAGCGCACTGCCGTAGCAGCGCCGCCCAAACGGGAGCAGCGCGCGCAGGCAGAAAACGGGAGTAGCGTGCAATGAAAACAAGCATGAACAAAGCTCCGTTTGCCGCTTTGCTGATGGTTCTGGTGGCCGGTTGTGCCACTAAACCGGAAGAGATTGGCCGTGCGCCTGATCTTTCACCTGTTGCGGCTAATCTTGGTGTGCAGAACAATCCGCAATATAGCGGCTATCCGGTTCGACCGAGCAAGGCGTCCTATTCGCTATGGGACCAGCGCTCGACGAATTTTTTCAAAGATCCGCGCGCGCAGGAACCCGGCGATGTGCTGACCGTGATCATCTCGATCAATGATCGCGCCAATATGGATAACAAGACGGATCGCGAGCGCATTTCCAAAGGTCTTTATGGCGCTGGCGCATCGTTTGATACCAGCAGCCTGTCGGGCGCTTTTGGCGGTGGTGAAATGGATGCTTCGGTCAACACACGTTCCAACAGTACCTCTAAAGGTAAGGGCACGATTGAGCGCAGCGAGGATATTCGTCTTCAGATCGCAGCCATTGTCACCGACACACTTCCAAACGGGAACCTGATCATTCGCGGTTCGCAGGAAGTCCGCGTGAACAATGAATTGCGCGTGCTCAACGTGGTCGGGGTTGTGCGGCCGCGCGATATTTCGGGTTCCAATACGATCTCGTATGACAAGATCGCTGAGGCACGCATTTCTTACGGTGGTCGCGGACGCTTGAGCGAAATTCAGCAGCCGCCTTATGGTCAGCAAATTCTCGACCAGATTTCTCCGTTCTAAAGCCAATGAGCATGAGCGACACCTCCTCTCAGAAAGATAGTAAGTCAAAAGGGTCTATGATGGGCCTTTTGGCTGCGGTAGCGATACTCACTGCTATTGCGGGCGGTGGTGGCTGGTATCTGGGAGAGATAATTTCTGCCGGACAGAAGGCAAATGCACCTGCCAGCGGCAAGGAAGACAAGCCAAAGCAGGGCGAATTTGAATCGCGCAGCATTGGAACTGTGGTGCCATTGCAGCCGATTGTCACCAATCTTGGCATCCCGCAAAACACATGGGTGCGCCTTGAAGCATCGCTTGTTGCTAAGCCTGGTCGTGAGATTCCGGCGGACATGGCTGCCAGTATCGGTGATGATTTTGTTGCATTCCTGCGCAGTGTTAATCTGATGCAATTGCAAGGCGCGGCAGGTCTTGCCTATTTGCGCGCCGATCTTGAAGAACGGGCGCGTCTGCGATCCGAAGGCGCAGTCGAGCGCATCTTTATTTCGACATTGGTCGTTGAATGAAAAAAGCTCTTGGTCTTGGCGCTCTCCTGACGCTTGTCTTTACTGTTTCGGCCCATGCTCAGCAGGGCTTGTCACTTGAAAACCTGTTGCCTGCGGGCAGTGGTGCTGCAAGCGGTCAGATCGTTCAGCTATTTGGCTTACTTACGGTGCTTTCAATTGCGCCGGGCCTGCTGATTATGGTGACGAGCTTCACGCGCTTTGCCATTGCGTTCTCACTATTGCGTTCTGGCCTTGGCTTGCAAACAGCCCCTGCCAGCATGGTGATGATTTCGCTTGCGCTTTTCATGACGTTTTATGTGATGGCACCGGTTTTTGACCGGGCGTGGAACAATGGCGTTGAGCCGCTGATGCGCAATGAAATTACGCAGGAAGTGGCGTTCAAGGAAATTTCGTCACCGTTTCGCGATTTCATGATGGGCCAGGTCCGCGACAAGGACTTGCGGCTATTTGAAGACCTTGCAGAACCTTCATTCCGCACGGGCGAGGATGGTATTGTTGATTTTCGCGTGCTGGTTCCGGCTTTCATGATCTCGGAATTACGCCGTGGGTTTGAAATCGGCTTCCTGATTGTGCTGCCGTTTCTTGTGATTGATCTTGTTGTGGCAACGCTGACCATGTCGATGGGCATGATGATGCTGCCGCCAACCGTTATATCACTGCCGTTTAAAATCCTGTTTTTCGTGTTGATTGATGGCTGGAATATTCTGGTCGGAAGCCTGATACGATCATTTTCCTAGCATTTTTTTGGGAAAATACGCGATCCGTTAAAATGCGGACCAGCATATTAATATTCTGTTAACAATTGCCGCATAGTAGTGATGGCATGATGGGTCCCGCGCGTTTCGCGGTGACAGGCATGATGCCGCTCCACCATGCCGGTAATTTTTGAATCCGGCCTGTCCCTCATCCTGTTTTTTTACAAGGGGCACTACAATGTCTAGCATTCTTACAAATTCGTCGGCTCTGACCGCTCTCCAGACACTTTCGTCGACCAACAAGTCGCTGGAAACCACGCAGAACCGCATCTCGACCGGCCTTCGTATCGGTGAAGCTGCTGACAACGCTTCTTACTGGTCGATCGCAACTTCGATGAAGTCCGATAACAAGGCCAACTCGGCTGTTCAGGACGCTCTCGGCCTCGGCGCTGGCAAGGTTGACACTGCATACACTGCAATCAACGACATCAAGGACCAGGTTGACAAGATGAAGTCGCTTCTGGTTAGCGCGCAGGGCGCAAGCCTTGAAGACCAGCAGAAGGTCGCAACGGAACTTAAAGCCATCCAGTCGCAGATCAAGTCGTCGGCCAGCAACGCGAACTACGCTGGCTCGAACCTGCTCGTAAGTGCTGCGAACACTGATGGTTCGGATGATCTTAAGGTTGTCGCATCTTACAACCGTACTGGCACCACTGTAACGATCGACACTGTTGACGTTGCCGCTGCTGACGTACAGGTTTTTGCAGCTGCCGACGGTACAGGTGGTATTGCTGGTGGTCTGGTCGCCACAACCTTCTTCGATCCTTCGACGACACGCGTCGATGACGCTGGCATCAAGACTGCACTTGACGCAGTTGAAACGGCTCTGTCGGAACTCACCACTGGTGCGGCTACGCTTGGTGCTGCTAAGGCACGTATCGACACCCAGAAGAGCTTCATTTCGAAGCTTTCTGACTCGGTGGAAAAGGGCGTTGGCGCATTGGTTGATGCTGACATGAACAAGGAATCGGCTCGTTTGTCGGCTCTTCAGGTTCAGCAGCAGCTTGGTGTGCAGGCTCTCTCGATCGCTAACTCGTCGAGCCAGTCGATCATGTCGCTGTTCCGCGGCTAATCAGCTCGTCTATATAATTTACAGTCAGGGGCGCGGGATTTATTCCGCGCCCCTCTCTTTTGCGGCTCTGCATTTCCCGCCGCCACTTTCGCGCAAGCTTCGCGATCTATTTTGCGTTCATCAGGATGGCGGTGGTGTGAATGCAGCAGAATTTCCAACAATTGATCGAACAGCTTAGGGGAACGCTCGGCAAGCTTGGCGCGCGAAAACTTATAGCGCTCGGACTTGTCGGTGCTGCGCTGATGGGCACGATCCTCTACACCAGCTTTTATCTCAGCCGCCCTTCCTATGAGACGCTTTATGTGGGCCTTTCGCGTGATGACGTGAACCGTATGGGTCTGGCGCTTGGCGAAGCGGGAATTGCCTTTGATGTGAAATCGGACGGCTCATCCATTCTGGTGCCAATTGGCAAAGCTGAACAGGCGCGTATGTATCTGGCTGAAAAAGGCCTGCCAACGTCGAACAATGCCGGTTACGAACTGTTTGATAATATGGGGTCTCTTGGCCTCACGTCATTTATGCAGGAAATTACCCATGTGCGGGCGCTTGAAGGCGAGATCGCCCGCACCATTCAGGCTATTCGCGGTGTGAAGGCCGCACGTGTTCATATTGTTCTTGCAGAAAAAGGTTCGTTCCGCCGTGGTGATCAGAAGCCGTCGGCTTCTGTTGTTATTCGTGCGGAGGGTGGTTTTGCAGCCGAATCCGCACAGTCGATCCGCCAGCTCGTGGCTGCGGCTGTCCCGGCACTTGCCGCATCGGATGTAACTGTTCTCGATACCAATGGACGTCTTCTCGCATCTGCGGGTGAAGCCGCGAATGGTGCAGCATTGATGACCGCCTCGCTTGAACAGCAGGTTGCGGGCAATGTCGACGAAAGCATCCGCAAAGCGTTGGCACCCTATCTTGGCATTGGTCATTTCCAGACCAGCGTTCAGGCTTCGCTTGATACAGACCGTCGCCAGACCAATGAAACGAGCTTTGATCCTGAATCGCGTGTAGAGCGCTCAGTGCGCGTTGTGCGTGAAAGCGGCGATAACCGTAATTCACGTAGTGATAATGCCGCTGGCGTCGAGCAAAATATTCCGCAGGAGGAAATAGCGAGCCGCAACGGTGAAAGTTCGACTGAGAAGACGGATCGCCGCGAGGAACTCACCAATTACGAGATGAACACCAAGACTGTATCGACAGTCAGCGATGGTTATTCCGTCAAGCGGCTTTCGATTGCAGTCGTAATTGATCAGGCGCGTTTGCTCGCAACCGCTGGGACAACACCGCCACCAGCCGATTTTGTTGACCAGCAGATCACAAAAATACGCGATCTGGTCGCCACGGCAGCTGGGCTTAATCTGGATCGCGGTGATGTTATCAATGTTACGGCGGTCAATTTCATGAATGCTTCCGGTGCCGATATGGAGCCGGTTTCAACGCCATGGTCAGATACGCTGCTGCGTCAAAGCGGGTCCTATGTGAATGCGCTTGCAATCCTCGGTGCAGTCGCATTGCTGATCTGGTTTGGCCTTCGTCCGCTTTTGCGTGAAACAAGTGCTAAGCCGGCTGGAACGGAAGTTGCAATCCGTGAGCCGGCCGAGGTGGCAGTCCCGAATTTTGTTGCCGACACGCATAATCTCGTGAGTTCTGAATCGACAAAGGCTGTCATTGGTGGGCCAGAAGCCTACGCCGATCAAATGAAGAGCAGCCTTAGTGATCTGCGCCAGCGCATGCGTATGCCTGCAAAGCTGCGCCTTGAGCAGATGATTGAAATGGATGAAGAACGAGTGGCAGCTGTTCTCAAGCAGTGGATTCATGAAACATCTTCCCATCAGCAAGCGAGTCAAACAGGGCGTGCCGCAATGCCGGAGCTTGAGGCAGCCTGACGATGAACACGCTCGCGCTTAGCCGCTATTTGCCTGATTTTTCAACACATCATATCGACGATGAGGTGATTGAAATTATCGCGGCCCCGGTTGCAAGGGCGCCGTTGGTTGCAGACCCGCGCGTTGATTTGTCGTCAAAACCTCTCGCAGATAAGCCGTTTAAAGATGAGCAGGCCGAAATTGCTCAGATCCTCGCTTTTGAGGAAGAAAAGCGTTTGGCGTTTGAGAGCGGGCGTGAAGACGGACACAGGGAGGCGGAAGCGCTTTATGCGGCGGAAAAGGCACGCCTACTGCGCGAGCATGAGGCTGAAATTGAAACACTGCGCGCCGGATTTTCTCGTGAACAAGCAACCCTTCTGGCAGTTGGGCTGACGCAAGGTATGACTTTGCTTGAACGTAATTTATCGCAGCAAATGTCAGAAATTCTTGGTTTTCTTTATGCTGAGAAACTCGAGCAAGATGCTGTTCTGGAATTTGCGCGACGCATTAGTAAGCTTGCACTCGAAGGCGAAGCGCCTGAAATTCATGGTCCCGTGCATTTGCTGGAACCATTGCGTCACCACGCCGATCTATTGCCTTATGGCTGCCAGTTCATTGAGAACACATCCAGCGAAGTTTCATTTTCATTTGGAGAACGGGTGCTTGAAACACGTATTGCTCCAATTCTTGAAGAGTTAAAGGCAACCGTCCGATGAGCATTGATCCGGAGACTAAGCGCGAGATCATCATTGTGCGTCGCGGTAATCGGGACGATGATGACGGACATCATGGTGGCGTCTGGAAAATCGCCTATGCCGACTTCATGACGGCTATGATGGCCTTCTTTCTTGTTATGTGGCTTATCAATGCTGCTAACGAGGAAAGTAAGGCGGCTGTCGCCAGCTATTTTAATCCGGTTAAGCTGATGGATCGACATTCCAGCCCGAAAGGCGTGCAGGATGTTGACCAACAGGAAGGCCGTGTGCGTTTCGATAGTGACCAGAAGGTGGATGATAGCACGAAGGTTATCAATGAAACCTCGTCAAATGCGGTGAGCCAGCAGGAAGAAAGCCGGATGTTCCGCGAACCTTACGCTGTACTTTCTGAACTTGCCCATGAAACGGGTGTTTTGCAAAATCAGTCTGCCAAAGGCGAGGGCGGCATTGCGCAATCCGGACCACAAACTGGCTCGGATGGCGGTGACGCTTATCGAGATCCGTTTAGCCCTGATTATTGGTCTAGCAAAGCTGCGGAAACGCTGACCCAGCCGGAAGCAACACCTGCCACGCCGCCAGAAAAAACAGCGGATGCAGAGGTTGAAGAAAAGCCAGCAGAAAGTCAGGAAGAGCTTATTGCCGAATTAAAGCAAGCAGCGACCGGGGATACATCAAAAGCGGAGGGTGACACTCAGAAAACTGAGCCGATGCCCGATGTCAGCGTCGTGCCAGTGGATGGTGGCGTGATGATCCAGCTGACTGACAAGATTGATTTTGGCATGTTCACAATTGGCTCTGCAAAGCCTGATGCACGCGTCGTGGCCATAATCGAGCGCATTGCACAGGTGATCTCCCGTCAGCCGGGTGAGGTCATTATCAGCGGTCATACCGATGCACGACCGTTCAAGAGCGCGAGCTATGATAACTGGCGGCTTTCTTCAGCACGGGCACAAATGGCTTATTACATGCTGGTCCGTGGAGGGCTTGATGAGAAACGTGTGCTGCGTGTCGAGGGATATGCTGATCGGCAGCCGAAAAATGTGAGCGACCCGAACGCCGCTGAAAATCGACGCATCGATATTTTTCTCAAGTCTAATCCATGAAGAAGATCATTGTTCGCACTGGACTGGCGATGCTTGTGGGATTGCCACTGCTGTCTGGCGCAGTGATCACATCGGCAAAAAGCGCGCCCAATGCTGAACAGCCGCAGTTTCCGGTGCTTGAGCCTTATAAGCTCGTTCGTTCTCTGCGCATGCTTCAGGATCAGCTTGTCACAGGCAAGCCTGAAGCCGTTGTGATGCTCAACAGGCTTCTCAGCTTTGTCAGCGCGGATATGCAGCGTGCTCCCGACGCCTTCTGGGAAAAGCCAGAAAATATCTATGCTGCTATTATCTACCTGTTTAATGGTGGTAATCCGGGCGCTGTACGCACGGTCCTTTCTGGTACGAAGGATGGTGTGGTTCCGGCTGAACTCGTTAAGGGCGCTTTGGCCTATGCTTCCGGGCAAAATATTGAAGTGGTAAAACTTTTTTCAGTGCCACTTGCTGCCGATGTTCCGGTTGAACTTAAAGCTTCTATCGTTTTGGTTACGGCCAATCAGATGGCAGCATTTGATGCTGCCACGGCTTTACAGCGATTGGATCAGGTGAGGCTTAGCAGCCCCGGGACGCTCTTTGAAGAGGCTGCGATCCGCAGATCTATGCCGATTGCAGCAAAGCTTGGTGATGCCGATAAAGTCAGGCTTCTGTCGAGGAACTATCTGCAACGCTTTCCCCGCTCGCCCTATATGCGCGATTTCATGCAACAATTTATTGATGCGGCGCTGAAATTGAATGATCGCATCGACAATGCTGAATTGGTCAAGCTGGTTGGAACTGCTGATCCGGTTATGCAATATTCGCTTTATCTGCAACTCGCGCGCGGAGCACTGGTTGACGGACAGACAGAACGTGCGCGGTTCATGTCGGCAAAGGCACAGAAATTTGCAGATATGCTCAAGGACGACCCGAGCCGGGCTAATCTTTATGCGGCTGCAAGTGGGGTCGCCTCCAATGAGGCCGGGGTCGCCTTGAATGAGCTTTCACAGATTTCGCCAGACCGTTTGCAGGAGCGAGACCGTAAGTTGTTAAATGCAGCGAAAGCGATTGGCTCAGTGGTAACGCGCAAGCCTGATGCGGATAATGAGGAAGCGGAAACTACAAAATTAACCACCGTTCCCGTAATGCCCGTTGCTGATGATAAGCTGCCTTCTGAAACGGTGGTTCGTGCGCAGCCAACACCCTCTGCGAATGCGGGTTGGGCACCCGCGCCCAAGCAATCAGAAGATGATCTTCAAAAGACCTTGGAAGATGCGCGCAACAAGATTGCAGAAATAGATGCTTTGCTGGGAAAGAACGTTCAATGAGCATGGATATTTTGACCGGAGCGGGCGGGCGCGTATCATCACCGACAAAAAGCACTGCCGCTCAGAGCGGTAAAATCGACACGGCTGATCAGGAAATGTCTGATCCGGCAAAACTGTTTGGTGCATTGCTGGAGAAATCAGACAGCAAAGAGACCGATCGATCAGAGCAGAATGACGAAGGCGAGGTGGATGACAGCGATATTGCCTCCCCAGATAGCCCGCGTCAGTCACAAACCTATTTTATATCGCAACCGCTTTTCAGTCTGACAAAAGACTTCTCTGCACATGCTGACAAAGACGCTGCGTTACAAGCCGTTGGCGATAGCAAGACTAACGCTCTCCTGGCGATGCATTCTGGATCAGAAGGCGAGTCTCGCGGTACGGCGATAGCTGATGTGGCTAATACGAATATGCAAGAAAAGGCTGTTGCTTCTGGCATGAATTCGCTGGCGGCTGATTTTGGCAAAAAGTCAGCCACTGCTGCCGCCACACAGAATAAAACCGATGCCAAGTTGGGATCTGAAAGTGCGCCAGACAGAACTCAAGTCAACGGTGCTCTTAATGATGCTTCGCCGATAGAAGGCATGCCAGCAGAGCAAACGGATGCGCCAGATAATAGCTCTGTGGCTGCATCTTTCGCAGATGGGGGCAACGTGTCGGAGCGTATGGGTGTGCAACAACAGCCGCAGGTATCGCGCGCTCCTGTTCCGCTTGAGGTGAAGTCCGCGCCCACAAGCCCTCAGGCTGCGGTTCGCATTGATGATGTTCAGGTGATTTCTGAGCGAAGCTTTGGCGCGGTTAAAACATTGCAGATCAGGCTTGATCCCGTTGATCTTGGTCAGGTAACCGCACGCATTCGCGTGGTTGCCGACACTATTGAAGTGCACTTGATTGCAGATAAGCCGCACGCTGCTGAAGCGCTGGCTGCTGATCGCTCTATGATAGAAAAGGCACTTAAAGTCGCTGGAGTGACGGATGATTCAAAGATTACCGTCAGCGTTGCTGAACGAGGCGCGGTCAATGTGCAGCAATCCTCATCAAGCCAGAATGCAGCACAGCAACAAAGCAATCAATCCCAGGGCCAACAGGGTCAGCAAGGATTTGGTATGCAAAGTGGAATGGATGGCCGCAACGGATCTCAGGGTGGTTCGCAAGCGCAGTTTCTGGGCGGAGAAAGCAGGCAGAATGGTCATTCCGCTCAACAAGAGCGTAGCGATTACGACGCGCGTCGTGGGAGTAGTGAGGCAGCTAACGAAGCTGGTCTTGTTACTAACGGCCGCCGCAACGGTTTGGTTGTGTGAAGCATCTCAAGCGCGTGCTGAGAATGTCTGCGAGCAGGAAATGCATCGCGCATCCGCCCGTTATGACGTGCCTTTGGGGATACTCTATGCCGTCGGTTTGACGGAAACGGGACGAAAAAATTCGCTCCAGCCTTATGCAATGAATATCGAAGGCCGTGCTGAATTTTTCACGTCACAATCGGCTGCGTTGAGGCGCTTTGAAGAAGTGCATTCACACGGCGTTAAGCTCATCGATTTGGGGTGCATGCAGATCAATCACTATTATCATAGTGAGGCTTTCCCATCGGTTGCTGCAATGCTGCAACCATCAATGAATGTCGATTATGCAGCGCGTTTTTTAAAACGCCTTCGCGAACGTGAGGGCAACTGGACAATGGCTGTTGCGCGCTATCATGCAGGGCCGAATAATGACCCGGCTCAGAAGCGATATGTTTGCCGCGTTATGACGAATATGATCGCGACAGGCTTCGGCAACTGGACAGAACCGGCGAAAAAATTTTGTGCGGGGTGATAAGCGGTCGCTAAAAAATAGGCGCCTCAACCAAACAGGGTAATCGCATCAACTTTAGGCTTACAACTTATGAGTGCACTTATCCTTTAGTCCAATTATATCGATTAAATTCGCAAGCCCTTGTAATGAATCGTTAAACTCAATGACGTGTTAACTATTTGTTAACGCTTTGCGCACAGTAATGTCATATGAGATGCAATCTCAGCGATTCCCCCAATATTAAATCTAACTAATTCACCTCCCAATTTATTGGTAGCTAGTAGTTGTAATTGTCGCTGACTCCCCCCGCCAGTTAGGTCTGTAAAAGACGGGTTAACATATTGATTCGGAAGGCGGGCCGATGATCGTAGTTGTAGATGAGCGGGATATTGTGACCGAGGGGTACTCCTCTTGGTTTGGTCGTGAAGGTATCTCCACGACTGGCTTTCGCCCATCTGATTTCAACGATTGGGTAGAAACAGTTCCCCACCATGACATCATGGCCGTTGAAGCATTTCTGATTGGCGAATGTGCTGGACAAAATGGTTTGCCATCCCGCATTCGTGAGCGTTGCAAAGCGCCCGTTATCGCCGTCAATGATCGCCCTTCACTTGAACATACGCTAGAGCTTTTTCAATCAGGCGTTGACGATGTTGTGCGCAAACCCGTTCATGTGCGCGAAATATTGGCCCGCATTAATGCCATACGCCGCCGGGCTGGTGTGTCAGGCTCTAGCACAAATGATGGCACAGTTCTCGGTCCAATCACCGTCTTCTCTGACGGGCGCGATCCGCAAATTAGTGGTGCCGATTTTATCTTGCCGCGCCGCGAGCGTCGCATTCTGGAATACCTGATTGCCAACCGTGGTCGTCGTCTGAACAAATCGCAAATATTCAGCGCGATTTATGGCATTTTCGATAGTGAAGTCGAAGAAAACGTCGTCGAAAGCCATATCAGCAAGCTGCGCAAGAAGTTGCGAGAGAAACTTGGTTTCGATCCGATCGATTCCAAGCGTTTTTTAGGCTACAGCATCAACATAGAATAAGTATCATATCCCCCCAAACTTGCATGAACATGCCAGGACGACAGTTTCACGCAAGCGTGGAGCGCTAGCCTTGTCGCAGATTTACGATTTTTCAGGAGCTGCCAATGAGCCTCTACGGTATGATGCGGACCGGTGTTTCAGGCATGAACGCACAGGCCAATCGCCTGTCAGCGGTCGCAGACAATATCGCGAATGCCAGTACTGTAGGCTATAAACGCGCAGATACGCAGTTCTCCTCGCTGGTGCTGCCGAGCACGTCTGGTCAGTATAACTCCGGCTCCGTTATGACCGATGTTCGCTATGGTATCTCAGATCAGGGCGGGATTAGGTCCACGTCTTCCACGACAGATCTAGCCATTGATGGCAATGGTTTCTTTGTTGTGCAAGGTGCTGATGGTACAAGCTATCTGACACGTGCCGGTTCCTTTGTACCTGATAAGGACGGTTTTCTCGTTAATACAGCAGGATATTATCTGCTGGGCGCCGGTGCTGATGAAAGTGCTGGCGGACTGACCATGGCAGGGCTTGGAAAGATTAATGCCAATGCGGCTGATCTGAAGGCCGAGGCCAGCACATCAGGAACTTTCACCGTTAGTCTGCCATCGGGTAGCGCAGTTCCGGCTGCTGGTGCATATAATCATAAGACTTCGCTCGTTTCTTATAATTCTCAGGGCGAAAAAATCACGCTGGATGTCTATTTTTCGAAATCAGCAGACAATACGTGGGATGTCTCGATTAAGAATGCTGCCGATGGTGTGGAAGTCGGTGCAACGACGCTGACATTTGATCCAGCCAACGGCAATTTGCTGACCGGCGGCAATGCAACCGTTGATCTCACTGGCTATAATGGTTCATCGCTCAGTCTCAACCTTGGGGCGTCAAAAGAAGCTTCAGGCGATTATACAATCTCTCAGGCCGTCATTAACGGTCAGGCAAAGTCCTCAATGAAGAGCGTTGATGTCGCCAATGATGGCTCTGTTGTCGGGATCTATGAAAACGGAACACAGGTGGTTCTGGGGCGCATTCCGCTTGCCAAGGTTGCAAGCCCGGATCGCATGACAGTCGTCAGCGGTAATGTGTTTCTCGCCAGCGCTGACTCTGGCGAAGTGACACTTGGCTTTCCGCAGACCAGCGGTATTGGCAAGGTAATGTCGGGAACGCTTGAAGAGTCCAATGCTGATATTGCGCAGGAGCTCACGGACATGATCGAAGCCCAGCGGAGTTATACGGCCAATTCCAAAGTTTTCCAGACTGGCTCAGAACTCATGGATGTTCTGGTCAATCTCAAGCGCTAATCGAAATGATTTCCCGGGGCAAATATTCGGGAAATCAAGTCATGACTTCGTCGGAATCCATTCTGGCACACGCGTAAAACGGGTTTCGGTCCTACGACTACGAAGTAAATTAACACGTATAGCGGTTCACTCTGTCCAAGCGACAAAGCGTTCCGCCGGTAAATGGGGAAAAAATGTCACTTAGTTCTGCTCTATCGACAGCCAAAAGCTCGCTTGCGGCAACGTCCAAGCAGACTTCGGTTATCTCCCGTAATGTTGCGGGCGTAAACGATCCTGACTATTCTCGTCGCTCGGCATCATTGGTGTCTGGGCCCTATGGTTCCCTTTACGTCAATATAAGCCGCTCGGCCGATACGGCGTTGTTTAACCGCTACATTCAATCCAATAGTGCGGCATCATCTTCTTCTATTCTTGCAGGCGGTCTTGACCGCCTTTCATCAATTTATTCAGCTGATAAATATTCGTCTTCGCCGTCAGCGCTGATCGGTGATTTGCGCGATGCATTGCAGACCTATGCCTCTTCACCGTCCAATTCAGCGCTGGGTAACAGCGTTGTTTCTACCGCTGAAGCACTTGCCAATGCGCTGAACGATGGCACCAAGCAGATACAGTCACTGCGCAATGACGCGGACAATGAGATTGCGGATTCTGTAGCCACAATCAATGATGTGCTGGCTAAATTTGAGAAGGTCAATCAGCAAATTCTTGGCGGAACGCGCGCCGGAACCGATGTTTCAGATTTCCTCGACCAACGCGATTCACTGCTCAAGCAGCTTTCTGGCGAGATCGGCATCACAACGATGACTCGCGGCGATAATGACATGGTCATATTCGCTGAAAACGGCGTGACACTGTTTGAAACCTCGGCGCGGAAGGTGAGTTTTACGCCTTCGAACGGTCTGTCTGCCGGTGCTTTGGGCAATGCTGTTCTGGTCGATGGTGTACCGTTGTCGCATGAGACATTCGACCAGCCATTCGGTACGGGGCGGCTGAGTGGCCTTCTGCAACTGCGTGATCAGATTGCACCGCAGTACCAGATGCAGCTTGATGAAATCGCGCGCGGTCTGGTCAATATGTTCGCCGAAACCGATCAGAGTGGCGCGGGTGGTTTAAGCAAAACGGGTCTGTTTAGCTGGTCAGGTTCTCCAGCGACGCCTGGCGCGGGCTTTTCATCCGGTCTTGCAGGTACAGTGAGTGTTTCGTCTGCCTTTATCTCATCGCAAGGTGGTAGCTCTCTCTTGTTGCGCGATGGTGGTGCGAATGGTGCCGATTATAAATATAATAGTGATGATGCAGCCGGTTTCAGCGACCGGCTTCGGGCTTTGAATGAAGCTTTCAGTGGATCAATGACGTTTACCGGCTCGACGGGGTTGAATTCGACCGCCAGTCTGAACGATTACAGCGCATCATCAATTAGCTGGCTGGAAGGCAAGCGCCAGACCGCCAACTCGAATTTTTCTTATAATCAGACAGTTGCAGTGCAGGCCGACCAGGCTTTGTCCAACGCCAATGGTGTCAATATTGATACCGAGATGGCGTTGCTTCTTGATCTGGAACATTCTTATCAGGCTTCAAGCCGGGTGTTGACGACCATCAACTCCATGCTTGATGACCTTCTCAACGCGGTGTGAGTTTCATGAAAGCGCAATCGATTTCGACATATGGTGCGTCTGCCGCACTCAGGGCTTTGGTGAACCAGAATAAGGCTGAACTGGTCAAAGCCCGTCAGGAAGCGACGACCGGGAGCGTCTTTGATGTAGGCCTGTCGCTGGGCGCGAAATCCGGACAGACGATATCCTTGCGCAAAGAATATGATCGTCTCGACGTGCTCACCGATATGAACAAGCTTGTTCAGCAGCGCATGACAACAACGCAAACCACCACGACCGCGATTATCGAGAAGGTTCAGAATTTTCTTGGCGACCTGACCGGCGCGAGTAACACCGCTGAAAGCATTGCGACGTCGGCACAGTCGGCACGCGCTATGCTTGATTCAGTCACCGGACATCTCAATACCAGCTATAATGGCGAGTATATCTTTTCCGGCGTCAACACCGATGTGAAGCCGCTTAACGACTATACGCAAGGTGGAGACGCTCAGAAGGCTGTCCAAAAAGCGTTTGCAGATCATTTCAACTTTGCGATGGACGATGCCCGCGTTGCTGACATCACAGCAGATCAGATGAAAAGCTTTCTCGAAGGCGATTTCGCTGAACAGTTCAACGACACCAATTGGGATCTGAATTGGTCCAATGCGTCTGATACCGTTATCAAGAGCCGTATTTCGCCAACGGAAACAGCATCAACATCGATTTCTGCCAATGCCGATGGTTTCCGTAAGGCAATCATGTCAGCGGTTATGATTGCAGAATTCGCCAATATCGGTCTTAATAGTTCCGCATTTGGTGCTCTGACATCTCAGGCTTTGACGACGACCTCGCAGGCAATCACCCAGACGACCTCCGAACAGACGACACTTGGTCTCGCTCAGTCGCGCACAACGGATGCGATAACACGCATTGCCGCGCAGCAGAAAATTCTCAATGATTCAGTGAATAATCTTGAAGAGGTCGATCCATATGACGCATCAGTGCGTGTTAACGCATTGATGACCCAGATGGAAACATCCTATGCGCTGACGGTGAAGTTGCAGAATATGAGCCTGCTCAACTACCTCAAATAATCAATGTCAGGCGCGCGAGCGCCGACAAATAAGCCCGGTCTTCGTGAGAGCATGAGGCTCCCGCAAGTAAGGGTATTGATAAGCGGAGATGCCATGTATCAGATGCGCTACGAAGATGTCATGAATGACGATATGGCGAGCGCCAAAGAACGCGAGCAGATGCTTTTTGACCGCTCAATTAGCATGCTTGAGGCGGCAAAGCTGAATGGTTCGGGCTCACGCGAAGGCATCGATGCGGCTTATTTCGTTAACCGGCTTTGGACTGTCATTATTGAAGATCTGGGATCTGTTGAAAATACGCTCCCGAAAGAGCTAAAAGCTGCAATTATTTCAGTCGGCATTTTTATTATTAAAGAAGTCGAGCGAATCCGACAGGGCGAAAGCGACGATTATGATACGGTGATTGAACTCACCAGTTCGATCCGGAACGGTTTGTGAAATGGTCGATAACGCCAAGCCAACAATCCGTCTATCGCTTCGCTCAGGCGAGAAAATTTACATCAATGGCGCAGTTTTGAAGGCAGACCGCAAGGTCTCTCTTGAGCTTCTCAACGATGCGACATTCCTTCTTGAAAACCACGTCTTGCAGCCTGAAGATACAACGACACCGCTGCGTCAGCTTTATTTTGCAGCGCAGATGATCCTGATTGAGCCTGCAATGCGTGAGCAGGCACATAATGCCTTTGCGCATATGCTCAAGAGTATGTTTTCAACGTTCAGCGATGCATCCATTCTCAAAGCTCTCAAAGAAATTGATGAGCTTGTCCATAATGGACGTGTGTTTGAGGCGATGAAATCTATCCGGGCACATTACCCGCGCGAAGCAGAACTTATGAATATCGGGGCACCAATCGTGCCTGTCAGCAAAGCAGATAATGCGGTGGAGGCAAGCTTATGACGACGACGCCTGCTGTCGGAAACAACACGACAAATACGACCAACACTTCCTCCAACAGTTCGGCTGCGGCAAAGGCGAGTGTTGATTATAATTCGTTTCTAAAGCTGCTGGTCACCCAGATGCAAAATCAGGATCCAACGGCTCCGATGGATGCGACGCAATATGTCTCGCAGCTGGCAACCTTCTCAAGCGTAGAGCAGTCTGTGCAGATGAACTCCAAGCTTGAAACGCTGATTGCTAATTCGTCACTGTCACAGGCAGAGGGCTGGATTGGCCGCACGCTGACCAATGCCGATGGTTCTGTTTCGGGTGTGGTAAAGTCTGTAACGATCCAGTCAACGGGTATGCTTGCTGAACTCGCAGACGGCAAAACCATGTTGATCGGGCAGGGCGTCAAAGTAAGCTAGAGCGTGTTTTGATCTGATTTATCAGATCGAAACGTCTCAAGTGTTTGTTTGAACATGTTTCTTATCCGAAAACCGGTTCCCGTTTTTAGGGATGCGCTCTAAAGGCAAAAAAGTGAACGAAGCGGATGCACTAGACATTGTCAATTCGGCGGTTTGGACCGTGTTGATGGCAAGTGGTCCTGCTGTACTGGCTGCGATGCTGGTCGGTATTGGTATTGCATTGTTTCAAGCATTGACCCAGATTCAGGAAATGACGCTGACTTTCGTGCCGAAGATTGTCGTCATTTTCGTTGTTCTGGCTTTGACAGCGCCTTTCGTAGGCGCACAAATCAATGCTTTCACGCTGCTCGTCTATTCGAGGATCGAGAAGGGCTTTTAATATAATCTGCGAGCGCGACGAAGCCCTCGCGCAAGCTTCGCATTCTATGGTCCGTCTGACAATAGGAGACGGACGTGCAGCAGGCAGTAGCTAAGCCTTTCACAAAACGCGGAATTTTGACTGGCAGCGACATGGGTCTGGCTGCTGGTATTATCATTATTCTGACGGTGCTCTTTTTGCCTGTTCCGGCGGTCTTTCTGGATATTGGGCTTGCCTTTTCGATCGCCTTCTCTGTCCTAATTCTGATGGTATCGCTGTGGATTCAGCGCCCACTTGATTTCTCTGCTTTCCCGACGGTGCTGCTAATTGCAACGATGATGCGCTTGTCGCTCAATATTGCGACGACGCGTGTGATCCTCACCCATGGTAATGAGGGTTATCTCGCGGCTGGCCATGTTATTCACGGATTTTCGCAATTCGTGATGGGCGGCGACTTCGTTATCGGCCTTGTTGTTTTCACGATCCTGATCATCGTCAATTTTCTCGTCATCACCAAGGGCGCAACGCGTATTGCGGAAGTAGGCGCACGCTTTACGCTCGATGCTATCCCCGGCAAGCAGATGGCGATTGATGCTGATCTGTCGTCGGGCCTTATTGATGAAAAAGAAGCGCAGCATCGCCGTCGCGAACTCGAAGAAGAAAGCTCGTTTTTCGGTTCGATGGATGGTGCATCGAAGTTTGTTCGTGGTGATGCGATTGCCGGTCTGATTATTACGGCGGTCAATATTTTCGGTGGCATTATCATCGGTGTAACCCGTCACGGAATGGATATTTCGCAAGCGGCGGACGTTTTCACAAAGCTGTCTGTTGGCGATGGTCTCGTGACGCAAATTCCAGCGCTGATCGTGTCACTTGCAGCGGGTCTTCTGGTTTCCAAAGGCGGGACGCGTGGTTCTGCCGATCAGGCGATTTTCGGTCAGCTTGGTGCTTATCCAAAAGCACTTTTGATCGCTTCATTCCTGATGTTTGTGCTGGGCATTTTACCGGGTCTTCCAGCATTCCCATTCTTCTTGCTTGGTAGCGTGATGGCTTTTGTGGGCATTGCAGTTCCGCGCAAGCAGGCAAAGCTGCGTGATGCGCAAGCTGCGGAAGCGGAACTTAAACAGCGCGAAGCGGATGAAAGCGAACGCAACTCCGTCAAGGCGTCGCTGGAAACAAGCCAGATTGAACTCTGCCTTGGCAAGCAGCTCTCAGCCCGCTTGATGGCATCGCAGCAGGAACTGGCGCATCGCGTTGCCAAGATGCGCAAGAAATTTGCACAGGAATACGGCTTCGTCATTCCTGAAATCAAGGTGACAGACGATCTTTCACTGCCGCCCAAAAGCTACCGTATCAAAATCCACGGCACAGCCGTTGCAAACCATGAACTGCGCGTCGGCGAAATTCTGGTCGTGCTGGGCGAACGTCCAATCCCGCAAATTCCGGGCGAAGAAATGCGTGAGCCGGCATTTGGCATGCGCGCTTATTCTGTGCCTGAAACATTTGCATCTGATCTGCGACGCGACGGTTATATGACTGTCGATAATCTCTCGGTGTTGCTGACGCATTTGAGTGAAATCATTCGCAATAACCTCTCACAGCTGCTGTCCTATAAAGACATGCGTATTCTTCTTGACCGTCTTGGTTCGGAATATCGCAAGCTTCTTGAAGATATTTGCCCGGCAAACATTTCCTATTCCGGTCTCCAGGCTGTGCTGAAATTGCTGCTTGCAGAACGTGTTTCAATCCGCAATCTGCATCTGATTCTTGAATCGATTGCAGAGATTGCGCCGCTGGTTCGCCGCCCGGAAATGATTGTCGAGCATGTGCGTATGCGTATGGCGCAACAGATATGTGGTGATCTTTCGGATAATGGCGTGCTGAATGTGCTTCGGCTTGGTAATCGCTGGGATCTGGTTTTCCATCAAAGCCTCAAACGCGACAACAAGGGTGAAATTGTCGAGTTTGATATTGATCCGCGTCAGCTTGAGCAGTTTGGTACAGAGGCTTCGGCGGTTATCCGGCAGCATTTTGATAGCGGTGAGCGATTTGTACTGGTTTCGTCACCTGAAGCGCGGCCCTATATCCGTATGATTATCGAGCGGTTGTTTGCGACCCTACCTGTGCTGTCGCATGTCGAAATTGCGCGCGGTGTGGAAGTGAAATCGCTTGGCGCGATTTCCTGACCTAAGAGAGCCAGTCGCCGATGTTAGCGCAGTTGCCGCTCAATGAGATCGTCCTGGCAGCCATGCTGGCGTTCTGCCGTGTGGGTGCCTGCATCATGTTGATGCCTGGGATTTCTAGCGCGCGTATACCTTTGCAAGTGCGTCTGTTCATAGCGCTCGCATGCTCGTTTGCGGTGCTGCCAATCGTGATCGGTAGTATCACGACCAGCATTGACGGCGGTCAGCCGTGGACAGTGCTTCGCTTGATGCTGAGCGAAATGTTTATCGGCGGTATCATCGGTATCTTGGCGCATATCTATTTCTGGGCATTGCAGTTTATGGCCAATACGATGGCAATGGCCGTCGGCTATTCCGGCTCGCCCGGAGATGCGATCACAGAACCTGAACCGCAAGCAGCACTTGCAACACTTGTCACCTTCAGCGCGCTATTTTTGTTTTTCGTCACCGACATGCATCTTGAGATTTTGCGTGCACTGCTCAATTCCTACACGGCAATTCCGGTTGATGGCCGGTTTCGCCCCGATGCAGCAATGACAGACTTTACCGATACATTGTCTGATGCATTTCTGGTGACGTTGCGCATTGCGGCCCCGTTCATTGTTTTTGCGGTTCTGGTGAATTTTGCGATTGGTCTCATCAATAAGCTTACCCCGACTATTCCGATTTACTTCGTTTCAATGCCTTTCGTTTTGGGCGGCGGATTGTTGTTAGTCTATTTCATTCTTCCCGAATTGCTGCGCTTCTTCACCGGAGAGCTTGCGGCCAATTTGCGCAATTTGTTCTGAGGCACCGATGGCACAAACAAAGGCAAAAAGTTTAAGCAAGCTTGTGGCACTGCAAAAGCTAGGCGCTTCGCGGCTGGAAGCCTCACTCGTGGCTACCAATATGCGTCGTGCTGCGCTGGATGAAGAGCGCGAAGGGTTGATTGCCATGCAGGATCGTCATTACGACAGCAACGCTTTTACCATCGATCCTTCACTGCTGATCCGGCGCATGAGTGCGAATGCATCTGCGCAGGCTCGTGTTGAGCAGGAGCTTGTAAATGCACGCAATGCCTTGTTGAAAGAGCAGCGCCGTGTCGAGCATCTGGAAAAGCGACTTCTCACTGTTCGATCTGAAGACGAACGCAAAGAGTTCTCAATGCAAATCGAAGAATTTATTAGCCGCGCAACTACGCTCAAGACAAAATAGCGGTTTTTTCATTTCAATTCGTGTCGCAAGCTTCAGTCAAGATTGAAAAGCTAGTGTGCAATCAAGAGATGAAGAGGGATTAGTGCATGGCGATCAACCCGCCGTCAGATTTGGTGCTGGATGTAGCGCGTGCCGCTGATCCGCAAGCCTATCGCGTGGCATCAGAGCGCCTGAAATCCATGACGGCCGGTTCGGAAGTTGCGTTTAACAATGTAACTAATGGCTCATCCGAGGGAAGCTTCTCAAGCATCTCTGAGAGCCTTTCCTCTGGTCTGACTATGGGGTCACAGCAACAGAACCCGGCAAGCTCGGCCTATCGGAAGTTTGAAGCTTTCATGCTGCAATCCTTTGTCCAGTCGATGTTTACAAGCGATACATCTGCCACTTTTGGCAAGGGTATTGCTGGTGAGTACTGGAAGTCGATGATGTCGGAGGCCATGGCAAATAAGATGGCGGATACGGGCGGGGTTGGCATTGCACGTATTCTCGAAGATCAGGCACAACGCAAATTACAGGCTGATAATTCAGGGACGCTGGCATTGAATGGCGTCATGAACGATCTGGGAAGTGGAATAAGCGAAAATTCCGTATCGAAGGACATCGTTCATGGATTTGAACGCCAACTCATTCAGCAACAACTTGAAAATAACGACGGCAAAAATAGTGCGGCCATCTGAAACTGCGCATGATCACTATTTGCCGATAAAAGACTGAGGAACCCGACAATGACCGATAGCTCCGAAATTAGCCAGCCAGAACAGGGTATGACCGTTCTGCCTCCAGTGCATGACGCTGAGCAGGAGGCTGCACTGAAGCCGGTTGTACGGGCAATCCGCCATCTTGAAGATGTGATTGATAGCGAGACCCGGCTTCTGCTTGAAGGCGGAAATCCTGATCTTGCAGAAATTAACGCCCGTAAAAGCCGCGGCCTTTACGATTTCAACAAGGCCATGACCAAAGCTTCAGATATTGCCGGCCCGACGATGATGAAGGGGCTGCAACCATTGCTTGATAGCCTCAAGCAGAAGCTGGAAAAGAACTGCGAAGCGCTGCAACTTCATTTGCGTGCGGTTGGTGAGCTTGCGGATCTTATTCGTGGAGCGCTTGAAACACAGGATGCAGATGGTACTTACAGCAGGCAGAGTGCAAGGCTTGGTCACGCTCGATGATCCGTATTATCGCCATTGGCCTCTGGATATGTGCGGTTGCTTTCGGATCGCTGTATTTTTCTTTTCAGAAGGGCATGCTGCCTTCTGATGAAGTGGCAACATCTCCGGCTGGCTTTGGTGGTCTTGATTATGTGAAGACTGACGTGATGAGTGTGCCGATCATCGCCAATGGTTCGGTCGCGGGCTATATTGTTACACAGCTTGTTTATACGCTGGATTCAAATATCCGTAAGAAACTGACGGTGCCGCTTGAGCTTTTTATAAGCGATGAAATATTCCGCAAGTTCTATGGTAGCTATTCGGATACGAAAGAGGTCGAGAAAGTCAGTTTTGAAGATGTTCGCGCATCAATTATTACCGACATTAACTCGCGGTTTCCCGAGCCGGTAATCCAGGATCTTCTGGTTGAACAATTTAATTATATTTCTGCTGCTGAGATTCGCGCGATGAATATGCGCGGCGGTGCAGCCACTTCAGGACAGCAGGCATCGGCAAAACCGGAAGCGTCCGCTCATAGCGAGTAGTATTTACCCGCAAGCTGGCTGAGGCGCTCATCATCGAGTGGTATTACCGTGGCATCAGAGATTAATTGCACGCCAATTTCCCGGCTTGCACGCCAGACGACTTGCGCCAACAAAGCTCGCCCATAGAAATCATCAAACAGCCAAAAGCGCTCTGGCAGGTTTGGCACGTCAGCCGTGCTTAAACGCGCACCATGCGGTGCGATATCTCTGAACTGGCATTCAATAATGAAGCGCCCTTCAAGGCTGACAATCTTGCCTGACCTTAAGCGCGTTTGCTGGCGTTCTTCTTTACGTCGTTCACTTGGCGGCTTTTTACGTACCATAAGAAATCACCTCCCTTTTCCAGAAAGAGCTTTATAGCAGCTTTCGCTTATTCAAGCGTTACCGAGCTGGCTGCACACCGCTTTCTTTGTAATTATGACTAATTTCACGAAAGTGATCAGAACAACTTACCAAAAAGTGGAAACTGTATCCGGAACAAGATGTTCGTCAGAGCAAAGAGATAACGCATTTGTTTTGGTTCAATCAAAACTGGAAATGCTCTAGATGGTGACGCGAGCTGAGTTACCTTGATATGTATAAAGTTCAAAGGCGTTTAATGCGAAGTTTTTGTTGTGGGAGGATGTTATGGTTGAGACGGCAAATTTAGGGAGAGGCGCCACTGCCCTTGTGACCGGAGGTGGGACTGGGGTTGGTCGCGCCATTGCGAAAGCTCTGGGCTCACAAGGCTATCAGGTCGTGATTTCAGGTCGACGCCTAGATGTTTTGGAGCGTGCGGCGGCAGAAATGTCTGCGAATGGCGGTGGAAGCTTTCATGCATATGCCGCAGACGTAAGCGATCCGATCGCCGTGCGGAAACTGTTCGATTTTATTGAAGACAAATTTGGCCGTCTGGATTTGCTTGTTAACAATGCGGGCGTGTTCGTGCGTGGTGTACCACTTGAAGAGTTAAGTGTTGACGAGTGGAATATGATCGTTGGTGCAAATCTGACTGGCGCATTTTTATGCACGCAACAGGCGTTTCGTATCATGAAAGCGCAAAGCCCGCGTGGTGGTCGTATTATTAACAATGGTTCTGTTTCTGCGACGACCCCGCGTCCCAACTCCGCTCCTTACACAGCAACCAAACATGCGATCACCGGCCTTACCAAATCGACTGCGCTTGATGGGCGCGATTTCGATATAGCGTGCGGACAGATTGATATTGGCAATGCGGCCAGTGACATGACGCAGACAATTGCAACGGGTGTTATACAGGCCAATGGTAGCCTGGCTGCCGAGCCCACAATTGATCCTGTGCATGTGGCAGATGCTGTCGTTTATATGGCAGGCCTGCCATTAAACGCGAATGTGCTGACGATGACTGTCATGGCAACGAAGATGCCGTTTGTTGGGCGAGGGTGATCCCTATCTGGGGCCTTGCAGCAATGCGCGTGCAACGCCTTCATTTGTAACCAGACGATTGACATAACCACCGCGCAGAATGGCCCGGATGATAGGAATTTTATTGAGCCCGCCGGACACAAGAATTGAGGCGGGCTTTAGCTTTAGCTTATCCGGTGGCAGCGCAATGATGGATTCATTGAGAAAATGGTCGATAGGCTTGCCTTGAGCGTCGAGGAAATATCCGAGAAACTCACCAACAGCTCCCAGTTTCAGAACGGCGTCGAGATTATCTTTCACCACCCGGATATGTGTGAGCGACGTCTCAGAGTTGAGCGGCCCACACGATACAAGTCCGATATCGGCGATTTCAGTTCTCGCCAGCACATCTGTTAATTCGTCACTCAACAGGATTGCTTCGCGGCTTTCTTTATTGGCGCAATAGATGGGAGCGGTCAGATAGTGGCATTCGACGCCCAAAGCACGTGCAAATGCTGTCGCAACCTCAAATGTATTGGTCGATGAACCGCTGGTGACACCGCCGGTCAAACCCACGACCCAGCTTTCAGGCTTAGGGCGCGCACGCAGACTGCGAACTGCAAAGCTCAATGTCCGTCCCGATGCGATGCCCACACCCATGTCGCGGCCAGCGATCAGCTCGCTCGTCATGGTTCCGGCAGCTTCGCCTATGACGCGTTTTTGGTCAAGATAATCGTCCAGATCAGGGACAACGACTGCATCAGCAAGGCCATATCGAGAGGTAACTTTTTGTGCGAGCTCAATGCAATCAATCAGAGGCAGACTCACATTGACATGCACTTGCCCCGACTCTCGGACCTGTCCGATAATCTTGTTGACCTTCAGGCGCGTTATATCGAGCTGTTGGGCAATTTCCTGTTGGGTCTGACCGCCGATGAAATAGAGCCAGGCAACGCGTGCGCGTTCCAGACTTTCATCGACAGATGCCCAATTCTCGTTCATTTACGGGTCCTTAGCTGTAGATTTTTTCATAGGAGTTTTGGCAGGAAGATTACTATCACTCAACTCTTTTCACGAAATGGCATCATGCTGCAATGGCCTTTGGGGTAAATTCAAAGCCAAATGCTAATCGCGCCTTTGCATTAAGCGTATTTATGTCTGGGGCTGCTTCCTCTGGTAATGTAGAAAGATAATTGCACGTATTACGATTAAACTTGATTTTTATATTCATATTAAATATTGGGAGCGCCGGGGGCTGCTTTTAGTAACGAGCAAAGTTATGCGCTTTAAGAACAGTCAGAGAATTTCATTGACGCGCTTTGTTGAAAGCGACCTGTTTTGGGTCGCCTATGCGCTGGTATTTGCTCTCATAATCACGATTGGCAATCTCTGCGTTTTTTGAAGTCATTCGCTGGCTGGTTGTTGCGCCGAGACAAGCAATTTGTCGATACGGCGTCCATCCAGATCCACGACTTCGAAAACCCAGCCGTTTTTTATGAACATTTCGCCAACTTCGGGAAGGTGCTTAAACTCTTCAAGAGCGAGGCCCGCGACCGTGCTATATTCGGTGTCTTCCTCTACTTCGAAGTTCATAAATGCAGAAAACTCGTCGATAGGCATCCAGCCCGAGACCAGATATGATCCGTCAGCGCGGCGAACTATTGCTTTTTCTTCAAAGTGGTCTTCCTGCATAGCGCCGATGATCGCTTCCATTACGTCGCCTGCGGTGATTACACCTTCGAAATGGCCATATTCATCATAGACCAACACCATGTGGGTTGGAGTGCCACGGATCGCTTCAACCACATCCAGCGCATCGGAAAAGTCTGAAACGACCGGTACGTCTTTCACGATCTCGCGAATATTGACGGTACCGTTTAATGACAGCTGGTTGAAGAAATCCCGCGCCTGCAACACACCAATGATCTCATCGGAATTTTCGCCGCGCACCGGCAGGCGTGAGCGGCTGCTCTGTTGCAATTGATCCCGAATTTCCTCCAAACTGTCATTAATGTCGATCATTTCGACATCAAGGCGCGGGGTCATTAACCCGCGCGCTGTGCGATCTGCGAGGCGCATGACACCGGCAATCATCCGGGATTCTTCGGTTTCAATAACGCCTGTACTATGTGCTTCTGCCAGCAGAGATTTGATTTCTTCATCGGTAACGCCGTCGCTGGTTTTTCCGGACTGTCCGAGCAGCTTGAGGACAAGACGACCAGATGTATCCAATAGCCATACCAGTGGTGCTGCTATTTTAGACAGCATCTTCATTGTTGGTGCGACGCGGCTCGCGATTACTTCTGGTTCGCGCAGGGCAATTTGTTTTGGAACCAGCTCACCGATAATCAGCGACAAATAGGTAATCACGACAACCACTGAACCCACGCCAAGCGCATCGGCGAATGTCGGAGAAACGCCTTGACTGAGTAGCCAGCCGGTCAGACGTGCACCAAGTGTTGCGCCGGAAAATGCGCCCGAAAGAACGCCAACCAGTGTAATTCCGATCTGAACGGTTGATAGAAACCGGCCGGGGTTTTCGGAGAGTTCAATTGCAATGCTCGCGCCCGCACTGCCTTTATCGGCCAAAACACGCAATCGCGCGGGACGAGATGAAACAACTGCGAGTTCTGACATCGCCAGGACACCGTTGAGGACAGTCAGCAGTATCACTGTAATGATTTCAAATAACAAAGTCGTCCCCAGAGCGTTACGTGTTAAGCACTATGATAGAAACTAACGCGGTTTCTTTCCAGAGGCGACTGAATAGAATTTAGAGTTGGTCTCGCAGTGTACCGCTCTTTGGCATGCGCGGCAGGCTTGCCAGCAATTTCTGCGTATAGGCATGTTGAGGATTGGCAAGAATATCGCGCGTATTGCCCTGTTCGACAATCCGGCCTTTTTCGAGCACAATCAACTGTTCGCACAGCAAAGCCACCAGCGCAATGTCGTGCGAAACGACCACGAAGGTGGTGCGTTCGGACAATGTCCGCATGAGATCGATGATACGTGCCCGCGTGGTAAGATCGAGTGCGCTCACCACTTCATCGGCGATAATCAGATCGGGATTGGCGACAATCGCACGCGCAATCGCAATACGCTGACGCTGACCGCCGGAAAACTCGTGCGGGTAGCGGGTGGCCGCATCTTCTGGCAGATCGACAGCAGCCAGTGCCTGAGCGACAGCCTGCGCAATATCCGTTTCGATTTTGAGCGAGCGCAACGGTTCGGCAATGATGTTGAACACCCTTTGACGCGGATCAAGCGATGAATATGGGTCCTGAAAAACCGCCTGAACAGAACGACGAAAGCCACGCATAAAACTGCGGTCTTTGATGTTGAGTTTTTGGCCGCGAAAATTGACGTTGCCGGATGTTGCAACCTGCAACCCCAGCAGCAGTTTGAGCATGGTTGTCTTGCCGGAGCCAGATTCACCCACAATGCCGAGATTGCTACCGCTCTCAAGCCTCAGATCAATGTCGTGCAGTACAGTTTTGCCGCCGCTATAGGCAAACGATACGTTTGAAAGTTCGATAAGGCTCATCGCGCCACCTCCAATGCAGCGTCGAAGGCACGCGCGGCAGCAACCAGCCCTTTTGTATAATCTTCAGCTGGGTGAGCAAAGATTTCACCAACCGGGCCTTGCTCGATCAACTCACCATGTCTAAGCACGAGTGCCCGCTCGGCAATGCTCGAGACGACCGGCAGATCATGGCTGATGAACAAAAGCCCCATGCCTTCATCGCGAACAAGTTGCTCAAGAAGTTTGAGTATTTCCGCCTGCGTTGTCACATCAAGCGCAGTTGTCGGTTCATCAGCGATCAGCAGTTTGGGCCGACAGGCGAGCGCCATAGCAATAGCAGCGCGCTGGCGCTGACCGCCCGAAATTTCATGCGGCCATGCCCGGGCGATGCGCTCCGGTTCCGGCAGGGAAACGCGTTCAAGAAGCTTGATTACTTCGCTATCAAGTTCCACTTTATTAAGCTTGCGACCATCGCGTGATGCACGGCGCTGTACGACTTCGGCTACCTGTTTACCAATACGCATCAAAGGGTCGAGCGCGGTCATCGGTTCCTGAAAGACGGCGGCAACACTTTGCCCGCGCAGGGGAACAAGTTCCCGGTCTCTTGCGCCGATAATCTGATGACCATCCAATGTGATTGAGCCACTAGCTCTCATTCCATCCGCAAGCAGTCCCATGATTGCCAGCGCGGTCAGTGATTTACCAGAGCCTGATTCACCGATAAGCCCGACGCGTTCGCCTTGTGCGACCGAAAAAGACACGCCAGAAACAAGCACACGTCCTGCTGTTTCGATACCAAGATTTTCAACGTTCAGCAGTGAGCTCATCGTTGCCTCCTCCGCGTTGGGTCGGCCACATCGCGCAAGCCATCGGCAAAGAGGTTAAGCCCGATGACGAGCGAAACCAACGCCAGCCCCGGCGCTATCGCGCCAAAAGGTGCTGTATAAACGGAAGCCTGCGCCTCCTGCAAAAGTCGTCCCCATGAAGCATTGGGCGGCGGTGCACCAAGGCCAAGATAGGACAGTGAGGCTTCGGCTATAACAGCCAGCCCGAATAGCAGCGCAAAATTGACAATCAGCGTCGGCCAGATATTCGGCAACACATGAATGCGGACGACACCGAGCCATGACGTGCCAGAAATGCGCGAAGCCGTGACATAATCCATCGCCAGAACGCGTTTGGCGAGAATGCGGGTCAGTCGCGCGACAATCGCAGCACCTGCGATACCGATTGCGAGAATGGCCGTTGATAGGCTGGCGCCATCGCTTGAAGCGACGATCAGCATAGCGAGCAGCAATGTGGGAAAAGCGATCAGAATATCGAGTGTCGCTGCCAGCATATCGTCGAGTGTTTGCGTAGCAAAAGCCGCCAAAATACCGAGTGTTACGCCAATAACAGCGCTGATCGCAACAGCGCCGAGTCCGACCATCAGCGCAATGCGCGAGCCGATCATGATCTGTGTCATCAGATCACGACCGAGGCGGTCTGTGCCTGCCCAATGCGCCCATGAAGGGGCTGCCAGTCGCCCGCCGACCATGTCACCGACACCATAAGGCGTCCAGAACAGCGTAATCAGAGCAACGATCACATGAATGCTGACGAGAATGCCACCAACGACAAATGGCCACGGCAAACGGACGTGTTGTTTAATTTGCGTGCTCATGCTCGGCCTCCGCTCGCACGACTGCGCAATCTTGGGTCGATCAGGCGTTGAGCGAGGTCAGCGGCAAAACCGACGAGCAAAACCAGAAGGGTCGAGACAAACAAAACGCCCTGCACATTGGGGTAATCGCGCTGTTCAATACCCAAAAGCAGCATCGAACCAAGGCCCGGAAGCGAGAAAACACGTTCCACCACCACTGCACCCAAAAGTGTCGAGGCGAGTTCAATACCAAGGATTGAAATTACCGGGACCGCGCCATTGCGGATGCCGTGACGGATCAACGCTTGCGAGAACGTGGAACCCAGCGCGCGTGCTGTTCGTAGATAATCGCTGCCCAAAACATCCTGCGTTGCCGAGCGCACATAGCGGATGAGCGATGCCGACATGACAATCGCGATGGTGATGACGGGCAATGTCAGCGATTGAAATGCAGCAGGTGCGGACTGCCAGCCGCGCGATGGAAAGCCGCCCGATGGAAACATGCGCAATTTTACTGCAAAGACCCAGACCAGCAGAATGCCAATCCAGAAAACCGGCACGGCAATGCCAAGCTGCGAAACAACGGAAATGATCGAGCCATACCAGCTTTTCTGACGCACAACCGACAGGATACCGAGCGGGACCGCGATGATAATTGCCAGCACAAATGCCATTAATGTGAGCGGCAACGTCACGATCAGGCGTTTGCCAATTTCGGTCAAAACAGGCGCACCGCTGACAAAGGAATTACCAAGATCAAAGCGCACAAGTGAGCCGATAAATTGCGTGAACTGCTGATAAAGCGGCAGATCGGAACCGACCTGTTTGCGAGCCGCTTCGATCTGTGCCGCATCGGCACCAACCGACACAAGCGCATTGGCCGGGTCGCCCGGCAACAAGCGCAACAGCAAAAACAGAACGATAGCTGCGATGAATACCGAAACGATCAGAATGGCCGAACGGCGCAGGATATAGGCAAGAATGGCGAATACCTCTCAGGCACGAGGGAGCAGTTTTTGGCCACTCAGAATGCGATAACGCCGCCGGAAAATAATTCAGGCGGCGCTCTGTGTCGAGTATCAGTTCTCGATTATGGACAGCTGATTATTCAGCGGCCTTTGTAATATCATAGGCAAAGAACTGGGAATTCAGACCATTGAGCGGATAGCCGCTGACTGACTTTTTAGAAACCACGATCTGCGGGTAGAGGTAAAACCAGTTGCTGGCTGCGTCTTCGGCAATGATCTTGTTGGCTTCGGTCAGCTTGGCGGTCTGTTCATCGGTTGTGGTGCTGGCTTCCGCTTCCTTGATGAGATCAACGACCTTCGGATTGTTATAACCCCAGTAGAAATCCGGATTGCCATAGAACACGATATCGCGGTGGTTCACATGCTCCTGCAAGGTTGCCTGAAAATCATGGGCCTTATAGACCTTTGTGTACCATTCATTAGCCGTGATCACATTGATGTTCACCTTCACGCCAATTTTGGCCAGTTCGCTCTGGATAAACTGCGCGGCAATCGGGTGCGGGTCATAGTTCGGCGTATCAATGGTGAAGGTAAAGCCATCGGGATAGCCTGCTTCTTTCAAAAGCTCTTTAGCGCTTTCAGGATTATAGGCATCCACCCCGGTCAGATCGACATACCAAGGATCTGTTGGTGGAACGAACGAGCCGATCAGTGTGCCATAATCGCCCCAGACAGCATTCAGCAGCTTCTTGTCGTCGATAGCACGCGCCAGTGCCTTGCGTACCTTCACATTGTCGAAGGGCGCAATTCGGTCGTTATAGGCAAGCAGCAGCTTGGTCGTGGACTTGCCTTCGCTGACGGTAAAATCAGGATTGTCCTTGAACTGAGCCAGCGAATCCGGGCTTTGAACCGAAGTGATAATGTCTACCGAACCCGTCAGAAGCGCATTGTTAAGCGCGCTTGCGTCGGTGAAATACTGGAAGACAACTTCTTCATTCTTTGGCTTTGAGCCCCAGTAGTCATCAAAACGCTTGATCGCCAGCGATGAACCGCGACGCCAGTCTTCCAGCGCATAAGGCCCGGTGCCGTCTTCCTTTGATTGCAGATCGCTTGCTTCGTCATTCACAACCCAGACATAGCTGAGATTGTAAGGCAGCGAGATCGAGCGCGATGAAAGCTTGACGATGACAGTTTCATCATCTGGTGTTTCAATCGCGGTGATCGTCTTGAGGCTGTTCTTGCGCGGGCTTTTGGATTCAGGCGCTGCAACACGCTCGATGGAGAACTTGACATCCTTCGAAGTCAGTGGAGCGCCAGAGTGGAATTTCACACCCGGCTGAAGCTTGAACGTATAGGTCAGACCGTCATCGCTGACCGTATAATCCTTTGAGAGAACAGGTTCGACCGTACCATTATCGTCTAGGCGGAACAGTGCTTCATAGACGTTGCCGTTGAAAGCCTCATTGATGCCCTGACCGGCGCCAGCCGTATTGTCGAGGTTTTGCGGCTCGTAGAGCGATCCGATATTGATCGTCGCGTCTGGGTTGCTGTCCTGCGCATGTGCTTGCGAGAACGCGCCAAATGCGAGCGCAACGCCCAGCGCTGTCGTCAGACCCCAGTTGCGCAACTTCATTTTGCGATTGCGAATATTCAAACCGCTCATTTTATTCTCCTGCTTCGAGGTCGCTATAAAGCCCTCAGTTGATACAGGTTATACAGCGACCGCTGGAACAACGATAAGCGGCGCAGTCAGACCATACGGGGATTCTTTAGAAGTTTATTCTATAATATACAAAATTGGTAGACGATTTGTGCTTCACGATAGCTTGATAGCCATGGAACTGCAAAAATTGCGTTATCAAGCGGCTGCGTTCTATATAAGCGACAACAAACCAAGAGCCTGTGCAGCTGGATTGCTACAAGCTCGCTTCTTGCATCGAGAGAATATGATGAGCCAGATTGATCGCGCCAGAACACAGTCACTTCTCAAAGCAGACGGGCTCGATGCACTCGCGCTGTTTCAGCCGGAAAATTTCCGCTATGCGACTGGCGCCGTTGCTGGTGTCGCGACGATGTGGGGACGCGCGGGTTCGGCAATTGCGCTGGTGCCCGCTGATGAAAATGCAAAGCTTGCAGCGGTTATCAGTGATCATGCTTATGCGGGTGCAGCGCATCTGAGCGACATGATTGATTTTCGCACCCATCGCATCTGGATCGATATGGTGAGTGTCGAAAACGCAAAGAGCATTGAAGACATTAATGTTGCCTATCAGCGGGAAAACAATGTCGGCCCACGCGCTGAGACATTTGATCAGGATGCAGCTTTCAGGCTTTTAGGCGACCTGCTAGCAGAGCGCGGGCTCTCCAAAGCGCGTATCGGTGTTGATCTTGATTTCATGCCAGCGGCTGATTTTACTGCTCTCAAAAAAGCGCTCCCGTTGGTTGATTGGCAGGACGCTTCCATTCTTGTGAAGCGCCTGCGTCTCATCAAGAATGCCCGCGAAATTGAATATCTGCGTGATGCAGCGCGTTATGCAGAAAGCGGGCTGGAAAACATGCTGAGCGAGGCCCGACGCGGCTCCGGCATCGGTGTGCTTTCAGCCTCTTGGCTCGAAGGTGCCACACAGGCTGCTAGCGCGAATGGTCAGGGGCTTTCCGGGCACTGGGCTTATATTTCTGCCGGCCCTGATCTTCAGGACATAAAAGCCGAGTTAAAAGATGGCGATCTCGTCAAAGCCGATGTTGGCACCCTGATAAACGGCTATTCGTCGGACGGTGCACGCACTTATGTCTGTGGAACGCCCGATCCTCTCGCGGTTGAGATTTACAAAGCATTGCAAGAAAGTTTTGCGGTGGGTGAAGCGCTGCTGAGGCCCGGTACACGCTTTTGCGATATTCACGCCGCCATGCTTGGAACGATGCGAAAGCGCGGTTTTAGCGAATATTATCGCGGTCATTTCGGCCATTCGGTGGGGGCTGCCGTTGGTATTGAAGAATGGCCGTTTATCTCTGCCAACAATGAAATGCTGATTGAGCCAAACATGGTGCTGGCGCTTGAAACCCCGTTTTATGCCAATGGGCTTGGCGCGCTAATGATTGAAGAACAGTTTCTGATCACTGAAAACGGTGCTGAAAGCATGAACAAGCTCTCAAGAGAGCTTGTTCAAATTGGTTAAATTCCTGCGCCGCGCAGAAGGTGAAGCGGAGACTTCCGCTGCTTTGGCTTTTCCGGTTCCTGAAAGCGCAGCGAGCGGGCTAGCGCGCTGAGAAGATCCGTCTGTGAAATCAGACCCTGCACGACATTGTCACTATCCGTTACAATAATCGCATGTGCGCGGCCATCGGTCAGTTGCGGCACGAGGCCAACCACCTGATCGTCGGGTGAAGCGGTGATGGCATCAATCATAATTGTGCGAATGTCGGAGCCAGTTTCCTGCAATTCACGCAATCCCACTGTGCCTTTCAGTTTTCCAGCTTCATCAATCACCGGCAGTGTGCGGATGTTGTGATCAAGCAAAAGCACACGCGCTTTTTCCAACGTATCTTTCTCAGTGATCGAGATTACGTCACGCGACATAATATCTTTGGCCTGCGATTTTCCTTGCGTGCGCACCAGCGCTTGCAACTCGACTTGCCGGAGCAACCGATCAAGATCGGATGGGTCAATATCGAATGTCTCATCAATTGATGCGAGCGCTTTGCTCACATCGTCCGAATTAAAGCCGACACGCAAAGAGGCGGGCAGATCGCTGGTCTTATGCGTGTTCACAGGTGCAGCCGCTGGAACATGCGGATATTTGCGGCGAGTGAGCCTGTGAAACGCGATGCCGAGTATAACCAGCATAGCCGAGTTTAAGCCGACAGGTATCAACGCGAATTGATAGCCGAGGTCGGTAACAGCCGGGCCGCCAATAATTGCGGTGAGTGCTGCCGCACCACCAGGCGGATGCAGACAACGGCCAAACGACATGGCCGCTATGGCGAGTCCCACGCCCAGACCAATCGCCAACACTTGATTATCGATGAAGTGTATGACGGTGATGCCGACCAGCGCCGAAATGACATTGCCGCCAATGATTGACCATGGTTGCGCCAGTGGACTCGCAGGCACTGCAAAAAGCAACACAGCAGACGCACCAATCGGGGCCACGATTATCGGCAACGCAATTGATTTGCCCAAAATGGCTGCGGTGATGAAACCTGTAAGGCAAATGCCGAGCAAGGCACCGAAGCAGGCGATCATACGATCACGTAAATTCGCGCCAGCCAAAATGGGTATGAACAGACGAAACCGGCTAAACACCGTCAGTTCCTTTTCAATGCTGCAAAATTTAAGGATTTTACATTGTGCCGATTAAAATAAACGGAATCGGCTGTGATGTCGCGCATACTTATATCGCCGTTTATGCAAATGCGAGAATTCTATTCCGCCTGTCGTATAAGCTATATCAAAAATGAAAACACCGGCCTCGTGTTCGCGAAGCCGGTGTTTTAATGTGTTTCAAAGTATCAGACCTTTCCGGCCTTTTTCTTCAGTGACTTGCCGTGATTTGCAATCCAGTCCATCGCGGCCAGAAGTACGCCCGAGACGACGAAAACCAGATGGATCACAACCATCCATTTGATGTGGTCTGCCGAATATTTTGCCACATCCATGAACACTTTAAGAAGATGGATACCGGAAATCGCAACGATAGAGGCAACCAGCTTGAGCTTGAGCGCCGAGAAATCCACTTCGCCTTGCCAGTCAGGACGATCCTTGTGATCTGCAAGATCCATACGGCTGACGAAGTTCTCATAGCCTGCAAAAATCACGATCATCAGAAGATTGGCGGCAAGGCTGAGATCGATGAGTGCCAGTACTCCAAGAACGGCGTCGTTGACCGTCATGGTTGGGATCATCCAGGCAAGATGCCAGAGCTCAACCATGAAAACCCAGACCAGAATGACCAGCGCTAAAGCCAGCCCTATATACATAGGCGCCATCAGCCAGCGGCTGGCAAAGAGACTGCGCTCAATCAAACGTTCCATAAATGCTCCTGAATTGGCAATAGAATGAGAACTCGATAATGAGTTTCAGCCAGCAAATGGGAATAGCCCGGACAAATTGCGAGTGCAATTTAACGTAAATATCCGATACTCTGCCAATTAGCCATTTACGAGTGACAGCACGAGCTGTTCGACATTGCCGCCTGAACCCATTTCCACGCGGTCAAAATCACGGCCCTGCTGACGCTGAACAGCAACGAGTGCATTGATACGATTTATCAACTCGCGACGCATTTTCTGGCATTTCGGATCGTTTGGGATGGAAAGCCCAACGGTCGTGCGAACGATCTCGCGCGTCATGTCCTTGGCGGTTTCGCCATGCACGAGCTCATGCTTATAGATCCCATCATAGAACCGCTCCCAATTTTCTTTCACGGGAGAAGACAGCTTCTGCGATGGCTTTGGCAGCGTATAAGTGATTTTGAGTTTTGGCTTTGCCGATACAATCGTGCAGCCATTGTTGGAATTATCGAACTTACGGTCCCATGTCAGCACGAAGGTCGTATGCGCTATCACGCGGGATTTTCCAGCTTTGGGACCGCGCTCACCAATGGATTCATAAAGCTGCATGCCGGTATGTCCACTAATCGCGTAGGGCTTTATGATTTCAACGGCTTTCCAGTCGTCCTCTGCCTGCGCCTGACCCGACATCAAAACACCGAAAACAATTCCAACCACAGCTATGCGCACGAGAACTCCAAGCCAATCCAGCAAAATCACTGTGCGCACGCTACATTATCACGGCACGAGGCAGAAGCCCTTTCGCACCCTCAAAGAACCAAAATAAATTTTCTGATATGACAGCACATCGGGAATGATTGACTATATCTTCATATTTTCGTAGATACGTAGCTATGAACAATAGCAACCCAATCGACCCGGGTGTAAAAACCCACCTCGCGGCCGACAAGGCAAGTGAATTTCTCAAAACAATCGCCAACAATCACCGGCTTATGATCCTTTGCCGGCTGCACGGAGGTGAGAAGTCAGTGGGACAGCTTGCCGAGTTGATCGGCCTGCGTGACTCCACTGTTTCGCAACATCTGGCATTGTTGCGGCGCGAAGGCATTATTGCCGGACGACGTGACGGACAAACGATTTGGTATCGCGTTGAAAGCGATATTGCGCAGCAGGTGATGGCGGTGATTTGCAAACATTTTCAGATGCCAGCAAACGGCTAGTTGGTGACTGAAGGCAACTGCTTAAGTGACTATAAAGAAGTAAAGACCATGACTGACCAGACCATCGCCAGACGCAATATTTTCGTGTTGACCGCAGCTCAGGCACTGGGAGCTGCAAGCCCACCGATCATCATTTCCCTGGGCGGGCTGGTCGGCCAGCAGCTTTCTTCCGATCCGGCGCTGGTCACACTTCCCGTCAGCCTGTTTAGCCTTGGCTTAGCGCTTGGCACCTTGCCTGCCGCCTTCATCATGCGATCATTCGGGCGCCGCAACGGCTATCTGCTGGGCGCATGTTTTGGCATCACGTCAGGTCTTGTGGCAGCGCTTGGCATCTTCACAAGCTCGTTCCTCATTTTCTGCCTTGGCACTTTTATCGCAGGCTTTTATGCGTCTTACGTGCAAAGCTATCGCTTTGCGGCAACCGATGCTGCAACGGGCGCACTGAAAGCGCGTGCCATTTCTTGGGTCATGGTGGGTGGGCTGATAGCAGCGATTATCGGGCCGCAACTTGTTATCTGGACGCGGGATGCGCTGCCGGAAACGCCCTATGTCGGCAGCTTTATCAGCCAAGCAGCACTCGCACTGCTCGCTATTCCTGTACTAATGCTGTTTCGCTCGCCAAAGGCCGCAAAAACAGCGGCATCCGGAAACAAGGGACGTCCATTGACGCAAATATTGCGTAGCCCGCGCTATATGCTAGCCGTTGCTGCGGGTGTCGTTTCCTATGGTCTGATGACCTTCGTGATGACCGCAGCACCCATTGCCATGGTCGGCCACGGTCATTCGATCGATCATGCGGCACTCGGCATTCAGTGGCATGTGCTGGCGATGTTTGCGCCGAGCTTCTTCACCGGCCTGCTGATCACCCGTTTTGGCAAAGAGCGCGTCACCGCCATTGGCCTCTTCATCATCGCGCTTTCAGCAATCGTTGCCTTATCAGGGCTTGATCTCACGCATTTCTGGATCTCGCTGATCCTGCTTGGCATTGGCTGGAACTTTGGTTTCATCGGTGCAACGGCTATGGTTGCTGATTGTCATAGGCCAGAAGAGCGCGGCAAAGCACAGGGCGCAAACGACTTCCTCGTTTTCGGAACAGTTGCTTGTGCATCTTTCTTTGCCGGCTCACTGCTGCATTCATCTGGCTGGGAAACGATCAACTGGCTAATCTTCCCGGCAGTCGCACTCATTCTTGTGCCGCTGGTGTGGCAATCTGCACGAAAGCAAAAAGCCAAAGTTATAGCGTAACAAAAAGCCCGCCCTGAGTAATCAGGGCGGGCTTTTCTTTCAATCACCAACAAATCTTATTGTTCGATTGTGCGGTTCCAGCGGCTGTTAAGCTGCTGACGACCTTCGTTCACGGCATCCCAATCCAGCGTGTTGGCTGTTTTCATGTAACCGTTAAACGCATCAAGCTTGGCCTGTGCTTCTGGCGTACCAGCCTTGGCCTTCTGGTTCGACGGGATCACGTTGCCATGATCAAGCGCCTTGCTCTGTGCATCAGCCGAAAGCAGATAATGTGCAAGCTTCTGACTGAGTTCTGGTTCGTTGTTTCCAGCGAGAACACATTCGGTCACTGCGAGAACAACCGAGCCTTCCTTTGGCTGTGCGTATTCAACCGGAATGCCCTTGTCCTTCAGGTTGTTGACGCCGGTTGGTGTCAGCGGGAAGATTGCAGCTTCACCAGTCTGAACCATTTCCGAAATCTTGGCCGATGATGGAATGAATTCCAGAACGTTTTTGCCAATGGTGTCCGGGAACTTTTCAAAACCTGGCTCGAGGTTCTTATCGTCGCCGCCCTGAATGCGGTTGAACATCAGGAATGCATGCAGACCAAAGGTCGAAGCAGAAGCCGACTGGAACACAACAGCCTTGTTGAACTTCTCGTCTGCAAAATCCATCCACGAGGTTGGTGCAGCCCAGCCCTTTTCGTCAAAAAGCTTCTTGTTATACGCAATACCGGTCATGCCCATATCGACGCCGATTGCCATGTCGCCCTTCAGACGCGCTGCTGGCTGAATGTCAGCGAGAACTGCATCATCGGTAATTTTATGGCAAAGACCGCCATTGATCGCACGGACCATCACGCCGTCATCAAGCAGCATGACGTGCATCTGAGGGTTGTCCTTCTGTGCAGTTGCTTTTGCGAGAATATCAGCCGAAGTGCCCGGAACGACAACAACCTTTACGTCGTTTGCCTTCTCGAATTCTGGCAGAACGTTCTCGGTGTAAGCCTTTTCCATGTTGCCGCCATTCATACCGATATAGAGCGTCTTGGTCTGAGCCGACGCGCCCGATACAAAAGCGACCGACAGGCCGAGTGCCATTGCCGTCATTGCGGTAATATGTTGATTTTTCATGCTTAGTTCCCTTCCATGTTAAGCTTGATATTCGTTTGAGTGAAGCGATTGATCGAAAAGGCTTCGATCGGTGTTTCTGTTTCGCCTTTGGTCGCGAGATCGCACAGAACTGCGCCCACAGCGGGTCCGGTCTGAAAGCCCGCACCATTAAAACCAAAGGCGTGATAAAGATTTTTGACACGGCCACTTGGGCCGATCACCGGATTATCATCCGGCATTTCCGCTTCGGTGCCCGACCAGAAGCGAATGACCTGCGCATGTTTGAGATGCGGAAACAGCTCTATCGCCCGCAGCATCACCGATGACGCCGCATTGACCGAAGGCCGCGAGAAATCCGGGTTTTCGAGCGGTGTTCCGCGCCCACCGCCCATCACATAGTTGCCGCGCGTAACCTGACGGCCATAAAAGCCGCCGCCCTCTTCGCCAAGGCTCATCGGCAGACGCTGTGGCATCGGCTCTGTCACAACCATTGTGGGATAAATGCGCTTGAGAGGAACTTGCTCACCGAACGATGCGGCAAACTTATCCGACCACGCACCCGCACAGTTGAATACCATGCCTGCATTAATCTCAATGCCGTCACCGGCCAGTACTGTGAACCCGTCGCCTGTCGAACGCACCTCATGCACAGGCGTATTTTCCAGCACCGTTGCGCCAAGCGCTTTTGCAGCGCGTGCAAAAGCAGGCGACACCAGACGCGGATTGGCATTGCCATCTTCTGCACAAAGCGAAGCACCGGCCACATCACCCGGCAGCCATGGAAAGCGTTCGCGCACGGCATTGCCGCCGATCAGCTCAAGCTCCAGTCCAAGCGGCTTCACTTTGGCTGCATAGGCTTCAAGCTTTGCAAATTGTTCAGGTGTGCGCGCCAGTTTCAGATGGCCGCTACGCATATATTCGCCGTCAATACCGATCAGCTCCGGCAGGCGTCCCCAAAGATCGAACGAACGTTGCGCAAGCGGAATCTGCTCCGGCTCACGGCCCTGTCTGCGCACACCGCCATAATTGACGCCGCTTGCCTGCGCACCGCAAAAGCCTTTATCCAGCAGGATAACCGAGAGCCCCGCTTTGCGCATGAAAAGCGCTGCTGAGCCGCCGACAATACCACCCCCGATAATCAGTGCATCAGCCTGAAGGCGTTTTGTCATGGCAGCACCTCGTGCTGAGACTTCGCACCAAAGCCAAGCGGGATCGGCTTGACTGGTGCCTGCGCACGAATGCGCCCCGCCTGCGAAGGCGACTTATCCTGCATGGATGCAAGCAACTCGGCAGCCGCCGCACTGCACATGCGGCCCTGACAACGGCCCATGCCGACACGACTCAAAGCTTTGAGCCGATTGATTTCCTGCGTCTTCGCATTGCTGATGACATCGCGCGCTTCACCAAGGCTGATTTCTTCGCAACGACAGAGCGTCACATCCTGACCGACGGTTTCAAACCAATCACGCGGGAACGGAAATGCCTTTTCAAGGATAAGACGCTGACGATAGATCGCATCAAGCTCGCGATGAAGACGCTGTTCAAGCGCTGCATCTGCCGTGCCACCGAGATCGCGGATCATGGCGATTGCCGCCAGTTTCCCGCGAATTTCGGCTGCATCCGCACCGGCAATTCCAGCACCATCGCCCGCAACATAAACGCCGCTCTCGCTTGTGCGCCCCAGAGTATCCGCCACCGGCAGCCAAGCACGGTCACGCTCGTTAAAGCCAAAATCACAACCTGCGAGATCGGCAAGCTGGGTTTCAGGCCGCAGCGCAAAACCATAGGCCAGTGCATCGCATGCGATCTCGCGTTGGCGATTGCCGGAGCGATAGCGAATGCCTTCGACATGACCCGCGCCAAGCACTTCATCAGGCCGCACATTATAATGGATTGGAACGCCGCCAAGCTTCAGCCGCAAACCGTAATAAGCGCCGAGCGCCACGATGCGCGGTGCGTGAAGAGCCAAATGCGCCAGATGAAATTTTGAACTGAATGAGGCAGTATCAAGAACCGCTGCAACTTTTGCACCAGCATGGTGATATTGCCATGCCACCAGATAAAGCAGAGGGCCAGAACCCATGAAAACCACGCGCTCGCCAATCGTGCAGCCTTGTGCTTTCAATGCCGTTTGCGATGCGCCAAGCGTATAAACACCGGGCTTTGTCCAGCCGGAAAATGGCAGCACGCGGTCAGTCGCACCCGTTGCAAGCAGCAAGTGGCTATAGGGCAATTGCACATGAGCACCGGCTGACATCAGATCAAGACGATTGGTCTGATCGCGTGAAATGTTCCAGACCAGCGTTTCCGGGCGATAATCAATCGCATCGCGCAAATGATCAAAGGTCTGATGCAGCGCTTGCGCCTTATGTGCTTCCGAACCGTAACGCGCTTTATAGCTGCGGCCATCATCAAATGGCGGACGGCGATAAATCTGTCCGCCAGCGCGCATGCCTTCATCCAGTACAATCGGACGATAACCGGCTTTGACCAGCATTTCCGCTGCACGAATACCAGCAGGACCAGCGCCCACGATTACCGGATTGAGAACCGTACTCATGCGAGTGGCTCCGTCACAAAGGACATGCCCTCTTCAAGCAGCGTCGTGCAGGCGCGCACGCGCCCGCCGCAGCTCATCATGACATGGCAATCCTGACATGCGCCGATCAGACAAAACCCTGCCCGTGGCTCGCCGGTAAATTCAGTATGACGCACTTTGCTCTGTACCGAGAGAATTGCCGTCAGCACCGTATCGCCGCGACGTCCCTGATAAGGGACGCCGTCGAGCAGAAAACCGACCGGCTGTTCATCCAGACGATAACGTCTGCGGAACTGGGGCGTGAGAGGCGAGGTTGAAACCGCCATGTGTATGCCCCTATCAACCCTTGCCCACAAGGACACGGTCGAGACCAAATAGACGGTCGATAATTACCATGGTCACAGTCGCGACAAGGATCATCAGCGCCGAAACGGCCGCCATCATCGGATCGATGGATTCGCTTGCATACATATACATGCGCACAGGCAGCGTAACGGTGGATGGCGAAGTGACGAATATCGACATGGTCAGTTCATCAAACGAATTGATGAAAGCAAGCAGCCAGCCACCCGACAATCCCGGCAGAAGCAACGGCAATGTCACGCGGCGGAACACGGTCCATTCGCCAGCACCCAGCGTACGCGCTGCGTTCTCGGCATTACGATCCATGCTGCTCAATGACGCCAGAATGAGGCGCAGTGCATAAGGTGTAACAACAATAACGTGGGTTGCGACCAGCCAGCCGAACGAACCGGTCAAGCCCATCAGCGAGAAGAGACGCAGGAAGGCGACACCCAGCACCAGATGCGGGATAATCAGCGGGGACAAAAATAACGCGTTCAGCGCATCGCGGCCACGGAAATTATACTGCGCAATCGCAAGGCCTGACGGCACGGCAAGCAATGTCGAAATCGTGGCCGAAAAAATTGCGAGCTTCAGCGAATTCGAGAACGACGTCATGAAGTCGTTATGCGCGAATACGGCATAGAACCAGCGCAACGAAAAGCCGTTCCATGGCATGGTCAGCGTGTTTTCAGGTGTGAAAGCCACAAGACAAACCACGACCATTGGTGCCAGCATGAAAATGACGACCAGCGTGTGAAAGAAGAGTGCGAAAGGACCGTTCTTTGTCATTCGGTTATCCCAGCTTCTTTCTCGCTTGCCCTTCGAGCATGCGATTATAGGCAATCATGATGAAGAGGTTGGCGACGAGAACGATGATCGCAATCGCGGCACCGAGCGGCCAGTTGAGCTCAATGAGAAACTCGTCATATACAACCGTGGCTGCCATCTTGAGACGACGGCCACCCAGCAGACCCGGGATCGCAAATGAGCTTGCCGAGAGTGCAAACACAATCAGGCTACCCGACAGAATGCCGAGAACCGCCTGCGGGAACACTACGCGGCGCAGCGCCGTAAAGCGCGACGCACCAAGGGTAAGCGCTGCCGCTTCAACCGTCGGATCGAGTTTTTGCAGCACGGTCCAGACCGGGATCACCATGAACGGCAGCATGATATGCACAAGGCCGATCACGATTGCCGTTTCTGTATAAAGGATTTGCTGGGCGGGCAGGCCGACAAATTCCAGTGCACTGTTCACAAGCCCGTTGCGGCCTAAAAGCATGCTCCAGCCAAAGGTACGCACAACAACCGAAACCAGCAGAGGACCGATAATCACCAGCAGGAAAATCGAGCGCCATGGCGCGCGCATATTTGACAGAATATAGGCTTCCGGCACGCCGATAATAACCGCAATGACGGTGGTAATCAGCGCAAGGCGCAACGTACGCCAGAAGATGTTCAGGTAATAAGGGTCCTGAAGTACCTGCGTATAATTGGTGATTGTATAGACGGCTTCGATGCCCTTGTCATAGCTGTAGCTGTTGAACGACAGCATGACGGTGAGTGCCAGCGGCAAAAGCACCAGCGCGAAAAACATCAGAGTGGATGGGCCTGTCAGAAAGACCGGCATCCAATTGCGCCGTTCTTTCGTCTCCCCAGAGACTGATTGAGCACCTGTTTGGTGAGCGACACTCATGATCAGTGCGCTCCCTTATTCAGGATGCGGCAATCGTCATGGTTCCACTTGAGGCCAACATTGCTGCCTTCAATCGGCGGCGGGTTGCCGAGGTTTGGCAAGGCTACATTCAGCATACCGGCAGGGGTTAAGACGCCGAGCAGCCACTGCGCGCCCATGAAATAGCGGGTTTTGACTTCACCGCTGACATGGCCTTCATCGGCATCCACCAGATGCACTTTTTCAGGACGGATAAACACCGACACTTCGCCAGAAGCAGATGCATCCTTGGCTGGGAAACGGATCTGCGTATCGGCCAGCGTAATATGCTCGCCATCGGCATGGGCTTTGAGGAAGTTCGATTTCCCAACGAAGTTGGAAATGAAGTGGTTATGCGGATGCTCATAGAGCTTATACGGCGCATCAACCTGCGTAATCAGGCCCTTTTCCATAACTACGACACGGTCGCTAATCGACAGCGCTTCCGCCTGATCATGCGTAACCATAATAGTTGTGATGCCAACCGTGCGCTGAATGCGACGCAGTTCAAACTGCATTTCTTCGCGCAACTGCGCGTCGAGATTGGAAAGCGGCTCATCGAGTAACAGCACCGGCGGGTTGATGACCAGCGCCCGGGCAATCGCCACACGCTGACGCTGACCGCCCGACATTTCACGCGGATAACGATCCGCAAGCGCACTCAGACGCACCAGTTCCAGCACATCGCGAACGCGCTTTTCGCGCTCAGCCTTTGGCACTTTGCGCATCTCAAGCCCGAAGCTCACATTCTGCGCCACTGTCATATGCGGGAAGAGTGCATAGCTCTGGAACACTACGCCCAGTTCGCGCTTGGCTGGTGCAAGACGGGTGATGTCTCGATTATCAAGCGTAATCGTGCCCGATGATGGCGGCACAAGACCGGCGATCATTTGCAATGTCGTGGTTTTGCCACAGCCCGAAGGTCCGAGAAGCGAGATGAACTCTCCCTTTTCAATCTCCAGATTGAAGTCATTTACGGCAGCGAACTTGCCGTAATAACGGGAAATATTGGAAAGGGTCAAAAAGTTCATTGCGTCTCCCTCTCGGCAAGACCTCCGCCATAGGCTGGGGGAACGGAAGCGCCGTGATGTTGTCTCACGTCGCCTCTTCGATAGGGCTTGGCTGGCGGGAGCGGCTCGACCGCGCCTTATTTGGCGCCGATCAGACTTGGTTCGTTTGAACGCATGACAATCCGGTCAGGTTTGCGACCTTAGCGTTCCCCGTACTTCAAGATAAAACCGCCGATCCGCTTATAGCATCTATCCTGATGCCTTTGCCGGACCTTCCCATTGGCGACGGATTTTAAATGGCAGAAAATTTTGAACGATTACAAATTATAATTTTCAATTCCGGAAGAAATTATATATTTATTTTAAAATACAAAATTTGGAAGCAATTTAATGGATGATATATCAGAAAATATGAAATCTGGCACCTCGCTTAACTCAAGTCTGGTGAAGGCAATTCATATTTTGAAAGGTCTAGCCACCAGCCACGAGGACGGCGTCCGCCTGATTGATCTCGCCCGCGATCTGGAATTAAGCCAGCCTTCGACCCATCGTTTGTTGAAAACACTGATTGCCGAAAGCCTTGTCGAGCAGCTTCCCGACAAGAAAGCTTATCGCCTGTCGCTTGAGTTTTTCGCCATGGCCGCACAGGCGCGCCAGCGCGATGGAATTTTAAGCATTGCCCGCCCGTCGCTGCTCAGGCTATCGACAACGTTTAACGACACCGTGTTTCTGCTGGTGCGCAGCAATTTCGATGCCGTCTGTCTCGATCGCGTGGAAGGGCCGTTCCCGATCCGCTCTTATACCGGCGACATTGGCGGCAAGGTGCCGCTCGGTATTGGTCAGGGCAGCCTCGCAATCCTGTCTTTCCTACCGGAAGAAGAGCGCGAAGCCATCATCCGCTTCAACATGCCTCGCATTCTGGACAAGGCAACGCTTGACGAAGTGGACCTGCGCATCATGATCGCAGAAGTGCGCGAAACCGGTGCCTCCACCTACAATTTCAACATGATTGACGGCATGTCGGGCTTGGGCGTTCCAGTATTAAACCGCAATGGCGAAGCGGTGGCAGCACTCAGCATTGGCACGCTGGCTTCGCGACTAACCGAAAAACGTCAGCATACGATCACAGAGCTTTTGCAGCGTGAAGCAGCGACAATTTCTGAAAAACTGAACCCTTTTGACCCGACTTTACGCCATCCTAGCCAAGCACTTGTGAAATAGCTAGGCATTGTAACAGGAAGCACCTATGGCCCGTAAAATCATTATCGATACTGATCCCGGTCAGGATGATGCAGTCGCTATTCTTTTGGCTCTCGCCAGTCCTGAACTCGATATTCTTGGTATTACAACTGTTGCAGGAAATGGCCCGTTAGCGCGCACTGCCGTCAATGCCCGCACCATTTGTGAAGTGGCAAAAAAGCCAGATACCAAAATCTTTGCGGGCTCCATCCGTCCTCTGCTGCGTCCGCTGGTTACGGCTGAGGAGGTTCATGGCAAGACAGGTCTGGATGGTTATGATCTGCCACAGCCCACAATGCCGCTGCAAGCGCAGCATGGTGTTGATTTCATTATTGAAACCTTGATGAGAGAGGAGCCGGGCACTGTTACTCTTTGCCCGCTTGGGCCACTTACAAACATTGCGTCTGCTCTCATTCGAGAGCCGAAGATTGCAGAGCGCGTGAAAGAAATCGTGCTGATGGGCGGCGGGTATTTTGAAGGCGGCAACATTACGCCATCTGCCGAATTTAACATCTATGTTGATCCCCATGCGGCATCGGTCGTCTTCAAGTCGGACATCCCGATAACCATGATGCCGCTCGATGTGACGCACAAAGTTCTGACCACCGAGAAGCGCATCGCAGCAATTCGTGGCATCGGCACCCATGTCGGAGAAGTTGTCGCCGCATGGCTGGGGTTTTTCGAACGCTACGATGAAGCAAAGTATGGCACCGACGGCGGCCCACTGCACGACCCAAACGTCATCGCCTATTTGCTCAAGCCAGAGCTTTACGCAGGCCGTCATTGCAATGTCGAAATCGAGATCAGTTCTGAACTCACAATGGGACAAACGGTCGTTGACTGGTGGGGCGTAACGGATCGTCCGAAGAATGCACTTTTCATCAAAGATGTCGATGCTGATGGCTTCTTCACGCTGCTGACCGAACGTCTCGCAACGCTTTGAACTCATCTATCAATGCTGAAATCAAAGAATTGCCACGAAAAGCCGCAAGATTCACAATCTCGCGGCTTTTTTGGCATCAACGTTTTATTGCATTTTTTGCGTTTAGTGCTGATTTCGTAAAAGTTCAGCGACTTCTTCAGCAGTCGGCGCAGCCGATCCAGCACCCACGCGCGTCACTGCAATGGCACCGGAAGCCGACGCAAAGCGCACGCAATCATGCAGCGACTGACCCTGCGAATAAGCAACCGCAAAACCACCATTGAAGCTGTCGCCCGCCGCAACCGTATCGACCACTTTCACCTTGAATGGTTCGAAGTGCTTAACCTCATCAGCGCTCACGAGCAGTGAGCCGCGGCCACCAAGCTTGACGATTACGATCTTCGGTCCGCGTTCGAGAAGCTTGCGCGCAGCGGCTTCCGCCGACGCAATATCTGTTGGTTCAATGCCGGTAATTTCAGCGGCTTCGGTTTCATTGGGGGAGATTATTTCGCTCAATGAAATCAGATCAGCCATGTGGCTCGCGTCACCCACCGGGGCAGGGTCGAGCAGGACAGTGCCGCCGGCGGCCTTCACGGCTTTAGCAACTGCGAGATTAACCTCATGCGGGACTTCACGCTGCAAAAGCGTGATCTTAGCCTTAGCAATATCTGGCTCGTAAGCCTTCACATCTGAAGCAGTCCAGTTTGCATTGGCGCCAGCGCAAACAACAATCGTGTTCTGCCCGGCCTCTTCAACCTGAATAATTGCAATGCCGGTATCGGCACCATCAACCATCCGAACACTATTGGTATTCAGGCCGAACTGCTGTATTTCTTTGATAGCCAGTTCGCCAAAAGCATCTTTGCCGACGGCACCGACAAAACGAACGTCGCCGCCAAGCTTTGCTGCGGCTACAGCCTGATTGGCGCCCTTGCCGCCAAGGCCGATGCCATAGCCGGACGCATTGATTGTCTGGCCCGGACGCGGCAGTGCGGCCATTCTGGCGCTGACATCCACATTCACGCTGCCAAAAATAAAAATTTTCAACGCAATACTCCCTAACTTCTTTGGAGCAAACCATAACGGTGCTTGGCAAAAACTTCTACGCTGCGGGGAGGACGATTCACAAATAACAATTTCTAGATCAAGCTTATCTAGTCGTGCGGGAAACCATGCGAAGCTCGCTATCATCACGGTCTTAAAAAAAGCGGTCTTCATAACAAAAATTGGTGTGGGGCAATTTTCTACTAATTTTGTCGAATATGAAAAACCGATCCTCGGATGTTAATGACTTGCATGCTACTCATGAGCAAATTTGAGAAGTTTTAGAAGGCTGACCCCATGGCTTCGACGGTGACCTATCTTCGCAATCCGCGCTCCGAAATATCTGAGGATCTGACAGCTCCCGTTGAAGCGGTTGAGCTGAAAACTGCCATGCGCCAATTAGCAGGTGGTGTGAGTGTCGTGACTGCAGGGCGTGGTGAACATAAATCCGGAGCGACGGTTACATCCGCGACCGCACTGTCGATGGATCCACCCACGATCATCGTCAACATCAATCGTGGCTCTTCCGTGTGGCCGGTTATCAGTCGCCACAACCATTTTTGCGTTAATATTCTGTCGTCAACTCAGCAAGAGATTGCGGATCGCTTTGCCGGCAAGGGTGGCATTAAAGGTGCTGCGCGTTATGAAGGCGCAGAGTGGTTTGAATTGGAAAGCGGGGCACTCGCACTTTCTGGCGCGCTGTCATCAATTGACTGCGCAGTCGATGACGTGATCGAACGCCATACACACGCAATTATTATCGGACGCGCATTGAAGATTGTATCAAGCGCTGGTGAACCGCTTGTTTATCACAATGGTGGCTATCGCTCGCTCGTATTCTAGTTCGCAATAGTTGCAACTTGCCTGTGATGCCATGCTGATGTCGGGTTTGTTAATCCTGTAGAATATGCTGCGCGAATGTATCGCCAGCATATTCAGAACGCAGTAGGCCCACTTCAGACAAACGCGGCATCAACTCATCAAGCGCAAGATGCATTGACGATGTCGAGCCGCCAGGCGCGGTGATAAATCCATCGATCGCTCCGGCGTCTGACCATTTCTGGATTTCCTCTACCGCATCATCGACCGTACCAATCACCTGCCAATGTGCAGCGCTGATGACTTCCGGGCGGCGCAAAAGATCATTGATATAGAGCGTTTCTTTTAAAAGAAGCCGCTGCAACAATCCGGCGTGAGTTTTGCTGCGGGTCTTTTCGGGCGGCGGCGGCAAATCGGATGGGCTGATAGGCCGATCTTCGGGCCAGTCAGTCAGATCAAGCCCTGTCATGTCCCGGATATAGGTAATCTTCCGCGTGCGGTCGCCGCGCTTATGCGTATCGTGGAACAACTCCCAAGCCTCGGCGCGTGAAGCGGCAAGATACAGGCTCAAACCGGGAAGCAGGCGAACATCGTCAGCTTGACGACCATGCGTTTCAGCCAATGAACGCAAATCATTGCGCAAGCTGATTGCCGCTTCGATATCAGGCGTTGCAGAGAAAATGCCATTTGCGACGGAAGCTGCAAAATTGCGTCCCGCTGGCGATGCTCCAGCCTGAAACAGCGGAATTGGAACTTCTTCAAGCGAAGGAATATTGAGCGGACCTTTGACTTTGAAGAAGTCGCCTTCGTGATCTATCGGCTTGATTTGCGATGGGTCGGCGTAATGCCCGGTGGCACGGTCGCGTTTCAAAGCAGAGCCTGGAAAGCTCTGCCACAACTCTTTTACGATTTGCGTAAACTCTGCGGCGCGCGCATAGCGCTCGTCTGAGGTTGGCATCTCATCAAGACCGAAATTTACATTGCCGTCGAGCGCGGTAACAATATTCCAACCCGCCCGGCCTTTGCTTAGATGATGCAGCGACAAAACTTGCCGCGCAACCACATAGGGCGGCATAAAGGTAGTTGAAACAGTGGTCAGAAGTCCGATTTTTGAAGTCTCGCGCGCAAGTGCTGCCATCAGCACAGTGGCATCAAGACTTGCAAAACCCGGCGTTGTTTCCATGATTTGGCTGTTGAGAAACAGATTGTCAGGCCGAAATACGAAATCGAGTTTGGCTGCTTCAGCGCGCTGCGCAATATCGACATAAAAATCAGAACCAAACACGCCTTCAATGTCGCTGTTGTCATGTCGCCAACCATCATTGCTCAGCCAGGTCGGAGCGAGAGACATACCAATATGAAGCTTTTTGCGCGTGGTCATGTTTAATTCCGGTTTCTTTTCAAGACAAAAACCGCGGACCCGAAAGCCCGCGGTTGATCAAGCATTATGCAGGTAATCAGAAACTGCCTTTGAGGCCAATCCCAAAAGTACGTGGCAGTGTCATGCTTGCCTGTGTTGTTGCTCCGCTCAGGCCGCGTGTCGCCTGTTTGGAGGTGGGGACGCGTTCGTTGAAGATGTTCTTCACAAAGCCGTAGAGCTGAATTTTCTCATTAAACTCGTAGCTGACGCGTGCGTCTGCGAGTGTGTAGGAGTCAATCCAGTATCCCGGTGTGTTCGCAACATCCGAATAGTAACCATCGATATGACGCACATCACCCGACAGGTTGAGCTTCTCAGTGACATCCCAGCTCGCACCAAAGTTCAGCATATAACCCGGTGACTTGGCAAATTCATTGTCGTCGTAGGCTGGATTCCAAGACATTTCCTCGACTTTTGTACGCATAATGCCCAAGCCGGCCTTAAGCGTAAGATTATCAAGGACCTGATAGTCTGCACCAAGCTCAAGCCCGTAAGCATGCGCTTTTTCAGCATTGACCGTATATGCTTGTGTTACGCCCGGGGAAACAACAACGGGAATGTTGAACTGAGCATTCTTGAAGTCCATGTAGAAAATGTTGCCGTTTATAACGAGCTTATTGTCCAGCAACTCAGCGCGTGTAAACAGCTCATAATTCCAGAGTGTTTCTTCGTCGAAATTCTTCCATGCACTCAAACTTGGATTGGCTGTGTTCAAATAGAGCGAGACACCACCGGGATTGTAACCACGGCTAACAAGACCGCCGACAGTCAGATCAGGAGTGATCGCATAAGCCAATGATACTTTCGGAAGGAAAGCGGAGAAAGACTCGTCGAATTTGACCGGTGTATTTGCATAGACAGATGTACCGTCGCGCTGAATGCTGTCATGCTGGAAGCGAGCACCGCTCGTTAGCGTCCATTGATCATCAATGCGCCAGCTCAATTCACCAAACAGGCCAACATTTGTCTTCTCATCGTCAAATGTTGAGATGTAGTTGTTCGGGGGGCTTTTTGCATTGTTTATCAAGTCGAGAAATTCATCGGTCTTCGTATGCGCATAGTAAAGACCCACCACACCGCTCAGGACATCTTCCTGATTGCCGAAGGTCAGGCGTGTTTCGTTTGAAATATTGGTCTGATCAATATTAGCGTCACCATTATGCGCCATGCCCACGCGGCGCTCGACTGACGAATCCGAATATTGCGTCTGATTATGAAGCTTGAAGCCATTTTCAAACTCATAGCTCAGATCGAGAATGCCAGTATTGGTGTTCTGCTTCCAGCTTGGCAGTGTCGCACCGCTATAGTCCAGCTCATAATAGAGTGGCGTTGCAGCTTCATAGGTCGGGCGTTTGCTTTTGTTGAAGGAGTAAGTCAACTTCGCTTCAAAGCCGGGAAGCTCGGCAGGCTGCCAAAGAAGCTTGGAGCGAATATTGAGTGACTTGAAGTCCTGATCCGTGCCTGAAGAATAAAAACCGGGATTTACATAATCGATAAAGGTATCGCGACCTGAATAGTCGACAGCGATGCGCCCAGCGAGCTCGTCCTTGTAAAGCGGGCTGTTGAGCATGATCGAAGTGCGCTTGGAATTATAATTTCCAATTTCGACCTGATAAGCGCCTTCGCGTTCGAAGGTCGGGTCTTTGGTGTTGACGACAATTGCACCGGCAATCGCATTTGCACCCTGCGACGTAGTTTGCGGGCCGCGGAAAACTTCGATGTTGTCGAGATCCCACACCGATGTGGAGCCAAAAATGAACTCGTTATAGTTCAGATAATGACCATCGAGATTGATCGTGGCACGAGGAACTGTGCCCGAAAAGAAAGCCGTTGCACCATTGTTTGGGCCTTGCGCGTCTTGTCCACGAATAACAGGGGCGCTGACAGTATCGGTATAAACGACATTCGGCGTACCGCGCACAACTTCGGAAACCGAAGTGTCGCCTGTCTTTTGACGACTGATTTCTTTGCCGGTGATGACCGTCACCGAAGAAGCCGTATTTTTGATGTCGCGGGCGACTTTTTCGCCGGTGATGACCAGAGTATCGAGAACCAATCCTTTGGATTCGGTCGTCTTCTGGGCATCCTGCGCGAAAGCGGTTGTTGCAGAAATTGCGACCAGTGTCAGTGCACTGACACTATAGAGAAAGCCGCGGGTAAAATGGATATTCATAGGTCGCCCCAAAACATGAGTATGTAGTTCATGTTCTGTTATCTGCGTTATTGTAATTCCGCAATAAGGAATGCATACCGCAATACGGTATGAATGCAAGCTGATTTAGGTTGTTGCACTTTGGCAACGCTTCGGATTATCACTGCCAGTAGGCAGAGGGTTTTGCGTGTCGTGATCGCATGCGCATTGTGTCGCGTATGATTTTCAACGCGGTTCGCGCTACACATGGCCCCAGCGGAATAGAGGATTACGGATGGGCATACGCCTGTCTGGCGGGAGGCTAGGCATTTGAAAGAACAAGACGGCGTTTCAATCGATGAAACGGAAAGTGCGGGCGATAAGCGTTCCGGCACGATTCAGTCGGTATCCATTGCCGCGAAATTTCTGAAGATTCTGGCGAATGCCGAAAATGAGCTTCCGCTTGGCGAAGTGGCCAAGCGTGCAGGTACAGGCGGATCGACCGCGCATCGTTATATGCAGAGCCTCGTCAAGGAAGGGCTTGCAAAGCAGGATCCGGTCAGTGGCTTTTATGATCTTGGGCCAACAGCTCTGAGCATTGGCATTGGTGCATTGAAGCGAGTCGATGCTGTCGAAATCGCAGCCCAACATATGAAAGCGCTTGCGCAGCGACACGCCATGAGTGGCGGTGTTGCGATCTGGACAGATCGCGGCCCGACTTTGGTGCGCTGGTATCGAAGTGCTTATTTCTCGGTCAATCCTTTGGCGCTCGGTGATACGCTACCGGTGGATAACACGGCTTGCGGATTAGTCTTTCAGTCTTTTCTGCCAAAGAGCAGCATCGATGCGGTGCGCAAGGTTCAGCCCGCAAATTTTCGCGGCACGCCGCCGTCGAAAGCCATTCTGGAAAAGGTGCGTGGAGATCGATGGTATGAGATGACCAGTCACCTTCTTTCAAACGTCACCGGGCAGGCATCACCCGTGCTCGATGCACAGGGCGAAATTGTATGTGTGATGACAACGGTCGCTGATCTTGGCCAGTTGCGCACTGACGAAGAGCGCCGGGCGCTTTTTCATGAAGCCTGTGTGGTCAATGAATCAACCGGCGGATTGCTCGTCGATACAAAGCTGGAGATGCCTGAAAGTTAGGCCACTTCGTCAATGGAGGCGCTGCTTTTCGGCACAATAAGTGGTGTGCCGGAAACAGGGTCCGCAATGATAACCGAAGCCAGTCCGAAGACCTCTTCGACCAGCTTTTCCGTCACAATATCGGCGGGCTTCCCCTGTGCGATCAATGCGCCATCGCGCATAGCGATCAAATGCGACGCATAGCGGCATGCATGATTGAGCTCATGCAGGACAGCAACAACGGTACGCCCCTGCTTGTTAAGCTGAGCCAGAAGATCAAGCAATTCAATCTGATGTGCAATGTCGAGATAGGTCGTTGGCTCATCAAGCAGCAGGATTGGCGTGTCTTGCGCCAGCACCAGTGCGATCCAGACACGTTGCCGTTGGCCGCCAGACAACTCATCCACCGGACGGTTGGCAAGTTCGGTTATCTTGGTTGATGCCATGGCAAGCGCTACAGCGGCCTCATCGGCCTCCGACCATTGCCGCAAAAATGACTGATGCGGATAACGTCCGCGTGCAACGAGATCGGCAACCGTGATCCCTTCCGGCGCAATCGAGCTTTGTGGCAATAGCCCAAGACGACGTGCCGTTTCCTTTGCTGGCAGGCTTGCAATGTCGCCGCCATCCAGCACGATCTTGCCAGTTGATGGCTTTAACAGACGCGACAGCGCCCGCAACAACGTTGATTTTCCGCAAGCATTCGGACCAACAATCACCGTAAAAGATGCGTCTGGAATAGCCACAGACAGATCCCGCGCGACAGTGCGCTCATCATATTTCAACGTTACGGTATCGGCGCGAAGGCGATGCGTCATATATGGAGTCCTAAAGGCAGCAGGTAGAAAATCGGCGGCTCGTCATTATCGCCCCGTATTGCATTGTAGAATGCGTTCTGCAATATGGAGCGCAACATTCATATTTTAGCAAAGTGTCCTCACTTAGCCAGAACCGCAGAATAACGATCTCAGATAAGGATCGGTCGTGAAACCCTCGAAAATCATCGCCTCAGTTCTCGTTGTGCTTGCAGCTCTGATGCTGCCGTTGAAACTTGCCCTTGCTCAGGATGACAGTTGGCCCCGAACCATAAAGCACTATTCGGGCGAACTGACATTAAAGTCAAAGCCTTTACGCATTGTCTCGACCGCACCAAGCCTGACAGGCATTCTGCTGGCGATCAATGCGCCTTTGATTGCCAGCACTGCGACCACGCCAAGCATTCTCAGTGATGATAAAGGCTTTTTCTCGCAATGGGCTAAAGTTGCCGACGAGCGGGGTGTTGAGGTTCTGTATTCTAATCTCGATTTCGATATTGAAGCGATTATTGCCTTTGAGCCTGATCTGGTGATTGCATCGGCAACCGGTGCCGACAGCGTTTTGCAGCATTACCCAGAGCTGAAAGCACAGGGCATTCCGACGATGGTTGTCAATTATTCCAACCAAAGCTGGCAGGACATTGCAGCCGAAATCGGCAGAGCGACTGGTCTTGAACAGGAAGCCATCGCAGCGTCTGCGCGTTTTGACGATTATGCCGCCAAAGTGGCTTCGGAAATGGTAGCTCCCAGCGAGCCCATTACGATCGTGGGCTATAATATCGGCAACAGCTATTCGATCGGCAAGACCGACAGTGCGCAGGGGCAGCTTCTTCAGGCTCTTGGCTTTAAGGTGGAGGGGCTTTCGGCGTCACTCGCCGGGCAGGTGACACGCAGCTCGGACTTCGATTTTATATCGCATGAGAATCTTTCAGCCGCAATTACCGGCAAAAGTGTATTCCTGTTGCGTGGGCTTGATGCCGATGTGAGCGCGTTTTTGAAAGACCCAGTGCTTGCAAATCTTGATGCTGTGAAAAGCAAGCAGGTCTATCCGCTTGGCGCGACCTCATTTCGGATCGACTACTATTCTGGTATTCAGTTGATCGATATTGTGGCTGCCAATTTCCGTAAATGATCGCCGAAAACACCGCTCCCGCTCCCGCCTCTAGGGTGACAGCAACATATCTGCGCAAGCGTCGGGTATGGGGGCTGGGTGTCGGGTTGCTGGTGTTGTTTATCGCAATTATTTTGAGCTTTACGCTCGGCTCCCGCACGATCCCGCTTGGCGATAGTTTGCAAGCTCTATGGAAGCCCGATCTGCAGAATGATCAACATCTGATCGTTCGCGAACTACGTATTCCACGCACGGTAGTTGCGATTCTTGCAGGTCTTGCGCTGGGCGTCGCAGGCGCAATCATGCAGGCGGTAACGCGTAATCCACTCGCGGAGCCGGGGCTGCTCGGCATCAATTCGGGTGCAGCCGTGGCTGTGATCTTAGGGATCGTGGCATTTAATCTAACAAGCATGGCGCAATATGTCTGGTTCGCTTTTGCTGGAGCGGGTCTCGCAGGCGTGGCCGTGTTCATTCTGGGACAAGCCAATGGCACGGGTACCAATCCTGTGCGTCTGGTGTTGGCTGGCGCTGGACTTTCTGTTGTGCTGGCATCAATTACCGGCATTGTCATAATCAATGCACCAACGGACGTGCTGGACCAATTCCGAAACTGGTCGGCAGGCTCGGTTGAAGGCCGAGGCTATGATGTTATTCAGGTACTGGCTGTCTCCGTGGCAGCTGGCTTGCTGATTGCTTTTTCGCTTGCTGGCAAATTGAATGCGATTGCACTCGGAAAAGAACTGGGTGCTGCACTTGGCGTCAATGTTTATGCCACATGGTTCCTGTCATGCCTTTCGGTCATGCTTCTTGCAGGATCAGCAACGGCGGGTGCCGGACCAATTGGATTTGTCGGTCTGGTTGCACCCCATCTTGCAAGAACAATTGTCGGGCCAAATTATCGCTGGATATTGCCTTATTCGGCATTGTTTGCAGCTATTTTGTTGCTCGGCGCAGACATTGTGGGGCGCGTGGTTGCTGCGCCCGCAGAAGTCGCGGCAGGGATCATAGCGATGCTGATTGGCGGGCCATTCTTCATCATCATCGTGCGCCAGTTTCGATTGTCAAAACTATGAGCAATCAACGCAAATTCGTTTTCAGACTGGGAAATATCTCTATCCAATGGAGAGCACGCACGCTGGTCGTTTGCGTTAGTCTGATATGTTTTTTGGTTACGCTTGGCATATTGCATATAGGCACCGGAACGATGTCATTCTCGCCCGGCGAAATCTTCAATAGCCTGTTTGGAGATGCGACCAATCCGACCGCAGAGCGTATTATTATGCGTGTTCGGTTGCCCCGGCTTGTAACGGCGATTTTCGTGGGGGCATCGCTTGGTATGGCGGGATCGATTTTTCAGTCAATCTCGCGCAATGCGCTCGGTTCGCCCGACATTATCGGCTTTACGACGGGTGCTGCGACCGGAGCTATCGTTCAGATCATTCTCTTTAACGCTGGCCCCTTTGAAACAGCGCTTGCGGCAGTACTTTCAGGCTTGGGAACGGCCATGATTGTGTTCCTACTGGCTTTGAAAGGCAGGACGACCGGCGGTTATAGGCTCATTCTGATCGGGCTTGGTGTTGGCGCCGTTCTTTCGGGCGTAAATACCGTATTGCTGGTCGCCGGAGATATTGATCAGGCCGCTTCCGCTCAGCTCTGGCTCGCAGGATCGCTTAACACCAGAACATGGTCACACGCGATCCCGGCAGCAATTGGCTTTTTCATTGTTGTTCCCATTGTCATCTATTTTGCTCAACGCATCAGTCTGCTTGAAATGGGCGATGATGCAGCGCGTCAATTGGGTATTTCTGTTGAGACCACGCGTCTTGCGATGGTGCTTGTCGCTGTTGCGCTCACCTCAGTCGCCACTGCCGCCACAGGGCCGATCGCATTTATTGCACTGGCTGCTCCACAGCTTGTGCGTCGACTGACACACGCGCCGGGAGTGCCCTTGATTGCAAGTGCGCTTATGGGAGCAGTTTTGCTTGTTGGAGCTGATTTATTTGCGCAGCATTTTCCATTGAACATCAAGATGCCGATTGGACTAACTACAGGGTTACTCGGCGGACTTTATCTTTTATGGATTTTGACGAAAAAAGCTAAGTAATCCCATTATTATTCTGGAATTGGAAATATGCGCATTGCTGTATGCTTCAGTTTTTTGTTTGGCGCTTATTTATGTCTGACTGAGCGTGCAAAGCTCATGCTGGCCTATCCCAATTGCCAATAATCGCCGTGTGCTGGTCGAATGCTTTGCAAACGATTTTCTACACGTGTGATTTGTCCTCGTAGGGATACCGGCCAGCAAAAGTTATTTAAGATTCCAGATATTTCACGGTTACGCCGCGCTGGCGAAAATAAGCTTGCATGAGCTTTCTGCCTGAACGGTTATTTTGAACGAGTTTGGCCGGATCGAAGACGGCTTCTTTCGAACCCGTACGAGCCAATGCTGCTTTGAGGGTCGCAATATGCAAGTCGATGTCCAAATTATCTGCCTGGAGCGATTCATAAATAAGGTTTGTTGCTTCTTCTACGGTTATTTCACTCACACTGTCACTCCTGATGTTATTTCGTTGCTGCTTACTATAGTTTTAATTTTATCACTACCGCATTAGAGCGCGCTCCGAAATCTGTGAAATGGTTTTCGCACCAGGCTGCGCTTCTGGCGTTCGAGCTGCCAATTTTTGTGAAGAAGCCAGCTTGCTTAGTCCGGGTTCGAACCAATCAGACGCGAAAATGATGCGTTAAACGGAGCATATTTGCAAATATACTTGAAATTCATTTGGCCCCTGTTCGTCTGAATTATTTGTAAAACTTAAGCATGTCGATGATTTTATGTGATTATAGCCAATTTCAGGGATTACTTATTCTTGTTTAGTAATATTGTATTTTTTGGGGCCCTTTTCAGGGGGGTATTTCATTTGTCGAGTTTTATGGGGCGGGCATGTTTTCTTTTAAGAGTGGGTTGAAATTTCTGCTGCTATCAACGGCACTAATGACGCCGAATTTTGCTTTTGCGCAGAATATGCCTCAAGCCTCCGAAAATCTTGCTGATGCCGAATATTATGCCAATTGGGGGCTTGATATGATCAACGCCCTGCCAGCCTATCAGAAAGGCTTCACAGGCAAGGGTGTGGTCGTTGCGGTTGTCGATTCAGGATTTGATGTGAATCATCCCGAATTTGCCGGGCGTATTTCGCCGTTTTTATATAATTTTGGCAACGATCAGGCTCCTGATAATGTCTTCCCAGAGCGCAAATCTGACACATCGCTGAACGGACATGGTGTTCATGTTGCAGGTATCATTGGTGCAGGCCGTAATGGTTATGGTATGCAAGGCGTGGCCTATGACGCCATGATCATGCCGCTTCGTGCGATTGAAGTCGCCGGCAGACGAGACGATCTTTATCCTTCAGATGAAGCTATTATTTATGCTGCTGACCATGGTGCCCAGGTTTTGAATGGCAGCTATGGTCCACCTTCCTTCCCACTTCCAAAAATTGATGGACAGACAAATCCATATTATCAGGTTCTGGATTATCAACTCCAACTTTCTGACCCCGGCGAACTTGATCAAACATATGAAGCGCTGAAATATGCGGCGGAAAAAGACGTGGTCTTGGTTTTTGCCGCCGGCAACGAGCGTCAGGTCCAGCCAGGGTACTACACGTCCATACCAAGTGGAATTGGTATGCTACCGCTCATCACTCCGGATTTCATCCGCAGCGGGAAAATCAGGTTTATCGACTACGACGCTCCTGGTCGCGATTTCAATGATCCATCAACTTATACCTTTCTAGATCCCGCAGATCCCGACTTCGACGACATGGATTTCTCTGATCTGAAAGGATCCCTTATTGCTGTTGTTTCCGTTGGGCCAGATGGGAAAATGGCCCCCTACAGCAATGAATGTGGTGAGGCGGCAGAATGGTGTCTGGCGGCCCCCGGTGGGGCGATGACAAAACGAGGCGATCCAAAAGGCATCTACTCGACCTGGCCGGCTGGTGACCCGACGAATGACAATCAGGAATATCAATATTTGCATGGCACCTCGATGGCATCGCCGCATGTTGCAGGCGCTGCAGCCGTGGTGCGATCAGCATTTCCTTATCTAAACGCACGTCAGACGATTGAAACCATTCTCACAACAGCGACCAAAGAAGGTTTTGAAGACGAAGCGAAGTTCGGTCAGGGGCTTTTGAATCTCGGTGCTGCTGTCGATGGCCCTATGGCATTTCGCTATACCGGCGTTTTTGACGTCGATACGCAAGGCTATTCTTCGATCTGGTCAAACTCGATCTCGGGCATTGGCGATCTGACCAAGCGTGGCGACGGTATTCTCGTTCTTGATGGCAACAATAGCTATCAGGGTGGAACCAGTATTGTTGGTGGCGTTCTTGAGGTGAATGGCAGCATCACTTCACCCACAGATGTGTCAGAAGAAGGCACGATTGCCGGACTTGGCGCTGTTGGCGAATTGACCTTGTTTGACGGTGGTAACGTCGCGCCGGGCAGTGCATTCAACCCAGACAATGCCATTGGCACGCTGACCGTCAATGGAACATTCACGCAGCAAGCGGGATCAACCTATCTGGCGGATCTCATTGCAGGAAATGGGCCGAATGCTGGCGTTGATCAGATTGTTGTCGATGGAGCCGTTGATCTTCAGGATGGCAGTTCGCTCGAACTGGTGCACAATGGATCTTCTTCTGGTGCACAGGCCTCATCGCGTTCTATTTTGCTCAGTGCGACGGGCGGCGTAAACGGCACTTATGGCGAGATCGCTGGTTCATATGTTCAGGATGCGCGCTTTATCGATTTCGCGCTTGATTATGATGCCAACAACGTCTTCCTCGATACAAGCCGCTCAGATGTTGCATTTGCAGATATTGCAAACAGCCAAAACCAGTTCTCAACCGCTGTAGCATTGGAAAGTCAGGGAAGCGGCGGCACGCTCTATGATCACATCCTGTTTTTGAGACAGCAAGATGCTCGACAGGCTTATGACCAACTCTCTGGCGAAGCTTATGCGTCGATCCAGTCAACATTCATCAACAACAGTGCCTATACGCGTTCAGCAGTTTACAACAATCTGTCTCAAGCTTTCGCTGCCAGCAACCAGCCTTCTGAAAATGGGCGCTTGCCAACCATTTGGGGGCACGGATTTGGCGGTTGGACGAACCTGTCTGGTGATGGCAATGCAGCACGCTCGAAATCCAGTATTGGTGGTTTCGTCTCCGGCATAGATGCGCAGGTTTTTGATAACTGGCGTCTCGGGGTGCTGGCCAGCTACAGCCAGACAAACTTCCGTCTCAGTGAGCGTATGTCGTCCGGTACCAGTGATGATTACACAATCGGCACTTATGCTGGTACCGAAATGCCTGTGGCACAGGGCGTTGCCGCATTCCGCTCGGGCCTGTCCTATACATGGCACAACATTGAGATGAAACGCGCAATTGCATTTGCTGGCTTCGATGACCGTCTGTCATCAAGCTATGATGCTGGCAGTTTCCAGGTGTTTGGGGAATTGGGCTTTAAGCTTCCAGTCACCGAAAAGGCGAGCTTCGAGCCATACGCAAATCTTGCTTATGTTCGACTGAAAACAGATGCTTTCTCAGAAACGGGCACTCAGGGAGCAGGGCTGAACGTCGACGAAAACTCGATGAACACCACGCTTTCGACGCTTGGTTTCCGCGCGACAGCGACTTTGAACGAAAAGGTTATTCCCGTCAAAGCACGGGCAGATCTTGGATGGCGCCATGCATTTGGTGATGACAGATCAAACTCATTTGCAAGCTTTGCCGGATCTGATGGCTTTGTCATTGGAGGAACCAGCATTGGGAAAGACACCGCGTTGGTTTCGGGTGGTTTTGATTTTGAACTGAGCAAATCTGCTTTGTTGAATGTCTCCTATCAGGGACAGTTCGGATCGGGCCTCACGCAAAATGGCGTGAATGCTAATCTAAGAATGAAGTTCTAAGCCTAGCCCTTTCTTTTAACATTTGCGCTGTGTTGTATCGCACACCTATTTTAAGGAGCCGATCATTTGATCATGTCGGCTCCTTTTATGTGTTTCACGCTCAAGAAGGATGATGTTACAGAGTTGTGACTAGCCGATGGGTAGTTTAGCGTTTGATCCGGGAATGTATGCTCTGTTAAATCTGTCATCAGGCATATGGGGAAGGTTATGGTCGAGGCTGAACAGCATTTTGAGAGAATAAGCAACGCCGTTCAGGCTGGAGATGCTGTACGCTCATTTTCGGTTGCATCCTGGCAACGCTGTCTCAATGTTCATAAACTTGACCCATCCAATTCCCGGCGCATGCATGTGTTAAGTCAGATGGAGCTTAACGATGCTCTTGAGCAAAGCGAGATATTGCTGCACGTGTCATCTGTCGCACTGGACGATTTTTTCAACGCTGTAGAGGAGATAGGCTGCTGCGTCCTGCTTTCCGATGCAAATGGCATTCCGCTTTCGCGGCGCGGTTCGCAGGCTGATTTGAAAGACCTCACGCAATGGGGATTGTCTCCCGGAGTAAACTGGAGCGAGCCATTTCAGGGAACGAATGGCATTGGAACTGCTTTGGTCGAAGGGCGCTGCCTCACCGTGCGTCGAGACCAGCATTTCTATGTCGACAAGGTCAATATCAGTTGCATAGCCGCACCGATTTTTGATGCGGAGGCCGGAATAAACGGCGTTTTGAACGTCACATTATACAAAGATGAGCAATATAGTTGGCAGACGCAAATCGTTCAAACTCTGTTGCTGAACACGGTACGTCAAATCGAGGAGCGATTGTTCCGCCATGCATATGCATCGGCGCGCTTTGTGTCTCTTCCTGATGTGCCGGGAACTGGTCTTCGTCTTCTTGCTCTGGACCCCTATGACATGGTTATCGGTGCCACGCGCGCTGCGCGTCATTATCTGGGCATTGTGCCGAAGATGCTCAAAGAGGGATTGGTTGCAGGAGATCTGTTAAATGATCGTGCGTCAGACGATTTCGCGCAGGCGGAATTGGGGGTCATTCAGCGTGGCCTGCGCCGTAACAAAGGCAATGTTTCAGCAACGGCTGACTCGTTGGGTGTAAGCCGTGCGACAATGAAACGGAAAATCACGCAATATGCGGTCAAAAAAAACACGTAATGGCTCAAGCTTGAGCCACTTAAAGACGTAATAGTCTGTTGGCCAGATGACATGCCTGTTTGAGTTCGACATCTTTTCTCTATTGCTGCCTTTGTTGAAGCGCAGCGCAAACTGGAGGAAAGAAATTGACATCACAGACCTCGAAGCGTCCCGTTACAGGCTCTTTTTCAGACAAGGCAGCATCCTATTTAAATTATATTGATGGAAAGTTCGTCGACGACGGATCAAGTTATATAGACGTGCTTAATCCCGCGACAAATGATGTGCTTGGACGGGTGCCAGAAGGCAGTGCTGCAATCGTTGATCAGGCAGTAGAAGCTGCGCGTAAGGCACAACCAGCTTGGGAAGCTTTGCCAGCTATCCAGCGTGCAAATTATCTACGCAAGATTTCCGCCAAGGTGCGGGAGCACCGTGTCGAACTTGCTGATGTGATTGTGAAGGAACAAGGCAAAGTACGCGGGCTCGCGCAAGTCGAAGTCGATTTCACCGCTGACTATATTGATTATATGGCGGAGTGGGCGCGACGTCTTGAGGGTGAGATTCTTACCAGCGATCGTCCAAACGAAACGATGCTTTTGTTCCGTAAACCGCTGGGCGTTGTTGCGGGCATTTTGCCGTGGAATTTCCCGTTCTTTCTTATTGCGAGAAAACTTGCTCCGGCTTTGGTCACAGGCAATACAATTGTCATTAAGCCGAGTGAAGAGACGCCACTCAACGCATTTATCTTCGCACAACTTGTTGCAGAGACGGATCTTCCAGCGGGTGTTTTTAACCTTGTTGGCGGGCGCGGTGCAGTTACAGGTAATGCGCTGATCAACAATCCAGCGGTTGATCTGATCACTTTCACCGGAAGTGTTCAGACAGGTAGCCATATCATGCAGGCAGCCGGCAAGAACCTGACCAGAGTCAATCTTGAATTAGGGGGCAAGGCTCCGGCAATTGTTTTGAAAGACGCTGATCTCGATCTTGCCGCTAAAGCAATTTTTGACTCACGCGTGATCAATACTGGCCAGGTCTGTAACTGTGCTGAGCGCGTTTATGTTGAGCGCGCTGTGCATGACGTCTTTGTTGGAAAACTCAAAGCCTTGTTCGAGAATACGAGATATGGCGATCCCTCAAAGAGCGATGACCTTGATATGGGGCCGCTTATCAACAAGCAGGCTCTGGAGAAGGTTTCAGCCGCAGTAGAAAAAGCCAAGAAACAGGGGGCAGAAGTTCTCACTGGCGGTAAGGTTGCGGACGACCGGCCGGGCTTCCACTACCAGCCAACACTGATTGTCGGAGCCAATTCTGATATGGACATTATGCGGACAGAAACATTTGGCCCAGTTCTGCCAATACAGATTGTCGATAGTCTCGATGAAGCCATCCAATGCGCCAATGATTCAGAATATGGCCTCACCTCGTCTATCTATACCAACAATATCAACGCTGCCTTGAAAGCCAGCCGTGAACTGAAGTTTGGCGAGACATATATTAATCGCGAAAACTTTGAGGCAATGCAGGGTTTCCATGCGGGACGTCGCAAGTCTGGTATTGGTGGCGCTGACGGAAAGCACGGTCTTTACGAGTTTACGGAAACGCATGTCGTTTATATTCAGGGACACTAAAGCCCATCCCGAAAGTGTGAACGTTTTTCGGAAAAGATGCGCGTTAAAACTAATATTTAAAGCGCCGATCTGGTTAGATCAGATCTGTGCTTTCGTTCTTTGTTTAAGACCGTGCTTTACCGGAGACCGCATTGTTTCTTTGAGGATAGGTCTTCGGTATACGATCTATACGTGGCGACGCGGGTCGCCACGTCTTCTCTTGTCATCGGCAAGATGCGCATGGACTAAGTGGGCTAGAATTTGATTTTGACGAGGCCTTTGATAGAGTTCTCAACGAAGCCTTTGCCAAACTGACCATTGTAACCCACACTCAGGCTTACAGCCTCGTTGAGGGAAAGCATCAATGCATTGTCGATGGCAAATACATCGCGCGTGATTGGTAGTCCGCTTATCTCAAAGCTGCTGTTGTCGAATGAAAACAAGGAACGCGCATTTTGATTGCCAAAGCTGTGGCGCCATTCAGGCGTTACATAGAGTTCAAGCTGCATTGCATTTTCGAGCTGCCATTCGCTCTGCAAACGAATGCCAAGCGATGAGATAGTGTTGCGTATCGATGATTGCTCGCCGTTGAGATTGACCGCGAAGGTGCTGTTAAATGCATGCTCGTTGAAACTATCGCGGTTCGTCTGAATATAAGCCAGCCCACCAAATGGCTCGACGGTAATCGCATCCCATTTGAACTTGTAACCGACTTCACTGAAGACCTGAAAGCTATCTGCGCGATATTCACTCTCAAGCGTTTGTGGTGTATCAAAAATTGGAAATGAGCGCTGCATGGAAATGTTATGCCAGCTATAAGCGCTGCCCAAACTCAGCCTCCAATCTTCGTAGTTCCAACTGCCATAAGCACCAATGTGATAGCTTTTTGAATGCGCAGTCGACCCCAAAGCGTCGATGTTAAAGTCAGTGTTGCTGATACCAGCCATAATGCCAGCGCGGATGTCTTCAACAATGGTTGTATCAGCACCTACGAAAAGGGCGGTGCTGTTTTGTTGCAGGTCACTATATTCGGGATAGGATTTGGTCGTGCTTTCCGTATTGATCGCACGTGACCAGACAACGGGACCGTCTTCTGCAAAGGCATCGCGCAGACGGTCATTGATAGTATCTCGTGTGTGTGATGAACTTTGTTGCAGAGCACTGAGAAGAGATTGATGCGCTTCGCCTGTAAGCTGTGACAGTAGCGACCTTACAGCCTTTTGATTGGTTTGTAGCAGTAATGCTCTCCCAAAATTGTCGGATAATCCGCCATAATCAAGGGCCCGACCAACTGCTCGCTCGTTGGGTGTTTCACCGGCGCTGGAGATAAGCACATTGTTGCGCGCAAGCGTGAGGTAAACATTCTGCAGGTCATAGAATAGTGTCGGAGCTACATATATGAAAGGTGATGCACCATTCCAATTCACAAGACCATCATAGGTTGTTCCATTCAAGCCGCCTTGGGCCGATAGTATTGTATAGCGGTGGTTGACGGTGAAACCACTCTCTTGACCTTGCGTTATCAAAGACACATGTCCGCCAAGTGTTGCCGTTCCCGCAATAGTGATGATGTCGTTGTTGCCGTAAGCATCAATTTCAACTTCATAGGCCGAGCTGTCAGAAGCAACGAAGTTACCGCCGACCGTTATGGTTCCTACAGTTGTTCCCGGCGCTATTGTTCCGTCATTTGTGAGGTTTCCGGCAACTGCCCAACTGCCACGCAAGGAGGATGTAGCATCGACAATCATAGTGCCCGCAACGGCAATTGCGCTGGTTGGTGAGCCGCCCGCTACATTTGAGTTGTGACTTAATAGTATATTGCCTTCGACACTCGCTCCGGTCTGATGGAAATTGATATCGGAGCTTATCGCGTGGAAATCGCCATGCAGTCTGGATCCTTCACCAAAACTGATACGACTGCTGCCGCCTGTCGATTTGAAATGACGCACACCTTGTACGCTGCCATTCCATGTCACATTGGCACCGAGAGTTACATCCGTATAACCGCTTGTCTTTGCGTCATTGTCTATAATGTCGCCTATGACGGTGGATTGGTCGGCGATAACTAAATTAACCGCACCTGTCTGGGCTGGTAACACATCGCGCTCGACGTGAAGCAAAACACCGTTGTCGCTCTTTAGATTTGATGTGCCGTCAATGTTCAGATTGATTTGTGCATTATCTTCGGTGAACCGCGCCACTATTGTGCTTAGTTTGCTTTTAACATCTGTGTTCACCAGTGTTACATTGGAACTGTCCGCGACGGCGATGCCATGCGCATTTGTCGAAATAACGCCGTTGGCGAGTGTGAATGCGCCTTTGTTTACCGATGCCCCATCGGCAAATGCGCCATATGTTTTAATCGTCGTATTATCCAGATTAACAGCGCTATCGGTCTCAACAACGACGCCATGGGCATGTGCACCTTGTGTGGTGATGTCTCCCTGTCCGGTAATGGTGGCGCCAGCCTTTGCATAAAGCCCCAGTGCATCATTGCCTTCAGTTTTCACGCTCAGATTGTCAATTCGTAATTTTGCGCCGTCAATGACAGCAGCGTGCGAAGCGTCGCCAAAGGTCTGAATGGAGCCTGAAATATCGAGTTCGGCCGCGTTTTGGGCAAAGGCACCGTAAGCGTCGTCTCCTTTTGTAATGATGCTACCATTCTGCTTAACGCTGTCCGTTTTTCCCGGTACTGCAATCAGTCCAGCTGCAACGCCGTAGGCGTTGTCGCCATTTGTGCTCACGCGGCCTTTGCTATCGATCGTGCCGCCACGGTTTGCAAACAGGCCAATTGCATTGTCGCCAAGTGTTTCAATTGTGGTGTCAATAAGGGTGATCGACGCCTGAACATCAGCAAAAGCACCGAAAGCATTGTCCCCTGTCGTTTTGACAACAGTGGCCGTTGCGGTCAGGTGCCCCGGCGTGTAATCAACGCCGGGCATTATGGAATCTGTGTTTGCTAGAAGGCCGATAGCATTCAGACCATGGGTTTCAATGCTAGAGTTGTCGATCGTAATTGTGCTGTCTTTTTCTGCATGCGCACCGAAACTACTGACACCTTCTGTTACGATATTCGCTGTCCCGCTTATCGTGCCAGTCGCATAGGCATGCAGGCCGTAAGAACCATTGCCAATAGTGTGAACAGAGGTGCCGGATAAGAGAGTTACCTTTGCCGGTCCTGCCGTTGGGTTGGTGTCGCCCGCCTGAATCGCATGGGCTCGCTCTCCGGTGGTGATGATTGTTCCATAGCCAATAACTTGCCCCCCACGAACGGTGTCGATGCCGCGCCCGCGAAAGCCGGATGTGGAAATGTTCGTGCCTTGCCAGTAAATGACACTGCCGGGCTCGGCTGCAAACAGGCCTGTTGCGCTGCTGCCGGATGTTGACACGTTTCCGAGACTCGAATGGATAATGCCGCCGTCGGTAGCATAAAGACCGTAACCATTCGTATTGGATTGCGTCGTGACGACATCTGGCTGGATGTCCACTGTTTCCCCATACCCGGCTTTAATTTGCCCGGTCTGGGCGTAAGTATTTTCAAACGCAGTCGCAAAGTATATTATGAATGTATAAGATGTGTATATTATAATATTATTAATATTCATCTTCAATATCCAAATAAATAAAATTATAATTGCAATTAATATTTCACGTTATTTCAAAATTATCAATTTTATTTTATATTTGTTCTTATTCTGTAGGCAGGAATTTTGCAGATGGTTGCAGGAAGCGTTTGACTTGAAAAGCTGTTAGAATATTCCGGATCTTGGCAAAATATTCAGCCCATGCTCGTCGGGGCGCCTTTTTTAGGCGACCAGATGAAAAGAAAACGAGATGACATTCAGGAAAAATACGTAAAACATATGATAAGAGCGCTGATCTGCTCACGTCAGATCAGCGCTCTAAAATTTTGAACTGGCCTGGCTTACGCTTCAAAGGTCAGTTTAATGGCCGGGGTATCAGCTTGCCCTGAGTTTTACGGGCACGGACTTATAAGCGGGTATCCAGCTTTGTTTATCGACATCTTCCAGCCCGATCAGGCAGTTTGCTTCTGGATAATAAGCTGCGACAGAGCCACGCGAGATCGCATGAGCAACCAGTGTTTGTGAGGACAAAACCCTTTGGCCCGCAATGACGTCGACAACGTCACCATTTGCGAAGCCAAGATCGAGCATGTCGTCTTCGTTTACAAAAATGACATCGCGGCGACCGGTTATACCGCGATAACGATCATTCATGCCGTAGACGGTTGTATTATATTGGTCATGGCTGCGAATTGTCATGAGTGTCAGTTCGGAATCGTCGCGGCCATCATCTTCATCCGTAGTTGCCTCGACAAGGAAGTGGGCTTTTCCGTCTGGAGTGCCCCACTGACGCTCAGATGCACCGACAGGCAAACGGAAGCCTCCTGGAATGCGAATACGGGCATTAAAGTTATGAAAGTCGGGGAATACTTCTTCGATTTTATCCCGAATACGATCGTAATCGGCAATTAGATCGTCCCACTGAATCTTAGTGTTCGGAATAGCAGCTTTTGCAAGTCCGGCAATAATAGCTGGCTCAGATTTAAGCAGATCGGACGCAGGCTTTAACTTACCCGACGATGCATGAACCATCGCCATTGAATCTTCAACAGTGATCGACTGGCGCCCGGTCGCCTGAATGTCGCGCTCTGTACGTCCAAGACAAGGCAGAACAATGCTTTCGCGTGCCGTGAGAAGGCAAGTCCGGTTTAACTTTGTGCAAATCTGAACACTCAGGTCTAATTGTTTGAATGCAGGAAAACTTGCCTGCGGATCACTCATTGCAACTGCCAGATTGCCACCCAATCCTATGAAGGCTTTGGACTGGTGATCGCGCATAGCAGCGACAGCTTTCACTGCATTGTGCCCGTGCGCGCGTGGCGCATTGATACCAAATGCTTTATCCAGGCGATCCAGAAACGCCTCTGTTGGTATTTCAGTGATGCCAACAGTACGATCGCCCTGAACATTCGAGTGTCCGCGCAGCGGGCAAATGCCCGCTCCCTCGCGCCCGATATTCCCGCGCAGCATGAGCAGGTTCGTTAGCTGTTGCACCGCTTCGGTGCCGTGGCGATGTTGTGTTATGCCCATTCCATAGCAAATGATAACGTTCTTTGATGAACAGTAGACCATCGCCATTTGTTCAATGGCTTCACGTTTCAAACCGGAGCGCGCGGTAATTTTTTGCCAGCTGGTAGTTTCAATATCAGCTTTGAGTTCTTCAAAGCCGACCGTGTGCTCCGCTATAAATTCAAGATCAAGCAGGCCCTGTTCACCGCGCTGAACCTGTGCATGATCTTCCTCAAACAGAGCTTTCATCACGCCTTTGATTGCCGCGACATCGCCGCCAACTTTGACCTGATAATAGGAGGATGCGAGTGGTGTCGAGCCAACCGTCAGCATCTGAGTGGGCGATTGTGGATTTTCAAATCGCTCAAGACCGCGCTCGCGCATTGGATTGAGCACTATAATAGGTTTGCCGCGCAAAGACACAGATCGCAATGTCCCGAGCATGCGCGGATGATTGGTTCCCGGATTATGGCCTATGCAGAACACAGCATCAGCATGATCAAAGTCTTCGAGTGTGACCGTGCCCTTGCCGACCCCTATCGATTTTGGCAGCCCAACACTGGTGGCCTCATGGCACATATTGGAGCAATCGGGAAAATTGTTGGTTCCAAACTCACGTGCAAAAAGCTGAAACAGGAATGCGGCTTCGTTGGAAGCGCGGCCAGACGTGTAAAACTCGGCCTTATTGGCATCTCCGAGGGCCTGCAAAGCAGTTCCAGCCCTCTCAAAAGCTTCTTCCCACGATATGGGAACAAAGTGATCGGTCTTTGCATCATAGCGCAATGGCGTGGTGAGGCGTCCCTGCGCTTCCAGCTTGTGATCGCTCCATTCCCATAATTCAGAGACGGTGTGTTGTGCAAAAAACTCTGGATCAACTCTCTTCGGTGTTGCTTCCCATGTAACAGCTTTCGCGCCGTTTTCGCAAAATTCAAAAGACGAAGTGTGTTTTGGATCGGGCCATGCGCAGCCGGGGCAATCAAATCCATCTGGCTGGTTCATTTGCAGCAAAGCACGCGTGTTTGTGCTTGTACCCATCTGATCACGAACTGCCTCTGCGACAGCTTTAAGTGCGCCCCAACCGCCCGCCGGTCCGTGATAATCCTTCACACCCTTTGTTTCGTCAGTCATAATTTTGCCCCTAATAGCTCAAATGGTAATGTTGATAGTTTTATTCACCTTATGTATTTGGATATTGAACAAATCTGCTTTTTAATGAGATTTATCTGTTTTGATCTGCTCGTATTCGCTGTCTTGAGTAAATTATATATTATAATTTCATGAATGATATTAGAATAATGTATAAATAGCCTAGTATGGAGGCACGGAAGTTCGGGTCACTGTAAAGCCGCTTCCCGAGCGAATTTCGGGTTCGGAGCCACACGAGAGCGCGTTTCGATCTGATTGAATCAGATCGGCGCTCTAACTATTTGTTTTGACGCGCATCTTATCCGAAAACCGTTTCACACTTTTCGGGATGCGCTCTAGAAAGAGGCTTTCAAGGTGACGTCAGTTTAGAGGCTGTATTGGCAAGCAGATTCGTTCCCGGAATTTAAATTCCGGGAATAGACAATGTGGTTGTGAATAAGAAACAGCTTTAAATTATTTCATTTCCCGATCAATGTCGCGTCGCAATATGATAGCGGTTGTCAGATCTTCGACAATGTCATGGCCTGCGAGAAGGTCTCTCACGCGATTAAGACCATCAATTGATGCGGCTTCAAGTTCAACGATGAGATCAAGCTGACCACTGACTGATGACACGCGCCGCACTTCAGGGTGCCGGGCAAGTATGTCCAGCAATTCATGCGCAGGCGTTCGACGGAGATTAATCAACAGGGCGGCACGGATTACATTGGCATCAATCTCGCCGATGTCTGCACGATAGCCTCTGATAACGCCGTTTTTTTCGAGATTGGTGACGCGTTCGCTTGTAGCACTGCGCGACAGGCCAATACGTCCGGCCAGCGTTTTAAGCGCAATTCGTGCTTCTTTCGACAAGATTGCCAGTATTTCGCGATCTTTGGCGTCTAGTTCACGCATTCCAATTCCATTCACAGTGCCGGACATATGCCGGTCTATTCCGACAATGTGCCGGTTATCCCGACAGGATACTTGATGCCTGAAAATGGTTGACGTGCCAAGCTGCCGACAACAAATCTAACCCGGAAAACTGTTTATGACCGATCTATCTCATCCAGCGCCCCAGTTCTCTCCAATCGATGCTGAAAAGCTTGCCAAAGAAATATTTGGCGTTACCGGAAGCGCATCTGCACTTGATAGTGAACGGGACTGCAATTATCGGCTGAAAACCGAAAGTGATGCTGGCTGGATTTTGAAAATCGTCAATGCCAGTGAGCCAAAGGTTGAAAGCGAGTTCCAGACAGCGCTTTTCCGTCATCTCGCAAATGGCGCCTCCAAACTGGCTGTGCCTTATCTTAAGCCAAGTCTTTCCGGTGATATGCTTGCATCCACCACTGCTGCCGATGGCGAAAGCTACGCCGTGCGGCTTGTTGGCTGGCTTCCGGGTATCCCAATGGCACAAGTCACGCGCACCTTTGAACTAATGCGCAATCTTGGCCGCTCGCTGGGTGAATTGGATCAGGCGCTTCAGGGCTTCATTCATCCGGGTGCTTTGCGTGAACTTGACTGGGATCTGCGTCATGCTGGACGCGCACGCACGCGTCTGCACTTTGTCGGCGATGCAGACAAGAGGGCATTGCTTGAGCGTTTTATCGTTCGCTTTGAAACACTGGTTGCGCCTAAGCTTGCAGGTCTGCGCGCGCAGGTCATTCATAATGACGCGAATGACTGGAATATTCTGGTCGATAAGCAAGACAATGAGAAGATTGCAGGGCTGATCGATTTTGGCGATGCTGTTCATACGGTGCTGATTGCAGAAGTGGCGATTGCATGTGCTTATGCAGCGCTTGATACGGAAGACCCGATTGGCGCAGCCGCAGCATTAGCTGCAGGTTTCAATGAAAAATATCCGCTGAAAGAAGAAGAAGTCGATCTGCTATTTGATCTCATCGCAATGCGGCTTGTCACCAGCGTGACATTCTCGGCATCGCGCCGCGATCAGACAGAAGACAATCCATATCTCGCTATCAGCGAAGCACCGGCATGGAATTTGCTGGCCAAGATGGATGCAATGAATCCACGCTTTGCTACCGCTATTCTGCGCAAAGCCTGTGGTTTTGATGCGATTTCAGGCGCTGGCGCAATCCGCAAATGGATTTCCGATAACCACAAAACCTTTGCGCCAATCGTGCAGCCTGCACCGGCTACCATGACCAAGGCAATTGTGCCTTATGGCGATGAAACGCACTTTATGACGGTCGCATCTGCTGAGCAGCGTGCAAAAGAGGCAACCGAGTGGTGGGATAATTTCTGCGCCGAAAACAATATCGAGCTTGGTATTGGTTCATGGGGCGAAAAGCGCACTGTTTATACGGATACGGCGTTTGAATCGCGCTTCATCGATGGTCAGCGCCGCATTCATCACCTTGGCGTTGACTTGTTTATGCCTGCTGGAACGCCGCTTTATACGCCGCTTGATGCGACGGTCAAAAGCGTTGAAGTGGAACGCGAACCGCTCGGTTATGGCGGTCTGGTAACGCTGTTGCATAGCCCGGAAGGTTGTCCGCCATTCGTGACCCTTTGGGGGCATATGGCGCAGGAGGCTTTGGATCGTCTGAAGGCAGGGCAAAAGCTCAAAGCCGGTGATCTGGTTGGCTATATGGGTGATATTCATGAGAATGGTGGATGGACTCCGCATCTACATTTCGGCATGACCACCGATCTCAATTTGACTGCAACGGAAGTTCTCGGTGTGGGCGAAACGGCGTATCTGGACGTTTGGGCTGATCTCTTCCCGGATGTCGCTGAACTGGCCGGTATTCCGCCTGAGACTTTCCATCAGGATGGTTACACACGTGCAGAGATTATCGAAAAGCGTAAGCAGATTTTGCTGCCAAACCTTTCAATCTCTTACTCCGAGCCGATCAAGTTCGTGCGCGGCGAGGGTGCATGGCTGATCGACAACACGGGCCGTGCCTATCTCGATTGCTTCAACAATGTCTGTCATATCGGCCATGCGCATCCTGAAGTGGTGGAAGCCATTGCGCGTCAGGCAGCGTTGCTCAACACCAACACCCGTTATCTGCATGATAATATCGTCAATTATGCGGAGCGTTTGACAGCCACATTGCCGGAAGGTCTGACGGTTGCCTCTTTTGCTTGTTCGGGCAGCGAGGCAAACAGTCTGGCGCTACGTATGGCGCGAAACCATACCAACCGCAATGAAGCAATTGTTCTCGACTGGGCCTATCACGGCACCACACAGGAGTTGATTGATCTCAGCCCCTATAAATATAAGCGCAAGGCCGGTAAGGGCCGTCCGGCGCATGTTTATGAAGGCACAATTCCTGACAGCTATCACGCTCCGGAAGACTGGCCAGTCGAGGAACACGCAAAGCGCTTTGCAGCCAATATCGCAGAGCATATTGAATCCATGCGCAAAGAAGGACGTAGTCCAGCATTTTTCATCGCGGAATCCATTCCAAGTGTCGCTGGTCAGGTGTTCCTGCCAGAAGGCTACCTCAAAGAAGTCTATGCGATGGTTCGCGCCGCTGGTGGCGTTTGCATTGCGGATGAAGTGCAGGTTGGCTTTGGCCGTGTCGGCAGCCATTGGTGGGCATTTGAATTGCAGGATGTGGTGCCGGATATCGTCACCATGGGCAAGCCTATCGGTAACGGACATCCAATGTCGGCAGTTGTCACCACGCGGGAAATCGCTGATAGCTTCAACAACGGCATGGAGTACTTCAACACGTTTGGCGGAAATCCGGTCTCCTGTGCTGCTGGTCTCGCGGTTCTTGACGTGATCGAACGTGATAAGCTGCGCGAAAATGCGCTTGATGTCGGTAATTATCTGCTGGACGGTTTCCGTGCGATGCAGAAGCGTTTTGACATTATCGGTGACGTTCGCGGTAGCGGTTTGTTCCTCGGTATTGAGCTGGTAACAGATCGTAAAACCAAAGCCCCTGCAACGGCTTTGGCGCGCGCAATCAATGATGGTGCAAGAGCGCGCGGTATCTTGATGGGTACTGAAGGCCCGCATGATAACGTGCTGAAAATGCGCCCATCGATGGTGTTCAGCCGTGCCAATGCAGACCATCTATTGAGCGTATTAAGCGATAGTTTTGAAGCTGCTTTGAAATAATAAATAGCTCACTCGCTATTCTGAAGGTCGCATCTTTATATCCGCAAGGAATAAAGGTGCGACCTTTTTGTTTTGGAGTTTGGTTGCAAAAATTGAGTGGTAACAGCGCCGACAATATGCCGGTCAATTCCGGCAATGTGTCGGGCTTGCAGACATATTGCTGGATGCTTGAAAACAAAGCCTGTGCCAAGCTCCGTCATGAAGGTTGATGGTGAACCATAGCCCTAAAACAAAAAGACAAATCCAGAGGAAACCGAAAATCATGAATTCCAGGATTAAGAGCCTGATTGCTGTCGCAGCTGTAGCAATCGCTGCAACGTTCTCGATTGCTCCGGTACAGGCGGATGAACTTGCCAAGCTCAAAGACGCTGGCAAAATGCGCATTGCGATGAGCGGTCAGTATCCTCCGTTCAGCTTCACTAATGAGCAGAACGAAGTTGTCGGCTTTGACGTCGCGATTGGTTCTGCGATTGCTGACCGTCTGGGCGTAAAGCCAGAGATCGTCACGACACCATTTGACGGCATTATTGCTGGTCTTCTGGCGAAGAAATATGATGCCGTTGTGGCTTCGATGACCATTACGCCAGAGCGCGAAAAGGCTGTTGATTTCGTCGGCCCATACTACCACGCTGGACGTACAGTCGTTGTCAAGGAAAGCTCGCCTGTTCAGAAGCTCGAAGAGCTGAATGGCAAGACAGTTGGCGTTACGATGGGCGATGCCCATGAAAAATGGGCGAAAGCTCAGGGCGACCTGACCGTGCGCACTTATAAGGGCCTGCCAGAAATGCTGATCGACCTTGAAGCAGGTCGTCTTGATGCGCTGGTTATGGACAGCATTCCGGTGATGATCGCTGTTAAGGAAACTGGCCAGAAGGTTCGCATTCTCGAAACTCCGAATATTGACGGCGCACGTGAAGCGCTCGGCATTGCTATTCGCAAGAACAATCCAGAACTCAAAGCCGCTATGCAGAAAGCATTGGACGATATGCTTGCTGATGGCACTTACGAAAAAATCTCAATGGAATGGATCGGTAGCGACATTCGCTAGCAGGTTTTCCAGCCCGGCCCATTTTGTCATAACCGATAGAATGGGCCGGTTTATATGAGTTTTCGGAGTGGTTTTATGGATCTAGCGTTAATGCAGCGCGTCCTCCCGTTTTTTCTGGAGGCTGCGTGGGTCACGGTGCAGATTTCTGTACTCGCTCTTCTGCTGGGCTTTGTGATTGCCGGTCTTTTGGTGGCTGGTCGCCTGTCAAATAGTATCGTCTTTCGTTCTTTGGCCGGTGCCTATGTCAGCATCTTTCGTGGCACCCCCTGCCTGGTTCAGTTGTTCGTCCTTTATTTTGGTGGGCCGCAGATCGGTCTGGAACTTGAGCCATACGCAGCTGGCGTCATTGGTCTTGGTTTGAACATTGCAGCCTACATGGCTGAGTCCATTCGCGGTGCAATTTCAAGCGTTGATAAAGGGCAGACAGAAGCCGCCCGCTCGATCGGCTTTGATCGCGAACTCACGCTTCGGCTGATTGTTCTGCCGCAGGCAGCGCGCCTGATGATCCGCCCACTGGGCGTCAATGCTGTAGCGCTTGTTAAAGGTTCGGCTCTGGTTTCGACAATCTCTGTTGTGGAACTCACCTATACCGCGCAGCGCTTCATCAGCTCCACATATAAACCCTTTGAGATATTTGCGGTTACGGCCGTTCTCTACATGCTCATCGTCTATGTCGTTGTTATGATTGTCGATCTTCTCGACAAACGTTTTGCGCCACGTTGAGGGAGGATTAAATGCCAGCTCTCGACTTCACTATTGTTCCTCCCTATGCAGAACTGCTTCTCGCCGGATTGTGGTGGACGCTTGTTCTCGCGGTGTCATCCAGCGTTCTAAGCTTTGCCTTTGGCATCTTTTTCGCGCTCGTCGTGCTATATGCGCCGAAAATTCTGGCCTATCCGATCCGCTTCTTCATGTGGCTTTTTATGGGGACGCCGCTGCTGTTGCAGCTTTATCTTATATATTACGGGCTTGTTCAGGTTGGCGTTGATATTCCAGCTCTCTTTGCCGGGATTATTGCTCTTAGCCTGCATTTTGCGGTTTATAATGCCGATGTTTTCCGAGCCGGTATTGTTACGGTTGATCCGGGGCAAACGGAGGGTGCACGTTCAATCGGCCTTAGTCGTGGCCAGACCCTGCGCTACATCATAATCCCGCAGGCAATCCGGAATACGATTCCGCCGATCGGCAACAATATGATCGTTCTCCTTAAGGATACGTCGCTTGTTTCGATTATTGGGATTGCTGAGCTTGTTCATAGTGCACAGATCGCGATCAGCGAAACTTACAGCCCGTTTGAATTTTATCTGACCGCCGCCGTACTTTATTACGCTGCCAATCTCGTTATGGAAGCTGGCCTGCGGCGCATCGAAAGAAAAGTGGAGGTTACGCGATGAGCGCCCTGAACCCAATGGTGGAAGTTAAAGGTGCCCGCAAAGCCTATGGTGCGCTTGAGGTGCTCAAGGGTATTGATCTCTCCGTGTCACGTGGTCAGATTATTGCGATCATCGGCCCGAGCGGCTCGGGCAAAAGCACGCTTTTGCGCTCCATCAACCATCTTGAAACGCTGAATGGCGGCGAAGTCTGGCTTGATGGCGTGCAGGTTAACCAGCCGCTAACCGGCAAGGCTTTCGAAAAGCATATCAACTCTGTTCGTCAGCAGATGGGCATGGTGTTTCAACACTTTAATCTCTTTCCGCACATGACGGTGATGGAGAATATTACGCTGGGGCCAATAAAGCTTAAAGGCATGTCAAAAAATCAGGCGCGGGAACTGGCGTCGGATTTGCTGTCTAAAGTCGGACTATCTAGCAAAGCCGATGTTTATCCATCGCGTCTTTCGGGTGGGCAGAAACAGCGCGTCGCAATCGCGCGCGCATTGGCAATGCAGCCGAAAGTTATGCTTTTTGATGAAGCGACCTCTGCTCTTGACCCGGAACTGGTCGAAGAGGTCAATCTCGTCATGAAACAGCTTGCGGCTGAACATATGACGATGCTGATCGTCACCCATGAAATGCGCTTTGCGGGAGAAGTGGCAGATAAGATCCTGTTTATGGATGGCGGCGTTGTCGTGGAAGAAGGCAAGCCGAAAGACTTGCTTACCAATCCTCAGAATGATCGCACGCGTAGCTTCCTGCGGACGTATCTTGCACCGAATGGAATTTAATGCGTATCCTGAAAAGTGTGAAATCGTATAAAAGCGGCGGGCCAAAGGTCCGCCGCTAATTTTTATTATTTTTACAAAATAAAATCGTAATATTAAGTATTATGAGTTGTGATTATTTTTTTAATTAATCAAAAATATCCACATTATGTATTGTGTGAAGTCAGTAATATGATTGCTGACTTCACTATTGTATCTGCTTAGAAGCTACGCTGGAAGCGGATCATGCCCTGCCAGGCGTCTTTGCCCTTGAGGTAGGACTTATTATCCTGCCATTTCGTGTAGGAGACTTCTGGAGTGACGGTGAAGCCCGGTACGAGTTCGTAAGCTACGTTTGCAGTTGCGGCGAAGGTTTTGCTTGCATCATAAGCCGCTTGTGCATTCATAGTTGCCTGTTCGGATAACTTGAATGCAGTGCCGCCCCATACTGCCCAATCACCGCCCCATGTGCCATAGAAGCTGCTAATTGCACGCACGGAACCAAGGGCATTGCCATCGGCGTCCGACTGAGAGATGTATTGATCCTTCATTGATTTATAGCCGCCCATCGCCCAAACGGAGAGGCGGTCTGTCAAATTGAAGTCAGCGCGAACCTTACCAGCCCATTTCTCATTGCGGGCATCATATGCTGCAACCGCAGCAATTTTACCCCAGCCCTGTTCGAACTTCAGGCCACCAACGATGTGTGGTGTGTAATCCTTAATGGTGCCATCATAACCGTAATCGTAGTCGGTATCTTCCTTATTGCCCTGTTCGAGCGACAGGATGGCGGAGAAACCGTTACCACCAGTAAAGGTATAGCTAATCTGCGTGGTGCGATATCCGCCCGCAAGGATCACGTCATCATTGATCACGTTGCCCAAATAGCCAGGGAAAGTCACGAAAGCAGATTCGTCAAGTCCGATACGCAGGCCACCCAATTGGATATAGCCAAAACGCAGGGAGCCAGAACTACCTTCTTCTCCATTGCCCCAATCATAGCGGGTTTCGGCATAGGTGGACAGCTTACCGAGTTCGGTTTCTGACGCTGTTGCAAAACGAAGTGTGAAGCGGGCTTTATTATCCCAGGTATTGCGTCTCGTATCGAGTTTGCCATCCTTAACGAAGCCGTGGCCAGAGACATTATCACCACCGGTTAGGTCATAACGGGCGTAGCCGGATATTTTGAGGCATGTCTCTGTACCAGGGATGTAAAAATATCCCGCGCCATAAGCATCGCACACCCGAACATATTCAACGGATTCTGGCTCAGGCGCCACGATCGCATCGGCTGCGTAAGCAGTGCTCATTACGATGATCGATGCGGCGGAACCGAGCAGCAGGCTCTTAATATTCATTTTTGCTCTCCTTAAAAATTCAGACCGTATGTCTTTGAATAAATTTTCTGAGTCATTGCAATATCATTTATAATATCGTCATCGTGTATTCTAAATATTGTGTCAATTTTAGCACTATTTAACATTAGCTTTAAAGTACACAATATATTGCTTACTTAATTTTTGTTATAAAATACTTATAATAAATTGTGAGTGGATTTTATATATTTATATAGAATAATAATGCTACCAATATTTTTGTAAATTGTATTATTCGCATCATGTGCGGGTGAAGGGCGGCACGATTATCGGTAGCGGGCGGATGGCCGCAGAGTGATGGCCGCATTCAGATTGCCGATGCAAAATGACAGCAGGAACCTTCAAGAAATTTGTTGAATCACGTAGATATGGTTCTCAGATGTCTGGGTGGATTACGCGAATGCACTCAGATCGATTGCGTCAACGAAGCGACAAAAGGTAGATTTTATGATAGCAGACACCATTCTTTTTAACGGCAAATTCACGACGCTTGATCGGAAAAATCCTATAGCTTCGGCTGTTGCCATTAAGGATGGCGTCTTTATTGCTGTCGGCACCGATGAAGAAGTGCTTGCCCACACAGGCGCGACGACCCGCAAGGTAGACCTGAAAGGTCGCAGTGCATTGCCGGGTCTTATTGATAACCATACCCACGTTGTGCGTGGTGGTCTCAATTTCAATATGGAATTGCGCTGGGATGGTGTGCGCTCGCTGGCCGATGCCATGGACATGCTAAAGCGGCAGGTGGCGGTAACGCCTGCACCGCAATGGGTGCGTGTGGTTGGTGGCTTTACCGAACATCAGTTTGCCGAAAAGCGTCTGCCGACCATTGAAGAAATTAATGCGATAGCCCCCGATACGCCGGTCTTTTTGCTCCATCTTTATGATCGCGCGCTGCTCAATGGCGCAGCGCTCCGTGCCGTCGGCTATGACAAGAACACGCCAAACCCTCCGGGTGGCGAAATCCTGCGTGATGTGAATGGCAATCCGACCGGCCTTTTGCTTGCCAAACCCAATGCCGGCATTCTCTATTCGACGCTCGGAAAAGGTCCGAAACTACCGCTGGATTATCAGGTCAATTCGACCCGTCATTTCATGCGCGAGTTGAACCGTCTTGGGGTGACCGGCGTGATCGATGCTGGCGGCGGCAATCAGAATTATCCTGATGATTATGCCGTTATTCAGCAACTAGCCGATGAAGGCCAGATGACGGTGCGTCTGGCGTATAATCTTTTCACGCAGAAGCCGAAGGAAGAGAAAGAAGACTTCCTCAACTGGACTTCTTCGGTGAAATATAAGCAGGGCAACGATTATTTCCGTCATAATGGTGCTGGCGAAATGCTGGTGTTTTCTGCCGCCGATTTTGAGGATTTCCGTCAGCCGCGCCCGGATATGGGACCGGAAATGGAAGACGATCTGGAAGAGGTCGTCAGGATTCTGGCTGAAAATCGCTGGCCATGGCGGATGCACGCGACCTATGACGAAACCATCAGCCGTTCGCTTGATGTATTTGAAAAGGTTAATAAGGACATCCCACTTGAAGGCCTGAATTGGTTCTTCGACCATGCCGAGACGATCTCGGACCGATCGATTGATCGTATTGCAGCGCTTGGCGGTGGTATCGCCGTGCAGCACCGCATGGCCTATCAGGGCGAATATTTCGTCGAGCAATATGGTCATGCTGCCGCGGAAGCGACACCTCCGATTGGCAAGATGTTGTCTAAAGGCGTCAATGTTTCAGCAGGTACGGATGCGACGCGCGTTGCGTCCTATAATCCTTGGGTTTCGTTGTCATGGATGATTACCGGTAAGACGGTTGGCGGTATGCAGCTTTATCCGCGCCGCAATTGTCTCGATCGTGAAACGGCGCTGCGGATGTGGACGGAAAAGGTCACATGGTTCTCTAATGAAGAGGGTAAAAAAGGCCGCATTGAGAAAGGCCAGTTTGCTGATCTGGTGGTGCCGGACAAAGACTTCTTTAATTGCAGCGAAGACGAAATTTCATTCTTGACGTCAGATCTGACCATGGTTGGTGGCAAGGTTGTCTATGGGGCGAATGCCTTCAAGGATCTGGATGAAAATCCAATTCCGCCCGCAATGCCGGATTGGTCGCCGGCGCGTAAATTCGGCGGCTATGCAGCATGGGGCGAGCCGGAAGGTGCAGGCAAAAATAGCTTGCGCCGCACCGCAATCTCTACATGCGGCTGCGCAAGCAATTGCGGTGTTCACGGACACGATCATGCGGCGGCATGGGGCTCTCAGCTACCAATCGGTGATCTCAAAGGCTTCTTTGGAGCACTCGGCTGCGCCTGCTGGGCCGTCTGATTAAAATTATTAGAAATAAAAACTGTTCAGGCGCCGTCATTGGCGCCTGAATAGCTTTTAGCCTGCATAATGGTGAAGCTTACCAAATTCCAATGTAAAATTTATCGTTAGAACGCCTTCATCTCTGCAGCCTATGCACACGGATTACGGATAACCGCGTTGTCATAATTGCATTTTTAGAAATAGTATCGAAATTATTATTGCAATTGTTTGTGAGGGCGCATTGGCGCAATATTCCCCCATCGAACAACGCAATCATCACACTTTCTAAAATTCGCTCACTAACTCGGCTCTTGCTGCAACAATTCTACGAATAGCCAGTTTGTATTTCGCAGGCAGTGTCAGACCAGAGTCCAACATCTCACCTAGAGGAATTAACACCATGGCCTTTATCACCATACAAGACGGCACCGAAATCTTTTACAAGGATTGGGGCTCGAAGGATGCGCAGCCAATCATGTTCCATCATGGCTGGCCATTGAGCTCAGACGACTGGGACGCGCAGATGCTGTTTTTCCTCTCGAAAGGCTATCGCGTTATCGCTCATGACCGCCGTGGTCACGGTCGTTCGGCGCAGGTTTCCGAAGGTCATGATATGGACCATTACGCTTCCGACGCTTTTGCGGTTGTTGAAGCGCTTGATCTTAGAAATGTAGTGCATATCGGTCACTCGACTGGCGGTGGTGAAGTTGCCCGCTATGTCGCCAAGCATGGTGAACCAGCCGGTCGCGTTTCGAAGGCGGTTCTGGTTTCCGCAGTTCCTCCGCTGATGCTCAAAACTGCATCCAACCCAGAAGGTCTGCCCATCGACGTGTTTGACGGTTTCCGTTCGGCACTGGCTGCTAATCGCGCGCAGTTCTTCCGCGATGTTCCTGCTGGCCCATTCTATGGCTTCAACCGTGATGGTGCGAATGTGCAGGAAGGCGTGATCCAGAATTGGTGGCGTCAGGGCATGATGGGCAGTGCCGTGGCGCATTATGAAGGCATCAAGGCGTTTTCTGAAACCGACCAGACGGAAGACCTCAAGGCTATCGGCGTGCCAACACTCGTTCTGCATGGCGAAGACGACCAGATCGTACCGATTGCCGATGCAGCACTGAAGGCGATCAAGCTTCTCAAGAACGGCACACTCAAGACCTATCCGGGCTTTTCGCATGGTATGCTGACGGTCAATGCCGATGTTCTGAACGCTGATCTTTTAGCATTTGTTCAGGCATAAGTTTGTACGAATGAGGAGGCGGTAGGGAGACCTGTCGCCTCTTTATTAAGTTTTTAGCGTTAGTTTTTGCTGGCTGTTAGCGGGCAGGGGATAGATATGATGAATGCGGGTGCGGAACGCGGCGAATTTGTAAGTTTGATTGCGCCGATATTGGAGCCAATGGCATCTGCGCTCGAGTTTTTTGGTGTATCAGTCATCATCATTGGGGTGGCTGTGGCAACCATCGTCTATCTCAAAGATGTGTTCGTTGTGTCTGGCGAAAATGCCTATACGCGTTACCGCGCAAATCTCGGACGCGGCATTCTGCTTGGCCTTGAAATTCTGATTGGCGCCGATATCATCGCCACGATTATTTCGCCGCTGACATGGGAAAGCGTTGGCTTGCTGGGCCTTATCGTTCTGATCAGAACCTTCCTTAGTTTCTCGCTTGAAGCGGAAATTGATGGCGAATGGCCATGGAAGCGCCGCAGCCGTGAGCATCGCTCTTAGATATTTTTGTTTTTTCACCCACCTGGTTCCCAAAAACCGGCTCTCCCCACCCTAAACCAACGTATAGCAGTAAAAGACTTTCTGCTTGTTTCGCAGACCTTCCAACGCGCCTAATCTCATCAGCATAAACACGATGCACCGGCAACAAACGCCTCGTTTGAAGCTTCCTTCAGAAGCTTAAGTCATGGCCGGTAACACGCTGGGAGGCCTATAATGCTTGAAGATTACCCTGTGCAGGTGCTGCCTGCAGGAACGCGTGCGCCCGATTTTCGGTTGCCTGCAACCGCCGACCAGACGGTTTCGCTGGCGGATTTACGAGGTGCGCCCGTTATACTGGCTTTTTACCCCGCTGACTGGAGCCCTGTTTGTGGCGACCAGATGGGTCTTTACAATGAGATTTTGCCGGAGTTTCACCGTCACGGTGCGCAGCTTTTGGGTATTTCGGTCGATGGTGTGTGGTGCCACGCAGCTTTTGCAGCGGACCGTCATCTTCATTTCACTCTGCTTTCTGATTTTGAGCCCAAGGGTGGCGTTGCTAAACGCTACGGCGTTTATCGGCAAAAGGAAGGTATCGCAGAGCGCGCGCTTTTCGTCATTGATGCGGAAGGTGTGATCCGTTGGAGCTATGTGTCATTGCTTGGCATCAATCCCGGCGCTGACGGTATTCTTGCTGCGCTCGACGATCTGAAATCCAAGAATTGATTGAAAGGAATGATTATGTCACGTCTTACGATCCCGGTAAGTGATGCAGATCATAGATCTGGCCCCGCTTCAGCCCGTTTAACACTTGTTGAATACGGTGATTATGAATGCCCTTATTGTGGCGCAGCCTATCCAGTTCTGAAGGCTGTTCAGCAAGCAATGGGTGACAAATTGAGTTTCGTTTTCCGGAATTTTCCACTGACGGAAATGCATCCTCACGCGCTCCACGCGGCAGAGTTCGCCGAATTGGCAGCAAGTGTTGGGAAGTTTTGGGAAGCTCATGACATGCTTTATGAACATCAGGAAGCTTTGCGCAATGATGATCTTTTCCAATATGGCGAAATCCTAGGGCTCAAAAAAACGCAGATTGCCGCAGCCTTTGAAGGCCAGTTTGACGACAAGATTCAGACAGACTTTTCCGGCGGTATTCGTAGTGGTGTGAATGGTACGCCGAGCTTGTTCATCAATTCTATGCGCTATGATGGCCCATGCGAGTTTAATGCACTGGTCGATGTACTGCGTGAGATAGATGAAGGTTTAACGTCTGGCATTTAAGCGGCGTTTAGTTTTGCGGATATCGTTGAGAAGGCTGTACCCAAACCTAGGTATAGGTTTGCAATTGTCGAAATTGCTCTATGGTCCTAACCACGCGAATGTGGGGAAAATAACGAATGGCCAGCTATGCAGAGGGTTTGCATAAACGAGGCAATCATCTGGCGTTAGGGCTTGCAGCACTAACGCTGGCGCTTGGTGTTTTTTACGTTGATACCTTCACCGATATCGAAGGCGCAATTGCCGTTCTTTATACCATTGTCTTGCTGCTGGCAGCCGAAGTTACTGGACGAACCGGCCTTATAATCAGTGGTATAGCTTGTTTCGTTTTCACCATCGTCTCTTATTATGCTACCCATGGCCCCGAGCCCGATTTTCAAACCACCATCCGTCTTGCTGTCGCTGTTGCCGCCATCCTGGTGACGACGCTTCTTATTCTGAGAAATAAGTCCTCGCGCGAGCAATTGCTCGCTTCCCACACAGCCCTGCAAGACAGTGAAGAACGCTACCGTTCTATTTTTGATCGCACGCGAGTAGCGCTTTTTGAGCGGGACTATTCCCGGCTTCGCCACCAGATGATGAAGCTCAAGGCAGACGGCGTTACAGATGTTGCGGCCTATGCGCAGTTGCATCCCGATTTTGTAACTCAATGCATTCATATGGCGACGACTGTTGCTGCCAATGAGGCCGCTTTTGAACTTCTGGGCACCAATAAAAATGAGACTTCGGTCCATGATGCTCTCGTTTTACCGCAGGACTATCAATTCGTTCCCGTATTGCAGGCGCTGCTTGATGAGCGGCGGTTTTTTGAAGACAAGTCCGAGTTGCGAACGCAAACGGGTGACGAAAAGCTTGTTCTGCTGAGTATTAGTTTTCCCGCTGATCCGGCAGCTTTTAACCGTGTTGTCATTAGCATGGTTGATGTTACGCAGCGTGAACTAGCACAGAAGGCACTGGTCGAAGCTCAGGCCGAACTGACAAAGGCGTCACGCGCAGCGACTGTTGGTGCCTTATCCGCTTCTCTTGCGCACGAGTTAAATCAGCCATTGGGCGCCATCATGCTTAATGCGCAAACCGTGTTGCGGTGGCTGGATCGTAATCCACCTGATTTAAGTGCAGTGCGGCGATCTGCGGAACGGATCATCCGCGACAGCGACCGCGCAAGCGAAATTATGCAGAATACGCGTAACATGTTGAACCGTGCCAAGCGGAAAGTTCACCAGATTAATCTTACTGATCTGGTGCGCGAAACCATTGCTCTCATGGAACATGATTTGCAGCGCAGCACCACGCAGGTAACGATCATCAACAACTGGCGCTGGCCTTCCATCGAAGGCGTGAGAATCGAATTGCAACAAGTGATGATTAACCTGATTTCGAACGCAATTCAGGCTATGGAAGCCTCCAGTATTCCATCGAAAGTCATTACAATTACGATTGACCGTACTGATAATGGGCTCGCTCTCATTGGAGTGCGCGACAATGGCCCCGGCATAGATCAGGACGTGTTGAAGCGGCTTTTTATGCCGTTTCACACAACCAAAGCTGCGGGTATGGGTATGGGTCTTTCGATCTCACGCAGCACGATTGAGGCGAGTGGTGGTACTCTGACTGGTACAAATTATATAACTGGGGGCGCAGAGTTTGAACTGCGCCTGCCAATCAGCTGGGAAGCGCACGATGCCTGACTTACGCAAGCCACAATCGCAAAATGACAAGCCAGTTGTATTCATTATTGACGATGATTCATCAATGCGGGAGTCGCTCAGCGATCTGTTTCTATCAATGCAGTTTGAAGCAGAGGCTTACGAAAGCGCAGCCGGCTTCATGGCGCGATATTCCCAGAATGGTAGAGCTGATAGGCCCGGTTGTATTTTGCTTGATGTGCGTTTGCCGGGCATGAGTGGGCTTGATTTTCAGGGGCAGCTTGAGAAATCTGGCATTGCGTTGCCTGTGGTTTTTATGACTGGCTATGGAGATATTCCAATGACCGTGCGCGCTATGAAAGCGGGTGCAGTTGACTTCCTTGCTAAGCCGTTCAAGGAGCAGGACGTGCTCGATGCTGTCAGTTCTGCCGTGCAGCGCGATACGGTGCGCAGGCAGGAAGCCGCACAAAACCAGTTAGTCGCCGATTTGGTGCAAACTCTTACGCCGCGTGAGCGAGAGGTTATGGATGCTGTGGTGACGGGCAAGATGAATAAGCAGATCGCATTTGATCTGGGCATCAGCGAAGTGACGGTTAAACTGCATCGCGGCAATGTTATGCGGAAAATGGACGTTCGTTCACTTGCAGATCTAGTTCGCATGGCTGAATTGATTGGTGAAATGGCAAGGTGACCTGTATCAAAGTATGGTATATTTCTGCTTTTCGAGGGTGCATAAGTGATCATAAAGCGCATCTGAATGGGTAAGCTGTTCGGGATTGTGCGCCAAATTAAGTCGTTCTCAAATTCAGTATATCAAGGTCCAATATCTTGTCCGCAGCGCATAATCACACCATAGCAATTGTTGATGACGATCAGGGTATTCGCGAAGCTCTTGACGATCTCGTCAAGAGTTGCGGTTACGAAAGCCGTCTCTTTGCATCTGCGGAAGATTACCTTGCATATGACGCTAAGTCAGGCATCGACTGTATGCTGGTTGATGTGAAGATGCCCGGATTGACGGGGATCGAGCTTCAGGCTGTACTCAACAAACAGGCTGCGCGCCCTCCGATGATTTTCATGACATCCTATGAAGACGAGCGCACACGCAATGCGGCTATGGATGGTGGTGCTTTCGCATTCCTTGGGAAGCCTGTTGACGTCGACAGGCTGCTGGCTCATCTCGATAGTGCTTTGAACCATTAATGATGCCGAGGTTGATATAAAACCGCCGATCAGTTGTGAGCTGATCGGCGTTTTTTGTTATTTGTTTTTGAGTGGTTGGGGTTTGGCTTAGCGTCTGCGAAATGCGAAGATTTGAATAGCAAGTGCTGTCAGTGCAAGTGCGCCGCCAAGCAAGCATACGTCGAACCAGCCGCCGTGTTTCCACGCCCATGTGGAAAGTGCAGCGCCTATCGCTCCACCAAAAAACATTGCGGTCATGAAGATCGTATTGAGACGGCTTCTTGCTTCCTGATCAAGCGCATAAATAATGTGCTGGTTGGAAACGAGCGCGCTTTGAATGCCGAAGTCGAGCACAATAACCCCAATTACCAATGCGATGATCGATGACCAGAGACCAAAGATTGCCCAGGAAATCAGTGTGAGAATGGTACCCATTAACACGACAAAAGCGGGGCCTTTGTTATCAGCAATGCGCCCCGCATAAGGGGCTGCAAATACGCCCACGGCGCCAACGACACCGAAAAGCCCGGCAACTCCCGCGCCCATGTTAAATTCTGGCGTTTGTAGATAAAGTGCGAGAATGGTCCAGAATGCAGAAAAAGCCGCAAAAAGTGCAGCTTGAGTGAGTGCCGCAATACGCAAGGCACTGTGTTCATTCCAGATTGTTGCAAGGGAGAGGATTGCTGTTTTGTAGCGAAGCCCGGAGCTTTTGTGGTGTTTTGGTAATGTGAAGAACATTAAAGCGCCAGCGAAAAGCGCCAATGGTACGCCAATCCAGAACATCTCGCGCCAGCCAGCATGTTGTCCAACAAAGCCTGATAGCGCCCGGCTGAATAATATGCCCGAAAGAACACCAGCCATAACAGTGCCGATGGTTGCACCACGTTTTTCAGGCAATGCAAGCGATGCTGCGAAAGGAACAATCTGTTGGGCGACAGTTGAGCATGCCCCAACGATAAGTGAAGTAATGACCAATGCAGATGCTGATGGTGCCATCGCCGCTAAAAGCAGTGCGACTGCCAAAAGGATGAACTGACCAATGATCAGCTTGCGCCTTTCAAGGATGTCGCCAAGTGGCAATAGAAAAAACAAGCCGATTGCATAACCCAACTGGGTGGCGGTGGGAACGAGACCTGTCATGGGGTCGTTGGGGAAGTCGGCTTCTATGATCCCCAACATAGGCTGGTTGTAATAGATATTTGCGACTGCTATTCCACCGGCAACTGCCATCGCAAATAAAGAAAGCTTCTTAAGGCCTGTACTTGTCGTTTGTGCGGTATTGTTTTGAGTGTCCATTTGACGGCTCTTATTCACATCTGAGGATGGGAGGTATCTGATCCAGTTCGATCGAAACGCGCTCTAGTAAATCTCAGCGACTGCGAGATTGGAGGTAATTTCTGGGCGGGTCTGAAAACGGCGCCATGCACTTGGCGTTGTGCCGGTCATGCGACGGAAAACGCGTGATAGGTGTGCCTGATCAGAAAGGCCGCAATCGAGAGCGATCTCACACAGTGGCGCTTTGCTGTTGAGCATTTTATCCTTGGCAAACTCGACGCGGCGCTGGATAACGTAATTATGTGGCGAAACGCCAAAGCTGTTTTTGAAGGCCGCCGAAAAATAGCTCGTGCTCAGCTTAACCTGACGCGCCATTTCATCGAGCGAAACGGTGTAGGCGATCTTTTCATCAATAAAGCGACGCACACGCTTGATTTGCCACGGTGCCAATCCGCCAACAACGATCCTGTCTTCTGCATCTTTGCCATCCGCTGACGGATTACCAAGCAGGCTTGATGCCTGATTAAGCAGATCAATCGCGATGGACTCATCTTTTTCGAGAAGTTTTACGGCATTCAACAGCAGAGCAGATACTTTTATTGATGTTTCGTTTGCGAAGGCATCAAGAGGAAGTTTTGGCTGATAGTGGTGAGCGTTAGCTGCGAATGTTGACATCATCGATCTCCCGTAAAATCGTTGAACAGTGTTGGTGATGGGGGGATATTGCGATGATGTGGCGCTGTTCGTAACCGTACTATAAGTGCAAAACCATACACCTGAGTTTTGATGTTCTATACCTGAGTATAGGGTCTGCTTTAGAGCGCGTTTCGATTTGATTGAATCAGATCGACGCTTCAACGAAAAAAGGGGCCAATGGCCCCTTTCTTAAAAAATGTCGATAATTCTGATTACCCGTTGGTTCCACGCAGGGTCTCGAACAGGAACCAGACGCGGCGTTCGCCTTCATCAATCCAGTTTTCGAGCAGACTTGCGGTTCCCACATCACCATATTCGTCACACAATTCGTGCAAAATACGCATGCTTTCGACCAGAGCTTTGTTATCGTCGCGCAGTTCAGCAAGCATTTCGTGTGGATGTACGAATTCCGCATCATTATCGAGGATGCGCTGGTGACGCGCAATGTCGCCGATGGAGCGAAGTGTGTTGCCACCAAGTTTGCGCGCGCGTTCGGCCAGATCGTCGGTGATTGCAAAGATCTGATCACCCTGTTCATCCAGAAGCAGGTGGTAGTCCCGGAAATGTGCGCCAGACATATGCCAATGGAAATTCTTCGTCTTGAGATAAATGGCAAACACATCTGCAAGAAGTGCGCTGATTCCGCCGGAAATTTCCTTCACGGCTTCTTCCGGGAAACCACTTGGTGTTTTGAGTGAGGCAGAGCGGCGGGATTTGACATTATCGGTCATAATGATGGTCCTTTCATGCGTGACTGTGTTTGATGGGTCGAGAGGCAGAAAGTCGTAGTGGTAGTTTCTGAACAGAGCGGACAGGCTTTCTATACTCTATCCGCTCAGTCTATGATCAAGATGACAGCTAGTCTTGCATATTCCAATTTCATTTGGATGTTTTTTTAAGAAAACATGCAGTTCACAACAGTATATCTTTAAATTGGCTTCAGCATGTGTCTTACGACCGGTGGTGTATCACCGAGATGGAATTTGTTCAGTGTCTTCTGATCAAGTTGGTCTGAATGAGTGACGCGGGCATGCTGGCGCTGGTGTTCGATCCAGCTCTCGACGATGAAGGCTTCGACCACACGACCGGGTTCTGCCACATCTTCCCACACATCCCAGCGGATAGCACCATCGCGGTAACGGACTGCACTGAACTTGCGTAATGCTGCAGTGAATTCTGCAAGACGTTGTGGTTCGATCTTGTATTCGATTTCGATCAGGACAGGACCGCGATCACCTTCAGGACGAACAGCAACAACTGGTTCTGCCCAATGGTTTGAAGGCGCGAGATCTGTGGTTGAGTCTTTTGGCAACTGCCAGATACGAGCCAGCACCAGAGAGATAACCAGAGCAACGGCTGCAACAACAAGGGCTGTTGTGACATTGAAACGCGATGCTATCGTACCCCAGATGATGCTGCCGCTTGTCATGGCACCCTGGAACACCAGAAGATAGACAGCGAGAGCACGTGCCTTGACCCAGCCGGGTGCAGCCATCTGTGCTGCAACATTGAGCGAGGTCAGCATGCCGATCCATGCAAGGCCAGCAAGGAACATGACAGCGCCACCGATCCATGCGTTGGGTACGAGCGCGAGTGTGAGGGTTGCAAAGGCAAACAGCAGCGTTGCCCAGATGGAAATAGTGTTTGCCGCAACGTTTTTGCGCAGTTTTTTCAGAATGAGCGCACCAAGTACGGCACCCGCACCCATACAGCCAAGAAGAGCACCATAGCCAGCAGCATCAAGACCAAGCTCGCGACGGCCAACCAGAGGTAGCATGGCCCACAATGCACTGCCAAACAGGAAGAAACCAGCCGAACGGATAAGAACGAGACGCATTGCAGCCGAGTGACGTGCATAGCGGTATCCTGCGCGAAGAGCGCCGAAGAAATGTTCCGGCGGAAGAGCGGATTCGGTCGGTTTGCGTTTCCAGAAGAAGACGACACCAAGCACCGCGATGACGGAAACCGCATTGAGGGCAAAGACGGCTGGAATACCAGCCAGTGCAACAATTACACCGCCAAGTGCCGGACCGATAGCACGAGAAATATTGACGCCGAGACTGTTGAGAGCAACCGCATCGGGTAGGGCTTGCTTGTCAACGAGTTCTGGAACAATCGCCTGAAACACAGGCGCGCTGAGTGCAGCTGAGATGCCAAGCACGAAGGTCACACCGAGCAATACCCATGGAGTTGTAAGGCCCGCGAGGGTGAGCATTGCAAGTGTTGCCGCGCCGAGAAGACCCAAAATCTGTGCGCCGAGAAGCAGTTTGCGACGATCAACAATATCAGCCATGGCACCGGCAGGTAATGCCAGCAGGAACATTGGCAGTGTTGTTGCGGCCTGAACAAGCGCCACAAACATCGGGCTTGGTGAGAGGGAAGTCATCAGCCATGCAGAGCCAACATCGTTCATCCAGGTGCCGATATTGGAGATGATGGTTGCGATCCAAAGCGCTCTGAAAACGCGGAAGCTCAATGGGCCGGATGTATTATCCTGTTTGGGGGGAGTGGCGGCGGTCATCTTGTTTCCTTTTTCAGAATTCAGATGCTTTGAAAGGGGGAATGGATTTGGGTGTGCAGCTTGGCTGCAAATATCATGCGCCGTGTATGGGTGATTGTACATTCATACCGGCTTCAAGATGGCCCGGCTTTTGTGCCGGGCCGTTCTTGAATTAAAGCGCTGGCTTTGGCTCAAGGCGTGGGCCTGTGTGCTGGCTACGGGATTTTGCACCGTGCACCATCGTGTAGGCATAATCGACGCCCATGCCATAAGCACCGGAGTGCTCGCGTACAATGTTCATGACAGCATCATAGGTTTCGCGGTGTGCCCAGTCGCGCTGCCATTCAAGCAAAACCTGTTGCCAGGTAACAGGTATAACACCGGCCTGAACCATACGGTCCATCGCGTAATTGTGGGCTTCCAGCGAGGTGCCGCCCGAAGCATCAGCGACCATGTAGATTTCATAATCGGTGTCGTTGAGGGCAGAAAGTGCGAAAGTGGTGTTGCAAACTTCGGTCCACAGGCCGGAAACCACGATCTTCTTACGGCCTTCAGCGGCACCTTTTGCGAGTGCTTCGCGGACTTTCAGATCATCCCATGAATTCATTGAGGTGCGTTCTAGAAGCGGTGCATCCGGGAAAACATCGAGCAGTTCCGGGTAGGTCTGACCAGAAAAGCTGTCGGTTTCAACGGTGGTGATAACTGTTGGAATGTTGAAAACCTTGGCGGCCTTTGCCAGTCCAACAGTATTATTCTTCAAAACCTGACGGTCGATGGACTGTACGCCGAAAGCCATCTGTGGCTGATGATCGATGAAGATGATCTGGCTGTTGGATGGGGTGAGAACTTCGAGCTTGTTGGACATGGTTATCTCCGTTTGATTTGGGTTGGTCTGTTGTTGGCTGAGATCGTTTGGTTCAGCCCTGTGATCTCGTTGAACCCAAATTAGCCGGAGTGATAATTGATAACAATTGCTATAATAATTGTGATTATATTGCAAAATATGTAATAATTGTTGTGCGAGCTAAACGTGTAAAGATGCCACGATCCGATACGAAATAGTCCGTGCGTCTTGTCCGAATTGGTGAAAGCGGTGGATGAAGAAAGCTATGATGAACGGTTCATGTTCTCTTTTGTTTCTTTGCCAACCCGGGGGTGAGGCTGGCAAGGCACTAAAGCCCAAACCTGATGACTTTGGTTGGCAGGTTTGGTTAACCGAACGGCTTGTTGATCACCAATTCCACATTCAGGTCTTCCGGTGCGCCGAGTCGGAATGCCCGATCGAGAGCGGGATCATTGAGTGCTAATTCCAAACTCAAAGCGGCAAGTGATGCCTGTGTTTGAGGTCCGCTCCGAACAATGGAATCTGGCGAGGAGTGGTTGATCACGATCCCGAAGATCGAGAGGGTTCCATCTGCATTATCGACGATTTCGATTGTGCGTGATTGTTGCGGGTAATCGATGTGGGAAGCCGTATTGATTTCCCACAGACCGTTGACCGGGTTATGTGGATTGTAGTGGTTCCATATGCGGTTGCAATGTGTATGGCCGTTAACCCAGAGAATAACGTTGGGGTAGCGTGAGACAAGCGCTATGAATGCGTCAGATCCTAATCGCTCCACATCTGGCTGTCCTGCTGGAGCACGTTTGAGATTGTCGAAAGTGATCGAGTTGTGATGTGAGAAGAGCGTCACGATTTGATCGCGGTTTTGTGTTGTCACGCGCGTTCCGTCGGCAGCATAATAACTTGATGAAACAGATTGTAATTGGTCTTCCAGCCACTTGGCCTGATCAATGTCCAGCGAACCGTCAGGGCCACCATTCGGGTTGGTCGTATCGAGCATAATTCCGGTTACGCCATCTGCCATTTGGAAGCGGTAATAAGCGTTTTTTTTGTCCAGATTGTCTTGCGAAAAGCCATGTCCAGCCGGGCCGTGAGGACCATCATTATCGAGATGCATCTGAATGAATTCAGACTTCGTAAAAGGGTTACGCAGTGGGGATGATTTCACGGGTCTTGATGGTAATTCCGAAAGCATCTGGGTAAGTTGAGTTCTATTGCCCTGAATCAGCTCACCCATGAAATCAATAACTTGCATTCCTTTGGGCAATGCAACAGGGATGCGGTCACTGACAGCCATTGCTGCAACGAAGGCACTGAAGTTTCCGCCAGAAAACACCCCAAAGTCCAGCTCATCATGATTGCCGAACCCCGTGTACCAAGGCATGTTCAGCCCTTGCGTGACGACAGGCTGACTAATATGCCCCAGAAAACCTTCAATGACGGGATAGCCGTAAGCGCGTTTCCAAAGATCATCTGCCTGGTTGCCGGTAACGGGTTCGGGATGCCAATAAGCATCATATACGTCGGGTGAGGTCGACACACTGTCCTGAATGCCGATATAGGGCGCATCCGTAGCCGACATCGAGGTGACGCCGCCATTTAATGTGGTTACCACTGCATGTAACTCATGCTTTGCCCGGGTATCGGCATTGTCTCCGGTGGAAATTGCAAAGTCAAAATCACGTCCACAGATCGGCCCCTTGCGGACACTATTGATGCGCCGGACCATAGCATCGAGTACTTGCAATGTTAGTGTATCCTGAGGGCGCCAGGCATTTGATAGCGGTGCTCCGTCGATGACGCCATTGAGGCCGCCATATTGACGGATGAATGCCGCGTGACTTGGTGATGCCGCATCAATAACATGCAGGTCTGTTAAATGAGCAAAAGCCGCGATTGGCTTTCGGCGTGTATCGCGGCCATCTTTCGCGGCGGCAAGGTCTTCTCGCACGATAATTGGCCAAGGATTGTCAGAGGCCAGCATACGGTATCGTTTGCCCTTGCTTAGATATTCGCCCGGCACAATTGAACAATCAAGAGTTGTCACGGCGTCTGTAACCTCTTCACTCGCATAAGCCGTATTCTTTTCGCAGCCACAAGCCATTGATAATGTCGGATAACTTGCTGTTAAGGCAACTCCAGTTTTTAGAAATGACCTTCTTGAAAACAATGTTTCAAATTTCATTTTACAATCCTTAAAATATGAAACGTCATTTGCAGTATAAACCTATTTCTATTAAAAAATAACAAAATTAATTGAATTTTATATTTAGCATCAGTAAATTATATTAAAAAAATATTGGCAGCTATTATAAATGAATTGGAGCGGTTGACGCACAGCAACACGACAATACATTGTCGCGCATGACCCAAATAGCGATTGATCAGAATTATCTTCTCGAAAAATTATCAGCCCTGCTGGCAATTCCAAGCCCCACAGGTTTTACAGATGAAGCGGTGCATTTCGTTGCACGCGAACTCGAGCGTCTGGGCCTTGAGGTGGTGCTTACCCGGCGCGGTGCAATTCGCGCGCGCCGCAGCGGAAAATCAAAAAAGCCAGCGCGTGCTATCGTTTCTCATCTTGATACACTCGGCGCTCAAGTGAAATATCTCAAACCCAACGGTCGGCTTGAGCTTGTTTCCATTGGCAATTGGTCGGCGCGATTTGCCGAAGGCGCACGTGTTTCCATCTTCTCTTCCAAAGGCACCTATCGCGGTTCTATTCTGCCATTGAAAGCCTCCGGCCATACGTTCAATGAAGAAGTGGATACGCTGCCGGTTGGCTGGAATTATATCGAATTACGCGTAGATGCGCTGGCGCGTAACAAGGAAGACCTGATCGAACTTGGCATTGATGTAGGCGATATTGTTGCTGTCGACCCCATGCCTGAATTCATCGATAACGGCTTCATCGTTTCGCGTCATTTGGATGACAAGGCAGGGGTGGCCATTATGCTGGCTTCCCTTGAAGCTATGCAACGCCAAAAGATTGAAACGCCCGTTGATAGCTACTGGATTTTCACAATCGCTGAGGAAGTGGGCGTTGGTGCATCGGCAGCAATCGTGCCGGATATTGCCTCGCTGGTGGCGATTGATAACGGCACCACAGCACCCGGTCAAAACTCGTCAGAGTTCGGCGTAACGCTTGCAATGGCCGACCAGACCGGCCCTTTCGATTATCATCTGACCAAGAAGCTTTACGCGCTTTGCGGAGAGCACGACATTCCGGTTCAGAAAGACGTCTTTCGCTATTATCGCTCCGATGCAGCATCGGCGGTTGAGGCCGGTCACGATGTCCGAACTGCACTGCTGACCTTTGGTGTTGATGCCTCGCATGGCTATGAACGCATACACGCAAGCGCTCTGACTTCAATTGCCAAACTGACCGTTCATTATGCGATGAGTGACGTTGAGATTAAGCGCGACGCTGAAGAAACGACCAAAGGCGTGAAGGGCTTTACCCATCAGACATCGGAAACAGCCGAGCAGGATCTCAAGCCGGACGACAATCCACAAAACGCATAAATTTCGGAACCATACCGGCGCGCATGCATTAGCCAATATGCAGGCCGCCGCCAAAACTCACGCGACGGCCTCATTTTTTGTAGATTACAATGGAGGTTTCGACCCTTTTTATGTGTGGAATTTGCGGAGAAGTCAGGTTCGACGGTGCAACGCCGTCGGTTTCGGCAATCTCGAAAATGGCAGACGTTCTCGCCCCCAGAGGGCCAGATTCAGCTGGCATTATTGTACGTGGCAATGTTGGCTTGGGTCACCGGCGGTTGAGAATTCTCGATCTGTCGGAAAAATCCCAGCAGCCAATGATTGATGCAGATCTTGGCATCAGCGTTGTTTTCAATGGCTGCATTTACAATTTCCGCGAATTGCGCGCTGAGCTCGAAACCAAGGGCTACCGCTTTTTCTCTGATGGCGACACGGAAGTCATTATAAAGGCATGGCACGCGTGGGGCGAAGAATGCGTAACGCGCTTTTATGGCATGTTTGCCTTTGCCATTCATGAGCGCGATACCGGCCGGGTGATTTTTGCCCGCGACCGTTTTGGCATCAAGCCGCTTTATCTGGCAGAGGTTAACGGCGCTCTGCGTTTCGCCTCGACCTTGCCTGCATTGGTAAAAGCTGGCGGTGTTGATACTTCTATCGACCGCGCGGCCCTACATAATTATATGAGCTTTCATGCTGTGGTGCCGGCTCCGCGCACCATTTATAACGGCGTGCGCAAACTGCCAGCGGCCACCATCCGCGTCTATCAGGCCAATGGCGAATTTCGCGACCGCATCTATTGGCAGCCGCCGCATAGCCGTCTGGCTGGCGACCGCGCTATGAGCCGTGAAGATTGGCAGGAGCAGCTTCTTGATATGCTGCGCGTTGCCGTCAAGCGCCGCATGATCTCTGACGTCCCGGTAGGTGTTCTGCTTTCTGGTGGTGTTGATTCAAGCCTTATTGTTGGTCTACTCGCCGAAGCCGGACAAACTGGCCTCATGAGTTTCTCTGTCGGCTTTGAAGAGGCCAACGGCGAAAAGGGCGATGAGTTTGTTTATTCCGACCTGATTGCCAAGCATTTCGGCACTGACCATCATAAGATTTTTGTGCCGTCGTCTGATCTGATGGATGCGCTTCCCGGTACGATTGCCGCCATGTCTGAGCCGATGGTTTCCTATGACAATGTCGGTTTCTATCTGCTGTCGAAGGAAGTTTCAAAGCATATAAAGGTCGTGCAATCCGGTCAGGGTGCCGACGAGGTCTTTGCGGGCTATCACTGGTATCCGCCGCTGGTCGGCTCTAAAGATGTAGTAAGCGATTATGCGAAAGCCTTCTGCGACCGCTCGCACGATGTGCTTGCAAATCAGCTTTCGCCGGAGTGGATGTCAGATCGCGATTATAGCCGTGAGTTTATTGCAGAGCATTTGCTGCGCAATGGCGCAGATACGTCGGTTGATGCAGCACTTCGCCTCGATAGCAATATCATGCTGGTGGATGATCCGGTCAAACGCGTGGACAACATGACCATGGCTTGGGGACTGGAAGCACGCGTGCCTTTCCTCGATCATGAGCTCGCAGAATTTGCCGCGCGTATGCCACCTGAAGAAAAGCTGCGTGATGGCGGCAAGGGTATTCTCAAGGACGTCGCCCGCAAGATCATACCAAGTGAAGTGATTGACCGTAAGAAGGGCTATTTCCCGGTGCCGCAGCTCAAATATATCGCTGGGCCGTATCTGGATATGCTGCGCGACGCGCTGTCATCGCAACAGGCGCGCGAACGCGGATTGTTCCAACGCGACTATTTGGATCGTTTGTTTGCCAACCCTTCCGATCATATTACGCCGCTGCGCGGTTCCGAGCTCTGGCAGGCCGGACTGCTTGAAATGTGGCTTCAGACGCAAGAGGCGGCCTGAAATGAAAAAGACAGCTGAGGTTGAAATGACGCGGCAGAAAGCAAGGGGCAGAAATGCTTTCTCGCACCGGCTTACACGGATGCGCACACCCGAAGGTGCGGGCTTCTATCAGGAGCACCTGCACGGTCACGCGCAGCCGGACGAACGCAACGTTACCCGCAATACAGTGCTTGATTGCGGCTGGGGACGTTTGCTATTCGCCCAGACATTTGAAAGCAATGAAGCGATCATTGAAGCGTTGCGCGCCGAAGCGCCATTAAGCCGCGATATTCTGTTCTATGTCAGTGATCCGCACGTGCTGCTGTCGCAGGCGCCACAGGAAATCTTCCTTGATCCGTCGCACACCTATCGGCTGGAGCTTTCCAACTATCGTGCGAGTAATCGCAGCACGCGCGGCATCACCATTCGCCGTGCTATATCTGAAATCGACGCAGACGGCATCAATGCCGTCTATGCCGCATGTGGTATGGTGCAGTTGCGCGCGGATTTCTTTTCCTGCGAGCGGGATAATCGTGCTGTCACCTATTTTGTAGCCCAAGACGATGCAACGGGCGAGATTGTCGGCACCGTCACCGGCATCAATCATCAGCGCCTGTTCAATGATCCCGCTCAGGGGGGCTCGCTCTGGTGCCTGGCTGTGCATCCACAGGCACGACAGCCCGGCATCGGCGAGAAGCTTGTGCGCAAGCTTGCCGAGCATTTTCAGGCGCGCGGGCTCAATCATGTCGATCTGTCGGTACTTTACGACAATGACAACGCAATCCGGCTTTATGAGAAGTTGAAATTCCGTCGCGTGCCGCTCTTCGCGATCAAACGTAAAAACGCGATCAACGAAAAGTTTTTCGCCCAGCCGATCCAGTCCCTTGATGCGCTTAACCCTTATGCGCGCATCATTGTTGATGAAGCGCTGCGCCGTGGCGTTCATGTGGAAATCACCGATGCGGAAGGCGGCTTCTTCCGCTTATCGCATGGTGGACGCTCTATCCATTGCCGCGAAAGCCTGTCTGAAATGACCTCCGGCGTTGCTATGTCTATTTGTGACGATAAGGCTGTAACGCGCCGTACTGTGGCAAAAGCGGGGCTCAGCGTACCGGAACAGATTGGCGCTGATGCGGATGAGGAAACGCTGGAAGCTTTCCTTACAAAGCACAAGAAACTGGTTGTAAAACCTGCGCGTGGCGAACAGGGGCGTGGCATTTCAGTGGGCATCACCACAATGAAAGATCTGCGCTCAGCCATTAAGCAGGCACGCGAAGTCTGCAATCAAGTGCTGCTTGAAGTCTGCTTTGAGGGTGAAGATCTGCGGCTGGTAATTATCGATTATAAGCTGGTTGCCGCCGCTGTGCGTCGCCCGCCACGCGTAATCGGTGACGGAAAATCAACCATCCGCCGCCTGATCGAAGTTCAGTCGCGCCGTCGAATGGCTGCAACGGGTGGTGAAAGTAGGATTCCGATTGATGCTGAGACAAAACGCTGTCTCGAGCAGCAAAGCCTGACACTTGATGATGTGCTTGACGACCGCCGCGAGATCACGGTGCGTAAGGCCGCTAATCTTCATACCGGCGGGACAATTCATGATGTAACAGCCACAGTGCATCCAACGCTGGTCGATTCCGCCTGCAAGGCTGCAAGCGCAATTGGCATTCCGGTTGTCGGTATTGATTTCATGGTGAAATCGCCTGAGACACCCGACTATGTCTTCATTGAAGCCAATGAACGTCCGGGCCTTGCCAATCATGAACCGCAGCCAACGGCAGCGCGATTTGTCGAGTGCATGTTCCCGCAATTGGGAAACACGATAGTGCTATAAAATAAAGCCCAAATGCAGGATCTGCATTCGGGCTTTGTCATTGAAGAAGTGTGTAAAAGCGTTGTTTAAACCGCCTCGTCGTGAGATGGCTTTTCCCAAAGGTTGACGCCACCTTCCACCGCATAGCGATCAATTTCGGTGAGTTCTTCCGCGGTGAATGCAAGGTTGTTGAGTGCTGCAACGTTCTCTTCAACCTGCTTTGCGGAGCTTGCGCCGATCAGTGCAGAAGTAACGCGTGGATCGCGTAACACCCACGCAAGAGCGAGCTGTGCCAGCGATTGTCCGCGACGCTTTGCAATCTCGTTTAAAGCCTTGGCGCGTTCGATGTTTTCTGGTGCAAGGTGTTCCTGATGCAGGAAGTGACCACCCGGACGATTGACGCGCGAATCTTCTGGCACGCCATTGAGATATTTGTTGGTTAGCAAACCCTGCGCCAGCGGTGTGAAAGCAATGATGCCGGATCCGACTTCATCGCTTGCGGCCAGCAGATCTTTTTCAATCCAGCGATTAAACAGATTGTAAGACGGCTGATTGATCAGCAAGGGCACCTGACGCTCTTCAAGTAGTTTCGCGATTTCGCGGGTCTTATTGCCGGAATAGGATGATATGCCGACATAAAGCGCTTTGCCTTGGCGAACCGCAGACGCCAATGCATCGGCTGTTTCCTCAAGCGGTGTATTCGCGTCAAAGCGGTGTGAATAGAAGATGTCTACATAGTCAACGCCAAGGCGCTTGAGGCTCTGATCAAGGCTTGCAAGCAGCGCTTTGCGTGAGCCGCCACCCGCGCCATATGGTCCCGGCCACATATCCCAGCCCGCTTTGGTCGAAATGATTAGCTCGTCGCGATAGGCCGCAAGCTCATGTTTCAGAATTTGCCCGAAATTGATTTCAGCAGAACCCGCAGGTGGTCCGTAATTATTGGCGAGATCGAAATGAGTGATGCCGAGATCGAACGCCTTAAAGAGAATTTCACGCTGTCGATCGAGCGTCGTTGTGTCACCGAAATTGTGCCACAGACCAAGCGAAATAGGGGGTAATTTCAAACCCCTCTTGCCGACACGGCGAAAGGTTGCGGAATCGTATCGGCGAGCATCAGGAATATAGGTCATTGAATTGTCCGTCAGAGAAATCGGCAGGATTCGGAAAATAGTGTTTTGAGTATGTTACAGTTTATAGAACGTGCTGAAAGTAGCTATCATTCTAATAGGCAGCTATTTTTGGGTATATTTATGGCGTGATGAGCAGGTCTATTCCGCTGCTATCAGCGCAACATGCGGTTCATATGCCGTATCAGCAGGCTTCAGCGACACATAACCATTTTGTATCTCGAGAACATGGGAATAGACGCTTTCGCCGGTTTCGAGCGTTGGCAGCTTTTCCTCATGCATGATCGAGATGACGATTGCTTTCGAGCAATGTGTTTTGAGCGCGGTGTGGAAGCGCAGTTTTGATGCAGGATCGAGTGCGCCCGTTGCTTCATCGAGAAAGATAACGGACGGCTTGTGCAGCAAGAGGCGCGCGAGCATGATTTTCTGCTTCTGCCCACCTGAAAGCACCATGTCCCATGCCGAGCCGTCAGCATTCTCGTCATTCATCCGTAGAATAAACTCTCCGAGTCCTGCTTCATGCAAGACGGAAGCGACCGCAAGATCATTGAACTCGCTCTCAGCTTCAGGAAGGCAGATGAGCTGCTTTAATGACACGTTCGGAAATTTGGCTTCCTGCGGCGTGTAAATGGTTTTCCGGCTTTCAGGATAGATGATTTCACCAGCCCCATAAGCCCAGAGACCATTCAGCGCTTTAATAAAAGACGTTTTTCCGGAACCGGATTCACCACGCATATAGACCCAATCGCCCGACCGGATATTGATAACGCCAGAGCGCAGAAAGGGTGTTTCCGTGTCCGGTCCTTGCATGAGCGCAAGATTGCGCACTGAAAGGCCAAAACGCTGATGTTGCGTTGCAAAGCTAAAGCGATTGACGCCGGACTTGGCATAGAATGCGCCCGGTTCCTGAACAGCTTCGATTGACTGTGCCAGCCCCATGACACGACCCGCATTTGCACGCAAATTTGCGATGGCAGGCATAACCTGAATAAACCATGAGCAATCATTGATCATGGCAGCGACCAGTTCAGCGCCCGTTACGTAATTGCGGAAGCTAACCGCACCGCTCATATAGGGCACGATGCCCGGGATATAGGCGATGATGCGATTGGACAGGAAGCCATAGGCTTGCGAGAAAGCGAGATAGGCGGCATCGAAGCGGTTAAGGCGGTTCCATGTTCCGTCTACATCTTTGTAAAGGCGCTTATTGACTGAGCGCTGAACTCTTTCGCCATCGGACGCAGAAATCTGGAAACTGCGGCGCAGCAATGTGGTCCATTCGCCGCGGTAAGAGCCTTCCGCTTTTTGCATGCCGAGATTGAGCTGTTCCAGCTTGCGACCAATCTTAATGGCAATGAACGTGCCGATAGGCACATAGAGAACAATCGCAGCGAACGCCAAAACAGCTCCGCCATAAGAACCGAGAAACTCAAGGCCGCTGACTTCGGTTGAGATTTCGAGCAGTTTCTGGCCGATAAAGAATGCCGAGAGCACAACTCCGACAATACCCATAACAAGGCCGATGGCACCACCTGTCATGCCCTTGATGGATTCCTGCAAGCGCTGGTCTACGTTGTCGGGAAGGTTTGCACCTTTGCCTTGCTGGAGATGGAAGTGCGTGTGGTTGCGGTCGAGCATCGCATCGGAGAAGCTGTCATTGAGCCACTTGCGCCATTTGCGATGCAAGGTGGTGGATAGAAGATGCCGGAAGCCCACAAGGATCACATCCTTGCCCAGCATGAGCAGGATCAGCACGCCAGCATTGAGCGCAATGGCCAGTAACGGGTTTTGAACCGGCGCGCTTTTAACATTGACGATGGAATTCATCAGATGGCCGGAGGCCTCCGCCACCCAAACCGTCGTCTTGCTGATAAAGGCGGTGAAGATGAAAATCGCAGCCGTTAACGCCCAGGCTTCTTTCCAGCGATCCGACACCCAATAGGCGCGCATCAGACCCCAAAATGACGTCATTTGAGACATGGCAGTGCGATGCCCTGCGTTCAGGGATTGCTGTTTTATCTGCCGGAATGCCTTCAATTCGTAACCACCTTGTCGATAACGCAATGTAACATATTGCAACAAACTGTGGTTAACGAAGTGTTAATAGTCAACGCATTCCGCGATCACGTTTCGGTGGTGAAACTGAAACATTTTTTAAACTGTTGAATTGTTTTAGCGAATTGGAATGGCATAGTTGTGGTTATTGAACGATCTGATGCTGTTGTGACCCCAAAAGCACGGTAATCGGCTCAACAATTCTCGCAAAAACGATGGGCGCTAATGGATTCGTTTTTAAACAGCCCATTCTACATCGGTGGTAAAGGCAATGGTCAGCCAGCGATCGGGGCCTTCACCGCCAAGCGCGTTGCCAATTTCATCACGCAGGGCATCCCATTCCTCAAGCTTCTTTGCTGGCAGGTCACGGGGTACTATGAAATAGAGTTCCATTTGCTTGCCTCGGCCCACTTTTGCGACATAGGCGCGATAGGATTTAAAGCCGTGTCGTTCGACTACTTGCCGCGCCACGGTATCAACGTGTTCCTTCAGATCGAGGGGTGTGACGAGCAGCATATCGGCCAATGCCTGTTTGATCGTTCCGATTGGCATCGGAATAATCACGATACAAACCAGCGCGAGAACCGCTGGATCAATATAAGGCGTTAGCCAGTCAAGATGAGTGCCCTGGATTGCATAGCCCACCGTGAAGGCGATGAGGAGTGCAGCAGTAATGCCGCCGGACATGATCCATGCCTTGGCATCAAGTGCTATAAAATCTGACTTGAGTTTGCGGTTGGCTCGCGTCTCCAGCCACGCCATGCCAAGGCAGGCGATCAGTGCAACCACTGCATAAAAAATCGCATAGCTGAATTCGAGATCGCGCCCGCCATCCATCAAGCTGCCAATCGCATTGATAAGGGCGTAAATCGCCACGCCGGTTAGCATAATACCATTGAGGCCGAGGACCATTGGCTCCAGATGCCAGAAACCCATGGTGAATCGATCACGCAATTTACCGCTTGGCGGTTCAGCAAGCGCAGACAAGGTAATTAGTCGAGCAACCATAAGCGCAAGTCCGCTCATCGCAGCATCTGCCAGCATATAAACACCGTCAAAAACAATTGAAAATGATCCTGACAAAAGGCCAAAGGCGACGCCAAAACCGGCAATAAAAATTGTAACTGCTATTGATGTTTTTAAAATAGATTGTTCACTATGCAATTTTTACTCCAAATTGATTTGTAATAAAGGCAGTCAAAAGGCGGAATGGATCGCGCTTGCCCATATTGAGCTCTAATTTATCGGAATATTATTGAAGAGGCAATTTCTGGCTTTTTATATTTAGGCACTCGATAGTGTTCTTAGATGTGGATGAACCATGCGGCGTCCAGACATGGTGTGCGTTAGCCGCTATGAATCGGTTCGACTCGCTTGCTCGCGCATTGGTGAATGCCCTCCCGCGTTATCCCTGCTATTCACAGGCAAGCCTCAATTTAGCCAAGATTAAATAAATTTGATCCGTCTATCCGTTGACGAGTTTTTAACTTCAGATACTATATCTTGTGTTCAAGGTTCTTGCGATTCGTGAGAATTGAAAGCGAAGATGGGAATACGGTGCGTTATATCCATGATGGATGTGGCTAAGCCGTAGCTGCCCCCGCAACTGTAAGCGGTTAGCCGATGTCCGAATGCCACTGGGTTAAACCGGGAAGGTGGGCAAAGGCGCTAAGCCGTGAGCCAGGAGACCTGCCTTGAACAAGAACGTCAACGGGCGGGGTGTCAGTTGGTGCGTAATAGGATTTTGGCATAGTTTTGCCGTGTCTTTTGCCGCTCCGAATATCCCCTCCAAGCTTCGGGGTGAAAAGCATGTCGATTGATTTAAAGCCGAGTAGTTCCGGTCCGCCCGGTACGGGTTAGTTTACAGGACACGCGCTCTTAAGAGTGTTTTGCCCCGCAGTTTTTGTATTTGTCGCACGCATTTCGCAATGCGTGAATGTTTTTTGCGTGTTCGTTCGCGTAAAGCGCAGCCAGTAAAATCTCATTTTCAAGCGTGATCCGGTGCAATGCGGCCTCGGATTGCTGTTGAAAATCCCTTATCCCCAGTGAGGAAAAAATGAACGTCACCGTCTATAGCAAGCCAGCCTGCGTCCAGTGCACTGCCACCACCCGCGCACTTGATCGTCAGGGCATTGAATATGCTGTCATCGATATTTCCGCAGACAGCGACGCATATGATCTGGTTCAGGGTCTTGGCTATCGTCAGGTGCCGGTTGTTGTTGCTGGTGAAGCCCACTGGGCTGGTTTCCGCCCGGATATGATCAGCTCGCTCGCCTAATCCCAATCGCTGTTAGGGTTTGTGATGGGCCAGATTGTCTATTTTTCCAGCCGTTCGGAGAACACGCATCGCTTCGTGATGCGTCTTGGGATGCGCTCAAAGCGTATTCCGCTGGAAAGCCATGAAGACGATGCTGATCTGTTGCGGGTGAACGAGCCTTATGTGCTCGTGACCCCAACCTATGGCGGCGGTGGCGCGAAAGGCGCTGTTCCCAAGCCGGTCATCCGCTTTCTTAACGATGCGGATAACCGATCCCTCATTCGCGGTGTTATTGCCGCTGGGAACAGCAATTTCGGCGAAGGCTTTGGCCTTGCAGGCAAAATAATTTCGGAAAAATGTCAGGTTCCATACCTCTATCGCTTTGAGCTTTTGGGAACGGACGAAGACCTTGGCAATGTTAAAGACGGGATGGAACGATTTTGGACACGGCAGACACAACCTTGACCCGTGAGCGCGAGACGGTCGCTGCTTCGGAAAAGCATGCGTCATCCTCAGCGACCAGCACCGCAACGAGCGCTGCATCAGGAAGCAAGCCATCAAAGCTCGCTGAAACTTCGCTGGATTATCATGCGCTAAACGCCATGCTGAACCTCTATGATGATGACGGCAAGATTCAGCTGCATCGTGACCGGCAGGCGGCCCAGCAATATTTCCTTCAGCACGTCAATCAGAACACCGTGTTCTTCCATAACCTGCGTGAAAAGCTCGATTATCTGGTAACAGAAGGCTATTACGAGCGGGAAGTGCTGGACCAGTATTCCTTCAATTTCGTGCGCGATCTTTTTGATCATGCCTATGACAAGAAATTCCGCTTTCCGACCTTCCTTGGCGCTTTCAAATATTACACCAGCTATACGCTGAAAACCTTCGACGGTAAGCGCTATCTCGAGCGCTACGAAGATCGCGTTTGCATGGTGGCTTTGGCTCTTGCCCGCGGTAACGAGCAGCACGCACGCGAAATGGTCGATGAGATCATTTCGGGCCGTTATCAGCCAGCAACACCGACCTTCCTCAATGCTGGCAAAAAGCAGCGCGGCGAACTGGTCTCGTGCTTTCTGTTGCGCGTTGAAGACAACATGGAATCGATTGGTCGCTCAATCAATTCCGCGCTCCAGCTTTCAAAGCGCGGCGGCGGCGTGGCACTGAGCCTGACCAATATTCGTGAATCCGGTGCGCCTATCAAGCAAATCCAGAACCAGTCTTCCGGCATTATTCCGGTGATGAAGCTTCTGGAAGATTCATTCTCCTATGCCAATCAGCTTGGTGCGCGTCAGGGCGCGGGCGCGGTTTATCTGCACGCCCATCACCCGGATATTATGCGCTTCCTCGATACCAAGCGTGAAAATGCCGACGAAAAAATCCGCATCAAGACACTGTCGCTTGGTGTTGTGATCCCGGACATTACGTTCGAGCTCGCGAAGAACGACGAGGATATGTACCTGTTCTCGCCTTATGACGTTGAACGCGTCTATGGCGTGCCGATGACCGAGATTTCGATCACTGAAAAATACCGTGAAATGGTCGATAACGGTCGTATCCGCAAGAAGAAGATCAACGCGCGTGATTTCTTCCAGGTGCTGGCGGAAATCCAGTTTGAGTCCGGCTATCCTTACATCATGTTTGAAGATACGGTGAACCGCGCCAATCCGATTGATGGCCGCATCACCATGAGCAATCTCTGCTCAGAAATTCTTCAGGTCAGTGAAGCCAGCATCTTCAACGAAGATCTGTCTTATGAGTATCTCGGCAAGGACATTTCCTGCAATCTCGGCTCGCTCAATATTGCAGCTGCGATGGATAGCCCGGATTTCGGCAAGACGATTGAAACCTCGATCCGTGCACTGACGGCTGTTGCCAACATGAGCCATATCGGTTCGGTTCCTTCGGTTGCGCGCGGCAATGATGAAAGCCATGCCATCGGCCTCGGCCAGATGAACCTGCACGGATACCTCGCTCGTGAGCGCATCTATTATGGTTCAGAAGAAGGTGTCGATTTCACCAATATCTATTTCTACACGGTGGCTTATCACGCTGTCCGCGCTTCCAATCTTTTGGCAGTAGAGCAGGGCAGTTCGTTCAAGGGGTTTGAGAAGTCGAAATATGCGACCGGCGAATATTTTGACAAATATACCGATCAGACTTGGGAGCCTGCAACAGACCGCGTTCGTGAGATGTTCGAGACCGCTGGTATTTCGATCCCGACGCAAGAAGATTGGCAGGCGTTGAAAAAGGCTGTGATGGAAGGTGGGCTCTATAATCAGAACCTGCAAGCCGTGCCGCCAACAGGTTCGATCTCCTACATCAACCACTCGACCTCTTCGATCCACCCGATTGTTTCCAAGATCGAAATCCGTAAAGAAGGCAAGATTGGCCGCGTTTATTACCCGGCTGCCTTCATGACGAATGATAATCTGGAATATTATCAGGATGCCTATGAGATTGGTCCGGAAAAGATCATCGACACTTATGCAGCGGCAACGCAGCACGTCGATCAGGGTCTGTCGCTGACACTGTTCTTCCGTGATACCGCGACGACACGCGATATCAATAAGGCGCAGATTTACGCGTGGAAAAAGGGCATCAAGACGATTTATTACATCCGCCTGCGCCAGATGGCGCTCGAAGGTACGCAGGTTGAAGGCTGCGTATCCTGCGCTCTCTAGGATCGCGAATATTCAGGCTCTGGCAGCCTGCAAATGACGTCGTTCTGCAAGCCGGTGCTCACGTACTTTATGTACGCTGCGCTCCGGTTCTCGAACCCCACCATTTTCGGCATGCCACAGCCAGAATCTCACGCTGATCCCAACCAAGGTAGAGACAAATGAATATGCAGTTTAAAAAAGACAATACCAAAAAGCCGGCTGTGGTTCGTGCCATCAACTGGAACCGGATCGAAGACGATAAAGACCTCGAAGTCTGGAACCGTTTGACCGGCAACTTCTGGCTACCGGAAAAAGTGCCGCTGTCCAACGATATTCAGTCTTGGGAAACGTTGAAAGCCGAAGAAAAGCAGCTCACTATCCGTGTTTTCACAGGCTTGACGCTTCTGGATACGATCCAGAATGCCGTTGGTGCTGTGACACTGATGGACGATGCATCCACCCCACATGAAGAAGCTGTTCTATCGAACATTTCCTTTATGGAAGCGGTTCATGCGCGTTCCTATTCGTCGATCTTTTCGACGCTGTGTTTGACGCCTGATGTGGACGATGCCTATCGCTGGTCGGAAGAAAATGAGTTCTTGCAGAGGAAGTCGCAGCTTATCCTCGACAACTATAATTCCGAAGACCCGCTGAAAAAGAAGATTGCCAGCGTTTTTCTGGAAAGCTTCCTGTTCTATTCGGGCTTCTATCTGCCGATGTATTGGTCGAGCCGCGCAAAGCTTACCAACACGGCTGACCTCATCCGCCTGATCATCCGCGATGAAGCCGTTCATGGCTATTATATCGGCTATAAGTATCAGCGCGCGCTTGAGAAGCTTGATGAAGCGAAAAAGCAGGAAATCAAGGATTTTGCCTTTGATCTGTTGCTTGAGCTTTACGACAATGAAGTGCGTTATACCGAAGCGCTTTATGACGGCGTCGGCTTGACTGAAGACGTCAAAAAGTTCCTGCATTATAATGCAAACAAGGCGCTCATGAACCTCGGTTATGAATCGTTGTTCCCGGCGGAGGCCTGCAAGGTTAATCCGGCGATCCTCTCGGCGCTTTCTCCGAATGCCGATGAGAACCACGACTTCTTCTCAGGATCCGGCTCGTCTTATGTCATTGGTAAAGCTGTTGCGACCGAAGACGACGACTGGGACTTCTAAGCCCGATCTGAATAGATCCAGAAAGCCGTGTGACATTGTCATGCGGCTTTTTTGATGCAATCGATTCCGGTTATGTCAGCGACTTCTTATCAATATGGGTGTTTTGGTTAGCCAAAATGTTGGTTGAGCTGTGTGTTTTGTGCAATTTCACTTATATCGGTTGCCATTGATATGCAGTACCTCTAGGTACAGCTCGGGAGGAGCGCTCTCTTCTTTGACGGAAGTCAGACCAGACATTTCAGCCATAAAAATCCGGCGAAATGGGGATTTAGATCTTGGTCCTCTTACTGTCCTTGACCTGCCATTTCTCCCGCAAGTCCGAAAACATGAGCCGCGAGCGATAGAGCCAAGTTGAAAAATCACCATGACATTTGGGACATTGTTGACGCGAAGAGCGCGGCATATTTCGAACTGAGCGATACAGTTTGGGATAATCCTGAAACCAATTACGAAGAATATAAATCGAGCGACGCGCATGCGGCACAGCTTGAGGCCGAAGGCTTCCGTGTTCAGCTTGGTATTGCTGGCCTGCCGACTGCCGTGATGGGCGAGGCGGGTGAAGACGGTCCGGTCATCGCTATTCTTGGCGAATTTGATGCGCTTCCCGGTTTGAGTCAGTTTGCAGGTGTAGTGGAAGAACAGCCGATTGAAGCGGGCGGCAACGGTCACGGTTGCGGCCATAATTTGCTCGGTTCCGGTTCACTTCTGGCAGCGGCTGCAGTCAAGGATTATCTCGAGGCGAATGGCATCAAGGGCCGAGTTCGCTATTATGGCTGCCCTGCCGAAGAAGGCGGATCTGCCAAGGGCTTTATGGTGCGCGAAGGCTTGTTCGATGATGTCGATATTGCTTTCTGCTGGCACCCAGCACCTTTTGCCGGCGTTAACGATCCTGTTTCACTGGCTTGTAATGAAATCAATTTTAACTTCACGGGTCGCGCGGCGCATGCTGCATCCGCTCCGCATCTTGGGCGCAGCGCGCTCGATGCCGTAGAGCTGATGAATGTCGGTGTGAACTATATGCGCGAGCATATGCCGTCATCCGCACGCATTCACTATGCTGTCACTGATACGGGTGGTTTTGCACCCAATGTCGTGCAAGCGAAAGCCAGCGTGCGTTATTTGATCCGCGCACTCGATTTGCCTCAAATGCAGGTTCTGCTGGAGCGCGTAAAAAAGATCGCAGACGGTGCGGCTCTGATGACTGAAACCACGGTCAAAAGCGAGATTGTCAGTGGTGACGCCAATCTGATTGGCAATCCGGCGCTGGAACAGCTGATGCAGCGGGAGCTTGATCGTCTCGGTCCGCCGGTTTTTGATGATCAGGATCGCGAAACGGCAAAGCGCTTTCAGGCGACACTTACCAAAGATGACATCTCCGATGCATTTCGTCGTTTCGGTGTTCAACCAAAAGCTGAAATAGCGCTTTGCGAAGGTGTTTATGAGCCTTATAAGGGCGATAATTCGCTTGTTGGTTCTACCGACGTGGGAAGCGTAAGCTGGGTCGTTCCAACAGTTCAAATGCGCGGTGCAACCTGCGCAATCGGTACTCCGCTTCATTCATGGCAGATGGTGGCGCAGGGTAAATTGCCTGCGGCGCACAAGGGCATGGCGCATGCGGCGAAAATTATGGGCAGCACAGCGATAGAGTTGTTTCTCAATCCGGAGCAGATCGATAAAGCCAAGCAAGATCATGTCAAGACGTTGAATGGTGCTGTTTTTGTGAACCCGATCCCGGATAATGTTCAACCAGCCTTGCCTGTTTCTGATAAGTAAGCACCAGCCCAAAAGAGATACCCGGAAAACAAGATGACGTTTATTCCCCTATCCCCCACACGGCCTGAGGCATCATGAAGGCTTTTCTCGATATTCTAAGCTTTGGACCTGACGGCTGGGGCCATGTGCTGATGATGGCGGTGCTCGTCACTGTAGCATTGTCTGTCGTCGGCTATCTGCTTGGCGCGATCATTGGTGTGTTTGCGGCTTGGGCCAAAATCTCCGGCGGACGCACGCTTCGTGGCGTTGCAGATGCGTACACCACAATCATTCGCGGCATTCCCGATCTTCTGGTGATCTATCTGTTTTATTTCGGCGGTAGTGCCGCTGTAACAGCAATTGGCCGTTTCTTCGGCGCGCAGGGTTTTGTCGGATTTCCGGCATTCCTCGCTGGTGTGCTTGCAATCGGCATTTCGTGCGGTGCGCATCATACGGAAGTATTCCGTGGTGCATTTCGTGCCGTTTCCAAGGGCGAGCTTGAAGCGGCCTCTGCTTGTGGCATGGGACAGGCGCTCAAATTTCGCCGTATTATTGCACCGTTGGCACTTCGTCATGCGCTGCCGGGCCTCGGCAATGTCTGGCAGGTTGCGCTTAAAGAATCCGCGCTGATTTCCGTTGTCGGCGTTGTTGATATTTTGCGTCAGGCCCAGATTGGGGCAGGTTCTACCGGCTTGCCATTCAACTTCTACCTGATCGCTGGTGCGCTTTACCTGCTGATTTCGTCGGTTTCCGGCACCATTCTGCAAAAAGCTGAGCGCCACTTTTCGCGCGGCGTCCGGAGGGCATCATGAACTTTCAGTTCTATACCGAATCCTTCATGCAGATGATGAGCGGCGTGCCGCTGACCCTTCAGCTTGCGGCGAGCTCGATTGTCTTTGGCGCCATTCTGGCTCTACTTTTTGCGCTGATGCGTCTGTCGGGCATTACTGTTCTCGACTGGATCGCGCGTCTTTATGTGTTCGTATTTCGCGGTACGCCACTTCTGGTTCAGATATTCATTATCTATTATGGTCTCAGCCAGTTTCCGTCAGTCCGTTATTCGTTTCTGTGGCCGATCCTGCGCGAACCCTATTGGTGTGCGATCATCGCGCTGACTTTGAACAACGCAGCTTATGCCAGTGAAATTATCCGTGGTGGTCTGTTGTCAGTTCCAAGTGGTCAGATCGAAGCGGCCAAAGCCTGTGGCATGTCGCGCTTCACAAGCTTTCGTCGCATTGTGATGCCGCTTGCAATCCGTCAGGCGCTGCCGGGCTATGGCAATGAAATGATCTCTATGGTCAAAGCAACGTCGCTGGCCTCCATCATCACCTTGATGGAAGTAACAGGCATCGCCGCCAAGCTGATCGCAGAATCCTATCGTGCGATTGAAGTGTTCGTCATTGCGGGCGCGATCTATCTTGCTATCAACTTCGTTCTGACACGCGTGCTCATGTTCGCTGAATATAAGCTTACGCCTTATCTGCGTCAGCCCGTCGTCAAAACCGCCACCGAAGGAAAATCATCGTGAGTAAACTTGTGTCTCCAACATCCCCGGTGACGTCGAACGTGGCTCTGAAAGTCGAAAATCTGCGCAAGAGCTTCGGTGCTAATGAAGTGCTTAAGGGCATTTCTCTGGAAGCGCGCGAAGGCGAAGTGATTTCGATCCTCGGCTCTTCCGGCTCCGGCAAATCGACATTCCTGCGTTGCATCAATCTGCTGGAAACACCAACGTCTGGCACCGTGACTGTTTCGGGTGAGGCCATTCGCATGGCGAAGAACTCGAAGGGCGAAGCCTACCCAACTGATAAGAAGCAGGTATCGCGTATCCGCTCTGAACTCGGTATGGTCTTCCAAAGCTTCAATCTCTGGTCGCACAAGACCATTCTCGAAAATATCATCGAAGCGCCGATCTATGTGCAGGGCCGTTCGCGTGCCGAATGCGTGGCAGAGGCGGAAGCTTTGCTCGCCAAGGTCGGCATTGCTGACAAGCGCGATTTCTATCCGGCACATTTGTCTGGTGGCCAGCAGCAGCGTGCGGCGATTGCGCGTGCTCTCGCGATGAAGCCGAAGGTTATGCTGTTTGACGAGCCGACTTCGGCACTCGATCCGGAACTGGTTGGCGAAGTACTGCGCGTTATGCGCGGCCTTGCTGAAGAAGGCCGCACGATGCTGGTCGTCACACATGAAATGGGTTTTGCCCGTGATGTTTCCAATCGCGTGGTCTTTGTGCATCAGGGATTGGTCGAAGAAGATGGTGCGCCTGAAGACGTGTTCGGCAATTCAAAATCCGAGCGTTTCCGCAAGTTTATCAGCCACGAAAACGCTGCCTGATTATTTCAAACATTGCTGATCTATGCCACAAGGCGGGGCAGCAGATAACTTTAGTAAGGTAAGTCAAATGAAGACTACAGGTTTGTTCAAAGCCCTGTTCGTTTCGGCACTGGTTCTCACAACTGCTTCTGCACATGCAGAAGGCAAGAAGTGGGACAAGATCACGATTGCGACCGAAGGCGCTTTCCGTCCGTATAACTTCACAAAGCCAGACGGCACGCTGGATGGTTACGAAGTCGATCTCTACAAAGATCTTTGCGCACGTATGAAGGTTGAGTGCACGCTGGTTGCACAGCCTTTTGACGGCATCATTCCAGCGCTCAATGCTGGCAAGTTCGACGCGATCATGGCTGGCCTCACCGCTACGCCAAAGCGCGAAGAAACCATTGACTTCACCGTTTCTTATGGCCTGACACCACAGACCTTTGCAACGCTGAAAGACAGCCCTTTTGCCAAGCTGCCCCACACTGGCGAAACGCTTTATCTTGCTAAAGACGAAGCTGCGTCCCAGAAGGTGATTGATGAGGTTGCAGCTGAAATCAAGGGTCGTACCGTTGGCGTTCAGACCGCTTCGCTCGGTCTTTCGCTTCTCGACAAGTATTTCAAGGATTCAACCGACATCCGCGAATATAAGACCACTGACCAGCACGATCTAGACCTGAAGTCCGGTCGCGTCGATCTGGTTGTTGCTTCGCTTGCTTACCTTTCGGATGCTGCCAAGAAGCCAGGCAATGAAGACCTCGTCATGACTGGTCCTTTCTTCAAGGGCGGCATTCTGGGTCGTGGTGTTGCTGTTGGCATTCGTAAGAACGAGCCAGAACTTCAGGCGATGTTCAACGAAGCCATCGAAGCTGCCAAGGCTGACGGCACGATCAAGAAGCTTTCCGAAAAGTGGTTCGGCTTCGACGTAACGCCATAATCGAGATAATATTTTTGTTTGAAGCGCCGCCCTTTGGGCGGCGTTTTGGTTTTTACTGGGTTTATGGCCTCGGTTTTCAGTGAACAAACACGTGTTGCGACACGACCTTCTATCGAAACACAAGAGTATCGACATCCGTATGTTTTGCGCGGCCTGAAGGATTTGATGATGGGCGGGATTGATGCCGCGAAAACTGATGGCACAATCAAACGACTATCGATGAAATGGTTTGGGTTTGATGTGACACCATGACCATCAGTTTTGGCCACTGGTTCAGCGAAAACCGCGTTTCGATTGGCTATCTGCGGTAGCGTATTGAAAAACTATACCTTATTGTTTGGGAGATTATACATAAGAGTGTTTTGACGAAAGCAGCGCTTGATTGACTGATGATTTTGCTCATACGGAATTGATTGCAGCACTTTGTGCAGTTACTGGCGAACAGCCTCGTATTATGACTGTTCGGCAAGGCATTGCTCTCCCTTCCGGCCCGTTTGAATCGGAGCATAGGTCTCTCCAATCCGGATTGCGCGCCTGGGTGCAGGCCGAAACGGCCCATCCTGTTGGTTATCTTGAACAGCTCTATACATTTGCTGATCGTGATCGGCATAGACAGGGAGAGCGCATAATATCAATCAGCTATCTTGGGCTTGTGCGGGAGGTCGATGTTGCCTCGCATCAGGCGAGCTGGCGCGGCTGGTACGATTATTTGCCATGGGAAGATCACAGGCAGGGCGTGCCAGATGGCGTCCATCAATTGAGTGATCGTCTCACGGCATGGGCGCATACAGCCAAATCTGCGGATGCTGTATCGCAGCGGCTAAGGCGTGTAGCATTTTCGTTTGGGCTTAATGGCGAGCGCTGGAATGAAGATCTTGTGCTTCAGCGCTATGAGCTTCTTTATGAGGCTGGGCTCGTAAGCGAGGCCGGTATCGCGAGTGCTCAAAATGGGCAGCATATGTTTGCCGATCACCGTCGTATTCTGGCGACGGCCATTGCGCGGTTGCGTGCCAAAATCAAATATAGGCCTGTTGTTTTTGAATTAATGCCCGATAATTTTACACTCTTGCAACTTCAAAGAACTGTTGAAGCGCTGGCTGGTTTACGTCTTCACAAGCAGAACTTTCGTCGTTTGATTGAGCAACAGGACTTGGTTGAGGAAACGGGCGAAAGCGATAGTGAAACTGGTGGGCGTCCCGCCAAACTATTCCGGTTTCGTTATTCGATTGTTGAGGAACGGGCACTGACCGAGCGGCATCTTGCTGGGAGCAAGCTGCCTTTATCGCGGGAATAGGGCGTATCCCGAAAAGTATGGAACGGCTTTCGCCCCCAGATGCGCGCTAAACAAAAATTTAGAGCGCTTCATGATGATTTCAAACGGTGTTGCGAGCAGATGTTAGCCGCGAGAAATTCATTATTTCCGCTTCGTAACGCTGGTGAACGGGTTGCTTTATGTGATGAATTATTTCGCTAAAATTACTATGATGTTAGCGCTAATAAATATTTTTATAAATATGTAAAATACTAGGGACGCCGGTTAAATATTTGGATAATTGTATATGTAAGAGATGTAAGCCTAAACTCGAGGGAATTAGCTCTAATGTTAAGCATTCGTAATGGCAATAACAGGCTGTTTATTACGCTGGCTGTCATTATGGGTGCGTTGTTTTCCATTTTCTTGGGGCAGCTTGAATTGGTTCGCCTTTCCTATGCCCAGCTAAGCGAATATCGCGATACTCTTCTCTCGCATGCAATCGACGTTGCTAATGACGGTAAGAATACACTGTCCGCCCTCAATAATCATAATAGCAAAATATGCTCTGATGACGATTTAACAGCAATGCGGCGCATTGCGTTTAACTCCCATTTTATGAGTGATGTCGGGCGTGTACAAGACAATCACTTGTTATGTACCGCTTTGTGGGGGCGGCTTTTGCAACCTGAACCTTTGCCGCCTTCTGATAAAGTTGTGAAGGATGGGCATCAACTATGGGTGAATGCTACAAATATCGGCCAACATTCCAATGGCGTTGACATGCTTGCGAAGGGATCTTCCATCACCTTCACATCGCCATTTGCCTTTGAGAACTCCGAGCGGCTGAAAGATAATTTGAGTGCCTATGTCATCAGCCATGATGGCCAGCATATCTATCGCTCATTTGGCGATGCAAGTATCTTGCAGACCTTTAAACCCAACAAACTGGCTTGGTACGATTTGCGTTCGCGTCGGCTTGTATCCAGTTGTTCTGATGCTGTCGATATATGCGTTATTGTCGGGCGGTCTGGCGTGAGCATGTTGCAGCAACCGATTGGCGTGTTGTTGACGATCGGGGGCCTGGGTGCAGTGGTCGGTGGCGTGCTTGGTATCGCTGCGGTGCGCTGGCGGCGCGGACATTCATCATTGCCACAACAGATCAAACGATCAATCGCCCTTGAGCGGTTTAATGTCGTCTATCAGCCTCTTGTTCGATTGCGCGACGAGAAAATCGTGGGCGCTGAGGTGCTTGCTCGTTTATATGACGATCTCAAAAATCCGATCTCTCCAGAGGTGTTTATTCCAGTTGCAGAGGAGATGGGCATTATTGGCGATGTAACGCGCCTGGTTATACGAAATGCGCTCAATGAGATGGTGTCTGTCCTCAAAGCAAACGAGGATTTTTATCTCAGTATCAATGTATCTGCCGAAGATGTGTTGGATATGTCATTGCGTAATTTTCTTGATGAGGAGGTGAAGCGCCATGATCTGTCGGCGCAGCAAATCATATTGGAAATAACGGAACGCTCAACAGCCCACCACAATCATCTCATCGAGGGAATGACGTCGTTTAACCGGCTTGATTATAAGTTCTTCATTGATGATTTTGGCACGGGTTATTCCAACCTGGCTTATCTGGCAAAGTTGCCTATCGACGGTATCAAAGTGGATAGGATGTTTACACAGGCCATTGGAACCGAGGCGGTCAGCGCCGAGATTGTTGAGAATATCTGCAATATTGCACGGCGTCTGGACTTGAAACTGGTCGTCGAAGGAATAGAAAAGCCTGAACAATCGGCCTATGTGCTCAAGCTGCATTCAGACGCTGTTGGACAAGGGTGGCTGTTCGGCTATCCGGTTTCGGCGGCGGATTTTCAACAGGGAAAATATGCCAGCCAAAATGCGGTTCTATGACGGCGCATTGGATTAGTTCGAGACCAAAAACACCGTCGTTCTGGATTTAAAGCCGCGCACCTCCGACACTTTAGTATCATTGGATTTAACCTGAAGGTGCGACATTTTGTCAAAAAGTGATTTTTTTTGCTTTGATTATGCAAAAAAAGCTGCTCCCAAACGTCTTACTAATTAGAGATGCGTTGTCGGCTCATAATAGCCTGCAAATCTTGCCGAGAACAGGAATGACTAAATATGACTGACGTTACGACATTAGAGAAGCCAATTGTGCTTTCACGTTCCAAGCGCTTGAAGGCGCGCACAACTGGCACTCACGAGCGTCTCGATCAGAGCATCATGGCCTGTGATCCTTTTGCAAGCCGTGAACGCTATTCCCTGTTTGTAAAAGTGCAATACCAGTTTCACCGCGATATTGACGCGCTTTATGATGATTTGCAGCTCGACGCAGTGCTTCCAGATTTGAAGGGGCGCCGCCGTTTTGAACTGGTTGCTCAGGACTTGCGCGATCTTGGGTTTAATTTGCCTGCTGATGATGGTGAGCCTGCTTTCTCCGAGGCCAGTGAAGTCGATCTGCCAACGGCTCTTGGTTGGCTCTATGTTGCCGAAGGTTCAAACCTTGGGGCAGCGTTTTTGCTCAAGGAAGCACTGAAGCTCGACCTTTCTGAAGAATTTGGAGCCCGACATCTCGCTGGAGCGCCAGAAGGTCGTGGCCTTCATTGGCGCAGTTTCACAGCAGCGCTTGATTCAATTGACCTCACTCATGCCGAAGAAGAACGCGTTGTTGCCGGTGCAGAAGCTGCCTTTCGCCGCGTTCATGCCTTGGTGCGCGAAGGCTTCCGCGATCTGATCTGACCCTGCTGCGGCGATGATGGATGGGCGTATCCATTTCAGGAAACCAGAGGCATAATCCAGGATTCACTCTGTCGGCATTGGTTGCGAATGGTTTTCTTTATCGGTGATGCGGCTCCGGGGCGCGCAGAGCTTTGAGATCAACGACGATATAAAGTAAAGATTGTTGCAATGCGATTTACCAGACAAGCTGAGCTTTCGATTGAACTCCTTGTGCTTTGTGCAAGAGCCGCTGGCGATAATGCGGTGACAACCCGCGATGCAGCAGAAGCGACCGGAACGACAAAAGATCACGCAGCGCAGATCGTGTCGGACTTGATTCATCACGGCTTTTTGGTTGGAACACGAGGGCGCGGAGGCGGCATTCGTTTGGCCCGCCCAGCACATACAATCAATGTTGGCACGGTGTTGCGATTGGTACAGCCCGGTTTTGAGGATCATGCGCAGGCATCAGAGCAAGCTGGTTCCAATTCGGCTTTCGGAATGTTGCTGCAAGCTGCAATGCGCTCTTTTGTGGCGGCCTTTGACGACTTCACCATTGCTGACTTGAGCATTGAGACGAGCGATGGGCGGCTTGCTTGTCTTGATTGCGATCTGCGTAGTTTAATCAACCACGGTCAGATGTTATCCGAGCTTCGTCGCAGCGACGAGCATAGCCAGTCGCCCGCTCTGGTCGACTGACTATTATTGTCATACATTCGTGGCGTTCTTTCGACGCTAAAATATCCCACTATTTTTACCAATGTGGCGGGCTGTTCATATGAAAACGCTGGAAAATTTCCATACTCAGATAGTCTTCGTCAAAGCTTGCAACTTGAGTAAGAACTGGCTTGTTTAAAAACTCGACCACATTGTTACGGAAGCTAAGCAGCTGATTGCTGCGTAATTCGCGTAGCATTCTATTGATATGAATAGATGTTAGCCCCAATGCGTCACCCAATTCCGTTTGGGTGAGGGGGCAGTAAAAAGATACGTCATTGCCGGTGCCGTTTAAACGCGCACGATGGCCAAGTTCCAGTAACAGATGTGCGACCCGAACAAGCGCACTGCGTCGCCCAATGCTGATGACATGTTCGACAAGAATAGCGCGTTGTCGCGACATAAGTTCGATAAAGGTCATTGCAAGTCGCGGCGATTTCACCAAACACTCGGTCAGGTGATCAAGAGAAAGCTCGAAGACGGAGAGTTCTGTCACGGATAGAAAAGTATAATAATTAAATCCGATCCCAGTCCGGAAGCCAAGAAAATCGCCTTTCATTGGGAAGTCTAGGATTTGACGATCGCCATCGACCAAATCACGATAGATACAGCCCCACCCCGCTTTAACGATATGGAGTGAGTTTGCCCAGTCGCCCTGACTGCTGACGACACTATGGGGAGCATAGGTTTTTACGGAAACTGGAAGTGCACCGAGAATCGCGTAGTCGCTTTCCTCAAAGGCCGCACGGATAGGTGGGCTTTCCAGAAAGTGGCGCAGCGTTTTTGAATCGTCAGTATTAACCATCATGGGCACTTACCCTGCCGCTGCTTGAACAGCATTTGGAGACTGATTCTGTGGCGCTTCATTTTTTTGAAGTTTTGGAGAAGTCTGCACGCTTAATAAGTGTCAGTGAGCGTGGATATTTTGGCAAGGTAGTAAATTCTACCACTAATTGCGTATGTTTCTCGTATTTTACTAAACCATATTTCACATAACTGCCTAATCTAGGTTAATGACACTGCACTAAAATTCGGGCAATCTTTTAATCAATAAAAGCAAAAACAAGAATTGATTACGGGGTTATCAATATATCTCAGAAAAAATAGAAAACAGGCAGCCGCCGCGCTTCATTTGTCGAAAATTGAAGGCAATGAATCATGCGCATAAATCGGTTTCGAGGGCGAAAAAATGAATGTTTCTCCGCATTTTAACAGCAGAACAAGTGAAATAAAAAATAATAGTCACGTTATGCCGAAAGATGCACCTTTCAAATCAGAGGATTCTTTCGACAGTCTGTTACCATTACTTGTTATCATCGATAATCGTGCGTTGGATCGTGAATGTCTGGCGCATGGGCTGACAAATCACAGTGTTGAGATGTCTATTGCAACCTTCAGTTCTTTTGAACAATGGCAACATCAGCGTCGCGGCCGAACCGTTGGCGCGGTCCTGTTCAATATCGGCGGACAAAAGGTTTCCGACCCGGCTGTGGGAAACTATCTCAACCGCATCGTCAGTGACTGTGCACCGGCTCCAGTTATTATCCTTGCAGATAAAGAAGACATTTCGCAGGTGCTCAAAGCACTCGATTACGGTGTCAAGGGCTATATCCCGACATCGGTTAATGTGAATGTGTGTGTGGAAGCGTTACGCCTTGCCATGGCGGGTGGAACATTTGTTCCTGCAAGCAGTGTGCTGGCTCTGCGTCATGCCACTGATCCCAATTCGCACAGGCTTCAGCCCTTGGGGGGCATGTTCACCCAGCGTCAGGCGGAAGTGGTTAATGCGTTGCGTCGCGGTAAAGCCAACAAGATCATTGCTTATGAACTGAAGCTGCGTGAAAGCACTGTAAAGGTTCATATCCGCAACATTATGAAAAAGCTCAAGGCGTCCAACCGAACAGAAGTCGCTTGTATTATCAATGAGTTGTTCCCTTCGGAAACGTCCTTTTCCGACATTCAGTAAGACGGCCACACAACGGTCCTGTCTCTGAAAATGCTTGAGCGCGCGTTTTGGTCTGCATGGTGAGATCGACGTTCCAAATCCTTGTCTAACGCACATCTATATCGAAAGTCGTGTCACACGTTTCGGGATGTGCTCTGAAGGAGACTTTCAGTGATTATCTCCGACGTTTCATCAGCAAACGCGCGGCAGCCGCTGGCTGATCTGCTCGAAACGATCAGGCGAAGACGGATGCTGCTGATTGTGCCAGTGGTTGCAGGAGTTTGCATTGGTTTTGCGGGTTATCTTACCGCGCCCGTCAGTTATGTTTCGGAATCTGTGCTTGTGCTGGATATGCGCCGCGTTCAGGCGCTTCCCAATGAGAGTGCTATTACGCCTTTGCCTCAGGACAGCCCGGTTCTGCGTTCCGAACTTGATATCATCAGTTCGCGTATGATGGCCCGCAAGGTTATCGATATTTTGCAGGCCGAGAATATTTTTGTTCCGACCGAATTCCGGTCGCGTACCGTTCTGTCATCGGCATCCGATACAGCCGAGCAGCAACGTGGCGATCGTGGTGTCGACGCTGAAGCGCGCGAACGGCAGCGCATCGATCTTTTGCTTTCGCGTCTTCGCGTAAATAATGATGGTCGGTCCTATACAATATTCATTTCTTATCGTGCTTCCGATCCGGTTTATGCGGCAAAAGTTGCCAATGCGTTTGTGACGGCCTATCTGGATCATCAGATTGACGTGCAGCAATCGGCGGCCCGCCGTGTCAGCGAGTGGCTTGGCGAAAAGCTTGTTACCCTGCGCAAGAATCTTGAAGATGCTGAACGAGCCGCCGAAGATTTCCGGCAGAAATCACGCCTCGCTGGTGATCCAGGGCAGGTCAGTTTTCAGGCGCAACGTGTTGCAGCACTGAACACGGAAATCGTTGCCGCAACGGGCGCAGTGTCACTTGCAGAAGCGCGGTTGCGCACTGCTGAGCAGCTAAAAGCCAACAATGAAGCACCAGCTTTGACGGAAGTTCTGGCTTCGCCTGCCATACAATCGCTGAAAAACGAGCAGGCACGCGTTGAGCGTCAACTTGATGAGTTACGATCAAATGGTGCTTTGAAAAGCGCCGAAATTCCTGTTCTCATGGCCGAAAGCGAGGCGCTTAAGCAGCAGATCACCGCACAGGTTGATGAAATCATCAAAAGTCTCAGCAATGAAATTCAGATTGCTTTGCAACGGCGCACAGGTCTTGAAGCTGCGCTGAAAAGTGCTGAGGCTGAATTGGGTGAAGCCAATCAGGCACAGGTAAGTGCTGTACAGCTTGACCGTGAAGCCAACGCCAGCCGTACGGTTTATGAAAGCTATCTCACGCGCTACAAGCAGCTGATTGAGCAGGACGGCATCGCTGTGGCCGAAGCACAAATGATTTCGGCCGCAGAACCTGCGACGGCGAAAGCCAGTCCAAATCTCGCAAACTGGCTGTTGCTTGGTTTGGGGTTGGGTGCCATGGTTTCACTTTTAGGCACTGTCCTGAGAGAAACTTTCGACAAAATCCGCCCGGCACAAACCGCTTCCTTTGCACTGCCGGGAATTCCGGCGGCAACATTGCTCCCGCTATCTAGTCACCTGACTGTACCGCTGCTTGTTAATCGTGGGCTTGATCCAACCAGTCCTTTTGGACGCGCAATCAAGTCGGTTTATGATCGTCTGCGGGTACTCACGCGCGGCCGCGATTCACTTGCCCTTTCGGTGGTGTCGCTGACGGAAAATGAGGGAAAAACTCTGCTGATTACAGCGCTTGCGCAACAGTTTGCAGCTTCGGGGGTTGCAGTCGCTGTCATCGACGCGACCAACCGCCATTCGAGATTATCAGAAGCTTTTGGATTGCCGGTGAATGAGGATGGCTTTGCGCTGCCTGACCGTCAGCTTTCTGGCGCGACACTTATCCATGATCATGGTTCGGGTATCGATATTATAACACCGGGTGATCAGCGTCAGGAAGGTGAGTGGCTTTTGGATCTGATTGTTCAGCTTCGCGTCGATCATAAAATCATTCTCGTTGATCTGCCAGCAGCTATGGAAGACAAGCGCACCGTTCTGCTGTCGCGTGCGACTGACACGACCCTTCTGGTCGTGCAGCCCGATCAGAAAGACCATTATGCAAACCATGCGCTTATCCAGACGATGGCTTTAATGGGACGCAAACCGGCGCTCGCTGTCGTCAATCAGTTTTCAACCTCTTATCGTAGCTGGCTTAATATCGCTTTGGCCTATTGCTGGCCCATGGCCAGACGGAGCAGTGCACGCCTGCGTGCTGCGATGAACCGGCGTCATCAGCCCGCCAACAATGCAGAAGATCAGGTTTGAGGGGGCAAAATGTTAGAGAAACACTCTCGTTTGATGTCGCGCTTCAGGACGGCGATGCTGTCGGGCTTCATTATTCTTGGTTTAAGCCATGGAGCCTTTGCACAAGAACAAGTACCGGCTCAAGCTCAGGCCTATCGCATCAGTCCGAACGATGTTTTGCAGGTCACGGTTTACGGTCAGCCTTCTTTGACAGGGCTTTATCCGGTCGATGTGGACGGCAATATTGGCTACCCGGTGGTTGGAAACATCAATGTCAGCGGTCTCACGACGCCGCAGATCAGCGAAAAGATCGCAGCCTCACTTTCCCAGCATATTCCGGGACTGACAGTTACGGCAGCAATCAATCAATATGCGCCGGTTTTCATCGTTGGTGATGTCAAAGCGCCCGGGAAATACGAGTTTCGTCCGGGAATGGTTGCGCTGCAACTGATGGCATTAGGCGGAGGTGCTGGCAAAGGCGAGGCGCCGGCTGTGACTGCAGGAATGCAGCTGATTACGGCTCAACAGGAATATGCTGATCTGCAAATGCAGATCACGACGACCAATATTCGGCGTGTCCGGTTGCAGGCAGAGCTGAACGGCACGGAGTTTAAATATGACCTGCCGGATCAGCCCGCCGCGAACAAACAGGCCAATGCCCTAAGCCAGCATATGCTTGAAGGTGAAAAGACGCTGTTCAATGTTCGTCGTAATAATCTGGCTGCAGAACGGCAGGCATTGGAAGCACAAGCGGCCAGTTACGGGGATGAAATTCAAACACTTCAGCAGAGCATGAAGCTCCATGATGCCGAAATCCAGTTGCTGCAAGAAAATGTTGATTCAAGTAAGTCACTGGTGGATCGAGGTTTGGCTGCAAAATCCAATCTTCGTGATATGGAACGCGATCTTTCTGCAACCCGCCGTGATGCATTGGAACTGGCATCGTTTCTGGCGCGCGCAAGGCAAAACCAATTGGCCGTTCAACAGCGTATCGCCAATCTGGAAGAAGTGCGCAAAAGCGAAGCAGCGACGAGCTTGCAGGAATTGGACCTCAATATCGCGCGTATGGAACTGCGCGCCAATGCGCAGCTTCAGACTATGGCAGAAATTGCCAAGTCTTCAGGCAATATTTCATCGTCCGATATGCGTCAAAAGCTGGTTTTTACCATCAGTCGCAATGTCAAAGGAACGTTTGAGGAGATTGTCGCCAACGAACGCACCGAAATTAAGCCCGGTGATATTCTGCGTGTTGAGCTGGATATGAGTAAGTTGACCGGATCACCGTCATAAATATATGATTTTAATTCGACTTTACCAAAAGGCGCTTCACGTAATGAAGCGCCTTTTGGTAAAGGAAATTTGGCTTTTAAGCGGCCTCAGAGTTAGAATTTTCGTTGGCCCAGGCACTGTAAACCTCTGTAATCCCGTCTTTAAGACGAATGTTGGGCTTCCAGCCGAGTGCTCGCATTTTTGATGTGTCGAGAAGTTTGCGCGGTGTACCATCCGGTTTGCTCAGATCATATTCCAGCCAGCCTTCAAAGCCAACAACATCGGCTATTGTCAAAGCAAGGTCACGGATCGAAATCTCTTCGCCAGAACCGATATTGATTGGTTCGATACTATCGTTGAAACGCAGCAGATGCACGCAAGCATCTGCAAGATCATCGACATGCAGAAATTCGCGCAATGGTTTCCCGCTGCCCCAAAGCGTAATGTGGTCAGCGCCGTTGATTTTGGCTTCGTGAATACGACGCATCAAAGCGGGCAAAACATGCGATGTATCAGGATTGAAATTATCATTAGGGCCGTAAAGGTTTGTTGGCATTGCTGTCATGAAGTGATTGCCATACTGGCGTGAACAGGCTTGCGCGTATTTGAGCGCTGCAATTTTCGCAATGGCATAGGCTTCATTGGTGGGTTCCAGCGGCCCTGAGAGCAGTGCGGGTTCACTAAGCGGTTGAGCGGCATCACGTGGATAAATACAGCTTGAACCGAGCCAGAGCAGGCGCTCCGTGTTCGACAGATGCGCTGCACGAATAATATTCATGCCGATAGCGAGATTGTCGTAAAGAAAGTCTGCCGGATATTGCGCGTTGGCAAGAATGCCACCGACGCGGGCAGCCGCAATAACAATCACGTCGGGTTTGTGCTGCGCGATAAATGCTTCGGTTTCGCTCTGACGTGTCAGGTCGAGATCACGATGCGGACTGGTGATGAGGTCACAATCTTCAGATTGAAGCCGTCTTATAATCGCTGATCCCACCATGCCGGTATGACCTGCAACGAATATTTTCTTACCGGATAGCGAATAGACAAAACGCGGGGTTGCATCAGCCGTAAAAGTCATTGCGTCCTGCCTCTCGCATGATGTTTCGCATATCCCAATCGACCATTTCGGTGACAAGGTTTTCAAAGCCAGTCGTGTGCTGCCAGCCAAGCCGTTTCTTTGCCTTGGAAGCATCGCCCAAAAGGAAATCCACTTCATTGGGCCGGAAATAACGCGGGTCTATTTCAATCAGACACTGGCCGGATTTTCGATCGAGACCGATTTCATCAACCCCATCGCGGTGCCATTCAATCTGTTTGTCGACAGCTTTGAAAGCATGTTCGACAAATTCGCGCACGGTATGGGTTTCGCCGGTGGCGAGTACATAATCATCGGCCACATCGTCTTGCAAAATGCGCCACATGCCTTCGACATAGTCGCGTGCGTGGCCCCAGTCGCGCCGGGCATTGAGATTGCCCAGCCGCAGCTTGTCTTGCAGGCCGCGCTCAATAGCTGCTACCGCACGCGTGATCTTGCGCGTTACAAATGTTTCGCCGCGCAATGGGCTTTCGTGATTGAACAGAATGCCGTTTGAGGCATGGAAATTATAAGCCTGACGGTAATTCACTGTGGTCCAGTAGGCGTATAGTTTTGCGGTCGCATAAGGGCTTTGAGGCGCAAATGGCGTTTGCTCGCTTTGCGCATGCGGCGAACTGTTGCCAAACAGTTCTGAGGTTGAGGCCTGATAGAAACGGCACGTATTACCAAGACCCAGAATGCGCATGGATTCAAGCAGCCGAAGTGTGCCGAGCGCATCCGTATTGGCGGTATATTCCGGCGTTTCAAAACTCACCTGAACATGGCTTTGCGCGCCGAGATTATAAATCTCGTCGGGGCGGACTTCCTGAATAACCCGGCAAAGATTTGTCGCATCGGTCAAATCGCCAAAGTGCAATTTGAACCTTATGTCCTCATCATGGGGGTCTTGATAGAGATGATCAATACGCGAAGTATTGAATGAAGAGGACCGTCGTTTGAGCCCGTGTACGCGGTAGCCTTTGTTGAGCAGTAGCTCGCTGAGATAGGCGCCGTCTTGTCCTGTCACGCCAATGATGAGAGCTGTCTTTTCCTGCAAGGTCTTGCCTCCGACCATAATTTGATAGCCTCATGATAGCGATTTGGCTGCGCAACATAACGGCTTCAAAACGGTAAGCGTCGCGCGTTTTATTCCACTTAGGATGAGCATGAGAGAGCGCCGAACATGCGCTGTTTCACCCAAAGAGGTAGGCATCTCGCCCGCTGTGTGTGTTCCCTATGCCATTGGGCTTCTTGCGAGGTGGGAGCAGGTACCGCCATGCTGTTGGTAACCAAAGCTACGGGGAACCAAAGATCATGCGTGTTGTGCTTGCAAACCGGTATTTCTATCCCGATCAGTCAGCGACGAGCCGGATGGTGACAAGCCTTGCGCATGAACTTGTGCGCGAAGGTATCGAAACAACAGTTCTTGCCAGCCGCAGCTATCACGAGAAAGGCCGTGAAGCACTTCCGGCCCGCGAGATGATTGACGGCATTGATGTGCATCGCATCTGGACATCGGGCTTTGGTCGCGGAAAGCTTGTCGGGCGCGCGGTTGATTACGCAACATTCCACCTTTCTGCTGCCGCATGGTTTGCGGCTCATGCGAAAAAAGACGATATTTGTGTCGTCTGCACAGACCCACCTCTGCTTTCAGTTTCTGCCGCTTTGCCCATCCGGCTGCGTCGCGCTCGACTTGTAAACTGGGTCATGGACCTGTTTCCCGAAACAGCTATTGAGCTTGGCCTGATGAAACATCAGGCCGCATCAGGCAGGCTGGCGGTTGCATTGCGCAATTGGTCGATGCGTCAGGCAGCACTGACCATTTGCCCAATTGAGCGCATGGCAAGTTTTTTGCAGGACAAAGGAATTCCGTCGGAGAATCTGGCGGTGGTTCATCACTGGGCCGATAAGAACGAAATCTTACCTGTTAGCGCCGACGAAAACGCGTTGCGCCAAGCATGGGGTTTGAGCGAAAAATTCGTGATTGGCTATTCGGGTAATTTTGGCCGTGCACATGAATTTGCCACTCTGCTTGATGCGGCAGAGCAACTTCAGAGCGTTCCCGATATTGTCTTCCTGATGATCGGTGAAGGGCAGCAGCGCGGATATGTTGAACGCGAGATAAAACGCCGCCGACTAAACAATGTCGTCATGAAGCCTTTTCAGCCGGTGGAGCAACTTTCCGAAAGCCTCGGCGCGGCTGATGTGCATTTGGTGTCGCTTAAGCCTGAGCTTGAACATTGCATCGTACCAAGCAAATTCTATGGCGTTCTCGCCGCCGCTCGCCCTACAATTTTCATTGGTGATCCCGATGGCGAGATAGCGAATGTTGTGCGTGATTTTCATTGCGGTTTGTCGCTATGTCCGGGTGAAGTCGAGATGCTGATAAGCTCGGTGATGTTGCTTAAAAACTCCCAGCTGAACCGCAATACCATGGGCAACAATGCCCGCTATCTCATGGAAACGGCCTATTCAAAAGAAATAGGGGCTGCCGTCTGGCAGTCGGCGGTCGGACGCATCGGTAAGAAAAGCGAGCTTAGCGCTATGCCCGTTCTCGACAGACCGTCTCACGTGGGGAAAATGTGATGGCCACAAACAATATGACGAATGGCTCGTTTGTTGTCAGTCAGCTAGGCGCACGGATGCATTATGCCGTACCGCGCATCTTCGCCAGTCATCAAAGGCTCGCGCATTTTTATACCGATATTTGTGCCCAGCAGGGCTGGCCGAGACTGCTGAATGGTTTGCCTTCATCAATGCTGCCTGCCTCGGTGCGCAGGCTTGTTGGGCGCACGCCACAGGATATTCCGCAAGACAGAATGACGACATTTCCGACCTTCGGCCTTCATTCAGCGGTTCGCAGACTGTCGCATCAGACGGGGCCAAAATCCACTGCCAATGCAATTTGGGCTGGCGAGACGTTTGGTAAACTGGTTGCAGCACGTGGATTTCATGGTGCAAGCGGGGTCTATGCGTTTAGCGGCGAGGCTTATGAATTGTTGAGCGCTGCAAAAAAGCAGGGGCTTTGGACGGCTGTCGAACAAATGATTGCGCCGCGTGGTGTTGTCGATCAGCTGGCTTGCGAGGAAGAGATACTCAATCCAGACTGGCAGCTATCGGCTGCGGATGATGAAAATGCAGATGCTTTCGCGGCCAGAGAAAAAGCAGAGTGGGCGATTGCCGACGCTGTGATCTGCCCGTCAGATTTTGTCGCGCATCATGTCATTGAAGCGGGTTGTGACGCCGAAAAAGTGGTCGTTGTACCCTACGGTGTCGATGACCGGTTTAAGATCGGTGAAAGCCGACGCGTGCCGGGGCCGTTGCGTGTTTTGACCGTAGGTGCTGTGGGCTTGCGAAAAGGTTCGCCCTATGTTGGTGAGGTCGCTCGCAGGCTCGCCGGTCGGGCGCAGTTTCGGATGGTCGGACCAATAGATATTCAGCCTGAAGCGCAGGAAAAGCTTAGCAAGTGTGTCGAACTGACCGGACCTGTCCCGCGCATCGAAATGCGTGCACAATTTGAATGGGCGGATGTGTTTTTACTACCCTCTTTGTGCGAGGGTTCGGCCACCGCTTGTTATGAAGCGCTGGCTGCTGGTCTTCCGGTGATTTGCACGGACAATACCGGCAGTGTCGTGCGTCACGGAATTGATGGCTACATTGTTCCTATTCGCGATGTTGATGAGACCGTTCATATTCTGCGCGAATTTACCGGTAGTCCCGGCACGCTTGCAAGAATGAGCGAAAATGCACGCGAACGTGCACGTGACTTTACGGTTGCGCGCTATGGCGAGCGGCTGGTTGAGGCTTTATCGCAATATTCATCAGGGGCTGCTTCATGAAAATTATTCATGTGATTGGGTCTTTTGATCCGGCCAAAGGTGGGCCGCAGGCGGTCGTTGTGCGTCTTGCTGCGGCGCAGGCATCGTTCGGACATGATGTGACGATTGTCAGTTACAGCGACGATGAGGTTAATCATCGTGCGCGTAAAGCAACAGCAGAAATCCCTGACTTTGATAAGGTCAGAACGTTTTTGCTGCCGATGCCGGATTTTCGTGAAAAGCTGCTGGGTAGCCGCGCAGCACGGGCGATTGGCCCACTTATTCGTAACGCGGATTTTGTGCATATGCATGGGGTGTGGGAGACCAACTTGTTGCGAGCAGCCATGCTCTGCCGCCGCTATCATGTTGCTTATTGCATATGTTGTTGCGGGATGCTCGATCAGTGGAGCATGCAGCAAAAAGCTTGGAAAAAGCAGCTCGCGCTCAAGCTTGGCTTTCGCAAAATGCTTAACGGCGCAGCCTTTATTCAGGCGCTTAATCAGGACGAGATCGAGCTGATGCGACCGCTGGGATTGAAACCGCCGTCCATCATTATTCCCAACGGAATTTTCTTGAATGAAGTCGAGGGTGGCGAAGGCAACCGGGCTGGATTGCCCGAACGACCTTTCATACTTTTTCTGTCGCGGCTGCACTACAAAAAAGGCCTCGATATTCTGGCGGATGCCTTTCGTAAGATTGCCCCGCTGTTTCCTGAAATCGATCTTGTGGTTGCGGGGCCAGATGGCGGTGCGGGAGCTGGTTTTCGCGACAGCATCGAACAAGCCGGTCTTGAAAGCCGTGTGCACATGGTGGGCGGGCTCTATGGTCCGGCAAAGATTGCAGCGCTGAAAAATGCCGCCTGTTTTTGTCTTCCGAGTCGTCAGGAAGGGTTCAGCGTTGCCATCACAGAAGCGCTCGCTTGCGGTGTGCCGGTGGTTATCACCGATGCCTGTCATTTCCCGGAGGTCGCGCAAGCGGGTGCAGGCGTTGTGTCTGCGGTTTCCGCTCAGTCTGTCGCAGCAGGCTTGATCGAAGTGTTGGAAAACCGTGATCGTGCGGCACAAATGGGCGCTGCGGGAAGCCGCCTTGTGTGTGAGAATTATACATGGCCGCGCATTGCACTTCAGACAATCGACGCCTATCAAAAGGCGCAGCTACCAAAAGCTGGAACAGTCTCTGGCCGTGGAGGCCTTAAAGTCGTTGCTCCGGCTTAACTGGCCGTTCTGCGTCTGGCGCGCACTGGCTTTGCCGGGTTGCCCACATAGACCATCCATGGTTCCATGTCGCGAAAGCTGACGGCTCTCGCGCCCAAGACAGCGCCTTCGCCCACACTCACTCCTGGTCCGACAAAAGCTTCTGCTGCGATCCATGCACAGGGGCCAATTACAATGGGTGCTGCGGTCAATGGGAAGTCGTGCTGATCGATATTATGTCCGGCTGTGCAAAGATGTGCGCGTTGCGAAACAATCGCATAAGGCGCAAGCGTCACGGGTGCCACATTGTAACAAAGCGCACCCGGGCCCAGCGATGAATGTGCATCCATCACCAGATTTGCAGGCCACCAGATGCGCGCGCTGCCGCGCACAATAGCGGTTTTATGGATCGATGCTCCGAATGCCCGCAAGACTGTACCGCGCCAGCGCCAGAGAAATGACGGTGTCCATGCGGCCAGCATAAGCCATGTCATTTGCCAGCAAAGACGCTGGATGCGATGGCTGAGTGTGAAGGTTGCTCCACCTTCCATAGGACTGGAGGATTCTTTTCGGCCGTTTATTGCAATGCGGGGATCTGATCGTGATGCAGTGGCCATTGATCTTATCCTTTTACATAAACTGTGGAACTGTCGGGCCGCGCTGCAAAGCGGTTGGAAGGCCAACCGAGCGATTGCGGATGCGGCAAAGCCATAAAACCGGCACAAGGAAAATCGCCATATGAATCCAGACCGGAATAACCCAGTCTGTCTGGTGGGAAATGGCATGCATAGCTGGCACGATGGACAGCATGTAAACAAGTTGTCCCAGCATTTCTCCGGCCATTGCGGTTTCCCAAAGCCGTCGCATGATCCATGCAAGCAACAGGAACTTGAAAGCGCCAAAATACCAGAAAGATCCAAATGCATCGACCAGTCCGGTTTCTGTGGTGCCGGTCAGTGGATTATAATCGCGGCTTGGTTTGGGTGTGTCGAACTGGAGCGCTTCTTTTAATTTTGATCCGACAAGCTGTGCAGGAACAAAGGTAAAAATCACGCGGTTCCAGTGAAATTTGCCATAGTCAAATTCCAGCCGCCGGTCGATTTCGTCTAACCGCAACACGGCATTGCGCATTTCAAGACCGCCACGTTCCAGTGTCTCGTTAAAGTTTTCCGCATAATTGATCTGCATGATGTCATCGAGAACGAAGCCAGAGGCCGCACGTGTAATCTGGCGATAATCGCCCATACTGGTCATGAGAAATGTCCCACCCAAAATGCCGATTGCCATAAGAATACGTGGCACGACCAGACGGCGATAAAACCACAAGGGCAGCAAAATCATGAGCACAAGCTGAATGGCTTCGGCGCGTTTTCCAGTGACAAGAATACGGTCGAGATAGAAGACAAGATCGAAAATGATGATCGCCAGCGCAAGCCACGAAGGGCGGCGTGTGAAGCAAAGGAGCGCAATTGCAAGGCCATAGGGCATGAGCTGCGCAAAGAACAGATAGACCACCGGCATGCCTGTCATCTGCGTGCCGATTGACACGTCACCAGGCAGACGGCTCAACAGAAAATAGAAAACAGCGCCAAAGGCGGACAAGCCTGACGCCGCCCATAACAGCCGCCGCTCGCTGAAACTCATGCTGAGAAAACCGATTGGACGTTTTGTCATGCGCCAGCCCACTGCCAGCATTGAGAGCGAAAGAATGCCCATAAACATGGTTTTGGCATAAGCGCCGGATGGCAAAAATTGGTCGTACATCAGTGCGGGGATTTGCGGCAGCAGAAAGCCGAATGTCATTACGCCTGCAAGAAACGGAAACTGATACATGCGCTCTGCGCGAAACAGCAATCCACCCGCCAGAAACCAAGCAACTAGCCCGACAAAAATCCATGTAAGGGAGACGTTCATCGGCTTACTCCTGAGAGTGTGCAGACACCGGATGCATCAGGCGGCGTCGCATCTTTCAGAAGGTTTGATGGGTAGATGCGACCCGAAGCCAGATACCAACCGAGTTTCACATATTCTTTTGCAACAAGCTCAAAATCCGCTCGTGTTGTTGGAAAACTCGCTTGCCTCTGATCGTCGCCAATCGGCGCGGAGCTAAAATGCATTTGCGGACAGGCGGCACGAAAACTCGCTATTGCGCGGCGTGAATGATACCAGTTTGTGACGATCAGCGCCTTTTTCGCCTGAATTTCCCGCATGACGGGCGCTGAATAAAAGGCGTTCTGCCATGTGCTTCCCGATTGGCATTCGATGAAAATCGCCGACGGGTTTACCCCGTCACGCACCATAATCTGCTTGTTGAAAAGACAGTCGCCATCGCCGGTAATCAGGATATAGGGTGAGCGGCCCTCCTTCCAAAGCCGTGCCGCTTGTGCTGCGCGTGGCGGCCCATCGCCGCCCGGAACCACAATAACATCCGCCTTGCTGCCATCATCGTGCAATGTCAGCACAGGTTCTGAATAGAACATTGCGGCGAGCCCGAATAAGACGGCACAAGGCAGGAAAATCAGCAGCATCATACCATACGCCGTTCCGGTTCTTTATTATCGACGACCAGCCGAATAGGCGCTTCAGCGACTACGCTTGTCTCTTTCCGTCGCTGCTCTTCCATCTTGATAATAATCATGAATTCGTAAGCAGCGAGAAGCCTACAATAGAGATAGCCGGGCTTTCCATCCAGAAAGCCGCGGCGCAGCACATACATGTAAAGGAAGCGCAGCGAAGGACGGAACGGCATGTGATAGGAGAGCGATTTCAGCGCGCGCCGTCGCTTTTCAGGTGCGCTTGATAGTAAACCGCTCCAGTCGATTTTGCGTTCCAGCAGGCGATTAGAAGAAAGGTCAGCCTCTGCCGATGAATAGCGATTATGCTTATCGTACCAGGCTTCAAGGCCTTTGTTGAAACTGTAATGAATGAAATGCGCTTTCAAAGCCCCTTCCGGGCCACCGCTTGCGCGCGAATGCACTGAACGCTCAAACCGCACCCGATCAGGGCGCACCAGCCTGGTTATCCATGTTGGATAAAGGCTTGCATGTTTGATCCAGCGCCCCATGAACATGTTTTTGTAACGCGCTTTGAAGAACACTTCCGGTCGAGTGGGATCGGAAGCGATGGCCAGCATTTCGTCACGCAGATCGGCGGGGGTTATTTCGTCGGCATCAGGTGTGTAGACCCAATCATGTTTGAACTCAATTTCCGTGATGCCATACATCCGCTGCCGGTCTTCGGTGTCATATCGGCGCTGAAATACGCGTGCGCCCGCAGCTATTGCAATCTCCACAGTGCGGTCTTCGCTGAATGAATCGAGCACAACAATGTCATCGCACCAATCGAGCGATGCAAGACAGGCGGGCAAATTGATCTCTTCGTTCAAGGTCATGATGAGAACAGATACACTCATAAACTTGCCTCTGGAAAAGTGACGTTGGTTTTTACGGGTTGGGTGGCGTCCACAACGATGGGCCGCAAAGCGTTATTGGTGCGAAGCACGAACAGAGCGTGCGCAATCGCTGGCACAATGAGCGCAATAAGCATTGTCCATGCCGGAATTTGAAAGCGGATCGCAGCATAGGCCGTAGCTCCGGCGACAAAATTGAGCGTCATGATAGTGATTGCCGTCTGGCTGTCGGAAAAGCCGTTATCGAGCAGCAAGTGATGGAGATGTTGCCGGTCAGGTGAGAACGGGCTTTTGCGTGCTGCAAGGCGGCGCACAATCAGGCTGAGCGTGTCGATTACCGGCACAATCACTACCCATATGAGGATGGGAAAAGCTGCTGTCGCGCTGACATTTGCAAGGATCAGGATAAGACCGGCAAGGGCGGCACCCAAAAACGTGCTGCCACCATCGCCCAGAAACAGGCTGGCCTTTGCCCGCCAGCGATGGCGCATATTGAAGACGAGGAAGCCAATACAGGCCGCTGATAGTGCCAATGTTTGTACCCCGACCCGGTTTTCCCCGATACTGAAACTAATCACGGCAAGCCAGAAAAAAGCGGCCGCACTTGCAGATCCGGCAAGGCCATCAACGCCGTCGCTCATATTGACGGCATTAACGACACCGACCACGAACGTCAGCGCAAGAAGCAGGAAAATTGGCCCGGTCAGAACTCTCGATCCTATCGTGTCAATCACGCCAGTTGCAAAGCCAAGATGGATTTGTGTGATGCCTGCGATGCCGATGATCAGGAATGCCGCCAGCAACTGCATGGCAAGACGCGGTGCAACGGGGAGGTTAAATCGATCATCCGCGACGCCTGTTACGAGGATTAAAAGCAGGCCGGGCAGCACGAAAATGATATTTGCTGATCCCGCCAATGCTGGTGTGAAAAGTCCCGCAACTGATAATGACAGGAAAATCGCTATCCCTCCGCAAAGGGGAACGTGGCCATCATGTGTCTTACGCGCATTGGGAATGTCGATGAGGTGCCATTCACGTGCAAGCCCGCGAAAACCGAGACAGAACGCAACTGATAACCCAAAAGCCAGAAGCGTGATCCAGATAAGACTGACCATGACCCCTCCCAAGCGCGTGTAAAAATTAAGACTAAGTGAATTTTTACTGTCTCCCGCGCGCAGCGACGACTTGGCTATAAAGCGTGGTCCATACTCCTTTCAGGTAAGGGCTAACACCAAGAGTCACATTTCCCGGTCCCGGCAAACGGCTATTCTTAGGCGATGAAGTAAAGGCGGCACTTGTTGTCTTTGTATTGTCCGGGGGGATCAGAGGTTTTGAAAACGCGCAAGCAACACCCAATCAAGCTCCCGATAAGGAGCAGGCCATGAGTGGAAACCGCAGAGGCATTCTCATGGCGGCGCTCGAACAATATGCGGGTCTGCTGTTTAATTTTCTGACGGTAATTGCAGTGTCGCGGTTCTTAGGGCCAGCAGAGACGGGTGCCGGTGTCGTTGGACTAAGCATCGGCGCAATTATCTTTTCTTTGCGCGAGTTTGCCAGCCCAGAGTTTCTTATCCGTATCGACAAGGTTCAGGATCACGACGTCAGAACCTCTATGACATTTCTTATGATTGTAACGCTTATTTTGTCAGCGGGTCTTTATCTGGCGCGGGAATATTTTGCCGTAGCCTATCACGATCCGACACTGCTGCTTTTCCTTGATATTACGATTATTGCAGCTCTCGTCGAAAGTCTCTCGCTGCCTGTGGTGGCATTGCTACGACGCGAAATGGCATTTGGAACTCTTGCCCGTATTCGCACTGCTGGAACTGGCTTTGGAGCGGCCGTCACCATCGCCATGGCAGGGCTTGGCTTTGGGCATATGTGCTTTGCATTCGGTCTGCTTGCCAGTGCGCTGATGACAACGGGCATGGCGATTGCCATTTACCCGCTTGCGCGGCTGCTGCGCCCGTCACTTGCCAGCATCAATACCGCGTGGCGCTTTGGCATTTATCTTGGCGGTAATGCGGGTTTGAACAAAATTTGCGAAACCTTCCCGCAGCTGATGCTCGGACGCTTCATGCCTATTGCCTCGGTCGGTATTTATAACCGGGCGAATACAGTCAGTGGATTGCCGGATCGTATCTTTTTGTCGGCGGTGTTTACCGTGGCGTTCCCGATGCTATCTGCGCATGTGCGCGAAGGTGGTGATATCAGCCGGGCCTATATCCGCGCTTTGTCCTATATTTCGGTGGTCTATTGGCCTGCACAAGCGTTGCTTGCACTGCTTGCCTACCCACTCGTGAATATCATCCTGGGTCCGGGCTGGACCGAGGCCGCGCTGATTGTTTCCATTACCAGTCTTGCAAGCCTGTTCTGGTTTCCGGTTATCCTGACCTATCCCTTGCTTATGGCGCTTGGTGCAAACCGTGAGGCGTTTATTTCAAATCTTATCTCTCGACTGGTAGCAACCGCAATTCTGTGTTTTGCAGCACTTCATGGATTGTTGGCTGTGGCATTAAGCCAGTTCATCAGTCTGCCATTCCAGATGGTTGTCGCCATCGTCTATGTCCGCAAGCATACAAAATTCTCATATCGCATTCTTGGAAGTGAACTCCTTAAAAGTGCATTCGTCACCCTATTGGCGCTGTCGGGGCCGCTCGCTATGGTTGCGATGGATGGATTTAATCTTGACATGCACTGGTCAAAGGCATTGCTCATGGGGCTTGTTGCCATTGCGAGCTGGTTTGCGGCGCTGTTTGTGACGCGCCATCCTTTTACCGAAGAGCTGGTGCCGGTGCTACGCTGGTTGCTTGGAAGGTTCATGAGCCGCTTGCCATGGGTAAGACATGTTCATGAGCCTGCGGAGTGAAGCGCTCATGAGCAATCAGCCAATGATTGATGTGGTTATTCCCAGCTATAATTATGCGCATTACTTAGCCGGATGCGCCAACAGCGTGTTATCGCAAAGCGGCGTTGCGTTGCGACTGCTGATTATTGACAATGCATCTGAAGACAACAGCGCAGATGTGGCGCGTGATCTCGCCGCGCGCGATACTCGTGTCGAATTGTTCTTGCGATCAAGAAACGCCGGACCGCATGCGTCGTTTAATGCGGCGATTGACTGGGCGCAGTCTGATTATTTTCTCATTCTTTGTGCGGATGACCTGCTGGCACCGGGCGCCTTGGCGCGGGCTGTCAACATGCTGGAGCAATATCCGGATGTACATCTTTCGCATGGTGGCATCCATAAAATCTCAAAAGACGAGATGCCGCCGCAGACAATGGCAGATGGCGGAAAATGGACTATTCGCTCCGGTGCTGATTTTATCAACCTCGCTTGCCGACATGCTTTCAATCCTGTTGCGGGGCCAACGGCTGTCGTGCGAACGGCTGCGCAAAAGCAAGCGGGTTATTATCGCAAGACGCTGCCACATACAGATGATCTTGAAATGTGGTTGCGGCTTGCTTTGCTGGGTGGTGTTGCATCAACTGACAGCGTGCAGGCCTATGCGCGGGTTCATTCCGACAATCAGTCGGCCAAGGTTGCAGGCATCATGCACTGGAATCGTGAGTTTGAAGCGGGGTTTCGCTCATTCTTCGAGCACGAGGGCATGAATATGCCGCATGCTGACAGGGATTTTACGGCTGCGCGCAACTGCCTGACAAAGCGCGCTTATTGGTCGGCAATATCCAATCTCATCAGGCGAGAAGAGGGGGCCGCATCGCTTATGAGCTTTGCGCTCAAGCGCAAACCGTCGATGGCTTTGTTACCGCCCATCGACTATCTGTTTCAGCGCAGAAAGCGGACTTTATAATCGACTTTTCATGAGTAAATTGACGCGCAGGCATTCTTCCTGTTCCGCAAGCTTTTGCCGATAATGCTCTACACCAACCTCAACTGTCTTGACGAGTTGTTCCCTGCGGCTGAACATATTGTCGATCTGGCCCAGCACTGTTTGCGGATTAAAATTTTCGATGTGATGGCAGAACTCGCTCAAGCCCGTATCGTTTAAAAGCGCATCGTTTTTGCGTGCATAGCCAATTGAAATTGCAGGCCTTCCCATTGCAAGCGCGCATACGATATTGTGGTATCGGCTGGCAACGACAATATCGGTTTTGGCAATCTGCTGCATCAGAACGTCAAGTGATGTGACTGGTTCGAAAATGACATTATGTGCATGCCTTGCAGGAATACGCTGTCGCAGATCATGAATGGCTTCAAGGTCGCCCTTGTCGCCGGTCAGCAGACGCACTTGTCGCCCGTCGATTAAAAGCTCGCTGATCAGCTTGGTCATTTTGTTGAGATAATTATCGTAAATCGCCTCACCGTCGAGCGCACGCTTTTTCCAGCCCTTATAGGTCATGATGCCAAGGCCAACGCGCTGGTCGGCGCTGTTGCGCAATTCCTCTTCCGGCGTGGGAAGAGAAAAAGCGATGTCAGCACTGACAAGATCTTTTGTGACACTCACATTGAGCGATTTCATGAAATCATATGAAACCTGATCGCGATAGGAACGATAGGCCGCTATCTTCGAGGCCTTGCCAATGAAAAACCGGCTTAAAGGATGGGTGACCGGCCCGGCACCGATGGAAACAAAGGCAAAACGTGCACCGCCAAGCCGTGCTGCAACCGACCATCGTAAAATAGCAAATGGCCAGCCAAACGGGTCTTCGTTAAAGTCGTCGAGAATGCCTGTTCCGGGAACCACAATCACATCAATGCCGTGCGCCAATGAAATCGCAGCTAAAAAGCCGCTCATGCGACGCGGGAGTTGTAACAGAGCCTTATCAAGCATTCGCAAGAAGGCGTTATCCGACGCTGGCTTACCCACTGGAACCGCTTTAATCTGAAATTTCTCTTCGATGATGTCAGGTCTTGAACAGATACAGATAAATTGTGCGCCGGGGCAGTTGCGTTTCAATAGTTGCAGCATCGCTTCCAGCGACCCGTCATTGCCGGTATTGCCGGAGCCAAACTGACCGAAAAGACCTATCCTCATACAAGTGTCTCCAGCTATTTCTAGAAACTATTCCGTTAAGAGGTTTTGTGAAAATTGGCAGAAGGGTGAACAGCATCCTCTTATGTATGAGGGTATGTACCCCTCATAGCCAAAATGCACGATGAGTGATTTTCGCTACACTGATAAGCGGTATATCAAACGCCCCCCGATATGCCGAAACGAGGCTTCGAGGGACGGTTTCCCTCGAAGTCCTGATTTCTGGGCAGAGGGTGATGATCGTGAAATGTGCTTACTTCGTCCGTCCCCATATTGGCGGGACTTACTCGGTATTTACGCGGCTAAGCGCGTCGCTCAGGCAATCTGGTATTGAATTGCGCTGGCTGGCTGCGGGAGCGGCAGGTGAAACAATCAGCTTTCCTTCTGCCGATCAGGGGTTAAGCGATGCTTTGCGCAAGGGTGATGCGATAGACCGGATGGGAGTTCTTGATGAGGAAACCCGTGCACGGCGCATGATTGCCTTTTTGCGTGACAACAATTTCAAAGCGGTCTTTGTCAATGTCTTGTCCAGCCGCTTTGAAACCAATCTGGTTCGGTATCTGCCCGATGATATTCTGCGTATTATGATCGTTCATAATATCACGCCCGGCACTTATGCGGCAGCGCACGAGATCCGCGATCATGTTCATGCAACCGTGGGTGTTTCAAAGCGTTGCCGGGATGATCTGGTCAAACATTACGGATTTGATGCGGCGCGAACGCTTGTGATCCCACACGGTCTCAATCGAAATGTTCTTAAGCATGGGAGTGCCATGCACAGCGATCCTTCTGCACCTTTACGCCTGCTATATCTCGGTCGCATTGAGGATAATTCAAAGGGCGTGTTCTGGCTGCCAAATATTCTGCGTGAATTGAAATGCGACTATCATTTGAGCGTTGCCGGGGATGGCCCTGATCTGAATGAATTACGTCGTAGGCTCGAAGGTTTTGGCGACAAGGTGAGCTTCACAAGCTGGGTTGCTCCATCCGATGTGCCTTGGCTTGTCAGCCAGCATGATGTCATGGTCATGCCGTCCCGGTTTGAAGGGTTTGGCTTAACGCTGATTGAAGCCATGAGCGAGGGTTGCCCGGCGGTTGTTTCGAAAATCGCAGGTGTTACCGATTATATCGTGACCAATGGTGAGGATGGTCTGCTTTTCCCTGTTGGAGATTTCAAACAGGCCGCACGCCATATCAATCGTCTTGCAGACAATAGGCAATCGCTGGCTGAAATGGCCAAGGCGGCGCGGCTGAAAGTTGCGGTCGCGTTTGATAATGATACCGCAGGGCTTGCCTATGCCGGGCTTTTGGAAAATCTGGTTAAAAACCCACCCGACATCGCAGTTCCTCTGCCGCTTTCACAATGGCAGATGCCGACGGCACTGCATTCGAGCCTGCGGTCGCGTTTGCCCAAACCTGTCAAAAACTGGCTCAGGCAGATGCGAGAGCGGTTGCGTTCGGTATGGACAGAAAGGAAATGGGCATGAACCTTTTCACATCCCGGTTTCGCAATTCACAATTGCTCAGAAGCAAGGCCCATGCCCTGATACCGGGCGGGTGCCATACCTATGCCAAGGGTGATGACCAGTATCCGATCTTAGCACCGGGCTTTATTCAGCGCGGTTCCGGCTCACACGTGTTTGATGTCGATGGCAATCAGTATATTGAATATGGAATGGGCAACCGTGCCGTTGGTCTGGGGCACGCCTATCCGCCGGTGCTTCATGCGGTGCGCGATGCGTTGCAGGATGGCTGCAATTTCACGCGCCCCAGTGCAATTGAAATTGAATGTGCGGAAAGCTTCCTCGAACTGATTGAGGGCGCTGAAATGGTGAAATTCTGCAAAGACGGATCGGATGCAACATCTGCCGCCCTGCGTCTGGCACGCGCCTATACCGGACGCGATATGATTGCCATCTGTGCAGACCACCCATTTTTTTCGACAGATGACTGGTTTATCGGGACCACGAAAATGAATGCGGGGATTCCTGCATCTGTTTCCGCATTGACCACGACGTTTCGCTATAATGACATAGCCAGCGTGCAGGCTTTGTTTGAGAATTATCCGGGCATGATTGCAGCGCTCATTCTAGAGCCTGCAAAAGCCGATGAACCGCAGGACAATTTTCTGCATGAAGCTAAACGCATTGCGCATGAAAACGGCGCTTTGTTTATTCTGGACGAGATGATTACCGGCTTTCGCTGGCATATGCGCGGCGCGCAGCGGCTCTACGATATTGAGCCGGACCTTTCCTGTTTTGGCAAAGCTCTGGGCAACGGTTTTGCGATCTCTGCGCTGGCAGGCAAGGCTGAATATATGCAGCTCGGCGGCCTCACTCAAACCGAACATCCGCGCGTATTTTTACTTTCCACCACCCATGGCGCTGAAACGCATGCGATGGCCGCAGCCATTGCAACGATGAAGGTCTATCGCGATGAGCCGGTGATCGAACGGCTTTATCAACAGGGTACGCGGCTTGCGGAGGGCGTAAATGCTGCGATTGCAAACCACGGATTGCAAAATCACGTGCGATTACATGGTCGGCCTTGCTGTCTGGCTTATTCTACCCTTGATGAAAGCAACCAACCTTCACAGGCATTTCGCACATTATTCCTGCAAGAAACCATCCGACGCGGCATTCTGATGCCCTCACTTGTGGTTAGCTATACGCATAGCGACACGGATATTGCACGCACGGTTGATGCGATTGACGGTGCACTTGGTATCTATGCGCGAGCGCTCAGTGATGGTGTTGATACCTATCTAACCGGGCGTCCGTCGCAGGTGGTCTATCGCCGGTTTAACGAGGCATCGAGCTATCCCCCGGCTACGCGATGAGGTTTTGGCGAGCAGGTCTTATCTTTGCGGCGCTGTTCTTGATGGTTGGTGCCGCACAGGTCGAGACGGTTTTCCCGATCAAAGTCAGTCAGGATCAACGTTATTTTGAAGATGCACAGGGTCGCCCGTTTTTAGTTAACGGTGACACGGCGTGGTCATTGATTGGGGAATTAAACCGAGATGATGCCAAGACGTATTTGGAAGATCGCAGCAAACGCGGCTTTAATGCCATTCTTGTCAACCTGATCGAGCATCAGTTTTCAAGCAATCCGCCTGCCAATGCTTACGGTGATAAACCTTTTAAAAGCGAGTCATTTGGCACGCTTAATCCAAACTATTTCGATCATGCCGCATGGGTGATCGAACAGGCGCAGAAACAGGGTTTGGTTGTGTTTCTGGCCCCGGCCTATTTGGGTGTGAATGGCGGTGATCAGGGCTGGTTCGCGCAAGCACAAGCTGCTGGCCCAGATAAAATGAAAGCCTATGGTGAAGCGATTGCGCGCCGCTTTGCAAATTTCCCAAATATTGTCTGGATTTTGGGTGGTGACTTCGATGCGCCTGACCGCGCACTTGTGTCAGAACTGGCGCAAGGCATTGCATCTGTTTCGCCCGCTGCGCTTCAAACAGTTCATTCCGGGCGCGATACGAACACGGTTGAAATATGGGGCGATCACAGCTGGCTCTCTCTCGATACGGTTTATACTTATGACGATGTGCATAAGGCAATTCTGGCTCGCAGTAAGGCGGCCAAAATGCCGGTCATTCTACTCGAAGGTGCTTATGAATATGAGCGCGAGACAACCGCACGCATCACGCGTCGCAATGCCTATGGAGCTATCTTAGGCGGTGCTGCGGGTCAGTTTTTCGGCAACAATCCAATTTGGTACTTTTCAGGACCGGGAGTATTCACCTCGGATCAGAACTGGCGCGAGGCTTTAAATAGTCCCGGAGCAAAGTCTATGACGATCATGAAGGCATTTTTCGACAAACTCCCATGGCCGCAATTGCAGCCGGATCGCGATCACAGCATTGCCGCGGCTGAGGGCGTTTATGCAGCGGCTTTGCCTGATCAAAGTCTCCTTGTGATCTATGGTAATGCAGGAGAGTTTCGCATCAAGACAAGTTCGTTAAACGACAATCAAAAAGCTTTTTGGGTTGATCCGGCTTCCGGTCAGTTTTTACCTGCCAACGATCCAAAAATCGATGGCGATGCGAGCATCTATCAGGCACCGCCAGACCGGAAGAACGTCTATCAAAGCGACTGGATTTTGTTAATCGGCAGTTCTGAACAATTGAAGCTCATCCAGAAGGCGTAGTGGCCCAGACTTTTTATATCTCATATCAACGCTTGTCCTAAGCGAACATGCCTTCGGTCAACTCGCCGCTTCCCCTTGCACTCGCTAACCTAAATCAACAAACAAGGTGAGGGATTGGCTATGAAGGTACTTGTTACAGGGCATCAGGGCTATATCGGATCGGTGATGGTGCCGACGCTGATCAATGCCGGGCATCAGGTTTCAGGGTATGATGTTGGTCTCTATCAACATTGCCTGTTTGAAGAAGGCGGTTCAGTTTTTAACGTGCCGACAATCCGAAAAGATGTGCGTGATGTGTCGCCGCGTGATCTGGAAGGGTTTGATGCTGTCATTCATCTTGCGGCTTTATCCAACGATCCGCTTGGCAACCTCAACGAAGAACTCACCTATGACATCAATCATCGCGCCAGTGTTGCAATGGCGAAAGCCGCGAAAACGGCGGGTGTTAGCAGATTTCTGTTTGCCTCCTCATGCAGCAATTATGGCATCAGCGATTCCGATTTGATCGATGAGGCGGGGGAACTTAAACCCGTCACCGCATATGGTCGCTCCAAGGTGCGCGCCGAGCAGGACATACGCGAACTGGCAGATGATAGTTTCTGTCCAATCTATCTCAGACCAGCGACCGCATATGGTGTTTCGCCGTTCCTGCGCTTTGATATTGTGCTGAATAATCTGGTGGCATGGGCAGTCACCAAAGGGTTGATTTATCTCAAATCAGATGGCACGCCATGGCGTCCTATCGTGCATATCCGCGATATTTCGCGCGCTTTTAATGCGGCAATGGAAGCGCCGCGTGAGAAAGTGTTCAATGAAGCTTTCAATGTAGGTTCAACTGAACATAATTACCGCATCCGCGATATTGCAGGCATCGTTGCTGATATCGTGCCTGAATGCCGGATTGAATATGCCGACGACGCCGGACCTGACACGCGTTCTTATCGGGTGAGTTTTGAAAAACTCGCGCGCGTATTGCCGGAAGCAAAACCGCAATGGGATGCTGCCGCTGGTGCACGTGAACTGCTTGCAGCTTACAGCCGCTCATCGCTGACGCTTGAAGAGTTTGAAGGCCCGCATTTTCAGCGCATAGCCCATATTCGCAAGCTGATTGCTGAAGGCGAGCTTGATAACAGTCTGCGTCGTGTGGATGAACAAGAACAACCACTTCGGGCATCCGCATAATGGATAGTCAATCGCGGGGTCAGAGTCAGGGCGAAAAGATTTTTGATCTGGCCTCGCGGCTTTATCCGATTTGCCGCAGTCTTACTGGTGATGGCGTGCGCGAAACGCTTGCCATTATCAGTGATCATTTGCCGTTACAAATCTATCGGATACCAACCGGCACGCAGCTTTATGACTGGCAGGCGCCGAAAGAATGGATAATCCGTGAGGCCTATATTGCAGATTCAGCCGGAAATCGCATTGTCGATTTTGCCAATCATAATCTGCATGTTGTGAATTTCAGCGTTCCGATACGTGCAAAATTATCGCTCGATGCGTTGAAAGAGCATATCCATAGCTTACCCGATCAGCCCGATGTGATCCCCTATCGCACATGCTACCATACCGAGGCGTGGGGTTTCTGCATGGCGCATAATTCTCTGATGCAAATGAAAGAGGATGTCTACGATGTTGTTATTGATGCAGAGCGCCGCGACGGCTTTCTGACCTTTGGCGAATTTATTCTTAAGGGTGAAACTGACGAGATTTTTCTGCTCTCAGCCCATCTTTGCCATCCTTCGCTTGCCAATGATAATTGTTCTGGTCTGGCGCTGCTGATTGCTCTCGGTGAGGAGTTGATGCAGCGTAAAACGCGTTACACCTATAAGTTCATATTTGGTCCGGCGACGTTTGGCGCGCTGGCTTGGTTGAACCAAAACGAGGCAGATCTCCACCGTGTAAAACACGGCCTCGTTTTATCCTGCGTTGGTGATGGTGGTGGACCCAATTATAAGCGCAGTCGGCGCGGTGCAGCCGAGATTGACCGTATCATGGGGCAGGTGCTCGAAGCCTCTGGCCTTGCGGGCGCAAAGCTGCATGACTTCTGGCCCTATGGCTATGATGAACGTCAGTTCTGCTCGCCGGGTTTCAACCTGCCGGTCGGCCTGTTTCAGCGCAGTCTGTATGGTGCTTTTCCAGAATATCACACGTCTGCCGACAATCTTGATTTCATCCGGCCAAACCATCTGGAGCAGTCATATAATCTCATCCTCAGTGCTATCGAGATTGCAGAACGCAACTGGACGCCGGTGAGCACATCACCCAAAGGGGAGCCGCAGCTTGGCCGTCGCGGATTATATGCAAACACCGGCGGTGATCCTAACGCTGCACAAAAAGCTATGGCCATGTTGTGGGTGCTTAATCTGGCCGATGGCGATCATTCGCTGCTGGATATGGCAGAGCGCGCTGGCCTGCCCTTTGTGCAGATTGCAGACGCCGCAGATCGGCTTCGCAATGCGGAATTGTTGATTGCAGGTTGAATTTAAAGATGTGGCCAGGTCCGGTCTTTTTCCGACATAACACTTGGCTCGTCCGGCCATGGAATTCCAAGTGCGGGATCATCATAGCGCAAACCCGTCGCAGAATCTGGTGCGTAAGGTTTTGAAATCATATAGCGCAACAGCACATTGTCCGTGAGCGTCTGAAAGCCATGCGCGCAGCCCACTGGAATGTAAAGCTGCACCCCATTATCCGCTGAAAGTTCTAGTCCTGTCCAACGACGATAGGTCGGAGATTCTGGTCGAAGATCAACCAGAACGTCCCAGACCATGCCTTGAAGACAGGTAACGAGCTTCGTCTCTTCATGAGGTTCATTTTGATAATGAAGGCCGCGCAGAGTGCCTTTTTCGCGGGAAAATGACAGGCTGTGTTGCGGAAAACTGGTTTCTAATTGCCGGTCGGCAAATTCAGCCTCGCAAAACACGCGCGCGAACCACCCCCGATCGTCTTCAAGCCTTTCAGGCTCAATCGACCATGCACCATCAATGTTGAGCGGGGTAAATCGCATATTATGCCTCGGTTGCCAGATACCCATATTCTGACAGCTTCATGCCTGTGAGATAGCCTTGTTTTCGGCTCTGCTGAATGGCCTTAAGTTGGGAGGCAGCTTCACCCAAAGGCGTAAGCGCCTACTCCCCATCAGACATAGGGAGAAGTCAGGGGGAATGTTCATACCGCTCCGACGGGTGATGGGTGCGCCCGATCGTATATACGCCTCGCTCCACATTACAGTCTCGGAAATCCCAGGCTTACTGAGTAGTTTTAACTATCCGGCATTGATCGGAGTTCAGACCCAAATACCCATCAAGGGGCCGGGCATGGCGAGGTATCTCATATGACCATCCAGACGCCGGGCATCACGCGGAGTACAAGCATGGCCAAGGAACAGACAGGCTGTCGTTTGTGCGGAACGCTCCTGAGACATACATTTGTCGATCTCGGCATGTCGCCGCCATGTGAGAGTTTTATCACTGCGGAACAGCTTGATCATATGGAGCCGTATTATCCGCTATATGCCTATGTATGCGATCATTGCTATCTGGTGCAGCTGAAAGAATATTTCAGCCCCGCCGATATTTTTACGGAATATGCCTATTTCTCGTCCTTTGCTACCAGTTGGGTCAATCACGCTAAACTCTATTGCGATGAAATCACCGAGAAGCTTAGCCTGAACAGCGATAGCTTTGTCGTCGAGATTGCCAGCAATGACGGCTATCTGTTGCAGCATTTTTTGCCCAAAGGCATACCAATCCTCGGCATTGAGCCTGCTGCTAACGTTGCGCAAGCGGCGGTCGCTAAAGGTGTGCCAACGCGGGTGGATTTCTTTGGCTCTGATCTTGCATCACGTATGGTCAGTGATGGTAAAAAAGCTGATCTGATTATCGGTAACAATGTTCTGGCACAGGTGCCGGATCTCAATGATTTTGTCCGTGGCATGCAGATTTTGCTCAAGCCCGAAGGTGTCATCACGCTTGAGTTTCCGCACCTGACCAATCTCATCGAACAGAACCAGTTCGACACGATCTATCACGAGCACTTCTCGTATTTCTCGCTGCTGACCATTCGCTATATGGCGCATCGTCACCATCTGAAGGTCATTGATGTCGACGAATTGCCAACCCATGGCGGATCGTTGAGGGTTTATCTGGCACATAATACCAGCAAGCGAAAAGCCGGGCCGCGTGTTGCTGCCCTTTTGAAGCGCGAGCAGGCATTCGGTATCAACGATATTACGACCTATGAACAGTTTGCAGAAAAAACACGGCGCACCAAGCGCGACCTGCTGTCATTCCTTATTGCTGCAAAAAATTCAGGCAAGCGCATCTGCGGTTATGGCGCACCCGGCAAGGGCAATACGCTGCTCAACTATTGTGGAATTGGCACCGATTTTCTCGATTTTACGGTCGATCGCAACCCTTACAAGCACGGCCGTTTCACGCCCGGTATGCATATACCGATTTACGACACGACGATGATCGACAGCTACAAGCCCGATTACATTCTGATTCTGCCATGGAACTTCAAAGACGAAATTATCCGTCAGATGCAGCATGTTGTAGAGTGGGGTGGCAAGTTCATCATACCAATCCCGCATGTCACGCTGATTGATCCGGCATTGCTTACAGAGGAGCACTAGTTATGAAAGTCGTTCTGTTTTGCGGCGGTCTTGGCACCAGAATACGGGAATATTCGGAGAATGTTCCCAAGCCGATGATCCCGCTAGGGCATCAGCCGATCCTGCATCATGTCATGGAATATTACTCCGATTATGGACACAATGATTTCGTGCTTTGCCTTGGCTATAAAGCCAATGTGGTGAAGGACTTTTTCCTGAGCATAAAGCCGCAAACATTCGCCGATTGCGTGGTGTCAGATGGTGGGCGCAATGTGCGTCTGCTTGAAGAAGTGGATCGCGATTGGAGCGTCACCCTGCTTGATACGGGTATCTGGCGCAATATTGGCGAGCGCTTGTGGAGTGCGCGGTCTCATGTCGAGGGCGAGGATATGTTCCTCGCAAATTACAGCGACGGACTAAGTGATGTTGATCTGGATGAGATGACGGAACGTTTTCGCGAAAGCGGTAAAATTGCTTGCTTTCTGGCGGTCCGTCCACCGCTGACCTATCATCTGGCCGATATTGCCGAAGGTGGTGATGTACGGGCGTTCAGAACGTCGAACACGTCCGATATCTGGATCAATGGCGGCTATTTTCTGTTTCGAAAAGAGATATTTGACTACATGCGCGAGGGCGAAGAACTGGTGTTAGAACCGTTCAGCCGTCTGATCTCTGAAAACCAGTTGATGGCCTATAAATATGAGGGCTTCTGGCGCTCAATGGATACGCTGCGCGATTGGCAGACGCTGGAAGATATGGTCGAAAAAGGCGATATGCCGTGGAAGAAACATAAGACAGAGCTTCGTGCGGCCAATATCGCGATAGCACTATGATTGATCTCTATTCTCTTAATAGTCTCGACAGGCCGCTCAATGTCTTATGTCTGGGCGCGCATTCGGACGATATTGAGATTGGTTGCGGCGGCACGCTTTTAAACCTGATTGATAGGGGCATTGCGCTGCATATCGACTGGTGTGTGTTGTCGGGCGGAGATGACCGACGTGCGGAGGCACAAGCTTCAGCACAGGATTTTTTGTGTGGTGCTGCTAGTAGCAACATTCATTTTGCGCAATTTGAAGATAGTTATTTCCCGGCACAAGGGCGGGAAATCAAGGAATGGCTGATCGGGCAGCGCAGCAGGCGGCAGCCGGATATTGTGTTTACGCATAGTTGCCACGATGCGCATCAGGACCACCGCACTGTTAATGAATTGACATGGAATATTTTTCGCGATCAGTTGATCCTTGAATATGAAATTCCAAAATGGGATGGCGATTTGGGCCGCCCCAATGCTTATGTGGCTCTTCCCGCAAAAGTTCTGGAGCGAAAGATCGAATTGCTGATGCAGCATTTTGGCACTCAGCGGTCTAAAGACTGGTTTGACGAGCAAACGTTTCGTGGGATTTCACGGCTGCGCGGCATGGAGTGCCGCGCGCCGGAAGCCTATGCGGAAGGCTTTTACGCTTCCAAAATGAGGATATTTTAGAAAAGCTCCGCTAAGCCGCTGCAAGCACATGTCCAAGGCTGCGGTTCCATCGCTCATAAGCTGCTGCCATGCGGCTGTCATACTGATTACGGGCGAAGGCCGGACCGTTATAACGCCGTGCAAAATCCCGCCAGTCTTTTGCCTGTAAGCTTACCTTCAATCCGGCCTTGTCGATAAAATTCAGCATCAGTGATACTTGCCCTGCGATACCGCTGCGCGCTTCGCTGACCAATTCATCGATGCTTTGATAGCTCAGCCATTTCCAGTGGGCACCCATCACCTGACCCAAACCCCACGAGGTGGATTCCAGCGCCGCTTGCCGGTGAATGCTCATGGCGCGCTCCAGCAGCAGCCAGCGCTCACGTTGCGTTTTGGGATTGCGTACACGTCCGGCATCTGGCGAAGCCAGTCCCATCTGTCGCGCTTGTTCGCGGATGCGTCCAGAAAGCCTGCGGTCAAAATAATGGCCCTCGAAGCGAATTGCCGGTTCTTTTCTATCAGCGACAGGAAAAAGCGCCCGCCCGCCGCTTTCCACTTCGGATACTGCCAGCAAAGCGGCAGGTTCAATGTCTGCATGGCTGGCCATTGAAATAATCGCTGCGAAAGTTTCGGTATCAAACATCTGATTTCTCCTTCGAAAACTACGTTCATCGAAGCCAGATTGTCGCTGCACCTCAGAGGCCGGGGATAAATAACTTGAATTTGCCGCGTTCGAGGACTAGGTCGAAGTAAATTTAAAAGAGATAGAACCTATGAGCAATTTGCCATTTACCGTTGCCGCCCTTTATTGCTTTGCGCCGCTGCCGCAATACGAAAGCCTGCGTGAGCCGCTGGCTCAGCTTTGCTGCTCGAATGGCATCAAGGGGACGTTGTTGCTTGCATCAGAGGGTATCAATGGCACAGTTGCAGGCACCGCGGAGGCAATTGAAAAGCTCGTAGAATACATCACAGCAGTTCCCGGCCTTGCTGATCCGGAACTGAAATATTCCCATGCAACAGAAATGCCGTTCTATCGCATGAAGGTGCGTTTGAAGCGCGAAATCGTGACCATGGGTGTGGATGGCATCGATCCGCTGAAAAGTGTTGGCACTTATATTGCGCCCAAGGATTGGAACGCCCTGATTGCCGATGACAACACAGTCGTTGTCGATACGCGCAATGATTACGAATATGCCATTGGTACGTTTGAAGGCGCGCTTGATCCGAACACCAAGACCTTCCGCGAGTTTCCGGAATGGGTTGAGCAGAACCGCGATAAGCTCGAAGGCAAAAAGATCGCGATGTTCTGTACGGGTGGTATTCGTTGTGAAAAGGCCACAGCGTTTGTCAAAGGCCTTGGCTTTGATGACGTTTTCCATCTCAAGGGCGGTATCCTCAAATATCTTGAAGATGTGCCAAAAGAAGAAAGCATGTGGAACGGCGAATGCTTCGTGTTCGATGAACGCGTAGCCATCGGTCATGGCCTAACGGAAAGTGATATTGAGCTTTGCCGCGCCTGCCGCCGTCCGATTACTGCAGAAGACAAGCTTTCGCAGTTCTTCGAGGAAGGCATTTCCTGCGCTGGTTGTTATGACGAACGCACGCCGGAAGATCGCGAACGGTTTGCAGAGCGTGAAAAGCAGGTTAAGCTCGCTAAATTGCGCGGCACAAGCCACAAACATATTGGACGCTAACTTTTTTTGAACGCGCATCTTAGTCCGAAAACCGCTTCACACTTTTCGGGATGCGCTTTGATGATGCGGCCCTTTTTGCCGCATCGTTCTTATCAGGACTAGCCAAAGCGAATACACGCCTCTAAGGTGACCACGTTTTCGGAACGATATGAATTCGTTACGGAAATTCTGGGCGGCTTTTGCATGGACGCCCGTGTGAAAAGGGTCTGACGGCATCCGGGTCGCGTTTGTCTCCATCATACCCATCATCGCAAGTCGGAGGATCGAATGAAAATTCGAGACCCGAACAAACAGCGCCGGTTTTCGCCGGTGGATGATGGTGTTTGCCCGAAAACCGGGCGCTATGGAGGGCAAGAATGAAAAAACTTATCGCTGCGTTTCTTATTACGGTTGCAGCTGGTGCTGCGTCGGTTGCTCATGCTGCCGAAAAGGTCACGGTCTTTGCTGCTGCAAGCATGAAGGATGTGATTGAGGAAGCCGCCAAGCAAATCAAGGCCAAGGATGGCACGGAAGTGGTCGCTTCTTTTGCTTCGTCTTCGGTTCTGGCAAAGCAGATCGAGCAGGGCGCTCCTGCACAGATTTTCATTTCTGCCGATCTCGACTGGATGGATTATGTCGAAAAAGCCGGAGCGATCGACAAGGCATCGCGCAAGGTGATTGCTGGCAACGCGCTGGTTATTGCCACGCAGAAAGACGACGCTAAAGGTGATGCCAAGGAACTTTTAAGCGCTGGTCGCTTTGCAATGGGCGATCCAACCAACGTTCCGGCGGGCAAATATGGCAAGGCCGCACTTGAAAAGCTCGACATCTGGAAAGACGTCGAAAAGAACGCCGTCTTCACCGAAAACGTGCGTGTTGCACTGCAATATGTGAGCCGCGCTGAAGTGAAGGCCGCAATTGTCTATGCTTCGGATCGTGCGGCTGCGCCTGATCTGGTTGAAGCCTATCGTTTCCCTGCTTCAAGCCACGCGCCTATCCTTTATCCTGCAGCGCTGATTGCAAAGAACGAAAATGATGCGGCAAAAGCATTCCTTGCGTTTCTTGAAAGCGATGCCGGTCAGGCAATCATCAAGGACAAGGGCTTTGTAGGCGCTGCCGAGGCCGCTCAGTAAGGATGGAAGGCCCAAGCAATGGAAAGTAATGTCTGGCAGATTGTTGCTCTGTCGCTCCGGGTTGCCGGGATAGCTATTGTTGTGGCGCTGCCAATTGCCTTTTTTGTTGCATGGATTCTTGCCCGGTTTAATTTTCCGGGCAAGTCGCTCGCACAGGCCATTGTCACCATGCCGCTGGTTTTGCCACCAGTGGTGACGGGTTATCTGCTGCTGATCCTGTTTGGATCGCGCGGCGCGCTTGGTGCGCCGTTGCAGGAATGGCTTGGCCTCTCGTTTTCCTTCCGCTGGACAGGGGCAGCACTTGCTGCAGGCGTCATGGCTTTCCCGCTGCTTGTTCGCCCTATTCGCCTTTCTATTGAAGGGCTTGATCGCGGGCTTGAGGAAGCCGCACGCACGCTCGGCGCAAGCAAGCTGACTGCGTTTTTTACAGTTATCTTACCACCATTGTTGCCGGGCATTCTGGCCGGTGGCGTATTGGGTTTTGCCAAGGCATTGGGCGAGTTTGGTGCGACGATTACCTTTGTTTCCAACATCCCAGGCGAGACGCAAACACTCTCGCTCGCTATCTATTCCCTGATGCAGACGCCGACAGGCGATGCAGAAGCATTGCGCCTTATTTTGATTTCTGCGGCTATTTCCATCGGTGCAGTGGTGCTGTCTGAATGGTTGCAACGGAAGCTCGCAGGAGATGCAAAATGAGCGGGCTTAAAGTTTCCGTCAAAGGCCGTAATGGTAAATTCGCGGTCGAGGCAGATTTTGCTGCGGGCTTAGGCGTAACGGCACTTTTTGGTCATTCGGGCGCGGGCAAAACGACGCTTCTCAAGATGATTGCCGGAACGCTGCGTCCTGAAAGTGGGCGCATCGCAGTCGGTGATTTCACGCTTTTCGATGCCGAAAAGGGCATCAACTTGCCATCTGAAAAGCGGCGTATCGGCTATGTATTCCAGGACGCGCGGCTTTTTCCGCATATGAGTGTGAAGCGCAATCTCACATATGCGCGTTGGGCTGGAAGCCGCGCAACCACGCGCAGTATTGATGAAGTCGTTGATCTGCTCGGTATAGCGCATCTGTTGGATCGACGTCCGGCAACGCTTTCGGGTGGCGAAAGGCAACGTGTGGCTATTGGCCGTGCGCTGTTGTCTGATCCGGCACTTTTGCTGCTGGATGAACCGCTCTCCTCGTTGGATCATGCACGCAGGCAGGAGATTTTGCCCTTTATCGAACGGCTTCGAGATGAAAGCCATGTGCCGATCGTTTATGTAAGCCACGAAATCGACGAGGTTGCCCGCCTCGCCGATGAAATCGTTCTGCTGCAGGGTGGCAAGGTGAAAGCCAGTGGCGAAGCTGCCGAGATTTTCCCGCTGATTGATGGGGACGGCGAGGGCGCTGGTGTGCTGCTTGAAGGCTTGGTTTCAGCTTATGATGAGCGCTACAAGCTTGCGGAAATTGATCTTGGCGGGACGACATTCCAGCTCAGCGATGCCGGGCTTAAACAGAACATGCATGTGCGTCTTCGGGTTCGCGCACGCGATGTTTCTATCGCACGCAAGGCACCGGATGCGATCAGTATCCGCAACGTGCTACCGGTTTCCATTGTGGCGATTGAAGCAGGCGAAGGGCCGAATGCTCATGTCGCGCTTGACTTTGAAGGGCGTCGTCTTGGTGCGCGGCTGACGCGCCGCTCGGTCGATGATCTGGGCCTTGCCGTTGGCGATCAGGTCGTGGCGCTGGTAAAGGCTGTCTCCGTGGATCGTGCCGCAATCAGAGAAAAATGAAACTGAGACAATAATCCGGTTTTCGTCATGCATCTTTTATGCTCCTTTCTCTTTTAGATGGGAGTATTGAAATGACTGATTTGCGAGATTGGACGCCACGCCCGAAGCCTGAACGCAAAGTTCTTGAAGGACAATATGTCAGGCTTGAACCGATTGATGCGCAAAAGCATGGCGACGAGCTTTTTGCAGCGTCTTCCGTCAATGATGCGGATCAGCGTTTCACATGGTTGTTTGAGGTTCCGCCTGCAACGCGCGAAGCTTTTCAGCCTTGGCTTGATCGGGTATCGGCCAGCGAAGATCCGTTATTTTTTGCAGTCATTGATAAGGCCAGCGGCAAGGTCGCTGGTCGTCAGGCGCTGATGCGGATTGATCCGGCAAATGGGGCCATCGAGATCGGTAATATCTACTGGGGACCGCTGATTTCGCGCAAACCGGCTGCTACCGAAGCGCAGTTCCTGTTCATGCAGTATATTTTCGATGAGCTTGGCTATCGCCGTTATGAGTGGAAGTGCAATGACGACAATGCGCCTTCCAAACGCGCGGCGGAACGGTTTGGCTTTAAGTTCGAGGGCACTTTCCGCCAGCATATGGTGGCGAAGAGCAAAAACCGTGACACGTCATGGTTTTCGATCATCGACGGCGAATGGCCTGCACTGAAACAAGCGTATCAGGCATGGCTTGCACCGGAAAACTTTGATACTGACGGTCAGCAGATCAAAAAGTTAGAGGATTTCCGTAGTGGTGGCTGAACCGAAAAAGAGTAATCCGGCATTCGCCGCAGCTGTCATTTTGATTGGTTTTGGTGTGTTGGCCTATTATTTGCCGACCATCATGATTGCACTCGGTGAGCGTTCGCACGTTGCGGCGGCCATTTTCGGGATTTTGTTCGTACTCAGTTTCTTTGGCATATTCTGGCTGCGTTCACGCCGCCAGAATAAGGACTAACCCCAGAATAAGGACTAACCTAAGAGTGCAGCACTAAGCAGCAGAGCGCCGGTCAGCGCGATAAACAGTGCCGCGCCCACTTCAATCACTGCTTTCAGGCGACCGGACATGGCGCTGCTGCCAGCAAAGCGCAATGCCGTGTTTTTGGCCGTCACGGCCAGGGTTGCGAGAAATGCGACGGTCAGAAATGTGCCAAAGGCCATCGCGAAGACCGAAAGCAAGCCACCAACCATCAGACCATTGAGAAGCGCGAAGGTGAGCACGATCAGCGCACCGGAGCATGGGCGCAGGCCGACAGAGAAAATCGCCGACCATGCTGTCTTCCAGTTGAAGTCATCGCCAAGCGTTGATGGATCAGCGATATGGGCGCTGCCGCAATCAGCGCAGACGTCGCCTTGTCCGATAAAGACATGATCCGCCGCCGCATTGGCGGGCTTGTAGTTGAGCTTTACGGTGCTGCTCATGCCAAGCGCACGCGTGCTTTGCGATACGCTTCCTTGCCATGCAGGACCGCTGGCCATTGCTGTTTGTGGTGCTGCTGCAAAAAGCGCGCTTGTTGGGGAGGGTTCAGTGCTGTCGCGCTTCTTAAACAGAAGCGGCAATTTGCGTGCAAGCAGCCACAGGCCGAAGAATAGCACCAGCGCGAAACTGGCAATCTCCATATAGCGGGCGGTCTGGTTCATTGATATGCCGGTGCCGCGCAGCAAAAACCATGCGAGTGCAACCACGAAGACTGCCATGATCGCTTGCAGAAGCGATGAGATGAACGACAGGAAAATGCCGCGTTTCAGCGCCGTTTCATTAGCGATCATGTAAGACGAAATCACCGCCTTGCCGTGGCCGGGGCCGGCGGCATGGAAAACACCATAAACAAAAGACAGGCCGATCAGCACCCATGCTTGCCACGGATCTTCGCGCATAGCTTTAAGTGCATTGGTCATGGCGAGATAGAAAGTGCGCTGCTGTTCATTCATCCAGAGGATCAAATGTGCGAAAGGTCCGGTCGGTTTCATCGCGACTTCATTGGCACCGATGCCCAGTGATGATTGCGCCCATGCGTTTGCGGCGATCATCACAAGGGTAGCTGTGAGAATGAAACTGACCGTTCTTTTCATAAGGTAGCTTATCCTTTTTTCTCGCAGTCTATCTCAAGGCGGGTGGCGAAAATCTTCGACATGTCTGTGCCAGCAGGATCATTGAAAAATGCATCTGTCAGCGTTCCCTGATTTTGCGCAAGTGCTTCATCGGGATTAGGTCGAATGACCTCAGACTTGCAGCCTGCAGGCAGACCTTTGACGATCAGTTCATTATCGCTCACATAGTCGATGGCCGTATAGAAGGTCGGATCGTAAACGCCGAAGCTAACCTTGTGTCCCGGTGCTAGCTTGAGCGGCTTTTCAGGCTTGCTGGTGAAAACGATCATCAGATGATTGTCGGAAAAGTCTGCCGCCAGATCTTTGGGCCGCGCCATTTTCACATCTTTGCCATCCGCAAGCACGGTCTGAAAATATTTGAATTCCGCAATAGAGCCGTTGATCACATGGCCAAGGTCGATCAGCTCGTTTTTGTCGAGTTGCAAATCGCCATTCTTGTCGAATTCCATGAGTACGGTTGACGAAAATACATCGTCAAAACGCCAGATATGGGCGAGCTTTTCAACCGTGCCGTCGGGCGCAATCGTAAGCTCCAGCCTTGCATCGGCAAAGACGTGCGGATGCGCGCTCGCGGCCAAAGGCGCAAACACTGTTGTCAGTGTTACGGCAATGCCAAGAGGGCTTTTCAGCCATGAGCGCGAATTTAGCATGTATCGATTCCGTGAAAGCTTATGCAAGGCATAGTCGTGAAGGCGGCAAAAGTGGGACGAGTGCCGCCTTTTATAGCCACTTGATTACAGTTTTGTGTTTTCGCGCGCTTCGCGGTCCTTAAACCATTGGGTCAGAAAGTCGACCAGAGCGCGAATTTTGGCAGGCAAATAACGACGATGCGGATAGACCGCATAGATGCCGCCGTCTCTGATGATGAACTCATCGAGACAAGGAATGAGCCTGCCGCGTTCGATTTCTTCTTCCGCGATAAAGGCTGGAAGCGAACAGAAACCAAGTCCGGCGATTGCGGCTGTCTTGGTCGCAACCGGACTATTCACCTCGATTGGTCCATTGACCGTTACGGTCATCATCGAGCCGTCAGTATTGCGGAAATGCCAGTTGTTGCGCGAGCGCGCATTGGTATCGATGATGCAGGGCTTATCATGCAAATCTTCGGGACGTTTTGGCTTGCCCACGCGCTCGATCAGTGACGGTGCGCCGCAAAGAACAGAGTGGAAAGGCGAGAGCCTTTTTGCAATGAGTGAGGAATCTTGCAAGCGCGTGATACGGATTGCAAGGTCAAAGCCTTCTTCCACCATATCCACAAAACGATCATCCAGCCGCACATCAAGCACGATTTCAGGATGCGCGAGGCAGAAATCAATCAGCGATTGACCGATCACCGCGTCGGCAAAGGTGCGCGGGGCTGAGAGCTTTATACGGCCACGCGCATCGGAGCTTGTTTCGCTGACCGCGTCCTGCAACGCATCGATATCGCGAATGATTTCTATAGCCCTATGATAATAGGTGTGGCCTGCTTCAGTGAGCGAAAACTGGCGTGTCGTGCGGTTCAGAAGGCGCGCGCCGAGTTCATCTTCCAGTTCGCGCACATATTTGGAAAGCAGCGCTTTGGAACGTCCGATCTTTCGCGCGGCAGCCGAAAAGCCTTCCGCTTCGACCACGTCGATGAATGCGCGCATACGTGTAAGGGTGTCCATGGTCTAGTCCTGCTTTTCAAGAATGTTCCGGCCAAGCACAATCAGCGCTCGGTCGCTGCCGCGTGGGCCAATGAATGAGATGCCAAACGGCGCGCCATCAACCTGCCCCAGTGGAACAGTGATCTGTGGCAGGCCGGATAGTACGGAAAGACAAAGCAACCGCAGAGCCTGTTCACGATAGGCTTGCAGGCTTTCGAATGGTTCGTTTGCGAGAGGCGCCGCACCCGGTACGGTTGGCAATGCCAGAACCGCATTGTCGCCGATGATCGTTTCCAATTCCTGTGTAAAACGCGCACGCCGGTTGCGATGCAGGATTACAGCTTCATTGGTAATTTCCGAGCCGTAAGCAAAACGGTCCGCGACGCCCGGACCGAGATCGCGATCACCGGAAGAAATCCACGCGCCATGCGTATTCCACGCTTCCCAGCCCTGTATTTGACGAAAGGTGAGATAAAGCTCGTCGATTGTCAGTGTGGTCTGGCTCGCAGCTTTGAGACTTGAAAAATGCGGACGCACTTTTGCAAACATCGCGCGGTACGTGTCGGTCTCTTCCTGCCCAAGCATCAGATGCTCTAACAAAGGCATATAAAGAAGCTGCGAGAAGTTGAAGCTGCGCTCATCATCGCCAAGCAGAACTTGGCCGACCTTTTCATAAAGATCAATGTCGCGGGCAAACCAGCCAATTGTATCCAGCGAAGGTGCCAGCGGCATGATGCCTTCAAGCGGAATGCGTCCATGCGTGGTGCGCAAGCCAATCAGCCCGCAGAAACTGGCAGGAGCACGGATAGAGCCGCCTGTGTCGGAGCCAAGCGCAATGTCTGCAACTTTTCCCGCAACTGCTGCCGCCGACCCGGAAGATGATCCACCCGTAACGCGGTCAGGCGCGGAAGGGTTGATCGGATGAGGATAATGCGAGTTTTGCCCCATCAATGAAAAAGCCAGTTCGTCGGTCTGGGTCTTTCCGATGAAAGTTGCGCCTGCTGAGAGCAGCTTTTCAACCACCGGAGACGACTTCTGAGCGGCAAGTGATTCGGCCAGAATTTGCGGATTTCCGCATCCCGTTTGCATCCCAGCGACATCATAAATGTCTTTAACCGCCAAACGCTCGCCTTTAAGCGGACCGCTTTGCGCTGGGGGGAGGGGCTTTTCCGGTTTTGCGATGATCGCGTTGAACGGATCGAAGGGCGTCATTGTTCACAACCAGCAATGAAATTCGGGGGGTATGGTAAATTAAAGCCTAAGTTTTCCAGCAGAATGTTTCACTAATATTGAACAATGGCAAGCGCGGTAAGTGCATTACAACGCTTTAGAATTATTTTTGTCGCGACGAAGATTTGTCATTGTATGGACACATCTTTGGGATTATATCGCCCTTGCCCAAAGTCGCACGTGCCCGTGGGTGTCCGCCGATCCTCGAATGGTGAGGAATTCGGTACGGTACCTGGACCTAACCGCTCCAGTTGATCTGTAGGCCAACCGCCAGATCAAGGACATCTAAAGCAACGACGGTGCGGGCCTTTCTAGTGTCTTTCGGTTGTCCAAAAACCGAAATTACTGAAGAGGCACACCTTCATTGCCAGAAGTGCGGATGCGGTTCTCCAATTCCAATCCAAGGCAGACAAAGCGGAGTAACGCGGGTTTAGCGTTGTTCCACCGCCGCATGAGTTTTCGCGTGACCTCAGCATCTCCAAAGGCTGGCCTCACCGCGGATGCGCTTATGCTTACTTTGTCTCTTAGAGAATTTTCGGGGTCCATGGTGGGCTCGGTCAGATTCCTAAGTGTTTTTTCGCTCAATCTTTTTTTGAGATTGGGCTCTAGATGCGGCAGATCAAGCCGCGCGGGAGAACGACCATGGCAACGCAGCGTATTATCGACTTTCTTAACACCCGCCGCCCAGATGGCCCTTGCCTCGTCGTCGACACCGATGTCGTGCGCGAAAACTATCAGAATTTTGAAAAGGCATTGCCTTACTCGCGCATTTTCTATGCCGTGAAGGCAAACCCTGCACCGGAAGTCCTGCGCCTCCTCGCATCGCTCGGCTCGTGCTTCGATACGGCATCGGTTGCCGAAATCGAAATGGCACTGGAAGCCGGCGCAACGCCAAACCGCATCTCTTATGGCAACACCATCAAGAAAGAGCGCGATGTTGCACGTGCTTTCGAGCTGGGCATCCGTCTCTACGCTGTTGATTGCGTTGAAGAAGTTGAAAAGGTCGCTCGCGCTGCTCCCGGCAGCCGCGTGTTCTGCCGCGTATTGACCGATGGTGAAGGCGCTGAATGGCCGCTGTCGCGCAAGTTCGGTTGCGTGCCTGCAATGGCTATCGACGTCCTGCGTCATGCAAAGTCGCTGGGTCTTGACTCTTATGGTGTGTCGTTCCACGTCGGCTCGCAGCAGACAGATCTCACCGCATGGGATCGCGCTTTGAGCGATGCTGCATCGGTATTTCGTACGCTGGCTGACGAAGGCATTGTTCTGCGCATGGTCAACATGGGCGGCGGCTTCCCAACCCGCTACCTCAAAGACGTGCCGACCGCTCAGGCCTATGGTATGGCGATATTCGATGCGCTTTCCAAGCATTTCGGCAACCGCATTCCGGAAACCATCATTGAACCGGGCCGCGGCATGGTTGGCAATGCAGGCGTGATCAAGACCGAAGTCGTTCTGGTTTCGCGCAAGTCGGACAACGACAATGTGCGTTGGGTCTATCTCGACATCGGCAAATTCGGCGGTCTGGCCGAAACCATGGATGAGGCGATCCGCTACCAGATCGTGACGCCGCATGATGGTGACGCGACCGAACTTTGCGTGCTGGCTGGCCCAACTTGCGACAGTGCGGATGTTCTTTACGAAAAGACTCCGTATCCGCTGCCGGTTTCACTGACCATCGGTGATGAAGTCCTCATCGAAGGCACAGGCGCCTACACCACCACTTATTCAGCGGTGGCGTTCAATGGTTTCGAACCGCTCCGATCATACGTCATCTGATTTTTCAGGATTAGCCTGAAAGATCCTCTCAATCTGCCCGGCGCTGAAAAGTGTTGGGCAGGATGTGCGGCTGCCCATGCTTAGGGTGAGATGTTATGAACGCAAATCTGGAAATCCAGGAAAATATTGTCACCGGCTTCTTGCCGCTCTCTGTTCCTGCCTTCACCGTTGCGGCTGAGGCGGCAGAGCACGTCATTGCGCGCGAGGCGCTGCTTGATCGCGCAATGGGCGAGGGCCGTCGTCGCAAGTCATCGGAAAAACTGCGTCGCGGTCGGTTGCCCGCCGAATGTCTGGCTTTTTCTGCTATCGGCTATGATGGTCTGCTCGCAGGCACCGTGCGGTTGTGGAATGTCCATGCCGGTTTGGATGCGTTCGGCTTTCCGGTTTCAGCTCTGTTGCTCGGTCCGCTTGCAGTCGATCCATCGACTGCCGGTCGTGGGATCGGCTCGGCTTTGATGCAGCACGCAATTGCTGAGGCAAAGCGGCTTGGTCACGGCGCGATCCTGCTCGTTGGCGACCCTGAATATTATGCGCGGTTTGGTTTTACGGCTGAAAAGACTGGCGAACTGGCCATGCCGGGACCGTTTGAAAAGCGTCGCTTTCTGGCGTTTGAGCTTAAAGCTGGTCACCTCGATGGTGCACACGGCATTTTGCGTGCCAGCGGGCGTAAAATCTCGCGCTCTTAACCGATACGCACCAGCCGTCCGAAGTTGCGGACGGCTGTTATGGCAAGCCCTGCCAAGAAACCAGCAATCAGCCCGGCAATGACAATGAGCTTGCGCGATGATCCAGCCGGGTCGAGTGGCGGACGGGCTTCGGAAATCACACGAACATTGGTGGTGGTGATGCCTTCCTGTTCGCTTGTTTCGCGCGAGCGCAACAGAAATGCTTCATAAACTGAACGGAGCGTGGTGGCTTCGCGTTCCAGTTCGCGCAGCTTCACGCGATCATTGTTGCTGTTGGCCTGTTGCGACTTGAGCTGCGCAAGACGAGAATTCAGGTCACGTTCCTGCTGCACAGAGCGCGCCACTTCAACCTGCAATGACGCACGGATACGACGCAGTTCTGCATCAATATCATTGAGCGCCGTCTGCCTTTGTGACTGAAGCTGAATGTATTGTGGATGGCGCGGCCCAAGCTGGGTCGATGCTCCATTGGCATTCTGGCTTGCCAGTGCATATTGCGCACGCAAGGCTGTCAGTGTGTTAGAGCGCAGGTCTTCCGGCAAGGTGCCGGAAATGACGCTGCCGGTATTGGCATCGTTGAGCACCTGAACTCGCGCCTGAAGCCGCATGGTTTCGGCACGTTGATTGGTCAGCTGGTCATTGAGGCGTGTCAAGTCGTTGTCGCTGATCAGCTTGCCATCGACATCAACCAGATCGCGCGTTGCACGAAAATCTGCTGCGGCTTTTTCTGCAGTTTCTACATTGGCGCGCATATCCGCAAGCCGCTTTGAAAGTTCAGCCGCGTTGCGGCGTGCCGCATCCGATTGCAGCGAATCGAGTTCTTTCTGGAACACCGAGCCGATCAAATTGGCGATTTCGGCCGACTTTTCCGAACTGCGGGTTTTGACGGCAACAGAATAGATAAAGGTTTTTGGATCGCGCCCGATAGTCAGGCTGTCATAGAGATTATAAAGAACGCGTGTCTCAAGCGCTTGGCCATCGGCGACTGTCTTGGGCTTCACCATGCTTTTAAGCTGTGCGAAAAACCCTGCTACACCGGTCGGAACGAAGGTGCCGTTAAACTCCGGGTCTTTGGTGAGATCGGCCTCATTGATGACCTTGAGCAGAACACTACTCGAATCAAGCAATCGTGCCTGACTTTCGGCAATTGCCAGTGAAGCATCGGTCGGAAGCTGGCCGGGTGTTAGCTCTGTTCCCACAGTTTTGATATTGCGCGGATCGACCAAAATATCAGTCGAAGCAACGTACATTTGCGGAATGGTCAGCGCATAAAGTGTTCCAACAATGCCGCCAAGCAGCGTTGTCGCTATCAACAATTTGCGAGAGCCGCGAACCACTTCAATCGCAACACGAGGATCGATTAGCGGCTTCCATTCATTATCGGGTGCTGCCTGTCTTACTGGCAGCTTTTCCTCGAAGACACTCACTGGTGGTTCCACACTATCGGCTGCTTCTGCTTTGACTTTTGAAGCATTCTCGCGCTCGGCGATTTTGCGCTCGAGTTCCGCTTTAATCGAAGCCATGCGCGCACGCAGTTCAGAAGCGTCGCGCTCTTCAGCAGTTTTCTTATCCTGCTTGTTGCGAAAAAACTCGGTGCGTTCTTCTGGCGTTGCGGGAGGGGTCCATGGCGGAATTATTGACGGCTGCTCGTCTTGACGCGCGTTAGCTTCTTCACGACTTGCCTCAGGCGCGTCGGAGAATGCAAGAAGAGGCTTGTCCTCTCTTCCTTTATTGCGCTTGTCGTCACCGCTCATCGTCAAAGATGTCCGTACCCCGAAATGGCTTATCTAAACCCGACTATATGTTTTCTGTGCAGAACAAATGGTTAATTTGCGGATCGATATTTAACTTGGTGCCTTTTAATTAAGCCTTTTTCGCTAAGTGTTAGCCTATAGTCCGCATGTGCGACTAATTAAGTAAAAAACAATATAAAGACGAGGCCCGTGTTTGTTCGCGAAAGCAGTCCAGAAGTTGTTGGGAAGCCGTGGGGCAATGGTGCGGGATTATTTCTCGCTGTTTTCCGGTTCTGCTGGGCGGCTGGTAGTTTCGCTTCTTTATTTTATAGCGCTTGCAAACACGCTGTCGACTGGAGACTTCGGTATTTTTGCCACTGCATCCGGTACTGGCGTGGTGCTGTCGCGTCTGGTCTCATTAGGGTTTAGCTCGCCACTTTATCGTATCGCGACGGTCAAGCCGCTGCTGCTCGGCACTTATACGGCGGGCTATCTCGCGGCAGTTGTGCTGTCATTACCGCTTTTGGCTATTTGTTCGTGGCTGGTTTATTTCATCGTCTTTAGCCGCGATATTTCGTTCCTACCCTTCGCTCTGGTGGTAGTTGCCGAAGCGCTTTTGTGGCGTTCCACCGAAATGATCATGATCGTCAATAATGGGCTGCGCCGTTTTGGAATCACCGCGCTGCTGGTGATCTTTGGCACGGCCACACGCGCGATTGCTGCCGTTTTGTTTATGTTTCTCGCGGCCACTCATGATGTTACACATTGGGCGTGGTGGTATCTGGTCGCCAATGCTGTCGCGCTTGCTGTCGCTCTGCGCTTTTACCCGAAGGTGAAGCTTCGTTTTGAACCGCGTCTTTATATGCGGCGTGTGTCTGATTCTATCGCCGTGATGGGTGCGGAACTGCTCTTTTATATTCAGAGCGAGCTCGACAAGCTTCTGGTTTTGAGCATTGGCGGGCCAACGACTGCCGGTATTTACGCAATTATCATGCGGCTTGTTGATCTGACCGCACTGCCGATCCGCTCTTTCAATATGATGCTGGTTCAGAAGCTGATGCGTAGTCCGGATATGCTGGCGTCGCTGCGCATTCGGGCCGGGCTGGAATGTGCGGTTTTTGCGGTGTCTGTTGCAGGCCTTGGCGCGATGGTGATCTTCCTACAGTTCTTCCCGACAGCGCTTGGTGCAAGCGTTGCGCCGATTGTCGGCCTCTTGCCGCTGGTGTTGCTGGTGCCGGGGTTCCGCAACTTGATCGAGTATCAGACAGAAATCCTATATGCGCGCGGTCAGTCTGGTCTGCGTACAATAAGCATGGTGCTGATGACGGCAGGCAAGGCGCTGTTCGTCTGGCTGTTGCTTGTCAATTATGGCGATAATAACGACTGGATTGCCGGCCTGAACTTTGTTTTTGCAGGTATATATATTCTGTCGCTGGTTTTTACCTATACGAGCCTTCGGCTGCCTGCCAAACGGGTATAAAAAAAGCCCGGAGTTTGGTGCTCCAGGCTTTATTGTTTTGAATACGCTTTAGATCACGCGCCGATGATGCGGCGGATGTCGGCGACCGAAAGGCTTAGGAATGACTGCATTCCGATGGCCACCTGATGCGGCTCCATTTCGGCGATAAATGTACGGAACTCTTCTTCCGTTGGCGGGGGCGCAAACCACTGCATGCGGCACAGGTCATGGGTGTCATGGAAATGGCCAGCGCCTTCCAGAACATCATCCACATAATGGCCATAGATGAAGCATTCGGAGAAGCGGCGGACATTGCCAATTGCCGCAACCCAATGCTGACCAGTGTGCTTTTCAATGCGTTCACACATGCCTACGACTGAATCTCTGCGCCAGGAAACAAGCTGGCCGATATAGTCGTTCAGCGCGCTTTTGCCATTTGGAACGCCAAGGAGTTTTCCCGCGTTTTCCGCCCAGACCGGATGCTCCGGCCATTCTGGATTTGCCAGCGCATTGGGACGATAGAACAGACGTAATTTATCATGGTGCCAGAGCGTGCTGCAATCAAACGGCTTCACAAATGCAGTATCTGAATCGGTATAGAGAAGACCGTCCTCATCCACCTTGCTGGCCAGCGCAATGCGGCGCAACTGCTGCACATGCCAGCCGCGCAAGGGCTTGGTTTTGAACGAAAGCCAGACACGGCGGCGGCCGAGATAGGTCGGATCAGGAAATGCACGAATCCAGGAAGGCAGCAAATCGCGCTCATCAATGACGATGCGGTTTGCGCTCTCAATCTGCCTGAAAAGGGCGACATCTTTGCTGTCGACGAGAATGTAGTGCTTGGTGAAACCAGTGACAAATTTGTCCATGGTTTCGCACAGGAGCTTACAACGCTCAAAATCCTGATCCCAACTGGCCGTAACAATCGCTGTCTTCAAGGCTTACCCCCTGAGAGCTTTTCCTTGGCAACGCGCCAGAGGAAGACTGGATTGCCGACGAGGTAACGCTTTGCCAGACGGCGTGGTTCCTGCAACAGGCGATGTACCCATTCCATTTTGATTGTGCGAACCCAATGCGGAGCGCGTTGAACGCGGCCTGTATGCAGATCGAACAGCGCGCCTACAGCACTTGCAATCGTGCAATGCTCTGCTGTGATGTGCTTGTCGATGAATAGTTCCTGACGTGGGACGCCCATTGCGATGAGAAGAATGTCGGGATGGTAATCTTTAAGTTGGGCAAGAATGCCATCAACATCAGCTAGCTTGAAATAGCCATCTGAAATCACACGGAAATCATGCTGCGGTATTTGTTTCTTGAAAAGCTGTGCGGCCTCCGCAGCGACACCCGGACCGCCGCCCAGAAGCGCTATTTTCATCGGGCGTTTGATATGCTGCATCAGGCCGGGTATGAAGTCTGTTCCGTTGAGATTGGCAGGGAATTTTTCTCCGTAGGCAACCTTACTGGCAATATCGACGCCGATACCGTCAGGCAGGATCAGGAAATCCTTCAATGCCGCCATATAGTTCGGATCTTCATGCGCGATATTGGCATTGTTGGCATTCAGCCAGCCCTGCTTGAGAAATTCGCGGTTTTCTATGCGCTTTTCAAAATAAGCGAATGAACTGTCCCAGTCGAAACAGACAACTTTGATGCCGAGAATATTTTTATATTCAAGCTTTTCGGGGGAAGTAGTTGTCATGTCAGTTTGCTTTTCCTGTCACGTCCTGAAGTGTCTTAAGGCCCCGGGCGATGGCGCTGTCCATGCCTGCGATTTGTGCCTGTTTAAAGGCTTTGCCGTCCAGTTTTTGACTATCACCGTCAGTGATTGTTTTGAGCCTCTCAACGATGGCCGCAGCAAAATCGGCTGGCTTATCTGCAATAGTGCAGTTTGCCGGAATATTGCTGATGCCGCGAACCGAATGGGCTGTCGCGACGCTTGGCATTCCGAGTTCAAACGTCTCAATTGACTTTAACTGAACACCAGTGCCCGCGCGACTGATCAGCGGTACAAGTTTGCCACTTTCCACAAACTCGGTCGCATCGGGCACCTTGCCGACAAAGTTTACGCCGGGCCATGCAGCGATCAGATCGGCTGGTGTGTTTCCAGCAATGGCAATCGAAATGTCTTTTGGCAGCAGCGGTTTCACTTCGCGCAGGAACCATTCGAGGCCAATGCGGTTCGGGTGCCATGTCCATGTGCCGATCAAAGCCAGGTCATATTTCGTAGCCGCTGCCGTCGATGTTGCCGCTTTGCCCGGCATAACCAGCGGTAAAGTTGCAAATTTCTCTGATGTCAGGCCAAGCGCTGGGCCGTCATCTTCCGCGAATGTGAAGACGAAACTTGCTTGTTTGCACAGCCGGTTTTCGAGTTTTTTGAGAATGCGGGCTTCGCGGCCAAATAGGATTTTCTGAATCTTACTTTTGGTATCAGCGGCATTCTCTTCTGCCGAACGATATTCGACATTATGCGCGATAAATATCGACGGCTTATCTTTGAAAACATCTTCAAACGCGCCGGGAAGCGTGACGCCATTGAGAACATAGGCATCAAACTCACCCAGATCGGCAATCGCTTCGCGGATTTCAACCGCCGGAACCACGCGCAGCTTTGCGGAGGACACGGTAAGCCCGGTCAGAAATGATTTTAGCACCCAGCCGATCTTGCGTTTGATGCCCGCACCTTCGGTTCGTACTTCCACTTCACCAAGCACAACGGTTTCTTTGCTTTTGGCCGCTTTATGCCCGGGCCAAGTGAAGCCCAGAACTGTGACCTGTGCGCCCGCACGGCGTAGACCATCAATCACGGCTGCGTTTGCAACCTCGTAACCTGTTGAAGCGACCGCATGCGGAACAAGTGATGTTACGAAGACAAGACGAAACGGTTGCAAATCAGCTCCTGACCAATCTTAATGAGTGCCTGTTTATGACAGTCTCTACAGACATGCAGTGAACTTTTCTTTAAGCGTTTATCTATAGTGGAAAGATAATTGTAAAATAAAAATCTCTGAAATAAATCGGAAACCGAGATGTCAGATTTACCGGATCATATTGAAGTAATCGCTAAAACTCCCGGTCTTGCTTATGACGAGATCGATATTGTTGTGTCGCTTCCGACATTCAAGCGTCCTGAGCACCTGATCAGAACTCTCGATACACTCAATGCGCAGACCACCAAACGCAAATGGGCAGTTGTGGTCATTGAGAACGAGACTGAAAAGAAGGAGGGCGCAACAGTTGCCGCTCCACTTTTCGAGGCTGGCAAATACAATGGCATGCTGATTGGTGAATCGCATCGCGGCAATTGTAATGCCTATAATGCGGGCTGGTTGACGGCGACGAAATATTTCCCGAACTTCAAATACATCATCGTTATTGATGACGATGAACTGGCCGATCCAGACTGGATCGAAAACATGGTTTCGACGGCTGAGCGTTATGACGTTAGCCTCGTTGGCGGTCCGCAGTTCCCGATTTTCGAGAAGCCAAATTCGGAACAGTGGGCAAAACATCCGGTCTTCCTGCCGCATTATACAAAGACTGGTCCTGTTCCGATTATCTATTCATCTGGTAACCTTCTTATCGCGCGTGCGGTTATTGAAGCACACAGCTATCCGTTTATGGATCTTAAGTTCAACTTCACTGGCGGTGGCGATTCCGACTTCCTGTCGCGCTCAATCGCCAAGGGCTTTAGAGTTGGCTGGTGTGCAGAGGGTATCGTTCGCGAAACCATTCCAGAGCGTCGTTTGGAAAATGATTGGATCAGATCACGCGGCCTCCGCAATGGCGTTCTTTCGACGCTGATTGAACAGCGTAAGCGCAAGGATGAACCACTCGGTCAGGTACGTGTATTTCTAAAAAGCCTTGCTCTGTTAGCCTATTCACCGATTAAAGCTGTGAGAAAAGGCATTGCTGCAGGCTTTGCGCCTGCAGGCACTTACTTCGTCCATATTGGTCTAGGTCGGGTTATGGCGCATTTTGGATATTTGAATGAGCAGTATCGCAACCCGGACAAAAACTGATCCAGCTTTGTCCGATCCGACGCGAATGACGATGCGCCAAATAGCGCTCGTCATTGCAACGGCGATTTTGTGCATTCTTCTGGTTTCGTTTCGACCGTTTTCGCCGGTCGTTGCAACGGATGGCCAGCCAGCTGGTGATACGATTAATCAGCTGGGCTTTGGCATTGTTGGCGCTGTAGCGCTTATGTCTTTGGCCATGTTTGCGCAGCCCGCTAAGATTATGCGTTTGGTAAGCCTCGGCTGGATGCTGATGTTTGCCATTCTTCTGGCCTCAGCCTTCGTCAGCCCTGATCCATCAACCGCTATTCGTGGGATCATGCTGACTCTGATCGGTGTTCTCGCAATCATTGCGGTACTTGCTCTGCCGCAGGATGCAGATAGCTATTCATGGATGCTGCTTATCGTGGCCTCGATTGTTATCTTTATTTCCTATGCGGGTGTTGTGCTGTTACCCAATCTTGGCACGCACGGTGCTGATGCAGTGGAGCCACAGAATTCTTTCCTCTGGCGAGGTGTATTCACACATAAGAACATTGCCGGGCCTGTCATGGCAGTCTTCGCTTTCGCTGGCATTTATCTTTGGCGACGCGGCTGGCGCATCAGTGGAGCAGTGATTGCGCTACTTGCGTTGTTCTTTGTCGCGCATACAGGTTCAAAAACCACAGTGGCACTGGTGCCTTTCGCCATGCTGTTAGTCGTTGGGCCGGGCCTGTTTGGCCTTCGTGGACTTGCACCGCTGATGATTTTCGTCATTCAGTTGATGTTCGCCTTATTCACAATCGGTACGGTGCTGTTTGAACCGCTGCATCAAATGGTTTTGAAGTTCGCGGTTGATCCGACCTTTACGGGCAGAACCTCCATCTGGGCCTTTGCGATTGAAGCTTTGCATAATCGCCCTTGGACTGGGTTCGGCTTTGAAAGTTTTTGGAGCACTGGCGCCGCAAAAGAAGCTGCAAATCCCTATTATCTCGATTGGGATGTGCGCGGCATTGTCCATGCGCATAATGGCTATCTCGATATCACGCTTTCAATGGGCCTTATCGGCCTCATCTGCGCGATCATTGTCATCATCATTATGCCGCTGATTAATTATATGCGGTGCAGGCCAACACGCGAAAATCTGCTTCTTGCTGATTTCTTTCTGATGTTTGTGTTTTTCGGTACGCTGAACGCAATGCTGGAAAGCTTCTTTTTCCGTCGCATGGACCCGGTCTGGCTCATGCTCATTTTCGCAATCTTTGGCTTGCGCATGACGGCCAAAGTCACCATTCCCAAGCGGTCTTTATAATCTCGGAGTTACCATGAATATTGCGATCATAGGCACGGGCTTCGTTGCTGATTATTACATGACCACATTGCGCAATTACCCGCAGTTAAAGCTGCTTGGCGCTTTTGATCGCTCGGCAGAACGGCTGAAGGTATTTGCTGCGCATTACAAGGTGCGCGCCTATGAGAGCTTTGAGGCAGTGTTGGCCGATAACGACGTGCAGATAGTCCTCAATCTGACGACGCCGGAAAATCATTATGCGATTTCGCGTGCGGCACTTGAGGCTGGAAAACATGTCTATTCAGAAAAGCCGCTGGCAATGGATTACAATGATGCCAAGGCACTCGTTGAATTCGCAGCTTCCAAAGGTCTGACGCTTGCCGCAGCTCCCGCTAATGGCTTAAGCGACGCACAGAAGCTGGTTTCAAGCTCAATCAGCGAGATCGGCACCCCGCGTCTGGTCTATGCTGAAATGGAAGATGGTCCGGTTTTTCGCGATAAATGGGCGACATGGCGCTCACAATCAGGTGCACCATGGCCGGGTCTGCATGAGTTTGAGATTGGCTGCACGCTGGAACATGCGGGTTATGCGCTCTCATGGCTGGTGTCGCTGTTTGGCCCGGTTGAAAGCGTAACAGCGTTCTCCTCAATTACCTTCCAGAACAAGGGTCCAGGCACTGAGCATCTGCATATGGCCCCGGATTTTTCGGTGGGTTGCCTGCGTTTCAAATCTGGCCTTGTGGCGCGTCTAACGTCCGGCCTTGCAATGCCAAAGGATCGTAGTCTGACCATCGTTGCCGACAAGGGTTCTATCACGGTCGATGATCTTTGGGATAATCGTTCCGCAGTCCGGCTTGAATCAACAGAGCGAAAGCGTTCTATCCTGTCGCGCATCTTCGGACGGTTGGAAGCGAAGCTTGGCAAGACATTGCCGTGGAAACCGGCCGTTGGCAGCAAGCTGGCTTATCCAAAAGCTGATGCATTAACCCTGCCATCATTCCCGTCGCAGATCGATTTCATGCGCGGCGTGGCGGATCAGGCGCACGCGATTGAAACGGAAGCTACGGCGTTCTTCTCCGGTGCTGTGGCTTTGCACATCACAGAAGTCGCCCTTGCGCTCAACAATGCCGGAGAAAATGCAGCACCCTATAAGGTTCAGAGCACCTTCTAATTTGGCTTTTGCGCAAGCACAGTGCTGACGATGTTGGCCACTTCAGCGCTGTGTTCTAGTGGCATGATTGGGCTTGAAATCTCGTCGCGTTTGAGCGCATCACGCACGGCTTGCGCCTGAAACTGCAAGCCATTGCCAGAAAATGGATGATGCTCAACAGTTCTGCCGGGAAGGGGCAGGCGGTTAAGCACCTTTCCAATCAGTCCGCCCGGGCCTTTCGGGCCAAGAGCAGAATGCAGCACTTTTGCGGAAAAGAACGTAAGACGCTGTGCTTTGAGAAACGGTGCGTGGATGAGGATCGCGCCGTCTGTTCCTTCAATTAGCATCTGATTTTTGCCGTCGTGATCAAAACCGCATGAAAGCTGAGCTTCGGCGTTTGCATAGCTCAGCGTGATTTCGGTCCGCATATCGACGCCGCTTTTTGCTTTCGTCCAGCGTCCGCTCACAGCATCAGGCAGGCCCAGAAAACTGAGCGCGAGTGATACCGGATAGACACCGAGATCAAAAGCTGCTCCGCCACCTAGTGCCTGGTTAAAAAAACGGCTTTGCGGGTCTTCTTCACGGAAATAGGAGAGGTCGGCTTCAATGCGTTTAACTGTGCCGATCCGCCCGGCCTTGATATGCTCGCGGGTGGCGGTAATTGCCGGAAGAAACCGGCTCCACATGGCCTCCATTGCAAAGACGTTGTGCGCTTTACTGGCGGCAGCAATCGCATTGGCCCCATCTGCATCAAGCGTCAGCGGCTTTTCTGTGAGACATGCTTTGCCAGCAGCAATGGCCTGTAGCGTTTGCGGCACATGCATTGCGTTTGGCGTGGCAATATAGACGGCATCGAAATCGGGGCTTCTGAGAAATGCCGCGGCATCATCAAACGCGTGATCTGCGCCGATTTTGTTTTTGAACTCTACGGCACTCTCGAGCGAACGCGAGCAAACGGCGGTTACGCGCATTTCATAGCTTGCTCGAATATCGGCAGCGAAGGCGTGTGCAATTGTGCCTGTTCCCCAGATGCCCCAGCGAAAACTCTTGCCGTCGTATTTGCTCGTCATGGCTTGCCGCCGCCCCTTCGCGATACCCTTGTCATTTCTGTGTTGTATATCGCATGATATGCGCGATTACGACGGGCTTTGCCAGCCGCCTGCATCTTCATGGGATCAAGGTAAAAATATGAGTGGAATTGTTGTAGCTGTTGCGCGTGACGCTAAGCATCGCTTCTCAAAACAGCTCGTTTCGGAGATCAGCATTGTGGCGGGAGAGGGTGTTGAAGGTGATGCGCATAAGGGCGTTACGGTCAAGCATCGCTCGCGCGTGAGGGCTGATCCAACGCAACCCAATCTGCGTCAGGTTCATCTTATTCAGGCCGAGCTATTCGATGAATTGGTTGGCAAAGGTTTCGACATTTCACCGGCGCAATTGGGTGAAAACATCACGACTCGCGGCATTGATCTGCTGGCATTGCCAAAATCTGCGATTCTCAAAATCGGTAATGATGTGGTGCTCGAAATCACTGGGCTGCGCAATCCTTGTTCGCAGATTGAGAAATATGAGAAGGGCCTCTTAAACGCTGTGCTCGATAAAACCGAAAACGGTGAGTTGATACGAAAATCAGGCGTGATGTCGATCGTCCTTGCGGGTGGAAACGTGCAAGCCGGCAATACTATCGAGATTGAACTGCCACCGCTTCCACATGAGAAACTGGAACGTGTCTGATCATTTAAATCGGTTAGTTTTTTAGAAAAAGCCCTATCAAATTTGCGTCATATGCCCTAGATCATCCCAGAATAGGATAAAGACTGGCGCTATATAGTGCGATAGCAACAGCTACGACAGTCCAATCTGTCGGCTCTCTATTTATGTATGACGAGCCAGATGGCTGTGTTTCAAAAGGGCAGAAAATGGAAAAAGCAGATATCGGAATGGTCGGCCTTGGCGTTATGGGTTCGAACCTTGCGCTGAACATCGCCGAGAAGGGCTACACGGTAGCCGTCTATGACCGCGACGAGCCCGTCCTGAAAGCATTCATCGAAAAAGCGGGCGCGCTGCGTGACAAGATCATCCCTTGCGCCACTTTTGAAGAACTGGCCGACAATATCCGCAAGCCACGCCCGATCATTTTCCTGATCAAGGCTGGCGCGCCGGTCGATGCCGAAACCACCCGCCTTAAGGCATATCTCGAAGCTGGCGACATCATGATCGATGCCGGTAACTCTGACTATCGTGACACGATGCGTCGTCTGAAGGCGCTCGGCCCGAACGATCCAACCTTTGTTGGTATGGGTGTATCGGGTGGCGCAGAAGGCGCTCGCCATGGCCCGTCAATGATGGTTGGCGGCACAGAAGAAGCCTATGAGCGTATTGCGCCGATCCTTTTGGCTGCTGCTGCAAAGTATAAGGGTGAGTCCTGCTGTGCGCTGGTTGGCCCTGATGGTGCAGGCCATTTCGTGAAAACCGTTCACAACGGCATCGAATATGCTGATATGCAGATGATCGCCGAAATCTACGGCATCCTGCGTGACGGTCTTGGCCTTTCGGCGCCTGCAATTGGTGATGTGTTTGAAAAGTGGAATGCCGGTCCACTCAATTCATACCTCATTGAAATCACTGCGAAGGTTTTGAAAGCCACTGATCCAGAAACCGGCAAGGCGATGGTCGATATGATCCTCGATCAGGCAGGTCAGAAGGGTACAGGCCGCTGGTCGGCGATTGAAGCACAGATGCTCGGCGTTCCGGCTACTGGCATTGAAGCTGCGGTTGACGCGCGTTCAATCTCGTCGTTGAAAGCGGAACGTGAAGCTGCTGAAAAGGCTTATAAGCCTGCACCACGCACGCTGGATATTGCGGATCAGGCTCAGTTCCTTGCTGATCTTGAGCAGGGTTTGCTGGCTGGTAAGATCGTTGCTTATGCACAGGGCTTTGCCGTTCTGGCAGCAGCATCCAAGGAACACGACTGGAACATTCCGCTTGCAACCACTGCCCGTATCTGGCGCGAAGGCTGCATCATTCGTTCGCTGTTCCTTGATGATATTGCACAGGCCTTTGAAGGTCAGGAAATTGAAAACCTTCTGCTGGTTCCTGCCTTTGTTGAACGCATGGGCAAGGCATCGAAGGGGCTTCGCAAGATCGTTGCACAGTCAGCACTTGCTGGTCTGCCACTTCCGGCATTGGGTTCGGCACTGAGCTACTTCGACAGCTTCACGCAGTCGCAGGGTACGGCCAATGTTATTCAAGGTCAGCGCGATTTCTTCGGGTCGCATGGCTTTAAGCGCATCGATAAGGAAGGCGACTTCCACGGCCCTTGGAACTGAGATATTTCGGCCCTGATTTGCTGCGAATAGCGTCTTTCTGCGAGCCGGTGCTCACGTACTTTATGTACGCTGTGCTCCGGTTCTCGAAAGCCACAATTTTCGGCTCATCAGAACCAAAATCTCGACCGTGTCTCGCTTGTATTTAATATAAAAAAAGCCGCCCAAATGGGCGGCTTTTTTGTTTTTCTTTGAGCTTAGTCGGCCAAAACGAGCAAATCATGCGCCGCGAAATGCACCGTCACTTTGTCGCCGCGTTGTGGCGGGGTGAGTGCGGGATCATTGAAGGTGTCGAATGACAATTTGTTCTTGCCAAGCGCGACGCGTGTACGAATGACCGAGCCTAAGAAATGCACGTCTTCGATGGTGGCATCGAGTGCAGTGTCGTGGCTCTTGCGTGCTTCCATGCTGACTGCTTCCGGACGCAAAGCGAGTGTGATTGCCTTGCCCTTCGGATGGTGGCCGAGTTCGTCGTTCACCTTGATCGTGCGGCCATCAAGTTCGATGCTGTTCTGGCTCGGTTCACTCACCGATGCTTCGAGCATGTTGAGTGTGCCGACGAAGGAAGCAACGAAGCGCGATGCAGGTCGGTTGTAAATATCGAATGGTGTGCCGATCTGATCAGCACGCCCTTCATGCATGACGACGATACGATCGGAGATCGACAGTGCTTCTTCCTGATCATGCGTCACGAATACGGTGGTGATTCCTAGCTTCTGCTGGATCGCACGGATTTCCTGGCGTAGCGAGATACGGATTTTTGCATCGAGCGCTGAAAGTGGTTCATCGAGCAAAAGCACTTGCGGCTTGGTTGCCAGCGCACGTGCTAGTGCCACACGCTGCTGCTGACCACCGGACATCTGATAAGGATAGCGGTCTGCAAGATGTTCGAGCCGGATCAGGCCGAGCATTTCTTTGACCGTCGCGTCGATTTCAGCTTTCGGTTTGCCCGAAACGCGAAGACCAAAAGCCACGTTTTGCGCAACGGTCATGTTTGGAAAAAGCGCATAGGCCTGAAACACCATGCCGATATTGCGCTGGTTTGGCTTGAGATCAACAACGTCTTTACCGTCGATTTCGATTGCGCCCTGATCGGCACTTTCAAAGCCAGCGATCATGCGCAGAACGGTTGTCTTGCCGCAGCCCGATGGGCCGAGGAAGGAAACGAACTCACCTTTTTCGACGGCGAGATTGAAATCGTGGACGACGGTAGTAGCGCCGAAGCTCTTTTTCAGGTGCTTGAGATTGAGAAAAGCCATGAATGTTACCCGGCGGTTGTCTTGAATTTATTGAGGCGCGAAACGAGCTGCAACATGATGATGCTAAGCCACGTAATGCCGAATGAGATAATCGCCAACGCTGATGGTTCATAAGCGCGGTTTGCGCCAACCAACTGGAGATAAGGACCAAAGGCCGGGCGATTGAGAAGTGAAGCCAGCGTAAATTCGCCAATCACGATAGCAAAGGTGATGAATGCACCGCTCATGACACCCGAAATCACATTCGGGAAAATCACTTTAAACATGATGCGTCCCCAGCCAGCGCCAAGGCTCTGCGCTGCTTCGGTGAGCGTGCGAACATCAATCGTGCGCATGGCGGTATCAACAGCACGATACATGTATGGTAGCGACAATGTCATATAGCCGAACATCAAAAGCAGATCGGTAGCGCGTGTCGATGCGGTAAACGGAAGCCATGACGACGAGTTATAAATGCGCAGATAACCGAACACGATAACAATGGCCGGAATAACCAGCGGCATCAGCGTGATGAACTCGATCAGCGGACGCAGATGCGGCAGACGCAGACGCACCCAATAAGCCGTTGGCACCACCAGCAGCACACCAAAGATGATGGTCAGAATGCCGAGTATGATCGAATAGCTGAAAGTTGCCTGAAAGTTCGGGTCACTGAACACCACCCGATAGGCATCGAAGGAATATTCGCCACGACGCATGCGCAGCGAAAATTCAAACGTCCCAATCAGCGGAACGAGGAAGTAGATCGCGCCAATCAGAAAGGCGATCCATGCCCCAATTTTTTGGGGATTAAAGGCCTTTTTCATCGTTGCCACCTTTCGGCACGCATACGCAGCCAGATGTAAAGAAGATTGGAAAGGCCTGTGATCACGATCATGCCAAGCGCCAGCGCGTAGCCAAGATTCTGGTTATGCAGAACATCGCCGCGGATCTGGGCAAAGAGCAGGATTGGAACGATGTTGAGCGAAGAGCCGGTCAGTGCATAAGCAGTCGCGATAGCGCCAAAGGAGTTTGCAAACAAAAGCAGTGTCGTTCCGAGCAGGCTGGGCCAGAGAATCGGAAACGCGATCATCCGCCAATATTGCAGATTGGTAGCGCCTAAGATCGATGAAGCTTCACGCCATTCTTTCTTTAGACCATCGAGCGCTGGCGTGAGAATCAACACCATGAGCGGAATCTGGAAGAACAAGTAGGTGATGGTCAAACCAAAGAAGCTCAACAGGTTAAAACCTGTCGAATAAAGATTGAAACCGAACCAGTCGCGCAACAGGATAGTGACGAAGCCGGTACGGCCAAGGGTCGCGAGAAACGCGAAGGCCAGCGGAACGCCAGCGAAATTTGATGCAACGCCAGAGAAAGTCAGAACTGTTGGGCGCAGCCAGCGCGGCAGATTGCCAAGCACCACGGCCCAAGCCAGAAAGAAGCCAATAAATGCGCCACCAAGCGCAGATGCGAGGCTGACTTTGATCGAAATCCAATAGGCACTCATGATCTGAGGCTGGAAAAGATCCTGAACGTTATTGAGTGTGAAATTGCCGTCCGGGTCCTGAAATGCACCAACGATGAGATACATCGTCGGCCATAGCAGGAAGAGAATTGCGAACAGGAAAAAGGGCGCAACGCCGATATATGAAAGCGGCAGTTGGCGCTTACGCACCGGCTTGAAGGGTGCGTCTGTATCGGCTGTTGAACTCATATGCTCTTTCTTTAACCGTTCTGCAAACACTGTGACGACCATTGCTGGTCGTCACAGGTCTTAAACAGGGCGAGCCAGAGCGTAATTTCTTAAACTTGAAGCAGTTTAATATAAATTACGCCCTGTTTTTAGCGTGTTAGAGCGATCTTTGTGCGCCCAAGAGGGCGCACGGCGCTCTAAAATCGCTTACTGAACGTTTGCGCCAACAACGCTATCCCAGTTCTTGGTGATTTCTTCCTGAGCGGTTTCAATCTGTTCAAGAGTTGGGAAGATAGCCTTTTCATAGGCATCTGCTGGTGGCAGCTTGTCGAGCATTTCCTGTGGGATCTTGCCAGCCTTAGCCATCGCGTTGAAGCGGATTGGGTGGCAATAGCCCTTCAGGTAGCCAAGCTGGCCTTCGTCCGAGTAAAGATGTTCCATCCAGAGCTTAGCAGCGTTTGGATGTGGTGCGTAAGCGCTGATTGCCTGAACGTAAACGCCAGCAACAACACCAGTCTTTGGAATAACGGTTTCGATTTCCGGATTGCCCTTGAGCGTATCACGGTCGGCGAGCGCGTTATAATCCCAACGAATGACGATAGGGGTCGAGCCCTGTGCCAGCGAAGCGGCCTTGCCGATAACTGGAACGAAGTTGCCCTTGGCGCTGAGTTCCTTGAAGAATTCAAGGCCCTTCTTGCCAGCTTCGGCACCTGGTTCTGCACCACGTGCGATACCAGCAGCGTGAACGCCGAGGATTGCCTGTGCGGAAACGCGCGGATCACCAGCGAGAGCAACCGAGTTTGCATAATCGCTCTTGAGCAGGTCTTCCCAATCCTGTGGGACGTCCTTCACAATGTCCTTGTTCACTTCGAAACCAAGAACGCCGTAATAATCGCCGTACCAGTAACCTTCTGGGTCTTTCGCGCTATCTGGAATTTCGTCCCAGGTTGCGACTTTGTAAGGCTGGATCAGGCCGTCTTTCTTTGCAGTCGTGCCGAAAGCAAAGCCGACGTCGATAACGTCAGGAGCCTGTGGGCCCTTATTGTCTTTGTTTGCCTTGATGGCTTCGATTTCGTCGCCCGAACCCGCATCTGGGTTCAGTTCGTTGACCTTCAGGCCATACTTGTCTTTGAAGCTCTTGATGATGTCGCCATAGCCGCACCAGTCGTGTGGCAGCGCGATTGTGGTCAGTTCGCCTTCGGCTTTAGCAGCGGCGATAAGTTCAGCTGATGGTTCAGCGGCAGCGATCGAAACCCCACCGACAGCGATTGCGGTCGAAAGCGACAGCAGACGCGCAGTAAATGCAAGCATTGTTAAACTCCCCTGTTAAGTCGGGCGAACGCTCCCGGTCGATTCCAGTGTTCGCGCACTCCCGATAGCCGCCCTAGATGACGGTTGGATGACAGTTTGTCGATTGTCACAAATTATCAACGACCGAAAGTGAAACACGTTTTCAGGGACTTAGCAATTGACCCTAACGGATGAACTGCATTTTTATGACAATAAATGTGACAGAGGTTTCGTCATTGTCACATTTTGAAAAGAAGCTTTTCTCAAAACGACAGGCTTTAGCCTGCACGCGGCATGGCGCGGGCAGAGTGCTTTCAAACGAAAATTTATGAACGGTGAGCGAAGCGAAGCCGGTTTCGTATGAAACCGGCTTCAGTTATTTAAAAGGGGGCTAGTGACCGCCACCACCGCCACCAGCTGCCTGCTTTGGCTTGCGCAGCATGATTGCGCAAACGGCCAGCGAGCAGAACATCATCGTGAGGATGAAGAACACATCGATGAATGACATCAGCGTTGCTTGCTGGCGCACCATGCCCGACATTTTGGAAATGGCAATTGTCGCACCATCAAGACCGGCGGCGTTATATTTGGCCGTCAGATTGGCAAGCATCTGCTCTGCTTCCGCATTGCCCCAACGCACGTGTTCGGCCAGACGCTCGTAATGCATATCACTGCGGCGCGTGAGAATCGTATTGATGACCGCCAGACCAACCGCACCACCAAGGTTACGCGTCAGATTGAACAGACCGGATGCGTTTTTCATCAGGGCAGGGGGCAGGGTTCCAAGTGCGAGATTGTTGATCGGCACCATACAAAGCATCAGCGAACAGCCGCGCAGAATCTGCGGGATCAGAAGTTCATAGAAGTCCCAGTCGGCGGTCAGGCCCGTAACCATCCATGTACCAGCCGCAAATCCCAAAAAGCCGATCATCATCATCAAGCGTGGGTCCATGCGGTTTGACAAGAAACCGGCAAGGGGGGCTGTGAAGAACATGGCGAGGCCGCTGACAAACAGCGCTTCACCAATCATCAGCGCGTCGTAGCCACGTATCTGACTGAGATAGAGCGGATAGAGATAGGTGAGGCCATAAAGACCGACGCCCATCACAAAGGAAAACAGTGAGCCAAAGGCAAAATTGACGTTTTTAAACGCTCGCAAATCCACGATGGGTTCTTCGGCAGTGAATGCGCGGTAGAAGAACATGATGCCGCCGACAGTCATAACGCCGGTCAGAATGAAGATCGCTTCATCCTGAAGCCAGTCATTGCGAGGGCCTTCTTCAAGCACGTATTCCATGGAGCCAAGGAATGCGGCCATGCCAGCAAGTCCCCACCAGTCGAACTTGCTCAAAAGCGAGCGGTCGCCTTCGTCAAAGTCGATAAGGTTCCACGCGGCGATAGTCACCAGAATGCCGGGGCCAACATTGACGAGGAATAGCCAGTGCCACGAAAAAGCGTGGCTGAGATAGCCGCCAATCGTCGGTCCGATTGTCGGTGCAAGCGTTGCAACAAGGCCGATCATCGGAGAGACGATAGAGCGCTTGGATGGCGGAAAGATCGTAAAGGCTGCCGCAAACACGCTTGGAATCATACCGCCGCCGATGAAGCCCTGAATGGCGCGGTAGACGATCATCTGATCGATATTGGTCGCCGTTGCGCAGAGCATCGATGCAAGTGTAAAGCCTGCGGCTGATACGGTGAACAACACGCGCGTCGAGACAAGTCGGCCCAGGAAACCTGAGAGCGGAATCATGATGACTTCGGCAATCAGATAGGACGTTTGCACCCACGAAATTTCATCGGAACTGGCACTAAGGCCCGCCTGAATTTCAGACAGCGATGCAGAAACAATCTGGATGTCCAGAATTGCCATGAACATGCCAAACACCATCGCAAGAAAAGCAATCGCTTTCTTGGGATCAATGCGATCATCTGCCGGAGCCATTGGCCCCATCGTGGTGTTTGCAGCCATGAAGGCGCACTCCGAAAAGGAAAAAGGATGGTGGCGCGAAGCTTAAAACCGCGCCACTGCATTGTTTTTATAAAGGCTGCTCAGTGCCTTACTCGGCCTTGTCCGCTGGCGCTGTGCGTGTGTCGACTTCGACAGTAACGCTCAGACCTGCGCGGATTTTGCCGGAATCAAGTGCTTCTTGGGGAATCGTAATGCGAACTGGAACGCGCTGAACAATCTTGGTGAAGTTGCCGGTCGCGTTTTCTGGTGGAAGCAGTGAGAACACCGCACCCGACGCCGGTGCAACTGATGCAACCTTGCCTTCAATGTAAGGACCGTCGACGGCATCAACATAGATACGTACGGTTTCACCGGTCTTAATGTGGCCGAGCTGCGTTTCCTTGAAGTTTGCATCAATATAGAGCGCATTCACTGGAACAAGTGCTGCAATTTTCTGGCCTGCTGAAACAAGATCGCCCTTCTTGCCCGAAAGATTACCGACGACACCGTCAAACGGTGCGCGCAATGTTGTGAAATCAAGATCGCGTGCAGCCTTATCGCGTGCAAGCTCTAGCGAACGAACGCCGCTTTCCGATTCTTTATACTGTGCGTTTAAAACGTCGATATTGGCATTGGCCGATGCAATTTGTGCCTTTGATCCGGCGAGCTTCGCCTTGGCTTGATCAAGTGCCGACTGCGCATTGTCGAGTTCTGACTGTGCCGAAAAGCGCGTGTCATGCAGCTTCTGGATGCGGACCATTGTGCTTTCAGCGTTCTTTAGAACTGCCTGTGATGCCTGCTCATCTGCCTGTGTCTGTTCAAGCGCTGCCTTGGATGCATCGATTTGCGCAGTAATGCGGTTCAGCGTCTGCTGCTGGGTTGCAAGCTTTGCTTCGGCTTCATCAAGCGCGATCTTGTAGTCGCCTGAATCGAGCTGGAAGATAACATCGCCCGCTTTGATCTGTTGATTGGCGACAACCGGGATGTTTTCGATATAGCCAGTGACCTTTGGTGCGATAGAAGCGATATCGCCCTGCACATAAGCATCATCGGTCGAAACCATGAAGCGACCGACCGTCCACCAGTCGTAGCCATACCAAAGTCCGCCCGCGACAGCGACGATCAAAAGCCCTGGAAGCATCACGCGCTTGCCGAAGCCTTTTTTGTTGCCGCCTTTTGCGGGTGCGGAAGGAGCGTTGGGCGCAGATGTGTCCGGTGTTGCCTGCGGAGCGGGACGTTCGCTCAACGGCTCAGCATTCACGCGGGCTTGCTCACCCTGTGGTACTGACGTCGGGAATGGTCGAATATCAGCTGTATCAACAGACTTGGGGGCGGACATGAGACAAACTTTCTGTATAACCGCTTCAACGAACCGCTTGGTTCGATGTTGACTTAGAGCAATAACTTGCCCATATCAAGTCTCATCGAACCGTTTGGTTCGAGAAAATTTAAGAGTCTTGTACAATGAATCGTGAATGCCGCATAGAACAGACCGCATCAATGGTTAGCGAAAGCACTACGGTGGAAACTGTCGGTAGTTCGGATGCTGAATGCGGTCGTGCGCGTCTTGGAGCGGGTCAAGACCCTGCAAAGCGTCAGCAAATTCTCGAAGGTGCGCAAGATGTGTTCCTGCGAATGGGTTTCGATGCTGCAAGCATGAACGACATTACGCGTGAAGCTGGCGTCTCAAAGGGTACAATTTACGTTTACTTTAATAGTAAAGAGGATCTGTTTGTCGCGCTTTGTGAGCATTATCGACACACAATGTTTAGTGGCTTGATCGACAAGCTGGAACGTGGGTTCTCCACACGCAGTGAACTGGTGGAATTTGGTATTGCCCTTGTTACGCTTATCACGTCATCAACGGCAGTACGGGCGCAACGCATTATCATCGGGGTGAGCGAACGCAAACCGGAACTCGCCGCACGTTTTTATGAGCGAGGCCCAAAACGCACGCTGCTCGTTATGGCCGAATATATGGAAAAAATGGTTAAGGACGGAGAACTCGAGCCTGTAGATGCTATGGAGAAAGCTTATCAGCTGACTGATTTGTTTTTGGCTGGCCTGTACAGGCCGCGCCTTTTTGGTGCGCTATCCGAACCGCCATCGCATGAGGCGATTGTTCGAAACGTTGAATCAGCCGTTGATTTTTTCTTCAAGGCTTTCGGACGTAAATCGTAAGTCCCAAATCCTTCGCTGTTTAAAAATGGAACACTGCAGTTCACTTCCAATCACAATTGGGTATTTTTTTGTAATAATTGCCAGTTTTTGGCGCAATATCCATATTTTTCCACAAAGTTAGTGCACATCGTTTCTTGCAGTAAAGATATTGCGAGTTGATTTAAGACGTATTTTTTATGTGACTGATGAGGAATTGACGTACTTGAAGCATCGATTCTCAAAATAATGTTCAATTTTGTGCGTCCATTTTGGACATTTTATTACCAGGGATATTAGCCAATGACTTTAGACTTGATACATTTTCCTAACTTTAAAAAGACCTTCTTTGGACTATCTTTCCAGTCCGAAACGCTTAGCCTTCTTCAGCGGATTCGTGATGAGATAGGTTGCCGCCACATCATTCACACCTTCCGGGGGCGTATTGGTGATAATTCAAAAGCATCGCCGGATGATTTGACTGTTGTCATGACGGTTCCGACCAATTGGTCAACACGATATTCAGCGAAGAATTATTTTCTTATCGATCCTGTTTTTCAGGAGGATGCACCGTATTTTCGCAGCGATTCAAGTGGCGTTGTTCGGAACCTTGATGATGACGCAAAACAGTGCCCGGCTGTTATGGAGTTTTTGCAGGACGCTGAAAAGCACGGCCTTGGTAATCTTTATATTGGTGTCTCAGCGCGTAGCCAAAAAGGCATAGCAGGCTGTACGGTCTTCAGCTTTGATGTGACAGACGAAAGCCACGAAAATTTCGTGGAGCGTATGCGACCACGCCTTCTGAGTGTTTCAGGCATTATTCACAATGGTTTATGCGGCGGAAAAGATGCGAACTCTGCTTCTGGCCTGCTGACACCACGTGAAGTTGATTGCTTGCGCTGGGCAGCAAGTGGAAAAACCGACGGAGAAATTGCAGAGATTCTCAGCATCGCCCGCTGGACAGTCGTAACATATCTGCAAAATGCCAAGATAAAGCTGAATTGCTCTAACAGAACGTCAGCTGTTGCAACGGCACTCTCACTTGGCATTATTGATATGCCTGAGGTTCAACACCTGTTTATGTAATGTCTAATGAGCACTTATAAAAAGGCGGATGAATATTCGCTTTTTTATAAGTTGATTAAGAGCGTGCCACGCTCATTAGCATTCACAGCGCTCGATCTAACTCTGTGCTTTTAGGTATTTCGTTATCGGAAAACCGGTTCCCACTTTTCCGCGACATGCTTCAGTGCGTGCCGCATTTCTCACACAAACCACGCAATTCCAGCGTCGTTTTCCGCGATTTGAAACCGCTCTGCACGCTCCATGCACTGACAAGGTTTTCGATCGCTGAATCGGAGAACTCTGTCACCTGTCCGCACTGCTCGCAAATTGCAAAAGCAATGAGGCCATGCTCATGGCATTGCGGATGCGCGCAGGCAACGAAAGCGTTGAGGCTTTCGAGACGGTGAATCATCCCGTAATCCAATAGCTTTTCCAATGCACGATACACCTGCAACGGTGCGCGGAAACCATCATCGCGTAGCTGATCAAGGATCGTATAGGCGCTGAGCGGGCCATCCGCTTTGGACAGCACATCAAAAACCAGCGACTGGTTGCGCGTCAGATCGTGCGATATGTGCGTATGGGCATGGTTATGATCGGTGTGATTGCTCATTGTCCAGCGGTCCGTTTCGGTGAAGCCTGTCTCTTATGTAGTGGTAAGAGGCTTAAAATGAAAATAGCAAGTGCAGCAACGACAATTGATGGGCCGGAAGGCGTGTCAAACTCCACCGAACCATAAAGCCCGCCAATCACGCCAAGTGCGCCGATGACGGATGCCATAATGGCCATTTGCTCCGGTGTCGATGCGAAGCGCCGTGCGGTCGCGGCAGGAATAATAAGAAGCGATGTAATCAACAGGATACCGACGATCTTCATCGAAATCGCGATTACGATTGCCAACAAGAGCATAAAGATGATGCGTGACAGGGCCGGGTTAAGGCCCTCAGCACGTGCAATATCTTCGCTCAGTGTTGCGGCAAGCAGTGGCCGCCAAAGCCATGCAAGCACTGCTAGAACCAGAATGCCACCGCCATAGATAAAAGCTATATCCAGTCGGGATACAGCCAGTAGGTCACCAAACAAGAACGATAGCAGGTCAACACGCACCCATGTCATAAAGGCGACGATGACCAGTCCAAGCGACAGGGTTGCGTGGGACAGGATGCCCAGAAGGGAATCTGCCGAAAGCGAATGTCGCTTTTGAAGCAGAAGCAGGATTGCCGAGATCGCGACTGATACTGCAAAAACCCCTATCATCAGATTGATGTCGAGGATTAGCGCCAAAGCCACACCCAGCAGCGCCGAATGTGCCATCGTGTCGCCGAAATAGGCCATACGCCGCCACACAATGAAACAGCCGAGCGGACCTGTGGTCAGTGCGAGGCCAACACCAGCAATGAGAGCGCGTATGAAAAAATCGTCAAGCATGGGGCTTATCTCCCTCATGGTGGTGATGGTGCTCATCCTCATGATGATGACCGTCATCAGAGTGGCAATGATCTGTCACGCTGCCATCGGCATGCATGACGCGCCCATCTGGCAAATGCGTATGGTCGTGATCATGTTCATAAATGGCGAGTTGACCAACTGCACGACTTCCGAACAGGCGCGCGTATTCAGGGCTTGTCGTCACATCGCGCGGTGTGCCACTGCAACAGACATGACCATTGAGACAAATAACGCGGTCGGTTGCAGCCATCACCAGATGCAGATCATGCGAAATCAATAACACGCCGCAGCCGGTATCGTCGCGCAGCTTTGCGATCAGCTCATAAAGTGCAGCTTCACCGGAAAAATCCACGCCCTGCACGGGTTCATCAAGCACCATAATATCTGGTTTGCGGGCGAGGGCACGCGCCATCAGCGCACGCTGAAACTCGCCGCCAGACAGATTGGCAATTTCAGCCTTGAGAAGATGGGTGATTCCAACAGCGTTAAGCGCATGGAGAATATCGGCTTTGGAAAGCGGTGCGGTTAACGTCATAAGGCGTTCAACAGACAGCGGCATGGTCCGGTCGATATTGATCTTCTGCGGTACATAACCGATGCGCAGGCCTTTGAGATGGTGGATTTCGCCTTCATCGGGCTTCAGAATACGAAGTGCCATTTTAGCCGTCGTACTTTTTCCCGCACCATTGGGACCAATGAGCGTGACAATTTCGCCGCGATGAATCGTCAGGTCGACATTGCGCACCAGCCAGCGGCCATCACGGAAAACGCCGGCACCTTTTAATTCTATCAGTGGCTCCCGCGTGGCATTTGCGGGGAGGGCGGTCTTATGGGCCATGTAAAATGAGCTTTCGCTGCCTTTTTGAGAGCGTGTGCCGGTTTATCTGCCGATAAAAAGCTGCTCCCGAAATTCTTGTCTCAAGATGTGTGAACGATATGCCGATTCGCGATCATTTGCGTCTGACGCTTTCGTGCTGTGAACAATTCTCCAAAAAGAGGTTGTGTCTCCTTATTGCAGACGTTATAGCATAACGCAAACGATGTAATAAAATAACATATCACTTACATATGTTGTTTCGCTTCAACGGACGTTCAAGAGAGATTTTGAGAAAGCTATCATGAAACACCTAAAATCCCTGCTTTTAGCATCTGCCTTTATGACGGTTCTGAGCGGTGCGGCTTTTGCCGCCGAGCGTGAAGGCGTTGTTGTGTCGATAAAGCCGTTGCATTCGCTGGTTTCTGCGGTGATGCAGGGCGTGGGCGAGCCGAAGTTGATTGTGCAGGGTGCGGGATCGGAACACTCTTATAATCTTAAGCCTTCTGATGCGAAGGCGATTGAGGGTGCAAAAGTTATCTTCTGGGCGGGGCCTTCGATGGAAACATTCCTCGATAAGCCAATCGATACATTGGGCGAAGGTGCAAAAGTGGTTGCGCTTGGTGAGGCAGATGGTCTGACGAAGCTGAAATTCCGCGAAGGTGGACCATTTGAGGCACACGATCACGGACATGAAGGCCATGATCATGGTGCTGAAGCGCATTCACATGACAGCCATGATCACAAACACGATGACGGACATGACCACAAGCATGCTCACGCTGATGAATCCGATGAAGCGGGACACGATCACCACCATGGCGAGTTTGATCTGCATTTCTGGCTAGATCCGCAGAATGGCAAAGTGCTGGTTGGCAATATTGCCAAGGTTCTAAGTGAGAACGATCCGGAACATGCCGCGCAATACGAAAAGAATGCTGCTGATTATGCCGACAAGTTGGATGCGCTGAATAAAGATATTGAAACAGAACTTCAGCCTGTCAAAGACAAGCCGTTCATTGTCTTCCACGATGCCTACCAGTATTTCGAAAACCGCTTCGGCGTTAAGGCTGCGGGATCGATTACGGTCAGCCCCGAAAAGGCACCAGGTGCAGGTCGCATTAAGGACATTCACGAGAAAATCAAATCGCTGGGCGCAGTTTGCGTTTTCTCAGAGCCACAGTTTGAGCCAAAGCTGGTTAATACAGTCATCGATGGAACAGATGCAAAGACTGGCGTTCTCGATCCGCTTGGTGCGGAATTGAAGGACGGCCCGGATCTTTACCCGCAGCTTATTCGCAATCTGGCCGACTCCCTTAAGAATTGTTTGTCGAAGTAGCACTGGTCACACCTTCATTCCGGGACCCCACCCGGAAGTGACCAGTTGTTGTGCCGGGCCGTCTTAAATGATGGTCCGGCATAATTGATCAGTGAAAGCTGATTAAACCATTAAGGAACTTATCTTGAGTTCATTCCATGGGGCGCATCGAGTTTGGTTCGATTGCTGAATATCATGCTTAAAGGTGGCTTTGCCGCCTCTTTTTAGCCCAATATATGTAATGATATAACATTAAAATAGCCAGCAATGCTGCAAGTGCAGCTGATCTTACAAACGCCAGCGAAGGATTTGTCATGAAAAGGCTTCCCGTCACTGTTCTGTCCGGCTTTCTCGGTGCCGGTAAAACAACACTTCTCAATCATGTTCTCAATAATCGTGAGAACCGCCGCGTTGCGGTAATCGTCAACGATATGAGCGAAATCAATATTGATGCAGCATTGGTCCGTGAGGGTGGGGCCGACCTGTCGCGCACTGAAGAACAGCTTGTTGAAATGACCAATGGCTGCATTTGCTGCACTTTGCGCGATGATCTCCTCAAAGAAGTGGCGCAACTCGCTGCACAAGACCGTTTTGATTATCTTTTGATCGAATCGACCGGCATATCTGAGCCTCTGCCGGTCGCTGCGACATTTGAATTTCGCGATGAGAAGGGCGAAAGCCTGTCTGATCTCGCGCGTCTTGATACGATGGTGACCGTCGTTGATGCTGCCAATCTGTTGAAAGATTATTCTTCCAATGATTTTTTGCGTGATCGTGGGGAGTCGCTTGGCGATGAGGATGAGCGCACGCTGGTCGATCTGCTGGTCGAACAGATCGAATTTGCTGACGTTGTGATACTCAACAAGGTTTCGACGGCTTCCACAGAAGAACTCGACCTTGCGCGTAAGGTGATCCGTTCGCTTAATCCTGATGCCCGGATTGAAGAAGTCGATTTCGGTCAGGCTACGCTTGATGCGATTTTGAACACAAAACGCTTCGACTTCAATCGTGCCCATGAGCATCCCCTTTGGTATAAGGAACTCTACGGTTTCCACGATCACGTGTCGGAAACTGAAGAATATGGCGTTCGCTCATTCGTCTATCGGGCGCGACGCCCGTTTGATCCAGCACGGTTCCAGACCTTTATTGATAAGAGCTGGCCGGGTGTTGTCCGCGCTAAAGGCTTTTTCTGGCTGGCAACACGTCCTGATTATGTCGGCGAACTGAGCCAAGCGGGCGCATTGGTGCGCACAAACAAGCGCGGGCGCTGGTGGTCGGCAGTACCACGCAGTTACTGGCCTCAAGAACCCGAATGGCATCGTGCAATGCAAGACTATCTCGATTCAGAATGGGGTGATCGTCGGCAGGAAATTGTCTTCATCGGCGTTGATCCGATGGATAAGGCGTCGATTATTGCTGAGCTTGATAGCTGTTTGGTGACAGAAGAAGTGTTCAAGCCGGAAAGCTGGCTTGGGCTAAACGATCCTTTTCCGAGCTGGTCTGTCGCGGCTTAAAGCTTACTCAGCCGACAGTATGGCAAGTTCAGAAGCCCTACTGTCGGCAAGTGTGCGGTGATCGAGGACATTGGCGATTGCCTCACGCACGTCGAGCATCATGTGACGAACTTCGCATTCCGTTTCGTCGCAGTCGTCACATGGCTGATAATCAGTCTTGCTGGCACAGGCGATTGGAGCCAGTGCGCCATCCAGTGCGCGGATAATATTGCCAATGTGAATTTCATTGGCTGGACGCGCCAGACAAAACCCGCCACCTTTGCCTTTGCGACTGAGCACAAAGCCTGCATTGCGCAGTTCGGTGAATATATTATCGAGAAATTTGCGCGGAATATGATGACGCTCAGCGATCTCACTTGCTGAAACCAGATGACCATCAGACACACCGGCAAGATGCACCATGGCTTTCAGGCCGTATTTGCCTTTTTTTGTTAGCATGGCATCCCTGCTGTCATATCCGTCTGATAATTCAAACCCTGTTTCTCTCTTTTAAAAGAATTAGGCAGGAAAGCAGGGCGGGACAAGTTACCTTCGCGTCGCATGTGATGACGCAGAGAGAATTTTTGTTTCAAACCGAGCTGTCTTGCAGGGCCAATGCGAGTGCGCCTTGCAAGCTGTCGCCCTGCGCGGGAACGTAAAATTCCTTATAGGGCAGAGAATCCAGCGAGGCATATGAATGCGCCAGCCCGCCTGTGATGCTGAACCGTCTCAACTTCTCTACGCCCAAAGCACGCAGATTCCGCTCGATCATCAGGCATGCATCCGAAAGAAGCTGCGAACCCAGCAAATCGCCTTTCTTCGCAAACTGAAAGATCATTGGTGCAAAGGCAGCGTAATCTGCGGCAGTTGCCGATCTCGAAAACTGGGTGATTTTGCGCGCATCATTGCTGAACTTGTCCATTACAGCATTGGTCAAAGCTGTCCCGCTAACGATTCCGTCGTGAGCAAGCAATGTTTGTTCAAGCAGATCACGGCCAAGACGCGCGCCGCCTGCATGATCGCTGAGCATGAAGCCACGCCCACCTATAACCTCGACGCTATCTCCTGTTCTCTTCGCAAATGCTGAGCCGGTGCCAAGAATAACAATAGCGCCGTCGCCATTGCCGAGTGCGCCTTGAAGGGCCGTTACAGTATCCGAAACGATTCTGCTCCTTGCGAACGGCAGCTCTTTATAAGCGTTATCACGGCAAGCAATGGAGTTTGCTCCGGCCAGTCCGAGTACGGCGCTACTCGTTGCATATATAGAAGAGTGCAATCCCGCGTCGAGCCGGGCCTGTTCGGAGGCTTCCGTAATATTAATAATGGCATTGGGCGTATCGGCACCGATATTCGCGGGACCGGATGTGCCTTTTCCGAGGATGGCGCCATTTTTGTCAGCGAGTATTGCGCGAGATCCTGTTCCGCCGCCGTCTATTGCGAAGAAATAATTCATTGATTGTCATTTCACTGTCGTAAAAATTGGAATCAGGCGGTGATAGTGGTTGAGTTTTGGTTAAAAAGGACCATATTGCCTGTGGAAAGAAAGTTTGCGATTTTTTGTGAAAGTTCGTTGACAGTTTCGGGAAGTAGGGTCTATATGGCTTCCAACGAGGGCGGCGACGCTGCTAGCGGCAGGTTGCCTCGTCCTTGTAGTTCAGCGAGAGCGATTGACAGAGATGTTGAGAGTGGTTAGTTGGGCGGCATTGGTAAGATGGAAGTCTTGTTGATGTGTTGAGGAAGGAACGGTTTGTAAGGCTGTGAA